>NZ_JBWDNN010000014.1:0-95589 GCF_056269225.1 Paenibacillus sp. J31R120 | reverse complement strand
CTGAAAGCGCCCACTGCGCAAGAAATATTCTTCCGATCGCTGTTGTATCCAGATTCCTTGAACAATATGTTATGGTTGGAATCCGAATACAAAGGCGAACGCTTCGCTTCTACAGTACATTTTCTTGCTCCGCTTGCTCTCAGCCATGGAGGGGTTAAGAGAGGAAAACAACCCGAAAAAATCGTAACTAATCATTTTCGGCTGCAAAATTTCAGATCGTGTGACTTATAGCTGAGGGCGCCCACTGCGCAAGAAAATATGCTTCCGAACGCTGTTGTATCCAGATTCCCAGAAGAACATATATCGGATGAAATCCGAATACAAAGGCGAACGCTCCGCTTCTCCAGAACATTTTCTTGCTCTGTTTACCTAAGCCACAAGGGATAATAAAAAAGAAACCGCTCCTTCATCAAATGGAGGCACAACCTGCCATTTGGAAAAGGAACGGTTTTTGTGTACATGCGATTTGCTATGAAACAACAAGCTGGACAGCATTTCTGCCCTCCATATCATCATCGTTTTTCAACTAGCTGATCAACGCAACCAGACTCTTAAACTCCAACTCCTCAAACTTGTTCAGCACCGTATTCCGGTCATAGCTCCAGCCGCATAGGCTCATATCAGTGTCCAGCGGTGCGTTGCAATGAATCGTCGCAAGCTGGCGTGACAGATGCAACATCTCAAGATCAGCTTCAATCTTCGCCCGGACCGTCTTGGATACGGAATCCAGATTCGCGAGCAAGCCATCAATCGATCCATGCTCCAGAATGAGCTTATGCGCCGTCTTCTCGCCGATGCCGCGAACGCCAGGGTAATTATCGCTCGTGTCGCCCATTAAACCCTTCATATCGATGATTTGTTGCGGAGTCAACTGCTTTTCCTCCAGCAATGTCGTTGGCGTATAAACCATGTAATTGCCGATGCCCTTCTTCATAATGGCAATGGATACGCAGTCATCTACAAGCTGAAGCATATCGTGATCGCCCGTTACGACGATAACCTCGGCTTCATGCTTGAAACGGTTCGCCAGCGTGCCGATACAATCGTCTGCCTCGTAACCCACAATACCGACATTCGGCACATTAAAGCTCGCCACAACATCCTTCACCAAGTTAAATTGCGGAATCAAATCCTCCGGCGCGTCGGGCCGATTGGACTTATAACCATCATATTGCTCCGTACGGAACGTCTTGCTCCCCATATCCCAGCAGCAGATCACATGGGTAGGATTGAATTTGTTCACCGCATCCATGAAATAACGGACGAAACCGTGTACGGCATTGACAGGCAAGCCGGAGCTTGTCCGTCTAATGCTGCCCGTAAACGATGTTGCAAAATAAGCTCTGAACAGAATTGCCATCCCGTCCACAAGCAGAAGTCTTTGTTCATTCAAACCATTCAACCCCTAACTTCGTCATAAGCAAGCATTCGCTTCATACAAATGCTCCATTACGATCATTTTATCACAAGCTCTCCCCGGATAAATCGTCCAATTCGTGCCGCTGCTTCCAACAGCCTGCTTTCATCCTCGACAAGCGCGATACGAACATAGCCCTCTCCCTCTGTGCCAAAAGCCTCGCCAGGCACGACGACAACACCCGTTGCCTTAAGCATTTCCTGGGAAATGGTTCTGGAGGTCCACGCCACTCCCGTGTCCCAAGCCATCTTCGGCAGCGGTGCCCAGACGAACATTGTCGCTTTAGGCGGCTTCATGTCCCATCCTTCCGCACGCAGCGCGTCCAGGAACAGATCACGCCTGCGCTCGTATAGCTTGCCTACCTTCGGCTTGTCTGGCGCAGCCATCGCTTCTTGAAGCGCCACAACCGCCGCCTGCTGAACCGGATAGAAGGCACCATAATCGATATTCGCCTTCAGCTCACGCAGCGCACCAACCGCTTCCCGGTTGCCTGCCAGGAACCCGATTCGGCAGCCCGCCATGTTGAAGCTTTTGGACATCGAATGGAATTCCACCGCTTGCTCTGATGCCCCAGGCAGCTGCAGAATGCTCGGCGGTTCATTGCCATCAAAGCCCATCTCGGAATAAGCAAGGTCATGAACGACCAGTACCCCGTGCTCCTTCGCTTTCACCAGCACCTTCTCGTAGAACGCCAGATCGGCTACAGCGGACACCGGGTTGTTCGGATAGTTTAGCAGGATGAACTTGGCACGGTCCCACTGTTCCTCCGTGATGGCATCCATATCGGGAAGATATCCGTTCTCCTCCCGCAGCGGCATCAAAATCGACTCGACCCCGGCAAGCGCAAGCGAGCCTTCATAGATGGGATAACCCGGATTCGGCAGCAAGGCTGCATCACCAGGATCACAGATGGCCATCGCCAGATGGGCAAGCCCGTCCTGCGAGCCCAGCAGCGTGACCATTTCGCTTGCGGGATCTACGGTGACGCCGAAGCGATGCTTCATCCAGGCCGCTGCCGCTTCCTTGAAGGGCATGCCGTCCTTGGTTGCGGGATACGCATAGTTGCCGGCCTGAAGCGCGGCTTCCGCCAAGGCGCGTCTGACCTTCTCCGTAGGCGGCTGGTCCGGACTGCCGATGCCAAGGTCAATAATATCTTTACCCTCCTTGGCTGCTGCCGCCTTCCATGCCGCCACTTCCGAGAAGATGGACGAACCGAGCGCCGACAGCCGCTCCGACCGCCAAGCTTTGCTGCCTTTGCCAGTATCCATCATGACCGGCCCCAAACCTGCTCGTATTGGTCTTCCTTGTAGCCTACGGTGACCTGCTTGCCGTCCGTCACGATGGGACGCTTAATCAGCATGCCGTGCGAAGCGAGAAGCTCCAGCTTCTCATCATCCGTCATTCCCGGCAGCTTGTCCTTCAGTCCAAGCTCGCGATACACCTCGCCGGACGTATTGAACAGCTTCTTTATGTCCATGCCGCTGATTTGCAGCAGCTCCTTCAGTTCCTTAGCCGTAGGCGTATCCTCTACGATATGACGAGTCGCGACCTCATTTCCTTTGGCCTTCAGCGATTTGATCGCCGCTTTGCATGTGCTGCATTTCGGATATTCGATAATCGTTACTTTACGTTCTGACATGATTACTCTAAGTTCTCCTTCCGATATGTACTAGTGGAACTGCTGGTTTCATCCGCTCCAAGCAGCTTCTCCAGCCTCGCCAGCTCCGCAGGCAGAGGCGCTTGCCATTCCATCGGCACTTTCTTGATCGGATGCACGAACCCCAGAATTTCCGCATGAAGGGCATGGCGTCCTGCGGCAAGCTCCCACTCTTCTACGCGGCGGTCATGCTCCGGTCCATAGAACTTCTCCCCAATGAGCGGACATCCGATATGGCGCATATGTACACGAATTTGATGGGTTCTTCCCGTCTCCAGCTTCAGCCTAACGGAAGCAGCCGGCGTCCCTTCCCTTCCAGGGTACGAGGCGATGACCTCATAATGCGTAATGGACGGATAACCGTCCGGCCTTACTACACGCAGATGCGGCTGCTCATCATCCCGGTCTATTGGTTCATTGATGGTACCGGCTGCAGGCACAGGCACGCCATATACATAAGCGCGGTACAGCTTCATAACAGTTCCCGCCTGCAACTGCTCCGAGAGCTGCTGATGCACATAGCTTGTTTTTGCAATGGCGACCAGCCCCGACGTCTCCTCATCCAACCGGTGAATCGGCCGGAAACGGACACGCTCTCCCCTCTCCTTCCAATGATGGACAACACCATTGGCTAGCGTGTTCGTATAATGGCCATGTGTCGGATGAACAATCATGCCCGCCGGCTTATTCACGATGAGCAAGCTATCGTCTTCATATACTACTTCAATCGGAATGGGCTGGGGCAAGATGTCTTCAGACTCTTCTTGCTCCATCCGAAGACGGATCGTATCGCCTGACTTCGCAATCGCCGTCGTATAAACCCGCTCCTCATTCAGTGTTAGCCCGTGTTCGGTCAGCTTGACCTGGGAAAGCAGCTTACGGGAGACGCCAAGCCTCCGCTCCAATATCGTTCGAACCTGCTTGCCGTCATCCGCATCCGTCACCTCGACGACAAGCGGGGCGTAGTAGCGTCCATTCCATTGTTCCATTGCTGCTTCAGCCTTTCTCCTCGTTAACGCTCTTGGTCTTCACCTTGCCCTTGCGGAATACTTCCGCACTTCTGATATACTCCGTGTCCGGCACGCTAAGCTTGTAGTTGGCGACGCGGGCTGCTGCAAAGAAATAATCGGAGAGCCGGTTCAAGTAGATCAGTACATCCTGATTAATCGCATGCTCGCCCGATAGAGTAACGACCCGGCGCTCCGCTCTGCGGCATACCGTTCTGCACACATGGAGCATGGATGATAACGCGCTGCCGCCAGGCAGAATAAAGCGCGTGAGCTCAGGTGCTTCCACGATATAACGGTCAATCCACTCCTCCATCCGCAGGGCCGGCTCGCCATTCATCTTATACGGAACACCTTCTTTGGCATACGCCAAATCTGATCCGCAATCGAAGAGCTCATGCTGAATGTCAAGCAAGTAACCTGCCATTTCCTGGAGCGATTCATACTTCGCCGCTTCAGCCTGCGCCTGGCCTACGAAGCTGTTCAGCTCGTCAATTGTGCCGTACGCCTCTACGCGGATATCATCTTTGCCGACTCTCCCGCCAATGAGCGACGTCTGGCCTTTGTCTCCAGTCTTTGTATATAACCTCATCTGTTCCCTCCTAGTTCCTCGAACGGGCGTAAGCCCCAGTACAGCCTATTATCCTTGTAGCTCCGCTTATAGCAACAGCAGGCCGGAGGGACTCCTGACCTGCTGATCGGCTAGCCTTGCTTTAATTGATGTACGAAATTTCCGATGCGGTCTAGCGCTTCGGTCAACTGTGTAACAGATGTCGCATACGAGCATCTTAGATGCCCCTCGCCGCCTAGACCGAATACGTCGCCCGGCACCGCCGCGACGCCCGCTTCTTCCAATAGCCGCTGGGAGAATGTCTCGCTCGACATTCCGGTTGATGCGATCGATGGGAAGGCATAGAAGGCGCCTTGCGGCTCATGGCATTCCAGCCCGATCTCCCGGAAGCCCTTCACGACAAGCCTGCGCCGCTGATTATAAGACTCGACCATGCGATCCTTTTCCTCCAAGCCATGCTGAAGCGCCTCAAGCGCCGCATATTGCGCCATAACCGGAGCACACATAACGGTATATTGATGAATCTTAAGCATGGCAGCAATAATATCGGTATGCCCGCAAGCATAACCCATCCGCCAGCCCGTCATCGCGAACGCCTTGGAGAAGCCGCTAACCAGAATAGTCCGGTCCTTCATGCCCGGCATCGCCGCGAAGCTGACATGCTTGGAACCGTACGTCAGCTCAGCATAGATTTCGTCCGAGATGACGATCAGATCGTTCTCTTCCACAAGCTTCGCGATCGGCAGCCAGTCCTCATAGGTCATGATGCCGCCGGTCGGATTGCTTGGATAACATAAGATAAGTACTTTGGAGCGCGGCGTAATTACGGCTTGCAGCTGCTCCGCCCGCAGCTTGAAGTTATCCGCAGCGAATGTCTCGATGCCAACCGGCACGCCGCCGCTCAGAGCCGTTATCGGTGAATAAGAAATATAACAAGGCTCGGGAATCAGAATCTCATCGCCCGGCGTAATGAGCGCGCGGAGCGCCAGATCAATCGCTTCACTGCCCCCTACCGTCACGATTACCTCACTTGCCGGATCATATTCGACCGAGAAAGAGTCATTCAAATATTGCCCGATCGCCTCCCGAAGCGCGGGCATTCCCGCATTCGACGTATACTGGGTCTTGCCAGACTCCAGTGAATATACAGCCGCCTCCCGCACATGCCATGGCGTAACGAAGTCCGGTTCGCCAACACCAAGCGTTATGATATCCTTGCGCGTGCTGACCAAATCAAAAAACCGGCGGATTCCCGACGGTTTGATGTCTCGAACAAGAGGAGACAAATAGTCAGCCATCGATTGACGCTGCACAGGGATGGAGGTTCCTTGCGATTTCTCTCTAATCATCACCATCACCCTTTATGTTACGGCGAAACCATCAACCGATGGTCACCTTCGTTTTCCTCGAAGATGATGCCGTCCTGTTTATATTTTTTCAATATGAAAAAGGTCTTGGTCGAAAGCACCGCATCAATCGGCGACAGCTTGTTGGACACGAACGAAGCGACTTCCTTCAGCGTCTTCCCTTCAACCTCTACCAGCAAATCGTAGGCTCCTGACATCAGGTAGACCGATTTTACTTCCGGGTACAGATAGATTCGCTCGGCGATGCCTTCGAATCCGCGCCCCCGCTCAGGCGTAATTTGCACTTCGATCAAGGCCGTTACCTTCTCGTCGTCCACCTTACTCCAGTTCACAACTGTCGCGTATTTGACGATAATATGGTCTTGCTCCATCGCGGCAATGGCTTCCTTCACTTCCGCTACCGGATGATCCAGCATGGTCGCGATCAGCTCCGCGTCCCTGCGGGCGTCTTCCTTCAGCAGTTCCAATACTTTTAACTGTAATTCGTTCATGCCAAAGCTCCTTCCAGCTCGCCTGCGGTTATAAAAAATATATTACACCTAATCCCCTTTTCCTGCAAAGAATTTGTGCAATAAAAAAGACCCCGAAGGGTCTTAGCTATAATAAGGCTGTTGCTGCTGACCGGACTGCTGCTGGTGAATCGGATTGAAGAATGATCCTTGCTGCGATCCGCCTAGTGCTTGCTGAAGCTGCTGCTTCGTTTTTTGCGCCGTCTGCTTGTATTGCTGCGCCTGCTTGTCCAGCTCTTGTCTAAGCGCCGGAGACGCCGTATTATACATGTTGCTTTGCTGCATCGCCTGGAACAGCTGTCCCTGTGCCTTCAGCGTATTGTCGAGCAGCTTGGTGAACATCTGGCGAATATCCGGACAAGTGGACTCCGTAGCCGCCGTCGCGTATTCTCGAACGACGCGCTTCAGATCCGACAACACCGTCGAAGCCAGATCTTCCTCTGTCAGTATGGATTGCGATTGCTGATTCATCTTATTCCCTCCAATACGATATAGAATCTCATGTGGTTATTGCGGCTGGGTAGGCGCCATCTGCTGATGGTGCTGAATCGCGTGCATAAGCGAATCATAATGCTGTTGATGCATTTGAATCATTTGGGAACAGCAGTTCTTGATTGCTGGTGTTGTTGCGATCGAGACCGCCGCCGCACATTGCTTCATAAGCAGGTCCTCATTAGACATGGAATCCGCAATATACTCCAGTTCCTTCACTGTCATAGGCTGCAGCATGGTAATCCCTCCTTTGCTCTTGAAATGCTGACTTCCGTATTATGAGCCAATTCCCTTATTTTATGTGCCGCTTCTCAATTGGAATTTTCCCGAATCCGTCAGATCCAGCTTCACTTCGATTTCCACAAGCTGATCCTGCTGCGGTGCCCAGTCCTTGTCCTTGACATGCTTCTTCCAGTAGCTGTGGTGATAGCGGTACAGATAGTGCTCGAGTTGATAGACGTCCATCCCCCGCTTAAGGCAGAAGCGGTAAGTGGACTCAATCTCGTCTCTGACTCTTTTTTCAATAGAATCCACAATTTCGCGCTCGGACATCTGCCCGTCTAATTCCACTACATGCCCCTTCAGCTGCACATTCAAGCGAAAAACCGCCCTGTCCGGAGTCGTCGAATCAATGCGGAACCGATGGGATGACTTCGTCACTGAAATCGTTGCCTCGTTAGCACCGCCTCCTGCCTTCGCGAACACCTTGTCGAATGATTCATCCAGCCAGCGGACGCCGGGCAAGTCCTTCTCCAGCGCATAGCCCTGATACTTGAAGTTTTTGAAGACAAATACGCCATCAATGAGCTGAGTGTTCATCTTTTTTCTGCCGTGGCGCCAGTACGCCTCCGTCGTATTTAGAGCCGGCAGCAGCGTTGTCATAGACGGCTCTCTAAGCTGTTGTACGGCATTCTGCATCTTAAGCGGTTTTGTGAACGTGTACTGCACATCATGCGGTCCTGGCATGTACAGAATGCTGTTTAGCGGCGACTGGTCAAAGAAGTTTTGCGTCGTAAAAATATTTTCGATCGGCTCGTTCGTGCCGTAGAGCAGCGATGTATATCGCGAAGCGCGCTGACGGTTCAACCCGTCCAGCACATCCGCTATTTTGCCGAGCGCCCGCTCATGTACGACAATCGTTTTGAGATGCTCCAGATTAAGTGTCGTATAGCCGCCGCGGCTCAAATTGTAGAAGGCGAGCAGCACGGAATCTCCTTTGCCCTGACCGATCCATATCTTCTGCGATTGCTGCGGAGACTCTGTCTTGGCTACAGCTGCAAAATTAATCATCTGGGTGTAGATGACGTATTCGCCATCCTTGTAATCAATGCCCATTCCCGATATATAGCTAACATCCTGCAGATTTACCTCGTCCCAGCAGCCGGTTAGCAGAAGACATCCGAGCGCAAACGCTATTGCCGAGATTCTACGTGTCCATGCAGACCAACTCCTCAGCTTCCAGGCAATCATGATCGCTTCCTCCGGTTAGAATTCAGCTTCCACGGCTTCTGCACCAGCGATGAAATGGCATCCTTGATGTGGAGCGGCGCAATCGGCTGCATATAAGCCTGTCCGAACGATTCAAGCGAGCACATATACAGAAGCAGTCCGAACATGCCTACAAAAAATCCGAACATGCCCAGAATAGACGATAAAATGAGAATCACGACCCTGAACAGGCTGACGGAGCCCGCGAGCGACTGGTTCACCAGCGTAAACGTGGAGACAGCCGATACCGCCGCCACAACTAGCATCGTGGGCGAGGTCATGCCTGCCCGGATGGCCGCATCTCCGATAATAAGACCGCCGACCACGGAGACGGTCTGACCGACCGGACGGGGCAACCTGACACCGGCTTCGCGGAATACCTCGAACAGCGTCAGCATCAGGAACATCTCCATCGTTGCCGATAGCGGCAAGCCGATGCGGGAGATCGTCACCGTCGCCAGCAGCGTAAAGGGCACCTGATCCGTATTGTAGGACGACAATGCGACCCAAAAGCCCGGCAGGAATAGAGACAGCAGCAAGCCCAGAATTCTAAGGAGACGCTCCAGCGACACATAGTAATACGGCAGATGGGTGTCTTCTGGAGATTTAATCAGCAGCAAGAGATTTCCCGGGCCGATCAAGGCAGCCGGTGAGCCGTCCACCAGAATCGCGAATCGGCCCTTCATCAGGGATTG
Source organism: Paenibacillus sp. J31R120 (assembly GCF_056269225.1). NCBI lineage: Bacteria > Bacillati > Bacillota > Bacilli > Caryophanales > Paenibacillaceae > Paenibacillus > Paenibacillus sp. J31R120. Next base: position 86,386 of record NZ_JBWDNN010000014.1, on the reverse strand, counting down.
CACGACATAATCCGGCCTGCCTACGTAGTCGAGCAAAGGAAACAGCGCCAGCGGACGGTCGGACAACCGCTCCTCCAGCTCGCCCGCCCCGTTCACAGACGGAAGATGCAGAGACCGAATTCTCCGTCTGACCTCGTCCACGAGCCCAGGCGGTGCTTGATCCTCCATATGCATGATCGCTATCTCTGTCTGGGTGTCAGTGCCGACTTTGTGATATTCAATATGCAAGTTGGGGGTGCGGAGTCTCTTGCGCACAAGCGCAATATTGACCGACAGTTGCTCGACAAAGCCGTCCCTTGGCCCTTTAAGCGACAGTTCCATAGAAGATTCCTCTGGCGTCCGTGCAGGCTGATTGGCAATATTGCATTCATAGAAGCCTTCCTCGTCCGAGAAGACTACGATTACGCTTCCGGCGAACAGGCGGGCATAGATGTGATCCGGGTCGTCAGGGTCAAGCGGAACGAAAATCCGGCTGGGGTGGTTTTCCTCCGAGCTCTCCGGCGACAGCGGTGCTTCGTTATCCTGCTTCCATTTCTCCAGCGTCGGCAGCAGGCCCAGATGATACATCTGGCTATCAATGAGCCCGTCGCAATAATAAATATAGGCCAGACGCTCCCGGCTTCCCCCGATATGCACCGTCTGCTCCATCACATCATTGCAAGGCCTGATTCGCTCCCTGAATTCCTCCAAAGTAAGCCGTTTTTTATGCCGCCTGTTTTCTCCTGTCGGTTCTTCATTCTGCATATTGCCGCTCATGGATTCACCCGCCTTTTCTTCAGGAAGCTGATGGCATAAATCACGATAATCAGACTCATCGTGACAACACCGAAATACTGGAAACCAAAACCGATGATCATCCGATACTGGATCATGTGGTTCGTCCAGTAAGCAGCCATGCCACCGAACATAACGGCAAGGAGAGCAGGAGCGATCCATTTATGTCTCGAACGGCTAAGCGGATTGAACTCCAGTATGAGGTATATCGCCAGCGACACCCGTATGAGAGCACCGGACAGCCACTGAAAGATAGCAAAGAAATCGACATGCTCGAAATAACGGCCGATCGACACCAGCCTCCACTGCGAGAATGCAGGATAACGCATCTTCTCCGCTTCAATCGGACCAAACTCGGCTATAGCGCCAGTCAAAGGACCGATAGCCAGCAAACCCAAGAAAAAGATGAGAACCACCAGATGCCACCGTTTATAGCTTTTCTTCAAGTGATGCTGCATGAACAAAAGCATAAACAGCTCGCTGAATGCCGTCAGGCAGTTGATGGAAGCCCTCACAACAGGAGAAAAGCCGAATTCCAGCATCGGCAGCATATAACGGTAATCCTTATGAGGCATGTTCGTGGACATGACGAAATCGCCAAGCAACACGACCAAAGGCACAAGCAGACAGCTCATAAAGGCAATCGTTCTTAGGCCCATGCAAGCAGCGTATAGACAAAGAGCAAGAAAAACCATTGCAACGACATACGTAGGCGTATTGGGCAAATAAGTCGTTCCTGTCCATGACGATGTGACAATTAAGGTTTCAGAGCCAACCAGGAACAGCACCAGCAGAAAATAACCGATAATGATCCATGCGATGACAGGATGCACACGGTCCTTTAGCCACTTGTCAAACCTTTGGTGATTGAGTTTTTTGAGCAGGTTGAAAAAAGGGATGGCTGTCCAGGGCAAAATGACGATAAAGGCGAAAATAACAGCCATCCAGGCGTCGCGCTTTGCATAGCTCAGCAGAATGGGGACAATTAGCACGTGGTTGACCAGGCCGACCGTTAAAATCAATATGGCGATAGACGGAATTATTCCGAAGGGTTTTACTTTCATGGCATTCACTTCCTCACAACCAAAAGGTTGCCCAGAAGCGAATGCCAAAATGCATATAGAGAGGTAAAAAATGATAACTAAGAGGATAAAAGAGAGGGATTAAAACACATCCATGCTTAAGTAACGCTCGCCTGTATCAGGCGCAATACAAACAACGCGCTTGCCCTTACCAAGACGTTTCGCTATCTGCATGGCCGCCCATACGGAAGCACCGGAAGACGGTCCTACCAGAATGCCTTCCTTGCGGGCAAGATCGCGCATCGTGCGTAAAGCATCCTCGTCGGAAGCTTGAATGATTTCATCATAGACGGACGTGTTCAGAATGGCTGGCACGAAGCCTGGGCTCGTGCCTACCAGCTTATGCGGACCCGGCTGGCCACCCGACAAGACGGGAGAGCCCATCGGCTCAACGACCGCTACATAAAGACCGGGGACAAGCGCCTTCAGCGTTTCTCCGGTTCCTGTTATCGTACCGCCGGTACCGGCAGTTGCGACGAAGGCATCCAGACGCCCTTCGCATTGATCCATAATCTCCAGTGCAGTTGTGGTACGGTGAATATCCGGATTAGCCCTGTTCTCGAATTGATTCGGAATGAAGCTGCCGGGAATGCCTGCACGAAGCTCTTCCGCCTTACGGATTGCGCCCGGCATCCGTTCGGCTGCCGGAGTCAGCACGACTTCCGCGCCGTATGCCTGCAGCAGCTTGATTCGCTCCGCTGACATATTGTCCGGCATGATCAGGATCATCTTATAGCCTCTTGCGGCGGCGGTCATCGCAAGTCCAATCCCCGTATTGCCGCTAGTCGGCTCGATCACCGTATCACCGGGCTTGATCAAGCCCTCCCGCTCCGCTGCCTGAATCAGCGAGAAAGCGGCTCGGTCCTTGACGCTGCCGCTTGGATTGAAGCGCTCCAGCTTCACGCACACATCTGCGCTTCCTTCTTCGGCCATCCGGTTTAATTGCACAATCGGCGTATGACCGATCAATTGAGTCACATCAGACACTGCTTTAGCCAATAGTCATCCTGCCTCCGTTCATCTTCCTATTCGATCTGCGGCCGTCCGCCGCCGAGTTACTCCCTGCTGCAAAAAAGGCCTCATCCACCACCAACCGGCAATCGGCACGAGACCAACTGCGAGCATAAGCCATGTAATCGCCCTCGGCGAATGGTAATGAGGTATAACGATCAAATATGCGGTTAACCCAAGCAATCGACCTGACGTTAGCGCCATCTCCCGCAACACGATAAATTCTTCCCGGTGAGCGGCGCTCTCTTGATTGCGGCCGATCACATCGAACACTTTGGTCGTCATCGGGATCATATAGAAGGGAAGGAAAAGCGAAGTACCAATGCCGAACAACAACAAAGTAGAATACGACACTTCCCAAAACAACGGCAATATAACGGCGGCAATCATGACCACGCCTGCCAGCATCGACCATGTCAGCCGCAGCTTGCCCATCCACCTGCCCGCCAGGCCGAAGCTAAACAACGCGACCAGCGACGTGATAAGAGAATAGAGGCCCAGCTTGCTCTCGGTACGCGTCGCGATATAGACGGTCAAACCGACAAGAAACATAAAGACGCCTTCCCTGACTCCTTGCGCCGCAATCGCCGGAAACAATCTCCGCCATGGATTTCCCTTCTCCATTAATTGCTTCAGGCCAAGCGTCCATTCATACTGGCCTTCCCCATGCCGCTTCTTAAGCCAGAAGCTGAGCACAACGCCCAGCCCGAATATAGCCAGCGACAGCATGAAAATAATGCGGTAACCCTTCTCGCCTTGCATGGACGTAATGATCAAGCCCGATACCCACGGAGCTATAATACCGGCCGCAGAACCGAGAAGGCCCGCCCAGCCGTTATAGCGGTTGCGCGTGTCGGGATCTGTTACCTCGAAGTATACGACATTAAAGGCAAGCCAGAACAGGCCCATGGCAACCCCGCTCAGTACGCCAAGCGGGACAGCCCAATCCTTGGCTCCATTGCCGAGCAGCAGAACGACGCAATAAAAAATACCGGACAAGGCAATGCCCGTCCGCAGGCTGTGCATCTTGTTATGCTCCTTCACCCATTTGCCCGCAAGCCAGAACGTCAAGCCTCCCAGCGCGAATTGGGCGAACGTGAACCAGCCGATGATCATATACGAGCCGCTCGACTTCCATAGATAGACGGGAACGAATGTACCGGATAATGCACTTGAAAATCCGTACAGGGCTTGTACAACAAGGAGCAGAATTGCTTGCTTCTCCAATGCTTTTGCCAAAACGACACCTCCAGAACACGATCATTTCCGTGCTTAGACATTCGTTTTGTAACATGCCCTGATGCCGGTACACCCATGCCCGTCCAATATTGGCAGCAGTTCTAGGAATGGGCCTCCAGTCGGTTCACCATCTCTTCTCGGTCACGCAGACTTAAGAAGGACGCTGTGTGATAGCATGATGGACAGACATACAGGTGGATCGTATGCGGATTAGGCAATACGGAAATACCGATCGCCCCATTTTCCGAAGGCTTGTATCCCTCTCCACCTACCTTTTGCGTGCCTGTCTCGAGCATATACTCCCGGCATGCCGGACATTCCGGCACTTCAAGCTGCTCGTCGATCATACGCTGAATGACGCCTTCGGCCGCCAGCATACTGCGGTTGCCCCCACGGAATCCATTTTCATCGTTCATCCAGCTTGTATCTGGCTCGTCCTCTTCGTCCTGCCAATCCTCTTCGTCGCTGTCATCCTCGCTATTCCCTTGCTCTTCATCGCGCGCAAGTCCGACCTGCACGGAGCGGTAGGCGCTCAGTTCGTTTTCGCAATGCGGGCAATGCGTCTCCGGGCCAACCTCTTCATCCCAAATAATCTCCGACAGGCACCATTGGCACACCTGACTTTCTTGTTCTTGCATAGGGGTACATCCTCTCTAAATGTTAATCCAATAAATAATACCTACAATAAAAAACAGAATAGACACGACCAGCAGCGTCACCCACAAATATTTCATGCTTAAGGCCTCCAGCTCTACACGATAATCGTCGCCCCGATGACATAAGAAAGCGATACGGAAATAATCATAGCGATAAAACCGACTGCCCGGTTGTCTTTCTGAATTTCCTCATCAATACGGAATACGGGCGTCAAAAATTCAAACAAGAAGTAGGCGACCAGCAAGATAATGAAGCCGAATGCGCCCCACAGCAAGGAATGATAAATGGAATCATTGGATTCGATCGAGAAGCGGAAGATGTTGCAAATACCGAAGATTTTGCCTCCGGTCGCCATGGCCACTGCCATGTTTCCCTTCTTGATCTCTCCCCAGCACTTGTATTTGGTTACCAGCTCAAAGCAAGATAAAAATACGATAAGCGATAAAACCGTAACCGATACAAAGGCGAGCGTCGCCGCATACGGGTTGTCGAGCAGCTTATCGATCTCCGTTCCCATGAACGTTCCCCCCTAATTCAATTCAGCAACGGTTACGCCAATACCGCCTTCGCCGTAGTTGCCGTTGCGGAAGCTCTTCACATGCGAGTGCCTGCGCAAATATTGCTGGATGCCCGTTCGAAGCACGCCTGTGCCCTTCCCATGAATAATATACACTTGACCGAAGCCCGAAAGGAAGGACTCATCGAGGAATCGGTCTACTTCCATAATAGCCTCTTCCAGATTCTCGCCTCTGAGATCCAGCTCCATGCGGACATGATCGTCTCTTGTACGCGTCAGGCTAGCCGCTGCTTTCGGCTGAACCGCCTTCTCCGGCGCCTTCGTCTTCACAAGCTCCATATCGTTCAAAGCTACCTTCATTTTCATGATGCCAAGCTGAACGGTAGCGTCTGTACCATGTATATCGACCACAAGACCTTTCTGATTCAGGCTGTAGACCATAACTTCATCGCCGGCTTCGATTTTTTGCGGCTTGCCCGCCGCATTGCCTTTGCGCTTCGCGCTTGGCTGCTCCGGCATCGCCTCGTCCAGCTTGCGGCGCGCTTCAATGAGCTTATGCTCCTTGACGGATGCGCCTTCCTCCATCGCCAGCTTGCGGAGCTCGGCAATGATCTCCTCTGCCTCCCGCTTCGCTTTGGCGACAGCTTCCCGCGCTTCTTCCTTGGCTTTCAGAAGCAGCTTCTCTTTCTGCTCCTCGAAGCGCTGGCGCTCCTCTTCATGCTTGGCGCGCAGCTTCTCCATTTGCAAGCGCAGAGATTCCGCCGATTGACGCTCCGATTCGGCGCTAAGCCGATTCTCTTCCAGCGACGCAATCATATTTTCGACCCGCAGATCCTCTTCGCTAACCTCACCGCGCGCATGGTCGATGATGGGGCGCTGCAGCCCCAGTCTCTCCGCAATTGCGAATGCATTGCTTCGACCCGGGACGCCGACAAGCAGCCGATAAGTCGGACTAAGCGAGGCGATATCGAATTCCATACTGGCGTTAATAACGCCCTTGCGGTTGTAAGCGTACGCCTTCAGCTCGCTGTAATGAGTGGTCGCCACAATACGGCTTCCCAGCGCATGAATATGCTCCAATATGGCGATTGCAAGAGCAGAACCCTCCGCCGGATCTGTACCCGCTCCAAGCTCGTCAAGAAGCACCAGGCTCTTCGACGTCATGGCGTTCAGAATGCGAATAATATTGGTCAGATGGCTGGAGAATGTACTGAGGCTCTGCTCAATGCTCTGCTCGTCGCCGATATCGGCATAGATGGCATCGAAGACGCATAGCTGGCTGCCATCCTCCGCCGGGACGAACAGCCCCGACATCGCCATCAGGCTGAGCAAGCCGATCGTCTTGAGCGAGACGGTCTTGCCTCCTGTATTCGGCCCTGTCACGATAATAGCCGTGAACTGATTGCCCAGCTCTACATCCAGCGGAACGACCTTGTCCCGGTCGATCAGCGGATGCCGGCCCCGTTTCAGCTTCAGGAAGCCACGGTCATTCATGCGCGGCTGTGTCGCCTTCATCACATGGGCGAGCCGCGCCTTCGCAAAAGCAAAGTCAAGCTGTCCCAGCAGATCGAGGTTCACGAGAAAGTCCTCCACATATTCCGCGGCATGCGCTGTCAGCTTCTGGAGAATTTTCTCGATTTCGCGCTGCTCTGCCGCCTTCATCTCGCGAAGACGGTTATTCATCGCCACAATCGCTTCCGGTTCAATAAACAAAGTAGCGCCGGATCCAGACTGATCATGGACCAGTCCGCCAAAGCTGGAGCGGTACTCCTGCTTCACAGGAATGACATACCGGTCGTTGCGCAACGTAATAATGGCATCCTGCAGCATCTTCTGCACAGAAGAGGAGCGGATCATCGCCTCCAGCTTCTCGCGGATGCGGGATTCCCCCGTTCGCAGCTCCCGGCGAATCGCACCAAGCTCGGAGCTGGCGCTGTCCAGCACTTCCGCCTGCTCGTCAATGCAAGCGAATATAGCATCCTCCAACGATTTGTGCTCGCTGATTCCCTCCGACAGCGCCTTCAGCATCGGGATGGGATGCTCCTCGTCGATTATCTCGATATGCTTCTTCACCCTGCGTCCGCCGCGCGAAGTGGAAGCAATGTCCAGCAGCTCCTGCGGATTCAGCGTGCCGCCAATACGCGCTCGGTGAAGCGGAGCGCTAATGTCGGCCACGCCCCCGAAGGGAGCGCTTCCCTTCAATCGGTCTGCGGCATAGGCTTCTTCGGTCGCTTGCAGCAGCAGCTTCACGTCTTCCAGCTCTGTCACAGGCTGCAGACTCTCCGTGACTGCTTTCCCCAGCGACGTGCTGGCGTGAGCCGTCAATCTATTTATAATTTTTGGATATTCCAATGTCATCAATATTTTGGCGTCCAACTTTTAACACTCCTCTCGCCCTTATATTATAGCCGAAGCTGTATGCTGATGCACGAGGAGAGGATGGTTTAGATTAATTCGTACCATACATAATCCCGGCACCCTTGGCAACACTAAAGATTGAACCCACAAGAACCATTATCGGCTATCCCAGCTTCCCACACACATTTGATTAGGAGGAATTAGATATGACCTTTCTTGGACATGTGGTCCGTTTTATCGTCTCGGCGCTCGTCTTGATGGTGGTCGGCTTTATCGTGCCGCAATTCAGCGTCGGCGGATTCTGGAGCGCATTCTTCCTGGCTCTGGTTATCGCTGCTCTAGGTTGGATCATTGAAGGCATATTCGGCAAAAAAGTGACACCGTTCGGACGCGGCATCGTTGGCTTCATAGCTAGCGCAGCGGTCATCTGGATCGCTCAATTCGTTGTCGGAGGCGTGACTGTAACTTGGCTTGGAGCGATCCTGGCGGCGCTGGTCATCGGGATTATCGACCTGTTCATTCCCGTCAGCACTCCTTATGAAGCTGGCAGACGGCGTAACGATTAAACAGTCAAACCGCTATACCATATGCATGCCCCGCCTGTTGCGCCAAGCAGGCAGGGGCTTTTTTCATGAAATCATACTTTGTTCAACGCAAGTTCATCACTTTGTCATAGTGTTGTCACGACAGCGGCTTTATACGTCCAACATTTAGGTTAAAATGAAAGGGAATCTGATTAAAACAAAACCTGAAAAAGCGTTGGAAGGGGAACTTAATTATGAAAAAATGGCTTGTATTCGCATCTATGCTCGCACTCGCCCTCGTTATTGCGGCTTGCGGCGCCAACTCCGATAATAGTAAAGAAACGACGGGTTCGGCGAATAATGGCGCTGGCAACGAAGCTTCAGCTTCCGATTCCGAAGTCGTGATTACGGCGAAAAACTATGAGTTCGATCAAAAGGAATACCGAATCAAAGCTGGCGAAACTGTCGATTTGACCGTCAAATCGGCTGGCGGTGTACATGGCGTGAGCATTCTAAAAACCGATTACAATATCGGTAACAAAAAGACTGTAGCTGTTAAATTTGACGCTCCAGGCACCTACGATATGATCTGCAACGTTCCTTGCGGTAGCGGACATGGCCTGATGAAAGCCAAGCTTATTGTAGAATAAGATAGAATACATGGAAGGTCCGAATTCTGTTTTGTGAACAGAATACGCGGCCTTCTTTTTATATCCAAATCTCAATTACCGCCAATCCCCGCTTCCAATCATCCGTAGAGAAGGAGCCCTTCCAATGCCAAGCCTGCTCTGATAAGATAAGTTCACAACACCTCGCGAATGGAGGAATGCAAATGGGCGTATTGGATGGACGTGTCGCATTAGTGAGCGGAGCTGGAAGCGGCCTTGGCCGGGCATCCGCAATTGCTTTCGCTGACGCAGGGGCGAGAGTCGTGCTTCTGGGCAGACGAATCGATAAGCTGGAAGAGACCTCCTCGGCTCTGGCCGAGCGAACCGGAAGACCTGCGCTGGTCCTTGGCGCCGACGTAACTGACGAGCAGCAGGTGGAAAAAGCGGTTAACGCTGTCCTGCAGCATTGGGAGCGTATTGATGTTCTGCTTAATAATGCCGCAGTGCTGGAGCAGGGCTCCGTACTCGAGCTAACCTCCGAAGAATGGCAAAATCAAATCGCCACCAATTTAACCGGTCCCTTCCTGCTGACCAAGGCTGTGCTGCCTGCCATGAGGAAACAAAAATATGGTCGTATCATTAATATTACATCCAGCCTGTCTCGTAACGGCGCGGGAGGCTTCGTCGCCTACAGTGCAGCCAAAGCTGGACTGGAATCGCTGACCCGCACGGTAGCAGACGAGGAGCATGAGCATGGCATTCTCGTCAATCTCTACAACCCGGGCACGCTTCGCACGGAAATGCATGCCACAGGCAAAGACCCCGCAATCGTCACGCCGGATATCGTACGATTGGCCAGCCTGTCATTCGGCGGCCCTACCGGCACGATACATTCTTACGGATAATGGACGAAGATACAACAAGCCTCCGAGCCCTCATTAACTGAGGAACCGGAGGCTTTTGATTGCATAGGGCTGTGTGCCCTTGTCCATTAGGAATTTGATAAAGCCGGTTACGATAGCTAGCTCTGCTCGATCAGTTCGATCCATTCATTAAATTCCGTCTGCAGCTTGGAGTATTCAATCTTCAGCTTATGATGCTCATTCTTCAGCGCCTCATATTCCTTGGCAGTCTGGGATGTCTGTCTCGCCGCTTCATCACGCTCAAGCTGCAAATCGGCGATTTGATCCTCCCACTGATCCTGGCTGCTTGATGCGGAAGCCGCCTCACGAATGGCCAGCTCCATCTGCTCTCGCAAGCTCTCTTCCTTCAGCTCCAGCTCTTCTTTCAAGCGTTTGGCTTGTTTGACTTCTCGTTCGAGTTCATCCATTCGCTCCTGCTGCTCCTCCAGTTGACGGCTCAGTTGCTCCTGCTGTTCAATCGACGATTCCAGCTGGCTGGAGGCGATACGCTCGCGTGCTGCCGTAAACTCCAACTGCTGAAGCAGCTCCTGTTCTGTGGCAAGCTGGTCATCCAGCTTCACCTGCAGCTTCTGCAGGGCTGAGAGCTGATCCGCTTCCAGCTTCGCTTTAAGCGATGCCTCGTCTTGTCTGTGTTGATCAAGCTGCTTCAACAGCTCTTGCTCGGCAGCTTCCAGCCGCTCAGCCTTCACAGCTTGCTCTTGCAAAGCCGCTTCCTGCGACTGAAGCTTAGCCGACAGCTCGCTGATTGCACTCTCCCGCTCCCCGAGCTTCACAGTCAGCTCGCTTGCCTGCTTCTTCTGCTCCTCATCACGGGCAGACAGTTCTTCCGTTTGCTCCTCTTGTCGGGCAAGCTTAGCGGACAACTCGGCTTCCGCCTTCTCCTTCTCCGCGAGCTTAGCAGCCAGCTCTCTGGCTGCGCTTTCCTTCTCGGACAGCTTGGCTGACAGCTCTCTAGCTGCGCTTTCCTTCTCAGACAGCTTGGCAGATAATTCATCTTCGACCAGTTGAAGCAGCTCCATCTGCTCCTGCAGCTCGCGAATAACGGCCTGATGCTGCGTCTCCAGCTTCTCGTTCATTTCATCCTGTTCCTGCTGTTGAAGCTCAAGCTGCCTCTTCAGCTTGCCTTCCGAAGCTTCCCGCTCTTCCAGCATGGCGGCAAGCAGTTGCGATTCATCCTGTTCCGCTTTTAGCTGCGCTGCTAGTTCATGTGCTTCCTTTTCCACCGAATCCAGCTTCGATGCCAGCTCTTGCGCTTCCTTCTGCGTCGAATCCAGCTTCGATACTAGCTCCTGCGACTCCTTCTCCGCCGAATCCAGCTTCGATACTAACTCCTGCGACTCCTTCTCCGCCGAATCCAGCTTCGATGCCAGCTCCTGCGCTTCCTGCTGAGACAGCTCCAGCTTGGACTTCAGTTCCTGCGCTTCGTTCTGCTCCAGCTCCAGCATAGCGGCGAACTCCTCGGTTTCCTTCCGCTGCTGCTCCAGCTTGGATGCCAGCGTCTGCGCCTCGCCTCGATTAGCTTCCAATTCGCTTTGAAGCTCGACTTCGGCAGCCTGCCACTGTGTCCATTTTGCTTGCCACTCGCGCTCAGCCGCTTCGCTATCCGCAAGCCTTGCCTGCCATTCCTGCTCTGAAGCCCGATATTGCTCCAACTGTTCGGCAAGCTCCAGCTCTTTGTAACCCAATTGATCCAGTTGCTCCTGCAAAGCCCGCTCTGCTTCCTCAGCCGCCACGAGACGCTTCCGAAGGGCGTCCAACTGCTGCTCAAGCTCAACTGCGCGAGCTTGATAATCATTCGCCAGCTGCTGCTTCAGCTCTTCCTGGCTTGCAGCCCACCGCTTGCGTTCTTCCGCGAATTCGCTTGCTTGGTCCGCCGCTTCGTCCAATTGCTCGGTGTATGCCTGCTGCTCCTGCTCCAGCTGAGCCATGCTGGACCGCAGTGCTTCCTCTTGCTCCATCGCTTGCGAGAGCTGCTCGTCCGCTACCGCGATCCGATTCTCGTAAGCCGCTTTCTCCGCTTCCAAGCTCTGCTGCAATTCGGCCAGTTGAGCTTGCAGCCTGCTTCGCTCCTCCAGCCAGCCGTTTCTGCGGCGCTCCAATTCTTCCTTCGCAGCTTGCTCCTGCTTCGAGAGCTCTGCCTGATGGAAAGCTAGAAGTCCATCTTTCTCCGCCATATGTCCTGCTGCAAGCTTGTCCTTCTCCGTCCGCTGGGTCGCCGCGAGCTGCTGCTTGTCCTTCTCCAAGTCGTCCTGCAGCTTCCGTTTGGCAGCTTCATGCTCCGCCTCCAGCTTCGCTCTCTCGGCCTGAAGCTCTTCCAGCTGCCTCCCCTTCAAAGCCTGAAGCTCCTCTTGCAGCAGCTCCTTCTCGATCCGGTACTCTTCCAGTAGCTTGGCGTTCTCCGACTGGAGTTCCTCGCGCAGCTTCTCCTGCTCAGACTTATGCGCCGCAAGCAGCGCTTCTCGCTCCGCGTCGCCGGCTTCCAACAGCCGGTCGCGTTCGCCGGTCAGCTCTGCGACTACTCGCTCCTTTTCCTGGCCAAGCTTGGCTAGCTCTGTCTCCAGTCTGCCCTTCAGCTGTACCAGCTCGGTTTTCTTCTCCACCGCGAGCGCTTCCTTCATCCGCTCGACCTCTTCCTCATGCTCTCGCTTCAACCGTAACGCACGCTCTTCACCGGCTTTGATGGATTCTTCTGCCGACGCCTGCGCTGTCAGCTTCTGCTCCTCAGCCATGGCCAACAGCTCTTCAAGCTGCTTATCGGCATCCGCTTTCAGCTCCCGGATCTGCTCTTCATTCGCTTGCTTCGTTTTCTCCAGCGTCGCTTCCAGTTCCCCGTTGCGATGCTTCTCCCACTCCAGCTGCTGGCGAGTCTCGATCGCGCGGCTTTCCTCCTCCTGCAAGCGAGCATTGTCGCGCCGGAGCCGGAATACGTCCTCCGTCGTCTGCATTGCAACTAATACCGCGAGCTTCTGCATGTCGAGTCGAGGGTTCGTCTTCGCCAGCTTCTTCATGTTCTCATCGATTGAACTGGCTACTCTTTTCATATATTCGATATTGGAGTGACCCTTAATTTTGTATTGAATACCATATATGTCAACGGTTACAACAGTTTGTTCTCCATCCATGAAGTCGTATCCCCCTATCATCCAAATCACATTGTTGCCACGTCGCCTGCTTCTAAAAAACGTCCGGAATTCACCTCTACCGGTATAAAAAGCCGCATCGACGTTCACTAGGAACTAATTCGATGCGGCTTTGGATGTTTCCTGCCTACTTACGCAATTCTGCTCCAAAAGATTGTTCCAAATTCTGGACGACCTGACTATGCAGCGAAGTCACTTCTTCATCTGTCAATGTGCGTTCCGCATGGCGGTAAACCAGCGACAGCGCAACGCTTTTCTTGCCTGCTCCGAGGCGCTCGCCCGTATAGACGTCGAACACGCGAACGGACTCCAGCAGCTCTCCTGCCGTGCTCCAGGCTTTCGCCGTCAAGCTGCCCGCCGCTACTTCCGTATCCACGACAACGGCGATATCCCGCTCAATCGCCGGATACTTCGGCAGCGTCTTGTATTCGATCTCGAAGCTTGCTTCCTCATAAAGCACATCAAGCCCAAGCTCGATCAAGTACGTATCCGCCAGATCCCACTCGACTTGCAGCGCGGGATGCAACTGGCCGACATAGCCGATTACGGCCGGGCCTGCCGCTGTCTCAAGCGTAATGGAAGCCGTTCTGCCCGGATGGAAGTGGGCTGGCTGCGCCGGAGCATAGCTGATCTTATCCGTTAGGCCAAGGGTTTCCACGATCGTCTCGACGATGCCCTTCGCATCATAGAAGTCATAAGCGACAGCCTTGCTGTTCCATGCAGACGCCGTCCGGTTGCCCGTAAGAAGTGCCGCGAAGCGATGCTTCTCCTGCGGCAGTCTGGTCAGCTGTTCTTCATCGGTATGGAAGACGCTGCCGATCTCGAACAGCGCGGCAGACTCGTTTTTGCGATTGCGGTTGTACACGGCTGTCTCTGCCAGCTGGGCTAGCAGCGCTGTGCGAAGCACACTGCGCTCCTCGCTCATAGGCATCGCCAAGCGGACGGGCTTCGCTTCCTCCGTCAGCGACGGGAACAGCTCCGTTCTTGCCGGGCTTGTGAAGGAGTAATTGATCACCTCATGCAAGCCGGAATCCGTCAGACGCTTGCGCAGCTCGCGGCGGATCGCCTGCGGCTTCGTCAGGGAGCCTTGAATAACGTCTCCATAAATAAGCGTAGTCGGAATATTATCATAGCCATGCAGACGGGCTACTTCTTCGATTAAGTCTACATCACGCGTAATTTCGGCGCGGCGCGTAGGCACTTCAACATGGAATTCATCTTGGGCACCCACCTCATAAGGGAATTGAAGGCGTCCGAAGATCGTGCGAACCTCCAGGCTCGACAGCTCCGTCCCCAGGTAGCCGTTAATCTTTTGCAGCGATACGGATATTTTGGTAGGCGCAACAGGCTGGGAGACGGACTCCACGATACCATCGGTCACCAAACCGTCAGCCAGCTCGGCAATGAGCGCAGCAGCACGGTTAAGCGCAGGAATAACGCGTGACGGATCCACTTCCTTCTCGAAGCGTACGCTCGATTCCGAACGAAGGCCAAGCTGGCGGGACGTCTTGCGTACGGTGCCGCCATCGAAGCGTGCGGATTCCAGAATAATATTGACCGTGCTCTCCGTAACTTCGGAGTTCGCACCGCCCATAACACCGGCAAGAGCAATCGGCTCGTTGCCGTCTGTAATGACCAGCATGTGCGGCTCCAGACGGCGCTCCTGATCGTCCAGCGTCAGCATCGTCTCGCCGTCTTTCGCCATGCGGACCACGATACGGCCGCCCGGTACGCGATCAGCGTCGAAAGCATGAAGCGGCTGGCCGTACTCCAGCATCACGAAGTTGGTTACGTCAACGACGTTGCTGATCGGACGAATGCCTGCCGCCATCAGGCGATTTTGCAGCCATTGGGGAGACGGGCCAATCTTCACGTCCTTAATATAGCGCGCGGAGTAATGAGGACATTGCTCCGTTGCGGTCACTTCAACACTTACAAGACCTTCCGTCTTCAGAGAAGCATCATGCACGGACCCGCTTGGCAGCTTCACCTCGCGCCCGGTCAGCGCGCCCACTTCATAAGCTACGCCAAGCATGCTTAGGCAATCGGAGCGGTTCGGCGTCAAATCCAGCTCAAGCACCTCATCGTCAATGCCCAGCACCGCGCTGATTGGCGTTCCAATCGCCGTAGCCGCCGGCAGCACAAGAATGCCCTCCTGCTGATCCTTCGGCAGAAGCTTGTCATTCAAACCCAGCTCCTTGGCGGAGCAGATCATGCCTTGCGACTCAACGCCGCGCAGCTTCGCACGCTTGATCTTGAAGTCGCCAGGCAGCACGGCGCCGATCACCGCTACCGGAACCTTTTGTCCCGCATCCACATTTTTGGCGCCGCATACGATTTGCAGCTCTTCGCCTGTACCGACATCCACCTTACAGACATTCAGCTTGTCGGCATCGGGATGTTTTTCTTTCGATTTGACATACCCGACTACGACGCCGGATACGCCTTTGTTGCGGGATTCCACTACATCGATCTCAATGCCGCCGCGCGTCATACGCTCCGCGAGCTCCTCCGCTGTCAATCCGTCAAGCTCGATATATTCATTCAACCATTGATAGGATACATTCATCTTCTCTCGTCCCTTCTATTCTATCGTCACATTCTGGCGAACTGGCCCAGGAATCGCAGATCGTTGGTGTAGAAATGGCGAATATCGTCAATGCCGTATTTCAGCAGCGCGATACGCTCAATGCCCATTCCGAACGCAAAGCCTGTCACTTCCTCCGGATCATATCCGCCCTTCTCCAGAACATAAGGGTGAACCATGCCGCAGCCCAGAATCTCCAGCCAGCCCGTGCCTTTGCACATCCGGCAGCCGTGGCCGCCGCATTGCACGCAAGTCACGTCAACCTCGGCGCTAGGCTCTGTGAACGGGAAGAAGCTGGGACGCAGACGGATTTGAACCTGCGGGCCGAACATCTGCTGGACGAATTGCAGCAGCGTGCCCTTCAGATCGCTCATCCGTACGCCTTTGCCAACGACAAGACCTTCCACTTGATTGAATTGGAACGAATGCGTCGCATCGTCATCGTCTCTGCGGTATACTTTGCCGGGGCAAATCACCTTCACAGGCGTCATGCCTTCCTTCGCCTCCATCGCCCGAATCTGTACAGGGGATGTCTGCGTGCGCATTAGAATGTCATCCGTAATGTAGAAGGAATCCTGCATATCGCGGGCAGGATGGTTCTTGGGCAAATTAAGCGCTTCGAAGTTGTAATAGTCCATCTCCACTTCCGGTCCTTCCGCAACGGAATAACCAAGGCCGATGAAGATATCCTCGATCTCTTGTGCTACCTTATTCAGCGGATGCACCGAGCCTGTAGGCAGCGGCTTGCCCGGAAGCGTCACATCGATCGTCTCCGCCATCAGACGGTTGTTCGTCTCTGCTTCCTGAAATGCGGCAGCCTTCTCTTCAATGACGCTCTCGATGGCTGAGCGCACGTCATTCGCCACTTGTCCAATAACAGGGCGTTCCTCTGCGCTTAATCCGCCCATGCCGCGCAATATTTCCGTCAATGCGCCTTTTTTGCCCAAATATTTGACCCTCAGGTCATTCAGCGCCGCCGGCGTCTCCACGCCCTGCAGCTCCTGCAGCGCCTCAGCACGCAGCTCCTCCAGTCTTGCCTTCACATTCATCGCCCCCTAATAGTGTCGCCCGGCTGATAGCTGCCGGAATCCATAAAAAAAGGCCCTTCCTCCCCGAAGGGACGGAAGAACCGTGGTACCACCCTAATTCGAACGGCGCAGCCAGAACGGCGCGCTATTCCTCTAGACCCTGTAACGGCGGGACCCGTGCGTTCCTACTATGGGCGCGGCTGCTTAGACCGGTCCGGTTCAGACGCATGCTCAGGAGCGAACTTCGGCAGCCTGGATTTCGCAAGAACGCTCTCAATCTCCGGCGTTCTCTCCCTGTACGAAGGCACTGCGTACTTTTCTCCGTCATCGCTTGTTCCTATGCAAAACATTACTATTTATTATATTCAAAGTCAGGGTCTGATGCAACCGATGTTGCCAAGTATTCATGCAATTGTCCGGCGCCCTAAGAGCTGCACCCTTATTTATTGCTTTTCTTCGAGGCAATCCAAAAGGCGAATAGGACAAGCGGAATCAAAATAAACCAAGGAATGCGAATCGTGCCTCCAAAGATAAACGCAAGCACGAAGAGTATGATGATCCCGACAATGATGTACAGGCAACCCCGCCCGAACGTTTCCATGCGATCCTCTCCTTCCCCTATTTGACCGTCGTCGTCCTTCATACAGATTTTATAACCAAAACCATAACATGTAAATCCTTAAGGGAATGGACTACCCCCGAAGCAAGCCTTGCTCCATGGCATATCTGGTTAGTTGAACCCGGTTCTCCAGATGCAGCTTCTGCAAAATGTTTTTCAGATGGTTTTTGACCGTATGCTCCGATAAATTCAGTACAGCCGCTATCTCCTTGTTGGAGGCGCCTGTCGCCACCCGCTGCAGCACTTCCTGCTCCCGCCCGGATAACGGGGTAAGCGGGAATGCATTGTTAAGTTGAGATGCGGAAGTTTCGGTACCCGCTGTACCGGCGGAAGCCCCGGCCGAGAATTCCTGGAG
This sequence comes from Paenibacillus sp. J31R120, assembly GCF_056269225.1. Classification (NCBI taxonomy): domain Bacteria; kingdom Bacillati; phylum Bacillota; class Bacilli; order Caryophanales; family Paenibacillaceae; genus Paenibacillus; species Paenibacillus sp. J31R120. Next base: position 68,964 of record NZ_JBWDNN010000014.1, on the reverse strand, counting down.
AAGACGAAATGCCAGCTCCTTCGACATAGGGGCCTCATCCACCGCAATCTCGCGCAAATATTGCAGCCATGCGGAAGGGTCGAGGTTTTTGAGCAAATAGCCTTGCGCCCCCCGCTTGATCGCTTCGAACAGATGGGTAATGTCGTCGGATACCGTGACCATAATGATCTTCAATGAGGGCAGCAGCAGCTTGAGCCTATAGGTCGCCTCCAGCCCGCCCATGCCCGGCATCCGAATATCCATCAACACAAGATCAGGCAACAGATCGGAGGCGAGCGCAATCGCCTCTTCCCCGCTGGACGCCTCGCCCACCGCTTCGAACAGATCGTCTCCCGACAAAATTTCGCGAATGCCCTCCCTGCCATGGGGATGGTCATCCACGATCAACACTCTCACTTTTCCCAGTCGCCCGCTCATCCTTTTGCGCCTCCTCCCGTAATTGCGATTCGAATGCCGCCAAGTGCGCTCGGACCTATATCAAGCCGCCAGCCCATTGCCTTCGCCCGCTCCCGCATCATTCGGATGCCGTATTTGCCCAGCTCCTGAAGTTCCTCTTCCAACGCGCCCTTGCCGTCATCCTCGATTACGCAGCTGAACGCCGGAACAGGCACATTAAGCGCGCCATGATGCTCAGCCTGGATGCTGACAGCCGAAGCGCCCGCGTGCTTTTGCACATTCATCAGAGCTTCCCGGAGAATGGCCAGCAGCTCCACCTTCTGCCTGTTCGTCAGAAGCCCGTCATAGAGCTTGGAATCCACCTTCACGGTAATGCCTTGACCTTGCTCCAGCTCTGCGGCCAACTGATGAATGCCTTGCAGCCATGTGGAGTCCGTTGGCTGCGGCATGTTTTGCAGATTGGATATCGATTGCCTGACATCCTCGTAGACGTGGCGGACCGTATGACGCACACCCTCCATTGCTTTTGAGGCATCCGCTTCCGACTGCGCGCGATCGAGCTTGTCCAGCTTCACCGACAGCATAAACAGCGACTGCGAGATTCCGTCATGCAGTTCTCTGGCGAGCTGCTCTCTTTCTTCAAATGCGGCTTTCACTACCTGCTGCCGCTTCAGCGAATCCTGCATCGCCTCCAGCTTGGCGAATAAGCGGCGGACGAGCGTCAGCGTAATCAGAAATACGAAGATAGGGGCCAGCCAGTTCCCTAATTCCATCGAAACGTACGGCAGGAGAAAAGCGTGGCGGACATATTCCCATAACCCGATGACGACGGTAGGGATCCATAGAATGAGCCATTTCAACCATCTATAGGACAATGCGGCTCCTCCTCTTCCTATGTAATGCATTAATTGCTGTCAAAGGCGAATTCCCGCTCCAGTGTCTCCCCGGAGGCTTGTGTTACCGTAATAACCGCCGTCCAAGTGCCCGGACGCGGCAGCACAACATCTTCTGCCTTATACCGGAATTCATGGAATCCGGGGAATGCGATGCCTCCCTCTGAATCGGACCGCTCAAGCGCTACGTCTATGACTCGCTTGCTCTCATTACGAAGGGACAACATCACCGCTTGAGGCTCCCCCGTATCCTCCGGCAGCCATACCGTAAGCGACGCGTCGTTCGGTCCCGGCGCATTCGGCGATACTTTCAGCGTGTAGTGAAGGTCCTCGCCCATCTGGTGATAATTAAGCGACTTCCCGTCCGGCATCGGGCTAATGACAGTAAAGATCGCCGCAATCCCGACAATAAGGGCCATCAGCAGCCCGTCCAGCTTGAGCCATATTCCGCGCGGCAGCTCTCTGCGCCTGGCGCGGTATCGCAGCACAGCCCCGATTGCGGTCACTCCGATAACCAGGCCTGATTTGGCAAGCAGCCATAGTCCCCAATCGGTATAGATCAGGTACAGCCAGCTTGGAATGAGCGTCCATGTCATCAGCACGCCGCTCACAACCAAGATTACGATCGTCATCCATGCCACAGAGGAGAAGCGCTCTGCGAATCTTCCCGCTTCCTTCCGGTCCGCTCTCCAGAACAACAGCAGCAGCATCACGCCGCCCGCCCAAAGCGCCGCGCATACGAGATGCACGAAGTCGGACAGAACGGACATCACCATCTGCTCGGAGGCGGCTGGATGCCCGCCGAAGCTCTCTGTTAGAAGCAGCAGAACCGCCCATACGGCCTTCCCGATATCCGGAAGCTTCAGCGCTGCGAATCCAAGCGCCGCTAATGCGATTAACGCTATCCACAGCTGGCCCGACGCGGTCTCCGTGAACACCCGCAGCCAGAGATCCCCGCCGCCGCCAAGATTTCCAACGACACGGGCTGCATGAATGAAGACGTAGAGAATAGAGGCGACAAGCAGCGTCTTGATGGCTGCTCCGCTCCACTTATCCAGCCAGCTGCGCTGCTCGGCGCCATTACCGCCCTTGGGAATTAAGAACCTAAGCAGCATCAGTCCGGAGGTGAACAACAATGCCATGTAATAAACGATTCTTGCCGCATACATCATGCCATCTTCTACTTTTTCTTTCAGCAATGCGCCCTCCGGGCATGAAGCCCCCGACTGCGCATGGTCATGCGAGGCTGCCCACATGCCTTGCCCCTCCGCATATACGGACGGACTGGCACACACTAACAGGCAGGCCAACATCGCAAGCAAGAGTAAGGTGCCAGCTCCTCTTCTCATCGCTATTCCTACTATGCGATTATAAAAACCTTTACGGGTATGAGATGAATTCGACGAAAACGACATGGTTCCACATCCTTCTTTCCTCTTTCGACTCCAGTTTACTAGACGCCGAGCAAAAGAACAATTGATCCAAGCCTATGCTTAAAAACGCAATAAAGCGTATAAGGACAGGCTTCTTCGCTCATTCTGTTAAAAGAAGACCTGTGAAAAGGATGTGAACATTGATGATGGACCGGCACTTTCGCTTGGCCCAATTGGACAATTTCCCTGATGCGCTTGACGCGATCAGACAATTGGAGGAGCATCTAAGCGATCAAAGCGGGGAAGATATTGCGCTCGTTGCATTTGCATCGGAAGACGAACAAGCCTCAGAGTAATACGGAAAGACACGACCTTACAACCGCTTATTCCCGGCAAAAAGGCATCCCGCCTGCGACTTTCAGTTTTCGCCGGCCTGGATGCCTTTATGTTGTTCATGCTATCCGCTCTTGCGCGCGGCATAATCCGGCCAGTATCCATCCGGTATGGCTGGATAGCCCCGATCATTATCCCATATGTACACCCATCCAGCCAGACCGCGGGATTCCAGGTCGGATACCCATATGCGGTCGTATTCATTACTCTCCTCTATGCCGTAAAAGTCCTCCAGCACATCCATGGCCGTAAGACCTTGACGGTCTACCGTAATCCATCGCCCCCGTATTACAGCTTCGCTATCCTTCGCCGCGCGGTCGCGTACAGCGGCTGGATATGGGCCAAAATCGACGAGCCTCCCCGCAATAACGCCCGGCATATCGCTTTTCACGTAATTGGATACGACATGATGATTGCTTTGACCCGGCAGCAAAGAGCCGTAAATAAAAACGCGAATGACGGACATGGCGATCGCCTGCTTTCTGTACTAATATGGATTGTTTTCCGCGTTAGCTTTTCTAACATTATGCCGCATTTTATTCACATGCGCAATATATGGTACAATCAGGCAGAGCACACATCATAAGCTTATTACAAGGAGGTCGTATCCCTATGGCAAGTCAGACTGGAGCCATTGTACAACTATCCCTGAACGCGTTAATGGGAGATTCTTCTTTCCTTCCCCTCGTCCAAGGACAACGCCGGGAGCAAGCCTTTCAATCGTTGGCGGCAATTCTGTCGACACCTAACAAAGTACATAAGGCTTTCCTGCGCATTGCGCTGGAAGACGGCAATGTCGTACGCATTCCCGCCTTCCGCATTCAGCACAATGACGCGCTTGGTCCTTACAAAGGCGGCATTCGGTTCCATGAATCCGTCAATGAAGACGAGGTCACCAATCTGGCGGCGCTCATGACGCTGAAAAACGCGCTGCACGAAGTTCCGTTCGGCGGCGGCAAAGGCGGCGTCGTCATCAATCCGCGCAGCTTCTCGGAGAAGGAGCTGTATCAGATCTGCAAAAAGTATGTCCAGTATTTCAGCGATATACTGGGACCCGATAAAGATATACCGGCGCCGGATATGGGCACGGGTGAGCGGGAAATGGACTGGATGATGGCGGAATACAAGAGCATTCATCCCGGCTCTCCTTACCTGGGCAGCTTTACCGGCAAAAGCCTGGTCAGCGGCGGCTCGCTTGGCCGCAGGGAAGCGACAGGCAAAGGCGTCTACTTCACCTTCCGCTATATGATGCATGACTTCATTCGTGACAATATCGGCTGGCTGGCCGGCAGCTCGAACCCTTTTGCCGCGACTGCGCTTGCTTATGCGAACAAGCCAATGTCCATTGCCGTGCAAGGATTCGGCAATGTCGGCTCCGTCACAGCGATGGAAGCCTACAAGTGCTCCGATATTCGCGGCAAGGTTGTAGCGGTCAGCGACCGCAACGTGACCTTGTATAACGAGAGCGGCCTTGATATTCCCGCGCTCGTAGAGTACGCATCAGGGAACCGGGGCGATCTGCCGTCGACGGAGGACGCGCTGAAGGAAAGCGGCATTGCAGGGGAATTGCTGGACCGCGAAGCGGTGCTGTACTTGAACGTCGATGTCCTGTTCCTGGCGGCGCTGGAGGATCAGATTCACAGCGGCAACGTGAATGAAGTAAAAGCCCGCATTATCGTAGAAGGGGCGAACGCTCCGATTACGGGAGAAGCGGACGAGACCTTAACCTCCCAAGGCATCATTATCGTGCCTGATATTCTGGCTAATGCCGGGGGCGTTATCGTCTCATACTTCGAATGGCTGCAAGGCAGAGAGACACAATTCTATTCGGAGGCGGAAGTATACAGACAGCTGTTCGCCAAAATGCAGAAAACGATGAACAGCATTCTGCCGGCTTACTTCGGAGACCCGCTCTCCCTCCGTCAGAATTGCTTCGTCCATGCCGTGACCAAGCTGTCTTCCGTCCTATACCGGCAGGGCAAGCTGTATTAATACAGTTGCAGGCGTGTATCTTACTGTGTAGGGGCAGCCTGTTCGGCTGAAGCTGTGACAGCTTGTGAGCTCGAGAGACCTCAGCTGCCCCACGCCCGCTGGAAGCTGAGCGCGGTGCGGAATACAAGAAGCCCTGTGCCAGGCGTTAAATTGAAACAACAGGAAGAGGCATGACATATGGAAACAATCGAACTAACAGCAATAACCATCGGATACGCGCAGCATTCGTCCTACAAGGTCGCCTTCGAGAAGGCGGTGCTTGTTATCGTCACCGACTACGGAGACAAGCTATGGTACATTGATGCGGATGGTGTAAAGGACAAGGCGCTCCTGGCCTGGTTCGGCCAAAATGAGGATATTCGCGTCCAGCTTACGGCCAAAGCCATAACGGGCGAAGAATATCATGGCACCGCCTACTTCCACCCCAACGAGCCAAGCTTCGCCGCGGCCATCCGCGGTGATGGCGAGCTGCTTCGTACAGAGATTTAAACGTTAGAGGATAGTTCAACCCTAAAAAGGCGCTTGCCGTACGCGAATGAACGCGTAATCGGCAAGCGCCTTTTTTATCAGAACGATTAGTATTCCATCAGTTTGATGTTACTTGGAGATTTCCGGAGTTGTCAGTTGATCGTAGAAGTCAACTGCCTTATCCTTGTTCTCGGAAACGCGAAGCGCCATTGCGGATCTCGGATGCTCATCCAGAATACCTGTGATCATGTAAGGGATGATGTAGCCCCACTCTTCCTTCTCACGAAGCGGTACCATGTATTTCTCGATCATATCGAGAACAGGACGAACATTGTATTTCGTATTTTGCAATTCCGATACGAGCAGTTCCGTGTTGCAGTTGCCTGCTGCGCGTCCCATGCCGTATACGGATGCGTCAAGCAGCTCAACGCCTTTGTTCGCCGCGATCAGCGTGTTCGCGAATGCAAGCTGCAGGTTGTTATGCGCGTGAACGCCAAGACGCTTGTTCGGCAAATGCTGCTGGAATTTATCCACCAGATAGCCTACATCATCCGGCTTCAGGCTGCCGTAGGAATCCACGATGTATACAACGTCTACAACACTGTCGTTAATTTGCTTGAACGCTTCGACCAATTGGTTCTCCATCACGTTGGAAAGCGCCATAATGTTCAGCGTCGTCTCATATCCGCGGTCGTGGAAAATTTGCACCAGCTCAAGAGCCTTGTCTACATCTTGAATGTAGCAAGCTACGCGGATCAGGTCGAGCAGGCTCTCGCTGCGCGGCAAAATGTCATTCTCGTCAACGCGGCCGATATCAACCAGCGCAGACAGCTTGGTGTTGCCTTTGTTCGGAATGACCTTGCGAAGGAAATCGTCGTTCAGGAAGCGCCATGGGCCTGCGCTATCTGCACCTTTCAACAGCTTCGGCGAGTTTTTGTAGCCGATCTCCATGTAGTCGACGCCAGCTTCGTTCAAGCTATTATAAAGGTGCTGTACAAACTCGACGCTGAAATCCCAGTTATTGACGAGTCCGCCGTCACGAATTGTACAATCGACAATTTTACAATGACTAGTTTTCGAATGCATGCTTGCTGCTCCTTTGATTTGAACATGAGTTCACTTTTTATCTACCATCATACTTGAAATATGACGGGAACGCAAAGTAATTATGTCGGTATTTGGATATTTTGGACGATTGGTTGTCCCGATAAGATATCATTTACAAATTGATATTTTAAAGTTAAAATATTATGTAAACATCAACGCTTAATTTTTCCGACCTGGAAAAAGCGGGGGAACCAACGTAAGTGCGACGTGGGCCGACAGCCGGCCGCAGCCTTGCAAGGGGTGAGTCCGGGGATTTGTACCCCCGGTAGGGTCTACTCTCTAGCCCGAATCCGACAGCTAACCTCGTAAGCGGACAAAGGAGAGGTGTCTTATGCTTTCTTTATCTTTGCAAGATTCCCCATTCCCTTCGGAACAACCCCTGCAGCTCAGCATTAGCCGCGTGGAAGTATTCGTCATACCGGCGCTCGCGATTGACTCGGCAGGGTATCGCGTTTGTCTTCGCATTAGCAGCGACCTCGGCTATGGCTGGAACGAGCAATTCGTCAGTGACAGCGAGCCAAGTCTGCAACTCGACCGTTGGGGTCCGCTATTCCGCAGCTTCATCGGCCGTTTCTCGATCGTTTCCTTGACCGAACGGCTCACCGAACGAATCGCGCAGACTCTTAATCCCGATAATCGGGCTTACCGTTTATTTTCCGCCGCAATTACACAGCTGCAGAACCCGGGCTCCGGACGCCCGATTTCATCGGCTGAGCCTGCCGAAGAATCCGTTCTTCAGCAGCGCGCCGTCGCTTATTTATCCGTAGATTAGCAGCATACGCTTGGATATGGGGATATCCTATGTCGGCCAGCCTATCAAGGCAAGCCGCAACCAGCATCAAGCTCGAAGCCTTCCAACCCGGAAAGCCCGGGCTTGTTTGCGTTTTGGGGGAGCTGTCCGGCGGCGCTCAGTCAGGCTGCAGCTTTTCGTTCTCTAAGCCGAGTTTTTCGGTCTGCAGCTCGCTCGGCGTCGACTTTCTGCTCTCTAAGCCGAGTATCTCGGCTTACAGCTCGCTCGGCGGCGGCTTTCTGCTCTCTAAGCCGAGTTTATCGGCTTGCAGCTCGCTCGGCGGCGGCTTTCCGCTCTCTAAGCCGAGTTTTTCGGCTTGCAGCCTGATCATCATCTATAGATAAATAAAAAGATGCCTCCACCATCAATTTTCAATGGTAAAGGCACCTCGTTTTTGCATATTCGCAACCTTTCGACTTCAACACCTCCAGAATGGTTTAGCGAGTTATTGATTAGTTAAAACAAACTTCCGCTCACATTCCCACTATCAGCCTATAACAGCTAGTACGCACAATGTTCATCAGACTGGTATATATGAACTATGCATGACTAGCGGCAGCGCAATGATATTGCGGTGCTGCACAGCCGCGCCTGCAACCCCTTTGACCGATTCATGTGCTCATTCGTCTGAACTCCTTACTTGAATACAGGAGGCTGCACCGCCTAACAAGTTCGTTTATCCGGTACAAACACACATCGAACCGCCCAAGTATAATAGTCCGTTTAAGGAACCATTCACCACCGACGCCCCATTGCCCCGTATCCCATCCTTCCATTCAGAAGACATTGAATGTGCACACTCGCAACCAATCACTTACGACCCCGTCGATCGGTAATGCCGCACGCCGAACCGCCAGATTAGCAGGCATGGGATGAGGAATAGCAAGCCGCCGAACGTGATCATCATAGGCAGAAACATACTGCCCTCCCGCTTATCGAGCAGGTACATGAGCGGCAAGTAGCTGACGCAGCCGAACGGAATGATGAACGTAAAGAAACGGGTAACCCACTTTTCATAAATATTGAGCGGATACTGCGCCATCTCGCGCCCTCCGTCTGTGAAGACATTAGCTACTTCAATCGCCTGGATCGTCCAAAAGCAGAACGTCGCAGCCAAAATAAAGATGCCTGTAAAAATAATCGTGCCATTGGCGATCATGAGCAGCAGCGTCAACAGCTTCGGAAAACTCCAAATCTGCGGCAAATGGGACACCGACCAGATCAGCACGATCACACTTTGCAGCAGCCTTCCTATTCTCGTAAACTCAAACTTCGAGCCCAATACTTGCAGCGCTGTGCTTCTGGGCCGAACCAGCAGCCGGTCGAAGTCTCCCCTGCCAACCAGCGACGAGAAGGAATCGAATCCCCGCGCAAAACATTCACTCAGCGAAAACGACATATGAATGACCGAAAAACAAAGAGCTACCTCAAAGAAACTCCACCCCTGCAGCTCTCCGAAACGCTGAAACATAAAATACAAGCCCCCGAACACCATAAAGGGGATAAAAAACTGCCCTATGCTCATCAGCAAAAATGATGTCCGATATTCCATCTGAGATTTGAGGTGAATGCTTAAATATTTGAAATACAGTCGCATGTTCGTCTACCCTCCCTGCACGACGACTGCTCGCAGCGCTTTTTTCATTAAAGCTTTTCCAGCTAAAACAAGCACCGACAGCCACGCGATTTGAATCAGGATTCCCCATGCCGCCTCCGTGACGGGAATATGTCCGGAATAGACGCGAAACGGAAAGTCGGTCGTCCAGCGGAACGGCAGCGCGTACACGATCGGCTGCAGCCACGACGGCATAAGCGGCACCGGGATAACCATGCCCGCCAAAAATTCACCCGCAACCGCAATCATCAGAATGGAGCCGACCGGCGACATCGTCCAAAACACCGATATGTAGATCAGCATCGAGATGGCCACGACAACCAGCAAGCCCAGCGTCAGCGCAACCAGGAACAGCCCAAATGAACCCCAAGTCAGCGGGAGCCCCATCCGGTAAGGCTCAGGGATGACAAATACGATCGCCAGCAGCGGAAAACAACGCAGCGTAGCGCTCGCAAATCGTTGTGCCAGAAGCTTCGAATACCAATGCGGGTACAGATCCATCGGCCTGCATAGCTCATAGGCAATGTTGCCGTTTGTAATCAAATCAAACAATTCCTGATCGCGAAACCATAACATGATGAAGGACAAGAAGATTTGCTGAAGCCAAACATACGTAATCAAATCATCCAGGGAAATGGGCTGTGAGCCCGTGCTGTTGCTGTAGAATGCAGCGAAGATCATGATGAAGACAAATCCGAAGAATAGCTGGGTCGCCATACCGGCAAGCGCTGCCGAGCGGTACTGCATCCCGTTAATAAACCGAAGGCGCCAGATCGAAGTATAAGCTTTCATATTTGGTGCTCCTCATAAAGCTGAACAATAATCTCGTCGATGTCCTTAGCCGAAACAGAGAGATCGACCACCTCGACTGTCTCCGACAAGCGGGTGACCATCTCCGCAAGCGTCACCTTCTCCGAATCAAAGCTGTATACCGCTCGTTCGTCCGCCCACTCGATCAGCGTTGCCCCTTCAATCGTTACCGGTCCAGAACGTCCCCTGTAATCGACCGTCACCGTCTTGCCCGTACCAAACCGTTCCTTCAGCTCACCAAGTGTGCCGTCATACAAAAGAGTACCTTTGCCGATCATCAGAATCCGATCCGCCAGCGCTTCGATATCGCTCATATCGTGAGTGGTCAGAATGACCGTCACACCCTGCTCCCGATTCAGCTTTTTAATAAAATTGCGTACTGCCAGCTTGCTAACCGCATCCAGCCCGATCGTAGGCTCGTCCAGGAACAGCAGCTTGGGACTGTGCAGCAATGATGCTGCAATCTCGCAGCGCATTCGCTGCCCCAGGCTCAGCTGCCTGACCGGCATCCTCAGGATCGCCTCCAGATCAAGCATCTCGGTCAGCATCGCCAGATTGTCCCGGTACATGCCGTCCGTTATCGCATAGATGTCCCTCAGCAGCTCGAACGAATCCATGACCGGCACATCCCACCATAGCTGCGACCGTTGTCCGAATACGACGCCGATATGCTTGACGTATTCCGTGCGGTCCTTCCACGGCGTATAGCCCATAATGGAGCACTGACCCTCATCCGGCACCAGAATGCCGCTCATCACTTTGATCGTGGTTGACTTGCCCGCTCCGTTCGGTCCGATATAACCTACAATTTCTCCTTCCCCGATGGAGAAGGTAATGTCCTTCAACGCCTCCACGACGGTGTGCTTGCGCGCGAACAAGGCTTTGGTCGCTTCCTTGAGCCCAGCCGTCCTTGTCGCGACTTTAAATCTCTTCTCAATGCCGTTCAGCCGAATCCATGCCTCATTCCGGTTCATGCTCTCTTAATCCTCCTGTATGTATTGCGCCGAAGCCGCTCGGACGGAGAGCCAATTCCGTTCCCTCTCCTGCCCTGCGTGAAACAGCAGGATAAAGATAATAACACAACTGTGAATTTTATGCATCAAGTAGTTTCAATACGTCCATGACTAATAAAAATTCTTCGTATTTTGTATAATGCTTCCGATGTGTACGGCTAAGTTTGTGACCACTTGGTGACCAAACCATTATTTTTGAACTAAAATGTGTTTTTACTATTATAAATAGAAAATCCCCACCATTAAGGCGGGGATCATCGTAATACTTCTACTTTTCCATTGTCATAAAGTTTAAGGCTTAATTTGCGTCCATCGATCACATCATATCCGTAGATACAGTATTCATAATTGTGACCCTCACGACCAAAATAAGTAAGCTTCCCGTATTTTTCAAAAAACTCTTTAGACTCCTGCAAGGAATTAAATTGCGGCAATGGTTTTTTATTCGCCATGGACTCACCTCATATTATTGATGAGTACATGATAAAACGAGAACGTATGTTTGTCAATTTACTTCAACAATCCGTGCTTTCTCATTTCAGGTTCAAGCAGCATCATTTTATTGAGCGCCCATTCTTTCTGCCCATCGCTTGCTGGCTGGCCTGTGGAGGTTACACCCTTATGAAACATGTTATATAGGTAGAGAAATTGGTTCGCCATCCTAAATGCGACCTCTTCCTTCTTCGGCTGCGAACTCATTAACTCAATTTCTTGCTCCAGGCTAAACACATCCTCTCTCACTTGCTTCATCTTATATCCGGGACAATTTGTTGGAACGATTTCACCATGCCCTTTCAAATGCTGGTCATTGGGGAGGTAATTCTTCATTGAAATAACGGCAGCATATAAGGCGCGTCTATCTTCAGAAGTCAACGTATCGTAATTGTGGTAATCTCCTGATACGCATATATTGACCGTATAACCGTTATTTGATGCTACCCCATATTCTCTAGCTTCAATATCATTGCACCAGTATATGATCCCGTTACGAATCCATAGATCATAAGGGAACCCTGCATCTCCTCTTGGATGATTCTTTGTTGATCGAATATGGTCTGTTGCGATCCTGGATGCAAGCTCAACGTCTCCATACTGATGTGACTTGAATTTAGGGATCGCGTCATGATGACATACGATCGTATTAAGAGCGTTTATGTCCCTCACTCCAGCCAACTGCGCCCAAGTATAGTTAGGGTTAACGGGCAACCGGCTGCGAATATCTAAAAAGGTTACATCCGAAAAGTTAGAGTCTAAGCTCAATTGGGGTTTCGAAGTCGTCATTGTTTGTCTTCTCCTTCCCTGCTCTTTTCGCGTCTACTACAGATTCACCGCCGATCCATACAGCAAGTAGACCAGCAAAGGCCAGAACTGTGTCAGAGTCGATGCCAAGGTCTAATCCGTCATTGAGGATGATTAGGATTGCACCAACAACCGCCAAAATGAACTTTCTGCTTTTAAGCTTCTTCATGAGTTTTACCCTCCTTAATTTTGTGGATCTTCCTACATGATGGACAATAATATTCGTTTCTGAGTGCGAGTCCGACGACCTTCCTTTTTTCAGAGCTAAACGCGGAGAACTTTCGTTCAAAGTAATCACAGACCATTCTATCCCTCGCTCTCTTAGTAGTAAGTCCACTTTCATTTCAATACGCTGCTGGTTGTTTACATAACTTTTTACTTCTGACTCATCATCCGCTATTAGCCAGGGCAGATACTTGCGCAACCGCCGTTTTATCTTCCGATTCTTCAGCGTCATTCGGATCGAGTAAATGCATAACAATATCAGTGTAGTAGGCTGCAGTCCATACCGGACGAATATCTCTGATGCGTGAAGAATCCAATCTAGCATGGGCATTCCCTCTATATAACAGTTTGTCAGCCGTTTCCTTGCCAAATAAAAGAGCGACAATACGCAAGGTATCATCGCTCACCGCTGAGTTATAGTGTTCGGATTCGTCTAAGACAATCAATTGGCATCAACTCCAATTAGGATTTGAATTGTGCGTATGCTCTCTGAGCAACATCCATGCGCATCTGTTTAAGTTCACTAATTATGCGATCCTTTTCTGATCTTGATAACTCTGATGCTTGAACCTCGCGTACACCCTTACTTATTTCAGACATATAATCTGAAACTTGGTTAATCGCCTTACGGGTATCATCATCGTAATTCTTTGGAAGTTTGCCGCTTGCCTTGATATCTGCATACATAGTGTCGTACTTGTCTTTAAGACCGTAAAACTGCTCTAATAACTTGTTTGATTCACCACTATCGACAACGAGTCGTTTAAACAGTCCTTTACCCACGCTTTTAATACCATCTGATCGACCCTTTGACGATATCTCTTGAATAATCTTTCCGTAGTCTCCACCAATTGACGTAAGCATATAATCCAACTTCATAGGAGAGGTGTTGGTTAACTTTCCTGCACCGACTGACAAAGGGCTGGTGGTCTCATTGTATTGGTTAGACGGGCTAGCATTCTCCAGATACCCCGGTACGATAGGACTTCCAGTCCACGATTGATTAGAGAAAGCTTCCACACTCGGACCGACGATTGGTGTTCCTCTAAACGTCCCGAATATTGCCCCCGGAACGCCATCCTCAGCAGCGCCAGATATAGCACCGCCAATTCCAGGAGGTACGACTGTTTCAACAATTGTCTTACCAACATCATTCCAAGCGTCGTCGTTTCCTCCTATATACTGATCAAGTAACCGTCTAGGTATATTAGCAAACGGTGCAAGTTCGGGCGGTATTGGAAACCTGAAGAACTTGCCATCACCAATAGGAATGTGGAGGAATCTGTCTTTCTCAGTATCTCTTAGTTTCTGATAATTAGGGTCATTGCGATTAACAGCATACAGCGCGAGAGATGGCCCTGTTAGCGCAAGGGCAATCTTTCCGAATGTGGTTCCTGGCTGATCCTTGAACGCTCTAGCAACCTTATCTAGGCTCTGTATAGAGGCGTTAAGGTAAAGCCATAAAGGTTCCAACTCCTTGGTTTTTGCGCCTCTTCTTTTAAAGTTGGTCGCTACCTCCTGAGACTCATACAGCCCCCTTAACTTATCATCAACAGATTGACCCGAACCCCTAGCGCGTTTATATTCCGCTACCCTCACAACAGATTCAACCTTATCCAACTTCTCCAATAGATTGTCGCCAAATCGCTGAACCATGCCATTAAGTTTATTTTCGTTTGGCACAAGCATCCTTTGCGTCCTGTTAATTAATCTTGGAGTCCCAACGTTTGGAGATGTATATCCTCCTCCAATATTCATGAACTCCTGGTATAGCTCCTTATTGCGGAACACATCATTTGTAGCAGTCGCCAAATCCTTGACAAACCTGAAAGGGTTATTCGTTGTTTTACTGTTAACGAATGCGCTTATTGGGTCGCGGAATATAGACCTGGTAAACGTGAATATAGGGTTAACCGATGTATAAATCCCCTTCTGTATGTTAGCCAATTTTGAAGCCCCTGCCATAAATCCTTTTAAAACTTGGGGGTTAACATTTAGTACAGCGTCCAATAATTGTTTGTTTTCAAACTTAAGATAAACAGGAGCACCATCCACAATTACAGGGACTACATTGTTCAAATCTTTTCGGCTTGATCGCAAGGCTTTTTCGTATGCATCATCAAATATTGCAAGTACTTGATCTAGTCCGTCTGGATCAGACAAGTTAACGTCTTTCACATTCAATGATGGAGGTGGATCATTTACGATACTGACAAAGCCCTTGAATTCATCTGGACTATTACGGATCGTATTGTACATTACTTGCATCGGAGTGTTCCGTTTAGAAGCTTTTATCGTTGCATCATATCTAGCAATCATTGACTCCATTGGGTCGATTACCTTACGAGTGGAGCCGTATTTATTATATTTTTTTGACGGTGCTTTCTGTCCTCCGAATCCGTCTTTTGATTTATACCCTGCACCACTCAACTTTTCCAAGTCTGAGAATTGTCGCTGCATATCAATGTAGGTAGGATTCTCTAACTTCCAAGAATCTACGACATTCTTAGGAAGAAGTCCCGTTTGTACAAGCCATGTATCATTGAAGCTATCATTAAAATCTCGGAATGCCTTTTCTGCTTCAGCAAAATTAGGACGTTCTGCAAGATATCGATCAACAATTTCTTGTCCCCTTTGCGGCGTCCACTTTGATCCGTCTGGCAGTTTATCGAAAACTTTTTCGCCACGCTCAAACCTTGTCATAGCGTGCTTATTCAAAAGATAATCCATAAAACTTCGTCTATCCTTACTATTAATGAGCTTCATGGAATCCTTCAAACTATCGCCTACAACATTTCCTTCGATATCGACCAATTTGTTTGTTAAAACCTGTTTTGTAATTTGGTCTGAACCCCGGCTTGCCATAGCCAATTGATATACTGATTCGCTTGGCTTTAATTCGCGGCCTAGCGTCTTTTGAGCGGCTTGATCGAATCGACTGAGTGAAAAGATATCGTCAACTAGATCAATGTATGCTTGATCTGCTTTAGTTCCCAATGAAGTTCCTGGTTTCTTTGTACTCGAGACGATATGATTTAACGTTGGAGAATAGATCACGTCATTAGTTCGACCTCTTTTAATGCCAGAGGACATGCCACCTGTAGCAATTTCACCAAGTTCATTTAGTGATTTAAGTATTCCACTTGATCTATTTGGAGTTCCTGCTTGCATGATTTCGTTAGCAGTGGCCAGTTGTTTGCCAACGGCATCTCTTGCAACGCCTCTAGTTGCCCGTAGTCCCTTACCGATCCCATCAATGACACCTGCGCCTGCCCCACCTAAAGCGCCGCTTATGCCAATGTCTAACGCTCTCTGACCTAATGATTGATCGTTACGTCCTGTGAGATATTCCCCCGTCTCAATACCGGCTCCTAAGCCCAATCCAGCCAGTACACCACGTCCAATATTAGATGCGATGGATGCACCAGCTTTAATTTTTCCTGCTGGTAAAAGTACTTGTCCAGCTATTTGCCCTGCTTTACCAGGCGCGCTTTCTGTAAACCGATCCGCTACGTCACCATTACCAAGCATTCGTTCTCCGTATGATGTAAGCCCTAATGTGGCAGAATCCCCCATACCTCCAACAAATGCTCCGACAGTCGTATCCGCTTGTGCCTTCTGAACTTTTGAACGGTAATCCATTACTTTTTTAGCTAAATCAATCTCTGCTTTCCCATCATATTTCGCATTCTCTGGAAGTACATCTGCTACTTTATCGGCAGCTCCGATCATTACGTTGCTGAATTTTTGGGCTATTTTACTTAAAGGCGAGTTTGATGCATCTTGCTGCCTCTTTTCTTCTGCCGCCGCTGTGGATTTCTTATCTGTCTTAGTTTGATTAGGTCGAACCGTATTAGTTATATCTGACGATGTAGGAAGCGCTGGGAGAACTTGATTATATCTCTGAGCTTCAGGAGTTGAGAAAGGTGTTCGTCCAATCCCTGTCATTACTGGTTGTGCAGGATTCCCTACAGTTGGTGGAGATATACGTTCCTGTACGTTCTTTTGAAATTGCATTGGATTGAAAATGTCAGGAGCGTTACGCAATTGATTCGCGTAACGCTCCCCTTCTGACTTTTTAAATTCTTCTCTTGAACGTTTAATTACCCCCCCACCACTTGAAGAGGACTGTTCATTTTTTCTGCTTCTGTCCAAGACGCCCATGATTCCTCACCGCCTATTTATTCAAAAATGATAATGGCTCTTTTTTAGGTTGTGCTTGTTCAGCAGCTTTTAAGAGAGCTTGATATCCCTCATAACCATACTCATTAATTATATTTGTCGAATACTTTTTAATATCTTCTAATGCTTTGATTGGATCGGAATTGATGCTTGCTATATCATCTGCAAAATCTGGGTTCTGATGATAAGGCACAGCACTAGAATTGTTACTACCTGAAGCATATGGAGTTCCAGCCGCCACTCCATTAATTCCCTCAGGAGCGTATCCCGTAGCTTTCCAAATATCCATAAGCTGCGAGTTATTAGCGTTCATGCGACTTGTGGATGCGCTATATGCCGAAGTGTTGGCGTTCTGTTTGCTAATCGCGATCTGCTGTGCAAACTCCATAGCAGCCCTTGTAGGCGTCCCTTCAGGTATTCCATACATCTGAGCCAGAGTCGGAGTGATTTTGCCCGTCTGATCTGCAACGGTCCATTCGTTAGCAAGCAATTGCTGCTGTTGAGCAGAGGTTGGTGAACCATCCGGCAGATAACCAGTAAGCTGCGACATAGTGACGTTTCCTGAGAAGGTGTTCTGACCTGTGCCGGCATTGTTAGTGAGGTTACCCCAATTATTCTGAGGTCCTTGTCCCAGGTTCTGAGTCTGTCCAACCATGTCCATATAAGCGCCCCAATTGGCTTGTTTGTTAGCTAGATCAGATGCCTTTCCTCCTAGAGTCCGCATTCCCGCTGATCCCATATTCGACCTTGCGCTATTCGCTGTGTTGTTAGCTCCGATGAAAGATGTGTCCATGCCCATCCCTTGAAGTTGCGCACGCATCCTGTCGCCCTCCGCTCGTGCAGACGCTTGTTGTTCCGGCGTCATGGATGACCAGTTTTGCTCAGTAGTTGCTTTATAATCAGCTAGGGAATTATATAGGTTTGTTGCTTCATCAGGTCTGTAGTAGCCTGTTTCCCTAGATATTTCAATCGGTTTTGTCACTTCGTTCTGATACTGATTAGCGAACAACTTGGATAGATTGTTAATACGGTCTTGCCCGGCGCCATAATTAAGCTGTTGGACCTGCAAGTTTCGGTTCGCATTGTCGGAATACTGCTGATAGGCCATCGGCATATAGTTCTGGATCATTTGATTTTGTATGTCTAAGGTGGCCTGATTAGCAAGCTGGCGTTCCACCGATTCAGAATAGGATGACTTACCCTGACCGTTGGCCCTCAATCTAGCGTTGGTATTCGCTTGATTTGTACCTAGTTGCTGCATGGATTGGGCGATGTAAGACTGAAATGCTTGGTCATTCTGAGGTTTATATTCGAACTGATCAGGCATATTAAACTGAAACGGATCGTTGTTCACCGATTGGCTCATGTTATCTAAGGTTGATTTCATGGTGTTCTGATTCTGATTGTTCGGTGAAAAGTTTTGAGCTAGGCCGACAGCCTTTGGACTGGGTTGCTTGAATTTACCTAGCGTTCCAGCCTTTCTATTCTGCATAAAAGCACCTAATCCGTTATTAGAAAGCATCGTTATCCTCCTCTCGGGAATAAAAAAAGAGCCTGCCTATGGCAAACTCAATTATTGTAAAATATATCCTCTCTGATAGAATGAAAGTTGTCGAAGCTTATCATTTTACGAGAGGAGGTGTTATATATTGAAAAAGGTTGTGCGTGTTGCGGAAGTGTTCCGAGAAGCAAAAATCCAATCCCTCAACATCCCGATTATTACGGACAAGGTATTCCAAACTTCATGCCACACTTGCGGAGAAACTCAACTGCTTATTGAATGCAAACCGTATCTCAAAGACGGCGAGACCTTCTACAACTGTAAAAACGATTGTAATGTCATTGTTGTTGTTGGTGAACCAGGTACAGTGGCGATTGAAGGAAGAGGTTATCGTCTAGATAATTACGTTATCCGAAATGTTAGTGATTTAATCGTACTCACAGTTGATTCACCGAATGTACTTTTTCCGAAATCTCCAGCGGCATTGGATTGATACTACTCGATTGCATCGATACAAGTTTTTGTATGATTTCGGTGCAATCAGTAATTCCATCTCCGCTTCGAACTAGTTCTTTCTGTAACCTTTTAACTTCTTTCACTGTCCTCACTCTCCTTTTATATCACAGATTATATAAACAAAAAAGAGCCTGCCTTGTGGCAAACTCTCAAAGTACTGTATTTATAAAAGAAAATAACCCGCCCAAGTTGCGCAAGGACCGGGTTATTCTCTGACTTGTTTTCGAGGAGTCGGCTGCAACCGTCTCCTTTTCTTATTGTAAGTATAATACACAAAATTTATAACTTCAAACATTTAAAATCACGTTTTTCAAACACAAAATGCATTTGAAAAAGACACCCATTTTTGAGTGTCTTTTTATTATTTTGCTACGCGCAAATTTGCGCTCAGTTATTTTGCAGATTCTAAAGCTTCGAGTTCAATTTTTAAACCTTTCAACTCCTCCTCGATTTCAAGAAGCCTACTCTCAAAATACTTCATTTTTTCTTCGTAATTCTCAGTCAGAAAATCCTCTAGTTGAGGCATGGTTTTTAGTGAATTTTCATAACTCTCTTTCTCTTGTTGAACTACTGATGGTATATAGTCACGTTCTCTTTCGAGTTCTTTAATATTTTCCTTAATAGTTTTTATACGTTGTTCCTTAACAAATAACGTTGCACTTAAAGTAACAACAGATTTCCCCGTTTTTGTGGCTGGTTTAAATTGTACAGAACGCCCTACTCCTTCAGCTATCTCACGTACTGGGGCATAACTTTTTCCTTCAATGATAATTACATCGCTCATTCTTTTGCCATCAAGGTACAATTCAGCCTCAGAACCTACTTTTTTGCCAATCATCGATACACCATCAGCAAAAACTTGTACTCCTGTAAACAGTACTGCACCAACAATCACGCCAGAAATGAACTTTTTCATATACATTATCCTCCAAGTTTTAGGTTGAAAATGTATACGCAATAATTTTGATTAAGTTACGCCCGTAAAGACTCCATTTGAAAAGTTTAGCGTTGTTCCATCAATGGTTACAGCTGTAGACTCTCCAGAGAAGGAATTTACCTTGCTATTAAGAGCTTGTTGCAAACTTTGTCCTGTTGCGTTGTTGAAGAATTTAGCAAAGCTTTCTGTTCTAACTCCCGAATTGCTCTGAGAGGAAATATAGACAGCCTCAGTTTTGCCATTAATCTGAACGCCTTTATTGCTTTCAATTAGTAGTCCGTCAGGATTTGAGATCGCAGATGATTCCAACTCGCCGTTTTCAAAAACCAATGATGGCCTTCCATTCCATCCATCGGGACTTACTTTGATTCCATTACCTTCCGCAAGCCATGCTGCAAACAGATTATCAACTATCGACATTTCCGATCGCGGATACGTCCCATTCGCTGTAGCGATGTATGAACCAAATATTTGTACAGATTCGATAATACCGGCCATAATGTGACCTAGATTGGCTGAGATGGCCGATAACTCATCAACTTCTATGTTCTGCGCCTTAATGCCTTTCGCTCTGATGTTGTTCACATCAAGGTTACCATTGAGCATCCATTCCAAATCGTTCTTCAGCGCGGATACAATGTTCGCCAGTTGCTTCAAGTACGCAATAGTGGCCTGCATTTGTTGGTCTTGTGTTGAACCGAATGGTGGCGTCTTGAACGGCGGGATCTGAGGTGGGCTATTCCATGTACTCATATATACCTCCTATAGCGGCAATTGGCGCTTCTGAGTGGTTAGTTCATGCACTCGCGCCCATCCCGTACCTTCTAATTTGACTCGTAACATGTTGGATAGTGTGAACTTTTGAACGGGAATAAGTATCTTCTCGATCTTTGTCCCACTGCCCGTAACCGTCTGAACAAGCTCCCAATCGTTCCCGTTTGGTGACTCGGAAAGGTAAATGTTCATTGTGCTTCCGACCGCCAGTTCAGCCATGATATACATTTTGAGCCATCGTGACTTTTGAGCCGTTGTGCCGTTCGTGAAGATCTTGGTTACGGCGTACCAGTTAATAGGCTGCCCAGCGTCTGTCGTACCTCCAAGCTTCAATACACGGCCTGTAGCGTCCCCTACGTACATCTCACCTTTAAACATCACAAAGCAAGTAGCGGAAATATTCTTTCGAATCGTCCATGTTTGGAACACTGTGTCATAGACGAGGATCTTGTCGTTCATAAAAAAATACATCTTCCTGCCATCTGTGCCAGCCGAGGCGCCAGAGACATTTGAGATGTATCTTCTTACGATATCTGAAAAGGTACGATCAGGGCTTACGCCACCGCTAATGTACTCGTATATAGAATCTCGATGTATTCCCCTCAGTATGGAGTCCATGACTATTACACTATTGTTGTTTGTGACGCCCATATTTTCGGATACAGGCCTCGTGGTGAAGTCAGAGGGTATTGCTCCGTATAGCTCTTGGAACGCGTTAGGCATGCCAATAACGAGTTTAGCGAGGCCACCACTGAGCATGTTCACGTTCTCGCCTCGTTCGCTTTCAATGGTCTTACCGTAAGAGTCCTCTTCCGTCACCAGAAAAGAGTTCCATTGGGTGGCATCGTCCAGTTTACAGGCTCGTATCTCCTTACCAAATGCGCCCCACAACCGGTTCTGATACGTTGTGACATAGTTTATATTCGTTGGCGCGTCTCCGAATGATTGCACCGTTGTACCGTTGTATCTCTTCAAACCGTTGACTCCGTTGCTCCCCACTAGGTTCATTTCGGGCCAATTCCCTTGAAAGTGAGTAAACGTCCACATAGCAGATGTGTCTAGGCTGCTGATAAGAGGGTCGCTCCACGCTGTGCCTGTCCACTTACGCCATGTGCCATCGTTAAATACTGCATGCAGCTCAGTATCCTTCCATACGCCAAGGCCCAGTACCTTCGTTCCTACGGCTGCACCAAGCACCTCGTATCCTGGGCATGTCGAGAATGCCGGGAAATCATCAGTCACGATATTCGAAGCGTCTGTAAAGAAGCTGTCTTCAATGCTGTATGGATCGAATCCGTTTATCCCTCTAAACTCACGTATGGGATTAGGTGGTTCAAGTCCTGACAATTCAGCAGGAGGAGCAATCGAATATTGAATACGATTCATTGGATCACTCCCTAGTGTAGTGTTGAGCTGCTACGTTCCAGGCGGCCTTATACTGGGCGTCAAATAAG
Source organism: Paenibacillus sp. J31R120 (assembly GCF_056269225.1). NCBI lineage: Bacteria > Bacillati > Bacillota > Bacilli > Caryophanales > Paenibacillaceae > Paenibacillus > Paenibacillus sp. J31R120. The sequence continues at coordinate 47,226 of NZ_JBWDNN010000014.1, read as the reverse complement.
CTAAACTTTGATGGATCGTCCATAGTGATAGCAAGCCAGGCAGACAAGGCGAGAACGTATGTCCAGTGATATTCCGCTGGCGCGTCTGGTTGTGCCGATAGGTTACCCGTTGTGAAAGTTGAAGTTGCTATTCGGTGATAACGAACAATCCCCGGTAAACCGTTTTTATACGGCGCCGGGGATAGCATAATCTTATTATTACTGTCATCATAACTCCAGTTGTTTTGTGTTGGGTTTACATTGTCACTCATGAGGTCAAGATACTTTAGTAATCCCACTTCTACCAGGTCAATGTTCTTTTCTCGCACGTCAGCCGGCATTGTATACTCTGGCTGTCCGAGAACGCCACTGAACCTTACGAGTTTGGGAATCTTCACAACGTTGAAGAAGTCTCCGTTGATCGCGTTGAGTTGTGTCACTTTGTCGGATGTGGTAACTGTATTCGGAACCAGCAGATCTGCCTCACTTATGATTTGCTGTAATGTTAACATGACGATCCTCCTTTCTTAAATTCACTTTAATATCAATGCTTTCTTGATATTGCTTCATTTTATTTCGATGGTACATAAAAGAGCGTGTTTGCCACACGCCCCCTCGTCGGTGTATTCGTTTCATAATCAGGTGGTAATGATACATAATGAATTTCATTCCGCACCTCCAAATATTACGAATCTGACTCAAAAAATTTCATTCCTATGTTGCAATTCTCATCTAAGTCTCGCAATACATATTCTTCAATCATTAGTTTAGTAGCCAATGCTTTAGTGACCTCGTTAGTGTTATACCCCTCGGAAATTGCCCAGCAAATAACACTGATCAATTCATCCTTTTCTTCATCATTGAATTCCATCAAAAATTCTCCTCTCATGCGGATTGACCTGGTTCCAGAACGTCTCTGGCTTGCTCAAATTTCGGCAGCGTCTTGAGGTAGTTGTACATTTGCTTTACAAAATTCAATGCATTATCACTCGTATCTGGTACAAATTTAAAGTTTTCCCGATCTAATGGATCGGTACCTCTCTGCAGGCTGTATACGATATCAAAGTGAAGCTCTCCCTTATCGCCAGCGATTCTGTCGATGCAACAATATCCGTTAGGGATCTGCTTACTAGTATTTAGTACCACTAAGTCTGCATTTAGATCGGTATACAAGCTTGCCACATTTGTACCCTTTGGCACTTCAAATGGAAGTATAAAGCCCATTGTCATCCTCCTTATACGGTTGTCCACGTGCCGACTAGGTTCTTAACGATCCAATCGCCGCCCGGTAATGGTTTTAACGTTACGCTGCTGCCCTTTACTGTCGTCCTTATACGCTGTGCAGAGGTAGCTAGCGGTAAAATGTTCTTCCCTGTTGCCGGTAGTATATCCACCCGATAGTTGCCGCTCATTTCTATGGTTATTTCTGTGTCGAATCCACCGAAGTCCGTTAAGTTATATGTGATAAAATCAACAGAGTTAGTATTTTTGCGGTAACTTGCAAAGCTAGAACGTTGAATCGGCAAACCGCCAGAGAATGTGTCCTCGACAGAAAAGATATTGAATCTATCCCTGACCTCAAAAACGCCACCCATATAGGGGTTAAGGTTTAGCGCATCGCCTTTTGGTGGATCAATGATCTTCACATTTTTGATATATGTGACACCAAGTTTTAGGTCATTTATATAGAACATTCGTCTTATTTGTTTCACCGCTCTTGTATCGATGGAACGCGGTCTGTTAAATTCCACATTACCAAACTCATGCGTTGTTGGATGCGACGCCTCCCGAAGGATCGCATAGGCGCTTCCGAACTGTTCTTGTGACGAATTAACTGAATTGCAATCGATCACGGTTGGATCGTTGAATTGGATAGTCGGAAGACCTAGGCCATAAGTATGGACTACGACCCCAGCAAATTTATTTTTGGTGAAAGACGGCCTATTAATTTTGACTGTACCTTTCAGCGTCCCGGTCCCTCCATAGACTGCAAATCCGCTATTGCTGGCTTCATCCGCAAAGTTATCGATCTCCAAGGACACTTCGTCGCCACGATTAGCAATGTGTGATAGGTCGATATAGCCTCCCGTCTGATTGCAATTCTTTGTTGATGCCCCAACAACTCGCACATTTTTTAAGTATGGAACATTAGAATCGCTTTCAGGCTCAATTCCTATGCCGCTTTCAGGTAAGACACCTTTTACATTCTCAATCACTGGATACTCAATCAAGATATCTTCGCCAGAGCAAATCGATATTCCATTACGTCTAACATTATTGATATATGGTCTTACAATCCTAATTCCTTTGTTTCGTTTCGGATTAACAACAAAGAACTGAACTCCAATGTATATCCCATCGCCCCAGCAATTTGTGATTTTTGGGTCTTCAATCAACACATTCTCGCTATTGTTGATGTTAATACCGTGACTCCATTCGCCCTCTGTTCCTGTATGTTCTTCCTTTTCTCCTTCGATCTGCGGTTTTATTAATGTTACATTATCGCAATCTAGGATGTTTAGCACGTAGGATATGCCCTCACTATTCTTGTTAATCGCCTTAAACTTGGCGTTTTGTGACCATTCCATTCTAACGTTGCTCTTAAGCTTTAATTGCTTAACTGCATCAATCATGTAGATACCATCAGGCACAGAAATCGCACCTCCTCCATTAGAGGAGACAAAATCAATTACACCTTGAATTGTATCTGTATCATCCGTTAATCCGTCTCCTTTTGCTCCTTGTGTCTTTAAGTTAATTGCAATTTGGTCCAATTGAAGAGTAGTCGCGTAATCTTCCAAGCCATACTCACTTTTAAGACGAAATCCCCCCACATGACCACGAGCATCCGTAATGACATCCACAACACCATGTATATTTGTAGACACAACGGCTATAGCAAGATAATCAGTTCCCACCAATCCCGTTGGATGGGACGTACCCCATTTCCAATCACCGTCCTTTGCAAAGTCCAGGTAATAGACGGTATTCGAAATTGTTGTTTGAAAGGAGGTTCCTTCACGAGCCATGATGTCATTATTAAGAGATACGGAGATGTCCGAAACGTCTATCATATCGCTTCGCTTAACGTTCTTTGTTACCTCGCCGCCAGCGACGACATACGCCTGTAATAAGTAGCCAACGTCCTCGAATCCTTTGATTTTCTTATAGTTTAGATAAGTAGATTCCGTTTGTTGTGCAATTTGCGGACTCGTATATACATGTGTGTACCATGGATACGGATTATAGTTCATCACATCACCATCTTTCGTTAACGGTAAAACGTTCCCAACCGCTATTTGCTGCCTTGTAATCATATAACCATTGTTGGTACTTCTCGTTATTCTCTACGGCTTGTGGGCCGCTTAGAACGTCTCTGAGAACCCCATATACTAATACCATGTCAAAGTTTGGATCGAAGCCTGTAGGCCCATTTAAACTCTCTACGGTTAGTGCAGATAAAACAGGGATATGGAATATCTTCAATCCCCTGGTTACATCATTACAAGGCATGGGGATGAGTCCGATAGATCCGCTTAAAAAATAGTAGTACGGTCCATAATAGCTCTCGTCAAACTGCCTATAAGGGAGTTTGAACCAACAATTGTTTGAATTGGTCATCGGCAGTTGAGATGTGAGTGTGCCGGTGTTATACGTCATTGGCTCAACCCACCCATCGTTACAGTCTCCGCAATAATATCCACCGTAGTTCCCACGCCACAATCCCTTAACATCGACGTTTATAACGCTGCCAGGAGGGCAAGGGAGAGGATATAGTGATTGCCCCTGCAATAAGTCAAACTCAGTAACAACAGTCTCTGATTGACGCTGTGCGGGGCCGTAGTTGCGAATCAGATCATCTCTCACCTGTGTGACTTTTCGAAGAATCGACTCCATGGACAGGCCATAGTTAGAATTCGCCCAATTCATTCGTTCGGTGATTTCTTCTACCACCTCTTGAACAATCATTTGTTTACCCCCTAGCTTTCCAAGCATTCATTAGCTGACGTTTTTAGCATTTCTTCTTGTATATTGGCGCTTAGCATTATTTTCATTTGGAGCGCTTGACGTTCTTAACAATTGTTCTAGTAATTCATTTGTGCGCTTCTGTTCAATGTAGATCGCATTCAATGCATCCATCTCGATTTTAAACATGTACCCACCTCCAAAAATAGAAAAAGGGAGGATTAACCTCCCTTATCCTCCATTAGTTCATGTTTGCGTAATGCTTCAACCATGATGTTCCATTTGCGGACACTTTCTTTTTCACCTGCAGTTGCATCCTGTTTAGCTCTCAACAACGGGATGTACTCTACTTTTTCTTTGTGTTCGTCTAGCTTTTGTTTGCGAGGATGCCCGGGCATCTAATGACCCCCTTATGGTGTATCGGCACCAGTGGAACCATAGACAAACCAAGGGCTTAAGAATCCATAACTCCACCGTCCGACTACTTTATATTTCATAATCTCAGTATCGAAGTCCTCGATATTGCCGTCTTCTGCACGTCGACGCCAGAACCAGAGGTTGTACTTATTTTTGCGCGAATCGTCGATTGCAAACCATGCGTTTGGATTTTTAAGGAATGGATTTACAATGACCGTAATGTCGCCTTGGTAAACGTTGATATTGTGCATGTCGTTACCAGGCTCGTATCCTTGTCCCAACCCTGGGATACCGGCGATTTGCTTCGCAACACGAGCGTTATTAGGATGCACTAGCAGCGTGTCAGGCAGAGCAGCTTGAAGAACTCCTCTATCGTCCACCCATCCTTGCATAGCAACGTATACCTCTTCCCAAGTATCGATCGTCAATTTCTTTGTACTTAGGTTAGACTGTACGTCAGTAGAATTGTTAGGCGAGAACGGATGGTCAACGGCACATAATGCCTTTCCGTCAGGTCCTGCAGAGTTCATTGCATATCCCATATAATCCGTTCCTGCAATTGTGTTGAAGTTATTAAAAACCTCAACCGCTTGGTACTGTTGGGTTTTGTATACCGAATCTGCCATTCCTGTGATTATTTGCTTAAGCTGTGGAACCTTTAAATCATCGATAAAGTCGCGGTCAATCTCGCGACCGTCTGAATATTTCCGATGCTTGAATTGCTTTGGCCATAATTCCTCTACCTTGCTGTATGCCACTTGGTTGTTCGAGCGATCCCATGGCTTCATGAGACCTTGTCCACCAGCACCGTCGAAAGATTCAATAGATTTTGTCGAGCTCTCTGTGTTGTAGAGGATTGGAATAAAGTCACGCTTCAACTTTTTATTCATTTCTTCTTGATAAATACCACGGAAAACCGGCTCTAGAACTCGCGGGTCCCACTCTAAATAAGATTGTACGGACATCTATATTCCTCCTAGCTGAACTGACGCAGTTTAAAATAAACCGACGCCGTTTGATTAGTTGTGTTAACACGTAGAATTGCAACAGCTCCACCAGCTACCGTGGCAGAGTTTACGGATAGACCGTCAGCAGAAATAGCAACAGCATTGGCGCCGGGAACAAACCCAGCGTCTGGAGTGCCAGTATACTTAACAACAAACAGATCACCAGGCCGAATTAACATGACGCTGCACGGTTGGTTTGTACCTGCTGCTACATTACCTGTCAGAATTCCTCCTGGTACGTCGGTAGCTGAAGCAAGCGTCCATCTGCCAGATACAAGCTTCACAGCCTGTCCTTTTTTACCGGCTTGTGAATTGGTGTAAAGAATGTCAGTGACTCGCGTCTCGTCTTGGTGCATATCACTATGTGTCCAGCTAAAACCTGGACCGTAAAGGGCTAGTGCCATTCGTTATTCCTCATTTCCTCATGAATTTTTTGGCTGATTTCGGATCTAAGCCGAACATAGAAAAAGCGTTCTTGACATTGTCAGGAACACCCTCGTCTTTTTCGACTTCAACGCTACCCTCAACTTTGGCGCGTTTGTTAAGTCTGCTCTGTTTTTTTGCGGCTTGTTCTCCGCGTTTACGTTCGTCTTCACGAATCTTTTGTTGATGGACCAACTCATAAGCGTCTACAGGGTCATAACCTCGATTAATCCGCGCTTGCATCTCCTCAGTTAGCCAAGGAGCGTCACTCCCATCTTCGCTAGTCTCATCTGCGAGATGAGGGTACTTCTCGAATAGCGCATTCCAACCAGCTATCCGGGTATCCTCAACCTCTTTAGCTTTGATATTGGACTTCTCTTCCCCTTGCTTGGAGAGAATATCTTTTGCTTGTCTGAGCAAAGGGTGGTTATCAATAAATTCTTCTACTCGCTCAGGGTCCAGTCCAGCGTTCTCGGCATCCTCTCTCAACTGCTTGCGCATATCTTCGAAGTGATCCTTCTGCTTCTGGACAGATTCGTTCTCGATCTTATCTAGGTTCGCGAGGTATTCGTCTACTTTTGCAAACCCTGCGAGTTTGGCTGCTCGTTTCAAGGCTGCTTCGTATTCCGTTTTCTTCTCGCGTTCCTTGTCCAAGGCCATACCCTTTTGCACATACTCAGGAACCTGGTCCTCGTCAATCTCAATTTCTTTTTTGTTATACTTTACAGTGATCTTCTTTGAGCCCTCTATGGCAGGAGCACCCTCTATTGATCCTTCTTCCTTGTCCTCGTTATGGTCATCATCTTGGTTGGCATGTGGCTCTTCTTTCTTTTCTGATAGACCAAACAATTCCATTGCTCCGCTTATACGATCATCAAGCGGTGTTTCCTGATCGTTATCGATATGGTTGTCGACTTGATCCATTGGTATTGCCTCCTCGTATCCGCTATGGCTGGCGGCTGAAATAGTAAAGGGCATAAGCGTATCAGCTCATGCCCTGCGTTAAGCACCTATTGTCATGCTTTGGTCTTTCATCATTTGGTTTGCAACCTTCGCTTCCTCAATGTCCAATTTACGTGTTTGGGCATTCTGAGCGAATTGTCGTTCCTGACTATTCGCCTGTTGAAGCTGTCCGAATACTTGCTCCATCTGCTGCTTCATTCCTTGATTCTCCATCTGCAATTGTTCCATCATCTGTCCCATTTGTTGCATCTGTTGTTGAATGCCGGCCTTCTCGGAGATCCTTTCCTGAATGACCTCCATCGGCTCCATACGACCATTTTGAATAGTATATCGAACAGCTTCAGCGTCGATCATTGGCAATTGTGTGAGAGGATCTTGCATCCCTAAAAGATTGAACGCCATCTGCACCCAGTATTGATTGTCCATAGGTTTTTCAGCTGTGATATTTACCAATATGTCGAACTCAGGTAAGTACTCCTCGATAACCGGCAGCTCTTCTGTCTGACCATCTACGGATTGCTCGAATGTCGTAGGGACTTGGGATACAAGCTTCTGGCGACTCATAGAAACGTCTCTTCCTGTCACCCTTGCAATTCGTTCGTCAGTATAGAATTGAGCTATCAACTCCACATACTGACTGAACACATCTGCCATGGCTTCAGAAATCAGGTCAGACACGGTATTTAATCTCGTCGATGCTGCTGCTATTAATGCTTTAGCCTGTTCACCACTCGTCACATTAGAGCTAGCCTGTCCATTTGAGCTGTCAAATTGCCCCGGTATGACCTGCAATATCTCCCGGTAGTAGTTAAGCATGTTGAATACAGTCTGCGGCGTATTGACACCTTGTAGCTCTTTCCAATCGTCCTTACGACCAGGAGCAACCGGAAGCATAGCACCTTCTTGCGAACGTTGTTCTTTCCACGTTGCTAATTTTGTTATGGCGCCCTCTTCGTAAACGATAGCGCTATTCCCTGATTTAGCCATGGTAGTGACTGCGATCTCAGCGAACTTGTTAAGCATGATCTGAGGACGAATCATGTCTCGCATAAACCCTTTTCCCCATACGTTTTTACCGTTAGGGAATAGCGTCCTAGCCGTAAATGGATACATACCATGGTTGTATACATAGGATTTATGCTCAAGGAATACGCCACTAGTGGAGACGTATACACAATGCACGCCCTCCATGGTTCCTCCTGCCTTTGCCAACGCCTCAGATGGATCTTTTCCTTCCGCTAAAAGCGTATCAGCTTCCTCCTTGAACAATTCTTTGTCATCGTTGCTCATGAGTTTAGGCAACCCACGATACCAGTACTCAAGAAGTCCCGCTGTCTTGGTTTGCGTGGTCGAACTCGACGAATCTGTAAAATTGAAACTGCTTTGACCACCATTGTTTTGTAGACTCTGCGCTTGATTGTCAGGCATGACCTTCTTTCCATTCTCAGGCCATTTCCGTTCAAAATACTCAAGCGTCTTAATGGTGTCAATGATGATAGCTGACATCTCTTGCAGATAGATAAAGTCAGTGATTCGTGGGTCAGTGTAGAAGCTTCCCAATTCAACTGGAACAATATCATTGCGTCCAGTGAAGCGATTCATCCCACGCCCACCCTCAACGTCAGGATCAAATATGGTTTTGAATATTAACGGGCCATGAACAACGCATTGGCGTATAGCTTTAATATACTTCTGTTTGAATTTAATCTTGCTCAGCTCGTAAGGTAGGAAAGCGTTGAGGTCTCGCGCCTTTTCCTCGTCATTCGGTTCCTGCGCCTGGAAGTCTGGCCACGGGTCCCATCCTCCTAACTTGCCTATAATAGCCTCGCATTGCGCCCATGTGACATTGTCTACGCTGTTAGGGCGCCTCTTGCTCGTCTCTACAGACCGCAACCCATGCCAATGATCCCCATCATAGAAACGCATCTCTTCTTGCCATATGGGATCCATACTCTGGCGTGCTGTCTTGAACACATCGTAATCATGCATGATGTTGTCATATAACGTCTGATGCTCTGGCGTATTTATTTGCTTCGGATTCCCATCCGGTTCTGTGCCTGTAAAAATACCTTTTAGCTTGTCTACCACTTTCGCCACTCAATCACCCCCTTAACTAAAAGAACCGCTAGTTCGTGGTATCCTCAGTAGGATCGTCATACCACGATAGCGGTTCTTTCATTGGTTTTGTTGATTCAATAGGAGTTTGTAACAACCTATACTCTTTATAGTCCTTAGCCATCAACTTGTCAGTCAGACGTTCTATAGTCTTCTGTTGGTTAAGAATGATAATCCTTCCCACGCCTATCAAAACCCCTATAATACAAGCAAGAATGGCTGACACAACAGACAAACCAAAATATTGTTCTATAAATTGCTCCATATCATCACCTCAATAGAATGATTCTTCGTCATGATTGTAATCGTCATCATCTGAGTCAAAGCGTTCTCCCCTTGATCTCTGCTGTTCTGATTCAACGTGATGGAATAGTACATGCACCACTTCACCGGCAATCGAAGCCGTATCAACTTGGTCGTCATTTCTTCCTCTTGGGAAGCTTAACAATTCATCCTCGAAATCCGTCAGCCACGGCGCCCCTTCACGGTGGTATACCTTTTTGACTTCGTAACGAGCTGCGATGACCAACGATCGGGTAACCTTATCCTTGTCCACCTTAATTGCTCTAATGGACATTCCCTCTCGCTTGCATTCCTGTATCAGATTCGTGCCAAACGTTTTATCTTCAATCGCCTGGAACCGCGGTCTATATCGATATGACATCTCTTTCATGAGCGGCTTTTGATCCGGGCCTGTTACATGAGTTCGGTATACGTCATACAACAACAAGTCGTGGTCTGGCGTTACGTACCATGTACTTACAACGAAATAGTCATTTATTGTTTTCTCACTGTTCGCTGTATCCACCGTTTGAAAGGCCCAGCATTCCATCTTGTCGTAACGTTTGCTACCAACGATAAAGTAAGCGATGTTATGAATGATCTCTTCTCGGAAATATTTGAAATGTTCTCTTTTGAAAATAGTCCCTCCTGCCGCACTTGGTCTTTGCTGATACAGCGCATTGAATACGTAAGACCCTACATCACTTTTGATCTGCTCCAGCCTATTCGCATCAAATCCAAACTCAGGCCATAGTGGTTCGCCCTCTTTGCGTCCAAGGTAGTCGTTGTCCTCTGCTATAGCTGGAAAGTTTATGACCGTCCATCGTTCGCCTTTATGAGTCCCCTGTTCGATCTCCTCTCGCTCTTTCTTAAGTAACCGACCTACAAGGTCATCCTCATGCCAGCGCGTCATGACGACGATGATACGACCGTCAGGCGTTAAGCGTGTATAGAGTGTGGATTGATACCAGTCCCATACTTTCTCGCGCATGACCTCAGAGTTTGCTTCTTCTGCATTTTTCACTGGATCATCGACGATAGCGATCTTTGCGCCCTTACCAGTGATTGCACCGCCAACACCAGCAGCAGTAACGCCGCCTCTGTATCCATCTATGCCCCATGATTCAGCAGACTGGTTAGCTGGGTCTACCTTGACTTCAAACACGTCACAGTTGGTTGTAAGCGTGTCTCTCGCAATACGAGAAAAGCCCCGACTCAAGTCAATTGAGTACGAGGCTAATATAATTTCATCTGTTGGATGGCGCCCAACGTGCCAGGCAGGGAATTTCTTGCTCACCCGTTCGCTTTTACCGTGTCGAGGAGGCATAGTAACTATGACACGCTTCAGATCTCCGCTCGATACCTTCATAAGCGTCTGATCCAGCAAATCTAAATGTTTTCCTTCTCTATCCCGGTACTCGCTATCATAGTCAACGAAATAGGAGAAGTCTTGATACGACCTTGCTTGTCTTACATCATCCAGTGTCGGCAGTCTTTTCAATGATACGCTCAAGGTCGGCCAACTCCTTCATGCTGAGCTTTTTCAAATCGTGCTTAGCCTCCACTACTGCGGATACATCGCTCATAATCTTATCAACCGGCTTATACCCTGCTCGATCTAATAAATCACGCGCCGCCACAAGACGATCCTTGTGTTGTGCCAATGGGTCATTCATCACCTCAAGCAGCACGTTGAAGGCATTAACAGCGTTCTCCGTGAACATCATGCGCAAGTCCTTGTTAAGATTCTGTTCAGTCTTGTTAAGAAACTGTTGAACATCAACAGACTTCAACAACCTACTGCCCTGACTCGCTGCTGTTTTCTCACTATATCCTGCTGCTATGGCAGCTAGAGTGGCATTGTTGCCGTTCTTCAGATATTCTGTTACGAATATCATTTTTTGTGGCCTCAAGTCTGCCATGCTATCACCTCATTTCTTTCGCTTCTTCATATCCCAAATCATGTACGATACCGCATTTGTCACTATAATGAGCCATACCCACCAATACTTTATAAGCAATTGTCCTTGAGTCATGTTGATGAAATCATCTATCATACTTCATCCCCCATAAACAAAAAGAGAGCCAAGTGTATAGGCTCCCTCTCAAATTTATTCTGCAGTACAATGAGCACTCCGCATCTCATCAAGTTTCATTTCGTTCAATAGCGCATTTGACGCCTTAAACAAATCATTTACAGCTAACTGATACCGCGGATGCATATCCTTTCGTACCAGCCTTAACGATGCATTTCGGATCTGCTCAACCTGTTCAATCGTCAATCCGTCTTCGCATGTATTGTCGTAATACAAAGTCTCCATGATATCTTCCTCTCTAAACAGATGAAGGAGCCCCTAGGCATCGGGCTCCCTCTCTGCAAATATACCGCGCTTTCCCATAGACCAGTTCAGCACTATTGTTTTACATCCCTGTTGCCCATGACGACCGGGAAACCCGATCCTACGCAGCTTATATGTGATGCTCCCCCAGCACAACCTTAGACCGCCATTGGCTGCCGCGCTTTCGCAACGTTGTGTTTATCTGGCGCATGAGCTTGTCACCGCTACTGAGGAAACGGCGTGGACGACGACTGCGCATACAGCTATCGGTGGCCCATTCGCCAGTTTCCTATACTACAATCTTATACTGTTAAAGCGGACATTTACCATACATCAAAGCGGACATTTTAGGCTGGTTGGTCGAGTAATTCGTCGAGATTGATCACCTCTGGAATGCGGAATAGCACCAGTGCGTTTCTCAGCTTCCGACATGCCTCCTTGTGATATCGTCTAACCGTTCTTTCGTCTCGTTCGATATCTGCAGCGATCTCTGTAAGCGTCTTTGGCTCACGGTTCAGATACTTCTTCATGATGACTGTGCGCTCTCCGTCCGTTAGAACGTCCATTACAGCGCCGTCAATGGTCTCTACAACGCGCTTATAAGACTGATAGTCCATGCTGTCCTGCATGCTTAGATTGCCCATATCAGCCAGCCTGCCGACTGTAGCGAAGAATAACTCTGGCGCTCCTGATCCCCCATGCATGCCGCTATAATTGGCTATACCAGCTTGAGGGTATGGGTTATGTCTCTCATATTGCGTGACTGCGAATTTATAGCTTCGGTAATCTTTAAGCAGCTGCACGATCTGATCGTGATTCATGTTGGATTCCCCCTTAACTGTTGTGGTCTGCCATGAGTCTTATGCTTGATACGCTCCCCCATAAGCCTTTCTCTGGATCCAAACAAAGGCTTGCTTTGCTCGGACCTTCTGTTACTGGCTCATAGGTCTGTTCGAATATGTCAGGCTTAACGGGGTAATAGTGCTCTCCATCTGGCTCAGGTACTACATAATCCCCTATTTCGAGTAGTACCATTTGCCCTGCATGTATTGTGTGAACATGAGGTTGATCGTTTCCTGTAGCAAAACAGATGCCCGAATTGCACATGCCTTTTACAAGCTTTCCGTACTCTGTATATTGCTCAGCCTCTATCACTACTGGCTTCTTCCGATACTTCATCGTACCCCTCCTAAACTTTGTTCATATGCACGATACCAAGCCGCGCAATGTATAACGCTTTATTCCATCCTGGATGACTCTACCCAATGCGAAAAACTTCATACTCTCGGGATCTGACTCATACCACCAGTCGCCCTTCTTTAATGCCCATCCGATGGCTATTGTATGTTGCTTCTTACCGCTTAACCGACAGTAGAAGAAGTTGATATGCTTCTCTTTCATGTGATGCTTACCGAAGAAAAGTATGTCGCATACCTCCTTTTGCTAATTCAAAGGGAACCACATTTTTCACTACTTGAGTGTTGTGGTTCCCCTTATTGGTGGTGCTATGGACTGCATTCTATTTCATAAATCTCTGTGCTCTTAGAAACTCTCTTAATCCCTCGACTACTTCCATGTCATTTGTGACAAGTTTCCCTTTTACGTAGATATCTCCGTTTTGCTCGAATCGAAGTATCTCTTCATCACCCATAATGGTGAGTATCGATGATGGCGCCAATTCACCCTTAAACATCTCTACTCTTGGATACCCTGATACATCCCTCTCGCGACCATTCATTAAGCCGCACCTTCCATCTCTTCTTGCGTCAGAACGCCGCCCGTCCTGTTTGCTAGTGCGATCAAAGTTTGTTCGATAATTTTCATTCTTAGTGTGTACTCCGACCTTGTAACTGGCGCATCATCCGACTGTATAGCCTCGTGTTGATCCAATCCGTAGGCTGTGGTCTCTTCACTTTGAAAAGTTAACTCCGGTGCTTCTGGGGCGAAATCAATAGGCTGGTTAGCCAGTTCTTCCATTTCTCTCTGCGCATATTCTTCGCGAAATCGTTGTACCTCTGCTTCTGTCTCCAGTACTCTATATAGGCCGAGTGTTAAGCGGCTAAACGGTTCCATTTGTTCGCCTGTACCAGCTCGTTTAGCGGTGTAGTGCGTCCTTTTAAGTCCATCAGTCCATTGCAGATCGTATATTGCTGGACGGCTCTCCAAGTCTTTCTTGATCTGCTCTTTAGACTCTTCATATGTGATTCCAGAGCTTGTTACCGTCGACTTGCTGATATGTTCGCGTAGGCTGCTAATCTCAGCGTCTTTCCGCTTGCTGTTTTCGCGTTCCTCGTCCAATTGCTCAGTGGCGTTCCGCAGCTTAGCGCGAAGGTCTGCCACTTCCGTATTAGCCTGGTCTCGTTCACTTCTGACTTCCGCAATCAGATCGTCGCGATTCTGGATCTCTCGTTCATAGCTGGCTTTGACGGTCAAAGCGTTAAGTAACTCTTTCTCGAATGCGCTGGCGATAATCTCAATCTTCTGCTCGATATCAAAAGATTCAGTAGCCAACACCCACGATAGCGGCATTGTTTGGTCCGTACCCGGCAATGGCAGAGACTCAAGCGATTCATAGATTGTCATGCTTACCGTTTCAGACGTTGCCGCCAATTGTTCCAACTCTGTTTGCTTCGTCCGAATACGTTCATTCACGCTCGCCAGTTCATTGTCTGCCTGTGCGTATTCTTGTGTGCCTGGGTATGATTGATTCTTTCTGTCCACCAAGTTTTGGCGGCGATTATTCAGCTCTTCTATCTCCGTTTGAAGCTGCTCCCTTTGGCTCATTTAGCACCCTCCGATAATCAATATGTTGATAGTATTATTATACTATTTTCACACGAATAAAACCAGTATAATCCCTGTATTATCAAGGTTTTATCGGAGTTTATACAACTTTATTTAGAAGCTTATATTCAATCAATATGTTGATGTTTTCAGCTTTTAACTCCTTTCAATTATTCAAGAGTTATTCAACCGCGCAATCTCTCTTCCAGCATTTTTAATTCTTTGGCTATCGCTTTCCGCTTATGACGATTCTCTTCTTGATCTACCACGTTGACAAGTCGCAATATTCTGTCTAATGTATTCACGCAGCGTCCCTCCTCATCTCTAACGCATTTAATTTGACCTTCAAATCATTCAGCCTTTCCAGGTATCTCCTACGCTTGTCTGGGTCAGTCTCTTTCTCGTAAAGTGCCTCGCCCTTTTCTATTCGCTCAATTGTGTCGTAATAATCATGATTCTCCATTGCATGTAGAAGGTTGGACAATATTTGTTCATGAAGATCGAAGGACTCATCCCAGGTATATGGCTCATCCATACGAGCCAGCAACGATCGTACTATACCTTCAGTGACTTGTTTATTTTTAAATGCTGTCATAATGATGCTGGTGCATCGCTCACGTTGCTCATTGTTATATTCTTGAAGAGTGACATATTCAAAGTTCATTTCATCAGCGGATAACCGAACTAATTCGTTGGGTCTCTCGTTGATAATAAAGTTCTGCACGGCCCACCTCCCCATTACGCTGCTTGGTGAAGTTAACTTCCAATATTCCCTTCTTATCACTATCTGGATTGTAGTAATCATCACGGTATAGAAGTGCGATAACATCCGCGCTTGTCTCAATTCCAGTCGACCCCGAGAGGTCAGAGTTACCTGGTCGTTTGTCCGTTCGCTCTTCGACCGATCGTGACACTTGAGATAGACCCATTACATGACAATCGAACTCCTTTGCAGCAGCTCTTAGTTTTCTACAAACCCTCCCAAGAGCACTCCCTTGATTATCGTTAACTTCTCCTTTTTCTTTCACGTCTTGGAGATAGTCGACCACTACGAAATCCAATCCAAAATCCCTTTTCCTTCGTCGCATTGAATCTGCGATATATTCCGAATCTACACCTCGATGATCGTCTATATGTAGTCCAACGAGCAAAGGCTTCTTCTGCAGCATCAGATCATAAAAGGACTTGTCCAATCTTCCCGTCCGGAACATCTTCAAATTCGCCTGACAAAGATTCGCCATCATACGATAGAAAATTTGTGTCTTGCTCATCTCGAGAGAATACACGCCGACTTTATAGCCGGCGATGTGTAATCTCAAAACATTTTCAATCATAAAAGCAGACTTACCCATGCTCGTCCTTGCACCTACTACCGAGAAATCGCCTCGCTGCCATCCCATTGTCAAACTGTCGATCTCAGGCAGTCCTGTTCTCATTCCATAAGCCAGTTCAGGATTTTCGTAAATCTGAAGGACATGTGCCGCAAACTGATCGAGGTCATCACTTATATCCGAGTCATCTTCCAAATCAGTGTTCGCAAGAGGATCTATTTCTTTTTTGGCGAGTCGTAGCACCTCATCAACATCATCACCTTCAGTTAGTGAATGACTGATCTTGAACGCAGCATTTTTAAGCTTCATGGATAAGTGCTCTTGCTTGGCTCTCTTGATCAAAAAAGGAATACGTTCTTCGCTATAAGCGATGTTTCGAAGACTTGCCACTGTTTGAAGATGTTCAGTTGGTGTTCGATTCACTACACCACGGTAAGACAAACCCTCCTCTTCACTGGTCTGAAGCATGATGTCCCACAACCATAAAAGATCCTTAAACAATTCCGGCTTTAAATGTCTCTGGTATTCATCCCATGTCTTAGGGAAGGCTAGTATGCTCCCCAGCAGCTCGTCTGAGTGACTCCAAGTAACGCTCATTAGATGACAAATCCTCCTTGCTTGGAGTGTATAAGGGCAATTGGCTTGCAATTGATCCCTTTCGGATAAGAACGGATATTGAGGGTGCGAACTCTTTTCCTAATCTCAAATAGTCTTCAAGATTAAGAACCACTCGTTCATATGACTCTTTCTCTAACCGATCCACCCAAGACGTAATAACATCTTTATCTGGCCTCCAGTTTGGAAAGTACGAAACAACTCGTTTTACTAAGTCCTTTGCCTGCTCCCTTTCCATGTCATCCTCCTAAATACTATCTATAAGCTCGTGTAAGGACTTGTGACGGGCTACAGTCTCTTTCGGACCCTTTGGGAAGCCATTAATATTGTTTCGCTCCCAAGTCCGTACAGCAGCCTTCCAGTTCCTCATAGCTGTCTTTCCTACCTTCCAGTCCTTTGAAGTGTAATGATCATACCAATGTACAGGATCAACGCCATTATTTCGTTCTGCACAGTATGCAATTACCTCTTCTAGTGAAGGTTTAATAAATTTCTCAGGCGCGGTGGATGCGTCAGCGTCCACATTATCTTTTATATCTTTTGAAGGTGAAGGTGAAGGTGAAGGTGAAGGTATGCAGTTCGTGAGATTTGCGCGTGACTCCGCGTGATTTCGCGCATCTGCGCGCACTTGCGCGTCATCTCGCGCAGTTGGCGGAGGGTATTTGCTCCCGTCATTTTCTCGCTTCTCTCTTCTGATATGCGTCTGGTGTTTGAACCACTTGTCTGCAGCCACACTCATATAACTCTTTCCTTCTACCTCATAAACTTCGAGCAATTTACCGTCATATAGAGTAATCGCCTTTGTTATAAAATCAATTGTTATGAGTTCGTTCGCTTGAAACACACTGTTTTTAATTTCACGGGGAGAAGCTTTAGCTCTCCCCCAGTCATCGAAATACGTCAGAAACCAAGGCCATAATAACGCTGCTAGCGGTTCTGCTTCTGCTATCTCACTCAATGTCTCGTCATAAGACATAGCACTTGATATGAATACTTTTCTAGCCACGCCTCCACCGCCTAACTAATTTCACTTAAATGGGGGATCCCGTGCATAACAGACTGATAAATCGCCTTGTCTTTTCTAGTTCTTGGCGTGTCATGTGTTCGAGTCAGGACGTGTTCCTCATATTGTTCTTTATCCAATTCACCAATGAAATCCCAACCTTCCAGAAGCTCCGATCCATGAGTCCAATTTACGTAAAAATGAACATCTTTAGCTGGATTATTAATATGCTTCACCCAGAACTCAACGGACTTAAACACCCTGATTCTCGACATTTTTGCTGCTTTCATTTCGAGCTTCAACTCTCTGTAAAACCCTCGTTTATGCTTAATCTTTTTTGCCATTCTCCACACCGCCTCAAATTATTGTCTTCAACTATGAAATGAATTGCTGATATATATCATTGCAACGTACAGGAATCAACGGATATTACGCACCCATAAACGACCTAGACTCTTGTTCCAACTGAGCGAAGAATAGGTCACGGTGGAGCCTTACCTTCTTGCCATTCACCCATCTTGGACGCCCTGGTTCACGCATGATTTCATAAGCCGATGACCGACTGCAGCCACAAATCTCAGCTATGTGCACTGCTCCGAGTAGAATAGGGTATTCTTTCACTTCTGATCCTCCTTTTTCTTCGCTGCTAACTTCTGATTAAAGCGCACTACTAGTTGTATTAATTTCTTCCACGCTTTTTCACTCATTGGCTTTCCGTCTGTTCCAACTGGTCGCATATTAAGACCTCCTGGATTAGTAAGGGGTATGCTGGTGCGCACACCCCTGCTTATCTATGCCTGCAGTATTTAACTGATCCCTTTTTGAAGTCCCATGAAGTAAGGCTCCTCGCTACTAAACACCCCTACTTCCATTTCATTAGCTGCTGTTTGTGGTTTCGGTATGTTCGAGATAATTCGGTTCATATCGGCAATAAACTGGTTAACCGTTGGCCTTGGCTCTATTTTCATAAGTGAAATAATATATTCTACCTTCTTAAGCTCTTCCTCTGTCAACAGACTTTCCCATAACTTTGGATTAGATATATCGAGTGTGTTCTTCATAAAACCCTCCTGGGAGGGCTGCCCCTTCTCTGAGACATTGTTATAAGCTATAATGCTAGGAAGGGTGCTAGCCCTGTAATGTTTGCTTCACCTATTCTTCTTGGTCGGAGTGGTAGGTGAGCTTGTCGCCTCTTTTTTAGAGGCGATTTTCATTTAACAACCTTCATATGCCTTGGGACGGGACGCTTGACTCTGGATACTTCTCCAGTGTCGTTATTGCGGATAAAACTCTTACCTTCTCGCTCTTCAAGGATGTACGTCGTGATGCCCTTGTCTTCCAGAAACTCCTCCATGATCCCCTTTTCGCCTTGACACCTCCTTAAGTTACTTGCAGTAGACAAGAAATGAACTTCAAACAAAGTAATCGCAATATTCTGATAATCCCAGAGAAACCTATCAACAGTATTGCCAATTTTCTTATCGGCACCCAGTCCCTCTATCATTTTTTTAGTATAGAAGTAGTCCTTCCTTTCGTATCGAGCCCCGTCGTATTGCTTGTCAATCGGGAAAACCCTCTCGAAGTCATTAGGCGTTAGCGTCGACATTACAGCATGTATGAAGTCCATTGTTTGGAATCTAAGTTCAAGATTTTCATAGCTCATATTCTCTTCGGGCTGGTGATTTATCATCTTAACTCCGTAATATACGAGGCGCTGCCTCTCGATGAGATCCAAGTCAACAATAAGCTTGTCAGATTCAATTGTCCGGTCCATGCATCGGATGTAAGCATTTAAGTATAAACTGTAGAGGTCAGGCTTCTTCCTCGTAACTGGGGGAACCAGTTTTAAACTCATGTATTCACCTCTTATGCACTTTTTTGGTTAAGCATTTTGTCTGCCACACGGATAGCGTCTTCTAACTGACCTGACACCTCCAAATAAACTGGCGTTGAAATCTCCTTGATGTCATTACTCTTGCAGTAGTTCGTCATTCGAAGTTCCAGGTTCGTGCGGTAGGCTGTGTTATAGGCTTGTATGAAGTCGCGGTAGCCTTTATTGAAGTAGATCCCCTTCTTAGTAGCGTAAAGACGTATCATCTTGTTAAAGCGGTCTCTCAGGTCGCCTTGGATGTTCGTGCAATCGATGTTGTCGATACGGTGGGTAACAGTCTCCAACTCTTGCGACTGTATCTGTATAATCGCCTTCATCTTCTCGCTTTCATCCTTCAGCAGCTCAACTTCCTTCTCGAGCATTCGCGTCTTCCGAATCATGATCTGCTGCTGCAGGAGATCGAGTTGTTCCGGCGTCATGCTATCAACACTAGCTAACATCATCATATTGTGCCTCCTTTACGATAATCCGATTGCCATTCGGTAAATAACGCCGCATGTCCTCACACCAGTTCTCAACAGAAGAGATCATATCGCTGAGATTCTTAATGACGATCTCGCTGTCTAGCCGTTCCAACGCCCTCGAATACCGGACAGGAGCGAGCTTCGTTTTCAGGAAATTGTCGATCTCAACTGAGAAGCCGGATAGCGCTGTTGCGGATTCGAATTGCCTTGCGAGGTCATCTTTCTCTCGATGAAGGAAGGATATTTTCTTCTTGAGTTCCTCGTACTCCTTCGAATCCTTTTCATATGAGTTTTTAAGACTTTTTGTGGCCTCTAGATGCTTTTTCGTATCGGTAAGCCGCTGCTCTAGTTCATTGATTTTGGCTTTGCTTCTCTCCAGTTCACGTTGTACATGGTCAGGAACAACTTCTACTGTCTTCGTCTCTACCTTGGGGAGCTGGCTCTTAGCTTGTTGCCACAATTTCTCGAAGTGTTTGGCGCTGCTTGACTCTGCTGAGGCTGCTGCTTCTGCTTGGGCAGCGCGAAGTTCAGCCTCCATTATCCTTTGTTCTGCTTCTTTTATTTGCTTAATAGTTGTATCTCCAATAATAATTTCTGATTGTACTTGTGACCTGACTTCGGGTTCCATTCTTGCAAGAAGCAACGACTTTTTATGCCCCAATTGACCGCACGTGCGGTCAAAATCTGTGCCAAAAGAATCCGCCACCAGTATTCGATCGTCCATATATCCACGTTTTACATTCCAAGATTGCTCACAATAGGACTCAAAATTAGAAAACCCAAGTTTCTTGTATAAACGTTCGTCGCGAATCTGTTTTATTTTAATTATGAATGAGTAAGCAAATCGTTCAGACACTTTAAAGTCAGCAATTGCTTGCTCATGAAGTTCATTCGCTCTTACGCTAACACTTGTCAAAGTCATTTCACACCACCTTGTTATTGGTTCAATTTGTGCTTATAATGTTTCTATGTTTCTATCCTGCATCTTCAATTAATTCATCGATACAATTAACTTTGTACAAAGGTTTTAGTTTCAATGCCATATTTAGGGACAATCCACGCATTCCACGCTCAATTTTATTGTAATGCGATAACGTGATCCCTAGTTGGTTTGCCACTTCAGATTGAGTAAGAAAATTTATCTTTCTCAAGTACTCAAGTTTATTTCTTGGTTTAGCCATAAATCAAATCTCCTTTCCGAACAAGTTATTAGTTCGTTTTGAGATAAATATATAGCACATTTTGAACCTAGTCAATCATTTAGGAGGATTTTTCGTGGAAATTTTTTCTGCCCGCTTAAAGTGGATCCGAGAATCAAAGGGTTTTACGCAAAAACAGATGGCCGAAAAGATAGGAATGACCCAGTCCAGTTACTCAAAATATGAATATAATCTCAGAGAACCTAATTTGGAAACACTCGCTAAATTCCCACAACATCTTGGAGAAAGCACCGATTTCCTAATTGGAGTAACCGACTTCACCAGAAATGCACAGAGTGTGTACAATGAATTCTGTAGGGCTAGGGATAATTACGATATATTGCTAATGGATTTGGAAAAAATCGAGATTGATCCTAACGATCCAGAAATTCTGTATAAAGATTACGATCCTAATAACATATCTGAAGTCAATAAAAAGCTTGCTAGCCTTAAAAAAAACATCCCATTGTGGAAACAAAGATATGAACTTGCTGGTGAAAAAACAATTAAGATGCTTAAGCAAATACCACATGTAAAAAATAAAACAATTGACTCCATTACAAACTATAAAAGTATGCTAGATTTATTAAGTGAAAACAGTTAATAATACATCATTTTTTTGGTTCCTTGGCTAGCGTTAAGTACAGCTTAGGGTAATTACCGGTCCATTTAATAAATCAATTAAGGCGTAACTTACTGGTACGCTTTTTTTTTTACTTTCCTTATTTACAGACGAACATATAGTATAAGGAATATGTTACTGTTCTTCTTGTCATATTGAATATCAAACGTTAAAATAGTCCATAATGGAATTAACCTACTTATTGACTATTTAGACATAAGAGATCTTCGGTCTTATTAACGGCTGGCAAATCTAATTTATTTGCCACTGTTGTTTAATTCATAAGACTAGACTCTGAATGAATTCTTATTCGGCCTTTTATGTCCATGTTTTATGACATATTGGACTTGTTATTAAATAATAATTCCATTTCGGACTTACGTCAAGCGCAGGAGTTGTTTTTGTGTTCGCATTTTCTGATAGGCTAAGATATTGCCGCGAAAAAAAAGGTATATCACAAAAGGATATGGCCGAATTAGTTGGAATGTCTCAATCGGGATATAGTAAAGTTGAAAACGGTTCTAGGCAACCGAACTTAGAACTTCTGGTTCAATTACCTCAAGTTTTAGGTGAAACTGCTGACTTTTTACTTGGTGCTGAGGATTTAGATTCTGAATCAAAAGCCCTTTACACCGAGATTAAGAAGTTAAAAGAAGGCATCGATGAAGCTAAGGGGTTTCTTGGGACACACAGTGATGATCCTGAATTAACCATGGAGTTCCATAAATTAGCGAAAGAGAAAATAGAGCTAAGCCAACGGCTTCTTCAAATAAACAAGTTAGATCTTCTTAAAAAACTACAAACTATTCCTCATATTAACAATCGTAAGTTGGCTGAAATCGTATCATTTCTAGAAAATGACTAAGATTAAAAATTAAAAATGGAGATTAGAAGTATAGCGCAACCCCGTGTTGTGCTTTTTTGTTGGTCAGAGATGACTCGACGTACCACCCATTCAGCACCATATACTTCAAATAGCTATAGTTCTGATCTTGTACCATTTAATTTACAAGTGTTTGCAATCAAATGGAACAATTTGTACAATGTGTCTGTAGGCTTGGTACAAATGTCACAAGCAGATCAAAATAAATAGTGAATTGAGAGGGATCCAAGATGCTTACATTTGAAGAATTATCATTAGCTGAGCAAAATGAAATAGCACATGCGAGGATCACATACAGCAATTTTTATATCAATGCAAAGGAAATAGTTGAGTTTACCGACAATTTCTTAGACCAGCATTCAAATGAATCAGAAGCTTATTTATTTTTTATGTTTTACTCGCAAATGAATATTTCCTTAAAACTTGCTTTATTATCTATTGTTAGAAGACACGATGCGCAGGCTGGAATGAACATCCGTTATGCATTAGAAACAGCTGTATTGGCTATGTATTCATTAAAGAACCCTGTTATTAAGGATTATTTTAAAGAGGATGGTTCGGCTGAAGAACTAAAAAAAGTAAAAAAAGCTGCAAACATTTGGCTTGAAGAAAATTATAAAGAGTTTTCTGATAACGTTAAAAATCTAAAAACCCAATTAAGTAACCATATGGCGCATGCCAACTTAAGCCAAGTTGTTAATAGCTTTTCCCTAAAAGGTAGAGAAGCATTTGTAACCAGTTTCTTTGACAATGAAGATATCAACAGGACAAAAGAAAGATTGAGATGGATAGGAAATATCTGTTTATCTCTGATTGTTCAAGTAGTCGAAATCTCAAAGAAACATCCTTACATTAAATCTTCTGATGAATATGAGAAAACATTGCTTAGACTAGCTTATGAGAATCAAAGATTGGCCGAGGAACTTAATAACTAAACTCTAATTAGGTCTGAGATTATATAAAGTGTCCATCGTGGATATTAAATGTAGAAAAGCAGAGCAAAAAAAAGCGGCAGCCAAGAAATTTCCCTGAACTGTCGCTTTTTTTAAGGTCAATTAATATTTTCTTCTTCATCTTTTTCTTCTTTTTCTTCTTCTGCCACTGTACAATGACACTGGTCTTCGATTCTGTAATCATTACATGTATAACACATCTCCATTGCCGTTACTACACCACCATCTTTGTGGTTTGCACACCTATACCAAAGGCATATACCACTATCCAGTTCATCTGAATAAATTAAAGAATTTGCTCCACATTCAGGACATTCCCGGTATTCTTCCAAAGAAATATTCAATTGACTGAATGAGCATGCCGCACAATTAAACGACTTTGGGTAACCAAAACTGTCATAAATAATAAACAAACCATATGAGCCACATGCAAAGCAACTACCAATTGTATAGTCCTCAATACCTTCTTTTTTTAGAATGTCTTTTTGATACGCAATCACATGTTCCATTTGAAATGCATCTGATAATCTTTTTTGTAATGAATCATATCTATTTTCAACAACGAGGTAGCTGAAAGCCGGCGCTAACAACTGGTAACTCAATCGTAACAAGATACCTCTTATTTCGTCCGTAGTCGCTTTATAACAGAAATGCTGAATTTTATTTCTTAAACGAGAAGCTTCTTTTGAAAATACATTTAGATTAGCTTGGCTAAAGTCTGGAGCATACTTTTTAACTGCATCACATAGAGGACTAATCTCCAAAGATCTACAAGAATACAGCTCATCAAGAGTAGGCTCTAAAGGATTTAAGCATTTTTTAAATAAATCATTTTTGTCAAAGGCGTATATCGGGTTGACTCTGTAAAGAATCTCTTTCAGTAATAGTTCTGATGCGTGACAGAAGTCTAGAACAACTCTCTTATACTCAAAATGATCATTTGTTAATACTGCATTTGATAGATGTTCCAAACCATGCTCAATTGAGTCATAGGCATTTTCCCATAAAGATATCCTTTGCAAAATGAACCCCCCACTAAAATAATTTCAGTCTCACCCTAAGATTTCATGTACTTTTAGAATCAGCAATGGAAAAATATTATCACTCTCTATAGTATTGGATTATATCCGATCTGAGCTTTCTCGTCCTTAGTTATAGCTTTTTAAAGTTTGAGAAGAAAGACTTATATTTTGATTCTATAGACATACACAATTTCCACATACCTGCCGATTACAAACTTATATCTAATCATGGGAGAGTGTGGAAATGATATTTTTCCGGGAACCTCGGGTTTTCCCCTTAAAAATGTTTCTCATTTACTTGGTTGTGCGGTTTTGTATACTGATATTCAATGAACGTGAATTTGACATCGGATCCGAGATTCTTGAAGCGTTTGGTGCTGCTTTCATAATTATAGTGGTTTACGTAATCGCCAGCATCATACCGATAGGTCACCATTCCTCTTCTCCCCTTGAAATACAGGAAAGTATTCTGAAAAGGATTAAACGGGACACCGAATTCGTCATCTTAGACGATTACCGAGGGATATATGATTACCCTCAAATAAGATTCGAGGATGAAAAAATATGCCGTACGTACACTGCAATAAATAATCCTGAACAATTAATAGTTAAAATTGATGCCTACATAGAGGTTCTACATGAACTAAACACAGGAGCTGCGGATCGGCACATCAAACGGATACAAAAGATGAGGGCTGAAGCTCAATACATGCTGTTGAATCATGTGGAACGTACAGTTAACTTATAAAGATTAATAAAAATATGATAATTACAATAAGAAACCAACAATATGTGGCAGCCGTATTTTGTAGGAATTAAATCTTGGTCTAAGCACAAAGCACTATTCTATCCCGGCCATCAATCCCATGGAACAAATGTCTATGATAAATAATAAAAAATACAGATTCGTTAGGAGAGAGAGCAAAATGATATACATAACGCCAAAAATCTATATAATTAAAAGAATGAGAAAGCTTATCGATGAGGCGATTGATCAGGGGATAGAAGTCGAAGAATATGATCTTATTGAAAGAATCGCCAAAGAGTTAAGAGAAGGGGTATCAAATTTTCAAACTATTGAATCTAATATTATTGAATCAATTGAAGATCTACCATTTGGAATTTCAAAGTTCAGTTTTTTTACAAAATTATATGAAAGGAACGTATTAATTGCATTCAAAATATGGGAAGAATTCAGCCCTGAGCAAGCAAGAATTCATGTTGGGCAACAATTAAAAGTTTATAAAGATGAGATTATTACTAATAGATATAAATTTATGGACAGACCTGATATGAATTTATCTATAAATCAACTTTGCAATCTTTCTGAACGGAGCTACTTATCAGACCTCGAGCATTATATTACGGATTTTGATGAAGAAAGAGAACTTATAGAAATGAATGAACGGCAAGTAACTAAATTCTTAAACATATACAAAAGTGATAATCCTTGCTTTATAGTTATTGGTCAAGAAATATCTTTAGAAAATATGTATTTAACTGTTAGTGGAGAGAATGTTACCGTAACAAAAATTCTATCAACAGCTTATTACGGTGAAGCAAAGGATACTAATGGAAGGTTTATCGGAACATCAATCGCTTGTGTCGAAGGAATACTAGAATCGAATGATAATATTAACATACCTTTCAATCGAGATATTATGATAAATGTACATTCCTGAAATTAGTCAATTCGCTCGACTTTACAAAATTTCGTAAAAGAAACTCCGTATAAATGAGATCAATGGATTTCTTGTTTAGGCGACAGTACAGGTCTTTTTAAAACTGTACGTGACTGTCGCCTGAACACTTACTAATTCAACATCTATAGCCCGATTAATTTTGATCCTGGCGTTTAATTCAAATGCTTCATCTTCAATCATAAAGGTCCTCCTTTCAACCTCTCAGCTATTACCGCTACAATACTCGAGAGGGTTATTTCCGCCCCACCTCTAGCCTGGTTCATATGTAATCCGACTTTACTAAATAGCTCTTTGTAGCTTTGCTCATCTTTTAACAATGCATCGATTTCCTTTAATCGAACATCCAGACCAAAATTCTTGAGTTCTCTCATGATGAGCAGACTTTGATCATATGAATGATCTTGTTTCTCAACCCATTCTAGGAATGCCTCTCTGGATCTTGTATTCGGAGCTCGATCATGGCAGTCGCTACACATTAGAAACAAATTTATTGGATCATCTTCCCCGCCGAACTGTTTTGGGATGATGTGGCATATTTGTAGGGGAACATTGTTCCAATTATCGATGATCTCCTTCTTGCTGGCATCGAGATTTTCTAGGCAATACTTCTGGCCCCAATGACGACCACACGCCCAACAACAAGGCTCTGTCCAATCAAATCCTCTGCGGTCTAGCCACTCCATCCAATGCTCAAAAACTTTAGATTTTGAAGGGATCGTCATAAAGGCTTCTCCTCATTATCTACTTATTTTTTTAATTATTAATTCTTTTAGTTAGTCTTTTTATATCATTACTCATTGCCTTACATGCATTTTCAAAATTATCATTCCATTCAGTTTGAGAATGTATTGATTTATCAATACCCTCTAATGTCCTTAGCTTATTAGTCGAGACAGATACCTTTTTCAGAGCTTCTTGTGTGCTACTTGAAGCAATTAATCTAGCAGAGTTGTATGCTTTTAGATATTCTTGATACTCCAAACCAACTCTACCTGATACATAGACATAATTCGAAGCTGTTGTAATAAAATTTTCATATAAGTCGATCCGTTTCCTCAATAAGATATCCAATTCAAGGTTTCTTCTTTGAGATTTAGTTTCGATAAACTTGGTGAAAATTGCAGAAAACACAGCAGCGATTGAAGTAATTCCAGCCACAATTATGGCAACAATTTGTGGTATACTTTCTTTCATATCATCATAACTAAGTCTCACAATACAACATTCTATCTCATATCATTAATAAATCTATCTCCTTTGCTTTGTTGGACCATTATTTCCTGGTATTCGTTTACTGAGATTTATTAAAGAGTCAATACCAGTTGTATTTCCGTTAATAACTTGTGTAAATACA
Source organism: Paenibacillus sp. J31R120 (assembly GCF_056269225.1). NCBI lineage: Bacteria > Bacillati > Bacillota > Bacilli > Caryophanales > Paenibacillaceae > Paenibacillus > Paenibacillus sp. J31R120. Next base: position 19,911 of record NZ_JBWDNN010000014.1, on the reverse strand, counting down.
TCTTTTAATAGATCAGTTTGTGTAGTCTTTTCATATAGTCCAGCTTGTGTCTCCATTGCAATTTTTAATTTTTCGATTTCTTGACCATGAAGCTCTTTTAATTTATTTAATTCTGAGTCTTGTTGTGATTTTAGCTTTTCCATTTCGAGATTTTGTAAGTTTATCATTTTTTTAATTTCTGAACTTGATTGATGACGTGCTCCCAAATAAGTAATTATTGAAGTTGCAATTGGAACGATAATTGCTGTTAATAATGTTAATGTAGTGTTATCCATCTTCAATCCCCCTAAGTTTGTAGTTTATGTTCGGGCAACTCTACATCTCTCAACTTTGATATCACGTTACTATTTTACCATATATATGAAACAACCAAAACTTACAATTCTAATCCATCTTCTTTACGTTTTGTCTATCTAATTGTCCCACTCCCCCACGCATAGAGGCTTTGACTTAATAAGGTACGTTAAACGACGTATAATTAACCATAAATCAATTGAAGGCCTGTCAATCATATGATTGACAGGCCTTCAATTTTCTTAAGCTTTGATTGACTCTTGAGTTTGATTAACATTTGGAATCACTGGATTATCCAAATCATTATTTATTGACCTTTTTCCCATTGGCTTTTTGTAAAGTAACCAAAGAAAAACTCCAATTAAAATTAAAGCTAATACACCAACTACCCCTGCGGCTGTAAAGGCTCTTCTAACTGAATCCCAGTTATCCGTAAATACTCTGTAGGCTCCTCTATAATCTACAAAAATAGCAGATGTCCCTACTGATGCACCTAAGAAGCACATCATCAAGCTTACAACTAACGCTGGATACTTTTTAACATGATTGTGATGACAATGTTCTTTACAGCCACACGACTTAATATATTTCCCTGAAAGACGAGCAATACCGCTCATAAGAACAAAGGTTAGAGTGATTATTGTAGCTATCACAATACTCGAAAAGGTTAATACCTTACCAATAGGTGCATCTATGTTTCCAAATAATGATCTAAGAACATCCAAACCACCAAACGCAGCAAATATTATTGTTGTAAATATTCCAAGTACGGTAACAAACTGAGTAAAAATCTGATTTTTCACATCAATAATTTCTGTGAATTTTTCCTTAGTGTCCTCGACCACTCCAGCTATGGACCTTACTTCATCCCGGTGTTGTTCGATTTCGGTTTTAAAACCCAAAATGTCCTTCCTTAAATTCTCTATTTTCACTGTCGAAATTTTAGTATTTTTAAGCATTACCTGGCTTTCCCTAAATAATCTGAATAAAGCTGCATCTACATATTGCTTTTGATTTCTTGCTAGGCTGATATGATCAATTAGTTTAGATAGCCTTTTTTTATACTTATTAAAATATTCAACTTCCAGGTTAAGTCTAAAAATAGAATTAAATACTGCAGCAAGATTTAGATCTAAAAACTCAATTTTCTCATCAGATAGATCGAATATATATTGGCTTGCTTCTGAATACTGATGACGATCATATTTTTCATAGAATAAAAAAAGTTTCATGGAAAGCAAATCAATGTCATCTTCATTTGAGAAGGCAACTATAGATCCTTCTCCTAAAATTGTTACAATTTCATCGCCCATCATCTAGAAGTCCCAACTCCTCTAAGTAATGAGGGTTTTTATCAAAAAAGCTTTCCATTTCATTTTTATCATATTGAATTTCTTTTTCTCCTCGAAGAATCCTTTCCTTATCCTCTAGCCAAATTGAATGGAGATGAGTTAATTCAACCAGTTTAAGGCCATCATACCTTAGGAGCTTTCTTATTAGCGGCCTAATTTCGTTTCGCAGTTCTTTGTTAAGTTTAGTATGGTCGAATTCAACCACCTTCATCTCGAAGCTGTCAGTGTCAAATACTGTTTCAGTTGGAACGAATGTAATCTTACGAGGACCAAAACCTTTATATTCGTGGTATACCTCAGGCACTACAGGTCCAAGTTTCCATTTTTCAATATCCTCATTGAAAAGCGGCTTGCCATATATGTGCAAGGAATAGGCTTCTAAATAATAAAGGACCTTTTGCAATTGTAAGTGGGTGATCGTTTTAGAATTCTTTAAAGCATATGTGACAACGTAGTGGGCTATATCTAGTGCCCTGCTGCTCATTAGATACCCCTCCTTTTACGTATATTTGTTCGGTATTGTACTCACATTATTACACACTTCTGAAGAGTATCATAGTGATATCCCGGAAAAAAATTAGCTATTTTGTCCAAAATTATTATCTTACAGTGCACGTATTGGCTTTTCTATTTCTCCTTATGCCGTCATAATGGACGTATTAGATCATAGTAGGAGGTATACTATGGCATCAATTAAAAAAGACGATAAGACGGGTACTTATTACTTCGTGCTAGACCTCCCACGCGACCCTGTGACGGGCAAACGTAAACAGGCGAGGCGTAGGGGTTATAAGAACAAGAAAGAGGCTCTGGCGGCGGCTAACGAGCTTTACCATCAGCTAACCACAGGAACATTCATTGTTAATAGCAAAGTCAGTTTTGGGGAGTTCTGTGACGTTTGGCTAGGACACTATGCAAAAGTATCAGGTGTAAAGGGTAACACTGTCGATTCTAGGAGAAAGTCGATAAAGAGGTTAAAAAAATACTTTGATGCTATTCAGATTAATAATATAACGACATTCATGTATCAAGAGGCTTTAATTAATATGAAAGAAGAAGACGAAAACGCCGATAATACGATTACTTCAACACACAGTGTCGCACAAATGATATTTAGACGTGCCATTGAATTGGAAGTTATTAAAACTGATCCAACAGAATTCGCCTCAGTCCCTAAAGAGGTATTGACTGTAGATGATCTTGAAAACAAAGTTGAACTTCCGGGATATTTAGAAAAGGAAGAATTAACTCTATTTCTGAATACCGCCCTCAAACATGGTCTTGACGGAGATTATGAGACATTCTTGACCTTGGCATACACGGGAATGAGAATCGGGGAATTTATACCTTTAAGAGAATCAGACATAGATTTCGCTGAAAACACCATTAGCATTACCAAGACTTATTACAGTCCTAATAACAACATGTTAAAGTATGAACTGTATACCCCTAAAACTAAAACTTCTGTTCGAGTGATTGATGTAGATCCTATGATCACTGCAGTATTAAAAAGTTACATTCATAAGAACAAAGAATTTATGATGCTTCATCGTGACCGTTACTACAATAAGGGTTACATAATGCCCAACAAGAACAAACATCCAGGTTATCCTATGACACTCCTGCATTATCAGACAAGAATGAAACGACTTTTAAAAATCGCTGGACTGAATGAAAACCTATCCCCCCATTCGCTAAGACATACTCATACAAGTCTCCTGGCTGAGGCCGGCGCAAATCTACATGACATTATGGATCGTCTAGGTCATGTTGATGATTCAACAACAAAATCAGTCTACTTGCATGTGACCAGAACAGTGAAAAAAGACACCTCGAAAAAGTTCGGAGATTTGCTAAAAACAGTGGAAAATCAGAATTTCGTGATCAAAATGTGACCATTTAAGATGAAAAGAGCGCTAAACCCTTGATATATAAGGAGTTTAAGCGCTCTTTTATGGTATAAAGATAATACCCTATATTCCCATAAAAGTATAGCTTTATTTTTCAAAACAACGGGCGATCTACAAAGCATAAATCCTTCAATTGTTTATTGAATATTAATTCGTTTTGATGTATATTTATACAGTATTAAGTTTGAACGGAGGGAAAGCATGTCCAATCTCATGCATGTTTCATCTTTGGAAAAAGACACTCACACGATTACCCATATACCAGCTCCCATTGACCTGGCCAAAAAGCATGTGCTGAATACAGCCATTCGTCCGGATATCGTCATGGCGCGCGGCGAAGGCATGATGCTATACGATACGGAGGGCAATAGCTATCTGGACTTTATCGGCGGCTGGGCCGTCAATAGTCTTGGCCACTCGCCTGTCGTCCTGCAACAAGCGCTTGCCGAGCAGGCATCCAAGCTGGTTCATGCCAGCCCTGCCTTTTATAATGAGCCGCAGATCCAATTCGCCGAGCAGCTTACTAGCGTCAGCGGCATGGATAAAGTGTTTTTCACCAGCACGGGTGCGGAAGCGAACGAAAGCGCGGTTAAGCTTGCCCGCAAGCATGGAGCACTGAACCTCAACGGCGCTTATGAGGTCATCACGTTAACGAACAGCTTCCACGGCCGCACGCTGGCCATGATGTCTGCAACAGGCAAAGCGCAATGGAAGCCTCTCTTCGCACCGAAAGTGGACGGATTCGTACATGTGCCTATAAATGATCTGGACGCTTGCTTCGCCGCAGTCACGAACCAGACTTGCGCCATTATGGTAGAGCTTGTGCAAGGAGAAGGCGGAGTTCATGCGGTTAGTGAAGCCTACCTGTACGGACTTCGCAAAATATGCGACATGTACGGTATTCTGCTTATTTTCGACGAAATCCAGACCGGCCTAGGCCGTACGGGCAAAATGTTCGCCTACCAGCATTATGGCATTCAACCGGATATTCTCACGCTGGGCAAAGGAATCGGCGGCGGCTTCCCATTGTCGGCCATGCTTACGAAAGAGCAATACGATCTGTTCCAGCCCGGCGATCAAGGCGGCACTTATATCGGCCAGCCGCTTGCTATGGCAGCAGGGTTGGCGGTATTGGGCGAGCTGCTCCGTCTTGACCTTGCCGATCAAGCGTATAAGCAAGGCCACTACTTGATGGAAGGGCTGAAGCGCTTGTCCGCTACCATGCCGATTACGAATGTTCGGGGCTTGGGCCTTCTGCTCGCCTTTGATGTGCCGGACGCTCCTTCACTGGTTGAGAAGTGCAGAGAGAAGGGACTTCTGGTGAATGCGCCTAATGCCCATACCATTCGCCTCATGCCGGCGCTCATTGTGGAGCACTCTCATATCGATGCCATGCTGGAAATATTGCAGGAAGCTCTGCAAACAAGTTGATGCGAATGTTGGAAAAGCTGCCGCGCATACGCTAATGAGTATGGAACTCTGTAGGATTGCGGCAGGAGGGTTTACGGTTGAAGGGACGCTTTGGGGCTGGAAGTAAGGACGTTTTTATCGTCTATGTTGTTCCTGCGTGGAAGTGGAAGGAATTCCTCGCCTTTGAATTGATCGGCGGGATCGCTTTTTATCTAATTGGCAAAATCTTGACGCATTCCGAGTGGTTTTCTGTAGCTGCCAACATGGCGGGCCCTCAAATGCTAAAAAATACGTATGCTGCTTTGCGGACATTAGCATAATGAGAGCATGAATACGGCCACTTCCGATTGAGCTGTATAGCGAACATTCGTCTGCCATGTCAGACTGAAGCCATCATAAAAAACGCCATTTCCTCGATGATCGACTCATCCTGGAATGGCGTTTCTGTATGAGCAAATTAGAAATTCAGATCTTACGAAGGATCATTCTCCAGCAGCTCCAGCATCACCTTTAGCTGCGGGAACGTATCCATATAGGCATACCGTCCGCCTGTATATTCACCCTTCTGGACCAGCTTCATTCCCTGTCCCTCCATGAGCGTTACTTTCTCCTTCATGCCTTCGATGATCAACGCAATATGATGGACGCCTTCCCCATGCGCGTCGAGATGCTCGCGCCATGTGCTGGGATGCCGATCCGGTTCAATCAATTCCAGCTGAAGCGAACCCATATCGAAAAAAGCCAGCTTCGCCCGCGCCTCGCTTTGTTTCCCGCTATACTCCGTCTGCGCTTTATCCACGGTATCCGTCCAAAACCATTCGGGCTTCTCCAGTCCGAAGAAATCGGCGTAGGCCTGCGAAGTTGCTTCGATATCATGCACCAGCAAGCCAATTTGCGTAATCGTGCTTGTCCCCAGTTTTCCCTTTTGCGTTGTCATCATCGTTCACGCTCCTCCATCATTTTTTGCTCTACTATAATCATCGGTAGATGAATTCAGGATCAAAGAACAGGCAGCGAAATATCTACAGTCGTTCCTTTATTCGGCGCGCTCTGGATATGCAATGTGCCATGATGCGCTTCAATAATGCGTGTACTCACCATAAGGCCAAGACCCGTTCCCTTTTCCTTGGTCGTGACAAAGGGTTCACCCAGCCGTCTGATCAGCTCCTGCGGAATCCCCTGCCCCTCATCCTTGACCTGAATATGGATGCTTTGTCCGTTATGCGTCTCCACCGTGCGAGCTGTAATCTCCACCTTGCCGCCATTTGGCATCGATTCAACCGCATTTTTGATCACATTGACGAACACCTGCTTTAATTGATTCTCATTGCAGTTCATAAGCGGCAGCTCCCCCAGAGGTCGATAGATGATCTCTACGTTCATCAGGATAGCCTGCGTATCCAGAATCGAGACAACACTCTGTAGAATATCGTCCATATGGCCTGGCTGGAAAGGAGAAAGATGGGGCTTCGACAGCGTCATGAACTCGTTAACGATCAAATTAATACGGTCTAATTCGCCTTCCATGATCCCAAAATACGTCGTTTCATCCCGGTATTTGGTCCGCAGCAACTGGGTGAAGCCCTTCAGCGCGGTTAACGGATTGCGAATTTCATGGGCTACGCCTGCTGCTAGCTGTCCGATCACCGACAGCTTCTCCGAGCGGAGCATCCGCTCCTCTGACCGCTTGCGCTCAGTCAAATCGCGGATTACGCTCAGCACAACCCTTTTGCCCATATAATTATCGATGCTAATATTGGATGCCTCAACCTCCAATACACGTCCGCTGGTCAATACGATTTTGGCTTCCGCGAACGAGGTCGGCTCATCTACGGAGATGGTCCAAGACAGCTTTTCTTTCACATTCTCACGATCATTCTCGTGAATGTATTCAAATAGATTTCGGCCTACAATACAGGAATCATCTGTAACGCCAACTAGCTCCATCGCATGGCGGTTCACATAGAGCACTCTCTCACTATGCGTAATGACGATCGGCTCCGGCATGCACATCATAATTCGCTGATACAGCTTGGCGTTTTGCAGGAGCATCTGCTCCCGCTCGTGCTTCATCGTAACATCCTGTACCGTACCGAGCAGCGCTTCCTGGCCGTCAAATGTAATCATCGAGCTGTTGCCCTCCAGGTAGATCGTGCTGCCGTCCTTATGCTTGCCTTTGATTCGAAACGGAAACTGCTTCTGTCCATGATCATGGACAGAAAAATCGCTGTTTCTGAGCGTATGTAGCTCCCCTTCGTCTACGAACTCCTCCAGCTTGCGGCCAATCATCTCCTCGGATTGGTAGCCCAGCATCTTAACCAAATACGGATTCAAATAAACAAATACGCCGTTCTGCTCAACAAACACACCGGCGACCACATGCTCCACCAGCGTCTTGTATAGATCATCCTTCTCGTGTAGCGTCTCCTCCATCCGAATCCACTCGGACATATCACGTATGATGAGCTGCACAGCCGGCTTGCCGTCGAATGTTATCGGTACAGCATGGACCTCAGTCTTGACGATTTCGCCATCTAAGCGTACGAACTTCCTGAATGCTGATCGATGAGGGCGACCTGCCTTCAGAAATTGTTCAATCCTCTCCTCTAGCTGATGCGCGTAATCGGGATGAATGAACAAAAAAATCGGTTGTCCCAAAAGCTCATCAACGACGGTTGCGCCTAGCAGTCTTACAGCGGCATCATTCGCGAATACAATTCGGCAATCGGAATGGACCAGGATTCCATCCGGCAAATATTGAACGAGAGCATCATATCTTTCTTTGCTTTCACGCAGCAAATTTTCGTTGCTTCTCTTCGTCATGTCCGTAACACCCCTTGAAGGAATCATCCGATATCATCCATGGTAGTTTATGTTCCACGAACCCCCGCTTCCTTCCTGCTTCACTCTCTATAAAATGACAAAAAAAGCTATTGGTTATCGTCGTACGATAACCAATAGCTTTGTAGTAGAGATCGTTAAAGCTTAGCCTTGCAGCAGAAGCTGCTCCGGATCTTCCAGCATTTCCTTCACCGCTACAAGGAAGCGGACAGCTTCGCTGCCGTCAACGATACGGTGGTCGTAGGAAAGTGCGATATACATCATCGGACGGTTTTCCATACGCTCATTGTCGATAGCAACCGGACGAATTTGGATTTTGTGCATGCCCAGGATACCAACCTGAGGTGTGTTCAAGATTGGCGTCGACAGCAAGGAGCCGAATACGCCGCCATTCGTGATCGTAAAGCTGCCGCCTTGCAGATCGCCAATGGATAGTGTATTAGCACGTGCTTTCTTAGCCAATTCAATGATGTTTCTTTCGATCTCAGCAAAACCCAGACGATCCGCATCGCGAACGACAGGAACGACAAGACCTTCTTTGGCCGATACGGCAATACCGATATCGTAGAATTTCTTCACAACGATATCTTCGCCGTCAATCTCCGCGTTAAGCAGCGGGAACTGCTTCAGCGCGCCGACAACCGCCTTCGTGAAGAAGGACATGAAGCCCAGGTTAACCTCGTTCTTATCGAAGAAGGATTGCTTGCGGCGCTTGCGAAGATCAAGGATCGCCGTCATATCCACTTCGTTGAATGTTGTCAGCATAGCTGCAGTGCGCTGTGCTTCCACGAGACGATTCGCAATCGTCGCGCGGCGGCGGGACATGCGCTTGCGCTCTACCGGCTTGCCGCCGGCAATTGCTGCCGCAGCTGGCGCTGGAGCCGGAGCTGCAGGCGCAGGTGCCGCTGCAGGAGCAGGAGCTTGTCCGTTATGCGAGCGAACATCATCCGGATAGATACGGCCGATGCTGTCTTTGCCTTGCACTTGCGTCAGGTCGACGCCTTGTTCGCGAGCCAGCTTGCGAGCTGCAGGCGATGCATTCACCGATGCAGCTGTCGACACAGCTGTTGCTGCAGGTGCAGCTGCGGCAGCCGCTGGAGCTGGCGCTTCTGCCGCTTTCGGAGCCACTGGTGCAGGTGTTGCAGCCGGTGCGCCGGTGGACGCGCCGATCGAACCGATCGCTTCGCCAACAAGGACTACATCGCCTTCTTGTTTCGCGATGCTCGATACAACACCGCTGCTGTCCGCGCTAATTTCAATGTTGACTTTATCCGTCTCAAGTTCCAGAAGGACATCGCCTTGATTGACGTTGTCACCTTCCTTCACGAACCATTTTGTAATCGTTCCTTCGGAAATCGATTCTCCCAGTTCAGGTACAATAATATCTGCCATTTGTTGCTACCCCCTTACCAAACTCGATTCGAATGGTTGACCATTCAAAGCGGAAGAAATAATCATGTTCTGTTCTGCAACGTGGATTTCCTGATGACCGGTTGCTGTACTTGCACGATCCGGACGTCCAATATAGCGGACCTGCACCTTGCCCGGCGCCAGATCGCGCAGGCGAGGCTCCATGTAGGACCAGGAACCTTGGTTCTTAGGCTCTTCTTGAACCCATACGATCTCTTCAAGCTTGCTGAATTGACCAAAGATGCGCTCAAGCTCGGCTTGCGGCAATGGATACAGCTGTTCGACGCGTGCTACACGCAGCCAAGCATAATCGCCTTCGCTGCCGGAGGACATCGCTTCCTCCAGATCAACCATCACTTTGCCCGTTCCAAGAATCAGACGTTTTACTTTATCTTTGGCCGCTTTTGTTTCCGTCAGGCTGAACTGCGGAAGCACCGGCTTGAAGGAGCCCTCGCTGAATTCAACGCCATGCGACGCAACGCGCGGGTTGCGCAGCAAGCTCTTCGGTGCCATCAATACGAGCGGACGCACACTGTCGCTGCCCAGCATCGCTGCTTGCTTGCGCAGCAGGTGGAAGTATTGCGCCGAAGTCGTCAGGTTCGCAACAGTCCAGTTGTTGTCAGCAGACAATTGCAGGAAGCGCTCCAGACGTGCGCTGGAATGCTCAGGGCCTTGGCCTTCATAGCCATGCGGCAGCAAGATTGCAAGACCGGATTTCTGCGACCACTTCGCACGGCCGGCAGCCATGAATTGGTCGAATATGACTTGGGCAACGTTCGCGAAGTCGCCGAATTGTGCTTCCCAGATAACGAATGATTCCGGTGCAAATACATTGTAGCCATATTCAAATGCCAGTACAGCCGTCTCAGAGAGCGGGCTGTTATGAACTGCGAACGAAGCTTTCGCCTGCGGGAACATATGCAGCGGCGTGAACTTCTGAGCCGTTGCATTGTCGTTCAGCATGATGTGACGATGAGCGAACGTTCCGCGCTCGGAATCCTGACCGCTCAGACGGATTGGCGTACCATCCGCCAGAATAGTAGCGAAAGCCAATGCTTCGGCATGCGCCCAATCCAGCTTCTCGCCATCATTCAGACTGGTCGCGCGGCGTTGCAGAATACGCTGCAACTTGGAATACTCCGTGAAGCCTTCCGGACGGTTCAGCAGCTCCAGGTTGATTTCCTTAAGCGTCTCCATCGGTACAGCCGTACGGACGTCCTCCGGTACAACTACGCCGTTCTCTTGTGTAACTTGCACATGCGCCTTGCCTTCATTCGCCTTCATGGCGTCATAACCGGCTTGAAGGGCGCTTAGCGTCTTCTCGCGAAGCTGAGTCGCCAGCTCTTCGGAAATCGTTTTCTCCGACTTCAGCAATTCTGCGTACAGCGTTGCTACTGTCGGATGTTTGCGAACCTTGGAGTAAACCAGCGGTTGAGTTGCTTCCGGATCGTCCATCTCGTTATGGCCGAAACGACGGTAGCCGATCAAGTCAATAACGAAGCCTTTCTGGAAGCGCAGGCGATATTCGCATGCCAGACGCACAGCCGCAAGACATGCCTCAGGATCGTCTGCGTTCACGTGCATGATCGGCAGATCGAAGCCTTTCGCAAGGTCGCTTGCGTAATGAGTGGAACGGGAGTCCACGCTGTTCGTCGTAAAGCCCAGACGGTTGTTTGCAATAATATGAAGCGTACCGCCATTGCGGTAGCCTTGAAGATTGTTGAAGTTAAGCGTCTCGGCTACGATGCCCTCGCCGATGAACGCTGCGTCGCCGTGTACGCATACGGTTACGGCGCTATGCAAATCCTGTTCAGGGAAGCCAGGCTTGCTGCGGTCTTCCTGTGCAGCACGCGTGTAGCCCTCTACAACAGGGTTGACGAATTCCAAGTGACTCGGGTTGTTCGCAAGTGTCACTTTGGCGCGAACCGTCTCGCCTTCTGTGAAGGCGCGGTCTGCTCCCAAGTGATATTTCACGTCGCCGGACCATCCATAGTTAATGCCCATCGATCCCTCGGAAGGAACCAGCTCCTTGTTAGGGGAGTGATGGAATTCGGAGAAGATTTTCTCATACGGCTTGCCAAGCACATGCGTCAGCACGTTCAGACGGCCGCGATGCGCCATGCCGATCAGGATATGCTGAGCTCCGTCATGCGCCGTAGCGCGGACGATTTCGTCCAGCACCGGAACGAGCATGTCGACGCCCTCGATAGAAAAGCGCTTCTGGCCGACGAACGTTTTGTGGATGAAGCTCTCGAATTGCTCCACTTGCATGAGGCGCTCAAGCAGCGCTTCCTTCTCCCTTGTAGACAAAGGAGCAGGGAACGAACCGGACTCCGCTTGCTTGTGAAGCCAGGAGCGTTCAGTCTCATCGTGGATATGTGTAAATTCATACGCAGCCGAACGGGTGTAAATTTCTCTGAGCCGCACGATGGCATCCCAACCATTGCCAATGGACTCCGGCGCGTTGTCCCAGATCAGGGACGCAGGAATGGATAGCAGATCCTCTTTCGTCAATCCGAAGGTCTCAGGGTCTAGCAGCTTCGTGTCAGCCGATTGGCTAATGCCCAGCGGGTTAATATCCGCACCTAAATGGCCGTACCTGCGAATATTCAGCATTAGCTGATGCGCGGCAACGACCTTCTTGAGCATATTGCTGTCAAGCGGACCGCCTGCTAGCGGTGTCCCCGACTGTACGGTTCCAGTAGTGGAAACCGGCGCAGCCGACGAAATCGCAGCTGCTGTGGAAGGCGGCGCCCCCCATACGAGAAACATTTCGCGAACCGATGCTTCAACGGCATTCGGATCGGCCAGGAACAGTTCGTATTGCTCCTGAACATAACCAAGATTGGGACCATAGTAGCTTTTCCAAGGCGAAGAGTTGCGCTCATCATGGATGCTCATTGCAGAAAATTCCACCCTCTCTATTCATAACCATCCTATTATTTTCTATGGCGAACCATTCCATACATGGCCGCCTGACCCTTCCTTGCCGAGACATAGGAAGAGAAGCCTACCCGCTGCATCACTTGCAGTTTTGTGGCCTCTTCATATTTTAGTACAATAACCGCTTGCCTTCCATAACCATATTGGCATCGGTTTCATGCATTTAAAGCATCAATGCCCAGTCCATGCATCATAAGACGTGATTGGTTAGCAAATGCAGGTTTTTTTCTTCACGCCAATCTTGCCTCTGCTGGATGATTTAGCAATGTATTCCTCAGCCAAAGGCACTTTGCAAGCGGTATTGCCAACGTCCACATGAACCTTTCCGATGGCCCTTCCTATGTCGATCGCCTCTTCATGAAGCTCCCAGACATAGGTGCCGACAGCGATTACGAAGCCATTCATCGTATAACGCGCTCTATTCTTCTCACTGTGAATATCTTTGCGCACTCTAGTCAGCAATTCGCGGATTTCTCCGATCGGCAGCTCGCTGTCAGGCGTAATAGACACATATCCGGCATAGGTGTTCCACCCGCAAGCCGCCTTCATCTCTTCCGGCGAATCGATCCACTCCAGCGCAAGCTCCCTGGCATAGGCGCTTTCCGCTGCAACTCCGGCAACCGTATATTCCGCCAGCATGGACCAATACGCTTCGTTCGCCCATTGCTGCAGCAATTCCTTTGATACCTGCTTAGGATCAATGGACAACCCCGCGAGATACATCGCATCCGAAATGCCCGAAGCGTACAATTGCTCCGCAAGCTTCTGGTCCTTCTTCACGTACTTAACCAGCTTCTTCAAATCGCCGACCTTGACGCCAAAGAACGGCTCCATGGCGCCGTGCCTGAGAAAGGTCCCCTTCGTCTGCTCGCTGCCCAGCTTCTCCAGTTGTTGCATCAATTCCTCGTACGTCATAGAACCTCCGATTCAAATATGCCTTAGGTTTGCTCTCCTGCCGTTAATTCCACAAGCGTACGCACCATAACTCCAGTGCCGCCCTTCGGTTCCCAGCCTCTAGCTGCTTCCAGCCATGCGGTGCCGCCGATGTCCAGATGCACCCAAGGCAGTCCTTCCGCGAAGTAACCGATGAACATGCCGCCTTTGCTCGCTCCGCCGTACTGGGAACCGCTATTTTTCAGGTCAGCCGCATCGCTCTTCAATCCTTTCAAAAATTCCGGATACGCAGGCAGCTGCCATACGCGCTCTCCCGCGCGCTCCGAAGCGCGAAGCACATTCGTCATTAACGCGTCATTATTCGTTACAGCCCCTGTCGCTTCATAACCTAAAGTAACCATAACGGCTCCCGTAAGCGTCGCAACGTCAACAAGCTTCGTAGCCCCTCGGCGAATAGCCGTAGTGAGGGCGTCAGCCAGGACAAGTCTGCCCTCCGCATCCGTATTCACGACCTCCACCGTATGCCCGCTCATCATTCGAATAACATCACCCGGCTTCAAGGCGCGATCGGAAGGCATGTTTTCGGCTGTGGGAACAACCACAAGCGCATTCACTTCCGCCTTCAGCTCCGCCAAGGCGCGCAGCGCACCCAGCACGGCCGCAGCGCCTCCCATATCGGAGATCATCTCTTCCATACCCGCAGCCTTCTTCAAGGAAATGCCGCCTGTATCGAACGTAATGCCTTTGCCGATCAAGCCCCATACCTCAGAGGATTCCGGCGCTCCTTTATAGTGGATGACGATCATTCTTGGCGGATTGACGCTGCCTTGACCGACTCCCAGCAAGCCGCCCATCCCTTGCTCGGCTGCCGTCCACTCGTCGATAACCTCGATCTCCAGACCGTACTGCGAGGCAAGCTCCTCCGCATGGAACGCCAGGCGCTCCGGAGTCAAATCATTGCCCGGAAGATTGGTCAAATCACGGGCATACGCGACGCTGCCAGCAAGAATCTGTCCTTTGTCCGCGCCTTTCTTCCATATGCCGCTGTCAGCCTGCGATCCGGCAAAGCCGTCCTCGAAGCGATACGCAATCTCTCCTAGACCAAAGCGGACCTGCTCTTCCTTCTTCAGCGGCTGTCTGTCATGCAGAGCCAGCTGAATGCCTTCCGTCAACGCCTGTGCAGCGGCTTCCGCGCCGATAGCGCCTAGCTCCTGTTCCAGAGCTGAAGAGGTTAGCAGGAATTCTGCACTGGAGGCACGAACTTTCTTCAGCGCTTTGGCCGCCGCAGCGCCGGCATGACGCAAGCCGTCAGCGCCGGAGCCCGGCTCATAACCGACAAACAGAATATGCGATGACTCTACCAATCCAAGTGAAGGCATGCATTCTACTTGCTCAGGCTTCGCCTGGAACAATCCCTTTGCATAACCGCCGCGAAGCTGTCCGTCGATCTGTAGATGAACAAGCTCGGAAGTTCCTTTCAATTCATCTTCTATGATAAAACGCACGAGAGCATCAGGCGCCGCTTCGCCCGCCTGTCTGTTTCCTACTCTAATTGAAATCGCCATTGTTCCATCCCTCGTTTCTCGAATATAGCAAAAAATCGGGGTATGAAACCCCGATTCGATTCTAAACCTTTATTCCGCCAATGGCAAATATACGATAAATTCTGTCCCGCTTCCCACTTGACTGTCCACCCGGATCGTACCGCCGTGATTGCGAATGATCCTGTAGCTGACCGACAGGCCAAGCCCGGTACCTGCTTGTTTCGTTGTAAAGAAAGGATCGAATAGCCTGTTCATTGTAGCCTTGTCCATTCCTTTGCCGTTATCTCTGATCAATATCTTCACATATTGCCCGTCGCTGCTGAGCGAGATGTCGATCTTCCCTCTACGCTCCGATTGCATTTCTTCCACTGCATCGAGCGCGTTTTTCACGATGTTCAGTACCACTTGCTTCACTTGCTTGATATCAATCGAAACGTAAGCCTCGGCATGATAGGATTCTACGGAGATTTCACAATTACGAAGTAAAGATTCGCTTTCGGTCAGCATAACAACTTCACGGATGAGATGATCAATGGATGCGGCTTGTTTCATAGGAGCGGAGGGCTTGGAGGAATTTAGAAATTCATAGATGATGTCATTGGCGCGGTCGATTTCCGTCAAAATAATGCGCGCGTATTCTTCCTTTCCCACCTCTAGCAAGTAAGGCCGAAGCAACTGGATGAATCCTCTTATGCTGGTTAGCGGATTGCGGATTTCATGGGCGATGGCGGCTGCGATCTTGCCTAACATGGCAAGCTTGTCGTTCTGCAGCGCGCTTTGTTCGATTTGCTTGTATTCCGACACGTCTTTCACACTGAACAGGAAGTCCCCGTCGAGCTGGTCTCCGTAAGTGACGGTAGCAAGCAGATGCTTGCCGTCCTTATGCTGGAACTCGTAATAGCGGCTTCGCTTCAGGAACATCTCCCGGTATAGCCGAAGGATCGTCCGTTTGGAGGTAATCGCAAGCTTGGGATGCAGCAGAATCTCTCTAATGTTGCAGCCGACCAGCGTCTTTCTGGGAATGTCCAGCAGCTTGGCCATCTGGACGTTGATAAAAGACAGGATACCGTCGCTGTCAAATAGCGCAATACCGCTGTCCATATGCTGCAGCACGTTTTCGTATTTATTTTTAACCCTCTCGAACGAACGGTCCGAATGGAGCATGAGCGCCCGCATGTCCATAAACTTTTGTGCCGATGACGGCTCGTGCAATTCACCGTCGGCGCTTACTTCCATCTTGAATCGGCATGCCACCATCAGCTCCATCAAAAACACAAAGGAACGATGATAGAGTTGAACGGCATCTTTGGATTCCACATTGGCTGCGAGTTCTTGTATGCATTCCTCATGTACGGCTATAATTTCTTCCTGATTGTACCCCTGAAGTTGTTTGCCCAGCTCGTATGCATGATGAAGCGATGCTTCCTTACCACCCCGGATATACTCGGCAAGCGCCGGGAAATAACGCTTTCGAATGGCTTGCATCTACTACTCCTCCCCGGCAAAGCTATGGATTTGTACGAATGAACTTACCACTAATCATAGGTTTACTTTACAAAGGCTGTCAATCGGAAATCCTGTCGAAACCAGGAGGCTATATAGTCGTAAAGACTCGTTTTTTGTTAGATGCAAAACAGGCGGAGCTGCCTCCGCTTCTAACTTAGTGCTCAAGCAACAGTCTGTCCGCTTGCCAGCATTCGGCTAGTCGCGACTGCTATGCTGGCGGCCGTCACGGGAAGAACCCTTTCGATCATCAGCCTTGTCCCGGTCACGATCCGAGTTGCCGCGGTTTCTGCTGCTCCGGTCATCATTCTCATCCTTGTCTTGCTCGTTCCGGCTCCCTTTTTTAGAGGAATCTTTATCACGCTCGTTCTGTTTATTCCCTTTTTGATCGGTTTTACTGCTGTTTTTGCCATTATTTTTAGTGCTGTTTTTGTCGCTTTCTCCCTTATTTTTGTTGCCATTTTTGCTCTCGTCAGTCCCGGTTTTGCCGGTTTTCCCGGCAATACTACTGTTTTTATTGTCCTTTTCGCTCTTCTTGTCCTTGCTATTCTTATTATCATTGGAGTTATACCAGCCGTTGTGCTTGCTGTTATTCCATTGGTTATTCCAATCCTTATTCCAATCGTGATTCTTCCATTTATCATGATCTTTGCCGTTGTTCCATTTGCCTGAGGTCGGGCGATAATCGTCGTCATCGTCATCATCACGGTCATCCTCATCCCGATCATGCCACCAGCCATGCCGATTAGGCTTGCTCGACTCGGATGGCTTGACGGATGGTTTAACGGTCGGCTTGGAAGACGGCTTAGCTGAAGGCTTAGGCGTAGCCGTCGAAGCAGGCTTCGTCGTTTTGCCAGCTCCGGAAGACCCGCCTTTCGCCTGCTGAGCCTTTTTCTCCTTGGCCAAAAGCTTCTCCAGCTTTTTCTTGGTTTCAGCTTCATCTTCCGTAGCCACTATGCTCTTCATGCCGCCGATTGGCTCCGACCAGGTATCAATAGACTCTTCCTTCAGCTTGCTAAGCTCTACCTGATACCCTTCATATTTTGCCATCAAATAGACCGCCATCTTGCCTGATGATATGCCGTTAGCATCCGCTTCGACGCGCAGCGATTCAGGCACGGACAATGTTGTAATGGTCACCGCCTGGTTCGCACCTGTATGCTCGGCCAGCCACTTTTGCAATTTCTCATCCAGCTTGCTTGTAAGCAAAGACTCGAACTCCAAACCCGGCTGCTTCTTCCCATTCAGCAGAACGCTTGTAATCAAAATATCCTTATGCGGCGCGTCCAAATAATGTGCATTGCTGGCTTGCTCCAGAATAGCAGCCGCAACCGTCTCTACATCGACGCCCTTGTAGGCTATGCCTGCAATAATTTGTTCGCCGTCTTCATTCAATGCGCGAAGCTTGCGAACCTTCTCGCCGCCGTCAACCCCGATCTCAACGCTCGGGTTGATATCCATCGTCAAATACGCCACGACAGGATGTGTCGCGGAGAACGCGTAAGCGAGCCCTGCGATCAGCATAATGCCAAGCATCGCCGCTATAGCTGTATAGCGCATCGATATCCGGTTCCACTTCATTCGCCTAGGTTCCGATTGCTCTTCCTCAAATACAATTTCTTCGCCAATCTGAGGCGAGCCTTGCAGAGGAGCGCGGATAAACTGGCCTTCCACAGTCATGACAACAGCATGTTTGGCATGCACGCTCATTACGATCCCGCGCTTCATCTGCTCACCTCCTTGCCTGCTGCTGTGTCATTCATTCGTATGTCCAAATAGTCATTCATATAGGGATAAGATCCCGACATGATCGTGGCTATGGCAATAATATATTTGCGGTTGCGCTCCAGGGTTTTGCGAGAGACACCGCTTTGCTCCATCAATTCCTTGATCGGCATACGCTGTGTCAGCCTCAGAGCAGCCATCAGCGGCCCATTCTGTGCCAGCATAGCTGCGATACCAATGAGCATTTGCCGTGAATCGGCATGTTTGGGCGATATCTCTACGAGCTCAGGGAACGTAATGCCAAACTGCTCAAGCTCCTGACTAAGTTCCTCGATCTCCTCGCGCCTCTCCTTAATATTTCTATTATTCTCATGTTCGTCCAGCGCCTGCTTCGTGTCAAGCACGTTGTATACGGCTCCGTCGTCGCCTTCCGAATCATAGGTGCTGTAAGGAATAGCTTTCAAATGCCTTTGTTCTTTCCGCGCATGGTCAATAAGCCGACGTTGGATGACGGTTTTTGCAAATCCGAGGAACGATGCTCCCGCTTCGGCATCATACTGATTGATCGCTTCATTGAATGCAAGCAATGCCACGCTGAACTCATCATCTCTATTCGGATCAACATACCGTTTGCAAAATCTGCTTGTTAGCTTCGCTATATATGGATAATACTCAGCAATGAATTGATCTCTAAGCCCTTCATCACCTTGTCGGATTTTCTCTACGTACTGCTCCGGTCCCAGCTTCTGCTCGGATGTTACAGCTTGGGAGGGAACCGATTTGCGCAAAAAGCGCTTGAACAGGATCAGCAACAACCGCTCCACCTCGCTACTACATCATTTCGTGACTGCCACCGCACTTTGCGGGGGTATCATTAAAAAAAGTTAATTTTTTTCCCGTTTCAAAAAGAGAGATGCCTCCGCAAGGGAGGCATCTGAATATTTCCCGTATCCTATACCGAAGATTGGCGCCTTAGCAGACGGTTCCGTCTGTTGTTCAGCACGATCAAACGCTTCTTGAGCTCCATTTGCCATAGCTTATCGTCAATCGCTTTGGCAAAGCTGAGCAAGTCAAGCGACATATCAATCTGACTTCGTACAACATCAATTGGCTCTTCACTTTCGTGGTTCACGCAATTCTCCAGCAAAGCGCGCTCGTCACGGTCGACGTAATCGTCGTAGTCCACCTCTGCGCTGCCATCGCCATGCGCATATTCAGCCAATATATCAAACTCCTGTTGCGCCAAATAATGAACGTCGACGCGATGGCACACCGGACAAAATGTAATCGGCACATTATGAATATGCGTATGAAAATGCTTCAGTGTTCCTTTCGTTCCAATCATGCTGGCTCCGCAGCAAAAGCTCATCTCGTCACGCTCCTTACCGTATGGACAACGTATATGGATGTTTGAAGGGCGACGATGCTTAGGTCGCTTAAGATATTATGTATTCGCTATACGGCGTCGAAATTCCTGCATGCGGCGCTTTCATTAGGAATTCCTCATTGTGTGTGGCGTTTCAAAATCCATAGTTACAAACCGTAGCTTACCATTGCCACTGCGTATGTAAGTAACTCTTAGCTCTCATCCGCCACTGCGCAAAGGTAAGCCTTAGCTCACAACCGCCACTGCGCAAGAAACATTCTTCCGATCACTGTTGTATCCAAATTCCCTCAACTAACCTCAGCGGTTGGAATCCGGATACAAAGGCGAACGCTTTCGCTTCTCCAGAATATTTCTTGCTCCGTTGCTCTTGCTTGCGTCATTTTAACCCCAAATCCAAACCACATTATAATCCAGTCCACGGCTGTCATTCACAGCCTGAGTTTCAGATCATGCTTACAAGCGCCACTGCGCAAGATACATTCTTCCGATCACTGTTGTATCCAAATTCCCTCAACTAACCTCAGCGGTTGGAATCCGGATACAAAGGCGAGCGCTATCGCTTCTCCAGAATATTTCTTGCTCCGTTACTCTTGCTTGCGTCATTTTAACCCCAAATCCAAACCACATTATAATCCAGTCCACGGCTGTCATTCACAGCCTGAGTTTCAGATCATGCTTACAAGCGCCACTGCGCAAGA
>NZ_JBWDNN010000015.1:0-87220 GCF_056269225.1 Paenibacillus sp. J31R120 | reverse complement strand
CCGCCAGCGTTCGTCCTGAGCCAGGATCAAACTCTCCATAAAAGTGTTTGACTTGCTCAATAACGTTGTTGCTTCGAAATCTCTCATAACCAGCAAGCTGATTAAGGAAACTTCGTTATCGATTCAATCTTGCGATTGTATCGGGCAGTTTCGCTCGTTGTTCAGTTTTCAAAGAACAATCATTCGTCTTTCGTTTCGTGCGTGTCAGCCGTATGTCTCAGCGGCGACAAGTAATAATATATCACAGGGGCCCAATTGAATGCAACCCCTTTTTTATATTTTTTTTCAAAAGCTTTTTATGTCCTTAAGATCTGTATGTTCTGGCATTCAATGCGTAGCGCGACAGCTCCTTCGGGGAAGCAATTCGCGCATACATTCTGAAGATGATTTTGTACCGTCTTGCTATAGCGCTTTTGATATCTCCATCTAATCGGGAGTCGTTCAGATCCAGCAGCATCTCATCCAGTTCTTTGCGCAATACGTAATCGAGTTCTTTGCATTCCTTGTCGTTGAATAGTATTCCGAGCATAACCGTAAGCGGCCTCCTTTGGGGTATATAGCGCATATGGACCGTCCTGAGACGAACAAAAGGCGGCTCCTTCGCAAATGCGCTTCGGACACCGCCTTACTGTTATGCTCAAATATTGGAAATATTATTACTCTATTTTAACAACCAAAGTGTAATGGTGCTTTCAATAATGGAAGCGACCAGGAGTCCTACGGTCAAAATCACCATCATCGGTACCGTACGAATAGCAAAATGCTCGATCTCCCGTCCGATCCCAGGCAGCTTAGCTCTCGCAAATAACAAGTTGCCTCCCGCCCGAATGACCAGCGTGCCGAACTTCAGCCCGTATGCGCAAGCTATAATGATAGCGGGAATCTCGATAATGCCATGAGGCAGCAACCCTTTGACAATCAGCTCCCATACCGGCAGTGCATCTGGCGATTCAGCTGTCAGCTTCAATACAAATCCGATCACCATTCCGTTAATCCCGAGAAAGAGCAGCGGCAATATACCGAAGAACGCGCCCAAATACATGACCAGTATCGATTTAATCGCATTATTAAAGAAAATAACGATCATCATCATTAACGTCGGATTGCTGCTGTTGTCTACGGATTCGACAAGCTGGCCTAGCCCTGTCAGCTGGCCTTCGAGAAAAGCGCGGAAGCCTTCATTCGTTCCTCCGACCACAATGCCCGCAAAAAACAGAATAAAAGCAAAACCGATATAGCCCCGCATATCTTTAAAGTGCTGTATGATGGCGCTGAGCTTGAACAATTGCACACCTCCCGATTAATCGTATCGTGTCTCCAACATTCTAATCGCTTGCTGTCAAATTAAATGAATAAGTATCGATGGTACGAGCATAGATTGTACTACTAATGTAAATGCTGACGCCCTTCCCGGGGCGAAGCGAAGAGAGGAGCGCTTTCCCCCATGAATATGTTTTATGTCATGAACGGCAAGAAACTCAAGAAGTATTTCTTCATTGCAATTGCGCTGATATTCTCCATTGGCATCATCTATGCCGAACGGGACAACATCACCGTGTTTGCGCCTCAGCAGCCAGCTGCCATCTATAGCGTTCCGACCGACAAGAAGGTTGTCGCCCTAACGTTCGATATTAGCTGGGGAGACAAGCGTGCCGAGCCTATCCTCCAAGTATTAAAGGAGAAAAACATTAGCCACGCTACCTTCTTCGTATCGTCGGTATGGAGCCAGTCCCACCCCGATCTGGTAAAGAAGATTCAAGACGCCGGATATGAAATCGGCAGCCATGGCCACAAGCATGACTTCTACAGCAAGCTTAGCGAAGAGGAAATCCGCAAGCAGATTACGACGGCCCATACCATTCTCTCCGATATTACGGGCAAGCAGCCTAATTTGATCCGTCTTCCGAACGGCGACTTCGACAAACGAGTGCTTCGTATCGCAGAAGAACTGCAGTATAAGGTCATTCAATGGGATACCGACTCCATGGATTGGATGAATATCGGAACGGACAAGATCATCAATCGAGTCGTCACCCGCACTCATCCTGGAGATATCATTCTCATGCATGCGAGTGACACGGTCACCCAGACGCATGAAGCACTGCCAGCCATCATCGATCAATTGCGTACCGAAGGTTATGAGTTCGTCAATGTGACGCAGCTCATTACCCAGACAGAAACCGACGGCAGCGCGGTGCAAGACAAACAATCGAATGCCAAAGGGCAGCTTAGCGCAGCTGAATAAAGAGAAAGATTAACCGGCCGATTTCGCAGGAGTTACTGCGGAATTGGCCGTATCTTTTTTGAGCAGGCGGTGCATCATCATATTTTGGTACGCATTGCAGACGAACAGCGGAGACATCATAAAGATAATAGCTGCGACATTTGTCTCCCCTTGCAGTGCCGGCCACGCTTCAATAAAGGTGACCACGAACATCAGGAACATCGTTGGAATAAACGCTGTTTTGTTCGTTTGCTTCACTTTGAGCCATGTCATTGCGAAGGAAAGCACCAAAATGACAAGCGGAAGCACCCAGAAAAACCAGTTGTTAGTCCGGTCCTCATACAGTACATAGCCGAGTGCTAACACAGCAAACAACGTCGTATAACCCTGCAAGGCATTCCATAAGTATTTCTTGCGGAATACGCTGAGGGCGATGTAGTTAAGCGTCAAATAAGCGAAGAAGCCCATTTGGCTGAAAGCGCCGATCATGAGGCCCGATATCGCCATCATCATCGCATTGAATCCGGTCGCTTCAAAGCCGAGAAAACCAAACTCCTGATTGGTTAGCAGCATAATCGAACCGACGACAACGCATACAAGCGCTCCGATGGCCATGGTGCTCCAGAATAAAAAGAACCATTTTCTTATATTCACGCGAATAAATCCCCCTAAAAAGTTTTGGGCAGCAAAACGAACTTCGACAGTAAAGCTCGATTTTGCTCGACTCCCCGAAGGTTTTCCCTTTATTTTACCACGATCGCAACAAAAAGCTAATGCCCGTCCATGATAAAACAGTGAACAATGCGCATAATAAAAACGATCAAGCGCTGGTTTGCCGCATGTCGCCGATCACCGGTATACTGGGCACGCGCCAACCACCCGATATTACAGCCCAGCCATGACATAGAAGGGAGCAAGCAGGATATGCGCATCCGTTGGACTTTATCGTCTTCATTACTGGCGTTAACATTGCTGCTGACAAGCTGCGGTACCGAATCATCAGGAAACGTCCAGCAGCAGCTCAGCTATAAGGACATGAAATCGATGGTCATAGACATCCTGAAGACGGAGGATGCCCAGAAGGCGCTTCAACAATCGGCCGAGCAGCTATCAGGCTACACGGCTCAAGCATCCAAGCTTTTATCCGTACAGGATCAAGAGGAAGTTCGGCTCGCCGTCAAAGATGTTATCAGTTCGCCGGATTATGACAAAGTCATCCGGAAGCTTATGACCGACACCAGGTTTGCAGGCGAATTTGCCAAAGCCGTTAATAAAGAAAACAAGGACATTCATAAAGAACTTATTAAAGACCCTGCTTATCAGCAGGAATTAATCAAGACGATGAGAAACCCGGAAATGGAGAAGCTGATTCTTGAAGTGCTGAAGAGCGCTCAATACCGTAAAGAGGTCATGTCGCTCATGCAGGAATCGATGCAGAACCCGCTCTTCCGCCTCGAAGTGCTCGATCTCATGAAGGCGGCAGTTCAGGAAGAGCTGCAGCCGAAGCCGGATGAGAAAGTGAAGAAGGCGCAAGGTCAAGAAGAACAAAAAGGCGAGGAAGAGGGTCAAGGCTCGCAAGATGAAGAAGGCATGGAGTAGCATCTGAATTCAAATTGGCGGGATATCAAAAGAAACCCGAGCTTCGAGCTTGCCGCAGAGGCAGTCCGAGGTTCGGGTTTTTGCATGTATCGGTGAAACTAGTCCGAAAGGCGGCGGTATTACTTCCCGCAGCGCTCAATAACGCTGTCCGCCAGCTCCAGATACAAGCTGCCAGTTTCCGAATCCGCCTTATAGACCGATGGCGAGAAGTCAGGCTCAGACGGATGGTTGTCCGGTGCGCCAAGCGGAATTTGCGCCAGCAGATCGCAATGAAGCGTCTCCGCCAGCTTGCCGCCGCCGCCGCGGCCGAATACGTATTCCTTCTCTCCCGACTTGGATACGAAGTACGACATATTCTCGACGACGCCGATAATTTCATGCTCCGTCTTAATCGCCATCGCGCCGGCACGCGCCGCGACGAATGCGGCTGTCGCATGAGGCGTCGTTACGATAATTTCTTTGCTTTGCGGAATGATCTGATGAACATCCAAGGCAACGTCGCCTGTACCGGGAGGCAGGTCAAGCAGCATATAATCCAGCTCGCCCCATTCGATCTCCTGGAAGAAGTTGCGCAGCATCTTGCCAAGCATTGGCCCGCGCCATACGATCGGGCTGTTGTCCTCGACGAAGAAGCCCATGGAGATAACTTTCACGCCGTAGCGCTCGATCGGGATGACACGCTCGTCCACGACGGCCGGTCGCTCCTCGATGCCCATCATATCGGGCACGCTGAAGCCGTAGATATCCGCGTCGATGATGCCGACACGCTTACCCTTGCGAGCCAAGGCGACCGCCAAGTTAACGGTCACCGTGGACTTGCCGACGCCGCCCTTGCCGCTGGCGACGGCGATGAAGGTCGTCCCGCTGCCCGAAGACAGCAGCGGGCTGGCGATTCCAGCCCCATGTCCCTGTACGGGGCTGCTGGCCTTGGCGCCGGCTGTGCCGCCCGGTGCCGCACTTGCCGCGGGCGCAGGCTGCGCGCTGCCCGCTGCAGCTGGCGCCGCCTCGTCCCGAAACCGGCAATGCACGGTTTCGACGCCGATCGGCGCCAGCACCTCGCGAAGCGAGGCTTCGAGCGCGGACTGAATCGCCGCGCCCGCTCCAAGAACCGTCAATGATACTTGACGGTTCCGAACCATGACATCTCGGAAGCTAACGCCTTCCGCTTGATATTGCTGCTGGGCCATCGCAGACTCGATGGCCTCGATGGCTTTCTCCCGTGTCAACATCGTATATGTCCCACCTTTATGAGTTAAGAGAACTTCCTCCCTATTATAACACAGGAAGCCTTCGTTTCATGAACGGTTCATGAACGAAGGCTCCTGTCGGACGCCTACTTCCCGCTTCCGTTCTGCAGGTCCAGCTGCTGCTGCGAATCTCCGCTCAGCTTCTCTCCCGACACGAAGCGCAATACGCCTTGATAAATGGAAGCCGCTACTTTCCGTTGATACTCCGTATCTGCCAGTCTGGTCGCTTCCCCCGGATTAGACAGAAAGCCGACCTCGACAAGTGCCGTCGGTACCTGCGTGATTGCCTTCATCAGATAGACATCCCCTACCTTGGCAGCTATACGAGTCGTATTCTCCAGATTGCGCTTGATCTCATCCTGGATGAAAGCGGCAAGCACCCGATTATCGGGGTGATTATCCGGCTGATAGAACGTTTGGGCTCCCGACCACTTCTGCTGCGGGATACTGTTCATATGGACACTGACCACGGCTGCGGCGCCGCTTTCATTAATCAGTGCCGCTCTCCGCTTCAGATCCTCCGTCTTGCGCTTGCTGTAAGCATGGGCATCTCCTGAAGCCAGATCATAATCCCCTTCCCTGGTCATCACGACGACGGCGCCAGCTTCCTGCAAGTAATCACGCAAGTACAGAGCAATCGCAAGATTCAGATCTTTTTCAATAATGCCACTCTTGCTGACCGCGCCGCCATCCGCTCCCCCATGACCCGCATCAATAGCAATCGTTTTGCCCGATAGAGGCAATGTCCAATACGACCATGTGCTCGATGCCGGCAAGCTCTGACGCAGCAGCAAGCCTGTCAGCACAATAACCAGAGCGGCTACCGTCAGCCGAATCGCACCCTTATAGGTCATCCATACGACAAAGTGCCGCTTTATTCTGCGCATCAAAAAACCACCTCGTCTTCCATATCGATGAATGCGCAGCACCTATCCGGTTACTCTGTAGGATAAGCCTTGTGCGCACATTCATGTATATGGGACGAGATGGTCAAATATGTGCCGTTATCGGCAATTCCGGTCCAGGACGGCTGGTCTTAGCCTACAGGCTGCTCCGTCATGCCCTCAATCAATATCTTCGCAACCTCAGGCCGTGAGAATTCCGGCGGAGGGCATACGCCATCGCGCAGCATCGCCCGCACTTTCGTGCCGGAGAGCGTCAGATGCGACGTCTTGTCATGCGGACAAGTCTTGGTCGTCGCCATATTGCCGCAAGCTGTGCAGAAGAAGCTATGCTCGAAGTACAACGGCGTAATGCCGAGATCTTCAGCCGGGATCGACCTCAGCAGCTCCTGTGCTTCGTACGTCCCGTAATAGTCGCCTACTCCCGCATGGTCGCGTCCCACAATAAAGTGGGTGCATCCGTAGTTCTTCCGCACGATGGCATGGAAGATGGCTTCACGAGGACCTGCATAACGCATGGCCGCAGGGAACACGCCAAGGAATGCACGATCCGCCGGATAGTAGTTCTCCAGCAGAGCCAGATAGCTCTTCATTCGTACATTTGCCGGTACATCATCCGATTTCGTCTCGCCGACCAGCGGGTTCAGGAACAATGCATCAACGATCTCCATCGCGGTCTTCTGAATATATTCATGTGCACGATGAACGGGATTGCGGGTCTGGAAGCCGACAACCGTCTTCCATCCTTTCTCTGCGAACTGCCTCCGTGTCTCAGCAGGATCGAAGTAGAACTCCTGGAACTTCTCCGGCTTCGGACGGTTCAATACCGTGATCGGCCCGCCGACATAAGTAGACGGTCTCTCCAGCAGCTTCTGTACGCCTGGATGCTCCGTATCATTCGTTTTAAAAATATTAACCACTTCAACCTGCTGGTCTACGGTATAGATACTCTCCACTGCAATGAATCCGTACGTAATGCCATCCTCTCCGATAAGCGCCACTTTCTCGCCTACCTTCAATTCGGCTGCTTTCACATCATCGACAGCCAGTGTAATCGGGATACTCCACACCAGGCCGTTGGCCAATCTGGTTTTCTCCACAACTGACGTATAATCGTCCTGATTCAGAAATCCGGTCAGCGGCGAGAACGCGCCTACACCGATCAGATCCAGATCAGAAATCGTCCATGTATTAATCGTGATGAAATTAAGGTCTTTTGCTTCCTGCAGCAGCGTTTCGCGCTCTGCGCCTTCGGCGATCCGGTTAACCAGCACACCGCCATGAGGTAAGATTTGACTCATAATCGTAGAAGTCCTCCTATACATGCCTTCGCAAATGGTTTATTTATGAAGTCCGCACTCCGTCTTCTCTTGTCCCGACCAGCGTCCTGCACGAGGGTCCTCGCCCGGCATGACCTGGCGTGTGCAATACTCACAGCCGATACTCGGGTAGTAGTTGTCATGAAGCGGATTGTAGACGACATCGTTATCGCGGATATATTGCCATACATCTTCCGTTGTCCAGTTGGCTATGGGATTGAACTTTACCAAACCGAACTTCACGTCATATTCAATCTTCTTTGAGTTGGCGCGTGTAGGCGCCTGATCACGGCGAATGCCAGTAATCCAAGCTTCGTATTGGGATAGAATCTTCGTGAGCGGTTGAACCTTGCGGATATCGCAGCATTTGTTAGCGTCGGACTTCCATAGCTCGTCACCGAACTGTGCAGCCTGTTCTTCCGGCGTAATCTCCGGCTTCACCTCGACGAACGGAATGCCCGGGTAGCGCTCTGCAAGCCGGTCACGCGTCTCATAAGTGTCCTTAAAGTGGAAATCGGTGTCTAAGTAGAAAATATCCGTCGTCGGGCTAACCTTCTGCAGCATGTCTACCAGAACGACATCCTCCGCGCCAAAGCTGCATGCAAATGTAATATTCGGGAATGTCTCCACTGCAAAACGAATAATGTCCTCCGGCGTCGCGTTTTCCAGCTCGACAGCCTTTTGCGCAATAAGTGCTTCCTTCTCAAACAGATTCATACGTATGACCTCCGTTATTAATTCCAAGTAAAGTAGTCTGTATAATTGATTATATGCCTTTCTACACGGTAGTTCAATCAGAACTTTACACATTTACGCAAAAAATACCATCAAAAGCATCGATGGGCTATATGAATCCATTAGATTCATGGAAGCATGGGCATGTTCCTCAGCCTTCCTCGCTGTACGTGTCTTCATCAATATGACCCTAAACACAAAAAAACGCCTTCTCTGCAAGCAGAGAAAGCGTTTGGTTGTAACGATTAACGTTTCGAGAACTGTGGAGCGCGACGAGCCGCTTTAAGACCGTATTTTTTACGTTCTTTCATACGCGGATCACGAGTCAGGAAGCCTGCACGCTTCAGAGCCGGACGGAACTCAGGGTCTGCTTTCAGCAGAGCACGGGAGATACCGTGACGGATTGCGCCAGCTTGACCGGACATGCCGCCGCCGTTAGCGATAACCAATACATCGTATTTGGACAATGTGTCAGTCAGGTTAAGCGGTTGTTTTACGATCAGCTTGAGTGTTTCCAAACCGAAATATTCATTCAAATCGCGTTTATTAACAATGATTCGTCCTTCACCCGGCACAAGACGTACACGTGCAACAGAGTGTTTACGACGACCGGTTCCATAGTATTGCACTTGAGCCATGAAACTTGTCCTCCTCTTTATTACCCGCGAAGCTCGTAGACTTCAGGGTTTTGGGCTTGATGTGGATGTTCCGCACCTGCGTAAACTTTCAATTTAAGCTTCATTTTGTTACCAAGACGGTTCTTAGGCAACATGCCGTGCACAGCCAGCTCAATTACGCGCTCTGGCTTTTTCTGAATCATCTCGTGTGCCGGAGTGACCTTAAGGCCACCTGTGTACATCGAGTGACGGTAGTACATTTTGTCTGCCATTTTGTTACCTGTCAGAACAATTTTCTCTGCGTTGATCACGACAACGAAATCGCCAGTGTCAACATGCGGCGTAAATTGCGGTTTGTGCTTGCCACGGATCAGGCTTGCAGCTTCGCTAGCCAGACGACCAAGGGTTTTGCCTTCCGCATCGATGACGAACCATTTACGCTCAACTTCATTTGGCTTAGCCATATAGGTGGTACGCATGGATGATCCTCCTTAATTCTTTAACCATAATCGTTTTTATAACAACGTTTCCGTTGGTTTGTTATTCATTGTTGAATCTTGCATTTGGCGGCCATTCTTAGTCGGGGCTGTGGGAGAGCCACTAAGAAAGCACAAGTTATATTCTACAATATAGAATAGCAAAGTGCAAGCTGTTTTTCCGCTTTCTTTCGTCAGCGCAAAGCCGCTCGTAGGGCTTCCAACATGTGATAACCAGACAGATTGGCCTCAGTCCGTTGATTCGTGCACAATGCCAGATATAGCTGCCGTTGAACGGTACAGCATTCATCTAAGAACCGTAAGTACGGACATGCTGTAATTTCCATTGAGGTGCATCCTTGAATATGACGTACATCTTCCGATGTTCCCCACTCGCGCATAGCTTTCCACTTGAAGTGACGCCTAAGAGGTTAACTCCGTTGACGGTCTTCATTCTATCCTGCTCGCATCCCTAATATAATCTCAGTCTCCAGACCGAGTCGTCCCCCACCACGGGGCGGTTCCCTTGGCTTCATCGTATTGGTACAATGAGGATAACAAATGCAGCATGAACAAGTGAGCTTGTTCTTCCGTGCTGTATATTAGGAGAGAAGACGATGAGACCCAAAACGACAATTGGCATTATTATGATCATCGTAGGCATCATTGGCGTGCTCTACGTGTACGAGAACGGAAGCAGCAATACGCTTCAAAACATTCGCAACTACTTCGCATCCGAAATCAATGAGCAGCAGACCATTGATATCAGCGATGTTCGCAACCTCGATATTTCATCGGGCAGCCTGGATGTCCGAATCGTACAAGGCAGCGGTTCCGAGGCAGTAATCAGGCTGGAGGGCTGGGCGTCCAAGAATTACATCAAAGATCTGAAGCTCGATAGCAGCAAGAAAGACGGTACTCTGCACCTCTCGCTCAAGAGCGACCGCGGGATTCGCTTCGGCTTCGGATTCAGAGGGGTAGATATGATTGTCGAGCTGCCTGAGAAAACGTGGAGCCAGCTGGATATCAATCTGGGTAGCGGTGATTTGTCCCTCGAGCAATTACGGGCTGAAAATGCCAAGCTTAATACAAACTCTGGCGACGTTAAGGGATCCGACTTCAAAGTTGACAGCAACTTATCTATTAGCATTGATAGCGGGGACCTTAAGCTGCGCAACGTGGCCGCCAAGATGATGGATTTATCAACACAGAGCGGGGACCTATCGGTTAAAGGATACGAAGCTGACACCATCAACTTTAAGGTGAATAGCGGCGATGTGGACTTCGAGGATGGTACTGCGGAGCTGACTGGGAAAACGAGCTCCGGGGACATTAAAATGCAAGTAGAGAACATAACTAGACCTACCGATCTTCGCACAGGCAGCGGTGATGTGACCGTTATGCTCGACAACAATCCAAACTCCCTTAGCGTGCAGTTCAAAGCAGGCTCCGGGGATGGCGTCATTCAGAAGGACGATTTCACTTACGAAAGCGGCTCGAAGGGTGCCAGCAGCATCAAAGGTAAATTCGGCAGCGGCGGCATTAAGCTGAACGTCCAGACTGGTTCGGGTGACTTTGTACTCAAATAAATGCGAGTGTTCAATGAGGAGCAATGACTCGCTGATAAGTTGAAATGATGCAAAAATAAAAGCTTCCGATGCCACTTGATGTGGGGTTGGAAGCTTCTTTTGTTTCTTAACCTATGCGCGCCTGGTCCGCTTAGTGGCAGGGTATGATGGAAGAAATCCTCTGTTCATCGAGTCATCCGTATAGTAGCAGAGATGCATTATTCGTCATCGTCCTCTACAGCATTTGCGGCATGAGCTGCACCGTCTTCACTGTATTCCACATCCATCAGCGTCAGGGCATGCGGCATAGCGGTCGGTCCGGCCAGTGAACGGGATTTCCCTTCCAGGATACGACCTATGTCGCCAGGCTTCAGCTTGCCTTGACCTACCCACAACAATGTTCCCATAATGACGCGGACCATGTTATACAGAAAGCCGTTCCCCGTAATATAGAGATGAAGCGCCTGGCCTTCCTGCTCGAAATAGGCTTCATACACGGTGCGAATATGATGAGGCTTCGTCGAATGAATCGAGGTGTAAGAAGTGAAATCATGTGTACCGATTAGATGCCTTACGCCCTCCGCCATCGCTTCTGCGTTGAGCCGTGTCGGATGATGGAAGCGATACGATCTGGCGAACACATCCGGGAACTTGCCCATATCGATCGTATATCGGTAGGTCTTGCGTTTCGCCGAACGTCTGGAGTGGAAGCCTTCCGGCACATCCCATGCGTCGAGAATGATGATATCTTTAGGGAGCCGCGTATTCAGCGCAATCGCCCAACGTTCGGTCGGGATGGTCGAAGCCGTATGAAAGTTGAATACTTGTCCCAGCGCATGGACCCCCGCATCCGTTCGTCCAGAGCCAATAATAACGATGTTTTCCCCAGACAAATGTTTAATCGCTTTCTCGATCTCGCCTTGAACCGTCCGTCCGTATGGCTGCGACTGAAAGCCGTTAAAATTCGTTCCATCATAACTGACCTTTACGCCGATATTACGCATTGTTGTCACCCTCTACCCTTTATCTACTGCAAATTGAAATCGGCAGTACCGACTTATCTTTCTTCCTACTGCCCTACCAGCAAATTCAGCTCGGTTTCATCGACCTAATTCATTCGATACACTTACTTTCGTGTACTTAAGTCGGTGAAAGCGACCTATTTTGCTCCTGACTGCGTTACATGCAACTTTAAGTCGATTTCATCGACCTCATCATCCACCACACTTACTTCGTTCATTTAAGTCGATGAAAACAACTTAAAATCCCTATTTACGTGAGAGAGAGACACCTGAGAGCTGACTTGTTCAGTTTGTCGGACGCTTGTGTTTCTCATTAAACAAAAAAAGGTGGCCCAGAGGACCACCCTTTACTTGCAACAACCTACGCGCGGTCAACCAGCTCAAGGTAAACCATAGGCGCGGCATCGCCGCGACGAGGACCCAGCTTAAGGATACGCGTGTATCCGCCTGCACGCTCCGAGTAACGAGTAGCTAGCTCGGAGAACAGCTTTTGGATTGCGTCTTGCTCACCATTTACGGATTCGCGACGCACGAATGCTGCCACTTGACGACGAGCATGAAGATCACCTTTCTTAGCTTTAGTGATCAGCTTTTCAGCGATAGAACGAACCTCTTTCGCTTTAGCTTCAGTCGTTTGAATGCGCTCATACAGGAACAGATCAGTAACGAGGTCACGGAACAATGCTTTCCGCGCACTTGCGTCACGTCCCAATTTTTGATATGCCATCTTGTTTTCCCCTCCCTTGCTCTGTTGTCACATCTAGCTGTGAACTGCTATTCTTCCATGCGAAGGCCAAGACCCAGCTCTTCCAGCTTCTCTTGAACTTCCTCAAGCGACTTGCGGCCCAAGTTACGAACCTTCATCATGTCCTCTTCGGATTTCGTGATCAGCTCTTGAACGGTATTAATGCCTGCACGCTTCAAGCAGTTATATGAACGTACTGAAAGATCCAGCTCTTCGATAGTCATCTCCAAGACTTTCTCTTTCTTGTCTTCTTCCTTCTCAACCATGATCTCCGCATCTTTGGCTTCATCCGTTAATCCAACGAACAAGTCCAAGTGCTCGGTCAATATTTTAGCGCCGAGGCTTACAGCCTCTTCAGGGCGAATACTGCCATCCGTCCATACTTCCAGCGTCAGCTTGTCATAGTTCGTGACTTGACCGACGCGAGTGTTTTCTACGCTGTAATTAACACGAGTAATGGGCGTGTAGATCGAATCGACAGGAATGACGCCAATCGGTTGATCGTCGCTCTTGTTCCGGTCCGCTTGCACGTAACCGCGTCCCCGATTAGCAAAAATCCGCATATGGAGTCGCGCTCCGGAGGCCAAGGTCGCAATGTGAAGATCAGGGCTTAAAATCTCGACATCGCTATCTGCCCGAATGTCCCCCGCTGTTACGTTGCCTTCGCCTTCCGCGTCGATTTCCAGCACCTTCTCTTCGTCGGAGTGGATTTTGAGCGACAGGCCTTTCAGGTTCAGGATGATTTCCGTTACGTCTTCAATCACTCCAGGAACCGTAGAAAACTCATGCAGCACGCCGTCGATTTGAACCGACGTTACAGCCGCACCAGGCAATGACGACAACAGAATTCGGCGAAGCGAATTTCCAAGCGTCGTGCCGTATCCGCGTTCCAGCGGCTCGACCACGAAACGTCCGTAGGTTCCTTCATCGTTCAGTTCTACGGTTTCGATTTTCGGCTTTTCGATCTCAATCACAATAGTACCCTCCTTCAAACGTCGCTCCGTTACCTTGTCGTTTTTATGTCAAATCTCGTAGTATGCCAAACCTTCACAACCATTATTCACAAGTTGCTGTTATTTGATACCACCGTGGATCAGACTATACGCGACGACGTTTTGGCGGACGGCATCCGTTGTGTGGAACTGGCGTAACATCCTTAATGAGGTTAACTTCCAATCCAGCAGCTTGAAGCGAACGGATTGCAGCTTCACGGCCTGCGCCTGGTCCTTTAACCATAACTTCGACCGTTCTCATGCCGTGCTCCATTGCTGCTTTCGCAGCGGATTCAGCAGCCATTTGAGCGGCAAACGGGGTGCTTTTGCGGGAACCCTTGAAACCAAGGTTGCCGGAGCTAGCCCATGAAATTGCGTTACCGTGCGGGTCGGTG
Organism: Paenibacillus sp. J31R120; assembly: GCF_056269225.1. Classification (NCBI taxonomy): domain Bacteria; kingdom Bacillati; phylum Bacillota; class Bacilli; order Caryophanales; family Paenibacillaceae; genus Paenibacillus; species Paenibacillus sp. J31R120. Next base: position 73,379 of record NZ_JBWDNN010000015.1, on the reverse strand, counting down.
ATCGTAACGATCGTGTTGTTAAACGTGGAACGGATATGTGCCACGCCGCTATCAATATTTTTCCGGTCGCGACGTTTAGTACGAACGACCTTTTTTGGTTTAGCCATTGATCATTATCCTCCCTTCTTATTTCTTCTTGTTCGCTACAGTACGACGAGGACCTTTGCGCGTGCGAGCGTTAGTTTTCGTACGTTGACCGCGAACAGGAAGACCGCGACGGTGACGAAGACCACGGTAGCAGCCGATCTCAGTCAGACGTTTAATGTTAAGTGAAATTTCACGACGAAGGTCGCCTTCCACTTTTACGGATTTGTCGATGGCTTCGCGCAAACGAGCCAGCTCGTCTTCAGTCAGATCGCGAACGCGAGTGTCCGGATTAACTTCAGTCGAAGCTATGATTTTTTGAGACGTCGTTTTGCCGATACCAAAAATATACGTCAGGGCGATTTCAACGCGCTTGTCGCGCGGAATATCTACACCAGCTATACGTGCCATGGGCTATATTTCCCTCCTTTTAACCTTGTTTTTGTTTGTGTTTCGGATTTTCACAAATCACCATAACGTTGCCTTTGCGACGAATGACTTTGCATTTTTCGCAAATCGGCTTAACCGAAGGTCTAACCTTCATTGTGATTACCTCCCGAATCTTTCGTGGGCAAGCCGTAAGTCACGGCCTACTTCCGATAGGTGATGCGCCCTCTTGATAAATCATAAGGCGATAACTGTATAACCACTTTGTCTCCTGTCAGGATGCGGATAAAGTGCATTCTGAGCTTGCCGGAAACATGGGCGAGAATCTGATGACCGTTCTCCAGCTCCACCTTGAACATGGCATTTGGCAACGGCTCAATAACCGTGCCTTCGACCTCAATGACGTCTTCTTTAGCCAACCGTCATTCTCCTTTCGCATACGCATACTTCTGAATCACATAACGTAACTTGGCATTGGTCACCCTGCCGGACTCTTGCAAGCTGGTTGTAACCTCTTGACTGATGGCAGGCTGTAACTGTAAATGCAGAACGTTCTTTTTCTTCGGCGAATCGAATCTTCGCTTGTCGCCGTCCGCAATCATAACGAATCGCTCGTCGATGATTCCAATGACAACGGCATAGCTCTCTTCGTCTTTGCCTCGAAGCACTTTGACGATCTGTCCAACTTGCGGTTGAGTTTCCATCGACCTAAGCCTCTGGCTGCTCTGGCAATTTGGTCAAAATCTCAAAGCCGTCCTCCGTGACGACAACCGTGTGCTCGAAGTGAGCGCACCAGGAAGCGTCTTGCGTTACCACTGTCCAATTGTCCTCAAGCGTCCGGACATATCGTTCACCGATATTGACCATCGGCTCGATTGCAAGCGCCATACCCGGCTTCAGACGCGGCCCTCTATCCGGTACGCCGTAGTTCGGTATTTGCGGTTCTTCATGCAGATCCGCGCCGATTCCGTGCCCTACGTATTCCCGAACGACCGAGAAACCTGCCGCTTCGATAACCTTTTGGATGGCGTGCGATACCGTATAGAGTCTGACATCCGGCTTCACGAGCGCAAGACCCGCATAGAGCGACTCTTCCGTTACGTCTAGCAGCCTTTGAACTTCAGGCGTTACGCTGCCGACCGCATAGGTCCAAGCGGAATCACCATGATAGCCCTCATACTGCGCGCCGATGTCGATACTTATAATATCGCCCTCGTTCAACTTGCGTGATCCAGGGAAGCCGTGTACCAGCTCGTCATTGACAGAAGCGCATATGCTGGAAGGAAATCCATTGTAACCTTTAAATGAAGGAGTAGCGCCTTGGCTTCTAATGTACTTCTCGGCAATCGCGTCGAGCTCACCTGTAGTGATGCCCGGCTTAACCGCCTGTGCCATTAGACGATGCGTCTCCGCAACGATGCGTCCGGCTTCCCTCATTAATCGCAGCTCCGATTCGGATTTGCATATTATCATTACAACGTACCTTTCAAGCAGGAAACGATATCGGATGTAACGACATCAATATCTTTCTCGCCGTCGACTTCGCGCAGGAGACCCTTACCGCTGTAGTAGTCAAGAAGCGGAGCCGTCTTGGACGTGTATTCGTCAAGGCGTGTGCCCACTTTCTCCTCTGTATCATCAGAACGCTGATACAGCTCTCCGCCGTCTTTATCGCAGACGCCTTCGACTTTCGGAGGATTGAATAATACATGGTAGGTCGTTCCGCAAGATTTGCAGATGCGTCTACCCGTCAAACGAGCAAGCAGCAATCCGCGATCAACTTTCAAGTTTACGACATGGTCAATGCTGCGGCCCAGCTCGCTCAGCATCACATCAAGCGCTTCGGCTTGCTGGATCGTACGAGGGAATCCGTCGAGCAAAAACCCTTTTTGGCAATCATCCAGAGCCAGACGCTCTTTCACGATGCCGTTTGTAATCTCATCTGGAACAAGCAGACCTTGATCTACATATTCCTTCGCTTTCAAACCAAGCGGCGTCTCTTGCTTCATCGCAAGGCGGAACGCATCGCCAGTCGAAATGTGCGGGATACCGAACTCTTCTACGATACGCTCAGCTTGCGTACCTTTGCCGGCTCCTGGAGGGCCCATGAATAAAATGTTCATTACCGTGTTCCTCGCTTTAAACACAATAGGCTCGTTCGGGCTACTCGCGAATACGCTGCAGCCCGCCTTCGAACCTAATGTTATTTATTGATAAACCCTTTGTAATGGCGTTTGATCAACTGGCCCTCGATCTGCTTCATCGTATCAAGCGCAACGCCGACAACGATAAGGAGCGAAGTACCGCCAAGCTGCACCGAGCGCGGTAATCCAGCCAATGCTCCGAAAAACACTGGGAAAACGGAGATAAGCGCCAGGAAGATTGCACCTGTCAACGTGATCCGCGACAATACGCGAGTCAGGTAGGACGAAGTCGGCTTGCCTGGACGAATGCCCGGAATGTATCCGCCATTCTTCTTCATCTGATCAGCCATCTGTACCGGATTAATTTGCACGAATGTGTAGAAGAAAGTGAAACCGATAATCAGCAATACGTACAGGACCATGCCAAGCGGCTTGTCGTAGCTCATATTGTTGATAATCCATTGCGCCCATTGCTGGTGAGACCAGAAGTTCGCAATTGTAGTCGGGAACATGAGCAACGAAACCGCGAAGATGACCGGGATTACCCCTGCGCCATTGACCTTCATCGGAATGTGAGTCGATTGTCCGCCGTACATTTTGCGTCCAACAACACGCTTCGCGTATTGAACCGGAATCTTCCGGATACCTTGCTGGATGAAGATAACACCAACGATAATCGCGATAATCACGATTACAATCAGTAGCATCTTCGCAATGTTCAAGAAGAGCTGATCTTGAGCACCAACGAATTGATCCTCATAAATCGTGCGAATGTGGCCAGGAATACCGGCTACGATCGCTGCGAAGATCAGAATCGAGATACCGTTGCCGATACCTCTCTCCGTAATTTGCTCACCAAGCCACATCAGGAAGGCTACGCCTGCCGTAAGGATGATAGCGATGACCAGGTAATCTACGAAGGTAGCGCCAGGAATCATTTCAAACCCGAACTGGCGATTAAAGCCGATCGCCGTAGCGAAGCCTTGCACCAGACCGAGAATGATTGTTCCGTAACGTGTAATTTGAGCAAGTTTCTTTTTACCGTTTTCGCCTTCTTTTGCCCACTCTGCAAACTTTGGAATTACATCCATCGACAACAGCTGCACAATGATGGAAGCTGTAATGTACGGCGTAATGGAAAGTGCGAAGATAGAGAACTGAAAGAGCGCTCCGCCGGAGAATGTATTCAGCAGGCCGAACAAATCAGCACCTGCCGAATCCATGTTCTTGAAAACATCTTTGTTAACACCCGGTACCGGAATAAAGGATCCGATCCGATAAATGAATAGGATGAAAAGTGTGAATAGGATCCGTGTACGCAGATCCGCCACTTTCCATATGTTGGACACGGTTGTGAACAATTAGATCACCTCGGTTTTACCGCCGGCAGCCTGGATTTTCTCTACCGCAGATTGAGAGAACTTTTTCGCCTTAACAGTAAGAGCTACTTTCAATTCACCATTACCCAAGATCTTGATTCCTGCCAAAGGATTTTTGACAATTCCTTGTTCAAGAAGAACTTCTGGTGTAACTTCAGTACCTGCTGCAAAGCTGTTCAGCTCTTCAATGTTGACAATCGCATATTCGGTACGGAAAGGGTTGTTAAAGCCACGTTTCGGAACGCGGCGGTACAATGGGTTCTGTCCGCCCTCGAAGCCTGGGCGAACGCCGCCGCCGGAGCGAGCGTTTTGACCTTTGTGACCTCTGCCGGCCGTCTTGCCGTTACCGGTACCGATACCGCGACCTTTACGCTTTGGCGCTTGAGTCGAGCCCGGTGCTGGTGCTAAGTCATGCAATTTCATCGTTCGTGCACCTCCTTGTAGATTTCGTAAATGTCCGAGCTATTCTTTAAACCTCTTCAACTTTGACCAAGTGGCTGACATGGTTAACCATGCCGCGAATAGCCGGGCTGTCGTTAAGAACGACCGATTGACGAATTTTGCGAAGGCCGAGCGATTCAACCGTTGCACGTTGTTTCTCGTTGCGGCCAATCAAACTGCGAACGAGGGTGATTTGCAATTTAGCCATCGTATGTCCCTCCTTAACCTAACAGCTCTTCGACTGTTTTTCCACGCAGCTTGGCAACGTCTTCCGCACGTTTCAGACGGGAGAGACCTTCAAGCGTCGCGTTAACCATGTTCAGGGAATTCGAAGAACCAAGAGATTTCGTTAAAATGTCGCCTACGCCTGCCAGTTCAAGAACTGCACGAACAGGGCCGCCTGCGATAACACCTGTACCTTCGGAAGCCGGCTTCAGAAGAACTTCTCCTGCGCCGAAATGTCCGATTACAAGGTGTGGAATTGTTGTATTTACGAGTGGTACGTGGATCAGGTTTTTCTTAGCGTCTTCAATACCTTTGCGAATCGCATCAGGTACTTCGCCCGCTTTACCGATCCCTGCGCCAACGTAGCCTTTGCCGTCGCCAACTACTACTAGTGCGCTAAAGCTGAAACGGCGTCCGCCTTTAACAACTTTTGCTACGCGGTTGATGTGAACGACTTTTTCAGTCAGTTCTAACGTATTAGGATCTACACGCAAGTCATTTTACCTCCTTATTAGATATTAGAAACTCAGGCCTGCTTCGCGAGCTGCTGTAGCCAGCGCCTGAATTCTGCCATGATACAGATAACCGCCACGGTCGAACACGACCTCAGTTACGCCTTTTGCTTGAGCGCGTTGTGCGATCAATTCGCCAACTTTCGCAGCGGAATCAACGTTGCCGCCGTTACCGATTGCGCTAACCAGTTCTTTATCCTTAGTGGATGCGGATGCCAGTGTTACGCCTGCTACGTCGTCGATCAATTGTGCGTAAATGTGCTTGGAGGAACGGAATACAGACAGACGCGGACGTGCTGCTGTGCCGTTGATTTTCTTACGAACACGAAGGTGTCTTTTCAGACGAGCCTTGTTTTTGTCGCCTTTCGTAATCATGCTTGGTTCACTCCTTTCCTTTTGCCTTAGGAAGCTATCTTAAGGAACGTTTCACGTTCCTTATTTCTTCTTACCAGCTTTACCTTCTTTGCGGATGATGCGCTCGCCTTCGTATTTGATACCTTTGCCTTTATACGGCTCTGGCTCACGTACGGAACGGATTTGAGCGGCAACAGCGCCTACGCGCTCTTTGTCGATACCGCGAACGGTAATTTTCGTGTTAGCTGGAACCTCAAACTCGATGTTGCTCTCGGGAGCAATCTCAACCGGGTGAGAGTAACCAACGTTCAGCACGATTTTGTCGCCGGATTTGCTTGCACGGTAACCTACACCAACGAGCTCCAAGTTTCTCGAGAAGCCGTCAGTAACGCCTGTCACCATGTTTGCGATAATGCTGCGAGTCGTTCCGTGCAGGGAACGATGCAATTTATTGTCGGAAGGACGTTCAACCACGATTTCGTTCTCCGTTACATTCACTTTCATTTCCTTATGAATTTCACGGGAAAGCGTGCCTTTAGGTCCTTTTACAGTAATCACTGTGTTGTCCAAGTTGATGTTTACACCAGCAGGGACTGCAATTGGTTTACGACCAATACGGGACATTGTTACACCTCCTGTCTTTCTGACTTATTTCTTACCAAACGTAGCAGACAACTTCGCCGCCGGATTTAACCTGACGAGCTTCTTTATCTGTCATTACGCCTTTGGACGTGGAAATGATCGCAATTCCAAGTCCGCCAAGCACGCGAGGAATCTCAGTTGCTTGCGTGTAAACACGCAGGCCTGGTTTCGAGATACGCTTCAAACCAGTGATAACGCGCTCTTGGTTAGGGCCGTATTTCAAGAAAATACGGATAATCCCTTGTTTGTTGTCCTCGATATATTCTGCATCGCGGATAAAGCCCTCGCGCTTCAAAATTTCAGCGATTTGCTTCTTTGCTTTCGAAGCAGGCATTTCCACAGTTTCGTGACGAACGACATTCGCATTGCGAATACGTGTCAGCATATCTGCAATCGGATCAGACATAACCATTTATGTGAACCTCCTTCCCGAACTAGGCTTGATTACCAGCTTGCTTTTTTAACGCCAGGAATCTGGCCCTTGTATGCTAATTCGCGGAAACAAATCCGGCAAATTTTAAACTTTTGCAAAACAGAGTGCGGACGGCCGCAACGCTCACAGCGCGTATAAGCGCGCACTTTGAATTTCGGTGTGCGTTGTTGCTTCACTTTCATCGAAGTTTTTGCCACTGGGTATTACACCTCCTAAAAGTGGATTACTTCGCGAACGGCATGCCCATTTGGGTCAGCAGCTCACGAGATTCTTCGTCCGATTTCGCCGTCGTAACGATGACGATATCCATACCACGTACTTTGTCAACTTTATCGTACTCGATCTCCGGGAAAATCAGCTGTTCTTTCAGGCCCAGCGTGTAGTTGCCGCGACCGTCGAATGCTTTAGTCGATACACCGCGGAAGTCACGTACGCGTGGAAGCGAGATATTGAACAGTTTGTCAAGGAAGTGATACATGCGCTCGCCGCGCAGCGTAACCTTAACCCCGATTGGCATGTCCTCACGAAGCTTGAAGCCTGCGATAGACTTCTTCGCACGAGTGACAACCGGCTTTTGACCGGAAATGATGCGCAATTCTTCAACTGCAACATCAAGAATTTTGGAGTTGGAAACCGCTTCGCCAACACCCATGTTGATTACGACTTTCTCAATTTTCGGCACTTGCATAACCGAAGTATAGTTGAACTTCTGCATCAAAGCAGGAGTGATTTCATTAAGAAAGCGACCTTTCAATCTTGCTGTCATTGATCATGGACCTCCTTTCCTACATTAACGATTAGTCGATCACTGCTCCGGATTTCTTAGCAATCCGTACCTTTTTACCGTTGTCCTGCACTTTGTATCCGATGCGAGTTACTCCGCCGCTCTTCGGATCAACGTGCATCACGTTCGATACATGAATCGGAGCTTCTTGCTCGATGATTCCGCCTTGCGGGTTCGCCTGGGAAGGACGCGAATGCTTCTTCACCATGTTTACACCTTCAACAAGTACGCGGTTCTCACGCGGATAAGCTGCGATGACGCGGGCCTTCTTACCTTTATCCTTACCGGTAATGACGATAACCGTATCATCTTTCTTTACGTGCAGCTTGTTGTTGTGGGATTCCAATACTTTTTTCAGCCTTGGCATTTATTACACCTCCTGCTCGCTTAAGCTTTCAGGTTTTATCTGGTCTATCATTAAATTACTTCTGGTGCAAGCGATACGATTTTCATGAAATCCTTATCGCGAAGCTCACGAGCAACTGGTCCGAAGATACGTGTGCCGCGCGGGCTCTTATCTTCCTTAACGATTACTGCAGCATTCTCGTCGAATGCGATGTAGGAACCGTCTTTACGACGAACGGAACGTTTCGTACGAACGATAACCGCTTTTACTACGTCACCCTTTTTGACAACGCCGCCTGGTGTTGCTTGTTTGACGGAGCAAACGATCAGGTCACCGATGTGTCCTACGCGACGGCCAGTACCGCCCAAAACGCGGATACACATCAATTCTTTAGCGCCAGAGTTGTCAGCAACTCTCAAGCGTGTAAATGGTTGAATCATTTTGACGTCCTCCTTCCGGAAAAAATGCTAGGCTACTGCTTGCGCTTTAGAGAACGATAGCTACTTCAACGACTTCTACCAGTCTGAAGCGCTTGTCTTTCGATAGTGGACGAGTCTCCATGATTTTCACGGTATCGCCAATTTTCGCTTGGTTGTTTTCGTCATGCGCTTTGTACTTTTTCGTGTACTTGATGCGTTTATGGTACAAATCATGTTTTTTGTAGGTTTCTACAGCCACCACGATTGTTTTATCCATTTTGTCGCTTACGACTTTGCCGATTTGAACTTTGCGGGCATTGCGTTCGCTCATGTTCTTCCTCCTTCCTTCATCCGTGATCGTACTTGTCTTGGTAAGGATCTATTAGCTGCTGATTCCGAGTTCTCTTTCACGCAAAACGGTTTTAGCACGAGCTATTTCCTTACGCACGTCACGAATCCGAGTCGGGTTGTCCAGCTGGCCAGTAGCCAATTGGAAACGAAGGTTGAACAGCTCTTCTTTGAAACCAGCGATCTGTTGTTCAATCTCAACAGAGGTCAGGTTGCGAAATTCACTAGCCTTCATTTGCTTCACCACCCACTTCTTCGCGTTTCACGAACTTCGTTTTTACAGGCAGTTTGTGAGCCGCAAGGCGCATTGCTTCACGAGCTACTTCTTCAGGTACGCCAGCAAGCTCGAACATGATTTTGCCCGGTTTAACAACGGCTACCCATTTCTCAACATTACCTTTACCGCTACCCATACGTACCTCGAGAGGCTTTTGAGTGATCGGTTTGTCAGGGAAAATTTTAATCCATACTTTACCGCCACGCTTGATGTAACGTGTCATCGCGATACGAGCCGCTTCGATCTGACGGTTCGTAATCCAAGATGGTTCAAGCGCTTGAAGGCCGTATTCACCAAATGCTACTGTAGTGCCGCCTTTAGCGCGGCCTTTCATGTTACCGCGTTGTTGCTTACGGTGTTTTACGCGTTTAGGTACCAACATGATTAGTTGCCTCCTTCCTGGGGAGCTTTCTTCTTCGTAGGAAGGACTTCACCGCGATAGATCCATACTTTTACGCCGATGCGGCCGTAAGTTGTATGTGCTTCTGCTGTGCCGTAGTCAATGTCTGCGCGCAGCGTATGAAGCGGAACCGTTCCTTCGCTGTAGCCTTCCGAACGTGCGATTTCAGCGCCGCCAAGGCGTCCGCTAACCGCTGTTTTAATCCCTTTAGCGCCAGCTCTCATGGAGCGTTGGATCGCTTGTTTCAGTGCGCGACGGAAAGATACCCGACGCTCTAATTGTTGAGCGATGCTTTCAGCTACCAAGATAGCGTCCATATCCGCTTGTTTGATTTCAGAGATGTTGATGTGAACCTTTTTGCCTTTAGTAATCTTGCCAAGCTCCGTACGCAGGTTTTCAACTTCGGAACCGCCCTTGCCGATAACCATACCCGGCTTAGCCGTTTGGATCGTCACGTTCACGCGGTTAGCCGCGCGTTCGATTTCGATGTGGGAAACTGCAGCGTCTTTCAGCTTGTTCTTCAAGTACTCACGAATTTTAACGTCTTCTAGAAGAAGATCGCCAAAGTCTTTGCCAGCGTACCATTTGGATTCCCAATCACGGATAATCCCGACACGAAGGCCGACTGGATTTACCTTTTGACCCACACGTTATCCCTCCTTATTTTTCAGATACCACCAAGGTGATGTGGCTGGTTCTTTTATTAATCCGGCTAGCACGTCCCATTGCACGGGGACGGAAACGTTTCATTGTTGGTCCTTGGTTCGCAAATACTTGCGATACGACCAATTTGTTCACGTCTAGCTGGTAGTTATGCTCAGCGTTCGCAATTGCGGAATTGAGCAACTTCTCGATAATCGGGGAAGCCGATTTCGGCGTATGACGCAGAATCGCAATCGCTTCGCCAACTTGCTTGCCGCGAATCAAGTCCGCTACGAGCTGCGCTTTGCGAGGAGCGATACGTACGAACTTAACGTGCGCTTTAGCTTCTTGCATGTGGGAACCTCCTCTCGTTCATAAAAAAATGATAAAGGGCAAATTAACGTCTGCCCGTTTTTTTGTCATCGCTAGCATGGCCTTTGTACGTACGAGTTGGTGCGAATTCGCCCAGCTTGTGTCCAACCATGTCCTCAGTCACATATACCGGCACGTGTTTGCGACCATCATAGACTGCAAAAGTGTGACCGATGAATTGCGGGAAAATGGTCGAGCGACGGGACCAAGTCTTAATAACGACCTTTTTGTTCGTCTCGTTCAGATCCTCGACTTTCTTTAGCAGATAGCCGTCGATGAACGGACCTTTCTTCAAACTGCGACCCATGTAGAATCCTCCCTTCGCATAAGCGCTGGCGTGAGATCTCTCTCACGCGGATGGTATCAAGCAACTATTACTTCGTACGACGACGAATAATGTATTGGCTCGATGCTTTCTTTTTCTTGCGAGTTTTGTAGCCCAGAGTCGGTTTGCCCCATGGGGACAATGGCGACTTGCGTCCGATTGGAGCGCGGCCTTCACCACCACCGTGTGGGTGATCGTTCGGGTTCATTACGACGCCGCGTACTTCAGGACGTTTGCCGAGCCAACGGGAACGGCCGGCTTTACCGATTTTCACGAGTTCGTGATCTTCGTTGCCTACGGAGCCGATTGTTGCGCGGCAAGTGCTCAGAATACGACGAACTTCGCCAGAGCTCAGGCGGATCGATACATAATCTTCTTCTTTACCCAGCAATTGAGCTTCAGTACCTGCTGCGCGAACCAACTGGCCGCCTTTGCCCGGTTTCAACTCAATGTTGTGGATAACTGTACCAACAGGGATGTTCTTCAGCGGCAACGTGTTGCCGATTTTGATATCCGATTCTGGTCCAGAGACGATTTGATCGCCTACTTTAAGGCCTTTCGGTGCGATGATGTAAGCTTTCGCGCCGTCAACGTAGTGGATCAGTGCGATGTTGGAAGTACGGTTCGGATCGTATTCGATCGTCGCAACGTTACCCACAACGCCATCCTTCGTACGTTTGAAATCAATGATACGATATTTACGTTTATGTCCGCCGCCATGGTGGCGAACCGTAATTTTACCTTGGTTGTTACGGCCTGCTTTTTTGAAAAGCGGAGCCAGCAACGATTTCTCCGGTGTGCTTGTCGTGATCTCTTCGAAAGTGGAGACGGACATGTTACGACGCGCAGGAGATGTCGGTTTGTACTTTTTGATTGGCACTTGTATTCCCTCCTTTTCTAAACAGACGTTTCAAAGAACTCAAGTTCTTTGCTGTCATCGCTCAATTGAACGATTGCTTTTTTCCAGTCAGGTCTGTATCCGCTATGTCTGCCATAACGTTTTGGTTTACCTGCAACACGCATCGTGTTCACGCCGGTTACTTTTACGTTAAAGATTTGTTCAATAGCTTGTTTGATTTCGGTTTTGTTCGCGCGAAGGTCTACTTCAAACACATAACGTTTGGCAGCCATGTAATCGCTCGTACGTTCCGTAATAACCGGGCGCTTGATAATATCGCGAGGATTTTTCATTACGCAAGCACCTCCTGTACTTTCTCTACTGCTTCTTTAGTGATAATCAGCTTGTCGTACACAAGCACATCGCGAACATTGATGCCGTCAGCTGCGACGAACTTCACGCCAGGGATGTTGCGAGCGGACAATGCTACATTATCCTCGTAGTTAGCCGTAACAACCAGTGCCTTGCGGTCAACTTTCAGGTTGTTAAGGATGCCTGCGAATTCCTTCGTCTTAGGAGCCGCGAATGTCAGTTGATCCAGAACGATGATGCTCTCAGCGATCACTTTGGAAGACAATGCGGATTTGATAGCCAGACGACGAACTTTCTTAGGCAATTTGAATCCGTACGTGCGTGGCGTTGGACCGAATACAGTACCGCCGCCAACCCATTGCGGGGAGCGAATGCTACCTTGACGTGCACGGCCTGTGCCTTTTTGTTTCCAAGGCTTACGACCGCCGCCGCGTACTTCGGAGCGACCTTTTGTTTTGTGCGTTCCTTGACGCTCTGCAGCTTGCTGCAGAACGACAGCGCTATGCATAACATGAGTGTTAGGCTCGATACCGAATACGCTATCTGCCAGTTCCAGTTCACCAACTTGCGAACCGCTCACGTTAAATACTGTTACTTTAGGCATTTAATGTTCCTCCTTTCTTCAAGAGCGATTAGTTCTTAACTGTTTGTTTTACTTTAACGAAGCCGTTTTTAGGACCCGGTATGGAACCTTTGACCAGAATCACGTTGCGTTCTGCGTCTACACGGATAACTTCGAGTTTTTGAATCGTAATGGTCTCGTTGCCCATGTGACCTGGAAGGCGTTTGCCTTTCGGTACGCGGTTCGCTTGAATGGAACCCATGGAGCCTGGTCCGCGGTGATAGCGGGAACCGTGAGACATTGGTCCAGTGCTTTGTCCCCAACGTTTGATAACGCCGGCAAAGCCTTTACCTTTCGAAATACCTGTTACGTCAACAAATTCGCCCTCTGCGAACAAGTCAGCTTTCACTTCCTGGCCAACTTCATACTCACCAAGGTTAATCCCGCGAATTTCACGAACGTAGCGCTTAGGAGTCGCGCCCGCTTTCTTAGCGTGGCCGATCTCTGGCTTGATCGCTCTCTTCTCTTTCTTATCGGAGAAACCAAGTTGAACAGCTTCGTAGCCATCGGTTTCTACGTTTTTCTTCTGGAGAACAACGTTAGGACCAGCTTCGATAACCGTTACTGGAATGACGTTGCCTTCAGGAGTAAATACTTGAGTCATTCCAAGTTTTTTTCCTAAGATACCTTTCATGTTGACACCTCATTTCCTCTCTATGATCGTATATACGGTTTACAGTTTGATTTCGATATCTACACCGGATGGCAGATCCAGACGCATCAACGCATCAACCGTTTGCGGCGTAGGATTCACAATATCGATCAAGCGCTTGTGTGTGCGCATTTCGAATTGCTCACGGGAATCCTTGTACTTGTGCACCGCACGGAGAATAGTGATGATTTGCTTTTCCGTTGGCAACGGAATCGGCCCGGATACGCCTGCACCGGAACGTTTTGCAGTTTCCACGATTTTCTCAGCGGATTGATCAAGAATTCTGTGATCGTATGCTTTCAAGCGGATACGAATCTTTTGCTTTGCCATATAAGTCCCTCCTTCTTTCGCCCAATTTTTTAATCGGACATACTCCGTGAGAAAACCCTCCACAAGCTCCATGGCAAAGGAGCCGGGTGTGTCGGCAACCTCTCACATCAACGCAACGTCAGACCAACAGTCAATATTATATCGGATTGGGCGGGCATTTGCAACTAAAACTTCTGCCTTTCTGAATAAATGTTCTTTACGCGGGAAACCGCGTCGTTATGAGCTTTTAGGTATGCGGATATCTGACCGTGATAGGTATGGCAGGGTCAATTATAAGAGGGGGTTGGTTAGAGGTCGATCTTAACGACTTAGAGCCTCATTCTGCACTTATTTACTCCATTTAGGCCGGTACGATCGATTTACAGCTGTAATCTGCACGCATTCTTCCTCATAGGTTGGTACGATCGACTTAAAAACACATTTCGGTCATTTCCATTCATTTAGGTCGATATGATCGACTTAAAGAACACATTTCGCTCATCCGCATATGTTTAGGTCGGTACGATCGACTTGCAGCTGTATTCTGTACGTATTCCCCCCTTTAGATCGGTATGACCGACTTAAAACGCATTTCGCTCATCCGCATACCTTCAAGTCGTTCCAAACGACTTATTCCTTTGTGCTGACTCTACGCGTGTATCTTTATACGGTTCAGTTGCCCTCAGCTATTTGGATTGGTTTATGACGGATTCGCATAGCAGCGGTATTTTGCCAAACCCAATAACTTAGTTGAATGCACACACGCCTTAATTACCTCAAAAAGACGAGTCCCAATACCACGCATTTCCCCAACTAATCATTCGCTTCTGCACTGCCCTTTAACGAGTTTCTTCTATATAAATAGTGCAACAGAAAAAGCAGCAACATGATGTCGCTGCTTTTATCCTAATTGATCACGTTAGCCCATATACACGCAGCCTCGTTTCACGCACAAAATTAACCAAGCACAACACGATCATCGGCCATCTTCTTGCCGCTGATGCGCTCGAACTCACCAAGCAATCGTTCCACGGTCAGACCCTTCTTCTGTTCCTCGTCAACCTGAAGAATAATCTTCCCCTTATCCATCATGATCAGACGGTTGCCCAGTCGAATAGCCTGCTCCATATTGTGCGTAACCATAAGCGTTGTCAGATTCAACTCGCGCACAATATTTTCCGTCAACCTCGTGACAAGCTCCGCACGAGCCGGATCAAGCGCCGCTGTATGCTCGTCCAGCAACAAGATCTGTGGTCGCGTAAAGGTAGCCATCAGCAGGCTTAACGCTTGCCGCTCGCCGCCGGAGAGCAAACCCACTTTGGCCGTTATGCGGTTTTCCAAACCAATGCCAAGCCGGCTAAGCTCTTCCCGGAATACTTTGCGATTCTTGCTCGTTACGCCAAAGGACAATCCGCGCGGCTTGCCGCGCTTGTACGCGATCGCCAGATTCTCCTCGATCGTCATACGCGGCGCAGTGCCTGCCATCGGATCTTGAAATACACGGCCGATCCATCTGCTGCGATGGAATTCCGACAACTGGCTAACATCCGTATCCTCGATAAAAATGTTGCCTGCATCAGGCTTCATAACGCCTGAAATAATGTTCATCAACGTCGACTTGCCAGCGCCATTACTGCCGATAACGGTAACAAAGTCTCCATGCTTCATCTGGAGATTCGCATTCAACAATGCAATCTTTTCATCAACCGTTCCGGGATTAAATAGCTTGGATACGCCTTCGATTCTTAGCATCAGCGTCCACCTCCGCCCGATTGCCCCACAGATGACAATACTTCTTCCGTACGTTTCTTAGCGGTGGACTTCGACTTGATCGCTCGGCGGACCGTCGGTACAACCAAAGCGCAAACAATTATGACAGCTGTTATCAGCTTCATATCTTGGGCATCCAGCCATTCCACGCGCAGCGCCAAGGCATAGATAATGCGATAAATAATTGCACCCAGTACTACGGCCAGAGTTGCTCGGAAAATCGTTTTAGCCCCGAAGATCGCCTCACCTATAATAACAGACGCCAAACCGATTACGATCATACCAATACCCATCGAGTTGTTGGCCGCATTCTGCGAATGCGCAATTAGAGCGCCCGAGCATGCTACCAAAGCGTTGGATAATGCTACGCCCATAATAATCGTAATGTCCGTGTTCGCGCCAAAGCTGCGAATCATGCGGCTGTTGTCGCCCGTGGCACGCAAGCTAAGACCCATATTCGTCTTGAAGAACAAATCCAGTCCTACCTTCGCCACTACGGCAAGGATCAGACCTATGGCAAGAACCGAAGCACCGTCAAATACGTTAGCCTCGCCTCGAAGAGAAACGTTTGGCTTGCCAAGAATACGAAGGTTAATCGAGTATAGAGCAATCATCATAATAATGCCGGATAAAAGTCCATTTATCTTACCTTTGGTATGAAGCAACCCGGTTAACGTTCCCGCCAGTGCCCCTCCCATAAACGCACAAATCACCGCCAACCATGGAGGCGTACCAGCAATGGTCATGACTGTACCAATAGCGGCTCCCGTTGTAAAACTTCCATCAACCGTTAGATCAGGGAAGTCAAGAATCCGGAATGTGATGTAAACACCCAGTGCCATAAGCGCATAAAGCAATCCGCTTTCAATTGCGCCTTGTAAAGAAACTAGCATGTATGATGCGTCCTCCTCTCCTGTAAGTAATAGCAATGGGGCAATCAGAAGCCCGATCACCCCATGCCATTGTTATATAGCTTAAAAAAAGTTTACTATTTGATGATGTTGTTTTCCGGATCTTTCACATATGCCTTCATAGCATCTGTAACGGTAATGCCTAATTCTTCTGCTGCGGACAAGTTAAGGATAAAGTCCAGCTTCTCTGGGGTTCTAACATTCATATCCCCTGGTTTCTTCCCGTCTTTCAAAATTTCAACAGCCATCTGGCCAACTTCATATCCATGATCAAAGTATTTAAAGCCTACGGTTGCGAAAGCGCCTTTTTCTACGGTATCACGATCAGCTGAGAAGAACGGAATATCATGTTCGGTAACTACATCGATAATGGATTCAACGCCTTCAACAACCGTGTTATCCAGCGTTACATAAACAGCGTCAACACGGCCAACGAGAGACTGAGCTGCCTGCTGAACGTCAGAGCTGTTCACTACTGCTGCTTTAACGATTTCAATCCCATGCTTGGCTAGCGCTTCTTGAGCAATGTTAGTCATAACGACAGCATTAGGCTCACCTTCATTAATGACTACGCCAACCTTTTTAACATCAGGGAATTCTTTCGCAATAAAATCCATCAATTGAACAATCGCATCCGGATTCGTATCCGATGCACCTGTAACGTTGCCGCCTGGTGCTTGTAACTGCGGCACAAGCTTCTCGCCCAGCGGATCTGTTACTGCCGCAAACAATACCGGCTTGTCCTTGACAGCTTCAACCAATGCGCTGCTTGTAGCTGTAGCAATTCCTAATGCGAGATCAGATTTGCCGGAAGCAATTTTCTCCGCAATGGACTTGAAGTTGTTTGGATCGCCTTGAGCATTATTGTAATCCACTTTCACCTTCAAGCCAGCATCCTCAAGCGCTTTCAGAAAACCTTCCCGTGTGGCGTCAAGCGATGGATGTTCAACAATCTGCGAGATGGCTACTGTATATTCCTTGCCTTCCGAATTGCCGCCTTCCGTTGTTTTGCCTCCGCCATTACTGCCACAAGCAGCGGTTACAGCCATTAGTGACGCCAGTGCCAATCCAAGCCAGAATTTTTTCTTCATACTTTAATGACCCCTCTCATTATCATCCATTTACCTTCATTGCCGATAGAAACAATTGCCGCATTAATACATTGTTGCAATGTTGCATTAATCCAATAAAGTCTATGGATATAACTGGTGATAAAGTCGCAGTATTGGGACGACTTCATCGATTTATATACATATATTAAAGGTGCATTTTCACCGCGTCAATCCTAATATTAAGGAAATAGCTATTAATAAATGAGAACACAACAAAAAACTGCCTCGAGCTTAAGCTCGAGGCAGTTTACACGATGCAGCTTACGCTGCATGGCATTATTTTTGGATTGTAGCTACAGCGCCAGCGCCTACAGTACGGCCGCCTTCACGGATGGAGAAGCGAGTGCCTTCTTCAACCGCGATTGGAGCGATCAGTTCTACAGTAACTGTGATGTTGTCGCCAGGCATAACCATTTCAGTACCTTCAGGCAGGTTGATGATACCTGTTACGTCAGTTGTACGGAAATAGAATTGTGGACGGTAGCCAGTGAAGAAAGGCTTATGACGGCCACCCTCTTCTTTAGTCAGAACGTAGATTTGAGCTGTGAAGTTCGTGTGTGGCTTAACGGAACCTGGCTTAGCCAATACTTGACCACGCTCAATGTCTTTACGGTCTACACCGCGAAGCAATGCGCCAACGTTGTCGCCTGCTTGAGCGGAGTCAAGCAATTTACGGAACATCTCAACGCCCGTAACAACGGATTTGCGAGTTTCTTCTTGAAGACCGATGATTTCGATCTCATCGCCAACTTTGATAACGCCACGCTCTACGCGACCTGTAGCAACTGTACCACGGCCTGTGATTGTGAATACGTCCTCGACAGGCATAAGGAAAGGCTTAGCCGTGTCGCGCTCTGGAGTTGGGATGTAAGTGTCAACTTGCTCGAACAGCTCAACGATTTTGTCAGCCCAAGGACCATCTGGGTTAGCCAGTGCTTCACGAGCAGCGCCACGGATGATTGGAGTGTCGTCGCCTGGGAACTCGTACTCGGAAAGAAGGTCGCGAACTTCCATCTCAACCAGTTCAAGAAGCTCTTCGTCTTCAACCATGTCGCATTTGTTCAGGAATACAACGATGTAAGGAACGCCTACTTGGCGGGAGAGCAGGATGTGCTCGCGCGTTTGCGGCATTGGGCCGTCAGATGCGGATACAACCAGGATCGCTCCGTCCATTTGAGCCGCGCCAGTGATCATGTTTTTAACATAGTCGGCGTGACCTGGGCAGTCAACGTGAGCATAGTGACGGTTAGGAGTCTCATACTCAACGTGAGATGTAGAAATTGTAATACCGCGCTCACGCTCTTCTGGAGCTTTGTCGATTTGGTCGAATGCGATTGCCGCACCGCCGTATCTTTTGGAAAGTACAGTTGTGATCGCAGCAGTCAGTGTTGTTTTACCATGGTCAACGTGACCGATTGTACCGATGTTAACATGCGGTTTGTTACGTTCAAATTTTGCCTTAGCCATTGAACTGAGTCCTCCTCAATATAACTTGATATTTTTTATGTGTGGGCCGGCACCGAGAGTGCAAGCATACCTGATGACGGCCGATTACAAACATTTGTTGCAGTGGGACTTCGAGTAAAATTACTCTCCGCCTTTATGCTTGGAGATAATCTCTTCGGCAATCGACTTAGGAACTTCTTCGTAGTGAGAAAGCTCCATCGAGAATACGCCGCGTCCTTGTGTACCGGAACGAAGTGTTGTGGAGTAACCAAACATCTCGGAGAGAGGCACCTTAGCACGGATAATTTGCGCGCCACCGCGCGAATCCATACCCTCGATGCGACCACGACGGGAGTTCAGCATGCCCATTACGTCGCCCATGTACTCTTCAGGAACAGTAACTTCAACCTTCATGATTGGCTCAAGAAGGACAGGCTTACATTTTTCTTTCGCAGCTTTAAGCGCCAGGGAACCTGCGATCTTAAACGCCATCTCCGAGGAGTCGACGTCATGGTAGGAACCATCGACAACAGTCGCTTTGATATCAACGAGCGGGAAGCCAGCGATAACGCCGTTCTTCATCGACTCTTCGATACCAGCCTGGATCGGAGCGATATATTCACGAGGAATCGATCCACCCACGACTTTGCTTTCGAAGATAAAGCCTGTACCAGCCTCTTGAGGTTCGAATTCAACCCAACAATGACCGAACTGACCTTTACCACCGGACTGACGAACGAATTTACCTTCAACCTTAGCCGCTACACGGAAGGTTTCACGGTATGCAACCTGAGGTTTACCAACATTCGTCTCTACTTTGAATTCACGAAGCATACGGTCAACGAGGATCTCAAGGTGAAGCTCACCCATACCTGCGATGATCGTTTGGTTCGTTTCTTCGTCTGTATAAGCACGGAATGTAGGATCTTCCTCAGCGAGCTTGGAGATTGCAACGCCAAGTTTATCTTGGTCTGCTTTCGTCTTAGGCTCGATTGCGATTTGGATAACTGGCTCAGGGAAGTTCATCGATTCGAGAACGATCGGGTTCTTCTCGTCACACAGCGTATCACCTGTAGTTGTATCCTTCAGACCTACTGCAGCAGCAATATCGCCCGAGTGTACTTCGGAGATCTCTTGACGGCTGTTCGCATGCATCTGCAGAATCCGGCCAATCCGCTCACGCTTGTTCTTAGTTGCATTAAGAACGTACGAACCGGATTTCAGGATACCCGAGTATACACGGAAGAACGTCAGACGACCAACGTAAGGGTCTGTCATGATTTTGAATGCCAGAGCCGAGAACGGCTCGGAATCAGATGAAAGACGAACTGCTTCTTCACCGTCTTCGAGCGTACCTTTGATTGCTGGTACGTCAACTGGTGCTGGCAGGTAATCAACAACTGCATTCAATACCAATTGAACACCTTTGTTACGGTACGAGGAGCCTGCAACAACCGGGAAGATCTTAACTTCACAAACACCTTTGCGAAGTACTGCTTTCAGTTCTGGAATCGTAATTTCTTCGCCTTCCAGATACTTCATCATCAGATCCTCATCCAGCTCAGCAACTTTCTCTACCAGCTCAAGACGAAGTTCTTCGACTTGCTCTTTGTACTCAGCTGGGATCTCGGATTCGATCGGATCCTTACCAAGATCGTCTTTGTACGTATACGCTACGCGCTCGATGATGTCGATTACGCCAACGAAGTCGGACTCAGCGCCGATTGGCAACTGAATTGCAACGGCATTTGCTTGCAGACGCTCACGCATGTCTTTAACAACATTCAGGTAGTCTGCGCCGATGATGTCCATCTTGTTAACATAAGCGATCCGAGGAACGCCGTAACGGTCAGCTTGACGCCATACAGTCTCAGACTGTGGCTCAACGCCTTCTTTCGCACTGAAAACACCAACGGCCCCGTCCAATACGCGTAGGGAACGTTCAACTTCTACTGTGAAGTCAACGTGACCTGGGGTATCGATGATATTAATGCGGTTACCCTTCCATTGAGCGGTTGTCGCGGCAGACGTAATCGTAATGCCGCGCTCTTGTTCCTGCTCCATCCAGTCCATCGTAGCTGCACCTTCGTGCACCTCACCGATTTTGTGGGTACGGCCAGTGAAAAACAAGATCCGTTCAGTAGTTGTGGTTTTACCAGCGTCAATATGCGCCATAATCCCGATATTACGCGTATTTTCCAAGGAGAACTCTCTTGCCATAAATATGTCTCCTCTCGTAAATGGTTATCCTACCAGCGGTAGTGAGCGAATGCTTTGTTCGCTTCTGCCATTTTGTGCGTGTCTTCACGCTTTTTAACGGATGCGCCAGTGTTGTTGGAAGCATCCAGAATTTCAGCAGCCAAACGTTCTGTCATCGTTTTCTCGCCGCGGTTACGCGAGTAGTTCACGAGCCAACGAAGACCAAGAGCCGTACGGCGCTCAGGCTTAACTTCGATAGGTACTTGGTAGTTAGAACCGCCTACACGGCGAGCTTTAACCTCAAGAACCGGCATAATGTTTTTCAAAGCTGCTTCGAACACTTCCATCGGATCTTTTCCCGAGCGCTCTTGGATCAGTTTGAATGCATCGTATAACAGTGTTTGTGCAGTGCCTCTCTTACCGTCGATCATAATACGGTTGATTAGGCGGGTAACCAGTTTGCTATTGTAAACCGGATCCGGAAGCACATCACGTTTCGTTACAGGACCTTTGCGTGGCATGAGAAAGTCCCCCTTTCTTCTAATAGTAACTTGTTCTAGCTTGTTATCAACAAGATAGTGTTATACTTCTTATTTCTTAACTTTAGGACGCTTAGTACCGTATTTCGAACGGGATTGGTTACGGTTGTTAACACCTGCTGTATCCAATGCGCCACGAACGATGTGGTAACGAACACCCGGAAGGTCTTTTACACGACCGCCGCGGATCAGAACCACACTGTGCTCTTGAAGGTTATGACCGATACCTGGAATGTACGCTGTAACCTCAACACGGTTAGTCAGACGTACACGCGCATACTTACGAAGCGCGGAGTTCGGTTTCTTTGGAGTCATCGTACCTACACGAGTGCACACACCGCGTTTTTGAGGCGCGTTGATGTCAGTTGCTTCACGTTTCAGAGCGTTAAAGCCTTTTTGCAAGGCTGGCGATTTCGATTTAACGACCTTCGCTTGACGTCCTTTACGAACGAGCTGGTTAATTGTTGGCATGTTGCCACCCCCTCCCCTTATTCATGTCTTTATGATGGTAGACATTTCACCCAATTTTAAGCCCACAGAGCCAGGCGGTTCATAATTGAACATTAGTATTCCTTAAGCCTAGTCGTCAGGCACACTCCGATATATTATCACTTCGCACGTATGCATGTCAAGCGTGTGATGGGGTATTTTTCGTCCTTGGATACGATTTAC
Source organism: Paenibacillus sp. J31R120 (assembly GCF_056269225.1). Classification (NCBI taxonomy): domain Bacteria; kingdom Bacillati; phylum Bacillota; class Bacilli; order Caryophanales; family Paenibacillaceae; genus Paenibacillus; species Paenibacillus sp. J31R120. The sequence continues at coordinate 51,423 of NZ_JBWDNN010000015.1, read as the reverse complement.
AAAAGTTTCATGCAACGCTACATCATTGAGCCTGGCTCCAGATACACGGCATAACGGATATTGTCGATTTCCACATCATTTTGCCGATATGCCAATCTCTCCGCAATCTCCATTACCGTCGGAAGTTCAATCCGAATTAAGAGGCCATGATAATAGCTTAACATCAGTTTTAACGCAGCCAGCAGGCCATCACGATCCGTTTGCTCGTCTGCATGCGCTCTCTCCAGTACGGCAACCTTACTATAATTTGATAGAGTCATATTTTCGTAAAAATACTCGCTATTCTGTGCCAAGAGCTTGTCCGAATAAGGTAAGAATGAACGAGCGAACACTTCGCCTCCATCCCATCGAATGACGATTTCATCCTCACTCATACTCTCCAATTCCAGAACCGATCCCTCATAATTCATTTGGAATCTGTCAGCCGTATCCTCGATATCATGAAAGCTCTTATAAACTTTCAGCACAAAGTTAAACGGAAATGATGTCGGCTTCTTGGTCTTGTCTATATCTTCACTAAGAAAACCTGAAATGATTTTCACGGGATGATCTAAATTGAACTCCTTATACACCGTATCTACTGGCTCGAGCATATGAATAAGTTTATTATGGTTTTCATTCACATAACCAGGACGCAGCTCCAGCTCCATACATTCGGTTCGCAACATCAATTGTTCTTCGCTGAGCTTCTTGAACTCTGTCCGTATACCGTCTATGTTTCCGTAAAAAAGATTCGTCTCCTCAACTATCCCAAGCCGCGCCCTTATGTGCGCCAACAGATCGTCCATCTTGTATCTCGCTGTCATCGATTCCTCTCCCTGGTACTACTTCGACAATACCGCTTGCAGCTGCTCTACAATCTGCTCACGGCTCATCCCGCTAATTTGCTCCGAATGTTCAATGCCCAGACCTTCTCGCGTAAAAATCAGCGTATCCCCATTAGGTGTAATCCTCACATCCTCGCTCACGCTTTTCCGATAATCAAGTGTGGCCATGCCAGCTTCATCAAAGAAAATCTGAAACGGGATGCTTGACGGAAAGTATTCTTCGAATCCCGATTGCTTCCTCAAGAACAACATATAGGGCTTGCTCAGCTCAATCTTTTCAAAATAGAATCTAGCGCCTTTTGCTTCATACGTCCGGTCATCATGCGGTCTTGCTTGAATATCATAGCTCGGAATCGATATGGAGATTGGGCTTCCGTCTAAATCACCATATAGGACGTTTTCTACAATGAAGCTGTATTCATCCGTATACAGTTCGTTATGCTGAGTCGTTCCCAGTTTCTTCTCATAACGCCCTTCGACGATAAACCCAGCTTGTTCCACCATATCGGTCAGCTCTTTTGTAATGCCAAAATCCGGGGTAGACAGCATCACCTCATACGTCTTTGGCTCATATTGATCCGGCTTGTGCAGAAGCTCTACCTGTTCTATGCCGTTGCTATCCTTATGAACATAAGATACCACTCCATAGGAGAAATGAACGGATTCCGTCCCCTCATCATTCAGATGATAAATAACCCGGCCAACATCCCCGCCGCCCAGCCAATCTGGCGCTCCCGCAATGAGATTAAGTTGTTTCATTAGCGTCTCGTCATCTATATAGGCTTCCAGCTTGTCTCTGACTGCTTGCAGAGTAAGCCGCTGTTGATTCTGGGGGAGCTCACCAACAATGATAAGTCCCTCGCGGAGCCAAACGCCGGGACCAAGTATATCATTGGCTTTCAAAAAATTCAGATCACCCTTCTGCTCTTCATTTTCTGCAAGCGCATACAGATTGTCATAGTTCGAATACAGGGCCATATCCAGCTCGTGCTCGGCTATGACCTCTTCAATTCCCTTGCGCTCCCATAACAATGAGGCTAACAGGAGAAATGCGGCTATAGTAAATAGAATGACGTAGAATTGTTTGTATCTCAATTTCATCGCTCCTTTGCTCCTCCTTGCGAAATGCGCTTTATATCCTTACACCTATCTTATGAATCCTAAACCATCCTCACGAGATTCCATAAGTTATCCATCTCCATTCGGTCGAAGCCTTTCTAGCTGAAGATTGTTTAGGGGACTGACGGTCCCATCAGATGGTTGATACAACACGCTCTGACCCTCCATATCGGTAACTGCAGCTACCTGATCACCGATCACTCCGCTGGTAGCTCTATTATCTGCTTTACGCTCCAGCCATATAGAGATGACCGCCAGCACAATTAACATAATCAGAACAAGCAGCTTTAATGAGATAGACTTCACATCATTCAGCTCCCTTAGCTTTGTTAAAAGAAGCTGTCAACGCGCTCTCATCCTATAGAACGCTTAGACCAGCTTCAAAGTTGCTCCTTCATACCAATCGTTTGACATGATGGATCACTATCAGCATATTCCGCATCCCACCGCTATGTTTCCTCCTGAAACAAAGAAAAGCGACACATGGATCGTCCTCACAATGTGCGGGAACCATGTGTCGCTCTATAGAATCGCCTGGTTAGGCGATAAAAGTTATTCTACTGCCAATGGTTCAGCAGCTTCACCCTGTTCGGCGCCTTCGACCACTTCTTCTTCGAGGCCTGCGAAGCGAATGTTGCGGTAGCGCTGCATGCCCGTACCAGCCGGGATCAGCTTACCGATGATAACATTCTCTTTCAGACCAAGAAGCTGGTCAACCTTGCCTTTGATCGCTGCATCTGTCAGGACACGAGTCGTCTCCTGGAAGGATGCTGCGGACAAGAAGGAATCCGTCTCGAGGGACGCTTTCGTAATACCAAGCAATACCGGCTTCGCAACCGCTGGCTCTTTGCCTGCGAAGATCGCTTCACGGTTAGCGGACTCGTATTCATGAATGTCTACGAATGCGCCTGGCAGCAGAGTCGTATCGCCGGCTTCGACGATGCGGATTTTGCGCAGCATTTGCTTAATCATAACCTCGACGTGCTTATCGTTGATTTCAACGCCTTGGTTACGGTATACGCGCTGTACCTCTTGCAGGATATAGTTCTGTACGCCGCGAATGCCTTTGATGCGAAGCATATCCTTCGGATCGATCGAACCATCTGTCAGCTCGTCGCCTGCTTCGATATGCTGGCCTTCCACTACGCGGATACGCGAGCCGTAAGTGACCGCATAGACCTTGGACTCGGCTTCGCCTTGTACCTCGATCTCGCGACGGTCTTTCGCTTCGCGGATTTCCTTGATGACGCCGTCAAGCTCAGTGATGATCGCTTGGCCTTTCGGATTACGAGCCTCGAAGAGCTCCTGAATACGCGGAAGACCTTGCGTGATATCGTCGCCGGCAACGCCGCCTGTATGGAATGTACGCATCGTCAGCTGTGTACCCGGCTCGCCGATCGATTGCGCCGCGATAATGCCTACCGCTTCGCCGATCTCAACATGCTTGCCAGTCGCCAGGTTACGTCCATAACAGATCTTACAAACGCCATGACGCGCACGACAGCTGAGTACAGAACGAATTTGCAGACGCTCTACGCCAGCATCGATGATCGCATCGGCTTTGTTCGAATCGATCAGTTCGCTGCGGTTGACGATCACTTCACCCGTCTTCGGATGACGGATTGTCTCGAATGCGTAACGGCCTTCGATACGGTCATACAGATCCTCGATAACCTCTTTGCCATCTTGGATCTTACTAACTGCGAAGCCTTTGTCCGTACCGCAATCATCTTCACGAACGATTACGTCCTGCGCAACGTCTACAAGACGACGAGTCAGGTAACCGGAGTCGGCTGTACGAAGCGCCGTATCGGCAAGACCTTTACGCGCACCGTGCGTCGAGATAAAGTACTCGAGGACTGTCAGTCCTTCACGGAAGTTCGATTTGATTGGCAACTCGATGATACGACCGGATGGATTCGCCATCAGACCGCGCATACCGCCAAGCTGTGTAATCTGTGATTTGTTACCCCGTGCTTTGGAATCCACCATGAGCATGATGTTGTTGTAACGATCCATCGATTTCATGAGGACTTCCGTAATCTCGTCCTTACATTTGCTCCAGATGCTGATGATCCGGTCATAACGCTCTTCGTTCGTGATCAGACCGCGACGGTACTGATTCATAACGGTAGCAACCTTCTCGTCGGAGGCTTTCATGATTCCCGCTTTTTCCTTCGGAATAATAACGTCGGAAACACCGATCGTAATACCCGCTTTGGTAGAATACGTGAAACCAAGTTGCTTGATGCGGTCAAGGATAACCGCAGTCAGCGTTGTATGGTATTGACGGAAGCATTCTGCAATGATTTGACCCAAATAGTCTTTGCCTACTGCGCCAGGCGTAGCCAGATCTTCTGTGAACTTGTGAAGGTCTGCGCCTTTTTCGTAAACAAAATACTTATCAGGTGTTCCTTGCAGCAGGTTAACCTTCGTTGCTTCGTTGATGTAAGGGAAATCTTCAGGGAAGATTTCGTTGAAGATGACCTTACCCACCGTCGTAACGAGCAAGGATGCTTGCTGTTGCTCCGTAAAGTTTGTTTTCTTCAACACTTTCACCGGAATGAAAATGCGTGCGTGCAGCGATACGATACCGCGTTGGTAAGCGGAGATCGCTTCGTTCACTGTTGCGAATACGGAACCGGAACCTTTCGATTCCTTGTTGTCCATAGTCAGGTAGTAACTACCGAGAACCATATCCTGAGAAGGCGTAACAACAGGCTTGCCGTCTTTCGGGTTCAAGATATTGCCCGATGCCAGCATCAGAAGGCGCGCTTCCGCTTGCGCTTCTGCGGACAACGGAACGTGAACGGCCATCTGGTCACCGTCGAAGTCGGCGTTGTAAGCCGTACATACGAGCGGATGCAGCTTGATGGCGCGGCCTTCAACCAGAATCGGTTCAAATGCTTGAATACCGAGTCTGTGAAGCGTCGGTGCACGGTTCAAGAGAACCGGATGCTCCTTGATGACTTCTTCAAGAACGTCCCATACTTCAGGACTTACGCGCTCGACTTTACGTTTTGCGCTCTTGATGTTGTGAGCGAGACCTTTGTTCACAAGCTCTTTCATGACGAAAGGCTTGAACAGCTCCAGCGCCATTTCCTTCGGAAGACCGCATTGGAACATTTTCAGGTTAGGACCTACGACGATAACGGAACGACCAGAGTAGTCGACACGTTTACCGAGCAAGTTCTGACGGAAACGGCCTTGCTTACCCTTCAGCATATGGCTGAGGGATTTCAGTGGACGATTGCCTGGTCCTGTAACCGGACGGCCGCGACGACCGTTGTCGATCAGGGCGTCAACCGCTTCCTGAAGCATACGTTTCTCGTTTTGTACGATAATGTCCGGAGCGCCCAGATCAAGCAGGCGTTTCAGACGATTGTTCCGGTTAATTACGCGGCGGTACAGATCGTTGAGGTCGGAGGTCGCGAAACGGCCGCCGTCCAGCTGAACCATCGGACGAAGCTCCGGCGGAATAACCGGCAGCACGTCAAGAATCATCCACTCCGGCTGATTGCCGGAATTACGGAATGCTTCTATAACTTCAAGTCGCTTAATCGCGCGGTTGCGGCGTTGGCCTTGTGCCGTGCGAAGCTCTTCCTTCAACGTCTCAAGCTCGCGCTCAACGTCGATGTCTTGAAGCAGCTTCTTAACAGCCTCTGCACCCATGCCAGCTTGGAAGCCGTAGCCGTACTTCTCACGATAGCTGCGGTATTCCTTCTCGGACAGGAGCTGTTTTTTCTCAAGCGGCGTATCTCCTGGGTCCGTCACGACATAAGATGCAAAATAGATGATCTCCTCCAGGGAACGAGGGGACATATCCAGTGCAAGACCCATGCGGCTTGGAATGCCTTTGAAGTACCAGATGTGGGATACAGGAGCTGCAAGCTCGATGTGGCCCATACGTTCACGGCGTACTTTCGCGCGGGTTACTTCCACTCCGCAGCGATCGCAGACTACGCCTTTGTAGCGTACGCGTTTGTACTTACCGCAATGACATTCCCAATCCTTGGTCGGTCCAAAAATCTTCTCACAGAAGAGACCTTCCTTCTCGGGCTTAAGCGTTCTGTAGTTAATGGTTTCCGGCTTCTTGACTTCTCCGCGGGACCACGAGCGAATTTTATCCGGCGAAGCCAGACCAATTTTCATATACTCGAAGTTGTTCACGTCCAACAAGGAGCAACCCTCCTTCGTCATGTATGACTGTGTCTTATCAGAAGCTGAACTTCAATCGCGAGCCGCCGCAGCAGCTCCCGATTGAAGCTCAGTCATCGTGTTATTCAACGCCTGCTTCTGCGCCTTCTAGGTTGAGGTTGAGCTTATCTCCAGTTGCCTCATCTTCATCGTCGATTTCTTTCATCTCGATCTCTTCTTCATTCTCGGTCAGGATCTTCACGTCCATGCCCAAGCTTTGAAGCTCTTTGATCAATACTTTGAACGACTCTGGAACGCCAGGCTCCGGAACGTTCTCGCCTTTCACGATCGATTCATACGTCTTCACACGGCCGACCACGTCGTCGGATTTGACCGTAAGAATCTCTTGCAGCGTGTAAGCTGCACCGTAGGCCTCGAGCGCCCATACCTCCATCTCACCGAAGCGCTGTCCGCCGAACTGGGCTTTACCGCCGAGTGGCTGCTGCGTAACGAGCGAGTAAGGACCTGTCGAACGGGCATGGATTTTGTCATCAACCATGTGGGCAAGTTTGATCATGTACATGACGCCGACGGTTACTTCACGTTCGAAGGACTCGCCTGTACGTCCGTCATACAGAACCGTCTTACCGTTACGCTGCATGCCTGCTTCTTCCATCGTATCGAATACGTCGTTCTCGCGAGCGCCGTCAAATACAGGAGTTGCAGCATGTAGGCCCAGGTGTTTGCACGCCATGCCAAGGTGAACTTCGAGCGCCTGGCCGATATTCATCCGGGAAGGTACACCCAGCGGGTTCAGAACGACTTCAACAGGCGTTCCGTCCGGCAGGAACGGCATATCTTCTTCTGGCATGATACGGGCAATAACACCCTTGTTGCCGTGACGTCCGGCCATTTTATCGCCTTCAGAGATTTTACGCTTCTGAGCGATATAAGCGCGGACCAGTTGATTCACGCCAGGAGGCAACTCATCGCCATTCTCGCGTGTGAATACCTTCACGTCTACGACGATGCCGTCCGTACCATGCGGTACGCGCAGCGACGTATCGCGAACTTCGCGAGCCTTCTCGCCGAAGATCGCATGGAGCAATCTCTCTTCAGCCGTCAGCTCCGTTACACCCTTCGGCGTAACTTTACCAACCAGAATGTCCCCTGCGCTAATCTCGGCGCCGACACGGATAATGCCGCGTTCGTCGAGATTGCGGAGCGCTTCTTCGCCCACGTTCGGGATATCGCGTGTAATTTCCTCAGGTCCCAGCTTTGTATCGCGGGCTTCGGATTCATATTCTTCAATGTGAATGGAAGTGTAGACATCTTCCTTCACCAATTTCTCGCTAAGCAAGATGGCATCCTCGTAGTTGTAACCTTCCCAAGTCATGAAGGCTACGACGACGTTGCGTCCCAGTGCCAATTCGCCCATCTCTGTGGATGGACCGTCTGCCATAATGTCGCCTTTCTTAATGACATCGCCCTTGCGGACAAGCGGACGTTGGTTGATGCATGTTCCTTGGTTGGAACGCATGAACTTATGCAGCTTGTGCTTGATCAGATCGCCGGTTACTTGCTTGCCGTCGATCGTCTCGACGCGGCGCAGCCAGATCTCGTTCGCAGACGCGCGCTCAATGACGCCGTCATACTTGGAGACGATACATACGCCGGAATCCTTCGCCGCCTTATGCTCCATTCCTGTGCCTACGAACGGCGCTTTCGGAATAAGAAGCGGAACGGCCTGCCGCTGCATGTTCGATCCCATCAGGGCACGGTTGGAGTCGTCATTCTCAAGAAACGGAATGAGCGCCGTTGCAACCGATACAACCTGCTTAGGCGATACGTCCATGTAGTCAACACGGTCGCTAGGCATGGTGAGGATGTTGTCAGCCTGTTTATTATAACGGACAATCGTCTGCTCTTCTGCGAACCTTGCGTCAGCAGTCAACTGAGCATTCGCCTGAGCGATAACGTAGTTGTCTTCTTCATCTGCCGTCAGATAAGCAATCTGCTCGGTTACAATTCCTGTTTTCGGATCAACCCAACGATACGGCGCTTCGATAAAGCCATATTCATTAATACGGGCGAACGTAGACAAGGAGTTGATCAGACCGATGTTCGGACCCTCTGGCGTCTCAATTGGACACATGCGGCCATAGTGAGAGTGATGGACGTCACGAACTTCGAAGCCTGCGCGCTCACGCGTCAGACCGCCAGGTCCGAGTGCGGACAGACGGCGCTTATGCGTAAGTTCCGCTAGCGGGTTCGTCTGATCCATGAACTGGGACAGCTGGGATGAACCAAAGAACTCTTTGATCGATGCGATAACGGGACGAATGTTGATCAATGCTTGAGGCGTGATCGCATTCGCGTCCTGAATGGACATCCGCTCGCGTACGACGCGTTCCATACGCGATAGACCGATACGGAATTGGTTCTGCAGCAATTCGCCGACAGAGCGCAGACGACGGTTGCCCAGATGGTCAATATCGTCCGTGCTGCCAACGCCATGCAGCAGGTTGATGAAATAGTTGATCGACGAAATGATGTCCGCAGGCGTAATATGCTTGACGGATTTGTCAATGATGCCATTGGCGATAACCTTAATTACTTTGTTATCGTCCAGCGGCGAGAATACACTGATCGCTTGTAGTGGAATACTATCAGCATCCAGCACGCCGTTAGCCACATGGTATGTCTTGAAGCCTACATCTGTCTCAAGCTTTTCGAGAATTTCATCAAGCAAACGACGGTCAATCATCTGACCCGATTCTGCAATGATCTCGCCCGTGGACGGATCAACCAGATTCTCGGCAAGACGCTGATTGAACAAACGGTTCTTGATATGCAGCTTCTTGTTTATTTTATAACGGCCGACATTGGCCAGGTCATATCGTTTCGGGTCAAAGAAACGCGCAACCAAGAGACTCTTCGCATTGTCCAAGGTAGGAGGCTCGCCCGGACGAAGACGCTCGTAGATCTCGATCAGCGCTTTCTCCGTGGAATCCGTGCTATCCTTGTCCAGCGTGTTGCGAATATACTCGTCATGGCCGAGCAAATCCAAAATTTCCGCGTCTGTGCCAAAGCCTAGTGAACGCAAAAGCACCGTTACCGGTATTTTCCGGGTCCGGTCAATACGAACGTAAATAATGTCCTTGGCATCTGTCTCCAGCTCCAGCCAAGCTCCACGGTTCGGAATAACTGTCGCCGTGTACGTCTTCTTCCCGTTCTTATCAACCTTCGTGCTGAAGTACACACTTGGGGAGCGAACCAATTGGCTGACGATAACGCGCTCGGCACCGTTAATGATAAACGTGCCTGTCTCCGTCATCAGCGGGAAATCACCCATGAACACTTCTTGTTCCTTAACCTCGCCCGTTTCCTTATTGAACAGACGAACCTTCACGCGCAGCGGTGCCGCATACGTCACGTCGCGCTCTTTTGATTCATCCACCGAATATTTCGGCTCGCCCAAGCTATAATCGATAAACTCAAGCGATAGATTACCCGTAAAGTCCGAAATCGGCGAGATATCTTGGAACAGCTCGATCAAATCGGTCTCCAAGAACTTCTCGTACGATTTTTGTTGGATTTCAATCAGGTTCGGGACTTCCAGCACCTCGTTGATCCGAGCGTAGCTTCTCCGCGTCCGCCGACCATACTGAACAAGTTGTCCTGCCAACTTAACCTCACCCCTCATGTCTGTCTCACAGCATCGATACTTCGCTGCGTTACCCTAGACGGCATCACCCGCCTATATAGATAAATAAAGAAAAGCCCTTATCGAATATAGTTCGAAAAAAGAGCATGTTTCCGGCAGCTACCATCCGCAGCGCGGGTGCGATGGTGTCATATCAAGTAATTTTGCCCAAAATGTAAACATTATACGTCAAATGATGCAAAAGTATGCATTCCGCGCTAAAAATTTGCACTTGACATTTTAGTTGACTAAAGAGATTTCAAGCAATTTTATGCTGACATTTTATAATACTACCATATTCAAAATGTCAAGTCAAATCTTTTTTGGGCTTATTTCTGCGCTCGCAGAATCCAATAGCCCTTGTCCTTCGTCACTTCTTCCACTTCTCCGAATATCTCTTCCAGCTTATCCATAGCGGATGGTGCGCCTTGCTTCTTCTGAATGACGACCCACATGCTGCCGCCTTCCTTCAATAATTGATAACCTTCTTCAAAGATTTGATGAACGACCGCTTTCCCTGCCCTGATCGGAGGGTTCGTCAATATGACTTTGAAACGCTCAGACTTGACCGCTTCGAACAGGTCGCTTTGAATAGCAGTCACATTCGTAATCTTATTCAATATCGCATTTTCTTTGGCTAGTTCGACGGCGCGTTCATTGATATCAATCATAGTCACATGCCCGGAGCCAACCAGCTTGGCTGCCGTTAGTCCAATAGGACCATAGCCGCAGCCTACATCAAGCACAAGGTCGCCTTCTTGCAGCTGCATGGTCTCCACTAGCACTCTGCTCCCGTAATCGACACCTGTTTTGGAGAATACACCGGCATCCGTGACGAATTTCATCGGATAACCTCTGAGCGAATCGGCATGAGTCTGCCTGTTATGATTCACCTCTGGCGTCTTGGAGTAATAATGGCCAGACATTCTTCCGCCTCCTTTACGCATAAATCCCTATAAGTGTGAGTTCAAAAAGTCCGATTTTCAGCACATGAGCTTATGCTTCCGATGATGCGTTTTTTCAAAACGCCGCAGAAGATGGGATGAAGCCAGGAAATGAGGAGCGTAGTGGAAGCTACGTGAGCACCGGAAGTTCCGGCTGAATGCCATATTTAATGTCGAGTAGGCTTCCTGATCCCCTTCGTAATCAAAAGCGGACTTTTTGAACAACCTCTATAACATACAACGAACCCCTTAAAACCATGCGGTTCTAAGGGGTTCCTCAGCAAAGCTCGCCAATCAGCCAACTATGCTGACATGTTGTAAAGTCAAATTACTTAACTTCAACGGAAGCGCCAGCTTCTTCAAGCTTAGCTTTCACGCCGTTAGCTTCTTCTTCGCCAACTTTTTCTTTGATTGCCTTAGGAGCGCCGTCAACCAGATCTTTAGCTTCTTTCAGGCCAAGACCAGTGATTTCGCGAACCACTTTGATAACGTTGATTTTGGAAGCGCCAGCGCTTGTCAAGATAACGTCGAACTCAGTTTGAGCAGCAGCTTCAGCAGCGCCGCCGCCAGCTGCTGCTGCAACTGGAGCTGCAGCAGTTACGCCGAATTCTTCTTCGATTGCTTTAACAAGATCGTTCAGTTCAAGAACAGTCATACCTTTAATTGCTTCCAAGATTTGCTCTTTAGACATGGTATATACCTCCGAAATTGGTTTAGTTTTTGTTTGATGCAAGTTACGAAGCCGAAGCAAGTTCGACCCCGGTCATACCACAAAAGTGATTAAGCGCCTGCTTCTTGTTTCTCTCCAACCGCTTTAACCGCAAGGGCGAAGTTGCGAACTGGAGCTTGAAGCACGCTGAGGAGCATGGAGAGCAAACCTTCGCGAGAAGGAAGCTCTGCAAGAGCCTTGATTTGTTCCTGATCTACGACTTTACCTTCAACAACGCCGCCTTTCAATTTCAAAGCGTCGTTCTTCTTAGCGAAGTCATTCAGGATTTTTGCTGGAGCAATAGCGTCGTCGCCGCTGAATGCAACAGCAGTAGGTCCTGTCAGAATATCATTAAGCGCCGTAAATTCTGTACCTTCAGTAGCGCGGCGAACGAGCGAGTTTTTCAGAACTTGGAAATCAACGCCCGCCTCGCGGAGCTGCTTACGAAGTTCAGTAACTTGCGCAACGTTCAATCCGCGATAGTCGGCAATAACCGTGCTGGAGCTCGAAGTCAACTTCGATTGAATCACAGCAACCGCTTCTTGTTTCTCTTGGATGATCTTTGCGTTAGCCAAACTGTACACCTCCCGTAATATTATACATCCCGTGATTACGACGGATATCCCTTTCCACTGGTGCATGAGAAAGGCCCTCGCAGACGATGCGAAGGCCATGATGTCGTTGATTGCATGCAGGCTAACCTGCCGCATTCCCAAACGTTTTATCATAACACCTCGGTAGGAAATTAAGCCCTTCGGGCACCTACTGTCTACGGTATGCGTATTCGAATGTTAGTAGCGTTTCCTATCCGGATTAGCGGAACGTTGCAGTCGAGACGCGAGCGCCAGGACCCATTGTGGAGGAAACAGCAATGTTTTTCAGGTAAACGCCTTTCGACGAAGCTGGCTTCGCACGAAGAAGAGCGTCGATCAGAGCTTTCAGGTTCTCGTTCAGCTTCTCAGCGTCGAACGATACTTTGCCGATTGGAGCGTGGATTTGACCCGCTTTGTCCAGACGGTACTCGATCTTACCTGCTTTAATTTCTTGAACGGCTTTTGCAACGTCAAACGTTACAGTACCTGCTTTCGGGTTAGGCATGAGGCCTTTACCGCCCAGGATACGGCCGAGCTTACCAACTTCAGCCATCATGTCCGGCGTTGCTACGCAAACGTCGAAGTCGAACCAGCCTTGTTGGATTTTGTTGATCATGTCTGCGTCGCCAACAAAGTCAGCGCCAGCAGCTTCCGCTTCTTTCACTTTTTCGCCTTTTGCGAAAACGAGAACGCGTTTTGTTTTACCTGTGCCATGCGGAAGTACGACTACGCCGCGAACCGCTTGGTCTTGTTTACGTGGGTCAACGCCCAAGCGAACCGCTACTTCGACGGACTCGTCAAACTTAGCTGTTGCCGCCTTCTTCACAAGATCAATTGCTTCGGAAGGCTCGTAAGTTGCTTCGCTGTCAATCAGCTTGGCAGCTTCTACATATTTCTTGCCATGTTTAGCCATTGTAAGTTCCTCCTTTGTGGTTATAACGGCTCATCCTCCTAGGGATGACCCTCCCACTTGCGAAGCGACGCTTCGCAAAGCGAGATGTCCGAAGACATCCAATCGCTTGTCTAATAGACAGCGAAATTAGTCAACGATGGTTACGCCCATGCTGCGAGCAGTACCTTCAACCATACGCATTGCTGCCTCTACGGTAGCTGCGTTAAGGTCTTGCATTTTTGTCTCAGCGATTTCGCGAACTTTATCGCGTTTTACCGTTGCGACTTTCTTCTTGTTCGGTTCGCCCGAACCCTTCTCGATACCTGCTGCTACGCGGAGCAATACTGCTGCCGGCGGAGTTTTCGTCTCGAATGTGAAGGAACGGTCTTCGAATACAGTGATCACGACTGGAATAATCAGACCTGCCTGATCCGCAGTACGAGCGTTGAACTCTTTACAGAACGCCATAATGTTAACGCCTGCTTGACCTAGTGCCGGACCGATTGGTGGCGCTGGGTTTGCTTTACCTGCTGGAACTTGCAGTTTGACCATCTTGATGACCTTTTTTGCCATGACTCACACCTCCTTGCCTTGATATACAAGCGCATTGCCTGCTCCGGAAACCGGATTGTTATATCTTCTCCACTTGAGTGTAATCCAGCTCAAGCGGGGTTTCCCTGCCAAACATGTTGACATGAACCTTAAGCTTCGCTTTGTCCAGCAGAATTTCTTCCACTGACCCGACAAAGTCCGCAAAAGGACCTACCTTGACGCGAACAGTTTCTTTGAGTTCGAATTCGATCTTCGGCTTCGGCTCTTCCATACCCATGTGCTTGAGAATTTGTTCCACTTCATCAGGCAGCAAAGGAGTCGGTTTGGAGCCGGATCCTGTCGATCCTACGAATCCCGTTACACCTGGCGTATTCCGAACAACGTACCATGAATCGTCGGTTTGAACCATTTCCACAAGAACGTAGCCGGGGTAGACCTTGCGCTGGACGGTTTTCTTCTTCCCGTCCTTCTCCACCACTTCGTCCTCCATTGGAACGAGCACGCGGAAGATCTTGTCTTCCATGCCCATGGACTCAACCCTGCGCTCCAGATTGGCTTTCACCTTGTTCTCATAGCCAGAGTAAGTATGCACGACATACCATCTTTTTTCCATCAATAATCCACCTTTGGTCCCTTCTTAGACAATCAGCTGAACCAATTCCGAGATCCCGATGTCAAGAAGCCAGAAGTAAATCGTCACAACTATTACCGTGAACAGAACGATCAGGGAATAGCTTGTCAACTCTTTACGATTCGGCCAGCGAACCTTCTTCAGTTCCGCCCAGCTGTCGGCAAAAAAACTAAACGTCGTACCAAAGCCCTGCTTCACCTTCGTCAAAAAAGCCATTGTTACACCTCCAATGGGCTATCGCGTCTCGCGATGAGGAGTCTGCTCGTTACAGAACTTGCAAAACTTCTTCAACTCGATGCGGTCGGGGTGATTGCGCTTGTTCTTGGTCGTAGCATAGTTTCTCTGTTTGCAGTTTGTGCATGCCAACGTGATGATTACCCGCATTGAATTACACCTCCCGAACTGCTTAAAAATACGAATCATTGAAGCTATATAGTAAGTTCATTGATTCCAATCGCCAATACGAAAAAAACCTCGAATTTAGGCCTACCTAAACACTTTATCACAAGGCATACCTCGTGTCAACGAAAGAAGGGAGCCGTTCGGCATGCGAATAATTGGCATCTTGGTTCGAAATTGGATTCTACCAGTATAGTCGAAACCTTTTCTTTTAAAACCAATGGACTGTCTTCACTGCCTGAAAAACGTCAGACAGAAAAGACAGTCCGTTGTCAGATGCATCTTATACCCCGCCGATATCCCGCACTTCCAGGTATCGCTCAAGCTTGCGCTTCACGCGCTGCAAAGCGTTGTCGATCGACTTCACATGTCTATCGAGATCGACCGCAATCTCTTGATAGGATCGTCCGTCCAGATAAAGCATAAGAACCTTCCGTTCGAGATCGCTTAGAATCTCGGACATCTTGTCCTCCAGCCCTACGAATTCCTCTTGGTTAATGATAAGCTCCTCAGGATCGGACACTCGCGTGCCGCATATCACATCAAGCAAAGTCCGGTCGGAATCTTCGTCGTAGATAGGCTTGTCCAGCGAAACATAAGAATTGAGAGGAATATGCTTCTGGCGTGTCGCGGTCTTAATCGCGGTAATGATCTGCCTCGTGATGCACAATTCGGCAAAGGCCTTGAAGCTCGCAAGCTTGTCGCCCTTGAAATCCCGAATGGCCTTGTACAGGCCAATCATGCCTTCTTGCACGATATCTTCGCGGTCGGCGCCGATCAAGAAGTACGAACGGGCCTTGGCTCTCACAAAATTCTTATACTTGTTAATCAGATATTCCAGCGCTACGCTGTCGCCGTTACGGACCGCCTCTACGATATCTTCGTCCGTACTGCTTTCATATTCGAGCGTACTCCATTCTTTGAGGTCGATACTCACACACTATCCCTCCGGCCTGCCAGGCGTACACCGCGCTAGATTCTTAGGAAATATAGAGTCAGTATACATTATGTAACCTTACACCGTCAACCAAGGAGAGCCCCGAAAACTATCGATTTTATAGCAAAAATGTAACAATGTGGCACTCTATGAAAGCGGTTCACCAATACCTGGTTTTTATTATTTTTCGCCTCTTCGCAATCGTTCGAGCTTGCTCCACACATCGAGACTTATATTCTGATCCACCGAGTTGCGCTTCTGAGGCTTCTCTTCCCGAATGGACTGCTCGATGGCTTTCCGGTTCTGACCAATATCAATCAGGAGTTCCCTGGCGGATATACGGAGCGCGCCTTTGCCGAAGGCGACATGCTGCTCCAACAAATCGGACGTAGCAACATAGAGGTTGCGCCGCCGTGCAATCAGCTCGTTACACAGCCTCTCGATGCATTCGTCCGCCGTCTCCTTCTCCTTGGTATAGACAATAGTCAGCTTATGCTGCTTGAATGTCGATCCGAGTCCCGGAACCTGATGAGCATCAAAGACAACATACACTTGCATGCCCGTGAAGCCCTGATAGTCCGCCAGCATATCAAGGAGCTTGTCCCTGGCGTCTTCCAGATCAAGCTCCTTCAGCTTCTCCAGCTCCGGCCAAGCTCCAATGATATTATAGCCGTCCACAAGCAGGACGTCATTGCGCCGATTCATGCCTATTCACTCCGGCGCTGCCTGACAACCTCATACATAAGCACGCCCGCGGCAACAGACGCGTTCAAGGAGTTGAGCTGTCCCAGCATAGGAAGCTTCACGAGAAAGTCACATTTCTCTTTGATCAGACGTCCCATGCCCTTGCTTTCGTTGCCAATAACGATCGCCAGCGGCATATCGAATTTTGTTTTGTAGACGTCCTGCTTCGCACTTACGTCAGTTCCTGCAATCCAGACGCCCGCTTCCTTCAGCTTCTCGATCGTCTGCGCCAGGTTAGTCACACGAGCGACCGGCACATGCTCAGCCGCGCCTGCGGACGTCTTCAGCACCGTTGCCGTCAATCCCGCTGCCCGGCGCTTCGGAATGATCACGCCATGGACGCCAGTGCATTCCGCCGTACGGAGAATGGAGCCCAGGTTATGCGGGTCTTCGATCTCATCGAGCAGGAGCAGGAACGGTGTCTCGTCCTTGCTCTTCGCGATCTCCAGCAGCTCCTCGACTTCCACATAAGCAAAGGCTGCTGCTTGCGCGATAACGCCTTGATGCGCCACGCCTTGCGCCATGCTGTCGAGCTTGCGCTTGTCCACGAACTGGACGACAATACCCTGCTTCTTGGCTTCAGCTGTGATTGACTGTGTTACGCTTTTTTGCGAGCCCTCAGCGATCCATATTTTGTTGATTTCGCGCCCGGAGCGCAGAGCCTCAAGCACCGGATGCTTGCCGGCAATAAGCTCATCCTGATTCACTTCTACGGACATAATTGCCCTCCTGTCATTGTACGTTCTTTGATGTATGCGAACCTAATCAAGAGCGATGATGCATCGCCCGCAAGTAGGCCATATGAGTCATTGTTTATCTTAATGATTACCCATCCTGCTGGTTCTTGCATCATGAGATGTTGGTTTTGCCGACTCATGGGCGAATTGGGGGCTTGGTACGGGATTAAGTCGATTTGATCGACTTACTGCGCCCACGCAGCACACTTTCGACTCATTTAAGTCGGTTTGATCGACCTAGTGCGCCACTCAGCACACTTTCGACTCTTTTAAGTTGGTTTATTCGACCTAGCGTACCACTCAGCACACTTTCGACTCTTTTAAGTCGGTTTGATCGACCTAGTGCGCCACTCAACACACTTTCGACTCATTTAAGTCGGTTTGATCGACCTACCGCGCCACTCAGCACCCTTTCGACTCATTTAAGTCGGTTTGTTCGACCTATCATATCCCTCCAGCAAATCCGGCTTCATCGGCTTAAACTCCGCGCCGCCAAACGCCATCCTGCTCCAACCTCATACAAGCTAGCGCCAAGTTCTAGACTATTCCCGCTCCGACAGAGCAATATGGAACAATTCCCCGAGCCGATCCAGCCGTCCCTCAAAATAGAGGTAACCGACCAGACATTCCAGCGCGGTTGCATGCCGGTAATCGGCGGGGTCCGCATTTTTCGGCGGAGCGCCGGACTTGGTGTTGCGTCCGCGGCGAACGATATCCGCTTCTTCTTCGCTTAGATGAGGCTGCCAACGCTCCAGCAACTCCCTTTGGGCTTTAGCCGATACCAGCTTAGTCGCTTCTTTGTGAAGATGATGCGACTTGTTGTTCGGCAATGAAATCAAATATTGACGCACCAGCAGCTCGAACACCGCGTCTCCCATATAAGCCAGAACGACGGGGTTCACAAGTCCGGTCTTCACCGAAGGCTTGTGCAATGCCAACGGGTTGAACGACGCTAGCTCCAAGCCAGCCTTGCTCTCCGAAGCCGAAGCTACCCCGTCTGATGCAGCACTCTGCTCCTCTGCAACTCGATTCGGGATTGCGTCCGACTCAGTTGCCGTACGCTCCGAACCGACTTCTTCTTCACTCGCAAACGTCTTGCCCGCGTCTTCCTCCAAGGGGCGCATCATTTGCGCCGCCAACGGATGCCTTGAGGCGTATCCTCTAGCACGATGTTTTTCTCATTCAGCAAATCGCGGATTTCATCGGCGCGTGCCCAGTTTTTCGACTTGCGCGCTTCCGTTCTCTCCACAATCAGCCCTTCGATTTCTTCGTCCAACAAATCATCACCAGACGCAACAGGCAGAAGCCCCAGCACATTGTCCAGCTTGTCGAACGCTTCAACCAGCAGCTTGATGCCTTCAACCGGCGCATGCTGATCCTGCATATACACGTTCGCCTCTGTGACCAGCTCGAACAAAGCCGTGATCGCATCCGGAGTGCCGAAATCATCTTCCATCTTCGCATGGAATTGCGCCTGAATGCTCGCAAGCTTGGAGCGTAATGCATCAAGCACATCCGCTGTAGAAGCAGCTTCTGCGCCGTCAGCTGCATCCAGCCTATGCTTCAAATTGTCGTAGCAATTCGCGATTCGCTCAATGCTGTTCTCCGCTTGGGCAATCGTATCATCGCTGAAATTCAGCGGGCTGCGGTAGTGGGTAGCCAGCATGAAGTAGCGAATCGCTTGCGGCTTCACCTGTTTAACAATCTCTTTGACCGTAATGCCATTGCCCAGCGACTTGGACATTTTCTCATTATTGATATGAACGAAACCGTTATGCATCCAGTAGTTCGCGAACGGCTTGCCCGTCAGCGCTTCCGATTGCGCCACTTCGCACTCATGATGCGGGAACTGCAGATCATGACCGCCGCCATGAATGTCGAGTGTATCACCCAAATATTTGCGCGCCATCGCCGAGCACTCAATATGCCAGCCCGGACGACCCGGTCCCCAGGGGCTATCCCATTTGATCTCGCCCGGTTTTGCGCCTTTCCACAGGACGAAATCGCCCTGATTTTCCTTGCGGTCTCCAAGCTCTACGCGTATGCCGAACTGTAGCTCATCGATATTCTGATGCGAAAGCTTGCCGTAATCCTCGAACGAAGCCGTCCGGAAGTACACATCGCCTTCACTTGCATAAGCATAGCCTTTCTCCACCAAGCCGGCAATAAACGCTATGATCTCCGGAATATGTTCCGTTACACGCGGATTAAGCGTCGCCTTGCGAACGCCCAGCGCCTCAATGTCCTCATAGAACGCGCCAATGAATTTCTCCGCTACTTCCGGTACGGTCGCACCAAGCTCGTCGGCTTTGCGGATCAACTTATCATCCACATCCGTAAAGTTCACGACATACTGCACTTCAAGTCCGGTATCCTCCAAATATCGACGTACAACGTCAAAGAAAATGATTGGTCTTGCATTCCCGATATGAATATAGTCATAGACCGTTGGTCCGCACACATACATATTGACCTTGCCCTGTTCGATTGGCTGGAAGCCCTCTTTCGAACGTGTGAGCGAATTATAGATGGAAACTGTCATGACTTGACTTCTCCTCCCGCTTTCGTAAGCTTCATTTCATCGAGCTCGGATTTGAGCCCATCCATTTCTTTCTGCATCGCCCGGAACATCTCGATCACCGGGTCAGGCAGCTGCGTATGATCGAGGCGGTCGCCCACCCGTTCGCCGTTGCGCCGAACCACACGTCCCGGATTGCCGACGACCGTGCAATTATCCGGCACTTCCCTTAGCACGACCGCATTGGAGCCAATGCTGGAATTGTCCCCGACTGTGAAAGAGCCAAGCACCTTCGCCCCGGAGCCGATAACCACATTATTGCCAATTGTAGGATGCCGCTTACCTTTTTCCTTCCCCGTTCCGCCAAGAGTTACCCCTTGGTAGATGACAACGTCATCTCCAATCTCGCAAGTTTCGCCGATAACAACGCCCATTCCATGGTCGATGAACAAACGATTCCCGATTCTGGCGCCGGGATGAATCTCGATGCCGGTCATGAACCGGCTGACCTGGGAGATCACACGCGCAAGCGTGAACCATCTCCTTCTGTAGAGTGAATGCGCGATGCGGTGGGCCCATATGGCATGGACGCCCGAATACGTAAAAATGACTTCAAACCGGCTGCGTGCGGCGGGGTCGTTTTCGAAAACCGTCTGCACGTCTGAGCGAAAATGGCGAAACATGGATGACCTCTCCCTTCAAAGCTGCCAAACCTATCCCTTGCTATCTCTCTACCGCAAAATAATAAAAAGCCCCTGCAGCATTAAGCTGCAGAGGCGTCGTCTCGCGGTTCCACTCTGCTTGAACAACACGATCGGCTATATAGCCGACGGCTGCACATCTTCACGTCTTTAACGCAGACTTTACGTTGTCGCCTACCCTGCCATCCGTCGGTGAGTACCGATGAGACAACAGCTCGGAACAAGGCTCCCAGGTGCATATTTCCGTTCAAGCGGACTAGACAACTTTCAGCCCCATTCCAATCTCTAAATGAGTGATTCGAATGACGGTTGTCCTCTCTGCGAATCCACAGCTAACGTACTTTTCCTGTTCATGGCCGATTCATCTTATTGATAGTCATAGTATACCGAATCGCGAAAAAAGTGCAAGCATTCCATGCAAAAGTTCAGCCCGCGACAGGCACACTTGATTATAATTAGCCCAGACGTGCCTTCAATCTAGCGATTACTTTCGGCTCACCCAGCAGCGCAATGGATTGGTTCAGATCCGGACCATGCGTCTGGCCTGTCAAAGCCGCGCGGATCGGCATGAACAACGCCTTGCCTTTGAAGCCCGTTTCCTTTTGGACCGTCTTGATCATTTCTTTGATGCCGTCCGCAGTGAATGGAGCAGCTTTAGCCTCCAACAACGCCAGAAATTGGCTCAAAACCGTTGGAACTTGCTCTTCCGCCAGCACCACAGCAGCTTCTTCCTCGTCCGCTACCGTCTCGCGGAAGAACAGCTCCGTTACCGGAACGATGTCCGCTGCAAAGCGGAGCTTGTCCTGGTGAAGCGCCACCAGCGCTGTGACCCATTCCCTTCCCTCTGCATCCAGCGTATCTGGAATGCAGCCTGCTTGTTGCAGATGAGGCAGGCAGAGGTCAACGACGCGGGCCAGATCCGCTTTTTTCATATATTCGCCGTTCATCCAGCTAAGCTTCTGCGTATCGAATACGGCTGGGCTTTTGCTCAGACGATTGGAGTTAAACACAGCCACCAGCTCGTCGCGGGTGAACATCTCTTGCTCGCCCTCCGGCGACCAGCCCAGCAGCGTAATGAAATTGAACAGCGCTTCAGGCAAATAACCAAGATCATCGTACTGCTCAATGAACTGGATGATGGATTCGTCGCGCTTGCTCAGCTTTTTCTTATTTTCGTTTACAATCAGGGTCATATGTGCGAATACCGGCGGTTCCCAGCCGAAAGCTTCATAGATCATAAGCTGGCGCGGCGTGTTGGAGATATGGTCTTCACCTCGCAGCACATGGCTGATTTTCATCAAATGATCATCCAGCACCACGGCAAAGTTATATGTCGGGATCCCATCCTTCTTCACGATGACAAAGTCGCCCATCTCCGTTGTATCGAAGCTGATCGAGCCCTTCACCATATCGTCAAAAGCGTATGTTTTGCCTTCCGGCACACGGAAACGAACGCTGGCCACACGGCCTTCCGCTTCGAAAGCCTGCTGCTGCTCAGGCGTCAGATTGCGGTGCTTGCCGGAGTAACGCGGAGTCTCGCCGCGCTCAGTCTGCTCCTCACGCTCTTTCTCCAGCTCTTCTTCCGTGCAGTAGCAACGGTACGCAAGACCGCGATCAAGCAGCTCCTGCCAGTACTCGCGGTAAATATCCAGACGTTCCGTCTGGCGGTAAGGACCGTAACCTCCGCCCACGTCGATGCTTTCATCCCAATCGATACCGAGCCACTTCAGGTAAGTCAGCTGGTTCTCTTCACCACCTGCTACATTGCGTTTCACATCGGTATCCTCAATGCGGATAATAAATTTACCGCCCTGATTTCTGGCGAACAGATAGTTGAATAAGGCCGTTCTGGCATTGCCGATATGCAAATGACCCGTTGGCGACGGCGCGTAACGAACGCGTACTTCTGCTGTCATCGTTTTTCCTCCTTAAGTTATAGCACGTTAACGATTACTCTAACAGTTACTGGCTCCATCCAGATAATATGGATGCAAGATTCATCTTGTATGAAAGTATGATAAGGTCACCGTTTCTCTTCGCAATGAGCTAAACGTTTTTTCAATAATACTACTCTGCATTCACTACTTCCAATCTACTTTCTATATGCTAGGCAGCGCTATAGCAGGCTATGTCGCAGATTGAGTGATTTAGGCGTTCTATACAACACGATTTGGCTCCATTTAGCTGCAACTGGTCGATTAAGAGTTTCTGGCAACACTAATCCGTCCTGCGAAGTCGTTTTCGCGATTTAGCCGTTCCTCGCAACGCTATTTCGCCCTATTTAACTGCATCAGCCATTTAAGCGTGTCACGCAACACTAATCCGTCCTGCGAAGTCGTTTTCGCGATTTAGCCGTTTCTCGCAACACTATTTCGCTCTATTTAACCGCATCAGCCATTTAGGCGTGTTACGCACCACTAATCTGTCCTGAGACGTCATTTTCGTGATTTAGTTGTTTCTCAAAACGCTATTTCGCTCTATTTAACCGCATCGGCCATTTAGGCGTGCGACCCAACACTAATCCGTCCTGCGACATCGTTTTCGCGATTCACCCGTTTCTCGCAACGCTGATCATCCCCTCGACCAGATCACCTAAAGACGCTTTCACTCGGGAGTACATCTGCGCGATGCAAGAGGCTACCAACGTCTATGCCTTCACCAACAGCACAGCCGATTGTGCGGCAATGCCTTCGCCGCGGCCGGCGAAGCCAAGCTGCTCGGTTGTCGTCGCTTTGACGTTCACCTGCGAGATGTCGGCTTCCAGCGCCTTGGCGATAACCTCCGCCATCTGTGGAATGTAAGGCAGCATCTTCGGACGCTGCGCGATGATCGTAGAGTCGATATTGCCCAGCTTATAGCCGCGTTCCTTCACCAGCTCCCATACCCGTTCCAGCAGCTTCAGGCTATCCGCATCCTTATAAGCCTCATCCGTATCGGGAAAATGCTTGCCGATATCGCCAAGTCCAAGCGCCCCCAATATCGCATCGGAGATCGCGTGCAGCAATACGTCCGCATCGGAATGACCGAGCAGCCCTTTCTCATATGGAATGGTTACGCCTCCTATAATGCACGGGCGGCCTTCCACCAATTGATGTACGTCAAACCCTTGTCCAATTCGAATCATGTCATGCTTCCCCTCTCTCCGTCCTTCGCTGCCCCAGCAGAAACTCCGCATACGGCAAATCGTCAGGCGTCGTAATCTTAATATTCGTGTAATCCCCTTCTGCCACGGTAACGGGAGCGCCCATTCGCTCCACGACCATAGCATCGTCAGTGCCTAGAAAACCTTCCTCCGAAGCCCGCCTATGAGCCTCCAGCAGCAATACACGCCGAAAAGCCTGCGGGGTTTGTATCGCCCACAAGCTTCTGCGATCCGGTGTCGAGACGATGACGCCGCCTTGGTCCACCTGCTTGATGGTATCCTTCACCGGCACGGCAAGAACGGCTGCTCCGCCCTCAAGCGCGGTTCTGCAGCAGTTCTCCACCGCGGCCTCCGTTACAAGAGGACGCACGCCGTCATGCACCATCACCCAGTCCGACGTCAGCTGCTCGAGACCGCGCAGAACGGAATGCTGTCTCTCCTGTCCCCCGCCAAGCACGGCGGTCACCTTGGAGATGCCATATTCACGCACCCACGACTGGCATCGTTCGATATCATCGGCTCCTACAACTAAGGAAATTTCATTCACAAAGCTCAGCCGCTGGAACAGCTCCAGCGTATGAACCAGAATTGGCTTGTTCGCCAAGTGCAAATATTGTTTACTTTCGCTCGTCCCCATGCGAGTGCCGCGTCCGGCCGCTACGATGACGACACCCCACTTCTCTTCCATGCTTCAACCCGCCTTGAACTGTTGTCAGGCGCAGACGGCCCTGCCATCTCTCACCCGGCATCCGTTCGATACGCGCTGCTGGATCAGCTCTGTCGCGCACCTGCGCATACTAGCTCATCCCAAGTACAATAGTACTATCATACCTCGTTACAGCGCTTTTTCCAACAGCTTCGGCTTGGCAAATATCATTCGGCCCGCAGACGTCTGCAGCACACTCGTCACGAGCACCTCCATCGTCGTTCCGATGTAATCACGGCCGCCTTCTACAACGATCATCGTGCCGTCATCCAGATACGCAACGCCCTGCCCGTGCTCCTTGCCATCCTTGATCACTTGAACGATAATTTCTTCACCCGGCAATACGACCGGCTTGACGGCATTGGCAAGATCGTTGATGTTCAGAACGGAGACACCCTGCAATTCACACACTTTGTTCAAATTAAAGTCATTGGTCACAACCTTGCCGCTGAGCGCTTTCGCCAGCTTCACAAGCTTGCTGTCCACCTCACCGATCTCTTCGAAATCTCCTTCGTAGATCAGCACCTTCACGTCGAGCTCCTTCTGAATCTTATTCAGAATATCGAGACCTCTGCGGCCGCGGTTACGCTTCAGCAGGTCCGAAGAATCCGCAATATGCTGCAGCTCTTCCAGCACGAACTCCGGTATGACCAGCGTTCCCTCGATAAAGCCTGTTTTGCAAATATCCGCAATCCGGCCGTCAATAATGACGCTTGTATCCAGGATTTTATGCTCCTCATACGTTCCCGACTGATCCTGCACTGGAACCGCGCGGCGGCTTTCGGCAAGCTGCTGGAAACCCTCGGCAATCTCTTCTTGCTTAGATAGACCGATGCGCAAGCCCAAGTATCCGAATACCAGCGCCATCATCGCTGGCAGCAATGCGCCTACGCTCTCGAAGCCTGATACCGCCGGATAAAGCAGCACGGCCAGCAGCAACCCGCTCAGCAAGCCTCCCGCTCCGGCAAACAGCTGTCTTAGTGGCATCTCTGATGTCAGCTCGACACCCCTCTGCATATACCGGATGGCCGGACGCGCTAGAATCGTTGCAGCGATTACGCCGAACAAGGCTCCTATTCCTACATTCATGTAATAAGTGCCGGATTGCTGCAGCATGCCAAATGAAGAGCTTGTCCACACGGCCGAGCCATTCACCCATTTGTAAACCTCACTACCAGCCATTCCGCCAAACAATAACCCGATTAACTGTATCATTCGTCTAACCATAATGGTTCACCTCCATTACAATTATGATCAAATCTTGCACGACCTAATCGTGGCAGTAGGCAAAATGTTCAATATCTTATGTCTTGTGGAAAACAATGTCCCGGAGGTTTATAATAGGTAAAGAGATTACTTCTACTCAAGGTGGGTGAATGAGGTGGAATCCATGAATGCTCCAACATTGGATCAGTTCCAGCAGCAAGTATCAGAGCTCCTTCTGCGACATCGCAGCTTGCTGGACGTGTTGTCCAAGCTAGGACAATCCGGCGCATCCGTAAACCGCGCGGTTACGAAAGCCGTAACGGACTGTGGTTGTATCGAATTGAATGCCCGCAAGCAGCAGTATTCCGATGAATCGAATTTGCAAGATGCGAAAGAA
Source organism: Paenibacillus sp. J31R120 (assembly GCF_056269225.1). Lineage (NCBI taxonomy): Bacteria > Bacillati > Bacillota > Bacilli > Caryophanales > Paenibacillaceae > Paenibacillus > Paenibacillus sp. J31R120. The sequence goes on along the minus strand of NZ_JBWDNN010000015.1, from coordinate 25,826 downwards.
ACGCTGGAGAGTCATTTGGCGGGTTCGCTGTGCGAACATTGCAACGAGGTGCTGAAGAGCGAGCTTGGACGAAACTTGTTTTATATGACCGCTCTGTGTAATCTGCTTCAGATCCAGCTCGACGAAGTAGTCGCCGACGAATACGACAAGTGCTCGACGCTTGGCCTGTTCAATCTTACTTAGACACTCCAAGAGAACATATGACTTCGACATAACAAAGAAAAAGAACGTTCCCGCCCAAGAAGGACTGCGGAACGTTCTTTTTCATAGGTGCCGGACTAAGCCGGCTTTTCGGATTTAACCGGTTCTTCGGTTGGCTCCTGTGCCTTGTCGCGCTTGCGGAACCGTTTCGGCAGACGACGGTCAACGTTTTTTTTTAGACCGTAGAGTGCATACAGCAAGAGCGGAATGAACAGGATCTTGGATAATTGGCTCTCGAACAGCAGCCCCAGAATAACGGATACGACCACGATGATCGGAACGACCCATACGGCGCTGCGCGGAATGCCTACTTTCTTGAAATTCGGATATCGAATCGTGCTGACCATCAAGAGGGCCAGAACGAGTGTGCTCGTAAGCAAGACAGAAATCGGAATATCTTCTTTGAATAAGGCCAAAGTCGCCAGTACGCCTCCGGCTGCAGGAATCGGAAGTCCGATGAAATAGCCGGTATTGCTTGTAATGACATTAAACCGCGCTAAGCGCAGCGCTCCGCAGATCGGGAATAATGCGGTTGCGGTCCAAGCAAGCGCAGGACTTAAGTCCTGAAAAGCGACAACATACATAATAAAAGCCGGCGCCACTCCGAAAGAGATGACATCTGACAAAGAATCCAGCTCTTTGCCGAATTCGCTTTGGGCATTTAGTGCTCGCGCGACCCGTCCGTCCACGCCGTCAAGCAGCATAGCGATTAATACCATCATCGCGGCCAACGCAGGTTTCTCGTTGAATACCAGAATAATGGCGATGACGCCAAGAAATAAGTTACCAACCGTGAGAAGGCTCGGTATCGATTTTGCGATCATCTATTCCACCTCTTCTCTACTATGCCCCAATTATGAAGCTGCACAGCTCAATAAAGTTTGGAACACATTCTATCAATTGTATGGGATTTAAATTTGCCTGTCAATAAACATCTGCTCTTGGATACGGCGCAGTCCGTCCTTAATCGCCCGCGCCCGTACCTCTCCAATTCCGTCCACTTCGTCCAGCTCCTCGATGGTAGCCATCAGAATATGAGGCAGTCTCTGGAAGCGTTCAACCAAATTATTCATAATAATAAATGGCAGTCTCGGAATTTTATTAAGCAATCTGTAGCCGCGAGGCGATACCGATTCATCGGCCATATTATTCGTGTGCGGATAACCAATCAGACGCACGATCGGCGTCGCATCGAGGAGTTCCTCCGAGCTGAGCTTCTTCAATCCGTTGCGGATTTCGCGAATTTTCTCGTCCGAGTTATCTTTCGCATAATCCTTCAATAAGAACCAGCCATCTTCTTCAACTCCGCCAACCAGCTCATCCATCTGCATGCTGATCAGACGGCCTTCCGTGCCAAGTTCATTCACATAACGATTGATTTCCATCTTAATGCGCAGCACCATCTCCACGCGCTGAATGACGTGGGCCACTTCCTGCAAGGTAACGAGCTCCTCGAACTCCAGTGCAGACAGATTCGTAAAGGACTGCGTCAAAACAGCCTTGTATTTCTCCAATGTTTGAATCGCCTGATTCGCTTTCGTCAGAATAACGCCTATATCCTTCAGTGAATAACGCAGATTACCCTGGTACAACGTAATAATATTGCGTCGTTGTGAGATGGATACGACCAGCTTGCCCGTCTGCTTCGCGACCCGCTCCGCTGTCCGGTGACGGATTCCCGTCTCAATGGACGGGATAGAGCTGTTCGGAATGAGCTGGGTGTTGGCGTACAAAATGCGTCTCATATCCTCGCTCATAATGATTGCGCCGTCCATCTTCGCAAGCTCGTATAGATAGTTGGGTGAAAAATCGCAATTGATGGAGAAGCCGCCATCGACGACTTCCATGACTTCGGGACTGTATCCTACCACGATTAGAGCGCCTGTTTTGGCTCTGAGCACATTCTCTAACCCTTCACGAAAAGGGGTGCCTGGCGCAACTAATTGCAAAAGCTGATTCATGACTTCCTGCTGTGTCGGTTCTTTCATGTGATGCCCCCCCTATCCAAGCGCTGCCTTAAGTGCTTCCGCTACCGTGCCAACTCCGATAATTTCGATGCCGTTCGGAGCTTTCCAGCCCTTCAGGCTTTTCTCCGGCATAATGACTCGTTTGAAGCCGAGCTTCTCGGCCTCTTTCACCCGCTGTTCCGCACGGGACACGGCTCTGACCTCGCCAGTCAAGCCTACTTCACCGAAGATGACATCATACGGCTTCGTCGGCGCATCCCGGAAGCTGGATGCCAGACTAACCGCTGCTGCGAGATCTACCGCCGGTTCATCAAGTTTGACGCCTCCCGCTACATTCAGGTAAGCGTCCTGCGTCTGAAGAAACATCCCGTTCCGTTTCTCCAGTACCGCAATAATCAAGGCCATCCGATGATGGTCGATGCCCGTCGACATCCGCCGTGGCGAAGGGAAATTCGTCGTAGCCACAAGTGCTTGCAGCTCCACCAGCACCGGTCTGGTTCCTTCCATGCTCGCGACTACAGTGGAGCCGGATACGCCAAGCGGCCTCTCCGACAAGAAGAGTTCCGAAGGATTCGATACTTCCCGCAGCCCTTCCTCTCCCATCTCGAAGATGCCAATTTCGTTCGTCGAGCCGAACCGGTTCTTAACCGCGCGCAGCAGACGGTACGTATGATGCCGCTCACCCTCAAAGTATAAGACGCAGTCAACCATATGCTCCAGAAGCCTTGGTCCGGCAATAGCGCCTTCCTTCGTTACGTGTCCCACCAGCACAGTCGCAATCCCCTTAATCTTGGCAACACGCATGAAGTGGGCGGTACATTCACGCACCTGCGAGACGCTGCCTGGAGCGGATTCCACTCTGGGATCATAGACCGTCTGAATGGAGTCGATGACCAGGAAGTCGGGCTGAACCGATTCGATAGCATCGTTAACTTGCTCCATATTCGTCTCGCACAATACATAAAGCGTTTCCGTAAGCGCACCAAGCCGATCGGCACGCAGCTTTGTCTGCCGTACGGATTCCTCTCCAGATATGTAGAGAACCTTCAGTCCCTTCACCGCAAGCGCATGCGAAGTCTGAAGCAGCAGCGTGGACTTGCCGATGCCTGGGTCTCCGCCGACGAGAATAAGCGAGCCAGGCACAACCCCGCCTCCAAGCACACGATTCAGCTCCAACATGCGCGTCTCGATCCGCGGTTCTTGCCCACTCTCTATATGTATGATGGATTGAGGTTTTTCTTTCGTATGGATCGACGATAAGCCGACGCCTTTCGTCTTAACGACGGTCTCCTTCTCCTCCACCATGGTGTTCCAGGCTTGGCAGCCCGGACATTTCCCCAGCCACTTCGGTGATTCGGTGCCGCATTCGGTGCATACGAACTTCAGTTTTATTTTGGCCATCCCGAACTCCTTTTAACAATTCTCATAATTGAAGTTTACCATTATATTCCCATCCTATAAAGGTACATTATTCAAGAAAAAAATTGGATCTACTCTATTATAACCCCTCGCCACTCCATTGCCATCATTATCGGATAATTACCAACCAACTTTTACTTCGATCCGAGCGAGCGAGAGACGTGAATTTACGCCGCTCGATTTCCTTCATTATTAAAATCATTCTTTATTTTTACACTAAATAAATAGAGTCACCTTTCAAAACTATAAATAATAATTTTTTTATCATATTGACATCAATTTATTTACATATATAATGAATCATGGTTATAAACAAATACATAGGAGGCTTTTAAATGTCAAAAAGTAATATTGTAAAAATCGCATTTCTGCTATTAATCGTTTCATGCCTTCTCTTCACGTCTCAACCCGCTTATGCATCCGGCAAATACACAGGAGGCCTTCTGGACAATGTACCTATGCAAGTTGGGACAACTGTCGGAACGGCTACTGGCACTGAAACCCTTTGGACGGATGGAAATGAAACAACAGGAAAAATTTTGCAAGCAGGACAGTCGACTTGGACAACATTCTCTTCAGCGCAATCTATAAATTCAGTCATCATGAAATACAATGGGTCGGCTAATTATGTTGCTCCAAAAATTTCTTTCTACGATATAAACAATGTTCTCATTTTTGAATACAGCCCTGTAACCAATGATGGAGTTGAAACACTCCCGGCTATCGTTAACAATGTATCCTTAATTGTTGTAAAACCAGTCACGAATTCAAAACCAAGCCATATTTCTGAAATCAATATTTTTCAAGCACCCCCAGTTGCTCCGCAACCACCAGCAATTTCTTGGATTCAAGGTCATGATTCCGTAGTTGATCTATTCTGGAATAGCACAGCTGCTCAATCATACAATGTCAAACGCTCCACTTCAGCTAATGGACCGTTTGTTACGATCGCCCCCAATCTAACAGACACTTCATTTAGTGATACCTCTGTTACAAATGGAACCACCTATTATTACGTGGTTTCAGCAGTAAATGAAGCAGGAGAAAGCTCTGACTCACCAGCAAGAGGAATACAGCCTGCTAAAACTAAATATACGGGCGGTTTATTGGACCGGGTCGAGCTGAATGTAGGAATGTCATTTACGAATGCCACCGAAACTACAAGATTGCTGACCGATAATTCAGAAAGCGCTACGTTTTTTATGCGTACTACAAGCAATACTCTCGTTTACTATAAATTCTCAAATCCACAATCAATAAATTCGGTTATTGCTTCATTTGGTGATACGCCAATTATGGAGTTTTACAATGACAACGGTGATTTATTATTGAGGTATTATCCAATAGGCAGCGGGAATGTAGAATCATTGCCTAATACGTTAAACAATGTTTCTATGGTTGCTTTGAAATTAAATGCTAATCCAACAAAAGTTTCGGAATGGAATGTATTTGGAAGCCCTTCAGCCGCTCCAGCAGTACCGGTGATTGATTTTATTCAAGGCCATGACAAGTCTGTCGATTTATTCTGGAACCATAACGGCGCAAAGTCCTATACGATCAAAAGAGCGACAACTGCAGGCGGCCCTTATACAACGATTGCCAGCGGTGTGACGGACCCATTCTACACGGACTTAACGGTAAGCAACGGAACTACCTACTATTATGTTGTGTCATCCGTTAATGAAGCAGGAGAAAGTGCAAATTCACAAGAGAAGTCTGTTGCTCCGAGTAAAACCTCGTTTACAGGCGGACTATTAGATCGGAAACCAATTGGATACGGTGCAACTGTGGCAGATCCACCTGTAACCATTAAACGTGAAGTTACAGATAACAATACAAGCACTAATGTGTATGTTCGTAGTAATACAGACAAGCTTTTTTATACATTCTCAAGCAACAAAGATATTCATTCCGTTATCACAAGCTTCACTAATAGCGCGCCTGTATTGGAGTTCTATGATCAAAACAATTCTATTCTCTTGTCATATACACCAGTTGCAAGTGAGGTTATAGAAACTTTGCCTGCACCAGTTACTAACGTTAAAACAGTAGTTCTGAGATATAACACGACAACGAATAAACATTCTATTATTAGAGAATGGAACTTGTTTGGCGAGGATCAGGAAACCTTGCCTGCCATACCTTTGAATTTAACAGCAACAGCCGGCAATACAAAAGTGACTTTGAATTGGAATGCTGTTAGTAATGCAACAAGCTATACCATTAAGCGGTCAACTACACCTGGGGGGCCTTACACCGAACTGACGAACATCCAGGCTGGAACTGCCACCTATACGGATTCAGCCGTAACAAATGGCATTACCTATTATTATGTTGTTACAGCTGAAAACTCTTTAGGGTCGAGCGCTCATTCGAATGAAGCATCTGCTACTCCATACAGCTCTGAAGTGCCTCCTGGAGAAAATAACAGCTCCCGCGCTTTACTGCGTATCATGCTTATGACGGGAGAAGTTAAGGAGTACGATGTTTCCATCGCTGTTGTCAACAGCTTTATTGAATGGTATGAACTTCGTGCAACTGGAGCTGGTCCAATTACTTTCGCAATAGACAAGTCCAGCAATAATATCGGTCCTTTCGCAAATCGGAAAGATTATATTATTTTTGATAAAATCATTACTTTTGAAGTTAATGCCTACAATGTAAGCAATAACAATAGCAATTCCAATGTCTAAATAAAAATATCCGGTCAGCTTAAGCTGACCGGATATTTCGCTTATTACACGTTTTCTCGATATTACTTCGCAGCCGACTCTTCCTCTTGAGCAGGCTCCTTCTGCGACTTGTTGACGACAAGCCCGCCATCCTTCAAGTCGATCACGAAGGAGTCTCCCTTCTGAATCAGTCCCATCAGCAGATCCTCGGACAGACGGTCCTCGATATGCTTCTGGATTGCCCGGCGCAGCGGACGCGCGCCGTATTGCGGATCGTAGCCTTCCTTCGCGAGGAATGCCTTCGCCGTATCGGTGAGCGAGAAGTCCACTTCCTGCTCGCGCAGACGCTTGCGAAGCTCGTCGGACATCAGCGTTACGATCTGAGCAATATGCTCTTCGCCCAGCGAATGGAAGACGATCGTCTCGTCGATCCGGTTCAGGAACTCCGGACGGAAGCTTTTCTTCAGCTCAGCCATGACTTTGTCTTTCATAACTGCGAAGTCGCGGCCTGCATCCTGTACGGCTGTGAAGCCCAAGGACGAATTCTTCTTGATCTGATCAGCGCCGACGTTCGACGTCATAATGATCAGCGTATTGCGGAAGTCTACGACACGGCCTTTGGAATCGGTCAATCGGCCGTCCTCCAGCACTTGCAGCAGGATGTTGAATACTTCCGGATGCGCCTTCTCAATCTCATCGAGCAGCACCACAGAGTAAGGCTTGCGGCGAACCTTCTCGGTCAACTGGCCGCCTTCTTCGTAGCCGACATATCCCGGAGGAGCGCCTACGAGTCTGGACGTCGAATGTTTCTCCATGTATTCCGACATATCGATACGAATAACCGCATTCTCGTCGCCAAACATCGCTTCCGCGAGCGCACGAGCCAGCTCCGTCTTACCTACGCCCGTCGGGCCAAGGAAGATAAAGGAACCGATTGGACGCTTCGGATCTTTCAGACCCGCTCTGGCGCGTCTGATCGCACGGGATACAGATTTCACCGCTTCTTCTTGACCGATAACGCGGTCATGAAGAATGGATTCCATCTTCAGCAGACGCTCCGTCTCCTCTTCCGCCAGCTTGCTAACCGGAATTCCGGTCCAGCTCGCTACGACCTGAGCGATATCCTCCGGTGTAACCTCGGAGTCGGTACGGCCCTGCTTCTCTTTCCACTGATTCTTGGTTACATCCAGCTCTTCCCTGATCTTCTGCTCCGTATCGCGAAGCGCTGCCGCTTTCTCGAATTCCTGGCTTTGAACCGCCGCGTCCTTCTCCTTGCGGATATCCTCCAGGCGATTCTCCAGCTGCTTCAGGTTAGGCGGAACGGTATACGAGTTCAATCTTACTTTAGAGCTGGCTTCGTCGATCAAATCAATGGCTTTGTCGGGAAGGAAGCGATCCGTAATGTAGCGGTCGGACAACTTCACAGCTTGCTCGATAGACTCATCCGTAATTTTCACGCGGTGATGCGCTTCATAGCGATCGCGAAGACCATGCAATATTTGAATGGCTTCTTCGACAGACGGCTGGTCTACCGTAATCGGTTGGAAACGACGTTCCAGCGCGGCATCCTTCTCGATATATTTGCGGTATTCATCCAGCGTTGTCGCACCGATGCACTGCAGCTCGCCGCGTGCAAGCGACGGCTTCAGAATATTGGAGGCGTCGATTGCACCTTCTGCTCCGCCTGCGCCGATCAGCGTATGCAGTTCGTCGATGAATAGGATGATGTTGCCTGCTTGACGAATTTCATCCATGATTTTTTTGAGACGGTCCTCGAACTCGCCGCGATACTTCGTACCAGCAACGACAGAACCCATATCCAGCGTCATGACGCGTTTGTCGCGCAGCGTCTCCGGAATTTCATTGTTGATAATCTTCTGGGCCAATCCTTCCGCAATCGCTGTTTTACCAACGCCAGGTTCACCGATGAGTACCGGGTTGTTTTTTGTCCGGCGGCTCAACACCTGAATTACACGCTCGATTTCTTTGCTGCGTCCGATAACCGGATCGAGATTGCCTTCCTTCGCGTAAGCTGTCAGGTCTCTCGCGAGTCCATCCAGCGTAGGCGTGCTTACATTCGCTTGCGAACCGTGATTGCTTGATACCGCCTCGCTGCTGCCCAGCAATTGAAGGACTTGCTGGCGGGCTTTGTTCAAGCTGATGCCAAGATTGTTCAGCACACGCGCCGCCACACCTTCGCCTTCACGGATGAGACCAAGCAGAATATGCTCTGTGCCAACATAGGTATGGCCAAGCTTTCTTGCTTCGTCCATCGACAGCTCGATGACCTTCTTCGCTCTTGGCGTGTAAGCGATATTGTTCGGCTGTTCCTGTCCGCGTCCGATCAGCGCCTCGACTTCATCCTGAATCTTCTCCAGTCCAAGACCAAGTCCCGTCAGCGCCTTGGCTGCAATGCCTTCCCCTTCGCGAATCAAGCCCAGCAAGATATGCTCCGTACCGATATTGTTATGTCCAAGACGAACCGCTTCTTCTTGTGCCAGTGCCAGTACTTTCTGCGCACGTTCCGTGAATCTTCCAAACATCATTGTTCTACACCCCCATGATCATTTTTGCCGCTTAATTGGCTTCGTATAAGCTCCGCTCTGCGGTAATCCCGCTGCTCAGCATTCATCTTCTCGTTGAAAGCCTGCTGGAGAAAACCGGGCTGGGTCATTACAAGCAGCTCATTGAGCACCTGCGGCGTTACATCCTTCAGCAGACCGAGATCTGCTCCGAGCCTGACATCCGACAGACGCTGCGCAGCTTCCTTGGAATCCATAATCGCTGCGTGGGACAGAATGCCGTACGATCTTCTCACACGGTCTTCAATCCTGATTCGCGATTCCTCCAACAGCCGCTTCCGCGCTGCACGCTCATGCTCGATAATTTGCTTCGCGACACCATGCAGGTTCTCGATGATCTCATCCTCAGACTGCCCTAGCGTCGTCTGATTGGAGATTTGGAACAGATTGCCCAGCGCCTCGCTGCCTTCCCCATACAACCCTCTAACCGCCAACCCGACCTGCGTAACCGCCGTCAGGATCCGGTTAATATGCTGCGTCAATACTAATGCCGGCAGATGCATCATGACGGATGCACGTATGCCTGTGCCGACGTTAGTCGGACAAGTTGTTAGATAGCCGCGCTTCTCATCGAACGCGTAATCTGCCGCTTCCTCGAATATATCGTCAATTCCGCTCGCCAACGTCCATGCCTCGCCGATCTGAAATCCGGGATACAAACATTGGATGCGCAAATGGTCTTCTTCGTTAATCATGATGCTCACCGCTTCGTCCTCACTCAGGATGACGGCGCCTCCGCGCGACTCATTAGCCAGATTCGGACTGATGAGATGTTTCTCGACGAGCACTCGCTTATCCAGCTCGCTAAGATCGGAGAGCAGTATTGTATCGAAGCGGCCGTACGCGTCCAGTTGCCCGGTTTGGCTTACTTCGGCAAGCTGATTCAGCACTTCCGTCGCTTGCTCACTCGTCGCCAGCATCGGAAACGGCTGATGCCGCAAGTTGCGCGCAACACGCACTCTGCTGCTAATGACCACGTCAGAATCGGGACCTGCGCCCCTCATCCAATCGCTGAGCGCATCTTCTGAGAATCGATGCTTCGTCAACAGGCTCACTCCTTTACGTCTTAGCTATGTCTACAGTTCCGCTATCTTCCGCTCCAGCTCGCGTATGCGATCCCGAAGCTCTGCCGCGTTCTCGAATTCCTCTTGTTCAATATAAGTCTGCATATCCTTCCTGAGCTGCTCAATCTCCCGCTTGCATTGAATCTGCCCGCCGGATCGCTTCGGAATCTTGCCGCTATGTGTCGTGCTGCTGTGCACGCGCTTGAGCAGCGGATCAAGCCGGTCGGCGAACGCGCTGTAGCATGAGCTGCAGCCGAAGCGGCCAATCTTGCTGAACTGCGCATACGTCAGTCCGCACTCCTCACAGCGTACCGTCTGCGGCGCTGACTGAGGCGTTGTGGTTCCCGGCGAATTGAAGTCAAGCAATCCGGAGAGAAGACTATGAATGGAGAAGCTGTTCGGTGTGCCTGGAATGCCTTCGCCCTTCTCGCGGGCGCAGCTTTCGCAAATATGGAACTCCGTCTTTTCGCCATTCACAATTTTCGTAAAATGAAGCGTAGCCGGCCTCTTGCCGCATTCTTGGCAGAACAAAACACGTCCCCCTTCCTATTTGACCAGTAATGAAATAAGCATCGAACGCAGCAGTCTTGCCCGCATCTCGTCACGCATAGGCAGCATCAGGGCAATCGTATCGCGATGGATGGCCGCCCCAAGCAAATTCGCCTCCCGCTTCGTAATCAGTCCCGCTTCATGCAGCTGATAAATCAGCCCTTCCGCAGCGCCCTGATCGACACTATTCCCTACGGTCTGCTCAATGTGGTACTGGATCGTCTTCAGCGCCGGCAGATCTACACGCTGAATTCGGATATAGCCTCCGCCCCCGCGCTTGCTCTCAACCATGTATCCCTTCTCCAGCGTGAACCGGGTACTGATCACATAATTGATTTGCGAAGGCACGCATGAAAACTTATCCGCAAGCTCGTTGCGTTGAATCTCAACGGCGCTTTCATTGCTGTCATCCAGCATATGCTTCAAGTACTGTTCAATGAGATCGGAAATGTTACGCAAACCACCAACCTCCCTGATCTTGCGCCAAATAAAAGCCCGACAATGAGGAAATTGCACCTCAACTGACTTTGACTTTCTTTGACTTTAACTTTATTATACGCAAAAATTACCGCAGGTCAATACAATGGAGTTTAAATTTTCTGAACATTTATACAGATGCAAAAATCGGCACATCGCTACTATCTAGCTTGATGCGCCGAAGCTTGGTTTATACCTGTATATAACGGCGATTGATGGCATTCGTTGTATCCACAGGCCACTTTACCACTGCTTTTAGACTTATAATTGCGCATCGTATCCGTTGCTCCGTCCAGAAGTCACATGCCGCTCCGGTAATGGAGCTCTCCTTACTTGGACTGTACCTTCTCAATCTTGCTGGCTGTGGCCTGCGCCGGATAAGACTCGGCCACTGCTCCTTCGATCTCGACACGCACATCATCGCCCACCTCAACTCCGGCCATGTCCGTCTCGTCGGTGACGGTCAACCAGATCGCCTGAGGGCGCAGCACCGTTAGAATTTCATCCACCGACTCCAGCTCCGGCTTTAATTCGATCTCTGTCACATCCTTGCTCTGCACAACCAATAGCTGATCATCCTGAATCGCAATGACACGGCCTGCTTGATAGTCCCAGGCTGCCTCCTGCTTCTTGTCAGAACCGCATCCCACTAGCGTAACAACGGCAGCCAGCAAAACCAGTGTCATAACCGCTTTTACCTTCATGGACATCCCTCCTTGAAAGCTGCGTTTATGCAGCTACCCCGGATTACCCTTTTTGCTCCATTCAGAAACAAGGGTTGCTTCTTGTCTAATCTTTGGGGAGCACAACAGGATTCATAACCGGCGAAGAGAGAATGACCGACGTGTTCACATTGCCATACGGCATTAGGCGCTCTACCAACAAGCTAAGCTCATCCATACCGGTAACGGCCGCTTTCAATATATAACTTACCGTCCCTGTGACACGATGGCATTCCAAGATATCTCCGTCATGCACAATTCGCTTATCGAATTCATTCGGCGATACTTTCAGCTCGCTAATTTGAATAATGACCTGAATATTCCTTCCTAAAGCAGCTGGCGACACCCTGGCCGCGAAACCGGTAATGGCCCCTTTCTCTTGCAGCCGAAGAAGCCTCTCCGACACGCTGGGCCGGCTCAGCGCCAATTTTTTGGAAAGCTCGCTTACCGTCATGCGCCCATCTTCTTGCAACAATTTCAAGAGCGTTCGGTTCAAATGGTCCATCTTTGTAAGCCACCTTTCACTTTGCTTGGCATTCCTGCAAATAAGATTCAATGTTATCTATATTAACATGAAAATCGTTCAGATTAACATATAACCTTATTTAATCCTGCTGTATTCTAATTTATATAAACCTTATGCAGGTGGTGCATGCAAAATGTTGCTATTATCAGGCTACAAAGTGAAGGCATCTGTGTGGAAATGGCTTCATATTGCAATAGGCTGCTTCGTTACAGCCGGCGGACTTCTCCTCTTAAAGCATTCCGGTGTCGTCACAGGAGGGACAGCAGGGCTGGCCCTTAGCTTATCTCCCATGCTGAACATTCCGTTCCATTACTTGTTCGCCTTACTCAACTTGCCATTCTTTCTTTTTTCATACTTTTATATGGGCAGATCCTTTACATTCACAACAATGATCGCCATTACCATGCTCACGGGACTGAGCTCGCTGGACAGCGTGCTGCCCGCATTCACCATCCCGGCGCTGCCTGGCGCGATCATTGGCGGGGCCTTTATCGGAGTTGGACTGATTGGATTATTCCGCAACGGCGCATCGCTGGGCGGAGCTACGATTCTGGCGTTGTATCTTCATCGTAAGCATGGCATTAATCCCGGCAAAAGTAACTTCATCTTCGACTTTATCGTCATTGCATCCAGCCTCTTTGCTTACTCGCTTACAAGCGGACTCATCTCCGTGCTATCGATCGCAGTCACCTCTACTGTCCTAGCCTTATTTAAACGTAAGCTTACAACCGTTAAGCCGGAAGAAGCCAGGCCCGTTCATATCGCATCGGTTAATTAAGTCTACAAATGCAAACGAAAAAGGAATCCCTGCATGAGTACCATGTCATAGGATTCCTTTTTAAATGACGTTGCGGAACATGTCCTTGCCCCTCATAGGCCGCATCCATTATGTTAGCAAGCTCACTCTTGCCGGTACCATTCATTCAGCGCCCGATAGGCTTTGAGATATCTGGCGTAGATGGAATCGTAGGACCGATGCCGGTCCGCTGAATACGTCATCGAATCAGAGAAGCTTACAAGCTTCTGTGTAATGATATCTTCCATCGTACACATGCCTATCCCTATACCAGCCAGCATAGCCGCTCCGATTGCTGATGCGTCCCGATTGTTCAGGAGAGAGAGGTTTTTGCCCAGAACATCGCCAATCATGTTGCGCCACACGGCATTTCGGCTGCCGCCTCCACCCAGATGAACCTGATCAATTACATGGCCATCCGCCTCGAATACTTCCATGCTTTCACGAATATTAAACGTAATGCCCTCCATCACGGAATGCATAAGCAGCTCCGGTGACTGACCCGTTGATAACCCGATCCACGTCGCTCTATCGTATGCGTCGAAGTGAGGCGTCCCGCTTCCCACCAGAAAAGGAAGAAACATCACATTAGCGCTGCCGGGAGGAATGGCCCTCATACCCTCACATAGCCCATTAATAGCCGCGTAATCCTCCGCAGCCAGCTTCTTCTTCCCGGTTAATAGACGATAAGCCCAGTCGATTCCCAGCCCTCCGGTAAAGACAGACCCCATCGCATACAAGGTTCCCGGAATAGCGGAAGGATGATAGGTTACTTTGCCTGCACTGGAGGAGGACATAGAATCGACTCTCATCACGACCTGAGCCGACGTGCTTAATGTAATGGCCAGCGTGCCAGTGCGGACGGCGCCTGTCCCAAGCTGGCTGCAGGCCATATCCGCAGCACCGGCTATGATTGGAGTACCTTCCATAAGCCCAGTAGCTGTTGAAGCATCCTGGGTTGCATAGCCGACGATGTCGGACGAAGCATGGATCTGCGGGAAGAGATGGACAGGCAGCCCTAGTTCTTGAATGAGATCCATCGCCCATTCGCCTTTGCTATGATCGTAGAGCAAGCTGTTGCCCGCATCCGTCTGATCCGTTCCGAGTCGCCCCGTTAACTTGTACCGAATATAGTCCTTAGGAAATAGCAAGGTACAAGCGCGCTCCAACACTTCAGGATGCTTTCTCTTGATCCACAGCAACTTCGATACGGTGAAAGCGTCGATCGGTTCATTGCCTGTTAATTGGAGGAATGCTCCCTTATAGCGGGCTCTAAGCAATGCCGTCTCCTCATAAGAGCGTGAATCGGCAATCAGGATGCTTGGCATGACGGGTCTCCCGTCCGGGTCCAACAGAACAGGCGCACTCATATGACCGGAGAAGGATACGGCTCCAATCGCGGCTGGTCCAACCTTCTCCAAACATCCTTTTATCGCAGTGGAGGCCGCCTCCCACCAGGATTCCGGGCTTTGCTCCACCCATCCCGGATGGGGAGAGCTCGTTGGATAATGACCCGATTCGGAAGCTGCGATCTCGCCTTCCTTTGTCATCGCAATGACTTTGACTGCTGTGGAGCCGATATCGATGCTGAGTACCAAAGATGCGTCCTTCATCTCCACTCCCCGCTTTCACAAAAATACTCTGCAGCCTTCTTATAGATGCTTGATCCGTTGCCTGTATTTATCGATATAGACTTGGTTTCTCTCGAAGCCGCCCGGTATGTTGCCGCTCACATAGACGGGCGGCTCTATTCCCTGTTCGACCAGTTTCTCTGCCACGCTGGTCATGATCATATTCAGAATGACGCTGCCGATAACCGTAGAGCCGGACGCCATCTTCATAGAGAAGTCCGGGATTTCTACCAGGGCATCGCCATGCGGCATATGATTATCGATAACTAAATCTGCAATATCACGCAAGCGTTGACCTGATGGATGGCGGGTTTCGTCATTGAAGTAAGCCGACGAACAAATGGCCACCACCTTCAGACCTCGTTCCTTGGCCGATTGGGCCATCTCTACAGGCAGGCTGTTAATTCCGGAGTTGGATATCACAATCATGACTTCGCCCGCCATCACGTTGTAGTTATCGAGAATAACCGGAGCATATCCCGTCATCCGCTCAATCTTCGAGCTTTTGACCGCTCCTTCATGAAGCATGATGCTTGTCTCCAATATCGCATTTACCGGCACTATGCCCCCGGCTCTATAGAAAAAGTCCTCTACCAGCAGATGAGAGTGACCGCATCCAAACAAATGGACCAGCCCGTCACGAGCTACAGAATCCGCAATCCAGTCGGCTGCCTGCATAATAGAATGGCGCTCTTCTTTCTCCACCAAATGAATATGACCAATAATTTCATGAACAAATTTGCTAGCAAGCATATGAATACCCCTTCCTGATGGCCAACCCCGTTAACCGATAGTTGGCGGAATGCCCAGTGTGCCAAAGATTCGAGAGGCTGTGCGTATATGCTCCGCTGCCCGGGACAAGGCTGGCTGTCCGTGGCCCGGCAGCAGCATCTCCGGCTCCAAAGCCGCGAGCCGCTCTATACTTAAAGCAAGAGTGCTGATCGAAAAATCATGTGTACTGAGCATCGAGATTTTCCCTCCGTACAAAATCGTGTCTCCGCTGAACAGAACGGACCGTCCGTTCGCCGTCTCCATCAAGTAACAAGTGTCGTAACGTGAATGTCCAGGCGTATGCATCGCGCTAAAAGAATATCGGCCAATCGTGAACATCTCCCCGTCTCGAAGCCGAATGCCCGCTTTGCAAGGCGTCCAGTTGTAGTCCACTGGATAGAAGCCGGCCAATTTGGCCTGAGGAAGGTCGATTGCCGCCTCATCTCCCGCTTCAAGAACAGGGGCCGCCTCATCCAGCAGGACTACCTGCGCACCGGTAAGACGGGCAATCTCAGCTGCCCCACCGGAATGATCGGCATGCAGATGGGTAAGCAGAATATGTGTCACATCGGCCATGCTGCAATGATGCTCTGCCAGATTGCTGGCCATCTCATCCACGGACAAACCTGTTCCGCTATCAATCAACGTTAATCCTTCTCCTGTATCCACCGCATACACATTGCAATCGGCCGGATGTGTCCAGTCGAAGCCCAGCTTACCGCTTCCTATCAAATAAATATCTCTGCTTAGCTTCATCTCAATCTTTGACCTGCACAATCATTTCGAGTTCGACAGCTGCTCCTGACGGCAGCTCGCTTGTTCCCAGC
Source organism: Paenibacillus sp. J31R120 (assembly GCF_056269225.1). Taxonomy (NCBI): domain Bacteria; kingdom Bacillati; phylum Bacillota; class Bacilli; order Caryophanales; family Paenibacillaceae; genus Paenibacillus; species Paenibacillus sp. J31R120. The sequence continues at coordinate 9,622 of NZ_JBWDNN010000015.1, read as the reverse complement.
GCGGCTCTCGCATGCCGTCCTGCTTCGCCGAACACATCAACCAGCAGATCGGATGCGCCATTGATAACCAGCGGCTGGTCCCCAAAGTCGGCAGCGGATCGCACATAACCCATCATCCGTACGATACGCTTTACTCGATCCAGCGAACCAAGCACCATCTGGATCTCACCCAGACCATTCAAGGCAGCCAGCCTGGCCAGCTTCTGTCCCGTCTCGATATCAATGTCCGCGCCAAGCCGGCCCGGCTGCTGCATCACCCCGTCAATCTCTGGAGTTGCGCCTGAGATAAACAACAAATCTCCGATCTGGACCCCGGGGATAAAATTAAAACGGGGCGGAACATGAGGAATCGTGATGCCTAGCTGCTGTAAGCGATTCTCGATGGACATCTCTTCATCCACTCCTTCCCTCTATCTTCTTACTTTCCAATGCCGCTTCCGGCAAGCTTCACAACTTCACCTGTTCTTGCCGCATCTACGATGGCTTCCGCGATTTCCATTACATGAACCGAATGGGAAAGCGGCATAACCGGCGATGCCTGGCCCTTCACAATCTGATTTACAAAATGAGTCAGCTCTATCAGTATCGCACCGCCAATTCCCTCTGGTCCCGTGGGCCATAACGTCGTCTCGGGATGCTGCAAGCCGCTATCCGTCCAGATCGTAAATCCGGGATGTGCAAGTCCGAATTTCGCTGTCCCTTTGTCCCCGATCACTTCAATCTCAGCATCGATTGTGCCGTCCAGCTCCAGCGTCTCGACCAAATTTTGCGGACCGCCGGAGGGTACCATCCAGCTGGAGTCAAGTGAAGCAACCAATCCACTCTCGAATACCAGGACCGCGGAGAACAGATCAGGATGAACATATCCGCTCATATTCCGCTCGAAAGCGGATACCTTGACGCAGCGGCAGCCTGCGTACCAGACGATCAAATCCAGCTCATGCACCCCGGATTCATAAACGGGGTGTACGCGATTGCCGAAGGAATGGAACCATGACCGACTGAAATTCCGTTTGGAACGAATGGCAGCGACATTCCCCAGCAAGCCATTGTCTATGCTTCGTTTGATTGCGTAATATGGCTGGCTGAAGCGCGAGATATTGCCGACCATGACCTGGCGGTTCGACTCGGCCTGAAGATATTGGATCGCCTGAGCCTCCTCACTCGTAACGGCTAACGGCTTCTCTACAATGACATGCTTGCCGTATTGCAACGCCGCAATGACAAGCGGACCATGAGACTTCTCGTCGGACACGATATCTACGGCATCCAGATCCTCTCGCTTAATCAGCTCCAGAGGATCCCCATAGCAGTCCTCGCTCCTTATACCGAACTCCGACGCCGCTGCCTGAAGAGCGGGATCATAGACATCCGCAATCGCGGCTACTTCCACATGGGCCAATTGGCGCAGCACCCGCAAGTGCAGCCTGCCGAATCGTCCCGTTCCGATTAATCCGATACGCAGCTTCTCCATGGCGACACCTCCATGAATCGATTATTTGACCGCACCAGCTGTAAGTCCCTTCACGAAGTACTTACCGACGAAAGCGAAGAAGATGACAACCGGCAGCAAGGCAAGCACCGCACCAGCTGTCGTCCAGCCCCAGCGGACCGTGTATTGGCCCATAATGGCGTTAAGACCGATTGGGAGTGTACGCAATGAATCGCTGTTGATCAGAACTGACGAGAATGCAAACTCCGTCCAAGCCATAATGAACGCATAAATGGATATCGTAGCGATGCCCGGTCCAATAAGCGGCAAGATAATCTGGAACAATGTCCGCATCCGGCCAGCACCGTCTATGGCGGCAGATTCGTCAAGCGCAATCGGCACATTGTCGAAGAAGCCCTGCATCAGCCATACGGAGAACGGCGCGGCGAATGTTACGTTGATGACCATTAGGCCAAGCAAAGAGTTGACCAGATGCAGATCCGCCATGAGTTGATAGACGGGAACCAGCAGCAGAATCCCCGGGAACACATACGTAGCCAATATAAGGCGGCTTACAAACTTGCGTCCCTTGAACTTCATCCGGTACAGTGCAAAGCTCGCCGGGATAACGATGAGTACGGATATGGCCATCGTGCCGATGGAGACGATGATGCTGTTGGACAAGTTCGTCAAATACGATGTCTGTTCGATCAGCTCTTGATAATGAACAAGGGTAAAGGCCTTCGGGAACAGATCCGGCTTCAGGATTTGATCAGCCGGCTTGAACGAAGAGACGATGACCCAGTAGAAGGGAAAGACTATTAAAAAGGTCAGCAATATACCGATGATGTATCGGAATATTTTCACGACAGTCACCAACTTTCCGGTAGCGATGAGATAAGCTTGTTGTTAATCTTCCTTAGGCCCTGCATATTTGAGGAAGAAGAAGGCGAATATGCTCAAGAATACGGCCGTGATAATCGAGGTTGCCGAAGCTTGTCCGATCTTGAACTGCTCGAATGCCTGCTGATAGATCATGACCGGTACAGTCGTAGAAGCTCCTGCAGGACCGCCGCCGGTTAGAATGTAAATCGTATCGAATATATTGAACGACCATAATGTGCCGACAAGTCCAAGCGCGAACGTGATTTTTCCCAGCGAAGGGAACGTAATGCTCCAGAATTGCTGCCATTTGTTCGCGCCATCCACATCGGCGGCCTCATAAATGTCTTGTGAAATGGTAGATAGACCCGCCAATACGATAACAGCCATGAACGGGAACCAATGCCAGGTGTTGATGAAGATGACAATCGGGAACGACCAGAAGCTGTCACCCAGCAAATTAATCGGTTTATCAATAAGATGAAGCGCTTGAAGCACGTGGTTAAAAATACCGTAGGATCCGTTAAATATCCATTGCCAAAAGATAGCGACGACAATCGTCGGTATAATCCAAGGAATGATCATCCAGTTACGTGCAAAATTCGTCATACGCGATGCTTTGTTGAGCAATAACGCTACGCTGAAGGCAAGCACAGTCTGCATCAAGCCATTGCCAAATACCCATATTAAGCTCTTCTTCCAAGCTGTCCAGTAAGCGCTTGATGTTAATGTGGCTTTGTACTGATCCAACCCGACGAACGTGCCTTTTGTACCGATAAACCCTGTGCTGTAGAAGCTTTCCTTGATTACGCTAAATAAAGGAATAAATATGGTCACCACAATCCAAATTACAATAGGCGCAACTAGCAGATAGGGCAGCAGTTTGTTGAACCTTTTGCCTTTGCCTAACATCTCCAAGCTTGTTCACTCCCCTGGAGGGACGAGAAGGGGTATGGTATCCAACGCACACCCCTGCCCATCAAACCCCTCGTCCAATTATTTCACAGCAGTTTCCATTTGGGCTTGTCCCCATTTGACTGATTCCTCAATTGACTTCCCAGCGATGATGATATTCTCGAGCGTTTGGGCCATGTAGTTCGGTCCTGCAATCTGGCCGATCTTGGTCGCTACGCCGTCTGTGAAGCCAAACAGTGCGCCTTTGCTGGAAGCTTCTATCAATACCTCTACTTGCTCCTTGTATTTACTAATGACCGGATCATTCCAGAAGCTCTCGGCCTTGCTGCCGTCTTCCGTAACCGGAAGGAACAGACCCGGCTCCGCATTGACAAAGCTGCCGTACGTCTCTGGCTCGAACAGGAATTCAAAGAACTTCGTAATGGCTTCTTTCTTCGCAGCATCGTCTGTCAGAACCATGATGCCGTTGGAATAGTAGATGCTGCCTTCTTCCCCGCCTTCGCCTACCGGCATTGGCACGACACCCAGATCGGAGGCCGGACGTCCGGATTCCGCTTCAAAGGTCGACAGGTATTGGCCCTTCTCGATCGCCATCGCGACGCTGCCGGAGTTGAACAGCGCTTGCGGCTCGCCCCATTGATACGTATTGCTGTCCGGTGGAGAAAACTTCATCAGATCGGTATACATTTGATAAGCTGCAACGGTCTTTTCATTGTCGAAGGTGATCTCGTTGTTGCCATTGATGACATGCTTGGCTCCGCCAGATACGAGGAAGCTGTACAGCACCTGGTCAGTTGCCATCGACTTCGATCCCGGAAGCGCAATGCCGTACTGGCTGCCGGAAGTCAGCTTCTCGGCTGCCGTTTTCAGCTCTGCCCATGTCTTAGGCGGCTCTACATTGGCTGCTTGCAGCAAATCACTGCGGTACCATAGCACTTGAACCATGCCGAAGATCGGAACTGCCCATGTCTGGCCGTCATACTTGTATGGCTCCAGAGCGGTATCCAGGAAGCCATGCTTGCTGTCCAGTGACGCGATGATGTCATCAACCGGCTGAACAACACCCAGCTCTTTGATCAGCGTCGTGTAGTCCGGGATTGTAAAGAGCAGGTCCGGCCCCGTGCCTGACATAATGGACGCCGGGAATTTCGAGTATGCATCGCCCCAGCTCTGTACTTGCGGCGTCACTTTGATATCCGGGTTTGCTTTGTTGAAGGCATCCGTAATTTCCTGGAATCGCTTCACTCGGTTCGGCGGCTCCTCCATATGCCACAGCGTAATTTCTGTAACTTTGCCGTTGCTTCCGCCCGTATTGGTGTTTTTGTCCTTATTGCCCTCCGAGCCGCCGCTGTTCGACGAGCATGCCGCCAGCACGGTTTGAAGCACGATAACCAGTGCGATCAGCAGCAGAAATTTTTTACTCTTCATTACAAGACACTCCCTTTTGTATGATTTATTGCAGCGGACATATCCTTAAGGCCATGCCCGGTTACAATCGATACGACGGTAGCATTCTGCTCAAGCAAGCCAGTCTGCTGCATATGCGCCGCTGCCGCAACAGCCGTCACGGATGACAGCTCGGCGAGCACGCCTTCGCGCTCCGCCAGCAGCCTGCGATAGCGAATCAATTCTGCATCCGCTATAGCCAGCGCCATTCCTTCGGATTCTCGGATGACTGACAAGGTGCGGGTTCCATCCGCAGGATAAGTCAGCAAGGGATCAGCAATCCCTGAAGCGATCGTCTGAGCCGGACCGCTCCAAGGCTGTACGTCAGCCTCGCCAGCTTGGAACGCTTTCACAATCGGTGCGCATCCCTCGGCCTGTACGCCTGCCATACGCGGCAGCTTGTCCGTAAACCCGGCGAGCCGCATTTCTTTAAAGCCTTTGTAGATTCCGGATAATAAGGGTCCTGCCCCAATCGGCACGATAATCCAATCCGGAACTTTGCCAAGCTGGAAAGCCAGCTCATAGGCAACCGTCTTGTTGCCTTCTACTGCATAAGGGTTCATGTAGGTGGAGGTCAGATTAAAAGCTTGTCGTTCAAGCGCCATCTCTTCCGCCACTTTGTAAGCATCGCTATAGTGGCCTGCCACGGTATGCAGCACCGCTCCGTACTGCTCCATCGCAGACCGCTTCTCCTCTGGCGTGCCTTCCGGCACATAAATCGTACAACGCAAGCCGGCTCTTGCCGCATAAGCTGCGGCAGCTACACCGGTGTTTCCAGTTGAAGCGCATACAACCTCTTTCAGACCAAATTGCGCAGCTGCTGTCATGGCTACCGCGAGCGGCCTGTCCTTGAATGCCAATGTCGGATTAACCGATTCCAGCTTCAACCATAAAGATTGATTATTCACAATATTCAGTATATTGTTAGTGCGGATAAGCGGTGTTCCGCCTTCGCCAAGCGTGACCGTACTCCGTTCCGGCCATATCGGAAGCAGCTCTCGAAATCTCCAGATGTCGCTCCCCGCTGCGTTCGATAATGGCTCGAAGTAGGCTTTGCTGAATATTTCCTTATACTCATAGTGAATATCCATAGTGCCTTTGCAATGTCTGCAAGTATAGATAGGCTCTATCTCGTAGGTTTCGCCGCAATACCAGCATACGGGCCAGAACCTATTCATAGGTGCTACGCCTCCTCTTCCAATGCAGCATGTCCCGCAATCGCCAGTGCGGCTTGCACATACATGCGATAAGCGCTGTGGAGCTGCCCAAGCTCGATATATTCTTCGTTGGAATGGGCTTGTTCAATGTTGCCGGGACCACAGACGATAATTTCAGGACATGCCTCTTGCAGAAGCGCTCCGTCTGTCCAGAATTGCAGGCCTATCGGCTCTGCCCCTTCCAAGGCCTCAGTTGCAAACTCTGTTTGATAAGCTTCCAGCATCGTTTTTACCAGCAAGCTGTCTGCGCTCGTCCCCATTGGACCATGTGGTACACCGTGGAAATTGTCCGAGACGCGAATTTTCCCTTCAAAGTCAGGATACTCTTCACGAACGGCGGCTAGTGTCAATTCCAGCTCTGCCAGAGCCGATTCAGCCGACTCTCCGGGCAGCAATCGCCGCTCGAAGCCGATCGCGCAGTGGTTCGGAACGATTACCGGTCTTTCGCCTCCCTGAATCATTCCGATATTCAGAGATGGAGAGCCAAGTAGTGGATGAGTGCGAAGCTTCAATTCCGGCAAATAATGATCCTGAATGTAGTTGATCCAACGCGAGGCCCGGTAGATTGCGTTGACGCCTTGCTCGGGTACGCTTCCATGAACGGAGCGGCCTACAAAGTCCGCTTCGAACCAGGCTACCCCTTTATGCGCAATGCCGACTCTCATCCCTGTCGGCTCACCGACAACGGCGTAATCAGCCCGGAAACCGCTGCGTGCCAGGCGGTAGGCACCAGGACTATACATTTCTTCTCCTGCTGTTCCTGCGAAGATCACATCGCCAGCCAAGCTGACTCCGCTGCGGTGGATAGACACCAGGGTCATCATCATCGCCGCAAGCGCGCCTTTCATATCTACGCTTCCTCTGCCATATAGCCGATCTCCGATTAGAGTTGCTTTAAATGGATTATGCATACTATAGGGGGGAACTGTATCAAGATGACCGTTGAGGAGCAAGGACTTGCCTCCTCCACTCCCAACGATCCGTGCAATCAGGTTGGGACGACCGGGGATCGCCTCTTTCAGCTCGCATTCGATCCCCTGGTCTTGAAACCATTGTTGCATATATACGGCTAACCGCATCTCCTGTTCAGGTACCTCGCTATGGCTCTCAATGGCAATAAGTTGTGCTAATAGATCTTCGATCTCCCCAGAGACTGAAGCGGCGATTACCTTGTTCATTTGTCTTGTTTTCCCCAGCCGAATTCTTCAAGATATTCCTTCGATTCTTCAGCCACTCTGTCGAAGTCTGTCATGCTTACGCCTGAAGGATCGCCGACACCGTATAGGCCGCCTGTCTGGAAGCCTTCCCACTCGACTGAGTTGTAGCCCTGGAAATTGACTTCTTTAAGCGCTTCCGCCATTTCGCGGAAATCGACAAAACCAGCGCCAAACCATACGTGCTGGGATTGCATAATGTTCGGGAAACCGACTTCGTCTTTCACATGTGTTACGCGGATTCGGTCGCCCAGCTTGCGAATCGCTTCCTTGATCGGCATACGAGGCTTAACGGTCGTGTAGAACGTTCCGACATCCACACAAGCATATACATTCGGGCGATCAACCAGTTCAAACAGCTTCAGCATATCGTCGATGTTGTTGATGATCGTACCCTGGATCAGCTCGATGCTGACGTCGATTCCTTTTGTTTTGGCGTAATCCGCAACCTCTTGTGTCGCTGTGACGACTTGATGCCAAGCTTCTTTCCGTGTCATCAGGTTGTATAGCGGCGGATCATAGTAACCGTCTCCAATTAGCGTCACGACTGTGCCAGCGCCCATATCGGATGCGGCGTCAATCGCTCTTTTGAACTTCGCAATACCGGCATCGCGGTCGAAGTACCGCGGTGTTACAAACGTCGTATGACAGCCGATAGAGGAGAAGGCAAGTCCTGTTTCGTCCATCGCCTTGCGTACCTTTTTGACCGTATCGTCATATTCATGAGGCAATATTTCTTGTATCTTCGGATAGATGACATCGAAGCCTTCATAGCCATAGGAAGCGATTTGTCTTATGCACCACTCTAGTGATTTGTCTCCCCAGGAGTTCCAGGCAGGACCTGCGATCTCCAGTCTTCCCCACGGCATGTTTGGCCAAATCTCGAACGACAGCTTCAAATGATTACTCATAGTGTTCCTCCTCAGATGTCTAGACGTTCATTTCGATTGTAAACTTGTAGCGATCTCCTCTATACAGCGATCTTACATATTCCACCGGCCGATCTAAGCCTTCCGCGTAGGTCGTCCTCTCGATCAGCATCGCAGCATCATGTTGTCCTATCTCGAGAATGCCGGCTTCCTCCGGATATACGGCAGCAACCTCTATCGTTTGAACCGCTTTCACAAGTTTAAGTCCGCAATACCTCTCCAGCATTTCGTATAACGATACATTTTCCATATCCATGCCATGCAGCGGTCTTGCCAGTTCGTACACAAGGTATGAGCGTTCAAGCGCCATTGGTTCACCATCTGCCGTACGCACCCGTACGATCTCCAGCACTTCCTCGCCTGTCTCCAAGCGAAGCTGCGCGGCAACTTGCTTCGCAGAAGGAATAACTTGTATGGACACGACCTGTGCTCCCGGCACAGCGCCGCGATTCTGCATATCCGTGCTGAAATTTGTCAACTTCGTAAGCGGTTGTTCAATTTTCGGCGTGGACACGAATGTTCCGACTCCACGCTGACGATACAACAAACCTTCCTGTACCAGCTCGTTAATTGCCTGCCTGACTGTCAAACGATTAATCTCAAATTCCTCCGACAGCTCACGCTCAGAAGGAATCAATTCATCTGGCTTATAATGACCTGATTGAATCTGACTGCGCAAATACTCCTTCACTTGAAAGTAAAGCGGGAGAACGCTATTACGATCGATAAAGCCCTTCAAGTCTTTCATGGCATCACCTCGATTTCAAATGTCGTATAGTGAAGTAGTCGTCTATACCAGTTGTTGAGAATAATATATTTCAACCTTCACACATTTGTCAATATCATTTTTCAATGGCGAATATTCAGAATCATTTTAAATTTGCACAATCTTACTGCTCAAATAGCTTTAAATCATTAAAATATTCTAATAATTCAATGAAATTTATATGCATTTTATTGTATTTCTCGTAGATATAGCTGAATCTTCTTGTTTTAAAAGATGTAGAATAACATTCTTTTCAACGAAAAAACCTGTAGCTGGAAGCTGCTACAGGTGATTTATTTCATTGAATTTATGCTCTTCATAGCTATATGAGGCATCGTATAGGTGCCGATTAGGAGTATAGTCTATGGTATTTCACATTCTCCTGTGGAGAATGGTATTTTGACCTTAGGTTTTTGATTTATCTTTAGTTTTTGACCTAATAAATAATTAGCCTACCCGTCCATTACGGTAGGCTTCTGTGCTTGGCGACGTCCATTCCGCACCGGATGAATAGGCTTCGCAGCTATCACATCACGGTCGGCGTCTGAACCTACCTCTAAGGCCGGGCCCACATCACCGAGTTGCTTCGATGAAGAGGTTCGGACACTCTCCCAGCCAGGGAGAGGAACGTCGCCGTGGACTTTGGGATCAAGGGCTTCGCCGAACCCAAAGTCCCGAACGCACAAAAAACCTGCCGCAGTCATCTGCGACAGGCCATTTTGTGCTTGGCGACGTCCTACTCTCCCAGGACCCTGCGGTCCAAGTACCATCGGCGCTGAAGGGCTTAACGGTCGTGTTCGGTATGGGAACGCGTGGTTCCC
>NZ_JBWDNN010000017.1:0-8716 GCF_056269225.1 Paenibacillus sp. J31R120 | reverse complement strand
CGGTATCACAGCGACTTGACCACGAATCTGGAAGTAATTCAAGGCTCAAGCTTACCTTGTTCGATTACAGTAGAGATGTACGACGATGGTTCGTACGCATTCATTATGTAATATAGACCCCACTCCTATCTTACTCGGTAGGGGTCAGCCTGTCGACAAAGCCCTCATTTTGAGGGCTTTTTTTGTTCCAAGTTGTAAGCGAAGGCCGAAATGGTACAGTTGGTGGTCCAGATAGAATATGCTGCGCGGTCAGCTTCAATCGCTTCATCGTTAGAATTGACGTTGCATCCGGAGAAGGCGTGAAGGAAAGACTTGCACCGCCTAAAATGCGGAGCATATCCTTCCAAGAACAGGAAAAGACACCTCCTAGTTAACTTATATTGTGTATAACATTCTGCAAAGGAGGAGGAAGTAGGATGGCATCACCGTTATAACGGTCGTCTAGATATCATGAGGATGGTAGAAGAGTTGACGTTATCGATGCACCGCTCAAGAAAGACTTGGGCGGCAGTATCTCATTGGAACTTAGGTAAGGAGGGGCATTCATGCAAGAAGTAAAAAGTATGAGAAAAATGTTCGAAAAACATCACTATGTCGGAGCAGGAGAATTCTATGCTGAATTATCCACGACTCCGTTGCACTATCTTTCGGAGTCAGGCGAATGGAAGGACATATCCACTACGGTAAAGGATTTCAGAGGGTGGGAGTACTCCAAAGGGGTTTTGTCCAATACGTTTAAAGTTTATTTTGGGGACACCATGTCACCCAATGAACACCTGGTAGGGGTAGAGAAGGTAGGGGACGAGGGGGAGTGTTGGATTAATTTCAAACTCAAGAACTCATGCCCCACAGAAACCGTTACTGAAGGTTCTACTTGTACTTTCAAAAACTGTTACGAAGGAGTGGATGTGGAGTACGTTGTGTCAGAGGGCATGCTTAAAGAGAATATCATACTCCATGAAAAAAACGACAGAAGGAGGTTCTCTTTTACGGTTAAGAAAGGAGACACAGTTATCACAAAGGAAGGGAATGCTGTTGTTATCTATGACCGTCACGGAGATGTTGTTTGGGATATGGGAGAGCCTTATCTAATCGACTCTGACGGCAAGATTAGTTACGGTGTTCATTACGAACTTTCTGATGGACAAGAATACGACGAGTTGTCCCTCATGGTAACAGACGAAGACTTTCTGATGACCGCCAATTACCCAGTCATCATCGACCCTACCGTGACGATGCAAGGGGACTCCGCTATATTGCAGGACACTTATGTCTACTCTCCTTCGGGTACTACGAACTACGGAAACGCGGATAGGCTAATCGTACAAGGTCTCAATAACTCGGCTGGAAGAAACAGAACTCTCATACAGTTTAACCCGCTCCCTTCGGATTGGGTCGTGAATGAAGCTCATCTGGAGCTGTTCTGCATAGCACGTAACCAGTATTCTATAGTCGCCAACTCTCATAGAGCGCTTCATCTCACAGCTCCTTGGAATAAGAATACCGTGACCCATAACAACATGCCCGCTCTTGGTGATAATGTCCTACAAGGGAATCCAACGGGTTTGACTGTAGACGTCTGGTGGTCTTATGACATTTCTAACTACTTCTTTAACCCCACAATAAAACAGAAAGACCATGGAATTGCTTTACAGTTTACTGGCGCTAACGGGGCATTTGCTTCTACTGCTACTTTCGCAAGCAGTCGTTATGCCGACACCTCTAAACGTCCTAGACTTGTTGTAAAGTATCTGAAAAAGCCAGTGCTAGGTTTTCATGATGGAACAGGCCAAGCTAGTACTTACTATTCGGACGGTTATGACAACATCTTTAAGCTCCTTGACTTCGGGACTCTAGTGGCAGGTCAGACTTCATCCCCGGTGCGAGTATTTGTAAAGAACTTGGCGGGGGTTGATGTGACTAATTTAAGGGTTTATGTCGCATCTTTAGAGTTCCCTGAGAAGACTAGTATAGAGTTGAGTCTTTTTAATAGTCCCTTCATACCAGAGACGATGCTTAGATTTAACGGGTCATATGTGGATGAAGCAGAAGCGTCGTTCTACGTCCGAATTGTCACACAAGAGGACGCAATGGCGGGCGGCGACTTCAACATCTACGCCAAGGCAGACCCTTTATGATAAAAGGAGGTAATCATTCATGGCAATCGTAGGGCAACCATTGATAGAACCAGAAGAAGGGTGGCAAAGGATAGATAATACACACCCTTTAATTTTCTACAGCGGAACTTGGACGACCACAGAGAACGCCGACCATTATATGGGGACAAGGCATTTATCTAACCAAGCTGCAAAACGTGTAGACTTCTCCTTCACAGGTTCTCGTATCAGGTTAATCGTAGGAACTTCGTCAAATAGGACGCAAGCAAGTGTAATCTCCGTTGACGGCAAAGAGTACACATTTAGTACCAGATTTACGGCATCTTCAGGGATATTAGCAAGGTATTTGGCTGTAGAGATTACTGATTTGGATTTTGCCAAGCATCGGGTATTTATATACGACACCTCGACTAGCTACCTAGATATTGATGCCATTGATATTGATGATACTGGGTATTTCTTTGAAGGAGCGCCCCAATTACTGACACCAGACGAAGGGTGGGTTCGCTACGATGCTACCGACTATACGGCTAGGAGAGGGGCTTGGACGTTACTCAACGCAACTGCTGCTCGACCTTTCACGGGCGGCTCTGTGCATTACACAGCCGCGAATAAGAACTACTTAGTGTTCAAGTTCGTGGGAAGCAAGTTCAGATTAATTGCTGAGTTCAACTCTACCTACGACAGTAATGTGGAGATAAGAATTGACGGTGATAGCGTAGAGAACTTCTCACTAAACTACGGGAAGAATTATCAATCCTTCTCTTTAGCGTACGAGAAGAGGGGTCTTGATTTCACTGAGCACACTGTCATGGTCATTAAAACCAGCGGTGCGCACATGCTCATTGATTCTATTGATCTTGAGGAAGCCGGTACTATGTTGCCTATGCCAACTCAGGTCATCGGAGATGTACTTAAGACGCCACAGGAGGGGTGGCAGAGGTTGGATAGCTCCCATCCGTGCCTATTCTATGATGGTATTGGGTGGTCAACTAACAGTCACGCATCCTACTACAACGGGTCACAGCGGGGGTCGGCAAATAACAACCTGACAGATGCTCTCAGGTTTGTGTTCAAGGGGACAAGTCTGAGACTGCTAACGACTTATTACCTGACTTACTCCAACAGTCTTCAGATTACTATAGACGGAAAGACAGAGGTATTCAGTCAATCATTTAACACGGCTTACACTGTCATCGCATATGAGAAGTTAGGCTTGGCTGACACTGAGCACGTTGTCGAGGTCAAGAAGGTCATCAATGGAACAGTAAAACCTGACTTTACTATTGAAGCCATTGACATTAACGATGGCGGGTACATCAAGTCCATTCAAGGCTCTCAGCTAGTTAATCCAGACGAGGGATGGCGAAGGTACGACGACACTGATCCTGCTCTAACTTACGTAGGAACATGGTCAACCTCATCCGTTACCATTGATACTAAGTACGGAGGGACGTTCCGATATGCCACGGCAATAGCATCAACTGTCAGCTTTACGTTTTATGGGACGAAGCTTCGTATCATTTCCTATAGGGAAGTATCGGCAACGACAACGGACGTTCTGATTATGGTTGACGGTCAGGAGTACCATTACAGCAATGTGGGGAATATTGCAGGATTCATAAACGTGTTTGAGTTGGTCGGGCTTTCTTTGGGGGAGCATACGGTCACTCTGCGTACAAACATCGCAGGCAAGCAGGTCAACGTAGATGCCATCGACATCGATGAGACGGGGTATATGGTATCCTCTGTCAGCTACCCTCAAACGGGCGGATCGCTGAAGAACACGGTAGCCGAAATGAAAGTAGGCGACTTTATCCGTTGCGGGTACAGGGCGACAGGGGCTAACACGGCGGGGACGTTCTACAGACTTGGCTCGGAGGATATGGAGACGGAGTTGCCTATTCTACCATCCAATGTGCCTTATGGGTTCTTCTACTTCGTAAAGGTGGACGAAGGCATTCTCGTAGCTGACCGCCCTATTCAGTACGGAGTCACTTGGCTGACATTGAATACCGCTAAATTAGTTCACGGCACTCTTCTGAAGGCTAATGACAATCCAGAATTGGTAAGCAACACCAACCCTTACGGCAAGGCTTCAGCAAGCAGTGTTTACAGTTCGTCTTATGACCCTTACTTCGCCTTTAATGGCAAGGATGAAGCTTATGGTTGGATTACGGCATCTGGCGTGAAGGCGGCTTGGCTGGAATACGAGTTCCATAAGCCAACACTTATTCAGAAGTATTCGCTTCGAGCACCCGCAAGCTACCCGACCATAATGCCCCGCAACTGGACATTTGAAGCTTGGGACGGCACTAGCTGGGTTGTACTTGACACTGATTCGTACACAGGATGGCAAACGTTGGAGGAACGGGAGTTCGTGTTCCCTAACATGACCAAGTATAAGCGATACCGCATAAACATCCTGACCAATGACGGTCATGCCAACTACACTGGCATTAATGAACTTAGGTTGTACAAAGACCCTGTACGGGCAACAGTCAGGTTATTTAACGGTGGCAGGTGCTTTGTAGACGCTGACGGAAACCCTTCTAACGCCAACACTGGAAATGGTATCTATCCTACCGATAATGAGTGGGACAAGCATCTAGGTAAAGGAGAGTTCGCGAATCCGTCAACATCCAACGGGGAAGACGTTTGGCGGTTCTCTTCTGTAGATGCTGAGTGGGCGCAGGATACGGTGCAACCGGGATTTATCTCACTAGGGACAGGCTTTGACGTTTCTGGTAACGGGCGGACTGTACGGGGCATGGGCGGCTACAAGGACTCTTATTGGAGCGTTGCGGGTACGTACCTTTCCCCAAGCAAGATAGGATATAGACCGATTGTCGAGTATTACTACGATTAGTCTCAATACAATGAGAGCAGGTGCTTGAATGCTTTATGAACTGACAATGCGGGGCGGGACTGGCGGCAGGACGGGTCAGACCGTCTACACCGCAAGAAATGGAATAGTCGTAACCAGTAGTGTTGCAGTATACAATAACTCCAACTACTATTACATGGAATACCTGTTCGATGGCGTGGATAATACGGCCGCGGCAGATAAGTATTGGCTGACGAACGGCGGCACGACCGTAACGCTGGACTTCGACTTTAACAGCATCCTGCCGAAGCTGAACAGCATCCATAAGATGGTCATTTACCCAAGGACACGTGATGAATCTATTTCTGACTACCGTATCCTTGGTTCGGATAACAAGACTACGTGGACGGAGTTAGTTCCCCGTGTATCGAATACTTACGCCAACTGTCCCTACGGTACGGCTAGGGAACACGTATTGGATAAAAAGTTCCGTTATATCCGAATGGAGTTGTACCGTAGCGGCAACTGGGGTGTAACCTTGAATGGTATTCGGATAATGGCAGACGTACAAGAGGATTATTCCGACACCGCACTTGGGACAGCGTACCCTACTCCCGACAACGAGTGGAAGAGGATCGATGATACGCACCCTGTCTTCCAGTACAAGGTGAATTACCCGTACAGTTACGCACAGGGGACTATACACATTAACGCAGACGAGATTAGCTTTACTTTTGTGGGCGACAGGTTGCGACTTCTCTACCATTACAACATGGGAAATAACGGGGACGTAGTTTACATTGACGATGTGGCTTATCCTACGACGAAGGTTAGCACGGGAGCGTCAGCACTAGCTTTCAATATCATGGGGCTGGACTATAGGGAGCACAGGGTTGTTATTAGAACCTATGTCGGCTCTGACTGGTATTCGCAGTTCGATGCTATTGAAACCGGTACGAACGGGTTCGTTAAGGCGGCGCTTGGTACGCAATTGCTGTCCGCTGAAGGCGGGTGGAGAAGGTTCGATGATGACAGATTAAGTTACCCTAACGGTCACGCCCTGTACAGCGCCACGGCTATTACTGGCATGATGGGTGCGGCATCAAGGGTACTGACTCCATCATTAAACCAAAACATGCTTCGGTTTAAGTTTTACGGGACAATGTTGAGGGTTCTCGCTTGTACGTATACAGGCAGGAATGACAACCTGCGTATCAAGATTGATGAGCTGCCTGAAGAGTCGTTCACAAGCAATTACGGCACGGCGAATATAGGACAAGTCGTTGTGTATGAGAAGCTGTCAATGGAAAAGAAAATTCACGATGTAACCATTACCTTTGCCACCACACATAACGGCGGGCAGTTCTTTATGGATGCTGTGGACATTGACGAGGACGGATACATTGTCGGAGAGTTGGGGGCTTCGTTGCCGCAACCAGAAACGGGATGGCAGAGGTTTGGTCAGAAGCACCCGGCTTTATCCTATTTCAACTTCTCCCACCCGTGGTCGGCAGATGCTAAAGCGTATGGTGGCACAATTTCCTACGATAACCTGAACGCGAATGCAGACGCAAAACTGTCCTTTAAGTTTACAGGCACTAAGTTGCGTATCATCTCTGCCTACAATACTGCAGCAATCAATCGGGGTAACAACATCATTAAGGTGGACGGGATACCTTATACGTACACGGAAATAGGGGAGTTGCGTTATACTGCGATTCAGTTTGAGGTTGTGGGGCTAGAGAATAAAGAGCACACAGTAGAGATTACAAAGGAAGCCAACAAAGTTCTGTCTCTTGAAGCCGTAGACATTGATGCTAATGGGCGGCTAATGCACATCAAGGAAGTTACGACAGAATCGGGCATGAAGGTAGGCGACAGGATTCGCTGTCATTACAAGGCCCACTACCCGAACACTGTCGGAACATTCTCCAATCTAGGAGAAGAGACTATGGATTTCCTTCCAGCACTTCCTACAAGCACTTTACCAGAAGGTGACTTTTACTTCATTGCCGTTGAGGAAGACCGCTTAGGTCGTGTTAAGCTGATTGCCGATAGAAACGTCCAAGGCGGTATCTCATGGGCAACACTGAATAGTGCTGGGGTAGTGACAGGAAAGGTTCTGAACAAGACGCTAGTACCTACAATCCTGCCGATGACCTCTAATGAAGGGGAAGGTGTATCCCTGACTCGTAGCGGAACGGTGGGGGCTAACCACGAGTCGTGGAAAGCCTTTAACGGAGATATGGCAGCTGGCGACACGAACAGATGGGTATCCCCCAACCCATCACCATCTTGGTTAATGTTCTCATACGCTGAGCCAAGGCTCATCAAAGCGTACTCCATTCTGTCTCACACGTATAATGCCGCCGCACCTAAGACGTGGCAGATGCACGGTAGTAACGACGGGACGATCTGGACGTTACTGGATTCAAGGACGAATGAAGCGGGGCTGACAGCCATGCGAACATTCTACATGAATAACGAAACTCCTTACCTGTTCTACCGATGGACGATTACAGCCACAAACGGATATGCTTCGTACTTTACCAGCGTAGACCAGATGCAGATGTTTGAGGAACTAACGTCAGGGATACAGGCGTTCATCACACTGCCTACAGGTGGTGTGTCTACAACGGATAAGGACAATGACTGGGATAGATTCGTGATTTCTTCCGACTTGGGCGGCGTATCCAATGCCAATGATAACAAGGTATGGAATTGGAGTGGTTGTTGGTCACATACCATCAACACGTACACGTCCATTGGAACAAGGACGGTTCGGGGAAATACGGCGGCAGGAGTGTCCTCCGTATCCACCACGGATAGCTCTCTTCTCTCCACTGGGTTCAGACCTATGTTCCTTGTGGTGGCAAGCCAAAGAGGGGAAAATAACCTCCGGAGTGAGATTTACGTCCGTCCACGGATGGACATTGAATCGAAGTTGCACGTTTACCAAAATACTATTGTAGATGTTCCTAAATCAACGATGGTTGACGTGACGGTACCTGTGACAGCGACAGACTGGAAGGGCTACGCTCTTGAGGTATCAAGTGTCTACTCTCAGGCGGGTCACGAACCTTGGATGATGCTCAATAATGCCACAACAGGCTATGGGTGGGCACTAGCCGGCGGTGATACAACAGGATGGTTTATCTTCGACTACGGAGTGCCGCTTAAGGTCGCGGGTTATGGGTTAGGTGCTAGGGTGACGTACCAGCACCAGATGCCACGTAATTGGGTTCTGTATGGCAGTAACGACAAGACGGGTTGGGAGTTGCTGGACACCGCATCAGACGTCACTGCATGGGGTAGTGGAGAACTTCGTCAGTTTGTACTACAGGGCGCTGCCTTTGCAAAACCTTTCAGGTACTTCAAGATGGAGTTCGGAAACTCTTCAATTGTGATCCAGTTAGCCATCCAAGAGTTCGAGTTGTATGAAGCCTATCAAGATGCTCTGGAACAACGCAAGTCGCACGTGACTGTGCCTTACAGAAACAATTTTCCGTCCGTTATTACGGTAAAACCTCACGGTAAAATGACGGGACGGTTTGCAGTCGCTCCTGTTTATGTAGACGATACGTCTTCCACCATTCAGGTAAAAGTTCACGATAACTTGGTCAGCCACATCTCCGTCCGTGCCGCTGGTAAGATGCGAGGGACGTTCTCTGTCATGCCGCCGCCGAAGGTAGAACTAAACCTATCACCAGTCAAGGACGCTTTCGTTCGGTCTAATGTACCTCGTCTGAACTACGGAGAAGAGCAGGAGATA
>NZ_JBWDNN010000003.1:0-643228 GCF_056269225.1 Paenibacillus sp. J31R120 | reverse complement strand
GTTCATATCGGCTTAAAAGGGTGACATCGCTCGAAAAGGCAAGAATAAGTCGGTCAAACCGACTAAAAGCAAGGCAAAGCGGGTTTCCGAGGGATTAGGTCGTTCATATCGGCTTAAAAGGGTGACATCGCTCGAAAAGGCAAGAATAAGTCGGTCAAACCGACTAAAAGCAAGGCAAAGCGGGTTTCCGAGGGATTAGGTCGTTCATATCGACTTAAAAGGAAGACAGCGCGCCCGAGTGAGCAGTAAGTCGGTCAAACCGACTTATTCCTAAGCAAGCCAGTGCTAAGAGTTACTACTACTCAGTGTCCAAACTATATTAACTAGTAACTAGGATCTTCAATTAGCTGTCTCACTTTAAGGAGTTTGTACGGGTACACGACTACTACCAAACCAAGCCCCCCGCCAAACTCACTCCTTCCCGTATTTGCTAAGGAAGTAGAGCAGGAAGCCGACTGCGGCGGCGGTCGCGACGCCTGTCGCGATATGGTAGAACGCGACGCGGCCAAACTGCTCATAGACAAGGCCGCCCAGCACGCCGCTGATGAGGCCGGCGACGCCGGTCCAGATGACCGTGTAGACGGCCTGGCCGGAAGCGCGGAATTCGTTCGGAATGAGCTGCGAGATATAGCGCAGCGCCGTAGAGAAGTAGACGCCGAATGATACGCTGTGCATCGCCTGCGTAGCGACGATCCAGCGCGGATCCTCGATCTCGCTGAGGAGCCACATGCGCACTCCGTACATAACCGATGCGAAGATCAGGAGCGGGAGCTCCTTGAATTTATGCCCGTATTTGCCGAGCAGGAACAAGATCGGAATCTCGCTGCAGGCCGAGATGAGCAGCGCAAGGCCAATGAGAGAGTCGCTAGCGCCCAGCTGGCGCATCGTGACCGCCAGGAAGCTCTCGTACATGCGATGCGCAGTCGATACGAGCAAAATAAGCATAAAGAACAGCATGACATTGCGCTGACGCAGCAGCTTGAAGAAGCCGGAAAACTCGATTTTCCGCGTACTGCCGCGATAGTCTTTGATAAACAGACTTAACACGATTGAGGTAGACACGGTGCATAGAGCTACTAATATTGTCCATTCCGAGCCGATGCCCTTAAACAGCAGCCCAAAGCCGTAAGCGCTAAGGGCGAAGCCCAGTGAGCCAAAAATCCGAATCAAAGCGTAAGGCGTTCCCGTATACTGGCTGGAGAGCAGGATGAGACTGTCGCTTAACGGGTTCATTGGTGTCTGAAAGAAATAAAAGGCGGCCATGACGACGCAGACCATAGCGAAGTTTTCGAGAGGGAACAGAAGCGAGATCATCGCAAGCTGTCCGAATAGCAGCACGATCAGGATTTTCCGGATCGTCTGGAATTTGTCGCTGGCAAGACCGGTAATAATATTGGCGAAAATCGATACGAACAGGCCGGATGAATAGATGATGCCAATCTGGCTCTCTGAGAATCCTTGTGATAGAAAGTATAATGGAATAAAGGACATGATGAGCGCTTGGGTCGAATAGGTAGAGAAGCTGAATGCACGCAGCGCAAGCGTTTCTTTTTTGGCTGTAGGGGAAATTCCGCTGGCAGCGGTGTCTGATGTGTTCATGGCAGCAGTTTCACTCCGTCCCTGATTATAAAACGTTTACCATTCAGTATAGCATGGTTACCCTTCCATTTGTGGCTGGATTATTACCCTGCAAAATGGTACATTTATGAGTGGAGGTTTACAATGGCGGGATACAATTTTGTGTGGAACGACCGGCTTCGCATACACCTGCCTTCGCTAGAGAAGGAATGGGGTCAGTACAGCGAAGATGAGCAATCCCATTTGATTGAGAGGTGGGAGTTGATCCGCGGACGAATTCCGGATCTGATCATGGAACTGGAGCGTACGATCAACGGCAAGCAGTCGGAGCTTAACGAAGAAGAAGATTTCAAGCGTTCATGCGTGCTCAACTACGAGATTGCGGAACAGGCAAGCCGTATCAACGATTTGCAGATATGGTATCGGATGAATCAGGAATTGGAATCGCGCCGGCATTCATGACTGACTTTCTCGCAAGGGGGTGCGAAGTGAGACTTACGACTTTATCGGGCGGAAGAGCGCCCAAAGGTCCCATTAAGCTGATGCATCGTGTGTATAAATACGTATTGCCCGGCGTTGGAGCCGAACTTGACAAGCTGAAGGCGCTCGCCGAAGCCATACCGAATGAAGAGCTGCGGACGCAGGCGCTGAGCAGCATGCATGACAAGAAATTCCACTGCCAAGGCGGCGGCGTGTATGCGGCGGCGAATCTGGAATATCGCGATGTGCTCATTCCGCTTATTGTGGCGCTGCAGACCATTAGCGATTATTTGGACAACCTGTGCGACCGCAGCACATCTCTGGACGCAGATGATTTTCGGCTGCTTCATCAATCGATGCTGGATGCCGTCAACCCGGATGCGCAGCTGAAGGACTATTATGCACTTCGTGAAGAGCGGGATGACGGAGGTTATCTGCATCATTTGGTTCGCACCTGTCAGAATCAAGTGTCGAAGCTGCCTTCCTACGGGAATGTGCGCGTTCATGTGGAGGAATTGGTAGGATTGTACGGCGATTTGCAGGTGTACAAGCATATCCGCAAGGATTTGCGCGAGCCTCAATTGCTTGCTTGGTGGGAGCTCCACCAGCATAAGTATCCTCATCTTAAGTGGAATGAATTTGCTGCGGCTACCGGTTCAACGCTCGGCATGTTTATGCTGTTTCTCGCCGCAAGCGAGGAGCGCTTGTCCGAGAAGGACGCCGAGAGCATTCGGCATATTTATTTTCCGCATGTATGCGGTCTACATATCATGCTTGATTATTTGATCGATCAAGAAGAAGACCACATAGGCGGCGATCTGAACTTTTGCAACTATTACGAGGATAAAAGCCTCATGGTCGAGCGAATCGGCCTTATTGTAGGCAGGGCAAGGGAGGATGTTAAGTCGCTCCCCGGGTCCCGCTTCCATCAACTGATTATTGAAGGGCTGCTGGCGCTTTACCTGTCCGATCCGAAGGTCCGTAACCAGACGGAAGTGAAGGACGTATCCAAGCAGCTTATGAAGAACAGTCCGCTTACCCGGCTGTTTTTCCTCATCAATAGCATGTGGATTCGCAAGCAACAAGCTTAATACTACGTAAATGTGGAGGAGTTAATCATGACTGCAGTTAAATCGATCGCAGTATTGACGAGCGGGGGAGACTCGCAAGGAATGAACGCTGCCGTTCGCGCTGTCGTTCGCAGCGCATTGTTTCACGGGTTGGAGGTATACGGCGTACAGCGCGGCTATCAGGGCTTGCTGAACGATGATTTGCGCCCGATGGATTTGCGCAGCGTAGGTGATATTATTCAGCGCGGCGGTACGATCCTTCAGACTGCTCGCTGCAAGGAGTTTATGACATCGGAAGGCCAGCAGCGCGGCGCAGATATTTTGCGTGCGCGCGGGATTGAAGGTCTGGTTGTGATTGGCGGCGATGGTTCCTACCATGGCGCAAACAAACTCAGCAAGCTGGGCATCAAGACGATGGCTTTGCCAGGCACGATCGACAATGATATCCCGTTCACAGATGTTACGATCGGCTTTGATACTGCAGTGAGTATCGTTGTGGATGCGATCAACAAAATCCGCGATACGATGTCTTCTCATGAGCGGTCTTCGATCGTAGAAGTAATGGGCCGCCATTGCGGCGATATCGCTCTCTACGCGGGACTTGCCAGCGGTGCTGAGACGATTCTTGTGCCGGAAGTGCCATTTGACCTGAACGAAGTGGCAGAGCGTATGAAAACTAACTTCGCGAACGGCAAGCGCCACAGCATCATCGTTGTAGCGGAAGGTGCGGCTAAGGGCGAGGAAGTATCGCAAAAAATTACCGAAATTAGCGGCATCGAAGCAAGAGTAACGGTGCTTGGCCATATTCAGCGCGGAGGCACGCCGACGGCTGCTGACCGAATCTTGGCAAGCAGATTAGGCGACTTCGCCGTGAGACAGCTGATTGAAGGCAACTCCGGCAAATCTTGCGGAGTTGTGAAGGGCGAGCTTGTTATGACAGACATCGAGGAAGTTGTAAACACGAAGAAACCTTTCGATATGAATATGTACGATCTGGCGCTTCGCCTCTCGCAGTAATAGAAGCAGACCAGTATGGCTATACTCGCTATAGTCATAACAAAAGGCGCTCCCGATTGATCATCAATCGGGAGCGCCTTATTGTTGTGCCTATCCGTCTACTTGTAATCGACTCCTGGCGAATATTTGTTGCCCGCATTCCAAAGCAAGTATTCGGTGACTCCGGAGTCGTGGAGCGCCTTGATCTGGGCCTCGACTTCGGCTTTGCCGTATTTCTTATAGTTGCCTTTGCCCAGCCAGCTTGCCGTGAAGTCCTGTATCCAAGGCCGGATAATCGGCTTCAGCTCACCGGTTTCCTTCAATTTCTCGTGCGTATCGTCCATCGCGCCTTTTATCGTTTCGTAAGGACTGAGATCGGGCGCCTTCTGCTTGAACCATCCGGTGCTGTAATGGCTCGGATAGATCATTGGCGAGATAACATGGACGTCGTTCGAGATTTTCACGAAATCCTGGCCGATACCCTCTGCGGACGGTACGGAAGCCGCATATCCGAATATATCGATGGAGATGCGTACCCCAAGAGGCTCTAGCTGCTCGCGCGCGTATTTCACGAAACCGGCCACGGCATCAACGCGAGATAGTTCCGTTTTGTTGAACGAGAGCGTATCCGCTCTATTCTCAAAACCTTCCGGGAATCTGACGTAGTCAAATTGGATTTCCTTGAAGCCAAGCTTGGCGGCTTCCTTGGCGAGCGCAATATTGTAATCCCATACTTCCTGACGATAAGGATTGACGAAGCTCTCGCCCCGGCCGTTCTTCCAGATCGTGCCGTCAGGCTGCAGGAAGGATAAATCAGGGCGCTTGACGGACAGGACGGTATCCTTAAAGACAACGATTCGAGCGATCGGATAGATATCATGCGTCTTCAGTGTGGTCATCAATTCTTCGATATTGCCGATAAATTTTTTGGCAGTGCCGACTTCGAGAAGCTCTGGCGTTGTTGTCGGGTACGTAATATAGCCGTTGTCGTCTTTGATATCAATAACCATACTGTTCAGATCGGTCTCGTCGACCAGCTTCAATAGGGACTCCATTCGCGAGCCGCCGGCGCTATGCGAGGTTACGTAAATGCCTTTGATCGGCGGTGTATCCGGCTGCGGGTCCTTCTTGACGATGGCGCCATTCGGATTGCTTGGCTTCCCGCCCGGCAAGCCGGAAGAATCCGGTTGCACGATCGTTTCTCCTGCCGCGGCATTAAGATAAGCTACGGCAAGCTTCTGAACATTGGCGCTGTCATCACCTGATCCTGTCAGCAAACTATACAATAACATGAAGGCCG
Source organism: Paenibacillus sp. J31R120 (assembly GCF_056269225.1). Classification (NCBI taxonomy): domain Bacteria; kingdom Bacillati; phylum Bacillota; class Bacilli; order Caryophanales; family Paenibacillaceae; genus Paenibacillus; species Paenibacillus sp. J31R120. The sequence goes on along the minus strand of NZ_JBWDNN010000003.1, from coordinate 637,804 downwards.
TTACGATTATGTCCATTATGCTCTCTCCTTGCGGTCTGATCTGATGAGGCGGTTCATACCAAAGTATAAGCCACAGAAGTTGTCCCGGTCATCCCCCTTTTTTACCACTTACGGACGGATTGTAAACTTTTTTTGTTGCGGAAGCGAACAAAAAGCCAGCCGAGACAGGAGTCGGCTGGCTTGCGGGTTCAAAACGTACTTCCCGAACTAAACTGTCATTGTAACAAAGTCTGCTTCTGCCCATTGCATATGCTGTGCTGCACAATTTCCATAGCGTCAGCGGGTTCCAGCACTTCCAGACCATCCCTAAGCACGATTGTGAGGTCCAGCTCGCGGGAAGTAAGAAAAGGACTGAGCTCCGGGGCAAGTCTTTCTACAATCCGTGACAATTTGACCGTTTCCATATCCATCTTAGCCTCACCCTTTCATCCTAATTGTGATGAACTAGAAAGCGACAAGGGGAAAACCTATGGCATGAAACTGAGGGGCCTTCGACCAGCGAAAAAAGATGCTGTTAATCGAATGCCCGCGATAAGCTGCGGGATATTACCATTATAACAGGAACATTTTCAAAAACATAGTTATCGCTGGAAAATCCATACTTGCGTAGATCATCTGGACTCATGCCTTCTAAAGTCGCCGACCACACCTGCGGTCTCCACAATGTTGATGAATGCGTGCGGATCGATCGTAGTTATGGTTTTGCACAGCTCGGCAAGCTCGAATTTGGTTCGAACGGTCATCAGCATATCCTTGTCGCTGGACGAATAAGCTCCGCGTGTTCGCATGATCGTAATGCCCCGCGGGTGGGGGAGCAGCTTGGCCAATATTTCTTCGGTCTTGGTAGTGACGATAAAGGCGGTTACCTTCAAGTGCTTGACGTGAATGAGATCGATCACTTTGCCGGCGGTAAAGATGGCGAACAACGAGTACAGGGCAAGGTCCCAATCCCCCAAAAACAAGATGAGGATGACAATGACCAGTCCGTTGAGCAAAAAAATGATCATGCCGATGGGCAGATCGCGCCTTCGGGTGACAATCGAAGCAACAATGTCGAAGCCGCCTGAGGAACCGCCGTACCGGAGAGCCAGCCCGCTTCCGAAGCCGACAATTATCCCGCCGAATACAGCGCCAAGCAGAATATCGTCGGCAACTTGAGTCACCGGGATAAGCTGCAGGAACAAGGTAGCCAAGGCGACGGAATACATGCTCCACAAGACGAAGCGTCTGCCCAGCGCGAACCATCCCCAGATCAAGACGGGCAAATTCAGCACCAGATACAGCCAGCCGATATTTCCGCCCGTTATGTAGCCGATCATCATGGATATGCCAGATAGACCGCCGCTTAATAACTGGTGGGGAATGAGAAACAAATTGAAGCCTGTCGCTACGAGCAGAGAGCCGAGGGTCATCATGGGCAAGGCCAGCAAGTAGCGCTGTTTGTAATGATTCAATCCAATCGCTCCAAACCGTAATTGTAGTTGCATTAGTATGGCTTTCCAACGTTGGCTGGTATTCATCTTCTAAGTTGTGCTATAATGGTTTGGATATTCTTAAGAAGGCTGTAGATAGAAGGAGTATGAGAAGAGTTTGAAAACATTTGCTGAATTTGGCTTGGAACCTAAAGTGTTGCAAGCAATTACGGAACTTGGATTTGAGGAATCGACACCGATTCAGTCTCAATCCATCCCAGTGGCTATGACAGGCAGAGATTTAATTGGCCAAGCCCAGACCGGTACGGGAAAAACAGCGGCGTTCGGAATCCCGCTAATTAACAAAATTCCGACAAGCGAGGATCGCATTGTCGCATTGATTATGACGCCGACCCGTGAACTCGCTATTCAGGTGGCAGAGGAGATCGGGAAGCTTACTCGATACAAAGGCTTGCGCTCGCTGCCAATCTATGGTGGCCAAGAGATCGGCCGTCAGATTCGCGCGCTGAAGAAACGCCCGCAAATTATTATTGGTACGCCAGGTCGTTTGCTTGACCACATCAACCGCAAGACGATTCGTCTGGAAGACGTTCAGACAGTCGTTCTCGACGAAGCGGATGAGATGCTGGACATGGGCTTTATGGAGGACATCCAGTCCATTCTGAAGTTGGTTCCTGATGAGCGTCAAACGATGCTGTTCTCGGCTACAATGCCGGTCAACATTCAGAAGCTTGCTCAGCAATTCCTGAAGGACCCTGAGCATGTATCGGTAATCCCGAAACAAATAACAGCACCTTCAATTGAGCAATCGTACATTGAAGTGCATGAGCGCCAGAAGTTCGAAGCACTCAGCCGCTTGCTGGATATGGAATCTCCAGAGCTTGCGATCATCTTCGGACGTACGAAGCGTCGTGTAGACGAGCTGAGCGAAGCGCTTCAGAAGCGCGGCTATTCGGCTGACGGCCTTCATGGCGACCTGTCGCAGAATCAGCGTGACAATGTCATGCGCAAGTTCCGCGACGGAAGCATTGACGTGCTTGTTGCGACAGACGTTGCGGCCCGCGGCCTCGACGTATCGGGCGTAACGCACGTAATCAACTTTGACTTGCCGCAAGATCCGGAGAGCTACGTTCACCGTATCGGACGTACAGGACGCGCAGGCAAAGAGGGTACAGCTTGGTCGTTCGTAACGCCTCGCGAGATCGATCACCTGCATTTCATCGAGCGCATTACGCGCCAACGCATGAACCGCAAGCCTCTGCCTAGCTTGGCTGAAGCGATCGAAGGCAAGCAGCGCGTGACAGCAGAGCGCGTGCTTGAAGTGGTACAGAACGAAGAGTTCAACGAGTACAAAGCGATTGCGATTCAATTGCTGGAACAATACGATTCCGTTCATCTGCTTGCAGCAACGATTAAGTTGCTTACAGGCGAGAAGAAGAACATCGAGATCGAACTGACTCCAGAAGAGCCGCTTCGCGCGAAAAAACGCAGACCGGATATCCGTTCCAACGGTCGTCCATTCAACCGCAGCGGCGGAAGCTCTTATGGCGGCAACCGCAGCAGCGGTAGCGGTGGCGGCGGATACCGCGGACGCGATGACAGACGCGGCAGTGGCAGCGGCGGCGGATACCGTGGCGGCGAGAATCGCAGCAGCGGCGGATACAACGGTGGCAGCAGCAGCTACAGCAAGCGCAGCAGCGAAGGCCGCAGTGACTACCGTCGTCCGAAGAGCTCGTCCGAGGACAACTAATACGCGACAAAAAGCGGGGGAAGTCCGTGATGCCTTGCGGGCATCCCGGACTTCCCCGTTCTTTTTATCTCGGCTTAGTGCTTAGTAGCATAGGATTGTTTTGGAGATGATAACCAAAAGGATAAATAAGACGAGAATGGCACCTACGGAATTAAAACCGCCATAGCCACCTGCATAACCAGGACCAACGTTGCCCATTGTAGCAACCTCCTTTTAATCATCTGAATGGGTTAACACTAATATCCTATGCAAATACGTCCAAGTGGATTAGACGGGGGCCTAGCACCTTCAAATTTGGGCGGTCCAATGACCCTGGTCAGCAACGGCAAGACACTCACTTACTGTGGAGGCAGAACTGATGGAACCAAGAGGACTTATGGGGGGATTCTACCGAATCTCCGAATGGATCATGAGGTTGGCGGTCATTAATCTATTGTGGATTATTTGTTCGCTGCCGTTTGTGTTTTTAGTTTTTTCGTTTGTTTTTGTATATCCGCAAGGGATTACGGAAGAAATGCTTACGGAAAATGGCGTGCTGCCTTATCTGATGCTGCCAATCATATTAACCTGTATCGTGGCGCCATTCACATTGTTCCCGGCAACGGCTGCTATGTTCACAGTCGCACGCAAGTGGGTGACGGGAGAGGCTGATGTCGCGTTATTCAAAACGTATTTCCGAGGCTACAAAGAGAACTACAAACAAAGCATGATAGGCGGGTTCATTTACACGATTCTGATCGTATTGATGGTCGTCAACTATTTCTTCTACAGAGACCAGATGGCCATTGCGTCCTATATTTTCCTGGCATTCCTGGCCTTGCTCTTTGCTTCCTTATTCAATTATTTCTCAATGCTCGTGCATTACCACATGAAAACGTTTCAATTGGTTAAAAATGCGATACTGATTACGATTGGCAAGCCGATTCGCTCCTTATCGACGGTTATGATGTGCGGCCTCGTTATTTACATCAGCTTGTTCCACCTGACTTTCCTGATTCCGTTCTTTATGGGCAGTATAGTCGCGTTTATCGCATTCTGGAACTTTAATCTGATCTATATTAAGCTGCAGGAGCAAGCGGAGAAGTTGAAGCAGTCCGAGGAAGAAGCGGCGGAAGAGGCGGCAGAGCTGAACCGTGAAGAACTGCTCAAGGACAATCCCAATAATACCAAATAATTAATTGGGCATCGGCGTTTACTTTTAATGAAGTTAGGTCTATAATAGCTATACATCCTGCGATGTTCGTAACGGCTCTTCGTTGTTTTGAACCAATGGCTGTTTCACGGGAGACCTACATTGCTTTGCAGCTGACACGCCCTCAAAAGGGGATCTCAAAAGCATTGCTGCGGACACCCACCTGCGAGAGCGGGTTCAGAAACATGCGGGTCGGACGGCATATGCGGGTTTTTTATGACAATGAAGAGCGATTAGTCGGTTAAATCCGATGAAAGCTCTTTTTTCGTGTGTGAAAACATGGTATGATTAGAAGTAATGTATATAGACGCTAGAGGGGGAGATTCTTGTTGTTGAAGCGGACCTTAATCGGGCTGCTGCGCAGTCATGAACAGACAGGCGACAAAGCGAAGGATCCATTGCTGAAATCGCACTTCTACAAGCTTTCGAAGGACAAGGCGTGGGAAGAAGTGTTATCTACTCTGAAGAAGATGCAAGGCTACAAGGTATTACATGAAGTGCAATCCGTCGGAGAGATTGTGATGGAGAAACGTACAGTGTTCGGTCGTACGATGGACATTACCGTTTCAGTCATCAGCGTGAATCCGCTAACATCTGCGGTTGATGTCTATTCCGCTTCCCGTGGCTCCTTGGGGGATCTCGGCTCCAACTATCGCGTCATATTGGAAATCTATCGTGTTTTGGACAAGAAGCTTGGAGCTTTTAAGGTAAATAGCTAATACATAAACAAAGCGAGGAAGGGTTGTCCTTCACTCGCTTTGTTTGCAGTCAGCCGATGGAATGCATCGGCTGGCGATTCTATGTTACACCAGAGCTTTGGCAGCTTCGATCGCTTGCTCGTAGTTGGGATGCTCAGTCATCTCAGGTAAGTATTCGACGTAACGGATCGTGTTGTCGCCGTCGATGACGAAGATGGAGCGCATGTCTAAGGCAAACTCTTTAATAAAGACGCCGTATGCTTCACCGAAGTTCTTGTTCTTGTAGTCGGACAGCATGACGACTTTGTCTACGCCTGCTGCGCCGCACCAGCGCGCTTGTGCGAACGGAAGGTCTACGCTCACGGTCAGAACGACGACATTGTCGCCCAGAGCGGCTGCAGCTTCGTTGAAACGGCGGGTTTGAGCGTCGCATACGCCTGTGTCAATGGACGGAACAACGGAAATCAATTTGACTTTGCCTGCATAGTCGCTCAGGCTAACAGTTTCCACCAGGGATTTGTTAAGGGAGAAGTCCGGAGCTTTGTCTCCTACTTTCAGTTCAGGTCCAATCAATGTAAGCGGGTTGCCCTTGAACGTGGCAACGCCTGTGCGTTCTTGTGGTTGTGTCATGTTATACTTCCTCCTTGGAATGGATTATGCGATACGTGATCATTATAATCGCAATGAAAGACGCTTGTCCAATAAATGGCGAATAATTAAGATCAACATAAAGGTTGATTACGGGAGAGAATCGAAAGCATATGGAACTTCGACAGCTTTATTATTTTGTTAAGGTCGCACGGAAGGAACATGTTACGCAAGCTGCTGAAGAGCTTCATGTGGCCCAGTCGGCAGTCAGCCGCCAGATCCACCAGCTGGAGGAGGAGCTTGGCGTCAAGCTGTTTGTTCAGAAGGGGAGAAATCTGCAATTGACGCCGGCGGGTGCGCTGTTTCTGAAGAGAGCCGAAGTGATATTGTCCGATCTGGAGCGGGCCGTTATCGAGGTTCATGAGTTTCTGGATCCGGAGAAGGGTGAGATCAGGCTCGGATTCCCGCATAGTCTTGGCAATACGCTTATTCCGCAAGTGGTTGCAGCGTTCCGCAAGCTCCACCCGAATGTGAAGTTTCGGTTCAAGCAAGGGATGTACCCTTCGCTTATTCGTGATCTCGTTAAGGGGGAAATCGATCTTGCGTTTATCTCCCCGTATCCGAAGGAGAATGAACAGGTATGCGGCGAGGTGCTGCTGACAGAAGAACTGTATGCGATTCTGCCGCCCGGCCATTCGTTGTCGGACGAAGAAGAGATCGAGCTGGCTCAGCTGAAGGACGAGACGTTCGTAATATTCGGCGAGGGCTATTCACTTAGGCCTATCGTCTGGGAGGCGTGTCTGGAGGCCGGATTCGAGCCTAAGATCGGTTTCGAGGGCGAGGAGACGGATACGATCAGGGGACTGGTTGCAGCCGGTATGGGAGTGAGTCTGCTGCCTGAGCTGGCGCTGCATCAATCCGGCCTTCTGCAGCCGGCCAAGGTTCGCATCTCGAAGCCTGCCGTTACGAGGACGATCGGCTTGGTCCATCGGAGCAATGAGAAGCTGCCGCTGGTAGCAAAGCTGTTCCACGGATTTCTGCTGCGGTATTTCAAGCGTGATTAGCAATCGACAGGGGGAAATTAAGGGGTGTAAGCAGAAGAGCCCTCTGATGGCATACAGGCCGTCAGAGGGCTCTTTCTATTTGGTGAAGGTTAATCGCGGTTTTGGGTAAAGATCAGGACGTAACGGATGAGCTCCAGCAAAGAGAGGAGGGCAGCCGCTACATAAGTCAGCGCAGCGGAATTCAATACTTTGGCTACGCCGCGTTCTTCGTCGTTCGTAATGAAGCCTTCGGCAACCATCAGATCACGCGCTCTGTTGCTTGCGTTGAATTCAACTGGCAGCGTAATGAGCTGGAAGGCGACGGCTACGGAGAAGAAGATAATTCCGAGGCCGATCAGATTGAATTGGCCAAACAAGAATCCGGCAAGAAGCAAAAATGGCGCTACGCCGGAAGCGAAGTTCACGACAGGGAAAATTTTGTGACGGGCAACCAGGAACGGATAAGACACGGAATGCTGAATAGCGTGTCCGACCTCGTGGCAGGCGACCGAGATAGCCGAGATGGAGTTCTCGTAATATACGGGTTCCGACAACCGCACAACGCGGTGGATCGGATCGTAATGGTCGGTCAACGCGCCTTGAACCGGTTCGATCGGCACATCGTGCAGACCGTTGTTGTCCAGCATCCTTCTGGCGGCTTGATAGCCGGTAAGGCCGCTGTTCGCCGGTACTTGCGCCCACTTTTTGAAGGTTCCCTTGACGCGGAATTGTGCCCAGATCGTCAAAGCGAAGGCTGCAATTATCAGGATGATCATCATTTCATTCCTCCAACTTATGGTGTAGGACATCGTTACATGAGCGAGCTCTTGTTCATGAGTAGCATCAGAGCTTCGATACACGCAGCTGTCTGCGGCGTGAGTGTCGAGTAAAAACGATGCGCCTGACGGGGCTTAAGCTGCTTGATGACGGGCTCGAGCTCCTTCACCTCGCGCTCCAGCTTCGTCAAATGCTGTTGGATCTCCGTCAGCTTAAGGGAGATTTGCTCCTCTGGCGTAACCCTGCCCCAGCTATCCAGACTGGCTTTAATCTCATCTAACGTATATTTGTCCTTTTTCATATCCTCAATACGTTCGAGACGCTGCAAAGTTTCGTGAGAATATAATCTGTAGTTTTTGTCGGATCGTTTTGCAGGTTCTAAAAGTCCCATCGAGGTATAATAATCGATTGTTCTTGCGCTGACCTTGGCAAGTCTGGACAATTCTCCGATCCGATACAATTGGATAGCATCCATTCTATCACCGCCTTTGATCGTTCTTCATTATAGTTAATGATAATCCTTTAGCAACCATACAGTCAAACGTCTGACATGTGAACAACATGCAGTTAGAAAGGGAAGGGGTTTATCCTTGTCCAATTAGCCGAAAAAGGGGCGTAAACGCGAAGGATAGAGAAGTGTTTCCTCTATTATATAGATGTTTTATGAGAAAAGGCTAACGTTCGTGTCAGGTTTTCTGCCGAACGTTAGATTTTTTTTGCAAAAATCGAAAATGCATATTGTCAAAATAAGCTGTTCTGACTATAATGACAATAAGTCTTTCGTAATGTGTTAGGTAACATAACATTAAAGGAGTGGTCGTATTGGTAAAGAAGACTTTTCTCGCGTTAGGATTAATGACAATCGTATTCCCGGTTGTCGCATTCGCAGCGGATCCGTCCGGTGCAATGCTTGACATGGGATTGAACTCCCTGTGGGTCATGCTTGCATTTATTCTCGTATTATTGATGCAAGGCGGATTCATTCTTCTGGAAGCCGGCTCCACTCGTATGAAGAATGCTGGCCATGTTGCCGGCAAAACCATATTTACGGTAGGCCTTGCGGCCCTGATCTATTGGGCGGTTGGCTACGGGATAGCCTTCGGGGGAGCGAATGCCGAGAGCGCTATTAGCAAATTTATCGGTTGGGGCGATTTCTTCGTCAATCCTGGCACTTCCGGTGATCCGGCTACGGAAGGTTTCCCTAGCGCCGTATTCTTCCTGTTCCAGCTAGCGTTTGCAGCTATCTCCCTATCCATCGCATGGGGCGGCTTCGCAGAACGCGCCAAACTATCCTCATACATCGTATTTACGCTCTTCTACATCGCTATAATTTACCCTGTAGTCGCACACTGGATCTGGGGCGGCGGCTGGCTGGCTGATCACGGCGCCCAAGACTTTGCCGGCTCCACGGTCGTTCACTTGTCTGGTGCAGTAGCAGCTTTTGTGGCTACGGTACTTCTGAAGCCTCGTATCGGCAAGTTCAACAAAGACGGTTCGGCGAATGAGATTTTGGGTCATAATCAAGTGTTTACGGCTCTTTCCGTACTCCTTCTGTGGGTAGGCTGGTTTGGCTTCAATGCGGGCTCTACAGTTGCTATCGGTGACGGGTTCTTTACTTACGTAGCATTCACTACCATGCTCGGCGCAGGCGCAGGCGGCGTCGCAGCGCTTCTGATTTCCTGGGCTGTGACAGGCAAAGCTGACATTACGGCGATGCTGAACGGTACGCTTGGCGGTCTGGTTGCCATCACGGCATCCTGTGCGTTCGTTGATCCTTGGGCTGCAGTCGTAATTGGTCTGGTATCCGGTGTTCTCGTCTTCTACAGCGTGAAAATGTTTGAAAAACTGAAAGTCGACGATCCAATCTATGCACTGTCGGTTCACGGTATGGCTGGTATCTGGGGTACGCTTGCGAACGGTATCTTTGCAACGCAAGAGCTAGCTGATAAGGTAGGCGTCGGCACAGGCGGCCTGATCGACACGGGCAGCTGGAAGCAGCTGTGGGTACAGTTGGAATCCGTCGTATTTGCGGGCGCTTTCGTACTCGTCACTTCCTTCATCGTGCTGGGTGTTATGAAAAAGATCATGGGCTTCCGTGTAACTGAGGAGCAAGAAATTATCGGTCTTGACCTGAGCGAGCATGGCGCTTATGGTTATCCTGAGCAACTGAAAAAACCGGGTCAAGGTATGCAAGGCTAAGCTAACAGGACTAGCGGACTGACCGAAGGGGAGGGCGGCGCATGAGTGATCCGATGCGATCGCAGTACGCCAAGAAGATAGCTTCCGCAGATCGAATTGACGGTCTTCGCTGCTTACGCGATCAATTGCACGAGCAGATGGAAGCTCTTCTCCCATCGCGGCCGGTAGAACAATTGAATGAACAGTTGAACGAGTTGCATGATGCCATCATACACAGAGCGATTGCAATCTCGGAAGCGGACATGGCACGGATGGGGAAAGGGTCTCCCCCCGTGCCTTACGCATATCTATTGTTCGGCAGCGGTGGACGGAAGGAACAGACATTGTCCAGCGATCAGGACAGCGGTGTCGTATATCAGGATTCCAATACGAATAGAGAAGCGATCAAGCAGTATTTTGGGGAACTATGCTCGCTAATTGTCAAAAACTTAATAGCTGTCGGCTATCCTCCTTGCGAAGGGAGGGTGCTGAGCGATAATCCGGAATGGTGCCATTCGCTTAGTGAGTGGGGAGAGAAGCTGAACGGCTGGTTCAAGGAGCCGGAATGGGAAGTGGTACGGTATTTGCTCATTATTGCAGATGGCCGCTGCGTGTACGGAGATCCGGCTTTGGTGGATGCGCTGAAAGACATGTTCTATACCGATACGCTTAATCATCCCGTCATTATTCGGAGAATGACCGAAAACACGATGCGGCACAAGGTGCTCGTGGGGATCTTCGGTCAATTGCTGAAGGAGCGTTACGGCGAGGATGCGGGGAGCCTGGATATCAAGTACGGCGCTTATATCCCTATGGTAAATTCCATCCGGCTGCTTGCGATTCAAGCGAATCTTAGAGAGACATCCACGCTGGAGCGTATTCGGAGGCTGGTGGAGGAGGGGGAACTGTCTAGTGAAGACGGCCAGAGCTATGAACAAGCCTTCCGATTCATTCTCAGGCTTCGTCTCATGACAACCGAACAAATGGAGAACGGGTTATACGCCAATAACGGCAAGCTGCCAAGGGGCGAATTGTCCAGGGAGATGATAGATGAGCTTAAGAGCAGTCTAAGGCAAGGCAAGAGATTGCAAAAAGCGGTGTACAAAGGGACAATGGGCAGGCTTATGTAAGAGTAAGGCGGTGCATATAGATGAAAGAACAAAGAGGCGTTGGCCGAATGTGGAGCTTATATAAGATGGGAGGCGTTACGCCTGCCATCGCATCGATGCTCGGCTCGCCGAATGCGCAGCAAATGGCCTTTATTCGTAATGTGAATCGGGAGCAGCGCAAGCAATCCATGCTCGACATTCCGCTAAGAGAGCTTGAGATTGTTGTATTTGATCTGGAGACGACGGGCTTTAATCCGAACAACGGCGACGAAATTATTTCTTTCGGCGCTGTTGTCGTGCGCGGAGGAGAAATGGCAGAGGGAGAAACCTTCTATAGTCTGGTCAACCCAAAGCGGCTAATTCCGAAAGCGATCGTAGAGCTGACAGGCATTACGAACGAAATGGTACAAGAGGCGCCTGATCTGATGGAGGTGCTGCATGACTTTATGGCTTTTGTCGGACGGAGGCTGCTTGTCGCGCATGCATCCGGGCATGACAAGCAGTTTCTGAATGCGGCACTGTGGCGGACGTCCAAAGTGAATTTGAATCATCGCGTGCTGGATACGATGATGATCGCCAAGTGGCTGGAGCCCGGCCTGGAAAACTACAGCCTGGACGACCTGCTGATGAAGCATGGCATTCCCATTACGGAAAGGCATCATGCTCTGGAGGATTCACTCATGACCGCCCAGCTATGGCATGTCTATCTGCGGCGCATTGTCGAGCGGAATATTGTAACGCTAGGCGATATGTACGCTTATTTAAGCAAGCACTAACGGAATCGGCATGAACCTGCCGCCCCGCATCCGGTAAGGCTGGGTTACGGGACTGCCCGTCTCCTGCAAGGAGACGATCCAATACGTTATGCCTGCATGAGATGTAAAGCCGGCATAGTCGTGAATGGACGGCAGCGCTAATGAATGAGGATGGGAATGAAAGAAACCGACAAGCTGCTGTCGGTTTTTTTGTATGCCAAAAAACGTATGGGTCCACTCGGCGGGATGGAAGGCGAAGGAAACCTCAGGCTGCTTATGAACGTTCTGAATCGGCAAGACAATGTCGATCGATTCGGAAGTTTCGCTGCGCGCAAGCACACCGCATGCTTCATGGGGATAGGAGCGTGCGCATACCGCCAACAGCTGTTCATAAGCATCGACCGTGATTTTGGCATCAGGATACGTTAGCTTTGACATCTTAACACCTCGGTTCTACAATGATTCGTCACATGGATTTCTTCTATTGTATTATACCGATGGAGGAGCTTACCGTGAAGAAGAGGTCTTTGCTTGTGGTTGGCCGGGTCGAACAAATCGGGCAACGCCGAACAGGACGATAGCGCTTAGTATGGTAAGGGAGATGAACAGCCAAGTCACAGATCGGTCGGCAGCCCAGCTTAATAGAGGCGGACCGGCGGCAACGCCTAGGAAGCGCAAGCTATTGTACAAGGAGGTCACCATGCCGCGATGAGACTGGTCTACAGCTCCTGTAATCAGCGTATTAAGACAAGGAAGCAGCAGCCCCGTACCGACACTGCTAAGCGTAATGAAGCTGATCAGCGCGATGAATGCGGCATGCCATATGGAAGCGGCTATTAATGAAACCGTGACGACGGATAATCCGATTAGCATTAATTTGCGCATCAGCTCTTTATTTTTTTTGATCACTCGACCTGTTGTGTATGCGGTGATGACCAGCCCCAGCAATGGAATGGCCAGCACGCCGCCTTTGGCTACCCCATCAATGGATAAAGGCGGCTTCTCCATCATGTCGGACAGATAGAACAGCATGCCGAACAGGATAAAGAGGCCGAGCGATCCTGCCAAATAAGCCGTAATGAGCCATTTGCCATTGTTTCGGAAAATCTTGGCCATCCCTTGCAAATACTCCCCAAGCGGAACGTTCTTTCCTTTATGATCGGGCTCCTGAATGAGCCATAGCACAGCGGCAAAGGCAGCGGCGCAGAAGATCGGGAATGCGAAGAATGGAGCATACCATGACCAGAGGCCAAGAAGTGAGCCGAGAATGGGACTGATTACTTTGCCGAAGCCGTTCGAAGCTTCGATCAGTCCAAGCGCTTCGCTTTCCTCGCCATCCTTATACAGGTCGCCAACAAGCGCCATAGCGATCGGAGCAGTGCCTGCCGCGGCCATGCCCTGGATGATCCTTGCGACGACAAGTGTCGGGTAGGAATGCCACACCGCTCCAAATCCGGCGAGTATGCCGGCAGCACCGTAGACGGCTAGCGCGGGAAGGATGACCGTCTTGCGCTTCATTCGATCAGACAAATAACCGATGATAGGTATGAACAGCCCTGCAGATACCGAAAATAGTGTAATAACGAGGCTGGATTGCAGCTCGCTGATATTCATTGCTTTGGCCATATCCGGCAGGATAGGGACAAGCATGGAATTGCCAAGCACGAGCACAAGCGGTACGCTGGCGAAAGCCGCGTATTGCAGCCATTTGGACCTAGCCATAGTTAACCTCCGGTTGAATCAGGAATGGTGACGGTTTTATGGCTAATTTGCCCCCTGTATTGAGCTTCCATACGACGCATGATACGATGGAGGCAATTGTGTACAATGAATGAATTGGAAGCGAAGGGATGCCACATGAGAAAAGTTGCAGCATTAATGATTATCGCTATATTTTTCGCGGGCTTGGCCGTTTATCAATATAATCAGGATGATGCATCGGAAGCCTCGTCATCTCCCGATTTCAAGCCTAAAGCGGGCTTCGTGGCCGAAGCGTTCGAGCTGCCTGATCTGGAAGATAAGGCCATTGAGATCGGCGGCAAAAACGACAAGCTCATCTTTGTTAACTTCTGGGCGTCATGGTGCGGACCTTGCGAATTGGAGGCTCCTGACTTGCAGAAGCTTCATGAGAATTACGGGGATCGGATGATTCTGTATGGGGTGAACGCCACCAAGTATGACAAGGAGCGCGCAGCTCGTAAGTTTGTGGACGACCATGACTTTACGTTCCCGATTCTGATGGATCGTCCCGGTGATGTGACGAAGCAATATAAAGTAACGACGTTCCCGACAAGCTTCCTGATTGATGCAGACGGCGTCATCCGTGAGCGGATCAATGGCGTCATTACGTACGAGGAATGGGAGCGCCTTATTCAGAAATGGATATAAAAAAGCTGTCTCTACGGTTGCCGCAAGGCATCCGGGAGACAGCTTTTTTGCTTGCTTAATGATTGACTAAGCCTAACCGTTCGTGGGTACCTGGCAATCCGTGACCGACTTTGTCCATGCTTAGCAGCGCATAGCGGATACTGCCGAGCAGTGCTTCCCAGCTGGCTTCAATGACATTGCTGGAGACGCCCACCGTACTCCATGTATTGTCCAGTCCCGTCGATTCCACCAACACCCGTACCTTGGCCGCCGTTGCGTCCTTCTCATCAATGACGCGCACCTTATAATCGGACAGATGGATCTGCTCGATTTTCGGGTAAAACTGTACAAGCGCCTTGCGCAGCGCATTGTCGAGCGCATTGACAGGACCGTTGCCTTCGGCTGCCGTGTAGACTTGCTGGCCGTCCACGTTGATCTTGACGATCGCCTCGGAGATCATGACGCCGTTGGACTTTTCCATATGCATTTTGAACGATTCGACCGTAAAGATTTCCTTCATATCCGTGAAGGCTTCGCGTAGCAGAAGCTCAAGCGACGCGTCTGCGCCTTCGAATTGGTAACCTTGATGCTCCAGTTCTTTGATCTGGTCGATGATTTGCTTTGTCTTGTCATTGTTTGTATTCACATCAAGGCCAAGCTCGTGGGCTTTGGAGATGATGTTACTTTGACCGGCGAGCTCCGATACAAGAATGCGCTGCTTGTTGCCAACCAGCTCAGGCTGGATATGCTCGTAGGTTTTGGAGTCCTTCATAATCGCCGATACATGGATGCCGCCCTTGTGTGCGAATGCCGCATTGCCGACATAAGCCTGGCCGACAGGCATATGGACATTGGCGATCTCACTTACATAGCGCGCCGTATTTGTCAGTGTGCGCAGCTTCTCTTCCGGAAGGCAGTTATAGCCCATCTTGATCTGCAAATTCGGAATGATGGAGCAAAGGTTGGCATTGCCGCAGCGCTCGCCATAACCGTTGATGGTACCCTGTACCTGACGTGCGCCCGCTTGTACGGCGGAGAGTGTATTCGCAACCGCAAGCTCGCAATCATTATGGGTATGGATGCCGATCGAGGCTGTAAGCTCCGATCTGACACGCGAGACGATCTCATGAATCTCGCTCGGCAGTGTACCGCCATTAGTATCGCACAACACGAGCCAGTCCGCTCCTGCATCCTGCGCTTTGCGCAGAGCCGCCAGTGCATATTCCGGATTATGCTTGTAGCCGTCGAAGAAATGCTCCGCATCATACATGGCTTCCATGCCGTTCCGCTTCAGGAACGCGAAGGAATCGTAGATCATCGCAAGATTCTCTTCAAGCGTCGTCTGCAGGGCCGTATGCACGTGAAAATCCCATGCCTTGCCGACCAGCGTCGCAGCAGGCACGCCTGACTCCACAATACGCAGCAAGCTGGCATCCTGCTCTGCAGCCGAATGTTTGCGGCGCGTGCTGCCGAAAGCGGTAATGCGCGCATTCAGGTTCAGCGACTTTACGCGTTGAAAAAACTCGATATCCTTGCTGTTGCTTCCCGGATTCCCGCCTTCAATATACTGAACGCCCAGCGCGTCTAGCTTTAGGGCAATTTTCAATTTGTCGTCTGCGGACAGGCTGATGCCTTCTCCTTGCGTTCCGTCACGCAGCGTCGTGTCAAAGATCGAGATGTTAGCGGACATTTCTGATGACGCCTCCTTCACTGATAGCCAATACAAATCATAATTTATTATTATAACACTTTATCTATTTAAAGTAGAGGGGGAAAGTTATTTTTTTCACGGAGTTCTTCGCATTGACTTACCTCTATATCAATTATATGCTGGAGGAAAGGGGAACGGATATACGCATTTTTCTTTTTTAGAGGTAGTTCAAAAAGTCCATTTTTGATCACGAAGGGGATCAGGAAGTCTACTCGACATCGAATATGGCATTCAGCCGGAACTTACGGTGCTCAAGTGGCTTCCACTACGCTCCTTATTTCCTGGCTTCATCCCATCTTCTCGGTGCTGAAAACCGGACTTTTTGAACACGCACTTATAGGTGAGGTAGAGAGCCATGAGCGATGTGAAGGATCACTATCCGGTCAATGGGCGGGTCATTATCCACTTGGATATGAACGCGTTTTATTGTTCTGTGCATGAAGCGGAAGAGCCGGAATATTATAAGGATAAGCCTACTGCTGTATCCGGCAGCGTGGAGCAGCGCAAAGGAATTATCGTAACCTGCTCCTATGCCGCCAGGAAGAAGGGCATCAAGACGGGAATGGCCGTCAAGCAGGCAATGCGCATATGCCCGGAGCTCCTGCTGATCAAGCCGGACTTCAATCTATACCGAAAGTATTCTCACGGGTTCATGAGTATTGCCCGGCAGTTCACGCCGCTCGTAGAGCCAGTATCGATTGATGAGTGTTATATGGATATTACGGGCTCCAAGCTGCTTGGAACGCCTATGGAAATCGCGGAATCCCTTCAAAGCCGGATCAGGTCGGAATGGCAATTGCCTTGCTCCATCGGGCTTGCGCCTAATAAGCTGCTTGCCAAGATGGCATCGGATATGAAGAAGCCGATGGGACTGACCGTTCTGCGCTTGCGCGATGTCCCGAATATGCTGTGGGATAAGCCATGCGGCACCCTGTTCGGCATAGGAGGCAAGACAGCCGACAAGCTGTCGAAGATGAATATTCAGACGATCGGTCAGCTGGCGAATACGGAGGAAGCGCTGCTGATCAAGCAATTTGGCGTTATGGGCGCCTGGATGAAGTCTGCCGCTCACGGGATCGATCATTCCATTGTTAACCCCAATCGCGAGCAAAGCAAGTCCATCGGGCATACAACAACGCTGCCGAGCGATCTGACGGAGCAGGATGATGTTTTTCGCGTGCTGCTTAATCTTTCGGATCAGACGGCCCGAAGGCTTAGACGCCAGAAGCTAGTAGCCTCTACCGTTCAAATTACCATTCGCCGTCCCGACATGTCCACCATTACAAGGTCCCATACGATAAGCGCTCCTACGCAATCGACGGAGGAGATCAACAAGGAAGCCCGCAAGCTGTTCCAGCGGCATTGGAAGCTTGGAGACCCGATCCGCCTGCTGGGTGTCACGCTGCAGAACCTGGCTCCGGCAGATGAAACGGCCGTTCAACTGGATTTGTTCAGCTATGAGGAACAGCCCCGGAAGGAGGCTTTGACCAAGGCGATGGACGCTCTTCGCGACAGATTCGGCGAGGACGCAGTATTGACTGCGGGCATGCTGGGTGACGATCCGTCGACCCTGATCCGAAACAAGCGAATTCGGGGCACGTCCTTGCAAAAAGACGATACTTTGTTATATATTGATGAGTGAGGAACCACGCTTTAAGGCATCATACACACAGAAAGCGAACGGATTTATTCCGTATATTATAAGGAGGGAATGTAGACCATGGCTAAATTTACATGGGTAGAGAAAGATACTTGCATCGCGTGCGGAGCGTGCGGAGCGACTGCACCGGATATTTATGATTACGATGACGAGGGGATTGCGGAAGTCATCTTCCAGAATGACGGGAACACAGGAAACACTGAAATTCCTGAAGATATGTACGACGACCTGCAAGATGCATGCGACGGTTGTCCGACGGATTCCATCAAAATCGCCGACGAGCCGTTCAACGCTCCGGGCTAATGATATAGCCATCATAAGTTAACAACAAGCTCCCTCAAGACCGCGTGGACGGATCGAGGGGGCTTTTTTGATGCGTTTTCCACCTTACCGGAAGATTGATATCGATGATTTCGCATCCCCTGCCGATATACTTGATAGAGAAGAGCAGGCGGAGGGATTATAGATGGAAAAGCTGGAGGACATTATCTATCTGAAGCAATTCGTAAAACAGCATCCCGACAACAAGATGGGATGGTACTTGCTCGGGAAACATTATTTGCAAGCGGGCAAGGAAAGCAAAGCGAACTATTGCTTCATTCAGGCAGGCGATATATATGAAGCTTTCGAGCAGGAGACGCATCCGCTGGCGGAGCAGCAGCTGGAGGAGCTGAAGGAATGGAACAAGCAGCAGAAGAAAAAGAGGCTGGTTTGGAAAATCGTATTGGCAGCCATTCCGCTGTTATTGATTGCCTTGCTGCTGCCGCTTAATCCTTTCTGGCATAAGGAGCCTCAGGATACTGCGCCCGCTCCGGCAGATAAGAACGCGCCAGGTCTAGGCGTCGTATTCGTGCCTCAGAAGGAGGGCAAACCGATCGGTTATGCCATGAACGCTATTGTGGCTGCCGGCGGAGCGGCTCCAAAGCAGTCGCTGGCGGTACGTCTGGAAGAGAAGGAGGGCTGGAGACAATGGAACGGCCATTCCCGCTTCCTCTTGTCCTCAACCAAGGAAGCAAGCGGCAACCGCGCTGCATTATCCATGCTGGACCGCGATTCATGCGTATGCGAGCCGGGAGATACTAGCGGTGTCAAAAAGCTGTTCGCGAAATGGCGCGAGGAGCAAGAAATGCACTGGACGCTGGCTAGCGGCATTCATCAGTATTACCGCCTGTACGGGAAGTGGCCGCAGAAGCTTGACGACCTGATCCGGCCTTATCCGCATAATGTATTGTCTGGAGAAGGCGAAGGCATGAAGGAATGGTTCCCTTATGTTCTGGCGAAACTAAAGGATAAGCAGACATCTAATGGAAAGGCTGAGCAGGGCAGTGACGGGCAAGGCTCCAGCAATAAAGAGGCTCAGCCAGGCAACGCTATCGGCACTAACGGCATCTATCAGCAAGATTGGAGCAAGCCGCTGGAAATTGTGATCGACGTCTCCAACTACCGGCTTGCCGTCGTACAGGACAAGATGGTCGTTCGCAGTTACGAGGTGGGGCTTGGAGGCGAGAGGACGCCGGAGGGGAATTTCTACATCAGTGAGAAAGTAAGAGATCCCAATGGTACGGATGACGGCATGTTCGGCAGCAGAGGCATGACATTGTCGGGGACGCTGTACGCCATCCATGGAACGGATGAACCGGACAGCATTGGCAAGGACGAGTCGCTTGGCTGCATACGAATGAAGACAGCCGACGTTGAGGAGCTGTTCGACATGGTGCCTCTTGGAACAGCGGTGAAAATTAAAAACGGGACGCTCCCGTCAGATGCGAAGCCGCCAGCAGAAAGATTCAAGCTGGAGCCGCAGCAGAACGAGACCAATCCCGCCAAGGTGTATCAATGGTTGACGTAAACAAAGCTTACGAAGTGAGAATAAGAAGTGCGGCGATGGCAACGACTACGACTCCTACGATGCAGGCGATCCAGACCAACGCCTTCTTGTTCACTTCCTCCTTCGGTTTTGCTTTCAATGTGGCTGGCTTTCTTTTGGGTGCGCCCATTTTCAAATCAACCTTTCTATATCTGATTTCTGTGTCTTATCATATGCATATATTGTAATCGTTTTCGTCCAAAGCCGCAATACAACTTGGCCAATTGAAGCTTGCGCCTCCTTGCGCGAGCTCTTTTCTTTTTGCTCTAAAAGGGATAAACTGTTCGTTAGAGCATACATAGCGGAACGGAGTGAAAGCTTTGCTTTATTCATCGATTCTTAAACCCATTTTTTTCAAAATGGACCCGGAGAAGGCCCATCATCTAGTTATTGACGGCATGGCTGCAGGGAGCAAGATTCCCGGCATGACCGGCATTATGAACGCCATGTATGGCGTATCGGAGTCTCCTGAGCTGAGAACTGAGCTGTTCGGGCTGCAATTCCCTCATCCGATCGGGCTTGCAGCCGGACTGGACAAGAACGGCAAGGCGCCGGACGGATTCTCCAGCATCGGCTTCGGCTTTGCTGAGGTAGGCACAGTGACGCCCAAAGGACAATCCGGCAATGAGCTGCCGCGGCTGTTCCGGCTTCCGCCGGATGAAGCTTTGGTTAATCGGATGGGCTTTAACAATGAAGGCGCGGCGGCAATGGCGGCATCGCTGGCGAAACGCAAAATCCACCGCGTTCCCATCGCCGTCAATATCGGTAAAAACAAGGTGACGCCGAACGAGCTTGCGCATGAGGACTATCAAGCTTGTATTCGTGCACTCTATGATTATGGCGACTTCTTTGTGGTGAACATCAGTTCGCCGAATACGCAGGGCTTGCGAGATTTGCAGCACGGGGACGAGCTGAAGAAGCTGCTCGCTGCCGTTATGGACGAGGTGTCGGCGCAGGCGGGAGCGCGCAGACAGAAGCCGAAGAGCGTACTCGTCAAGATCGCGCCGGACATGTCGGAGGACCAACTGGAACATACCGTAGCGACGATCATGGAGAGCCATGTATCAGGCATAATCGCTACGAATACGACGTTGTCCCGTGAAGGGCTGGCTCATGCTAACGCGAAGGAATCGGGCGGCCTTAGCGGCTTGCCGCTAAAGGAGCGCTCCACGGAAGTCATCCGGTCCGTCTATCGCCAGACAGATGGGAAGCTGCCCATTATTGGTTCCGGCGGCATTTTTACTGCGCAGGACGCATACGATAAAATTCGCGCAGGAGCTTCGTTGGTAGAGATTTATACAGCATTAATCTATAAGGGTCCGGGCGTGTTGCGCGAGCTGACAAGCGGACTGAAAGAATGTTTGCGCAAGGACGGCTACCGTCATATTGCCGAAGCAGTGGGCGCAGATCATCGTTAGAAACAGGAGGCGGCCGGATGGACGGACGAGACTGGAGTCTATTTTTACAGCCTTACGAACAAGCAGTAGAGGAACTGAAAGTTAAATTCAAGACGATGCGCATGGAGCTGAAGCTAAGGGAAGCTTATGCCCCGATCGAATTCGTGACGGGACGGGTGAAGCGCGTATCAAGCATCTTGGAGAAAGCAAGGCGGCTGGGTGTCGCCTCGGATCAGCTGGATACGGGGATTGAAGATATAGCGGGCATTCGAATTATGTGCCAGTTCGTCGATGATATTCGGCGCGTGGCGGAATTGATCCGCAACCGCAAGGACCTTCAGCTTGTATATGAGAAGGATTATATTACAAACTTTAAGGATAGCGGATATCGAAGCTACCATATGATCGTGAAGTACCCGGTGCAAACTGCGCTGGGTTCGATGGACGTACTGGCGGAAATCCAGATACGGACACTCGCGATGAATTTCTGGGCGACGATCGAGCATTCCCTTCATTATAAATTCAAGGAAAGCTTGCCTGACGAAGTTCGCATCCGGCTTAAGAAAGCGGCAGAAGCCGCCTTCCAGCTGGATACCGAGATGACAAGCATCCGCAAGGAGATACTTGATGCGCAGACGGAGTTCGAGGAGCAGTCCAATGTCGTCTCGCGCGTGCTGAACGGCATTCAAGACCTGTACTTCTATCATCGCATCCGCGAAGCGGCTCAGTTCCAAATGAAATTTAATGAGCTGTTCGAGCATGAGGATTATGCCGGGTTGTCCGGCCTTGCCGGGGACATCAATCAGTCCATCGCAAAGGCGAAGAAGAACAGCGCCAGTGAATAAACACGCAGCATGAAGAAACCTCCGGCACTGCCGCATCGGGCGGCAGTGCCGGAGGTTTCTTGTTCGCTTGGGTATCGTAAGCAATGACTGTGCCGAAGGCTGGCAAAACTAGCTGGACGATTTCTTCGGTTGATAGTTGTCGTTAATATACTTCAGAATTTCCTCATCCGTCTTGCCTTGCTTGCTTAAGGCGATGACTTCCTCCATCTCTTTCTTGCAGATGCCGCAGCCTGTGCTATGATCCGTCCAGGTTACGCTGCCGTCATCTGCGGGATGCTCCGCCCAATAACAGCGCAGCAGCGAATCATGAGGCTCATCGAACTCGGTTCCTTGCATGCAGCCGCAATAACAAGGGATGCCGCTCAGCATATGCATGTGGCTGTGAACTTCGGAGTAGAGGTCCTTGGTCAGCTTGGTATGTGTTTTCAGAAAACCGGGCAGTGTCGTGACGGATGAAGTTGTCTCCCACATCTCCGATCCATGAAGATGCGCCTTGCCTTTGTCGTCGCTGGTGCCGCAAGCGGCCAGCAGCGTAATCAGGGCAAATCCTAATAGCAAAGCATACATGACGGATCTAGCAGTTCGGTTTTGGTCTGAGTTGTCTGCTTCGTTAGGCTCGGAAGATTGTACTCCGCTCCTTCTCATCACTGCGCATCAGCTCCCGCGTGTTTGGTGAAGAACGCTTTGAAATCATCAAGCGTATGTCCGACGGTCGTGCCTTCCTCGCGAAGACCGCCTTCCAGCCGGTCCACTTCTACGCCGTCTTTGTAATAAAGCAATGTTGGCGTAGATTCGACATTCAACCTCGTGCCGTATTCGTTGAACTCCAGCAGGTTGAACATCGGCATTTCAATTCCCATATCGTTTACGATAGGCATGATCTGAGGAGTCGTGTTCAGACAGTATTTGCAAGTCGAGGAAAAGGCATATACGAAGAAGTCTTCCTTGCTGTCAATCTTATTATCCATTTCTGCAGGCAATATGATATTCTGATAGTTAGGATTGTCCAGAAGCGAGCGTGTTGCGGGATTTAATTCGGAAGCGGGCATGCCGTAAAGCTTATTGTCTTTCTCCAGATTGCCTAAGACAAAGATAGACCCGAATAGAATGATGACAATACCGATGTAAACATAAATCATACTTACTTTTTTCTTTTTCTTCTTCATCATTTTAACCTCCGCTTTCGTTGTAATGGTCATGATATAGCAGGTCGTTCATGACTCACTTACTTTTTATTATATACCAAAGCGGAGTAGGTTTGTACATGCAGGATGTCCTAATGGACTGAGCGGGAGGAAAGGCGCAGAATGGGCAATATACCGGCAAAGTTTCTAGCAAAAATGCAAAATTTGCTTCAGGATGAATATGACAATTTTATGTCTTCCTTTGAAGCGCCGAACGGCTCGTGAGCTAGGAGCCGAGGCAGCGGACAGAATTGAAGGCACGGTAAGATGATGCCCTCATCTGCTGGAAGGAGAGGGGCATTACGACGCGGTGCTGCGCAAATGGGATCTGTGTGGATAGATTCCGCTCGGCTGAGGGAAATATATGGGCGGCATGCTGAAGAACGAGCTGTCGGCCGGATGGAGGCAACTGTAGAATGGCAGAGAAATTACGGATAGACAAGCTGCTTGCGCATATGGGCTTCGGTACGAGAAGCGAGATCAAGAGGGCGGTCAAACAGGGGAAAGTGGCGGTTGACGGGAAGGTCGTAAAGGACAGCGGGCTTATTGTTACACCAGACGAGCATACCGTCACCTATGACGGGGAGACCGTTGTCTATCGGGATGTTATTTATTTGATGCTGAACAAGCCTCAGGGAGTCATCTCGGCAACGGAGGATGGAAGAGAGCGGACTGTCATTGATCTGCTGGCCCCTGAAGACCGACTGCTGAATCCGTTCCCTGTCGGACGGCTGGATAAGGACACAGTAGGATTGCTGCTGCTGACCAATGACGGAGGGCTTGCACATGAGCTGCTCTCGCCACGCAAGCATGTGGACAAGACTTATGAAGCGCTTGTTCTCGGGAATGTGAACGAAGATGATGTGAAGGCATTCCAAGAGGGCGTTACGCTGGATGATGGATATGTGACACTGCCGGCGGAGCTGCAGGTGCTGAATCGCTCGCTGTCCCCTCGTCCGGAGGGATCAACTGCTGATTCATCGGGAGATCAATCTTCTCCTGTCCATTCGCTTATTCGACTCACAATCCGGGAGGGCAAGTTTCATCAGGTCAAACGAATGTTCGAAGCAGTGGGCAAAAAGGTGCTGACCTTAAAACGGGTGTCCATGGGCCCTTTAATGCTGGATGAATATTTGCCTGAGGGACATTACCGGGAGCTGACGGAGGATGAAGTTGAACAGTTGAAGGCTCATCGCGGCAGCGGCAAGAAATGACGGACTGTCATAGGCGTTAAATAGAGAATAAAAAAGAGAATGGGAGCGGTGATGAGATGAAACTGGGTTATGATTTGATCGCGCTTGATGTGGATGGAACGCTGCTTACGGATGATCATAACTTGCTGGAAGAAGTCAAGGAAGCGGTTCAGGAGGCGGCGCAAGCCGGAGCAGATATCGTGCTGTGCACAGGGCGGGGGCCGATGGGAACTTTCCCGGTACTGACGGAACTGGAGCTTAGCGGCATTCTGATCACCCATAATGGCGCGGCAACAATTCGATCGGAGGACCGTGAGGTTTTGTTTCAATATGATATTGACAGCGGAGAACTAATGGATATCCTTGACTACTGCAGGGTGAATCGCATTCATTTTGACTTGAGCACAACATTCGACATGTATGTGGAGGCTGTAACCGAAGAAGTCATGAAAATGTATGAGCATCATCAAGTGGAGCCCATTATGGGCAGCTTTGCTGAACGATTCCCGGATGGCATGGTCAAGATAACGCTGTTCGGATCGAAAGAGCAAATGGATCTTACCCAGACGTATTGGGAAAAGAGAAAGTCAAGTTTGCAATTCATCCGCAGCGGCGACTTTTTTATCGATGTGCAGAGCCCCAGCTCCAGCAAAGGGGTTGCATTGAAGCAATTGGCCGAAGTGAAAGGCATCGATCGAGCGAAAATATTAGCTATCGGCAATTATTATAATGATATATCGATGCTTGAATATGCCGGACTCGGCATTGCAATGAGCAATTCTCCGGAATCGGTGAAACAAGCGGCTGATCAGATCGCCGGTTCCAATAATGAAGGCGGGGTCGCAGCAGCGATCCGGCAATACGCCTGGCAACAAGGATAACCGCACAAGCTTGACAGCAAAAAAGGACGACTCGGCCCTGGCGGAGTCGTCCTTTTTTTCATGCTATGACATATGGAGAGTGCGATATGCAGCAAGCTTTTGGTTGCGGCACAATCCGCTCCTTCGTCTTAACAGATGCTAGGTTCGTTTATTACAGGAATACTCTCGTAATGATGACGAGCAGAATAAACAGAACCAGGATTACACCTGTCGTCGTGTAGCCTCCATACACACCGGACATGCCAATTCCTCCTAGACTGTAGTTACCGATAGGCGGGCCTGCAGGCGCTTGGTAGGGGCTTCCCCCACAATCGGTATACTGTATGGTATGCAATCCGGATCGTTTGGCTTGGACGGCTGTCTAGCAGATTTTGTATTTTGGAAGGGCTGCTAGGGACTGGCAGCCAGGGGTCATAAAGCAGCAGGGACAAGTATGAAAAAAAGTTCATAAAGAAAAGCGGGAGGATAGATTGACAATCATGAAACAAAATGAATAATATTGAAAGGATACCATGGGCCATTTATTATTTTTAAATATAAAAGAGCTACTATTTATCATACATCATATCGCATGTGAAGGCGTTCAGCTTTAATCGCCAGTTGGGATTGCGACATATCAGTTCAGACTATATCTACTTATTGCGGAGGTACGAAATTCATGAACGTTATTCAAGTGGAACGCTCTCCCGGGCTGCGCGGTTCGGTCAAAATTCCAGGCTCCAAAAACAGCTCGCTGGCTCTGCTGGCAGCAGCCTGCTTAACAGACGAGACAGTTATTCTGCACAATATCCCTGATATTGCTGATTACCGGGTGATTCGGGAAATTACAGCTGAGATCGGCATCTCCATGCAAGTGACGGGAGCGGGTACGGTAGTGATTAATCCCGCGGGCATTCGTCATGCCAAGATTGACCCGGTTAAGTCGGCGACATTCAGAACTGCCTATTATTTCATCGGCGCCTTGATTAGCCGTTGCGGAAGCGTATCCGTCGGCTATCCAGGCGGCGATGACTTCGGAGATCGTCCAATTGATCAGCACATCAAGGCATTAAAGGCTCTTGGCGCCGAGCTCTCCTTCTATGAAAAGCATTATGAAGCCAGCGCCCGTGTATTAAATGGAGCCGATATCTACTTTGACACCATTACGTCTGGAGCTACGATTAACGCTATGCTGGTAGCGGTGCGGGCCAAAGGCTCCACGGTGCTGCGAAATGCGGCGAAGGACCCAGAGGTGGTTGATACCGCTCAGCTGCTCATCGCGATGGGAGCGCGTATATCGGGAGCGGGTACGGACACGATCCGTATTGAAGGCGTTCGGTATTTGCACGGTTGTACGTACACGGCGGTGCCTGACCGGCTGATTGCGGGTTCTTTCCTCATCGCCGCCGGCGTAACAGGCGGCATGATAACAGTTGAAGATGTTATACCGGAGCATCTGGGCTCGACGCTTGCCAAGCTGAGGGAAATCGGCGTCCAGATTGAGACGAATAGTGATTCGATCACTGCGTACGGAGAAGGTCCACTGCGGGCGACTCGTGTGCGGACGGGGATGTACCCCGGGTTTCCAACGGATTTGCAACAGCCGCTGACTGCGCTTATGGCACAGGCGCCAGGCAAAAGCATCGTGACAGACAAAATTTATCCCAAACGGTTCGCACATGTGCAACAGTTGAAACGGATGGGGGCCGATATCGAGCTTCGCGCCGGTTCTGCATTTATCAAGGGTGGCATGCCGCTGCGAGGTAACCTGGTTCATGCATCCGATATTCGGGCAGGCATCTGCTTGCTGCTCGCAGGATTGGCTGCTGAAGGCACCACTCGGATAACGGGGGTCTATCATTTTGAACGCGGCTATGAGAATATTGTGGATTCTTTCCGTTCGCTTGGCGCGAAGCTGGAAGTTCGCGAAGCCCATGAAGCCGATATTGAATTGCCGCAAGTCAATTAACGGTTGAGACCAAGTCAGGGGGCCTTTGATGGGGGCTGTTTCGTGCATTTTGTTCGATTTGGACGGTACGCTGCAAGATAGCGAGAAGCTTGCGACGGAAGCGCAACGGTTCGGTTTCCGCTCTGTCCTGGAGCGGGAAGCAATGGAGGAAGAGCTGAGTCAGCTGAAAGGCAAGCCAGTCGCAAAAGTAATCGGTATTCTGTTCCCGGAGTATGGCACTCAGATCTTCGAACATGCAGTTCGCTATTACGATGCCAATTGCACGACTATCACGTTATACAGGGGCGTGCGGGATATGCTGGAGTCGCTGTCGGAGGCAGGGTATCCGATGGGGATTGTTTCATCCAAAAGGAAGGCCTATGTCCTGAGAGAGCTGGAGGCGAACGGTCTGCTTTCGTTTTTTGACTGCATAGTAGGTCAAGAGGATACCGGTGAGCATAAGCCGAAGCCAGCCCCTTTGCTGCTGGCCGCAGAGAAGATGGGTGTTCCCGTGGAAACATGCTTCTACATAGGCGATCAGGTTAGCGATATTCTGGCGGCTTCATCTGCTGGTATGGCAAGCTGCGCTACACTGTGGGGAGAGGGCGAGCGCAAGCTGCTTGAGCAAGCCCAGCCCGATTATGTGTTCGAGACGCCGGAAGAGCTTGTCTTGCATTTGCTGAGCGCGAACGACCTGCTGAATTCAGCAGGTTAACTTCATCACAAGAAACCCAGTCCGATGATCATCGGACTGGGTTTTTTTGAATTATCGTTTGCCGCGGCCGCCGGAGCGACTGCTAGAACGACCACTGCTATTTGGCTTGCCTTGCCCGCCTTGTTGTCCGAAGCTGCGTCCGCCGGAGCGCCCGCCGGCTTGCTGGCCTCTTGGGCTCTTCCCGCTAGTTGGCGCAGAACGCTTGGACCCGCGTTCAGAGGAACGTCCGCCTTCCCGGCGATTCCCCCCCTCACGCTGTTTGCTGCGCGTGCTTCCAGAATCGTCTGCTGTCGTCCACGGGTTGCCGTCGGCTTGAGCCGCTGCCGGTTTGCCGCCTCGCGGATTCGGTTTCACGGAGCCGCGACGGCCTTCACGTTGTCCGTTCTGGTCGCTTCCGCGTCTGTCCCGGTCGCTTCCCCGTCCGCCGCTTCGGCTTGACGGTCGGCCGGAGTCTTTGCTTCTGCCTTCTCTGTTTCGGCTGTTCTTGTCACTGCTTCGCTCCGTTCGGCGAACAGACGACAATTCGCCTTCTTGGTCAATCGCGCGATGTTCAAGGCGGGCATTGATACTCTTCTCAATCGCCGCTAATTTGGAAACGTCATAAGGCGTAGCGAGTGTGACAGCCATCCCATTGTGTCCGGCGCGGCCGGTTCTGCCGATTCGGTGAATATAGCTTTCGCCGTCAAGCGGCATGTCGTAATTGTAGACATGCGTCACGCCTTCGACGTCAAGGCCGCGCGCAGCGACGTCCGTCGCAACAAGCACTTGCAGACGCGCATCACGGAATCGCTTCATGACTTGCTCGCGCTTCGCTTGCGTCAAATCGCCGTGAAGCTCGTCCGATACGATGCCTACATCTTGCAACGCTTCGTTCAGCTTCTTGGCGCGAATCTTGGTTCTGCAGAAGATAACGGCCAAATAAGGGCGATGCTGCTCCAGCAGATGGATTAGCGCACGCTGCTTCCCGCGGTCGGTTGTATCCACGACAAGCTGCTTGATGCTGTCAAGCGTAATGTTGGCGCTGCGAATCTGTACATCCTCGGGCGCATTCATATATTCGGAAGCGAGTCTGCGAATCGCGTCCGGCATCGTAGCGGAGAACAGCATTGTCTGGCGGGCTCTCGGTGTCTGCGTAATGATGCTCTCTACCTCGGGAAGGAATCCCATATGCAGCATCTGATCCGCTTCGTCCAGCACCAGCATCGACAGCTTGCCCAGACTGACAGTACCGCGAGTCATATGGTCAATCAGACGACCAGGTGTCGCGACCACAATATGGGGAGCGCGCTGGAGCTTGCGAATTTGGGCATCAACATCTTGTCCGCCGTAAGCAGCCAGGACATTGGCGCCGATGGCCGGGGCCAGCTTCTTCATCTCGGCCGTAATTTGAATAGCCAATTCCCGTGTCGGAGTTAGAATTAGCGCTTGAACCTGCTCTTTATTTACGTTGATCCGCTCCAGAATGGGCAAGGCGAAGGCCAGTGTCTTGCCTGTGCCTGTCTGAGCTTGCGCGATCACATCTTTGCCGTTCATAAGCAGCGGTATAGTCTGCCGCTGTACAGGGGTCGGCTCGCTGATGCCAGCCTGTTTCAATAAGTCGTTCAGCTCCCGGGATACGCCGAGTGCTTGGAATGCGTTAGCCATGCGATAAGTTCCTCATTTCATGTCATATGATGCTAAGTATAACAGTTGCGGGGAACATGTGCATCTTCCAAATGCATATGCTATGCTTATAGCCATCATCAACGAAGAGGAATGAGAACATGCAGACATCAGGAACCAACCGCTCTATGATCAAGCCGGGACTGGAAGTACATATTGTGCTGAAACAAGATCAGCGGACCGGAAAGCTGACCAGAGGCGTTGTGAAAGACATCTTGACCAATTCTCCGCAGCATCCGCACGGCATTAAAGTAAGGCTGCAGGACGGAGCAGTCGGCCGCGTTAAGGAGATTTTGTCGTAATTCAATGGGTTTAAAGATCATGGGCTTAGCGGCAGGCAAGGAGGAGCGGCTTTATGGCATTCGGCATTACCCGCGTCGAGATGAAAGCATGGAAGGCGAGCGTATCGCGGGGGGAGATCGCCTTTTTGACTCATTATTGGCTGGACGACCGCTTTCCTGACGTACGAACCGTTACGAAAGTAGGCTGCTCGGATCTGGACAAGCTGGCCGATTGGTGCAGGGAGAACGGCTTGAACCCAATGTATATACATAAGCGGGCGGAATACCCTCACTTTGATCTGTTAGGGTATAAGCAGGCCGAGATCCTGACGAAAGAGAAACGTTACGACCAGTTGGAGCGATTCCGCATCCCTCCCTGCGAAGCGAGCAAGAGGGGAGAAGGAGATATTGGAAGATAGAGAACAGAGTGACAAACGGATAGAGGAAATGAGCCTGAACGGCTGGCCAGCCCTGCAGACGGTTCTGTACGATGGCTGGCTGCTTCGCTTTGCCGACGGCTACACCAAGCGATCCAACTCCGTTCAGCCCCTCTATGGATACAGCGGCAATCTGGATGAGCAAATCAACCGTTGCGAAGAGCTGTACCGTGCTCAAGGTCAGCCGACTGTTTTTAAAATAACGCCCTTTGCAGAGCCAGCGCATTTGGACGCGAGACTGGAGGAGCTTGGGTATGAACGGATTGATCAAACGCAGGTCAAGACGGCTTCAATCGTTGATCTACCTGTACCTAGACAGGGGGATGGATTTCACTGCTGGCCGGAATTGACGGATGAATGGCTGGATGCCATTGCTCGTTTCCAGGGTCTCAGCGACTGCCAAAAGGAAACGACACGGCGCATGCTGGCCGGACATCCCTTGCGAAGGGCTTTTGGTCTGTACAAACGTGAAGAGGTTCCGGTTGCAGCGGGATTGGTCGTGCTGGAGGACGGATACGCCGGATTATACGATATCGTAACGGACCCCACCGAGCGCGGGCGCGGTTATGGCGAGCGGCTGACCCGTGGTTTGCTGGGATGGGCGAGGGGACAGGGCGTCAGGATGTCCTATCTGCTTGTGGTGAAAAATAATACGGCAGCGAATCGACTATATGACAAGCTGGGATTCATGACGCGATATGACTATTGGTACCGTGTAAAGAAATAAAGCATGCTTAACAGTAATAGTCAGTCAGGTGAGCGCAAGCGCATCAGCAGCCTGAAGTCATCGGGGAAATCCGGAGGGCCGGCATGGCTGCTTGTATTAAGCATTATTCTGGTGGCGCTCGTATTGCGAGCCCCCATTACAGCGGTTGGACCGATTATTGACCAAATCCGTCTGTCGATCCTCAATACTGGCAGGCAAAAGAGCGAGCCAACGGGGGCTCGTCATGCTCACCTCCAGCCTGTTTAGCATGGGGTATCTTATTTTGCTTTTGGGCAATCAATCCTGGGTGTTCCTCAGTATGATCATTCTCGGGCTTGGTATAGGCGGAGGTTTTGGTCTTGGGTTAATGTTATTTGCGCTGTGCGCAAGCACTACGGAACAAGCCGCGGAGCTGTCCGGTATGGCGCAAGCAGTTGGATATCTGCTGGCTGCAAACGGTCCCCTATTATTCGGCCTTATTCATGATTGGACTGGGAGCTGGAATGTGCCGCTCTTGCTTATTATCGGTATCTCGGTTGTATACGGCTTGCTTGGATTATCGGCAGGGGCTGATCGCAAGGTCTGATGAAGACAGTCGAGATGAGATCGAAAAGAGATTGCATGTTGAGGTTCCCTTCGGGGGACCTTTTTTTTATGGACTAAGAAGGGGTGGATGGACAGCAGTTCAGATTGAAAAAATGAGACATGGTATGCAACCTGCAGGAGGTTGGACGCGTTAGAAAGATAGAAGTAGATGGAGATTCATGGAAAGCAAGTCATGAAGTTCGCAGATGAACGCCGGGAAGCATTCCGTGTAGTAGCCTATTGGATCATGAAGGCAGTGGCGGATGAAGAAGACGAATGAATATACTGACAGGTATCTTGATGCAAGCATTCGGTGTAAAGGAGCTATGAGTATGACACGTACCATTATCATATTAGCCGGAGCAGTATCGATTGCAGCAGGTTTGGCTTACATTGGAACGTCTTGGCTTGCCGCTGACTTTCTGGGATCAGAAGCGGGTTCGGAACGAGAGACTGTCCGGTTCTGGAGTATGTGCTCCATCGTCATCGGGGTCTTACTGCTGGGATTGATGGCTGCTCGCCGCTGGATGAAGGAAGGACTCAATGACGGCTTGCTTATTGTGGCACTTGCGGCGATTTTCCTTATTCAGATACCACCGTTCGGATTGTGGATGCTGGGCTTTATTGCGAGCGGTTATACGGCCATCTTAGGAATACTTATGCACGGTGCGCTTATGGCCATGGTATGCTTGACGTTTGTCTCAAACAGAAGGAGCTTGGCCAGAGAGACCGCTTGATATCGAATTATGAGCTGCAAGACCGATGTAGCTTGACATGCAAGAGCGGGGACTTATATAATCGGTAGTAATTGTTTGACTTATATCATGGCGTTGAAGAGGAACAGTACAGGCGTTGCATTGGATTAGAGAGCCGGCGGTTGGTGGAAGCCGGACCATGTGCGCAGGGAAGCTCGCCTCGGAGCCGAACGGGCAACCTTCAGGAAGCTGAAGGCAAGTCGTTCCGAATCGTCCGCGTTAGGGACGTCAAGTGAGCTAGGGCAGGGCATGCCTGATGCTAACTAGGGTGGTACCACGGGAGAATATCCTCTCGTCCCTAGCGTTAATCCGCTGGGGGCGGGAGGTTTTTATGTTTTTAAGACGATTAGGAGGAAGTACGAATGACTCAGGAACAGCAACGACACGGCTACAATCCGCTTGCGATTGAGCCGAAATGGCAGCAATACTGGGACGCGAACAAGTCGTTCCAAACAAAGGAAGAACCAGGGAAGCCGAAGTTCTATGCTCTGGATATGTTCCCGTATCCTTCGGGAGCGGGTCTTCATGTAGGCCATCCGGAAGGTTATACGGCTACCGATATCGTATCGCGCTATAAGCGAATGAAGGGGTACAATGTGCTTCATCCGATGGGGTGGGACGCATTCGGCTTGCCGGCTGAGCAGCATGCTCTGGACACTGGCCAGCATCCTAGAGATATTACGTTCAAAAATATTGACAATTTCCGCCGTCAGATCAAATCGCTGGGCTTCTCCTACGATTGGGATCGCGAATTCAGCACGACGGACCCGGATTATTATAAATGGACGCAATGGATTTTTATCCAGCTGTACAAGCGCGGTCTGGCATATGTAGCAGAAGTGCCTGTCAACTGGTGTCCAGCGCTTGGCACTGTACTTGCGAATGAAGAAGTGATTGATGGCAAGAGCGAGCGCGGCGGTCATCCAGTCGTCCGCAAGCCGATGCGTCAATGGATTCTGAAAATTACTGAATACGCAGATCGTTTGCTGGACGATCTGGAAGAGCTGGATTGGTCCGAGAGCATTAAGGATATGCAGCGCAACTGGATCGGTAAGTCGACGGGCGCGGAAGTAACGTTCGACATTGACGGGCATGAGGGCTCGCTGGTTGTCTTTACGACACGCCCGGACACGCTGTTCGGCGCAACTTATTGCGTGCTGGCGCCAGAGCATGAGCTGGTTGCCGCGATTACAACAGCCCAACAGAAAGCGGCGGTAGAGGCTTATCAGGAAGCGGCAGCCCGCAAGAGCGATCTGGAGCGTACGGATCTGGCGAAGGACAAGACGGGCGTCTTCACGGGTGCGTATGCGATTAATCCGGTCAACGGCGCTAAGACGCCAATCTGGATTGCCGATTATGTGCTTGCCGGTTATGGTACGGGCGCCATTATGGCGGTTCCGGGCCACGATGCGAGAGACTGGGAGTTCGCGAAGCAATTCGATCTGCCGATTATCGAGGTAGTGGCAGGCGGAGACATAACCGAGGAAGCCTATGCGGGTGACGGTGCGCATGTGAACTCTGATTTCCTGAACGGACTGAATAACGAAGAAGCGATCAAAGCGATCATCGGACGTCTGGAAGAGACGGGCAAGGGCAAGGCGAAGGTAACCTATCGCTTGCGCGACTGGCTGTTCAGCCGCCAGCGCTACTGGGGAGAGCCGATTCCGATCCTCCATCTGGAAGACGGCACGATGAAGCCGGTACCGGAAGATCAATTGCCGCTGCTGCTGCCGGATGTGGATGCAATCAAGCCTTCCGGCACGGGAGAGTCACCGCTGGCGAACGTGACCGAATGGGTCAACACCGTTGATCCGGAGACGGGCATGAAGGCTCGCCGGGAGACGAATACGATGCCTCAATGGGCAGGAAGCTGCTGGTATTATCTGCGCTTCATCGATCCGAAGAACGACAAGGAGATTTGCTCGCCGGAGAAGCAGAAGGAATGGCTGCCGGTAGACTTGTACATCGGCGGCGCGGAGCATGCCGTACTGCATCTTCTGTACGCGCGCTTCTGGCATAAGGTGCTGTACGATCTGGGCGTCGTTCATACGAAGGAGCCGTTCCAGAAGCTGGTGAACCAAGGCATGATTCTCGGCATGAACAATGAGAAGATGTCCAAGTCGCGCGGCAATGTCATCAATCCGGACGATATCGTGAACGAGTTCGGCGCGGATACCCTGCGGATGTACGAGATGTTCATGGGGCCGCTCGAAGCAACGAAGCCTTGGAATACGAATGGCGTGGAAGGCACCTACCGCTTCCTGGCTCGTGTATGGCGCCTGTTCGTGAATGAAGACGGAACAATCAGTTCCAAGATTGGCGACGGCGAGACGACCGATGCATTCAAGCGCACATGGCATCGTTCCATTAAAAAAATTACGGATGATTACGAGAACCTGCGCTTCAATACCGTAATCAGCCAACTGATGATCTTTGTGAACGAAGCGTATAAGACAGACGTGCTGCCTCGCGAAGCGATGGCGCAGTTCGTGCAGATGCTGTCTCCAATCGCACCGCATATCGCGGAAGAGCTGTGGGAGAAGCTTGGTCAGGAAGGAACGATCAGCTATGCGGCTTGGCCAACCTATGAGGAAGCATGGACGGTCGATCAGGAAGTGGAGATCGTTGTACAAGTGAACGGCAAAATCGTCGAACGTATATCGATTGCCGCGGATACGAACGAAGCAGACATGGAGTCGCTTGCGAAGGGTCTGGAGAAAGTGCAGGAGCTGATCGCAGGCAAGACGGTTCGCAAGGTAGTCGCAGTCAAAGGCAAGCTAGTTAATATTGTAGCCAACTAATCGAATCAAACTCGCAACCCAAAGAGGTGAGCGGGCTTTAGCTGAAGAACAGCTATTGTCCGTTCACCTCTTCGCCGTAAAATGCGGTAGAAACCTTTACGAGGTCTTCATTGAATTTGGCATGCGTCGTCCGAATAAGGCTGTTGAAGATGCCATCCGTCTCCCTCCGCAGCAGATTGAGCGCCTTCGCTGTGATGCCGCCGGGGACTGCGACGCGTTCCTGAATTTCTTCCGGGGTCATGCGCCCTTCGGTCAGCAGCAGCCCGGTGCCGAGCAGCATATTGCCCGCAACCTGCAGGGCAACGCTACGTGGGATGCCCGTCTCCTCTACCGCGGCATCGATAAATTGCTGCAGCAAAAAGGCCATGAATGCCGGACCGCAGCTGGACAGGTCGGAGACAATGCGCGTGTAATCCTCTTCGATGCGCAGCGGTTCACTAATATGGGAGAACAACGACTCCAGACGCTTTTTATCCTTTTCGCCCATGGTTTCGCCGTAGATGCATAGAGAGGCTCCGCTCCACACCAAATTGGTAATGCTGGGTATGATCTTAGCTACTTTACAGTCCAGCTCTCCCTCTAGATGGGAGACGAGAACCGGGCTGGTAATGGACACGATAATCTGTTCGGGCTGGATGAGCGGCTTGATGTCTTGGACGACATGGATGAATTCATGCGGCTTGACGCACAGGAAGACAATGTCGCTGCCGCGAGCCGCCTCCGCGTTCGTATATTCGGCTCTGATGCCGGGATACCGGTCCGCTATCGCCTGCGCTTTGGCATACGTGCGATTGCTGATGGCGATGTCTGCGGGCGCCAGGGCCCCGGAAGCGACAAACGCTTCAATTAGCAACGTTCCCATCGAGCCCGTTCCGATAAATCCTACATTCATACTAAGCCCTCCTATACCGATTACGCGTAATGTATGTTCTTGTATTCTATTCCGCAAGACTTGTTCCTTATGTCATCAATTACCATATTAATTGCCGAAAGGAGAAATTGCGATGTCGATTCGAATGATGGGACGGGAAGCCAGACGGATGAACAGGCTTCTGGCGGCTGCCTGCGTGGCGGGGGCTTTGCTGCTTATCGCGGCAGGCTTGATGGACGGCGCGCCAAAGCCTGAAGGAGAGTGGGTGCCACTTAATGAAGCGGTTCAGGTCTCCCTCGATACCTTGAACGGGAACGGCAATCCAGGAGATTCAGCGGATTCACCCGTACATATAGAGCAGTCGCGGGAGCAGCCAACAGGAGAAGGAGTAGGAGCGGTCAGTCTGGAGGTCGGGGCGAAGGAGCCGGATCATCAGGTATCCGAGATGGCGCCGTCCCAAGCGGCAGTACCTGTCATGACGAGCAGGGATGAGCTTGGCAGGCTGGATTTGAACCGCGCGTCGGCGGGAGAACTGGTGGAGCTGAAGGGGATTGGACCGTCCAAGGCGCAGGCGATTACAGAGGATCGGGAACGGAACGGAACGTTTGCAAGCGTAGATGATCTGATCCGCGTAAAGGGGATTGGGGAGAAGCTTTTGGCCGGGATCAAAGAAAGCGTTGTCGCCCGTCCATGAATGTGAGAGAATGGAAACGACACAGTCATATTTTACTAGATTTCGAAAACAATCGAGGAGGATTTTAAAGATGACAGAGGAAAGAAAATTCTCGCTAGAAACGCTATCCGTCCACGGAGGCCAAACCATCGACCCTACGACGCTATCACGCGCCGTGCCGATCTACCAGACGACTTCGTACGGATTCAAAGATACGGATCATGCGGCTAACCTGTTCTCGCTGCAGGAATTCGGCAATATCTATACCCGCATCATGAACCCCACGTCCGATGTGCTCGAGAAACGCGTAGCGGAGCTGGAAGGAGCGCCTGCAGCACTCGCGGTAGCTTCTGGCCAAGCGGCTATTACCTACGCCATTCTGAATATTGCGGGTTCTGGTGATGAGATTGTATCAGCAACCAGCCTGTACGGCGGTACCTACAACCTGTTCTCTACCACGCTGCCGAAGCTGGGCATTACGGTGAAATTCGTTGATCCGTCGAATCCGGAGAACTTCCGCAACGCTATCACGGACAAGACCAAAGCTGTATTCGCAGAAACCATCGGCAATCCGAAGGGCGATGTTATCGATCTGGAAGCTGTAGCCGCTATTGCTCATGAGAATGGTGTGCCTTTCATCGTCGACAACACATTCCCAAGCCCTTACCTGTGCCGTCCGATTGAGCACGGCGCAGATATCGTCGTTCATTCGGCAACCAAATTCATCGGCGGTCACGGCACTTCCATTGGCGGTGTCATCGTTGATGGCGGCAAATTCGACTGGAAGGCGAGCGGCAGATTCCCTGGACTTACGGAGCCGGACCCAAGCTATCATGGCGTAGTCTACACGGATGCGGTAGGACCTATCGCTTATATTATCAAAGCACGCGTGCAATTGCTGCGTGACATGGGGGCGGCATTGTCGCCATTCAACTCCTTCTTGCTGCTGCAAGGTTTGGAGACCCTGCACTTGCGCATGGAGCGCCATAGCTCGAACGCGCTTGCGGTTGCCGAGTTTTTGGAAGCGCATGAAGCGGTGGAATGGGTCAATTACCCTGGCCTGAAGAGCCATGCGTCGTATGAGCTGGCCCAAAAATATTTGCCGGATGGAAGCGGCGCGATCCTGACCTTCAGCATTAAAGGCGGCGTGGAAGCGGGCAAAAAGCTGATCAACGCTGTTAAGCTGTTCTCGCACTTGGCGAACGTGGGCGATTCCAAGTCTCTCATTATCCATCCTGCAAGCACGACTCATCAGCAGCTGTCGGCTGATGAGCAAGTGGCAGCCGGTGTGGCTCCAGGGATGGTTCGTCTGTCGGTCGGCACGGAAGGCATTCGCGATATCTTGGGAGATCTGGAGCAGGCGATTGCGGCAAGCCAACAAGGCTAATACCGCTTGGGACTGGCATCGGTGCTGACTTAGGATTACAATAGAATCACTAGTAAAGAACGAAGCGGGCATGTCCGTATCATCTGAGAATACGATAACAGCCAGAGACGGGGAGGAAACGATGACCTCAGCAACAAATGATGCCATCCGCAAGGATTGGGACACTTATTTCATGGATATCGCTTATATGGTATCGACGCGTTCGCGTTGTCCGCGCAGGCATGTCGGAGCGGTGCTTGTGCAAGGAAAGAAGCTGCTCGGAACGGCGTACAACGGAGCCCCGATGGGCGCGCATGATTGTTTGGAAGCAGGCTGTATGATCTCGGAAGAGGTCGAGGTGAACGTGGTGAACGGAGCCGAGCAGGTCGTGCGCAAGCAGCGCTGCATTCGTACCATTCATGCAGAGCAGAATTTGCTGCTCTTCACGGACAGGGCGGATCGCGAAGGCTCTGTCGTCTATGTCACCGACCAGCCCTGCTGGACATGTGCCAATATGCTGGCGAACAGCGGTGTAGAAGAAATCGTCTACCATCGCGGTTATCCGAAGGATAGTGAAAAGGTGTATGCGTTAATGGCTCAGCAGGGCATCGCGTTCCGGCAGGTGGAGAATTATACGCCGCCAGCCCAAGCAGGAATGGAAGTAACGCAATAAGCGGTACGACGGATGCAGCTTAGCTGCAAGCCTTTATAGGAAGATGTATCGTGAGGAGGAACCTCCAATCGCATGAAGTCATGCGGCTGGAGGTTCTTTTTTTATTTTCGGCGCAGGGGGGTTCGTGAAGGGATGGCTATGAATAGAAGGCCGCTTGTATGGTTTTCTTTAACTTTTGTGCTTGGCAGCTGCGCAGCTGCCGGACTCGGCTGGCGCGGCACGCTGTATGCGGGAGGGGCGGCGTTCCTGCTGGCGGTTGCCGCTGTAATTGGCAGGCAGGCGAGCAAAGGGCTGGCGATCATTTGTCTGCTCGGATTTTGTGTGGCTGCTGGCG
Source organism: Paenibacillus sp. J31R120 (assembly GCF_056269225.1). Lineage (NCBI taxonomy): Bacteria > Bacillati > Bacillota > Bacilli > Caryophanales > Paenibacillaceae > Paenibacillus > Paenibacillus sp. J31R120. The sequence continues at coordinate 599,390 of NZ_JBWDNN010000003.1, read as the reverse complement.
AGCGGCTGTGGGCGGATTCACGCAATGTGACGGAGCTGCAGGAGCTGCTGGCGGTTGCTGAGTCGGATGGACCAAGAGCAGCCTACAGCGTCCGCGTAAGCGGCACAATCATTTCTGCGGTCGAGGTGGATGGAGACCGAGCGCAATTCCGCTTGGAGGCTGCGGCCATCCAAGTGGCAGATGAAGAACCGCTCATTATGCGCGGCGAGCGGCTTATGGTTCAGCTTCGGCTCGCAGCGCAGCCGGAGCAAGCGATCGCCGCGGCTTGGCAGCGCGGCGATCAAGTGCGCATCGACGGCGAGCTGTCGCAGCCGGCGACGGCAACCAATAGCGGCGGCTTCGACTATCGCCGCTACCTCAGCAGCCAGGGCATCCACTGGCTGTTGAAGAGTAAAGGCGCAGCCGCCCTCGCCGTAGAGGCTCCAGCGGCCGAAGCCCTCTCCGCGGCCGCCATATATGGCCGCGTCGACGCCGCGCGCGCTTGGCTGGGCGCGCGGCTGGACTTCATGTATCCGGCAGAGCAAGCCGGCTACATGAAGGGGCTCGTCCTCGGCATCCGCGAGGACCTCGACCCCGAGCAATTCAACCAATTCGCTCGTCTCGGCTTGACGCATATATTGGCAATATCGGGCCTGCATGTCGGCGTGTTCATGTACGCCTTGACTAGCATACTCAAGATGCTGCGTCAGCCGCGCGAGCGCATCTTGCTCATCTTGATGACGGCTGTTCCTTTCTATGTGCTGCTGACGGGAGCGTCGCCCTCGGTGCTGAGAGCGGGACTAATGGCTATGCTTGGCCTGGTTGCTGCCCGGATGGGCAAGCTGAAGGACGGCTTGCATTTGATCGCGGCGGCAGCAGTCGTCCTGCTGCTCTTCAATCCTTATTTTCTCAATGATGTCAGCTTCCAGCTGTCCTTTATCGTTACCTTGGGCCTCATTATCGGAGTGCCGCCATTCAGGCGCGCCCTGCCGAGATGGCGGCGGGGAGGCTGGGTATTGGATCTGATTGCGGTCACGGTGGTCGCCCAATTGGTATCCTTTCCGGTTACCATCTATTACTTTAACCAGTTCAATCTGCTGTCTCTTCTGGCGAACTTTGTGCTTGTTCCATTCATTAGCATGATCGTGATGCCGGCAGGGGCGGCTGCGCTAGTATTGTCGATGCTATGGCCCTGGGGCGCCAAGTTAATCGCGAATGTATCCGTCATTGCCAACGATGGATCATTTGCCATTATTGAATGGCTGGCCGATCAAGCCCTGTTCAGGCAGGTATGGGGAACACCGCCTTTATGGTGGGTGGTGGTCTGGTTATTGCTGATGGGAGTGGCTTTTCGAAGGCTGGGCAGAGGGGATGCGAGCATGGAGCAAGGGCGGCTTTCGGCAGCGGATTCGGAACACAGTGAGGAGACGGCTCCTATACAGGCGGAGGAAACTAAGCATTTCGGGGATGTAAAACCTTATCTTAGTGACTCTACAATTATGGAAACACGCAACCGTCTCAGCGTGTATAAGCCGCTGATCCTTCATGCGCTTGTTGCGATGCTGCTCCTTGTCTATGCTTATATGCCCGATGCGTTCGACGGGACGGCGACAGTCAGTTTTCTGGACGTTGGACAGGGGGATGCCGCGCTTATTCGTACCGCAAGCGGCAAGCATATTCTCGTCGACGGAGGCGGAGCGCTTTCGTTCCGCAAGCCTGGCGAGGAGTGGAGGAGTCGCAGCGATCCGTTTGAGGTCGGAAGCAAGGTGCTGGTTCCTTTATTAAGAGACCGAGGGGTTCATCGCATTGATTTGTTGATTCTCTCGCATATGGACACGGATCATATAAAAGGGTTGATAGCGGTCATTAAGGAGATTCCCGTCACCCGAATATGGTGGAACGGCACTCTGAGATCATCGGAAGATTCAAGCCGGCTAATGGAAGCGGCGCTTCGAGCCGATATTCCACTGTACGCTCCGATAGCGGGCGAGAGTTGGTCGCTTGACAAAGAGACTCGTCTGGACGTATTATGGCCGGCGGAACGCATGTCTGACATTCCCGTAATAAAAGATCAGAATGAGCTTAGCCTCGTTGTCGCCGTACAGCTTTACGACAGCCGGTTCCTGTTTACAGGCGACATCTCTACCCGGACGGAGAGTGCGATCGTCCGAATGACGAGAGAACGGATTCTTGTACCCCAAGAGCCAATCGATATGATGAAGGTTGCCCATCATGGCAGCCGTCATTCCACGGGCAACGAATGGCTGGCATACTGGCGTCCGTCCGGTGCGGTGGCTTCAGTGGGCGCCACCAATACATACGGCCATCCTCATCCAGATGTGCTGGGACGTCTGGAAGCGGCAGGAGTTGTATTATGGAGGACAGATACCGGCGGGGAAGCGAGATTCCGGGTAAGCAGCAAGGGGATATCGGCGTTCCAAAAATGAATAGCTATACGGATATCTATTAATTTGGTATTCTTTAATGTGGAGTTCTCTATTTTATTAAGAGAAGGGGCTCTGATTGCACATTTCCACAAAAAAAGACAAAATGATATAAATCCATGATTTTTATTAAAAAAATAAAAAATTCGTTTTAACGACCTGCAACATTTAACGCAACCCGTCCGTCAGTAAGGTTGCAAGAGAGGAGGATCCTTCGTGGTTGAGCCCGGCCTTATTAAAGCCGCCCAATCGGGAGATCGAGACGCTTTAATTACTCTGTTGCGTGAGATTGAAACCCATGTTTATCGGACAGCCTATTATATATTAAATAACGAGCAAGACGCGATGGATGCATCGCAAGAGGCATTAATCCGCATCTATACGAAGATCGGCTCTTATGAAGAGAAGGCGCAGTTCAAGACATGGATACAGCGCATTGTAACTAACATATGCATTGACAAGTTTAGACGAAGCAAGCCTACGGTATCTATCGATGAGCATGAGATGGTATTCCGGGAGAAGCAGAACGTGGAGGACGAGGTATTATCCGCGTATGCCCTTCAGGATATTCGAAGTGCCATCGACAAGCTCCCGGAGCACCACCGTACGGTTGTCGTGCTTCGCTACTTGCAGGATTTCTCGTATAACGAAATTGCGGATTCGCTTGACCTGCCGCTTAATACGGTAAAGTCTTACTTGTTCAGGGCTAGGCAACAGCTGCAATCTTTACTCCATGATTATCAGAAAGGTGGTGTCCGGGGATGAATTGTCAAGAGGTGATGGAACTCATGCAAAGACAGCTAGATGACGATCTCAGTGACGCCGAACTGGAGGTCTTGATGAACCATACAAGACAATGTCCGGACTGTGCAGCCATGTTCGAGCGGATGAAGCAGTTATCTGCAGATCTCACTGCCTTGCCCAAGGTAACGCCCAGCTACAGCCTCGTGGATGCGATTATGCCCGAGCTGGAGAGGCTTGATCGTCTTGCCGCCAGCGCTGCGTCTCTCGCAGAACCATCATCCGTCATACCAGCGAGAGCCGCTGCTGAGCCGCGCCGCATGCCGCGCAAGAGACGCTGGACCACTTGGAGCGCTATTGGGAGTGTCGTCGCAGCGGGTGTTGTGGCCGGATTTTTTATCTTGAACGATCCTGCTGCGATCAACGACAATGCTGGAGGCAAATTGTCCTATTCGGCGGATATGCCTGCGGATTCGGAGGGAGCAACTGCGAATTTGTTCAGGCAGACAGATACGATATCAGGACAGTCTGAAATTGAATTCAGAGCCAATGAAAAAGAATCGGCACAAGGGCTGGCTGCCGAGGGGGATCACAATCCTGAAGCCGGCGGCGACGTGAGCGTCAGCGGAACGGATGTCACTGTTACCGGAAAAGGCATCGTGGCGGACAAGACGGAAGTTGTCGACCAATCTGGTACTCCAATAGAAGCTCCTGGCGAATCCGACGTTCAGAAGGAAGATCATCCTGGTCTGGGCATTGTCGCTGCCAACGCGTTCCCTTCGCCGGACGGTCGCTATGTAGCGCTGCTGGATCAGCATGCCATTTCAATTGTGTCAGCAGATGACAACAAGACGGTAATGCAGACATCCCGCAAGAACGGACAGCATACCGGGATTGCATGGTCCGATGACAGCAGCCAGCTTACGTATGAGGTGCAATTGGATCGGGGAGCTGCTGAGAAATACGTCATTGAGGCTTTGAACTGGAAGGAAAAAAAAGCAACGCATTAATTGGTGGATTCGCGCACATCCGGCCGTGATCTGCCGTATGATAGAGCAAGAGTTCAGTCTGCGACGTTACCGCGACGTCGTTAGACCATTCGCTTAGGCAGTGCCATGGAGCTGCCGGCGGGTGTTAATATAAAGACAAAGGGATGGCCAATCGATGGCTCATCCCTTTGTTGCCGTTCATTACATCATTGAAGTGGGGGAGCAAACGCATGGATGTAAAGGAAGCCGTCAAAGAAATCAAGTCCGGCAAGTTCAAGCCGGTTTATGTGCTATACGGCAAGGACCGATACCGGATGGAGCAATTCATTGGAGCGCTGACCAATGCGATGTTCCAAAGCGACGAGAGAGAAATGGGCGTCATGAAGTACGATACGTCAGAGACGCCACTGGAGGAAGCCGTTATTGAGGCGGAGTCTCCGCCATTCTTCCTGGAGCGAAAGCTGGTGCTTGTGCGAGATGCGTCGGTTATGGCAGCTGGAGGCAAGGAAAATGCGAAGCTGGAGCATCGTCCGGAGTCGTTGCTGCGCTATATCGAGTTCCCGCTTGAGACTAGCGTTATCGTTTTTGCCGTATATGCGGATAAGCTTGATGAAAGACGCAAGCTGGTCAAGGCGCTAAAGGACCGCAAAGCGCTGATCGCATTCCCCGAGCTGGATACGCCGGAGCTGATGCGCTGGATGATACGCAGGGCGTCGGAGCAGCATCGCCAATTGACGGAAGGAGCGGCGGAGCTGCTTCTATCCCGGGTCGGCGTCAATATGGGACAGCTTGCCCAAGAAGTGGACAAGCTCTGTCTGCATGCCGGTGAGGGCGGCGTTATCGAAAGAGAGACAGCCGCTATGCTTACTGCGGCTACGGTGGAAGAGGATGTGTTCGCACTGGTAGATGCCATTGCAGAGCTGCGGATCGGCAAAGCGCTTGAGCTGTACCGCCAGCTGCTTATTCGCCGGGAGGAGCCGATCAAGATCGCGGCCTTAATCGCCAGGCAGCTGCGCATCATGCTGCAGATTAAGGAGCTGGAGCAGCATCATTATTCCCCGCAGCAGATGGCCGGTCAATTGGGCCTGCATCCTTATGCGGTCAAGCTTGCAGCCGAGAAGAGCCGCAAATTCAAAACAGCTACGCTCGGACGCTTGCTGTCATCCTTGGCTGATCTGGATTACGGCATGAAGACAGGGACCATTGACAAGACGTTCGGTCTGGAGATGTACCTGCTGTCCTTAAGCGCGGATAAAGGGGCTTAGGTTCGAGCCCCTCCGAATCTGTAAGGGGACGTGACGTAACCAATCGAGAGGACAGTCAACTAACAGAATGGACATGCAAAAAGGCTTCGCCCTCTAAGAGAAGGCGAAGCCTATTGTTGTCTTGTTGAATGAGCTTACGCTTGAGCGGACAATGCGTTCAGGCGTTTAGCAAGACGGGATTTTTTGCGGGAAGCCGCATTTTTATGGATCAGGCCTTTCGTTACTGCTTTGTCCAATTTTTTCGAAGCTGTGATCAGAGCCGCTTTAGCAGCATCTACATCAGTGCCAGCGATCGCTTGGTCAGCAGTTTTAACGGCCGAACGAAGTGCGGATTTTTGGGATGCGTTCAAAGCGCGACGTTTCTCGCTTGTTTTTACGCGTTTAATCGCGGATTTAATGTTTGGCATGGATTTCACCTCCTACATGGTTCTGTGCAGAACTACAACACAACTTAAAATATATTATCATGCGACTGCCCAAAAAGCAATAGTAACCAATATGCCGAACATGGGGCGGAGCAAGGAGTTGCACTATGCAATACAAGTATGAAATTACGCCAGCTGCGAACAATAACGGGAGATTGTACATATGAAGGGAGAATCGTGGCTGTGGAGAAAGATCTTGATTTGCAGAAATTCAATGTAAGAACTGATTTGGCGCTGGAAGCCAAGGAGATGGCAGAGCTTCCCGGTTCCGGACCGATCCCGGGCATTCATTCCGATACGACGGAGGATGACGGCATCACGATTACGACGCTGCATGTGCAGAATGAGCAGGGCTCGCAAGCGATCGGCAAGATGATCGGGCAATACATTACCCTTGAGGTACCAGGATTGCGAGAAGGCGATACAAAGCTGCAAGATCGGGTGGCAACGCAATTTGCCAAGCACTTCGAGACGTTCCTGCAGCGGCTGAATATCTCCAAAGACTCCCGTGTACTAATTGTTGGTCTGGGCAATTGGAATGTAACGCCTGACGCGCTTGGGCCGCTGGTTGTCGAGAATGTGATGGTCACCAGGCATTTCTTCGAATTAATGCCGGATCAGGTTGCGCCAGGCTATCGCTCTGTCAGCGCAGTTGCGCCGGGCGTGCTAGGCATTACTGGCATAGAGTCAAGCGAGATTGTGCAGGGCATTGTCGACCGCTCAAAGCCTGATCTGATCATTGCGATTGACGCGCTGGCCTCGAAAGCCATTGAACGCGTCAATACGACCATCCAGATTGCCGACACCGGCATTCATCCCGGCTCGGGCATCGGGAACAAGCGTAAAGGGCTCACCCGTGACATATTAGGCGTGCCTGTCATTGCAATCGGGGTGCCGACTGTCGTCTATGCTTCAACGATTGTAAACAATACGTTCGAAATGATGAAGTCGCATCTGGAGAATCAGAAGGGCGATACGAATCAAATTTTTGGTCTCATGAACCAGATGGACGAGCACGAGCGGCTTCAGCTTGTTCGGGAGGTGCTGAGCCCGATCGGTCACGATCTGCTGGTCACGCCGAAGGAAGTGGATCAATTCATCGAGGATATCGCCAACATTATTGCAAGCGGACTTAACGCATCGCTGCATGATGCTGTGGATACGGATAATGTAGCTGCATACACCCATTAACGTTGTTCGTCCAGGTGTGATATTAGGGTTGTCGGAGCGAAGCGGATGCGAATGAAGCATCCGCTTCGTTTTTTTATGCTGGAATTATAAGGCGGAATCTCCTGTGAAGATTCTATGACCTAGCAGCATAGAAATCTATTGGTTCTATGAATCCTGCTTGTCTCATAGATTGATAGTAGATTAGAGCGGCATAACTATCGCGTCAGCGGATAATAGGAGGTACACAAAATGATGAATCGCAAACCAGAGTGGCTGAATCAAATGGGTGATCGCACAAAAATGAAGCATCTGCTTGTCACGGGGAGAGCCTTCTCCTTTTTATCATTGAGCTCCATGATTTTTTTTATTGTGTTAGGTGCAGCGGGTATTCTTCATCAGCAATCGACGAGCTCGCCTATCCATTCGATGAAAGGATTCTCAGCTGCGGTTTCGAGCGGTTTTTTCGGGGATATGATGGAGATGGAGATGCCTGCATTCCATAGCGGCCTGGAATCGGACTCATTCACGAACAGGGAGATCAGCACATTCCTGATGCGCACGCTGACGAGCATTAATCCGAACGATCCGTCAGGTGTCCTTTCTGCGGAGCTGCCCGGTATGCATAATGATTCCTTCCTCATTCGGAGGGGAGTAGGGACCGATACGAACAATGGTCCGCAGGATCATCTTCCTATTATCGATCCTGCAAGCGGCGCTCATGAAGACGACGAACCGCCTCTAGCGACAGAAGGACCTGAGGAAGAGCCTTCGCCAGAACCGGAGCAGTCGCCTGATCCAAAGCCGCCGGCTCCATCGGACAAGCCTGATACCGGCAAAAGCAAAGTAGCCTTTATCTACCACACCCATAATCGCGAATCATGGCTGCCGGAGCTGGAGAAGGACACGAAGGACGTCAGCTCCACGACGAAAAACATAACACTGGTAGGAAAGCGGCTGGCAGATAAGCTTGAGGAGGAAGGCATAGGCGCTCTGCACTCCGATACGGATTATCCTTCAACCGTCAAAGGCTTTAATTATGCTTACAGCTACAAATATTCCAAAAAAACGGTGAAAGAAGCGATGGCCAGCAGCGGCGATCTCAAGCTGTTCTTCGATCTTCACCGGGACTCGCAAAAACGCAAATATACGACAACCGAGATTGAAGGAACAAGCTATGCGCAAGTTTATTTTGTCATCGGCAATAAAAATCCGAATTGGAAAGAAAACGAAGCTTTTGCAACCAAGATTCATAATGCACTCGAGAAAAAGTATCCCGGTATTTCTAGGGGAATATGGGGGAAAACTACGGGTAATGCGGAGTATAACCAATCGTTGGCTCCTGAAAGCGCACTGATCGAAATCGGCGGAATCGAGAATACGCTTGAGGAATGCTACCGGACAGCAGATGCTTTGGCGGAAGTGATCTCATCGATCTATTGGGATGCGGAGAAAGTATCGGGAAAGGAGTAGACGGCCATGAAAGGTAACGCTTGGAAGTGGCTTGCGATCGGAGGCGCGATTGCGTTGCTGGTCATGTTCGGACTTGAGATGTCGAATACGGGGATTGAGCGCATCTACGGCCCGATCGACGGCGAGGAGTATACAGTCGGATCCGGCACGGCTGAATATGTAACGGAGACGGACAAGCGAATTGCCGAGCTGGAGCGGGAGCTTGAAGAAATCCGGCGTATCGCATACGGCAACGGTTATGAGGGAGAGGGAACACGCTTGCCGGGCATGCCAAGCGAGAATGGCCAGCCGGCTGTCAACAAGCTTGCCGATTCGACATCCGGTCTGCTGCAATCAGCATCCAGCAAGGGCATTCGCTTTGTTGTGGGTCTGTTCGACGGCTGGATGAACTAAACCTTCATTGCTGACATTCCTTCGAACTGGTATAATAGGAGGAATGATTGGAATTATTGGAATGTGTGGGGGCTCAAGCATGACTGACGTTCGTGACCGGCAGAAGAAAATAAGAAATTTTTCCATTATCGCTCATATTGACCATGGCAAGTCAACGCTTGCGGACCGGATATTGGAATTTACCGGAGCATTAAGCTCTAGAGAAATGCAGGCGCAGGTTCTGGACAAGATGGATCTGGAGCGTGAACGTGGCATTACGATCAAGCTTCAGGCGGTTCGTCTCAGCTACCGTGCCGACGATGGCGAGGAATATTTGCTCAATCTGATTGACACGCCTGGGCATGTCGACTTTACATACGAAGTGTCACGAAGCATGGCTGCATGCGAAGGTGCGCTTCTCGTAGTTGACGCAGCGCAAGGGATTGAAGCCCAGACGCTGGCCAACGTATATCTGGCGCTCGACAATAATCTCGAAGTGCTGCCCGTCATTAACAAGATCGACCTTCCGAGCGCCGAGCCGGATCGGGTGAAGCAAGAGATCGAAGATGTGATTGGACTGGACGCAAGCGATGCAGTACACGCTTCGGCCAAAGCCGGTATCGGCATTAAAGAAATATTGGAGCAAGTCGTAACAAAGGTGCCCGCACCTAACGGCGATCCGGACCAGCCTTTGAAGGCACTTATATTCGATTCTCACTATGATGCATACAAAGGCGTAATTGTCTATGTCCGCGTCGTTGACGGGCACATCCGCGCAGGCAAGAAGATCAGATTTATGGCGACGGGGGCAGAGTTCGAAGTCATCGAGGTAGGTGTGTTCAAGCCGAGCATGACAATTGTAGACGAACTGTCCGTTGGGGACGTTGGTTTTGTTGTCGCAGGCATCAAGAACGTGAAGGATACACGCGTAGGCGATACGGTGACCGATGCGAAGCGTCCGGCGCCTGAGCCGCTTCCAGGCTATCGCCGGATCAATCCGATGGTTTACTGCGGTCTCTATCCGATTGAGACGCAGGACTACAATGACCTTCGGGATGCGCTTGAGAAGCTCGAGCTGAACGACGCATCACTCCGTTACGAGCCGGAGTCTTCCACGGCACTCGGCTTCGGATTCCGCTGCGGATTCCTCGGACTGCTGCATATGGAGATTATCCAGGAACGCATCGAGCGTGAGTTCAATATCCCGCTCATCACTACCGCGCCAAGCGTTATCTATAAAGTTACGTTGACGAACGGCGATACGATGGATATCGATAACCCGTCCAACTACCCGGAATCGGGCAAGCTGGATTATGTGGAGGAGCCGTACGTAAAGGCTTCCATCATCGTGCCGAACGATTATGTAGGCACAATCATGGAGCTTTGCCAAGGCAAACGCGGCGACTTCATCAATATGGAGTATCTGGATGCGAACCGTGTCACGATTACGTACGATATGCCGCTGTCGGAGATCGTATATGACTTTTTCGACCAATTGAAGTCCAGAACAAAAGGTTATGCTTCATTCGACTATGAGCTGTCGGGTTACCGCAAGTCGAGCCTCGTGAAGATGGACATCATGCTGAACAGCGAGCAAGTCGATGCCTTGTCGGTTATCGTTCACCGGGATAAGGCTTATCATCGCGGACGGCTAATTTGTGAGAAGATGAAGGAGCTTATTCCGCGCCAGATGTTCGAGGTGCCGGTACAGGCATCCATTGGCACCAAGGTTATCGCGCGCGAAACCGTCAAGGCGATGCGCAAAAACGTTCTTGCCAAGTGTTATGGCGGCGATATCAGCCGGAAGCGCAAGCTGCTTGAGAAGCAGAAGGAAGGCAAGAAGCGGATGAAGCAGGTAGGCAGCGTCGAGGTTCCGCAAGAAGCATTTATGGCGGTTCTGAAAATCGACGAAGATTAAACGATACGTTAAATACGTTCACGGGGGAGAGCGAACGCTCTCCTTCGTTTTTTGTAGAAGGAAGGAGAGAGCAGGATGAACAGATTGCAAGCGGCTCCGAAGGCGCTTTATATACACATTCCTTTCTGTACGAACAAATGTCATTATTGCGATTTTACCTCTTATATTCTGAAGGGACAGCCTGTCGATCAATACCTGGATGCGCTGGAGGAGGAGATGAAGCGAACGGTAGCTTCGCTTCCGCCGGAGCGCATTGAGACGGTGTTCGTAGGCGGAGGCACGCCGACCGTATTGACTCCTCCGCAGATGGAGCGGTTTTTGCAAGCGGTGTTCAAGCATTTCCCTATTGCGGATGATGCAGAAGTGACGATGGAGGCCAATCCGGGTACAACGGATCTCGAAAAGCTTCAGGCGATGCGCAGCGGCGGTGTGAACAGGATCAGCTTTGGGGTCCAATCCTTTGACAATGGGTTGCTGGAGCGAATCGGCAGAATCCATAATGTGGACGATGTCTATCTTAGCTTGGACAATGCGCGCAAAGCGGGGTTCGATAATTTGTCGATCGACCTCATGTTTGGCTTGCCGGGACAGACGCTGGAGCATCTGTCCGACAGTGTAGACCGTGCGATGGCGCTTGGTTTGCCACACTATTCGCTGTACAGCCTGAAGGTGGAAGAGAACACGCTGTTCCATAAGCTGTATGAGCGTAACGAGCTCCCGCTGCCTCCTGAGGAAGAGGAGTTCAACATGTTTCTTCTATTAATGAAGAAGCTGAAGGAAAACGGCTACCGCCATTACGAGATCAGTAACTTTGCCAAGCCGGGTTACGAGAGCCGGCATAATTCCACGTACTGGCGCAATGAGCCTTATTACGGGCTTGGCGCTGGAGCCCATGGCTACGCCCGGGGAACACGACATGTCAATCTGAAGGGCGTACAGCCTTATATTGAGGCTAACCGCGAACGATTGCCGCGGCTTGAGGTGTACGATATTCCGGAAGCTGAAGCGATGGAAGACTTTATGATGGTTGGCTTAAGGCTGCTTGAAGGGGTTAAGACGTCCAAGTTTGCAGAGCAATTCCCGGGACACAAGCTGGAGGAACGCTTTGGTCCAATCATCCATAAACTGCTTGGCAGCAAGCTGCTGGAACGACTGGAGATGGATGGCGATACCGTGTATCGACTGACTGATCAGGGTGTTCTACTGGGCAATGAAGTGTTCGGCGCCTTTATTACCGTAGAGGGATAAATTCCGCTTGTGTATTAATACGTTTTGATGTATATTTATTCATATTCAAAACGAACATTGAATCGGGAACATGCGGGGGTGGAGGCAGTTATGCAAGCAGTGGAAGTGTTATGCAGGACAGCAACGACGGATGATGTGGAGACGTTATATCAATTAATTCAGGGTTATGCCGACAAGGGTGTTATGCTGCCTCGATCACGCGAAGTTCTGGCCCATTTAGTAGATACATTCGTGGTAGCGGAAATAGGCAAAGAGGTTGTCGGCTGTGGGGCGCTTACCAAGCTTGGCGACAACTTGGTGGAGATCCGGTCGCTAGGCATTACGGATGGATACAAGAGCCTTGGTATCGGCAGCAAGCTGGTCGATAAGCTGCTGGAGCAAGCCAAAGAACAAGGCATTACGAAAGTAATGGCGCTGACGTATGCCGTGCCTTTCTTCGAACGGAACGGATTTCAGATTGTGGAGAAAGAAATTTTTCCGGAGAAGGTATGGAGAGATTGCGTGAACTGCCCGAAACAGCATGCATGCGACGAGATTGCTGTACTCAGGGAATTGGCGTAAACGTACTGAAATCATGGAATGATTGAATAATCGATTCTATAAAAAATAAAGTTCAATTGAAAATGTTAGCTGAAAAATACCGAACCGACTTGACAATGACAAAGCTGGTTTGGTATTTTTGTATTAGTGATTAGCACTCATTGGAGTTGAGTGCTAACGATGGGTCAACAGAGGGATAGTGGATTACAAACGGGGAGGAATTGGAATGCTTACGGATCGACAACGTATGATATTGCATGCCATCGTAGATGATTATATTCGTTCGGCTGAACCTGTTGGTTCGCGAAGCATATCCAAGCGTGGCGACGTCGCGTTCAGTCCGGCTACAATCCGGAATGAAATGGCGGACCTGGAGGAGCTGGGTTTCCTGGAGCAGCCCCATACGTCCGCAGGCCGAGTGCCTTCCACCAAAGGCTATCGCTATTATGTTGATCATTTGATTCAGCTTAAGGAAATGAAGGAAGATGATCTTGGCTTTGTGCGGTCATTCGTCACAGAGAAAATGAGCCAGATGGAGCAGGTCATTCAGCAAGCAGCGACTGTCCTGTCGAGCTTGACCAACTACACGTCGATCCTGCTCGGACCGGAGCTGTTCCATACGTCTTTGAAGCATTTTGGGCTAGTTCCACTTAATGCGTCGTCTGCAGTTGCAATTATCGTAACTAATACAGGCCATGTGGAGAATCGTACCATAACGGTTCCGCCGGAGCTGAATATGGACGATATGCAGAAGGTCGTCAACATTCTGAATACAAAGCTGGTCGGCGTACCGCTTGTTCGTCTCAAGGCGAAGCTGTATAGCGAGGTCGGTCAGGAGCTGGAGCGTCATGTCGATCATTATGAAAGCTTGATCAGCGTGCTGGACAGCGCGCTTCAGAACGATGACGAGCAGCGCGTATTCATGAGCGGCGCGACGAATATGCTGACTCAGCCCGAATTCAAGGATGTCGACAAGGTGAAGACGATCCTGGATTTGCTGGATGAGACGCCCACCATTATGAAAATGTTCTCTTCTCTCCCTTCCGGAATACAAGTGAGGATCGGAACAGAAAATGACCATAAGGCAATCAGCGATTGCAGCTTGATTACGGCAACGTATTCCATTGATGGGGAATCGCTTGGCACAATCGGCATCTTGGGCCCCACACGAATGGAGTATGGCAAAGTGATAAGCATGCTTGACTTAATATCCAAAGATATGAGCGTCTTGCTTAGCCGGTGGTATAGATAAGATCCATGGAATTGCTTAGTGGATTTTCTTTGCTGCAAGAAGGCAATTTTATGAGGAGGTGAAACAAATGAGTGCAAAAGAAACACATAACGAAACAACGGATACCGTATTAGACGAGGCTGTTGAAACTCAGAATGGGGCCGAGGAAAGCGCTCAGACGGAAGAAGCGAACACAGAGGGGACAGAGGACCCGCGTTACGCTGAACTGGAGAAGCAAGCCGAGGAATCGCAACAGCGTTACTTACGCGTACAAGCGGACTTTGACAACTTCCGCCGCCGCACAATGAAAGAAAAAGAAGAACTGGCACAATACGCATCTATGAAGCTGATCGAGCAACTGCTTCCGGTTGTAGATAACTTCGAACGCGCGATTGCCGCATCCAGCGCCAATAGTGATTATGAATCGTTAGCTAAAGGCGTGGATATGATATTCCGCCAGCTTAGCCAAACGCTGGATTCGGAAGGTTTGAAGCCGATTAATGCGGTAGGCGAGCCGTTCAATCCGGAATTCCACCAAGCGATCATGCAGGTGGAAAGCGATGAGTATGAAGAAGGCATCGTCGTAGAAGAAGTACAGAAGGGCTATATGCTCAAGGAGAAAGTGCTTCGTCCTGCGATGGTTAAAGTTAGCGGCTAACGAGCTGCGACGCTATAGATGAAGAATTCAAAACTTTAAGTTAATGCTTACGAAGTAAGTTTGCTTCACACCGCTAATCGCGGCTCCAATCACAAAACTTTAGAAGATGCTTACGAAGTAAGCTTTGCTTTAACCCGCTAATCGCGGCTCCAATCACAAAACTTTAGATGATGCTTACGAAGCAAGTTTGCTTCAATAAACGAAATATTCGTTTATAAAATCACAAACTTTTTAGGAGGATAAACCATGAGCAAAGTTATCGGTATTGACCTGGGTACTACGAACTCTTGCGTAGCCGTTATGGAAGGCGGCGAAGCAGTTGTTATTCCAAATCCGGAAGGCAACCGTACGACGCCGTCCGTTGTCGGCTTCAAGAAAGACGGAGAGCGCGTTGTCGGCGAGACGGCAAAACGCCAGGCGATCACGAATCCAGATCGCACAATCATCTCGATCAAACGCCATATGGGTACCAACCATAAGGAGAAAATCGACGATAAAGAATTTACGCCGCAAGAAATTTCGGCAATTGTACTGCAAAAGCTGAAAGCTGACGCTGAAGCCTATTTGGGTCAGACGGTTACACAAGCGGTTATTACGGTTCCGGCTTACTTCAACGACAGCCAACGTCAAGCGACAAAAGATGCGGGCAAAATCGCTGGTCTTGAAGTTCTGCGTATCGTCAACGAACCAACTGCTGCAGCGCTTGCATATGGTATGGAGAAATCCGAAGACCAAACGATTCTTGTCTATGACCTTGGCGGCGGCACATTCGACGTGTCCATTCTGGAACTGGGCGACGGCTTCTTCGAAGTAAAAGCGACTAGCGGCGACAACAAGCTGGGTGGCGACGACTTCGACCAAGTCATCATTGATTACCTGGCAGCTGAATTCAAGAAAGATCAAGGCATCGACCTTTCCAAAGATAAAGCAGCTGTACAGCGTCTAAAAGATGCGGCTGAGAAAGCGAAAAAAGAGCTTTCTGGCGTTATGACTTCTACTATTTCTTTGCCGTTCATCACGATGGTTGACGGGGTGCCTCAGCACTTGGAGATGAACCTGACTCGTGCAAAATTCGAAGAATTGTCCGCGGCTCTCGTAGAGCGCACGCTGGGCCCGACTCGTCAGGCTTTGAGCGATGCCGGCATGACTGCAAATGACATCGATAGAATCGTACTTGTAGGCGGTTCGACTCGTATTCCAGCTGTACAAGAAGCCGTGAAGAAACTTACAGGCAAAGATCCGCATAAAGGCGTTAACCCTGATGAAGTGGTTGCCCTTGGCGCAGCTGTTCAAGCTGGCGTATTGACTGGTGATGTGAAGGATGTCGTTCTCCTTGATGTAACGCCTCTATCGCTCGGAATCGAGACAGCAGGCGGTGTGTTCACGAAGATGATCGACCGCAATACGACCATTCCGACAAGCAAATCGCAAGTGTTCTCCACTTATGCTGACAATCAGCCAGGTGTTGAGATTCACGTCTTGCAAGGCGAGCGCTCCATGGCGGCAGGCAACAAAACGCTTGGTCGCTTCACACTCAGCGATATTCCGCCAGCACCGCGCGGCGTGCCTCAAATCGAAGTCACATTCGATATTGATGCGAACGGTATCGTTAACGTATCTGCTCTGGATAAGGGCACTGGCAAGAGCCAAAAAATCACAATCACATCTTCAGGCGGCTTGAGCGAAGCCGATATTGAACAAATGATGAAGGACGCCGAGCTGAATGCAGAAGATGACCGCAAGCGCAAAGAGCTAGTTGAAGCGAAAAACGCGGCGGATCAACTCGTGTATTCCACGGATAAAACGTTGAAGGACCTTGGCGACAAAGTGGATGCTTCCGAGATCGAAAAAGCGAACGCGGCGAAAGAAAAAGTAACAGCAGCGCTTGCTACGGATGATCTGGAGCAAATCAATGCGGCTACTGCCGAGCTGACGGAAATCGTACAGCAGCTGTCTGTTAAGCTGTATGAGCAAGCTTCTCAAGAAGCAGGCGCAGATCAAGGCGCGCCTGAAGGCGATGCAGCGGGTACAAGAGGCAAGGACAATGTAGTTGACGCAGACTACGAAGTTGTCGACGATAACAAGAAGTAAGAACAACTGGCGAGGGGTCAAAGAGGGGCTTGCCCTGTCTTTGACCTCCTTTCGTGCGTCAATACAATAAATGGTAGCGGGGGTGAGATCGGATGGCTAACAAACGCGATTATTATGAAGTGCTGGGTGTCGGCAAGGATGCCTCCGCGGAAGATATTAAGAAATCATACCGCAAGCTTGCCAGGCAATATCATCCCGATGTGAACAAGGCGGATGATGCAGAAACGAAGTTCAAGGAAGTGAAGGAAGCGTATGACGTGCTGAGCGACGACGGCAAACGGTCGACCTATGACCAGTATGGACATGTCGATCCGAACCAAGGCATGGGTGGAGCAGGCGGCGCGGATTTTGGCGGCTTTGGCGATATCTTCGATATGTTCTTTGGCGGAGGCGGCGGGCGCCGCGATCCGAATGCGCCGCAGCGCGGCAACGATCTTCAATATACGATGACGGTGGAATTCAAGGAAGCCGTCTTCGGCAAGGAAACAGAGATTACGATTCCGAGAACGGAATCTTGCGATACTTGTCACGGCTCCGGCGCCAAACCAGGCACGAAACCTGAGACATGCTCGACATGTCGGGGAAGCGGACAACAAGAGGTTGTGCAAAATACGCCATTCGGCAGGATGGTCAACCGCCGGGCGTGTACGAATTGTTCCGGTACGGGACGCATTATCCGCGACAAATGCGGAACTTGTCATGGCGCAGGGAAAGTCAAAAAGCAACGGCGTATTAAAGTCAACATTCCTGCTGGTGTGGATGACGGTGCGCAAATCCGCATGTCCGGCGAAGGTGAAGGCGGCCTCAGAGGCGGACCAGCGGGTGATCTGTACATTGTGCTTCGTGTGAAGTCCCATGAGTTCTTCGAGCGCGAGGGCGATGATATTTATTGCGAAGTGCCGCTGACGTTCGTTCAAGCTGCGTTGGGTGATGAGATCGAGATTCCTACGCTGACAGAGAAGGTTAAGCTGAAGATTCCTGCCGGCACTCAGACGGGTACGTACTTCAGGCTTAAGGGCAAAGGCGTGCCGAAGCTTAGGGGTTATGGGACGGGCGATCAGCACGTCAAGGTAACGATTGTAACGCCTACTAGTCTGACCGATGATCAGAAGGATTTGCTTCGTCAGTTTGCCGGATTGTCCGGTGAATCGACTAGCGAGCAAGGCGAACATCATGAGTCGATTTTCGATAAAATGAAAAAGGCGTTCCGCGGCGAATAGCGCGGAACGTTTTTTTGTGCATAGATTCACTTCCGGCCACGCATGCTAAAGCGGTGAAAAACGAAATCGCATAATGGATGAGAAGGAGTGATTCAGCATGACCAATGAACAAAATGAGCTGGAAAATGTTAATTTCGGCCAGCTGCCTACCGGTAAAAACGAAGATGTGGAATTCTCGGAGGAGCTTGCCGACGAAGCGGACCGTAAGGCCCAGCAGCGTGCGAAGGAAGCGGACGAGCGGGCGCAGGAGCTATAAACATGTCAACTGTAGAAATTCATGCATCATTCCAAGACGAGCAGTCTGCCATGGAGGCGTTACATAAGCTGCAGGCGCTTCGTGTTGTCGACGTAGACGGCCTGTATGCGCAAGGGCGCCTTACTGCAACGATCGAGGATACGTTAGCGGACCGTGCAATAAGGTTGATCGAACAAGTTGGCGGGAGCATAACGTCAGGGCAGCAAGATTGACTAAATGGAGAAATGACGCAAGAAGCAGACCGCTTTTTGCGTCATTTTTTTGTGCATCGCCCTGAGATTGGTGTACAATAGAGGATAGGCATTTTTGATATTTGGGAGGCATTACATATGAAATGGCATGAAATCACAATAGGTACAACTGAAGAAGCGACGGAGATGATCTCTAACTTCTTGCATGAAATGGGAGCGGGAGGCGTATCGATCGAGGAGTCCGGCACTTTGAACAAGCCGCGCGACACGTCCCTGGGACAATGGTACGAGCTGCCGCTTAACGATATTCCGGAAGGCCAGGCAGTAATTAAAGGATATTTCCCTGAAGGAACAGATACAGTTGAACTGATTGCCGCCCTTAAGCCAAGGGTTGAGGAACTGAAAGAATTCGATATTGATACAGGCGTTGTGACATATGAAGCCATTGAAGTGGACGATGAGGACTGGGCTACGGCTTGGAAGCAATACTTCAAGCCGCTTCGGGTATCGGATACGTTGACAATCAAGCCTACTTGGGAAGAGTACGAGGCCGGAGAAGGAGAACGGATTATCGAGCTTGATCCCGGCATGGCTTTCGGTACGGGCACGCATCCGACGACCGCGCTATGTTTGCAGACGCTGGAATCCGTCGTCAAGGGCGGCGAAGAAATGATCGATGTCGGAACTGGTTCCGGCATTCTCGCAATTGGAGCATGCCGTTTAGGTGTGAAGGGTGTGCTTGCACTTGATCTGGACCCGGTTGCGGTATCCAGTGCGACAGAAAACGTACGTCTGAACAGCTTGTCCGATCAAGTGGAAGTCAAGCTTAGCGATTTGCTTGGCGTACTGAAGGCCGGCGAAGCTGCTTCCGATGGAGCCAGCGGGTTGCGCGTGACTGTACCGGTCGATCTGGTCGTAGCCAACATACTGGCCGAGATTATCCTGCTCTTCATCGACGATGTCTATCAATCGCTGAAGCCGGGCGGAATCTATATTGCTTCTGGAGTGTACAAAAATAAAGAGACGGATGTGGAGGAAGGCTTGATCGCTTCCGGCTTCCGCATCGTCGAAAAACGCCGCGACGAGGACTGGATTGCCTTTGTTGCGGAAAAACCGCAGGAGGGATAAATGGAGCGATTTTTATGGTTTCCCCTTGAAGACCTGCCGTTTATAGTGATCGTGCTTATGCTCGTATTTACAGTCCATGAGTTCGCACATGCTTACAGTGCATACAAATTCGGGGATGATACGGCCTACAAGGAAGGCAGAGTAACGCTTAACCCCATGGTGCATCTGGACTTGTTTGGCTCTATCCTGCTTCTGGTGGCCGGTTTCGGCTGGGCCAAGCCGGTGCCCGTCAACACAAGCAAGTTCAAAAATCGCCGCTTAATGAGCATCATCGTCTCGGCCGTTGGTCCGCTCAGCAATTTGCTGATGGCCTTTGTCGGGATGTTGATTTTCTACATTTTGCATGAAACAGGTCTGCTGTATTCCGCTTCGCATGGCGTATATATGGCGCTTGTCCATTTCTTTTGGTATTTAATTATTATTAACTTGCTTTTGTTCGTCTTTAACTTTATTCCGCTGCCTCCGCTAGACGGCTACCGCATTGTAGCCGAATTGCTGCCGATGCGCATTCGTTACAAGATCGAACAAAATATTCATTGGGCGATGATTATCTTTTTGCTGTTTGTTTTCATTCCGCCGCTGCGCGCGGTGACGCTCGATCCGATTTTGAGCCTGCAAGGGCCGATTTTCTTAGGACTCATTAATTTCTTTGACGGCATCTTCTCGCCGCTTAATTGGTATGACATTGCAATGGATTTCAGTGGTCAAAACATGCTAAGATGAAGGATGGATTTACGTCTATGCAACGATATTTTGTAGCGCCGGAGCAGTTCAGGGACGGCGTCATTACGATAACGGGCGAGGACGCCCATCATGCAGCGCGGGTTATGCGCATGAAGGCGGATGACCAATTGATCGCATGCGACGGCTCCGGCCGTTCGGCTCTTGCGGTTGTGCGCGAGGCAACTCCCCAGGAAGTGAAAGCGGAAGTGCTGGAGCTGCTTGCTCCGGACAGCGAGCCGGCATGGGCAGTCACGATCGCCCAGAGCTTGCCTAAGGGCGACAAGATGGAGCTGGTGATTCAGAAAGGGACGGAGATTGGAGCGGTTGCGTTCCTTCCGTTCGAATCAGAGCGGATGATCGTCCAGTACGATGCCAAGAAGGAAGCGAAGCGGCTGGAGCGCTGGAGCAAGATCGCGAAGGAAGCTGCGGAGCAGTCGCATCGTCACCGCATTCCGTCTATCCTGCCGCTTGCAAGCTGGAAGAAGCTGCTTGCTGGCATCCCGGAATACGATCTGGCTCTGTTTTGCTATGAGCGCGAAGGTGATCGCGCGCATGGACAGGGCATTGGAGACGTTGTCCGGGCATGGAAGCGGGAGCGTGAAGAGGAAACGGAATCCGCAAGCGGAAAGGAGCCTTCGATCCTGCTGATCGTCGGTTCCGAAGGCGGCTTCACAGAGCGCGAAGCGGAGGAGGCGCAGGCGGCCGGGGCAAGATTGGCCGGACTGGGCAAGCGAATATTAAGGACGGAGACGGCGGGGCTGGTTGGCTTGACCTGCCTGCTATATGAATCTGGAGAAATGGGAGGAGCGTGACCACTATGCCAACAGTCGCGTTTTATACACTGGGCTGCAAAGTAAACTTCTACGATACGGAAGCGATTTGGCAGTTATTCAAAAATGAGGGATACGAGCAGGTTGATTTTGAGACGACCACGGCGGACGTCTATTTGATCAATACATGCACCGTTACGAATACAGGAGACAAGAAGAGCCGTCAAATTATCCGGAGAGCGATCAGACGCAATCCGGACGCAATTATTGCGGTAACAGGCTGCTACGCGCAGACATCTCCTGCAGAAATTATGGCTATTGAGGGTGTCGATCTTGTCATTGGCACGCAAGACCGGGACAAGATTATGACGTTCGTGAAGCAAATTCAGGATGACCGCAAGCCGGTCAATGCCGTGCGCAATATTATGAAGACACGCAGTTTCGAGGAGCTGGATGTGCCGGATTTTGCGGAACGCACGCGTGCCTTCCTGAAAATTCAAGAAGGCTGCAACAACTTCTGTACGTTCTGCATCATTCCGTGGTCGCGCGGCCTGTCGCGCAGCCGTGAGCCACAGAGCGTGCTTGAGCAAGCGAAGGCGCTTGTGGCTGCGGGCTATAAGGAGATCGTTCTGACGGGCATTCATACCGGCGGATATGGCGACGAAATGGAAAATTACAATTTGACGAGCTTGCTATGGGATCTGGACAAAATCGAAGGTTTGGAGCGTATTCGGATCAGCTCGATCGAAGCGAGCCAGATTGACGACGCCATGATTGAAGTGCTGAACCGTTCCAGCAAAATGTGCCGTCATCTGCATATTCCGCTTCAAGCAGGAGAGAATTCCGTGCTTAAGCGGATGCGCCGGAAATATACAACGGAGCAATTCGCCGAGAAGATTAAGCGCCTGCATGAGGCGATGCCGGGCGTTGCCATTACGACGGACGTCATTGTCGGATTCCCGGGCGAGACGGATGAGATGTTCGAAGAGGGCTTCCGTTTCATGGAGGAGCTGAAATTCGCAGAGATGCATGTCTTCCCTTACTCCAAGAGAACAGGTACGCCAGCAGCACGCATGGACGACCAGGTGGATGAAGAAGTCAAAAACGAGCGCGTCCACAAACTGATCGATCTGTCCGAGAAGATGCAGCTGGAGTATGCGCAGCAATATGTCGGCACTGTGCTGGACGTGATTCCGGAGCGCGAATACAAAGGCGCGCCTGGCGAAGGTCTTGTCATGGGCTATACAGACAATTACCTGCAAGTCATCTTCGACGGCACGGAGGAGATGATCGGACAGCTATGCCGCGTGAAAGTAACGGAAGCGGGAGTGAATGAGTGCCGCGGCCAGTTCTTGCGCGTATTGGATTCCAGACTGACTTCTCAGGAGCAGGAGACGGAATCCTTTGTCTATGAGCGTCCAGAGGCGCTGCGAGCTTAACGATGAGATTATAGCGGGATTCCCTATTCTTTTTACGTTAGAGGGTGAAAAGATGAAGGAATCCTTTGCTGCATATACTAATGCGTAAATGTTGCTAGGGGGAATAGACATGTTGGAAATTTCAGCGGGTGGAGTCGTGTTCCGCCACAATGAGCAAGGACTGCTCCAAATTCAGCTCATTCAGGACCGTTACGGCAAAGTGTCGCTTCCGAAGGGCAAGATGGAAGCAGGCGAGACGGTAGAGCAGACCGCTCTCCGGGAGATTGCCGAAGAAACCGGGCTGGAAGGCAAAATCGTCGCCCCGATCGACCAAATCAAATACCAGTACGAGCATGCCGAATACGGTACAGTGAACAAAGAAGTTCATTATTATCTTGTCGAAGCAGTTGGCGGCAAGCATCAGGCGCAGGTGGAGGAAATTCGCGGCGTCGATTGGTTCGAGCCGATGGAAGCATGGCGCCGCCAAAAGCAATCCGGCTATGACAACAATCACCGGATTGTGGCAGGCGCACTGCAGCTTCTTGGATTGTCCGTCCATTGACCGCTGAGCTACCCGTTTAACGAAGCTCAATCGTATCGAGACGACGCCATGCCCTCATATAGCACAGCGGAAGTGCCAGCACGGAGCAAGCGATGTTGAAGATCGTTTGGGCATGTGCAATCTGCGAGGCTGGAGAATGAGACAGCCAGTCGGATACAGCGGTCAGCTCGCTGATAAGCGGCAGGAACAGAAGCGCACCGCCTATGTTCAGAATCGTATGGGCATAAGCAACGTATTGTCCGGATCTGGAGCCGCCGATGGAGGCGAGCAGTGCGGTTACGCATGTACCGATATTGGCTCCAAGTACAAGGGCAACGCCCAGCTCCGGCGGCATGGCGCCGATGGTGACGAAACCCATCACGAGCCCGATGACGGCGGCGCTGCTATGAATAGCGGCGGTCAATATGGCTCCGGCGGCCAGTCCCCACCATACGCCGGTGACGGCTTTATCGATGAACCAGTCGAACATGGCGCTTTCTTGAACGGCCGGTCCGATCGTCTGCATAAGCGTTAAGCCGGCCAGCAGCAGCCCGAATCCGCATACTGCGACAGCGGCAGAACGAACCGGCTCCAGCCAGCGCGGATTGCCAAGCCGCGGCCAAATTCTCACTTCGCCTAATAGCGCAGTGAGGAGCCATACGGCAATGGAAGCCGTCAGCAGCGGGGTAGACAGCGACTGAATATTGAGGCCGATCAGCTCCGTTGTTAGACAAGTGCCGATGTTGGTGCCCAGAATTATGCCTAGCGTACGCGGGAATGAGAGAAGTCCGGCGTTTACGAGGCCGATAGAGATGACAGTGACGGCGGTGCTGCTCTGTAAAAACGCGGTCGATACGGTACCGACTGCAAGACCGTGCAGCGGTGTTTTGGTCGTACGCTGCAGCGCTTGAGAGAGATAGGGGCCTGCAAGCCGGTGCAGGGCAAGCTCCATCAGCTTCATGCCGCACATAAAGACGGCAAAACCGAGCAGCACAGGTACGACAATGGATTGAATCATGTCCAGGCTCTCCTTCTGCATGCTGAGAATTGATATAGTTATGGTTATGCCGCAAGCGAGACAGGCATGACAAGCCTTATACATAGAGAGGACGACTGAACGGTGAAAGAGCAAGCTAGAATCGTGCTGAACAAGGCGCGTAAAAAAAGAATCGAGCAAGGCCATCCTTGGGTGTTCGCAAGCGAGATTGACAAGCTGGAAGGGGAGGCCCAAGCTGGCGGCCTGGTTCATGTTGTGAACCATCAGGGTCGGTACTTGGCTACGGGCTATTGGAATCCCCGTTCTCAGATTACGGTGCGAATCGTCTCTTATGATCCGCTGGAAGTGATGGATCAAGCTTTCTTCGTCGAGAAGCTGCAACGATGCAAAGAGCATCGTGAGCGGTTCGTGGCGGATCGCGATTGCCGGCTTGTATACGGAGAGGCGGATCAGCTGCCTGGCCTCATCGTTGATCGCTTCGGCGAAGTGCTTGTGGTCCAGTTGTTGACGCTGGGGATGGATGCCGTTCGAGAGGCCCTCATTGCTGCGCTTGTTGAGGTGTTTGATCCCAAGGGGATCTATGAACGAAGCGATGTTAGCGTTCGCGGCCTGGAAGGTCTGGAAGAGCGGAAGGGTGTCTTGTACGGAGAGTGCCCGCCTATTATCGAGATCGAAGAGAACGGCTTGAAGCTTGAGGTCGATATCGTGGAAGGACAGAAAACCGGTTACTTCTTCGATCAGAGAGAGAATCGGGCTTCCATTGCGCCGCTTATGAAGGGCTGGGGCGCCAGAAGCGGCATCAAGCTTGCGGAAGATCCGAGCGGCGGAGATGCTCTTGTGCCTGTGAATGCGAATGGCAAGACCGTATCATTCCCTTATTGGGATGGCGCGACGGTTCTGGAGTGTTTTGCCCATACAGGCAGCTTCACGCTTCATGCCTGCCAATACGGAGCCAAAAAGGTAACTTGTCTGGATGTATCGCAGCATGCGATTGACACTGCGAAGCGCAATGTGGAGAGAAACGGATTCACTGATCGCGTAGAGTTCGTCGTAGCGGATGCATTTCAATATTTGAGAGAGCAGGCGAAAGGACTGGAGGAGCGGAAGCTGCGTGCGTCAGGCGGCGTCGACACATCGAAGAAGCTGGAGCAGACCGCCCGCACATGGGATGTCGTTATTCTGGACCCGCCTGCCTTCGCCAAGACAAGAAATGCGGTAGCCGGTGCTTGCAGAGGATATAAGGATATTAATTTGCAAGGCTTGAAGCTTGTGAATGAGGGGGGCTATCTGGTGACGGCAAGCTGCTCGTACCACATGCGCCCGGACTTGTTCCTGGAGACGATTCACGAAGCGGCGATTGATGCAGGCAAGATTCTGCGCCTCGTCGAATGGAGGGCTGCGGGGAAAGATCATCCTCAGCTGCTTGGCGTTGATGAAGGTCATTATTTGAAATTTGCGATTTTCGAAGTGAGAAGCAGATCGGCTGCGAAGTAGAACGAGCCGCAGGCTCGGGAAGACAAGGGAGGAGAGCATATGCCGCTAAGACTGATTATTGGACGAGCCGGTACCGGCAAGACAACCTATTGTCAGGATGAGATAAGAGAGCAGCTGCGGGGAGAGCCGGACGGCCCTCCGCTCATTATGCTCGTTCCCGAGCAAGCGACGTTCCAGAGCGAATATACCTTGCTTCGCAGCGGAGAATTGCGGGGTTCGCTCAGAGCCCAAGCGTTAAGCTTCCGAAGGCTTGCTTTCCGGGTCATGCAAGAAACAGGCGGCACGGCTCTCGTGCCGATCGGCGATACGGGGAAATCAATGCTCCTGTATAAAATCGTTCATCGTCTATCCTCCAGGCTGCAGCTCTACCAGAGCGGTGCTGAGCAAGCGGGGTTCATCGAGAGGCTGTCCGAGCTTCTCACAGAGTGGAAGCGCTACGGTGTAGATGCGGAAGGCTTGCGCAAGCTGGACGTCGGCCTGAGTGGCGAAGAGCGCCAAGAGGGTCTTCTGGACCGCAAGCTGCATGATCTGTCGTTGATTTATGAAGAGATGGAAGCCAGTCTTGCCGGCCGCTACGTGGACGCTGAGGACTATTTGGCTTATTTGTCGCACAGCTATTCTGAAGCTCCCTCCATGAAGGATGCTTGCCTGTGGGTGGACGGCTTCCACGGATTTACGCCAACGGAGTACGAAGCGCTTGGTACCTTGATGAAGCATGCCAAGCAAGTGAATGTCACGCTTACGCTGGACCGCCATTACGGCGCCGGCGAGCGGCCGCATGAGCTTGATCTGTTTCATCCTGCAGCGGAGACGTGTATCAGGCTGATGGAGCTGGCGGAAGCCCATGGCATCGAGGTCCTTCCGGTATTGGATATGAATGGGGGAGGCAGCATTCCGCATCGCTTCAGCGAAAGTCCCTTGCTGGCTCACCTGGAGAAGCATTACGACAAGCGGGTGCCCATGCTAAGCGGCCGCCAGAGCACTCCCGCTGGCGACGGGATCAGGCTCTTGTCTGCTTCAGGCAGAAGAGCGGAGGTCGAGGCGGTAGCCCGCGATATCAGGTCACGCGCGCGAAACCAAGGCTTGCGCTGGAGAGAAATTGCCATTCTTACCCGCAATTCGGACGATTATGCCGATTATTTGTCGCTCATATTGGACGATTACGGGATCCCTCATTTTGTCGATCAGAAGGAACAGGCTCATCACCATCCGCTGGTGGAGTTTATGCGTTCCGCGCTGGAAACGGTGTTAAACGGATGGCATTACGATGCTGTATTTCGCTGCGTCAAAACCGAGATGCTGTTCCCGATGGACGGAAGCTTGCCACGAGACTGGTTCGACAGACTGGAAAATTATGTGTTGGCCGCGGGAATTGACGGATGGAAGTGGCTGGACGCAAGGAGTTGGAAGCCAATAGCGTCTCTCTCGCTCGAGGAAGAAGATGAGATGGAGACGAAGGTATCGGCTAAAGCGCAGCAGGAGTTCGATATTGCGACAGCTGCGAGAGACGCTATCACTCCTCTGCTGAAGAGATTCGAGGAGGAGATTCGCAGAGCTTCAAGCATACGAGAGATGTGTGAGGCGTTGTACAAGCTGCTGGAACACTGTGATGCAGCAGACCGCCTGGAGCGCTGGAGCCGTGAGGATATGGAGCGTGGCAATGCCCAGCGCGGACGGGCTCACAGACAGCTGTGGGACAGCGTGATGGTCCTGCTTGATCAGCTTGTTGAACTGGCGGGAGACGAGAAGGTATCTCCGGAGCTGTTCGCCGGCATGGTCGAGGCAGGGCTTGACAGCTTGAAGCTGGCAGCCGTGCCGCCTGCGCTTGACCAGGTGCTGGTCGGCTCCATGGACCGGACCCGGTCAGGGCGGATACGGGCTTGTTACGTGCTGGGAGCCAATGATGGCATTATGCCTATGCGAGTTAATGAGGACGGCATCTTGACCGAGGCTGAGCGCGATACGCTTGTTGCGGAAGGCATGGAGATGGCGCCTAGCGTGCGCAGAAGGCTGCTGGATGAGAGATTTATGATCTATAACGCTCTGACTACGCCTAGCGACTTGCTATGGATTAGCTGGGCCGAGGCTGATGAAGAGGGCAAAAGCCTGCTGCCTTCCGAGATCATCCGGAATATTCGGAGCTTATTCCCCGGCTTGCCGACGCGCGGAATCGGGACAGAGCCGTCTGAGAGCATGCCTGCTGAGGAGCAGAAAGAATATGTGCAGCATCCCGGCCGCACTTTGACCCATCTGATTGCCGCGCTTAGAAGCTGGCAGCAAGGCGGAAGGATCGCTCCGTTCTGGTGGGATATGTACAACTGGTATGTCGCACGGCCGGAGTGGCAGCCGAAGCTGCAGCTCTTATCCGGATCGCTGACCTATCATAACCGGGAGAGCAGCTTGCCGGTAACCTTGGCGAGGGAATTGTATGGCGAGCGGATGACCGTTAGCGTCTCTCGAATGGAGCGATTCGTCTCTTGTCCGTTCCAGCACTTTGCCATCCATGGCCTCAAGCTTCGGGAGCGGAAGCTGTATCGGCTGGAGGCGCCTGATGTTGGCCAGCTGTTCCACGCTGCGCTCAGCAAGCTGGCAAGCTCGCTTGGCGGCAACTGGGGCAAGCTTACCCGGGAAGATGTAAAGCTTGCGGCTGCAAAAACGGTGGATGAGATTGCGCCCAAGCTGCAATCCCAGATTCTGCTGAGCAGCGGCAGATTCCAATTCATCGCCCGCAAGCTGAAGGAAATTGTAGCTCAGGCCGCGGTTATTCTCGGCGAGCATGCGAAGCGGGCTCACTTCCAGCCGGTCGCCACGGAGCTGGACTTCGGTCCTGGGGGCACGTTGCCTTCCTTGGTGCTGCCCCTGCCGGATGGAACGGAGATGGAGGTTGTCGGCCGGATTGACCGCGTCGATGCTGCGGAGACGGAAGAGGGGCTGCTTCTGCGCGTGCTGGATTATAAGTCCAGCGCCACGACGCTTAAGCTGGAGGAAGTGGTGCATGGCCTGTCGCTGCAAATGCTTACCTATCTGGATGTATTGATTACGCATGCCGAAGGCTGGTTAGGCCAGCCTGCGTCTCCAGCAGGTGTCTTGTACTTTCATGTGCATAACCCCTTGCTCGCCCTATCGAACGGCTTGTCAGCCGAGGAAGTGCCGAATCAGATCTTGAAGCGCTATAAAACAAAAGGGCTGTTAACGGCTGACGCCGAGGTAGCCCGGCTGATGGACGGGGAACTGGATGCCGGTTATTCGGATTTGCTTCCGGTTGCGCTGAAGCGGGACGGCAGCTTCTATAGCAGCTCATCCGTTGTGACGCCTGATCAATGGACGACGCTGAGGCGGTCTGTCCGTGGCATGATCAGCCGAATTGGCGGAACGATTATGGAGGGTGACGTCTCGATTGAGCCATACCGCCTGGGGGCGAAATCGCCATGCCAGTTTTGCGATTATAAGGCTGTCTGCCAATTCGATCCGCTATTCCAAGGCAATGACTACAAAAAACTGACGAAATCGTCCAGAGAGGACGCTTGGCGCCAGCTTGAGGGGGTGTAAGACGATGACTATGCAGCGCGCGCCGAAGCCGGCGGATAGCACATGGACGGATGACCAGTGGGAAGCCATTGTGACGGGCGGCAGGAATGTGCTGGTCGCAGCTGCGGCGGGCTCCGGCAAAACAGCGGTGCTCGTGGAGCGCATTATTCGCAAAATATCGCTCAGCACGGACGTCGACCGGCTGCTGGTCGCTACCTTTACGAAAGCGGCTGCCGCAGAGATGAAGGACCGTATTCGCCAGGCGCTGGAGAAGCGGCTGGCAGCGGACCCAGAGAACGAGCATCTCCGAAGGCAGCTGGCATTAATGGGCCGCGCCTCCATTACAACGCTCCACTCCTTCTGTCTGGATGTCATTCGTCGTTATTATCCGCTTATCGGACTTGATCCCGGCTTTCGGATTGCGAATGAAACCGAAAGCGAGCTGATGCGTCTTGACGTCCTGGACGAGCTGTTCGAGCATCGGTACAGCGGTGAAGCGGAGGGCAGCGGCGACTTTCTGACGCTGGCGGACCGTTACGGAGGAGAACGCGGAGATGAGCCGCTGTATCAGCTTGTACAGGGGCTGTATGACTTCGCCCAAAGCCATCCCTGGCCCGAGCTGTGGCTATCCCAGACTGCTGGCGCCTTCGAGGCTGAATCCCTGGATGAACTGGAAGCAAGCGATTGGATTGCCAGCTTGAAAGAAGACGCTTTGCTTGGTCTCGATGGCGCGATTGCCCAGCTGCGGCAAGCGCTGGAGCTGGCGAATCGACCTGCCGGTCCTGCTCCATACGCTGGTGCGCTGGAGGAAGATTTGCTCATGGTGCAGGGGCTCCGGGACACGGTGCAGACAACCGGCTGGCGCTACTGGGCGGCTCCGTTCAGGGCGGCGGCGTTCGGGAAACTGAAAGCGGTGCGTGGCGATGATTACGACAAGTCGCTTCAGGAGCAGACGAAAGAGCTGCGGGAAAATGCAAAGAAGTTGGTGAGCGGACTTGCGAATGAACTATTCGGTCGCGATGCAGAGCAGTTTCTGGAGGAGCTTGCGGCGTTGGCGCCGCTTATGCGCACGCTCTCCGATCTAGTCATAGATTTCGGCAGAAGGTACGAATCTGCGAAGCGGGCGAAGGGCCTTCTTGATTTCGGCGACCTGGAGCATTATTGCCTGCGCATTCTTCGAGATGCGACTTCCACTCCAGAGCAAATCGTGCCGTCCGTCGCGGCTCTGGACTATCAGCAGATGTTCGACGAAATTCTGCTGGACGAATACCAGGACACCAATATGGTGCAGGAGGCGATCGTTTCCTTAATCGAACGTCCCGGCAGCGGCAACCGGTTCATGGTAGGAGATGTGAAGCAGAGTATTTATCGATTCCGTCTGGCGGAGCCAAATTTATTTCTGGCCAAATACAAAGCCTATCGCACGCAATCCAATTTAAAAGAGCAGCATGATTCCGCAAGTTCCTCAGGGCAAAGAATCGATCTCGCACGTAACTTCCGGAGCCGACGTGAAGTGGTCGACGGTGTAAATGGGGTATTTCGCGGCATCATGAGAGAGAACGTCGCCGAGATGGACTACGATGACAGAGCGGAGCTTATCGCAGGAGCCGCATACCCTGAACCGGAGAAGCCAGGCAGTTGCAATATTCAATTCGCTGTGCTGGACCGCGGATCGGGCGTAGCCGATGATGGGATTTTGGGGGAAGACGAATCTTTTGGCGAAGAACAAGAGGACGCGTTGCAGCGGGCGGAGGAACTGGCAGAGCTGAATGTCGCCCAGCTTGAAGCAAGATGGATCGCCGGACAGCTCAGTGAGCTGGTGGGCAGCGGGTACCAGGTCTATGACGGGAAAAGCGGCAGCTACCGACCGATGGAGTGGAGAGATGTCGTCATTTTGCTGCGGGCGACGAAGCAGTGGTCTCCGATTCTGATCGAGGAACTGCAGGCTAAAGAAATTCCAGCCTACGCGGAGCTGAGCAGCGGATACTTCGAAGCGACGGAAGTGGAGACGATGCTGTCGATTCTGCGCGTCATTGACAACCCGCATCAGGATATTCCGCTGGCGGCGACGCTTCGTTCTCCGGTGTTCTCCATGACGGCCGAGGAATTGGCCCGTATCCGCATCCAATCCGTCAATGCCAGCTACTACGATGCGCTATTGCATGCGGCGGGCAGCGAGAGCATGCCGGAGAGCGCCAGACTGAAGCTTGCGAGATTTCTGGAGCGACTGGAAGGGTGGAGATCGGAGGCGAGGCAAGGATCGCTGGCAGACCTGCTTTGGCGCATTTACCGCGATACCGGCTATTATGATTTTGTCGGCGGGCTGCCGGGCGGTACGCAAAGGCAGGCGAATCTAAGGGCGCTTCACGACCGTGCCAGGCAGTATGAATCGACGTCCTTCCGCGGACTGTTCCGCTTCCTCCGGTTTATCGAGCGGATGCGGGAGAGCGGCGGCGATCTGGGAACCGCTCGCGCAGCAAGCGAAGGCGAGGACGTTGTCCGCATCATGTCGATTCATAAGAGCAAAGGCCTGGAGTTTCCGGTAGTTTTTGTCGCGGGTATGGGTAAGCTCTTCAATCAGCAGGATACGCGAACATCGTTTCTGAAGCACAAGGAGCTGGGCTTTGGTCCCCGCTACGTCGATTCTGAGCTGCGGATCAGCTATCCTACCCTGCCGTTTCTGGCCATCAGAAAGAAGCTGAAGATGGAGCTTCTGGCGGAAGAGATGCGGATTCTTTACGTGGCGCTGACCAGACCGAAGGAGAAAATGTTTCTGGTTGGAACGGTATCCGATTCGGTTAAAGCGATGAATCGCTGGTTATCCGCTTTGGATGAGTCGGGACAAGTTACGGACTATCATGTCGCTTCGGCGCGGTCTTATCTGGATTGGGTAGGTCCGCTCGTGGTGCGGAAGCTGGCGGCTGAGACGGAAGGGAGTCCGGCTGAGCTGGCGGCCCGGACTGTATCGATCGGTATCGATCAATGGGAAAGCGGGATTGTGCCTGCTGTCCTGCTTGGCAGCGAAGCTGCGGCTGCTCTGGAGGAAGAGCTTGCAGAGGAGCCTGGAATCAGTCAGCTGCGCATGGAGGCGATTGAATCGCTTGCGCTCATTGAGGATACGGAAGTTGACACAGAGCTTCGTGCTCGCATGGAATGGACCTATCCGCATCAGGTGTCGCAAGGCATAGCGGCAAAAACCTCCGTTACCGAAATGAAAAGGCTGCATGCAGAGCCTCTGGAGGACGCTGAGACGCTTGAAGCGGTCCAGGAAGTCTCAAGCATGCAAGAGGCTAATCGCATGCCAGGAGACGAGAGAGACGGTGCAGGAGGCTATACGCTGCGTCTGCGCAGGCCTTCCTTTATGGAGGAGAAGTCGTTGACTGCGGCGGAGAAAGGCTCCGTTCATCATTTGCTCATGCAGCATGTCCCGGCGGCAGGCACGGTGGACAAGAGCGTCATCGAGGCGACGCTCGCGGCGATGGTGGCGAAGCGGCTGCTGACCGTGAAGCAGGCGGAAGTGATCGATGCAGATACGATCCTTGGTTTCTATGAGAGCGAGCTTGGCCAGCGTCTCGTTCGGGCTGACTGGGTCAGAAGGGAAGTTCCGTTCAGCTGCATGTTCCCCGCCAGCCGGGTTTATGGCAAGCATGACAGCGAACTGGACGACGAGCCGATTCTGATTCAAGGCGTGATTGACTGTCTGTTCGAAGACGAAGACGGCATTACGCTGCTTGATTACAAGACGGATCGTGTCTATAGGAAGGATTGGGAGCGGGCAGCGGAACGGCATCGCTTCCAGCTGGAATTGTATGCCGAGGCGATCGAGGCGGTGCTGAAGCGAAAGGTAGACGAAAAATATGTTTATTTCTTTGACGGCTCCACGGTAATCAAGCTGTAATACGGACCGAAAGCTGTCAACGTTAATTCGGGAGGGAGAAGCTTGGAACAGCAACAAAACGGCAAGCGCTCTTGGGCGCTGCCCATCACGCTCGTCTTACTCGTCTTTAGCTTAATGGGCAACATCTTGCTTTATACCAAACACATCGAGCATACGCGGGGCGATATCGTACGTACCGGAGAAATGATCTTCCAAGGGTTTAAAGAGGGGCAGGAGCAGCTTGCCCATTGGAGTGCGTACATGGAGGAGATCCAGCAGCACGCAGACACAGAGCCGGGATTGGCCCGACTGGCAGCCAAGTATTTCAACATCAGCGTGGACCGAGAGCAGGCGGGATTGGCCGTTCTGATGGCGCAAGCGGCTGAAATTGATTCCGCGGCATACAGTCATGCTTCCGAGACTTACGATGCCTATGAGGAGAAGCTAAAGGCGATGCTGCAGGGCATTGGGGCGGGCAGCGGAGCATTGTCAGAAGCCGAGCGTGCAGCAGTGAGCGAAGCACAGTCGTCCTTTGTTAACCTCACCGAGCTGATGTCCGCGTTCCACTATGCGATGGAGGGCGACCGCAACTCAATGGTCCGTCTGACGGGCGGCCATGATTGGATTGATATTGCCTCAGAGCTTCAGAAGGCGCTTAAGGACTACGCCGGGTCTTAAAAAAATCATGGCCTGCTTAGTAGCCATTCGCCTACCGCTGCATAGGATGTTGTAACGGAGGCTGATGACAATGAGCAATGTCAATCAACATTTGACACATAACAAAAATGTTTGCGAGAAACATCTTAACCGCTATGTGGTGATTCAAACTAACGACGGCCAATATCATGACGGAATCGTGGAAAGCGTAGATGAGGAAAACGTGTATCTGGCGGTTCCATTCTGTCCGGGGGACGAAAGAGCGTTTTTCCCTTATGGCGGTTACGGCTACGGCGGATTCTACCCTCGCAGGCGCTTTTACCGCAGAGGATTTCCGCTTGGAGGCTTGCTTGCTCTTTCTTTATTGCCGTTTTTTATCTAGTAAATATCCGTACGATTTGCGCCGAACATGGGATTGCCCATGTTCGGCGTTCTTGCATTGGACTAGCGCTCATTTTTTTTGTATGATAGTAGGTAGGAAATGGTGAGGAGGTAGAAGAAAAATGGACTGCATTTTCTGTAAAATCGTTGAAGGTTCCATCCCGTCGACAAAAGTGTTCGAAAACGACAGTGTGCTGGCGTTCCAGGATATTCAGCCGGCGGCTCCCGTACATATATTGATTATCCCGAAAAAACATATTCCGACGATGAACGATGTCGCGGATGAGGATAACGAATTGATCGGAGAGCTGTTTGCCGTTGCCAGGCAAATCGCCAAGGAGCAAGGCATTGCGGAGGCGGGCTACCGCCTGATTAACAACGTGAACAGCGATGGCGGGCAAGTCGTCTACCACCTGCATATCCACTTGCTGGGCGGTAAGAAGCTTGGCGCATTAATTGCAACCTAACGGAAGTTGACACTGGGTTTTAGTTTACTTTATAATGAAGTTTGATAAACCGTGTTATAGCTCTGGACGGTCTGTTTCGGAGGGAGGGAAAACTGGTGTCTGAAACTAAAGTTCGCAAAAACGAAACTATTGATGCTGCGCTTCGCCGCTTTAAACGTTCCATCGCTAAAGACGGTGTGCTCGCTGAGGTGAAAAAACGCAAGCATTATGAAAAGCCAAGTGTAAAGCGCAAGAAAAAGTCCGAGGCTGCGCGTAAGAGAAAGTTTTAGGAGGAGCCTTGCATAATGAACCTGAGCGAACGATTGACCGACGATATGAAGCAAGCCATGAAGAGTCAGGACAAGTTCAAGCTGACCACAATTCGTATGATGCGTGCGGCAGTGAAAAACTTGGAGATTGATTTAAAGCGACCCCTGGAAGATAATGAAGTGCTTGATATATTGAGTCGTGAAATCAAAATCCGTAAAGATTCCCTCCAAGAATTTAAAAAAGCCGGCCGTGATGATCTGGTAACAGGTCTTGCAGCAGAAATTGAAATTATTAGTCAATACCTTCCCGAGCAGCTGACTGAAGAAGAGATTCAAGAGATAGTAAGGCAGACCATCCATGAACTCGGTGCTTCTTCCAAAGCCGATATGGGGAAAGTGATGGGCGCCCTCATGCCTAAGACAAAGGGACGCGCAGACGGTAAACTAGTAAATCAAGCAGTTATGCAATTTCTGCAATAGCATACGATGCGGACACAAAACACCCCTTTATTGGGGTGTTTTTTTCTAATTGTTGAAACAAATCGAACATTGTTACGTAATACAGGGAATACTATCTCGAAAAAAGGAGGACGCCAATGGTAAAACAACGACGAATATGGCTGCATACAAAGACGCTTCTGCTTCCTTTGATGCTTATAGCTGTACTTACCATTTCGTTAACGTCAGTCATGCTTCCCGCTGCGCTTGCTTCATCCCAGGAGACCACTTCACAGGGCGATGCCGGAACGGCTGTCGTCATCGTGCCTGTGAAGCAGACGGTGGAGCAGGGACTGCTTTCCTTCCTGGAGAGAGCCTTCAAGGAGGCACAGGAAGCGAAGGCTGAGCATATTGTGCTTGTCGTGAATACGCTTGGCGGCCGCGTCGACAGTGCAAGCGATATCGGAGAGCTGATTCGCACCAGTCCGATTCCGACTACCGCATTCGTGGAGGCCAAGGCGGTATCGGCAGGAACGTATATCGCGCTGAATGCCAATCATATTGCGATGCAGCCGGGCAGTACAATCGGAGCAGCTGCCGTCGTAGACGGAAGCGGGACGCTCATGGAAGATCCCAAGACGATATCGTTCTGGGTCGGACAGATGACGGAAGCAGCGAAGCTGCATGGCAGAGACCCCAATATCGCTGCGGCCATGGTGGACAAGTCTGTTGCCGTTGATATGACAGATAAGATTGGCCGGGAGAAGAAGCCTGGAGAAATATTGTCCCTGTCCGCTTCCGAAGCGGAGAAGGTGGGATATTCCGAGCTTACGGCCAATAGTGTGGAGGATGTCGTCAAATGGCTGGGGCTGGACAATCGTGCGATGATCGAAATCAATCCTTCCGTAGCGGAGGAAGTGGCACGCTTCCTGATTAGTCCCGTCGTATCGACGATTTTGCTTATTCTCGGTATTGCAGGCATTGCAATTGAGCTGTTAGTACCTGGCTTCGGCGCTCCGGGCATCATAGGATTGCTATGCTTCGGTCTCTTTTTCTTCGGCTCCTATGTATCGGGACTGGCGGGCATGGAATCAATGGCTCTGTTCATCATAGGTATCATCTTAATGGTGATTGAGTTATTTGTACCAAGCTTCGGCATCCTGGGACTGCTTGGCAGCGCATCGCTCATAGCTGCGGTCGTGATGTCGGCGCCAAATCCGAAGACCGGATTTATTTCACTAGGCGTTGCGGTTGCAGCGGCTGCGGTCATCGTAGCTTTATTCGCGAGAACCAATAAAGGCCGGGGCATCTGGAACAAATTTATACTGAGAGACAAATTGGGTACGGAAGAAGGTTATTTGTCAGCGGACGTCCAGAATTCGCTAGTAGGAGAGCATGGAATAGCCCTGACAACGCTGCGCCCTTCGGGGACCGCGCAAATCGGAGATAGACGTGTCGACGTCGTGACGACGGGAGAATTTATCGATTCGGGCAAACCGGTTGTGGTAACCAAGGCCGAAGGAACATGGGTTGTTGTGAAAGAAGTTAAGCATGAAATATAATGGTCCCCTGCTAGTAGGGGGAAATGGAGGTTATCGATATGTTCGCTGATTTGGATCCTGTTGTATCGTTTTTGATTATCGCCGTATTGGTCATTATTTTGCTTTCGGTATTCCTGAGCTTTTTCCCGTTCATGCTCTGGATATCCGCACTCGCGTCGGGCGTACGCATTAGCATTATTACGCTGGTTGCCATGAGATTGCGCCGGGTCGTTCCGAGCCGAATTGTCAACCCGCTCATTAAAGCGACCAAAGCTGGCCTCGGACTTAACATTAACCAGTTGGAAAGTCACTTTCTTGCAGGCGGTAACGTCGACCGGGTCGTCAATGCGCTAATCGCAGCGCAACGTGCCAACATTCCACTGCAATTCGAGCGTGCGGCAGCTATTGATCTTGCGGGCCGTGATGTCTTGCAAGCCGTACAAATGAGCGTTAACCCGCGTGTGATTGAGACGCCTACTGTTGCAGCTGTTGCAAAAGACGGTATTGAAGTAAAAGTTAAAGCGCGTGTAACGGTTCGTGCCAACATCGATCGACTCGTCGGCGGCGCCGGCGAAGAAACGATCATTGCCCGCGTAGGCGAAGGTATCGTTACAACGGTCGGCTCGTCGAATTCCCATAAAGATGTATTGGAAAATCCTGATCTAATCTCGCGTACCGTACTAGGTAAAGGCCTTGATGCAGGTACGGCATTTGAAATCCTGTCTATCGATATCGCGGACGTGGATGTAGGCAAAAACATTGGCGCCCACTTGCAAACGGAACAAGCCGAAGCCGATAAAAAAATCGCTCAGGCGAAAGCTGAGGAACGCAGAGCAATGGCCGTTGCGCAGGAGCAGGAGAACAAAGCCAAGGTCGTGGAGATGGAAGCAAGAGTTGTTGAGTCTGAGTCCCAGGTTCCGCTTGCCATGGCAGAAGCGCTCAGAAGCGGCAAGCTTGGCGTCATGGACTACATGAACTTGAAAAACATCGAAGCGGATACAAAAATGAGATCTTCCATTGGCGAAGCGGATGGTCTGACCGATGGGGAAGACGGACGTTAAAGCTGCCGAGAGCTTAGCCTTATCAATGGCGAGCTGTCTTATGGAGGTGAAGCAACGTGGATATCATTGAGTTTTTGACCAAAAACTTTTATTTCATTTTGATTGCATTATTTTTTGTAGCCAGATTGTTCAGCAACTCCGGGAAGAAAGGCAAACCTCCAAGGGGAATGCCGGACTTCGGCGGGGAACCGCGAAATGACGGTCCGCAAGAGCGGACTCCGGAGCAGCAAGCGCGGCCGGTGTTGCAACAGAATCGCCCAGTGCTTCAGGAGCGTTCTGACACGGTTTACCGCACGCAGGCGAAAACGGAGGAGCAGGAGGTAGATGCATTCCCCCGTGCCCAACAGTCTGCCGACAATCGGCCTGCCGGGCAGTATAGGGCATCTGCGCCGACGCGCCAGACTCGTCCGTCATCCCCCCCTAGAAGAGCTTCTAATCCCGATGGCGGGATGATTGCCAGTCCAACCAAAGGGCTTGCGAAGGAGGATCTTCGCAATGCATTTATCTGGTCGGAGGTGCTTGGACCGCCTAAGGGCAAGCGACCGTATCGCCGATCATAAGCAGAATAAGACCTTCGTTCCATTCTATGGAATCGAGGGTCTTTTTTTATTGCCTTTGCTTCTATCCGCCAATCCCCCGTTTTTCATCAGTAATCACATAATTAGCCTGCGCCGAGCATATTTTGGTATAGCACATCTATAACGTCATAGCTATGTTTTCGACGCTATGTCGTTAGGTTTGCCTTCAGCAAACCTAAGCTTATGCTTACGATGCCAGGTTTTCTCCGAAAACCTAAGCTCATGCTTACGATGCCAGGTTTTCTTCGAAAACCTTAAGCTAATGCTTACGAAGCTAGGTTTTCTCCGAAAACCTAAGCTAATGCTTACGAAGCTAGGTTTGCTTCCAGCAAACCTAAGCTTATGCTTACGATGCCAGGTTTTCTCCGAAAACCTTTGAGGAGGGGCTCATTCAATCCATGCGACATCTGAAACGGAAATTTCATAAGCTGACGGCCGAACTGCTTGATATGCCTCAAGATGTCGTATATGACCTTCCCCGGCTTACCATGATTGGCGACAGGCAGCTCTATATCGAAAATCATCGTGGCGTCGTCCACTTTTCCAGCGACCGCCTGAGACTGGCTTTGAGCAAGGGAGAGCTGGAGGTAACCGGCAGCTCGCTGGTCATTCGGACAATATGGACGGAAGAAGTATTCATCGAAGGCGTGATTACTAATATACAGTTGCTTCCATAATGAATAGGGGGAGAACGTTGTGAGGGAAAAAGGGGTATTATGGTTGAAGGGTGTCGTTGTGGTAGAGACGAGGGGCGGCAAGCCTGAGGAGCTCGTGAACAAGGCGATGGCAGGCGGGCTTGGCCTGTCCGCCATTCGTTGGACAAGCAAAGGTAAGCTGCAATTTGAACTATCAGTTGGCGACTTTTTTCGTCTTCGTCCGTATTTAAAAGAGACAGGCTGCCGGGCCCATGTCACGAAGCGCATAGGTCTGCCCTTCTGGCTTGTGAAAGCCGAGAAGCGAATCTGGTTCTCCGTCGGCATCGTTTTGTTTTTTGCGATGATCTTTATGCTCTCCTCGCTCGTATGGAACGTAGAGGTCGAGGGCAATGTGAAG
Organism: Paenibacillus sp. J31R120; assembly: GCF_056269225.1. Taxonomy (NCBI): domain Bacteria; kingdom Bacillati; phylum Bacillota; class Bacilli; order Caryophanales; family Paenibacillaceae; genus Paenibacillus; species Paenibacillus sp. J31R120. The sequence continues at coordinate 560,282 of NZ_JBWDNN010000003.1, read as the reverse complement.
CTGACGGACGAGCAGGTGCTGCAAGCAGCCAAGCAGGAAGGACTTTACCCGATGCAATGGTCCTTCAGGCTGCAGGATGCGGACATCATCTCCAAGAAGCTGGTCAACTCGCTGCCGGGCACAACCTGGGTCGGCGTGGAGAAAAAAGGGACGAAGGTTCGCATTCAGGTTGTCGAGATGACGCTGCCTGAAACGCCGTCGCTTCAAAATCCCCGCCATTTGGTGGCTACCGCAGATGGTGTCGTGACGCAGATTATTGCGGAAGCGGGCAAAGCAGTCGTGAAGAAAAATACGCGCGTCAAAAAGGGACAGACCCTCATCTCCGGCTTGATCGGCTCCGAGACGAATTCCAAGGTGGTGGTCGCCAAAGGAATCGTACGCGGCCTGGTCTGGTACGAATTTAAGGTGGAGGCGCCTCTTGTCCAGCAGGTGAAGGTATACACAGGCGAGAAAAAGTCGAAGTGGTATGCGGTACTGGGCTCCAGAGGGCTTCAGGTGAGCGGATTCGGAGGGGGCGAGTACGAGCATTCGGAGATGATTACGCATGAGGAACGCATTTCCTGGAGAAAATGGTCGCTGCCGATTGGCCGAATGAAAGAAACGGTCATGGAGACGGAGCTGCAGGAGCGGACGCTTACCGTGGAGGAAGCGAAAAGCGTCGGATTGCTGCAAGCCAAAGCGGATGTCATCGAAAAAGCAGGCCGGGATGCCGTCATCGTCGATGAAATTGTTTTGCATGAAGAGGCTGACAATGGTAAAGTTTATATGAAAGTTCTTTTTGAAGTAGAGCAGTCATTGGTCACAGAAATGCCATTAGTCCAGATGCAGGGAGACTGAGTATTGTTGCAAAATGAATCGACTACAGTAAAAGTTCCGCTCGAGAATGCTGCTGAAGGCTTAGCTGTTTTCGGGCCTCAGGATAAGTTTTTGCGATTTGTGCAAGAAAGCGTCGAATCGACGATCGCCACGCGCGAAGCCGAGATTGTCATTACTGGCCCCGTGAAGGAAACAGAATCACTGGAGCAATTGTTCCGCGTGCTGCTGCAGCTCGTTCGCGGCGGCTATAACCCGACGGAACGTGATATCGCTTATGCGCTGGAGCTGGCTCGCACCATGCAAGCGGAGGAACTGCTGGATCTCTTCAAGAAAGAAGTAGCAACGACCTTCCGCGGCAAAAAGATCATGGTCAAGACAATTGGACAGCGTCATTACGTAAAGACGATAAGGAAAAAAGATATTGTGTTCGGCATAGGCCCGGCAGGCACAGGCAAAACCTATCTGGCTGTCGTACTGGCTGTTGCCGCATTGAAGGAAGGCTCCGTCAAGCGTATTGTGTTGACGCGTCCCGCTGTGGAAGCGGGTGAGAATTTGGGCTTTTTGCCAGGTGATCTGCAAGAGAAGGTAGACCCTTACTTGAGACCGCTCTATGATGCGCTCCATGATGTGCTTGGACCAGATCAGACGGTCAAGGCAATGGAACGCGGCCTGATCGAGATCGCTCCGCTGGCGTATATGCGCGGCAGAACGCTGGATGACTCCTTTATCATTCTGGATGAGGCGCAGAATACGACGCCTGAGCAGATGAAGATGTTCCTTACACGTCTGGGCTTTGGCTCCAAGATGGTCATTACGGGCGACGTGACGCAGATCGACTTGCCAAGGGGCAAGACGTCGGGCCTCATTGAAGCGCAGCGTATCCTGAAGGGGATCGAAGAGATCGGGCTTATTTATTTCACCGAAAACGATGTTGTGCGTCACTCCCTCGTTCAGAAGATTATTATGGCGTATGATGTGCATGCCGAGAATAAAGCCTAGAGAGGATGGATAGCCGCATGAACCAGAACGGGACAAGCAAGCAGGCCACCGTAAAATCAGCCAGGCTGCAAGGCTGGAGACAAAGTCCTGCTGTAAGATGGACGCTCATGGCCATGTTCGTGCTGCTATTCTATATCAGTCTTGCGCCGCATGTCATACCGGAGACGTATGATATAGCGGAAGGTTCAGTCAGCGAGAAGGACATCAAGGCTCCTTTCCAGATCAGGGACGATAAAGCTACCCGTCAGGCTGAGGAAGAGGCGGCCAACCGGATCGAGGATGTGTATCCTATCGTCGTCCTGAAAAACGAAGCGCTGGTCGAGCAGATTTTGTACCGCATCGAGCAGCTCAATATGGACGATCAGGTCACGAATCAGAATAAGATCGAAATATATCGCGGAGAAATACCAGGCCGCTATAACGAGCATATCGATACGTTCGTCAAGCTGAATAAGGGCAAAGGTACATATTCCGATACGCTTCTGGAGGAAATGTCTACCGTAGCGAAGGAACAGAAGTATGTCATTCCGGAAGAAACGTTCTACAAGATGCCGCAGCTGACGAGCGAGCAGCTGATCGAGATGCGTATCGTAGCCATGAATATCGTCAAGAAGCTGATGACCGAGCAATTAAGGGAAGCGGAAACGGCACGGACACAGGTGGCGGAGCTGGTCAATGCGAGCTCGCTCTCTAACCGGACCGCAAGGGAAATTGTGCAAGAGCTGGCGCGGTTTGCGATTATGCCGAACAAATTTCTCGATAAGGAAGCGACGGAAGAGGCGCGGGTATTAGCGAAGCAGAATACGCCGCCAGTCGTGATCAAGGAAGGCGATATATTCGTCAAACGGGGTCAGACGATTACACCGGAGCTGTACAAGCTGTTATCGGATTCGAATTTGCTGCAGGATAAGAAGCATTATTGGCCTCAAATGGGCTTGCTTATGCTTTCCCTGATGTTCATTATTGTTATTTACGTCTATCTTTATCAATCGGGCAGCATCAATGGGTTGAAGCCGCGTTACGGTAACGCTCAGCTGCTTATGTTATGGTTGATTTATCTGATCAATACGATTACGATTCAGATTATCGGTTTTACGCAGACGGATAATGCCTCATATGTAGGATATTTGGCGCCAGCCGCGCTGGGTGCGATGCTGATCACGTTACTGCTGGACATGCATTTAGCGATTATTGGTTCGTTCATCTTTGCGATAATGGGCAGCGTGATCCTGAATACGCATTCCAGCCAGCTGTTCGATTTCAGATTCGGATTTTTTATTATGGTCGTATCTCTGGCAGCTGTATTCGCTATCCATCGGGCAAGCCAACGATCGGCTATTCTGAAAGCCGGGATTATGGTCAGCTTATTTGGATCATGCGCTGTAGCAGCTATCCTGCTGATGTCTGAACAACTGGACCGGATACCGTTTATCTACTCGCTGTCCTTTGCGTTCGCAAGCGGGTTGCTGACAGCCGTCCTTGTCATCGGCCTTATGCCGTTCTTCGAGGTTGCGTTCGGCATCCTGTCCGCGCTGAAGCTGGTGGAGCTGTCGAACCCTAACCATCCGCTGCTGCGCAAGCTGCTGACGGAGACGCCTGGCACGTATCATCACAGCGTCATGGTAGGCAATTTGGCGGAAGCGGCGGCCGAGTCGATCGGGGCGGACGGTCTGCTGTGCCGAGTCGGCTCCTATTATCATGACATCGGCAAGACGAAGAGACCGAACTACTTCATCGAGAATCAGACCAATATCGAGAATCCGCATGATACGATCGACCCTAAGCTAAGCAAATCAATTATCGTTGCTCATGCCAAAGACGGATCGGAAATGCTGAAGGCGCATAATATACCGAAGCCGATTCGGGATATTGCCGAGCAGCATCATGGGACAACGTCATTGAAGTACTTCTACCACAAGGCGCTTAAGCAAGCGGAGGAGCAGGGCATCGAGCCTAACTTTACGGAAAATGACTTCCGTTATCCGGGTCCCAAGGCGCAATCCAAGGAAGCCGCTATTGTCGGCATCGCGGATTGCATTGAGGCGGCGGTCCGCAGTCTGCGCAATCCAACAGTGGAGCATGTAGAAGCGATGATTAACAAAATTATTAAAAGCCGATTGGATGACAATCAATATAATGAATGCGATTTGACTATGAAAGAATTGGACAAGGTCGCACATTCGTTGAAGGAAAGCATTATCGGGATCTTCCACTCCCGGATCGAATATCCGGATGACGTGAAGGCGAAGGAGCGGACAAGTTAGCATGAGCTTGCAATTGGATTACAGCAACGAGCAAGATAAGATCGATATACCGGAAGAATGGATCGGCCTCCTGACTGAGCTGCTGCAGCTCGCAGGAGAAGCCGAAGGGATGTCGGAAGGCGAAGTGACGTTAACGTTTATCGATGATGAGGGCATTCATGCTCTCAATCGCGATTATAGAGGAATTGACCGACCGACGGATGTATTGTCCTTTGCGATGCAGGATGAAGGTACGGACGAGCTGGATATCATCTTTGAAGTGGAAAGCGAGGATGAACCGGACCCTATATCGGGCATGTTAGGCGATATTATTATTTCTGTGGAGCGTGCGGTTGCCCAAAGCGAGGATTACGGTCATTCACTTAAGAGAGAGATCGGATTTTTGTTCGTCCATGGATTCCTGCACCTTATTGGCTATGATCATCAGGATGAGGAGTCCGAAGCGGTTATGACTGCCAAGCAGGAGGCCGTTCTTCAGAAGGCGGGCTTGACCAGATAATGGTCAAATTCTTGAGAAGCGTAGGAATCGCGATTTCCGGAATCAGCTTCGCCATCCGTACGCAGCGTCATATGCAAATTCATTGTATAGCTGCCGTCCTAGTCATTGGACTTGGATGGCTGCTGTCATTATCGGCTGTTGAGTGGGTGCTTATCCTGTTCGCAATAGCTTTGGTCATTAGCCTGGAGCTGGTTAATACAGCCATCGAGCAAGCAGTGGATCTGGCAAGCCCGGAGCGTCATCCCGTTGCCAAGGCAGCCAAAGATACAGCGGCAGGCGCAGTGCTTGCGGGGACAATCGGCGCAATTGCTATTGGTGTCATCATTATGGGGCCGCCCTTGTGGCGGCTGTTATTCGCTTCGTAAGGAAGGAGATTTGTAACATATGGAATATACAGGGCTATCTCAATCCTATACAACGCTCATGCGCGCCGCCGAGGAAGTAATGCGGCGCGCTTATGTGCCTTATTCGAGATTTCAAGTTGGCGCAGCATTGCTGGATGCAGACGGTCATGTGCACGAGGGCTGCAACGTCGAGAATGCCGCATATGGTCCCACGAACTGCGCTGAGCGTACCGCGCTGTTTCGGGCTATTGCCGATGGGAAGCAAGCAGGTACGTTCAAGGCTATTGCTGTTATCGGGGATACAGATGGACCGATCTCGCCATGCGGCATTTGCCGCCAAGTATTGGTGGAGCTCTGCCCGCCTGATATGCCGGTTATTATGGGGAATACAAAAGGCGACTGGTCGATCGCGACTGTATCGGAGTTATTGCCAGGGGCTTTCACGCCCGCATTGCTTCATAAGGAGGAACAACTAGATCAATGAATCAATCTACCAGTAACACTAAAGGCGGAAACAAATTTCGCTCCGGCTTCGTAGCCATAATCGGAAGACCCAACGTAGGCAAGTCGACACTTATGAACCATTTGATCGGGCAGAAGATAGCGATCATGTCGGATAAGCCGCAAACCACACGGAACAAAATTCATGGCGTCTATACGACAGAGGATACGCAAATCGTATTTCTGGATACGCCAGGTATTCATAAGCCGCAGTCCAAGCTGGGCAATTATATGATGAAGACTGCGGAGAGCGCCCTGAAGGAAGTAGAGGCGGCGCTATTCCTGGTTGATGTATCCGAAGGAATCGGCGGCGGCGACCGTTTCATTATCGAGCAGCTCAAAAAAGTAAATACCCCGGTATTTCTGGTCATGAACAAAATCGATAAGATAGAGCCCGAAAAGCTGCTGCCTATGATTGCGCAGTATAACGAGCTGTACAAATTTGCGGAAGTTGTGCCAATCTCGGCATTGAACGGCAATAACGTAAACACGCTGTTGGAGCAGATCAGCCGTTACTTGCCAGAAGGCCCGCAATACTATCCAGCCGATCAAATTACGGACCACCCGGAGCAATTCGTCTGCGCTGAGCTTATCCGGGAGAAGATTCTTCATATGTCTCGTGAAGAGATTCCGCATTCCATTGCGGTCACGATTGAAGATATGAAAGTCCAGGAGAATGGCGTTGTCTACATCGGAGCAGTCATCTTCGTGGAGCGCGATTCTCAGAAGGGGATCATTATCGGGAAGCGCGGCGACTTCCTGAAAGAAGTGGGCAAGCAAGCGCGGAGGGATATTGAAGCGCTGCTTGGTTCCCGCACCTTCCTGGAGCTATGGGTGAAAGTGAAGAAGGACTGGCGGAATCAGGATCGAGTGCTCAAGGACCTTGGCTTCCGTCACGACTGACGTTTTTTGCTAAGGATACGGGACCCCGAACTGTCACATCCTATAATGTCTGGAGCAGCAGCATTTCCGAGGCGAAAGGGATGAATACGTATGCGAGATTTTTCGTGGAAGTATTTTACGTTGACCGGGGATGTCGAATCCTTCATGCTTTATAAGGAAATGGATCAGCACGGATTATCCGCCCATCCAAGCGCTGCAGAGGGCTTGGATGAAGAGCTGGCGGGAGAAGAATTGGAGTAAGGACTAGGGCAGCCTAGGCGGCCTGTTAGGGCTCGTTTCATGGGGGAGACGAAGGGATGCTTTATCGGGTAGAAGGAATCGTCATTCGCAGCATGGATTATGGGGAAAGCAATAAGATTGTCACTTTGCTGACGAAAACAAACGGGAAAGCGGGCGTTCTTGTCCGCGGCGCCAAAAAAGTGAAGAGCCGGCATTCTTCGCTGGCACAGCCCTTCACATACGGCGAATACCAATATTTTCGAAGCCAGGGCCTCGGAACGCTTAATCATGGTGAGATCATTGAATCTCACCATGATTTGCGTATGCAATTGGATCTCTCCGCCTACGCATCTTATGCGGCAGAGATGACAGATCGTATTATTCAGGATGATGAGCCCACGGGTTTTCATTTTGAGCAATTGAAGGCATTCCTGTCCGCTATGGATGCCGGGAAAGATCCGCAGATTGTGACTCATCTGTATGAGATGAGAATATTGACACTGGCCGGTTATGCGCCAGAGATGGAAGAATGCATATCATGCGGAAATCGGGTAGGTCCTTTTCGCTTGTCAGCGCAAGGCGGGGGCATTCTGTGCGGAAGATGCGTCAATCGCGATCCATCAGCTCCAATGTTGAGCGAAGGAGCGTACAAGCTGCTCAGATTGTTCAATAAGCTGGACATGCGCAGACTGGGCTCCATCGCGGTAAAGCCGGAGACGAAGCTGGAGTTAAAGCATGTTATGCGCCAGCTGATGGATATTCAGCTTGGCTTGCAGCTAAAATCTCGTAATTTCCTTGATCAGCTTGATAAATTAGTTTGACTTTTGCAACCGAGATGAATACAATAGTAAATTATGAATAGCGGACAATGATGGAGAAAGTAATCTTGAATAGTCGACATGCTCAGCGAGCCGGGGAGAGTGGAAGCCCGGTTGGACATTCATGATGAAAGGCGCTCCGGAGTCCGATCGAACTAAGGCGGGTTGTCTTGTAATAGCAAGATAGCCAAGTAGGGTGGAACCGCGGGAATGACAACTCTCGTCCCTACGTCTGTGAGCAGACGTAGAGGCCGGGAGTTTTTTGCATGCCGCTGCCAATACATAAGTTGCTCAGAGTCCTGATTGGACAAAAAACGAAAAAGGAGTCGAGCCGAATGAATTTTCAAGGTATGATTTTGACGCTGCAGCAGTTTTGGGCGGAACAGAATTGCATTTTGGTCCAGCCATACGACGTAGAGAAAGGCGCGGGTACGATGAATCCGATGACCTTCTTGCGATCGATCGGCCCTGAGCCATGGAATGTGGCTTATGTGGAGCCTTCACGTCGTCCTGCAGACGGACGTTACGGCGAAAATCCAAACCGTCTGTATCAGCATCATCAATTCCAGGTTATTCTCAAGCCTTCACCAGACAATATTCAGGAGCTGTATCTGGAGAGCCTTAAGCGTCTGGGCATTGACGCTAAGGATCACGATATCCGTTTTGTCGAAGACAACTGGGAATCCCCGACGCTTGGCGCTTGGGGCCTTGGCTGGGAAGTATGGCTGGATGGCATGGAGATTACGCAATTTACGTACTTCCAGCAAGTAGGCGGCATTGACGCCAATCCGGTTGCGGTCGAAATTACGTACGGCATGGAGCGTCTTGCTTCCTATATCCAAGAGAAAGAAAATGTATTCGATCTGGAATGGGTGGATGGCGTAACCTACGGCGACGTATTCCGGCAGCCGGAGTACGAGCATTCGAAGTATACGTTCGAGACGTCGGATACAGCTATGCTATTCACTTTGTTCAACATGTACGAAGAGGAAGCCAAAAAAACGATGGAGCATCACCTGGTGTTCCCAGCATATGACTATGTGCTGAAATGCTCGCATACGTTCAATTTGCTGGATGCGCGCGGCGCAATCAGCGTTACGGAAAGAACGGGTTATATTACGAGAGTTCGCAACTTGGCCAGAGCGTGTGCGGCTACGTATCTGGAAGAACGCGAGCGTCTTGGCTTCCCGTTGCTGAAGAAAGGAGCGGAATAGGATGGCAAAGGATCTGTTACTGGAAATCGGATTGGAAGAGGTGCCGGCGCGTTTTGTGCGGGCGGCTATGAACCAACTAAAGGATAAGACGGAGAAGTGGCTTGCAGATTCCCGTATCCCGCATGGTGAGGTCGAGGCCTTTGCAACACCTAGAAGGCTTGCCGTGCTGGTGAAGGACGTTGCGGAGAAGCAGGCGGACAGCAATGAAGAAGCAAAAGGCCCTTCCCGTAAAATCGCACAAGACGAAGCGGGCAACTGGAGCAAAGCTGCGCTTGGCTTCGCCAGAAGCCAGGGCGTAGAGCCCGACCAGTTCTACTTTCAGGAGCTGGCTGGCGTTGAGTATGTCTATGCGAGAAAAAGCAGCATCGGAGCCGAGACGGCTGGTTTGCTGCCTGAAGGCTTAAGCCATCTGATTACGTCCATGTCCTTTCCGAAAAACATGCGTTGGGGCAGCTACGAGCTTCGTTTCGTTCGCCCGATTCGCTGGATGGTCGCTTTGTTCGGAGGGGATGTTATTCCGTTTGAAATTACAGGCGTGCCAACCGGCAACATCTCGCGCGGCCACCGCTTCCTGGGTGTTGACGCTGTAGTCCGGGAACCCGGACAATACCGTGAAGCGCTGCGCGAGCAGCATGTCATCGTCGATGTGAAAGAGCGTGAGGCGCTTATTCTGAAGCAGCTGGATGAGCTTAAAGCAGAGAAGGGCTGGACAATCGCCGTTAAGGGGGATTTGCTGGAAGAGGTACTGTTCCTCGTCGAGTATCCGAATGCGCTATACGGCTCGTTTGATCCTTCGTTCCTTCATATTCCGCAGGAAGTTCTGATTACCTCCATGCGTGAGCATCAGCGTTACTTCCCGGTGCTGGATGAGCAGGGCAAGCTGCTTCCTTACTTCGTCACGGTGCGCAACGGCGATCTTCGTTCTATCGAGCTGGTTGCCAAAGGCAACGAGAAGGTTCTTCGCGCTAGACTGTCCGATGCGAAATTCTTCTATGAGGAAGACCATAAGCTGACGATCGAGCGTGCGAACAGCAAGCTGGAGTCCATCGTCTATCATGAAGAGCTGGGTACAGTTGCAGATAAGGTGCGCCGGATTACAGCCGTCTCTGAGACGATCGCAAGCAAGCTTGCGATCGGGCAAGAAGCAGCTTCGCAAGTATCCCGTGCCGCATCGGTGTGCAAATTTGACTTAGTGTCGCAAATGGTCTACGAGTTCCCTGAGCTGCAAGGCATCATGGGCGAGGACTACGCGCGCAAGCTAGGCGAGAGCGAGCAAGTAGCCAAGGCAATTAACGAGCACTATCAGCCAAGATTCTCCGGAGATGCGGTTCCGTCCGAAGTTACGGGCGCCATCGTCAGTCTGGCGGACAAAATCGACACGATCGTCGGATGTTTCTCCATCGGTATTATACCGACGGGTTCGCAGGACCCTTACGCATTGCGCAGACAGGCGGCAGGCATCGTTCATATTTTGCTTGCTTTCGATTTCAAGCTTCAGCTTACGGAGCTGTACGATATTGCGCTGAATGTGCATAAAGAAAGAGGATTGAAACGTTCCGAGGCCGACGTACGTAAAGAATTGAACGACTTCTTTGCGCTGCGGGTGAAAAACTGGCTGTCCGAGCAAAGTTATCGTTACGATGTTGTTGATGCGGTCATGGCGGCAGGCTTCGATGATCTGGTTCAGACGTCGAATCGCGCTTCGGCAGTAGCGGCATCTACGGCGGAAGAGTCGAGAGCGGAATTTAAGCTGGTAGTAGAGCAGTTCAACCGGGTTAGCAATCTTGCATCTAAAGCAACAACGGATAAGGTTGAGCCATCATTATTCGCGGAGAGCGCGGAGGGCAGCCTGTACGAGGCATGGCTTGCACAGCGTGATGCCTGCCAGGCAGCCATCGCGGAACGGAATATGGAAGAAGCGCTTCAATCCTTGTCTTCACTGAAGCCTGCGATTCAAGCTTACTTCGATAGTGTAATGGTTATGGCACAAGACGAGAAGGTTCGCGACAACAGACTCGCGACGCTGAAGAGCATCGCAGACGATATCGCGCAAGTCGCAGATTTCTCGAAGCTGGTTTGGTAATACAAGCTCATCTTAATGCCAAAGGAAAGGATGAGGGAAGATGACGGAAGCAAGCCATAGGCCGGAAGTGATTGTCTATGTTGTATCCGATGCGGCAGGCGACACCGGCGAGCTGGTCGTTCGCGCCGCAATCGCGCAATTCCATCCGATCCATGCGGAGATTCGAAGAACCCCTTTCATCACGGACGAATCGGCCTTGCAGCGAATTACGGAGCAAGCGAAGCTCGCGCAGGCAATCGTCCTGTACACGCTGGTCATGCCGCATCTCCGTGAAGGCATGAAGCGGCTTGCGGAAGACAGCGGCATTGCTGCCATTGATTTGCTCGGTCCCTTCATTGAGACACTGGAGCAGAAGACGGGACGCAAGTCCAGACAAGAGCCGGGACTTAATCATGTGTTGGACGCCGATTACTTCCGCAAGGTCGAAGCTGTCGAATTCGCAGTCAAATATGATGATGCAAGAGATACCTCCGGCGTGCTGAAGGCTGATATCGTATTGGTTGGTGTTTCCCGGACGTCTAAGACGCCATTGTCCATGTATTTGGCCCATCAGAAGTATAAGGTGGCGAATGTGCCGCTTGTACCGGAGCTGAAGCCTCCAGATGAGTTGTTCAAGATTCCGAAGCAAAAGATTATTGGACTTACGATCAATACTTCCTACTTGAACGTCATTCGGAAGGAGCGTCTGAAAGCGCTGGGTTTGCCTAATACAGCTGCATACGCTACGACAGACCGGATCGAGAAAGAGCTGCGGTACGCCGAGGACATCATGAGCAAGCTGGATTGTTTCGTCATTGATGTCTCGCATCGGGCAGTTGAAGAGACGGCTAGTCTCATCATGGAATATGTCCGAAGCCATTGATGGCTGCGCGAGCAGGATTTTTTCCCGAAGCCGCCGTATATAATAGATATAGTGGCAGATGCAGTATGCAGATCGAGCGGTGATGATCCTAATGAGCAAAAAACCGACTATTGTGGTAGATGCCGACGCTTGTCCGGTGAAAACGGAAATCGTCGCTGCGGCAAGAGAATATGGCGTTCCCGTATGGATGGTCGCTTCATACGACCATCGTATGGAGCCGGGTGAAGGCGTGAGGGTTGTACAGGTCGATCGGAGCAGTCAATCCGTCGATCTGTATATCGTTAACCACGTCTCGGCCGGGGATATTGTGGTGACGCAGGACTTTGGACTTGCCTGCATGGTGCTGGGCAAGGGCGCCGTTGTCCTGTCGTCTCGAGGGGAGCAGTATACGGACGCCAATATTGACTATTTGATGGAGCGCAGACATGAAAGCGCAAAGTGGCGGCGCGGCGGGGGCCGTACAAAGGGGCCTCGCGCGATGACGCAAGACGATCGAGATGCGTTTCAACAAAAGATGACAAAACTTTTGAAAATCGAGCAGGAGAACCATGACGTTTAGCGAATATTATTTAGGACCTACTAAAGTCTATAGCGTTCTCTTGCTGGATGAAGGTGTGATGAACGATGACATACGGTAAAATACCGGAAGAAGTTATAGACGCGGTTCGCAAGCGTCATGACATCGTAGAAACGGTCGGGAAATACGTTCATCTTACGAAGCAGGGCAAATACATGAAGGGGTTATGTCCGTTTCATTCGGAGAAAACCCCTTCATTCACCGTTACGCCGGAGTTGCAGATTTTCCATTGCTACGGCTGCGGCAAGAGCGGCAATGTCATACGGTTCGTCGAGGAGATCGAGGGTTACTCGTTCCCCGAGGCGGTCCGGATACTTGCGGAGGAAGCGGACATTCCCGTTACCTGGATTTCTGAGAGCGGCAAAGCGCAAGCCCAGGATCCGAATCGGCAAAAAATCGTAGAAGCACATGAGCTGGCCATCAAATTTTATCATTACCTGCTGAACAATACGAAGCAGGGAGACCGGGCCAAGCAATATTTGCGGGAGCGAAGCATGTCGGATCGGCTCATTGATCATTTTATGATCGGCTTTGCGCCTGACGAGTGGGATGTGCTTACCCGGTTTTTGACGGGCAGAGGCTTCGACCCGGCGCTTATGGAGAAGGGCGGTTTGTTATCGGCGAAAAATGACGGCAGCGGTTATGTTGACCGATTCCGCGGACGAATTATGTTTCCGGTATGGGATGGCAACGGCAAAGCAACGGCTTTTGCTGCACGTATCATTAACGACGGTTCGCCGAAGTATCTCAATTCACCCGAAACGATGCTGTTCACGAAAAGCAGAACGCTTTACAACCTGCATTATGCGAAACCGGCTATTCGGAAGAGCAAGCAAGTTGTTGTGTTCGAGGGCTACATGGACGTCATCAAGTCATGGAACGCCGGTGTCAAGAACGGCGTTGCGACGATGGGTACGGCATTAACGGAAGAGCATTGCTCCATATTGAGGCGACATGCCGAGGAGGTTTTGCTTTGCTACGATGGCGACGACGCTGGACAAGCGGCCGCATACAAGTCTATTCCGATGCTTGAGGCGGCTGGGCTGAAGGTAGAGATCGCAATATTGCCGAAAGGCAAGGATCCAGATGAGTATATAGGTGAATACGGACCGGAAGCGTATATGCGGGAAATCGTGGACGAGCCCGTCTCCGTTACAAAATTTAAGCTTATATATTCAAGGAAAAACCATATACTGCTAAAAGAAGAGGGTCGTAAAAACTATCTGATGGAAGCGGTAGAAATCGTGGCCGGACTTGACTCCTCTACGGAACGCGAAGTGTATTTGAAGGAATTGTCCCGGGAGTTCGATATTTCGCTGGACGCGCTGAAGCAGGATTGCCACAGCATCCGGATGGAACAGCAAAAAAAGAAACCCCTCGGGGATAATAACGACAATTCGTGGAATAATGGTAGGAATGAAAAGCGCCGTACGTCTAGGGCGCCTAAGCTTCTGCCGGCATACACGTACGCGGAGCGGAGATTGCTGCATGTCATGATGCGGGATCGCGATGTGGCTGGAGCCGTACATGAACGGATTGGCGATTCCTTTAATGTAGAGGATCACGCAGCGCTTGCTGCTTATTTATACGCTTATTATGCAGGCGGATACGAGCCGGATGCCGCCCGGTTTATCGAGTCATTGCATGATGATCGTCTAGAGGAGACGGCTTCCTCCATCTTAATGATGGATAGTGACTTTCCTTTCGACGAAAACGTAATGGATGCTTATATCGATACGGTGCTGAAGGTTCCGAGGCTTCGTGAGATTGAAGGCAAGAAGGAAGAAATGGTGCGCGCCGAGCGCGCTGGCGACACCATGAGGGCAGCGCGATTAGGTCTTGAGATTATAACCCTAGAGAGACAGCTTAAAGGTTGACTTCATGATTGGTTCTAGGGAGGAGGGAGTCGGAAATGGCGAACGATCAACATACTGAATTAGATACCGAACAAAGGCTGGATCATGTCAAGGATCAGCTGATTGAAATTGGCAAGAAGAGATCCTCCTTAACGTATAAAGAAATTATGGAGAAGTTGTCTCCCTTTGATCAAGACCCAGAACAGATTGACGAGTTTTTCGAGCAGCTGGACGACTTGGGCATTGAAGTATTGAATGAGAATGAAGAGGAAAATCCGCTTCGGGTGAACAATGAGGAAGGGGAGCGCGAAGGAGGAGACGACTTCAACTTCGATGACGATCTGGCTCTTCCGCCGGGCATCAAAATCAACGATCCGGTACGGATGTACCTGAAGGAAATTGGCCGTGTCCCGCTCTTGTCCGCCGACGATGAGATCGAGCTGGCTATTCGGATCGAGAATGGCGACGAAGAAGCGAAACGCAGACTGGCTGAGGCGAACCTGCGTCTGGTTGTCAGCATCGCCAAGCGTTATGTAGGCAGAGGTATGCTGTTCCTTGACCTCATCCAGGAAGGGAACATGGGCCTGATCAAGGCTGTCGAGAAATTCGACCACCAAAAAGGTTTCAAATTCAGTACGTACGCGACATGGTGGATCAGACAGGCGATTACTCGCGCAATTGCGGACCAAGCACGTACGATTCGTATCCCTGTTCATATGGTGGAAACCATTAATAAGCTAATTCGCGTTTCCCGTCAGCTGCTTCAAGAGCTGGGGCGCGAACCGACACCGGAAGAGATTGCGGTTGAGATGGAGCTTAGCACGGAAAAAGTACGGGAAATTATGAAAATTGCGCAAGAGCCGGTATCCCTTGAGACACCAATTGGTGAAGAGGACGATTCGCATCTGGGCGATTTTATCGAGGATCAGGAAGCGCTCGCTCCAGCCGACGCGGCTGCGTACGAGCTTCTGAAGGAGCAACTGGAGGATGTGCTGGATACGCTGACGGAGCGTGAAGAGAATGTGCTTCGCCTTCGCTTCGGGCTTGACGATGGACGTACCAGAACGCTGGAGGAAGTCGGCAAGGTATTCGGTGTAACGCGCGAGCGGATTAGGCAGATCGAAGCCAAGGCGCTTCGCAAGCTTCGCCATCCAAGCCGGAGCAAACGATTAAAAGATTTCCTAGAATAAAGTAGTTCTTATGACCTTTCTGCTCAAAGCAGCGAGGTCTTTTTTCCAATGAGCGACGTATTCAGACGGAGAGGAAGCCGACGAAATGAATCAAGAACGCAGGCAAATCATTGTAAGGGAAATTGATCATTGGCGAAGAAGCAAGCTTCTTCCAGATCAATACTGCGATTTTCTGCTGAACCTGTATGCGGACCCCGAAGAAGAACCGAGGGCAAAGCCTTCCACACATGCAGTAGGGAAAGCCATCGCAGCCGTTCAGAAGGCGACCGGCAAGCAATGGTTGCTTACATTTGGTGCTTTTACCTTAATTTCCTTCGTTGTGCTTTATTTTAGCCGTTTTCATCCCGCAATGCAAATTGGCGTAGTAATTGGCGTTGTAGCTGCTTTTCTATGGATAGGGAACCGATTCCGGGCGCGTCACGAAGCTGTTGGCTTGACGCTGATGAGCATCGGCATGCTAACGATGCTGGGAGGCGGCTTGCATATTCTTGATCTGCATGGCCTCACGCAGTGGGGCTGGAAGATGGGGATGGCATCGCTTAGTGCGCTGTTTTGGATCATATACGGCATCAAAGCCCGGATACACGGTCTGCATTTGTGCGGCTGGCTGACTGCTCTGCTTGTCTATGGTTGGCTGCTTTCCCGTTTCACGCAAGATCCGGTATGGTACGAGGTTCAGCTCTATTGGCTGCCGCTTGCGATTCTGTTTGGCTGGAGCTGCTGGTTCTTCCACCGATGGACAAAGCCGGTATCCGCCATATTGTTCGTGACTTGCGCGCTGGCATGGTTTATGCCTGAGCTGTATACGCTCGTTGTTGTACATAATTCAGCTTGGCTGCAAGTGCAGCTTCTTATTAAAATCGCAATCGGCGGAGGGCTCCTCTTCGCCTTGCGCAAGCAATGGATGGTGTGGGTAGCATAATGATTAAATTATCAAATCGTCTGCAGCGAATTGCAGACTATATTACGTCAGGCAATCGGGTAGCGGATATTGGTTCCGATCATGCTCTTCTTCCGATTTATTTGCTTCAAAGCGGGAAAGTCCCGACAGCGATTGCTGGTGAGCTTAACGAAGGACCGTATCAGGCTGCTAGAAAAGGCGCAGCCGATGCGGGCTTGCAGCAGCGCCTTGAGGTTCGCAAGGGAGATGGCCTGTCGGTGCTAAGCGGCGGTGAAGCCGACAGTGTCACGATCGCAGGCATGGGCGGCAGCTTGATGAGCATGATATTGGAAGCAGGCGATCAGGCGGGCAAGCTGCAAGGCGTCACGGAGCTGGTGCTGCAGCCGAACGTCGGAGAAGACGAGGTGCGGCTGTGGCTTCTCGGGAAAGGCTGGATGCTGTGCGAGGAGTCGATCCTGGAGGAAGACGGGAAGATCTATGAGGTATTGCATGCCAGACGTGCGGATCATGCGGCAGCATCCAATGAGGAGCTATATGACGGTTCTTTTTTGCCGCTTGATTGGGATAGAGGAGAGCTGAAGGGACTTTTGGTGCGTATGGGTCCTCATTTGCTTCGCAAGCCAACTGCGGTCTTAATCGAGAAGTGGAGGCTTGAGATCGAGAAGCTGGAGCGGATATGCAGACAGTTAAGCGGTTCGGAGCTTCCGGAATCCGCTTTGAAGAAAACACAATTCGAGCGAGATATTAGACGGATCGAGGAGGTGCTGGGATGTTTGCCAACGGAGCTACAATAGTACAGTATATGGAGCAGCTGGCTCCCAAGCATTACGCGGTTGAGAATGACAAGATCGGCTTGCAGCTGGGTACGCTGAACAAGACGGTCAACAAAGTGCTGGTTGCGCTTGATGTGACCGATGAAGTGGTCGAGGAGGCAATTGCCGAAGGCGCTAATCTCATTATTGCGCATCATGCCATTATCTATCGCCCGCTCGCGAAGCTGGATACATCCACGCCTGCTGGCAAGCTATATGAGAAGCTGATCAAAAATGATATTGCCGTATATATTTCCCACACGAATCTGGATGTGGCAGACGGCGGTGTCAACGACTGGCTGGCTGATCAGATCGGTATTCAAGCAGATGGACGCGCTTGTCTGGAAGAAATTCATACGGATAAGCTGTATAAGCTGGTTGTCTTTGTGCCGGAGAGCCATCATGAGGCAGTGCTGGAAGCGATATGGCGTACCGGAGCAGGAGAGATCGGCAATTATGGCTGCTGCAGCTTCAATATCAAAGGAACCGGGACGTTCAAACCAGGCGAGGATACGCAGCCATTCATCGGAAGCGAAGGCAAGCTGGAGCGCGTAGATGAAGTGCGTATTGAAATTATTGTTCCGTACAGCATTCATCGCAAGACGGTTAGCGCTATGCTGAAGGCACATCCTTATGAGGAAGTAGCTTATGATCTGTATCCGGTTGATCTGAGGGGCAGATCATTTGGTCTAGGCCGTGCAGGCAAGCTGGAAGAACTGACGACGCTTGGCGAGCTTGCGCTGCGGCTTAAGGCGGCATTTGACGTTCCGATGCTGCGCATTGTCGGTCCAGCGGATCATCCCATCCGCAAGGCAGCAGTTCTTGGCGGATCGGGTGCTCGCTACGTCAGGCACGCCATTTTTGCCGGAGCAGATGTATTGGTAACAGGAGATATTGATTACCATACGGCCCATGATGCACTTGCTGCGGGCATGACGATCATCGATGCCGGCCACAATATCGAGAAAGTGATGAAGGAAAAAGTGGCGGAATGGCTAAATGCCAAGCTGAAGGATAGCAAATCGGATACGGTAGCTGCAGCCTCTAAGCTTGCAACAGAACCATTCACCTTTGTGTGACCCTGAACTGGCAATAAATCAGGGTTGAGCTTTCGCCTCAAACCTTGTATACTAAATCGTGCATCGGAAAGTTTGACAGACAATCGCTGGCAGCTTGGCTGCGAGAGGAAAGTCCGGGCTCCACAGGGCAGGATGCTGGATAACGTCCAGTCAGCGCGAGCTGAAGGATAGTGCCACAGAAATGGACCGCCGATGGCTGCCGCAAGGCATGCACAGGCAAGGATGGAACCGTGGTGTAAGAGACCACGAGGAGCGCAGGTGACTGCGTTCCTGGTAAACCCCATCTGGAGCAAGACCGAGAGGACGCGGCAGCTTTCGAGGCTGCAGCCTTAGCCCGAGGCGCGTCCGGGTTGGTTGCTGGAGCCATGCAGCAATGTATGGCCTAGATAGATGATTGTCGCTTCACAGTGGGAGGGTCGTTCCCGTTCATACCACTAGAAGTACAGAACCCGGCTTACGGCAAGCTTTCCGCACGGAATTCTAACATTCATAACCATGTATAAGAGGCCGTCTGTCGGATGACAGACGGCCTCTTTGCGTTTACTGTTTTTCTATTTGAGGATAGAGTCAAGGCGGCGTTTCACTTGCTTGGGATACGTCTGCAATGTACCGCCATAGCTGGTCGCAGCATTCAGTGCCTTCACAATATCGATCTCGCCATATCCGAAGTAGATGTCCTTGCCGCTTGTGCCCAGATCGCGGGCCGATGTTCGCATAATTTCCATCACTTCTTGATTGGACAGCGACGGATTAGCGGATCGGATCAAGCCCGCCAGCGCAGCAACATGCGGACTGGCCATGGATGTGCCGGACAATGCGGCGTATTGGCTGCCGGGATACGTGCTTGCGATGCTGTCGCCTGGCGCCGCAACGTCAATATAATCGCCGTAATTGGAGAAGGAAGCTTTCTCTTTATTATTATTGGTCGCAGCTACGGCGAATACTTCCGGATAAGCTGCCGGATATCCAGGCCGCTCGGTATTATCGTTGCCGCTCGCCGCAATCAGAACGACATCACGTTCATAGGCGTATTTGATCGCATCATGCAGGAAATCGGCTTGGGCATAGTTGCCTAGGCTCATGTTGATGACTTTGGCGCCATTGTCAACCGCCCAGATAATGCCTTGCGCGACTGAATAAGTGGAGCCAGCGCCGCTGCTGTCCAGCACCTTGACCGGCATAATTTTGTTGTACCAGGAAATTCCAGCTACCCCTTCGCCATTATTGACGGATGCCCCGATAATGCCGGCGACATGTGTGCCGTGACCGACGTCGTCGTCCGGTGCCTTGTTTTTATCGACGATGTTCGTGCCGCTGAGGAGCTTGCCTTGTAGATCGGGGTGACTGCTTTGGACCCCTGTATCAAGGACGGCGATAATGACGCCTTCATCGCCCTTGGAGACGTTCCAGCCCTTCTCCGTTTCAATGGAAGGCAAATTCCATTGGTATTTGGAGTAGAGCGCATCATTCGGAATGATCGGGTCGGCCGCAGCTCCGGCGTTTTCATTCGTCAAGTACAGATAATGAGGCTCCGTATAGCGCGGGTTCCATTTCTGCTTGAAATATTGCATGAGCGCTTTGGTCTCCAGCGACTTGGAACGGAATACGAAGGTATCGCCAATCTGCTGCATGGATTCAAAATTGATGTCTTTGCGAATACGATTCATATCCGCCTCGGTCAAGTCGCGGTTGAAATGAACGACGACATCGCGGATATGATAATGACTCGCATTGCCGTTATCCTCGCCTGTGCGTACGGTGGTATCGACTGTCGAGTTGGGCTTCACGGATTCGATCCGGTAGTTGCCTTCCGCTGGATAAGGAATGAGCCGCAAATTCCGTTTCTGATGCATTTCCACCTGCTTGATAATATCCTGTTTGACGATGCCGACTACGCCGGTTCCAGGATGCTGCTCATCAGGCACACCTAACACGATATAACGGCTTCCGTCTTTGCCTTCGAACGGAGGCGATTCATAGGTTGCGCCTTTCGCTACGTGAGAGCTTGCTTCTTGCGCATAAGAATGGGATTCGTTGCTCTTGCTTGGCGGCAGTTGTCCCTTGTGATGTGATTTGCCATCGGAGATCCAATCCAGGTATCCGATGTGGGAGTGCTCCTTCAGCAGGTTGTCCATCGCCTGGAGAGCTTTCGCTTCGGATTCGCCGCCCGCGTTCATAATATTGCGGAAGTCCTTAGCGGTCTCCGTTGCAACAAGCAGAGCCGTTGCGTTCATGTCGTTCTGCAACGCGGCCAGCTTGTGCTTCTGCTCATGATGAACGGAGAGCGGGGCGGGCTGGGATGGCTCCTCCTGTTCTTTCGGAGGGGCATAGAATGGCGCTGCGGGTATAAGCAGCGCCGCTAACGCTATAAGTGTAAAGGCGGCTATCCAAGATTTTCGCATGCTGCATCCTCCATATTCCAATGTGTTCAAAGTGGTTCAATTCATGTCCTTCTTAGATTCCGAATGAAGGGATCAAATTATGCGGCCATTTCGTGAAACGCCAGTACCGTTTCCTTGGAATTTGTGGTACTATGTGTGTTGATATAGTTTTTTTGCTTGGAATTAGGAAAGGGGATCTACCACCATGCCATCGACAAATGTTAAAGCGCTAGCTGAATCCACACGCGAAAAATTAAAAGGAGCGGTTGCGCAGCTGGAACCGTTTCTCAATGACTACTCCTTACCCCAGCTGACAGGCGAAGACGGCGGAGAAGATGCCACGATCTTCTATAAAGGATTGCTTGCTGACCTTCGTCATTTGCTCGTATATTCTGAAGTTTCGGTAGAAAAACTGGGTGTTCTGCTCAGAAGACCTAATTTCGATATGGAATTTGGCGAGCGTGCGCTGTACGAAGCGTACCACCAATGTGTCAATGCGTTCTTCTATCCTAAAAATGAATGTTATTCGGAAGACGGCCGTTACGCCTACACCGGCCAGGACGCCATCCGCTTCAGATTCAAGCCGATACGAGAAGCGCGCAATATCGTGCTGGGGGTATCGAAGGTGTTCGAAGAGCTCCGCGACGATCTGGCGTATTATGAAAGCGACTATATGACCCAGCGCCGTATGCAAGGCTCAAAATAAGGCAGAATGAATCACTTCCGCACGAGGAACAATGTGTAGCGGAGGTGATTTTTTATGCCGAAGGGCGTATCTTGCAGCGTTGCCAATTGCAGCTTCTGGGAAGAAGGCAATAATTGCGGCGCAAGAGAAATTATGATCGATATCGACCAGCATGCCAAAGGCTCGTTCCAAGTGGAATTTGCCGGTGATGAATTAGGTCTGTTCCATCAAGACCAAGCGACGGAATCCGCTGCTACGTGCTGCCACACCTTTAAGCCAAAGGAGTGATTGGGATGGATCGGAATAGAGACAATGAAGTGGAATACCGCAGGTCTTCCGAGAAGGAAACGGAAGCTAACTTCGCGCCAACCAACAGCGGACAGCCCAATCAAATGGCCAATGTCAATGAAGAGATGGGCGCCGATTTCGCTTACGGTATGCCGGTGACGCATACCGAGCGTATCGCAAGCCGTCACGAGCGTGACGGTGAGGATGCCGTAACGGAATCCAATGGTTATGCGCTTGGCTGGGTATCGCTTGTATTCGCTATTGCGTCCTGGTTTATCTGGCCGGTGCTGATGGGCGTGACATCTGCCGTGCTTGGTTTTATCGCGTATCGTCAAGGGGCAAAAGCGCTTGGCGCTTGGTCCATGACGCTAGGTCTGATCGCAGTCGTGCTTAATTTGGTCATCGTTCCCTTTTATTATGCTTTAACGTAGCCATCATAAAGATGATGCAAGGCTCCTCCGGTATCGGGGGGGCCTATCTTTTACGCCAGCTGGTATTCGGTGTATGATATTGATAGAATAGATATCCATGATTGCGATAGAAAGAGAAGCGGGAGGGGAAAAACGATGATAATCGATATATCCCATGTGACATGGGAACGCGGTGACGACATGATCCTGAATGATGTGAGCTGGCAAGTGGGCGAGCGTGAGCATTGTTGCCTGCTGGGACTGAATGGCTCGGGGAAAACGACACTTTTAAATATGATAAACGGGTACATATGGCCAACCAGCGGCAAAATCAGCGTCATGGGTCATACCTTCGGCGAATACGATCTGCGCGAGCTGCGCAAAAGCATCGGTTGGGTAAGCACATCGCTGCAGCAGAGGCTGTATGGCAGCCAAACAGCCCTGGAGATCGTACTAAGCGGCAAGTTCTCCACCATCGGCGTATACGATAAGCTGGAGGAGGAGGATATAGAGCGCGCTCGCTCGCTGATGGATTCCTTAGGCTGCTCATCCTTTACAGCACGCACTTATGATACCTTGTCTCAAGGCGAACGCCAGCGTGTGCTGATTGCCAGGGCGCTGATGAATTCTCCGAAGCTGCTTATTCTGGACGAGCCATGCACGGGTCTGGATATATTTGCGAGGGAAAGCCTGTTGTCCATGATTGACGCCATTGCGAAGCAAGATGATGCGCCTACGCTTATCTATGTTACCCATCATGTGGAAGAGATATTGCCGTGCTTTACGAAGACGCTGCTGCTGAAAAAAGGTCAGGTCTACGCATCGGACACAACAGTAAACCTGATGACTTCGGAGGGAATGGGTACGTTTTTTGACGTGCCGGTTCACATTGAGAATCAATTTGGGCGATATTGGCTTTCAGTGAAGGGGAACGCATGGACCATATAACAGAGCCGCGTTCGCGCACGCGCAAAGCGGCGAGCTGGTTCAAGAGCCGCCATGCCCAGCGGCTGAAGCGTGAAGGCTTTGTTACCCGATTTGCCGGCGGTATATGTATGCTGTTCAGCTCCGTATCCATGTCTCTTGCTGTTCTTGGCATGCCGACTGGTTTAGGGGTGTGGATCGATCTGTTGCTATTCCTGGCGGCCAATGCAATGCTCATGGCGCTGCTCGGTTATGTAGTGTCGTCGCTTCTGAGCTACCTGTATGTGCCGCTTCCTCGAAAGCTGACGGCATATGTGCTGTACACAGGTGCTCAGAGCGCAGTCGTTCTTTTTTTCACTGAACTGGGCACGATGATTTCTATTTTGTTTGGCGCGGCATATGCAATAGCTGCGTTGATCGTCGGACTGTTGTTCGGTTTTGTGCTGAGCCTGAAGGTTCCGCGTACCGCCAAGGCTGCGTTGACTATCGCATTTGCCATGCTGATTGCATCCGTGCCGTTCTATTCGGGCTGGCCCGCTCCGGCCAAGCAGCCGGAACGCGTCGAGGCGGCTTCACAGGACCGCATGGAGCCATCTGTCGAGCCTGCGCTAATCGATGCGGAGAATCCCGCCGAGGCTGGCAAATACAGCGTCCAATCCTTCAGCTATGGAAGCGGGCAAGACAAGCATCGCGATGTGTTCGGGAAGAATGTCGATGTCGTGACGGGGTCAATCGATGCTTCCGATTATATAACAAGCTGGTCGAAGCTCAAGACTTGGTTTTGGGGATTCGATGAGCATAATCTTCCTCTGAACGGCCGGGTATGGATGCCTGTGGGAGAGGGGCCTTTTCCGCTTGTCCTTATTGTGCATGGCAATCATCTGATGGAGTACTTCTCCGACGGCGGGTACGCCTACCTGGGCGAGCTGCTGGCCAGCCGGGGGATGATCGCCGTATCGGTAGACGCCAATTATATGAACTATTCGGTATGGTCAAGCCTGCCCAATGACGATATGAAAATTCGCGGCTGGCTGCTGCTGAAGCATCTCCAGCAAATTCAGACCTTGGCCGCAGACAAGGAAACGCCGTTTGCCGGCAAGGTCGACTGGGACAAGATTGGTCTGATTGGCCATTCACGCGGCGGCCAAGCTGTCGCAATTGCGGCTGATTCAGAGCGCTGGTTCGCAGAGGATGAGTCCTTGGACAGCATCCGCGGTATTCGTATTCAGTCTGTCGTCGCGATTGCGCCGACGGACAAGCGTGTAGACGATAAATCGGCTCAGCTGCGCGATACGAACTATTTTACGATCCAAGGAGCCATGGATGCCGATGTGAACAACTTCTATGGCGAGCGGCAATATAGCCGCGTTACATTCAGCGGAGAATCGGATCGGTTCAAGGCTCAGCTGTATCTCTCTCATGCCAATCACAGCCAGTTCAACACCGATTGGGGAACGATGGACGAGCGATTGCCGGGAGGGTTGCTGCTCAACCAGGAAAACCTGATGAATCCGGAGGACCAGCGGGAGATTGCCAAAGTATTTATTTCCGCCTTTCTGGAGGCAACGTTGCATGACCGTGTGGAGTATAAAGCTTTATTCCAGGATTATCGGTCCGGCCTTCAGTGGCTTCCGCAAACCGATTATGTGAGCCGCTATGAAGGGGCTGATTTTGTTCGGTTCGTCCACTACGATGCGTTTAACCGGTTTATCGGCCAGACCGCATACGAAGGGATGGTAGCCGGAGAGAAGGAGAAGCCTAAAGACCGGGATGGCAATACGAAGGGGACGTCGGGCATGTCGCTGCAATGGGAAGAGCCGGGGGCCATCTATGAGCTGGAGCTGTCATTAGCCGCAGTCCATGAGCTGGAGAAGGTGGAGGAAGGCAGCCTCGTGTTCTCCCTGTCCAATCTGGAATGGGATCTGGTATCGGAGGAGAAAGAAAAAGAGGGATTGCCCGAGGATGCCGGTGATGCAGCGCAGGATCGCGATGAATCTCCCGCAATAGATGGAGAAGCAGAGCTTCCGCCGCTGCCAAGCATCGAGATTGTGCTGACGACCGACTCCGGTGAAGAGCTGTCGGTTGAGCTTGAACAATTCATGAGCGTGCCGGAGCCCGCATACACTTCTTTTTTGAAGATGGGATTTCTGGAGGACAGAGTTAAAAACAACAAGTATCGAAATCCGGTAGAAGCCGTCTATCAGACCTTTATTATCCCTATCGAGCTTTTTGGTTCGTCGGATGAAGAAACGGATGAAGACAGCGAGCCCCTTACGCCGCAAGAAATTAGCGGAATCCAGTTCCGCTTTCAAAGCGAGCGCGGCAAGGTAATGCTGGATGATATCGGATTTTTGCCTAGAGGAGGTTCCTATGTCGAATATCGAAAATGACCACAATGAAGAACAAGCTCGCGTAGACAACCTGACAGGATTGATTCGAGATAGAATAGAGACGTTAAAGGAAAAAACCGGCGGCATCCGGGGTGAGATTGTCGACATCCGGCGCGATTTCTGGGATGATGTCACGGTGAATTTTGAGGACTCAGCCGAGACAGCAGAAACGTATGCCAGCATGAAGCAGCAGGCTGAACTGCTGTCGGAGCGGGAGAGAAGCCATCGTCATATGACGGAACAGCTGGCTACGCTGGAGCGGCTTAAGACATCCCCTTACTTCGGCCGCATTGATCTTATCGATGAAGCTGATCCGGGAGTAAAGCCGGATGTGATTTATCTGGGCGTAGGATCGTTGCTGGATGATTCTGGCGAGGAATATTTGATCTACGACTGGCGGGCGCCAGTATCCAGCGTCTATTACGATTATGGGCCAGGGCCGGTCTGTTATGAGACGCCAGCCGGCACCATACGCGGCGAGATGACGCTGAAGCGGCAATATATGATACGGGGCGGCGTCATTCGAAGCATGTTCGATACTGGCGTCACGATTGGCGATGAGCTGCTGCAGGAGGTGCTGGGCAGTGGCTCCGATGCAGCCATGAAGACGATTGTGGCCACGATTCAACAGGAGCAGAACGCGATCATCCGCAACGAGCGCGCAAGACTGCTTATTGTGCAGGGTGCGGCGGGCAGCGGGAAAACATCCGCAGCGCTGCAGCGTGTTGCGTATTTGCTGTACCGATATAGGGGTGTGCTTAGCGCAGACCAAATTGTGCTGTTCTCGCCCAATCCGATGTTCAATAGCTATGTATCGACGGTATTGCCAGAGCTTGGCGAGAAAAATATGAATCAGACAACTTACCAGCAATATCTGGAGCATCGGATCGGCAGAGATTTCACCCTGGAAGATCCGTTCACCCAAATGGAATATACGCTTACGGCGATGACCGATAAGGATTACCGCGCACGCTTGGACGGAATTGGGCTGAAGTCGAAAGCGGACTATATGGAGCTGATGGACCGGTATGTAGCGCAGCTTGGCGAATCTGGCCTTGTATTTAAGTCTATCGTCTTCCGGGGGCATACGCTCATTAGAGGCAAAGCGATGGCAGAGAAGTTTTACGAGATGGATCGCACGATCTCGATCCCGAACCGGCTTCGATCTTTAAGCATCTGGCTGCTTAAGGAATTAACGAGTCTTGCCAAGCTGGAGCAGAAGAAGAAATGGGTAGATGAAGCGATTGAGCTGCTTGACAATGAAAGCTATGCCCTGGCTTATCAAGAGCTAAGGGGAAAAAATAAATTTACCGAGCATTCTTATGATGATTTTGACTCCGAGCGCAATTACTTGGCGGCCAAAATGGTCCAGGAGAAGTTCAAAAAGCTGCGTCGCCGTGTGAAGCAAGGCGCGTTCCTCGACGTTCCAGCCATCTATAAGGCGCTCTACCGCCCTAATGCAGCGGCAGTGAAGGGAAATAGCCTCTCCGGTGAATGGAGCCGTATAAGCGCGATTACGCTGGAGCGGCTGGAGGCTGGGTTCATGCCTTACGAGGATGCAACCCCCTATTCTTATTTGAAAGAAAAATTGGAAGGCTTCCGTACGCATACGACAGTGAGACATCTGTTCATCGATGAGGCCCAGGACTACTCGGAGTTCCAGTACCGGTATTTAAAACGTTTGTTCCCAAACAGCAAATTCACGTTGCTTGGAGACTTTAATCAATCGATCTTCGCCCATTCGGGTACGGGTGAAATATTCCATACGATAAGCGCTTTGTTCGAGCAAGGGGAGACCGAGCGTATTACCTTGTATCGCAGCTACCGGTCAACTAGGCAAATCGTGGAGTTTGCCAGCCGCATCATCGAAGGCGGCGAACGCATTGAGCCTTTCAACCGGAACGGAGCGGAGCCGACATTCACGCAAGCCGCTTCTCAGGAAGCATTACCGGCTGTAATCGCCGAGCGGCTGCGGCTGCTGGAGAAAGCGGGGTATGAGTCCGTTGCTATCATTTGCAAGACGGCTGAGGAGGCTAAGCGAATCAGCGAGCAAATGGCGCCGGTCTACCCAGGGCTTCGACTGATCGAAAAAGAAACGGTAACCTTCGAGAAAGGAAATGTCATTATTCCTTCTTATTTGGCAAAAGGCGTAGAGTTCGACGGCGTCATTATTAGCGACGCATCGCAACAAGTCTATTCGCGGGAAAGTGAGAGGAAGTTGTTCTATACAGCATGCACTCGCGCTATGCATGAGCTGCATCTCTGCTACACAGGACAGCTTACTCCGTTTCTGAAGGCGTAGTTCAGGCGTTACTTGCGAATGGAAGGCCATATGTGATGGACATCCACACGAAGCTCCGAGGCGATCAGCTCTGCTGTGAGCCTCTGGGGCTTTTCGATTTTTCCGTTCCTCAGCTTGGAGATCGTCTGCAAGGAAATGCCGGTGGATGCAGCGAGGTGACCCGCCGACATATCGCGCTTGGCCATCCATATTTTCAGCTTCGTGGCGGAATCGACAGCTTGATCGTTGGCAGGACGGAGGTCCCATACGACAAAGGCCAGCTCGCTGCAATGACCGAAGCTGTCCAAAACAGGATAATAAGTCAGCTCCAGCTCCAGCTCGATTCCGCTTAATTTGCTTGTATGAATGGTTACGTTTTGTTCCTTTTGCAGCCGGGAGGTTTCCTGGAGGATCTCCATCATGCGCGGGCGTTCATTCTCGGCGATGAATTGCAGAAGGGTCTCATCCTCCATTGTGGTATCCGGCTCGAACAGGAGCGGCGCCATATTGTCGCGCAGAAACCGGATATGCAGATGCTTGTCGACAACCCCGCTGATGAGTACCTTGCCTTTGTCGAGCTGACGGTCAATCCACTTGTACGCAGTCAAGTCCTCAAAGATGAGGAAGGCCCGGATCCAAGGATCATCCGTCTGCGCGGGAAGCGGGATCTGCTCGATCCGGACAGCTAATTCGTTTTTGCGTTTAGTCTGCATCATGATTTCGCGCTTTACGATGCGTTTCTGCAAATCAATGCCGTATTGGCTTTTCAAATACTGGCTATTAGTCGCCTGCAGATGGGACAGAGGGTATCCGGTCAGCTTCATAAACGCTTCATTGGCATCTACCACCTGAACAATTCCGTCATGTTCCTTCAAGATGAGCATCGGTTGGTTCAATAAATGAAACAGTTGTTGATGAACAGACAAAAATGACCCCCCTCTATTTACCAGTTTCTCGTATATAATTGAATTAAAGTATATGATACCGCTTATCGGTTCACAAGGTCGGCACAGGCAGACACAACCAACAGAGTTACATTATGTTTAATTATTTAAACTTCAGCGCCGAAATGGGGCTTACGGATAGCATGAGGTGTTTTGGGTTGTCTTTATCCCTTGAAATGGGACTACAGTCAGCTTTATTCTGTACACATTTCCCGCTAATATTAATTTCGAGCCGCTAAGCAGCGATGTCGCATGACTAGCATTGCATACAACAGGGAGGAACATCGAGTGAATAGCTGCAGCATTGAAGATTGCATGAAGCCGGTAAAAGCGAAGGGGCTTTGCGCCATGCATCATCAACGTATGTTAAGACATGGGGACCCTAACATGGTTAGACCCCGACGTGTGAAGAAATCTATCGAATGCAAGTGGGTCAATTGTGATGAAGAAGCCGTTTCGAAAGGATATTGCTCGAAACACTACTACATCCAACGGGTAATGAATTTGGTGTAATGTAAAGATTTCATTAAAATTACGTCGAAAAGTGAGGTATTGTGACATATACCTTCTCTTTTTGGTTAGATTTTATGAAAACAGACTGTTTTATTTTCACGACAGCATGTATAATGAGCGTAAATCCTTTTTCCAGCGGAGGTGAAGCTGCGCATGGCAGAAGCGGCGCTTGTCGGCTTGTCCGAAGAAGACGTCTATTTGTTCAACCACGGATCGTCTTATCACAGCTACCGGTTTATGGGAGCGCATTTTGCGGAAGCGTCCGGCATAGCCGGCGTCCGGTTTGCGGTATGGGCTCCCAGCGCTAGAGAAGCAAGGGTCATCGGCAGCTTTAATGGCTGGGACGGGAGCGGTCACGTCATGCGCCGAATCGGCACTACGGGCGTGCATATGCTGTTCATCCCTCATTTGACGGAGGGAGCACTGTACAAATACGAATTGGTCACCGAAGACGGCACACCAATCAGGAAGGCCGATCCGTATGCCTTCAGCTCCGAGAGGCGGCCGGGGACAGCCTCCGTCGTAACGTCTCTTGGGGGCTTCGACTGGAATGACCGTGAATGGAATCTGCATAAGAGCCGCCATACGCCATACGCCAGCCCGCTTCTGATCTATGAAGCTCATGCGGGCTCGTGGAAGATTAAAGGGAAAGAAATTTTTTATACATACGAGGAGCTGGCTGATGAGCTGGTTCCTTATGTCGCGGAGCTAGGCTATACCCATATCGAGCTGATGCCGCTCGCTGAGCATCCGCTCGATCAATCCTGGGGCTATCAAGTTACGGGCTTCTACAGCGCGACGAGCCGCTACGGCAGCCCCAAGGGCTTGATGCGCTTCGTGGATGCCTGCCACCAGCATAGCCTGGGCGTCATCCTGGACTGGGTGCCCGGACACTTCTGCAAGGACGATCATGGTTTGCGCCTGTTCGACGGGTCGCCACTCTACGAAGGTTATGATACGAACCGGGCGGAGCTGCCGTTATGGGGCACGCTTGCCTTTGATTTCTCACGCCGGGAAGTGATCAGCTTCCTGATCTCGAGTGCACTCTTCTGGATGGACCTTTACCACATCGACGGCCTGCGTGTTGACGCAGTCGCCAATATGCTGAATTTGCATATGGATAAGCCGCCTCACATGCACACCTACAACGAATTTGGCGGAAGAGACAACCTAGATGCTCTTCGCTTCCTCAAACGATTGAACGAGATGGTATTTCACTACTACCCCGACGCATTGATGCTGGCGGAAGATTCCTCCGCATGGCCTGCCGTAACCTCCCCGACCTATCAAGGGGGACTCGGCTTTAACTTCAAATGGAATATGGGCTGGATGAATGACATGCTTCGCTATATGTCGCTCCACCCGAATGATAGACCACATCATCACCATCTCATTACATTCTCCTTATGTTATGCCTTTTCCGAAAATTATGTTTTGCCGCTCTCGCATGATGAAGTGGTCCATGGCAAGCGCTCGCTCCTGAACAAGATGCCTGGCAGCTACGAAGAGAAATTTGCTCAGCTTCGGCTGTTCTACGGCTACTGGATGACCCACCCGGGTAAAAAATTACTCTTCATGGGAGGTGAATGGGGACAATTCGACGAGTGGAAGGACGGCGATATGCTGGACTGGATGGTGCTCGGTTATGACAGCCACAGAGACATGCTCGGCTATGTGCGAGCCCTTAATAATGAGTACCGCTCCCTTCCCTCACTGTGGGAGAAGGATGCGGAACCGGAAGGATTCCAGTGGATCGACGTTCATAATGCGCAGCAATCTGTCATATCCTTTATCCGTCGCGGCCGATCGAGCTTCTCTGTTATTATTGCCAATTTCTCTAACCGCGATTATCGCGATTACCGTATCGGCGTACCCGATCCGGGCGAGTATGAAATTCGGATTCATAGCGGAGGAATCCTGTCAGGCGCCGCTGCGTCGCCACCGCCGAACGGCTATTGCACGGAGGACGTCAGCTGGCATGGCCAAGACCAGAGCATCTCGATTCATCTTCCCCCCTATACCTTCATGCTGCTTGCACCTCGCACGGGGGACACATTATAACCAAAGGAGTTGGTGTCCATGGGCCGTAAGGAAATGATCGCTATGCTGCTAGCAGGAGGCGAAGGTAAGAGGCTGGGGGTGTTGACCAAAGATTTGGCCAAGCCTGCTGTCTATTTTGGCGGCAAATACCGCATTATTGATTTTACGCTTAGTAATTGCGCCCATTCAGGCATTGACACCGTCGGAGTACTTACCCAGTACCAGCCGCTTGAGCTGAACCGGTATCTCGGCATTGGCAGTCCGTGGGGACTGGACCGCAGAGATGGGGGAATGACCATCCTGCCGCCGTACATGAAGCAAAAGGGCGGGGTGTGGTATAAAGGCACAGCCAATGCCATCTATCAGAACATGGCCTTCATAGAGCGGTACAATCCGGAGTATGTGCTCGTCATTTCGGGCGATCACATTTATAAAATGGATTATGAGCTGATGCTTCAGCATCATAAGCGATGCGGAGCGGATGTCACGATAGCGGGAATAGCCGTGGACTGGAAGGAGGCCAGCCGATTCGGCGTGATGCATGTCGATGATGAGGACCGGATCACGGCTTTCGAAGAGAAGCCAAAACATCCGACCAGCAATATCGCGTCTATGGGCGTCTATATTTTCTCCTGGAAGCTGCTCCAGAAATATTTGATCTATGACGAGGCGAGCCGCGTCTCCAGCCATGACTTCGGCAAGGATGTCATACCGGCCATGATGCGGGACGGACTTCGCCTGCATTGCTATTCATACAAAGGGTATTGGAAGGATGTCGGGACGATCGAATCGTTGTGGGAGGCCAATATGGACCTGATCGCCGATGAGCCGGAGCTATGCCTCTACGATCCCAAGTGGCGGATCTACTCGGTTAACCCGAATATGCCCGCGCAATTAACAACCGAGTCTGCACAAGTAACCTCTTCGTTCGTCACGGAAGGCTGCATACTGGAAGGGACAGTGGACCGTTCGGTTTTGTTCTTCGGGGTGCACGCGGAGAAGAGCAGCTACATCTCGGAATCTGTCATTATGCCCAATGTCCGCATCGGAGAAGGGGCTCGGATTCATCGGGCCATTATCGGCGAGGGCGCCGTCATACAAGCAGGAGTCACGATCGGCGATCCCATGGATGATGCGATTACAATTGTGGCGGTCGATCAATATGTCGCTGCCGATCACGAGCTGCTGGAGGTGGAGCCGTCATGAAGCATAAGGTGCTTGGCGTTATTAATTTGATCCATGAGACAGACGAGCTGGAGCGGCTGACGCAGAGCCGATGCCTGGCTACCGTTCCGTTCGGAGCCAGATACCGGCTGATTGACTTTACCCTCTCCAGTATGGTCAATTCCGGCATTAGCCAAGTGGCGGTATTCGCTCATACCAAATTCCGGTCGCTGATGGACCATCTGGGCTCGGGCAAGCATTGGGATCTGCAGCATCGTCAAAGCGGGCTGTTCATCCTTCCGCCGGCAACGGACGATATTCAGGAAATTAGCAGGGGAGACCTGTACCACTTCTACCAGCACCGGGATTACTTCGAGCGATCCTCGTGGGAGTACGTCGTCATTACGCGCAGCCATATGGTGTGCAATATCGACTTTGAAGCGGTCATCAGCCATCATTTGGAGCAAGAAGCCGATATTACCGTGGTGTGCAAGCGGGAGACCCAGCCTTCTCCGGGCAAAGCGCGCAAGGTGAAGATGGCGGAGGATGGACGAATCACGTCCATCCAGGATCATTATGGACGCATGCTCAGCGACATCGTCTCGATGGAGATGTACGTGATGCGCAAGGAGATGCTTATGGAGCTGGTCGAGACTTCACTATCAGAGGGCCAGGACCATCTGGTGCGGCATGCAATCTTCTCGCGGCTAGGCCAATTGAAGGTGCATGGCTATATGTACGAAGGTTATCTGGGCGTAGTCAATACGCTATCCAGTTATTATGATCACAGCATGTCGCTGCTGCAGCCGAAGGTGTGGAAGGAGCTGTTCAACCAGCCAGGCCCCATCTATACGAAGGTCAAGGATGAGCCGCCTGCCCGTTACTCGTCGGGCTCCCGCGTATCCAATTCGCTCATTGCCAACGGCTGCAGGATCGAAGGTACTGTCCTGAACAGCATCTTGTTCCGAGGCGTGCATGTAGAGAAGGGCGCGCTCATCAAGGACAGCATTATTATGCAGAACGGACGAATCGGAGTGAACAGCTTTGTGACGAACTGTATCTTGGACAAAGACGTGCTGGTAGAAGAAAATCGCGATTTGCGAGGTACGGAAGGCACACCGTTTTTGGCAGGGAAAAAACGCGTGATATAGCACGGCTGCAGCGGGCTTGGAGCTGACGTGCTGCGATAAGCCCCTGCTGACCGGATAGGAGGCGTTCATTCGGATGAATGTGCTGTTCGCAACATCGGAGGCGGTGCCGCTTGCCAAGAGCGGAGGCTTGGCGGACGTAGCCGGCGCGCTGCCCAAAGCGCTTAACAAAAGAGGTCTGGATGTCAGAGTCATTATGCCGAAGTACGAAGAAATACCGGAGGAGTACTTGTCTGAATTTACGTTTGTTGCCGCTTTCCAGGTATCCTTTGGCTGGCGAAATCAATATTGCGGCCTGCTGACCGCCGTCATTGACGGGGTTGTCTATTATCTGATCGACAACGAATATTACTTCAGACGCAGAGGACTCTATGGTTATGGCGACGATGCGGAACGGTTCGTATTTTTTTGCTTTGCCGTGATGGAAGCTGCCCGCTATATGGACTTCAAACCGCATATCGTGCACGGCCACGACTGGCAAACGGGACTTATTCCGTTTCTGCTGCGCACGAGATATGCCTTTGATCCTGCATGGGCTTATGTGAAATCGGTGTTCACGATTCATAATTTGAAGTATCAAGGCTTATTCGGCATTGAGCTGATGAAGGAGCTGACGGGGGCCGGAGATGACATGTTCGCGGCGGAGAGTCTGGAATTTCACGGCGCGGCCAGCTGCATGAAAGGCGGCTTAGTCTACAGCGATCTCTTGACGACTGTCAGTGAATCGTACGCCTCGGAAATCCAGACCGCCTACTACGGCGAAGGGCTGGAGGAGCTGCTTCGCTATCGAAGCGGTGATTTGACGGGTATTGTCAACGGCATTGATGAAGAGTTGTTCGATCCTATGAACGATTCGGTCTTGCATACGCCTTATCGGAGCTCTCTGTCACGCAAACGCAAGAACAAAGTGGATCTCCAACTCGAGCTGGGCCTGCCAGCATCGGCGGATACACCGCTTATCGGCATCGTATCGAGGCTGGTGGAGCAGAAGGGCTTCGATCTGATCGCAGCTACGCTAGACGAGCTGCTTCGGGAGGAGGTGCAGCTGGTGGTGCTCGGCTCCGGTGAATGGAGCTACGAAGAGCTGTTCAGAGAAACAGCCCGCAAGCAACCGGACAAAGCGGTATTCTGGCATGGCTACAGCGATCGAATGGCCCGGCGCATCTATGCAGGCTCCGATCTTTATGCGATGCCCTCGAAGTTCGAGCCATGCGGACTGAGCCAATTGATTGCGCTGAGGTACCGTTCTGTTCCTATCGTTAGGGAAACGGGCGGGCTCAGGGATACCGTCCAGGCTTACAACGAATATACTGGTGAAGGCAATGGCTTCAGCTTTGCCAATTATAATGCGCATGACTTTTTGTATACAGCCAGGAGGGCGCTGGCGCTGTACCGTCAGGAAGAGGTCTGGAAGCGAATTGTGGACAACGGGGCGCGCATGGACTACAGCTGGGACAGCTCCGCAAAGGCTTATATCAATCTGTATGCGCGATTGTTGACTGAGCGAAAGGAGAACGAACCATGGCCCGTCATCTTGTAATCGGCAACGGAAAGCTGCTTCTGAATTTGGACCAGCATTGCTTCATTCGCGACATCTATTATCCCTATGTAGGTCAGCTTAACCATGTCGGAGGACATTACTGCCGTCTTGGCATTTGGGTGGAAGGCGTGTTTTCGTGGCTGGATGAGCCGGAATGGCGCTTTGATCTGGATTATATCGAAGAATCGCTCGTGACGAATATTACCGCCAGGAATGAGGGGCTTGGCGTAGAGCTCCATATGAACGACGGCATTCATCAGCGGGAATGCATCTATATCAAGCGCGTATTGGTACGCAATAAGCGTGATGAAGCCAGGGAAGTGCGGCTGTTCTTCCACCAGGATCTTATGATTGAAGGTTCGGAGGTAGGAGATACCGCTGTCTATTACCCTGACAACCATACCCTTTATCACTATAAGCGCTCCAACTACTTCATGTTCAACGGCTTCTCCGACGAGGGGGGCATGATGCAATATTCGACCGGCATCAAGCGGTTTCAGTCGGCGGAGGGCACATGGCGCGATGCGGAGGACGGCGTGCTGATGGGCAATACGATTGCGCAGGGCTCTGTGGACAGCACAATCAGCTTCCGCTCGCGTGTGGAAGGACATTCGGAGAAAACGTTCTATTACTGGATGTCGATCGGCCGGAATCTGGAGGAAGTGAAAGAGCTTAACCACTATGTGCAGGAGAATCATCCCGAGAAGCTGCTAAGCCGGATGGTGGTGTACTGGAATCATTGGCTGCGACGAGCAGAGACGGAGTTCGGCGACCTCCCGTCCCAAGTGGTGAAGATGTTCAAACAAAGCCTGCTGCTTGTCCGTACAC
The DNA here is from genome assembly GCF_056269225.1 of Paenibacillus sp. J31R120. Lineage (NCBI taxonomy): Bacteria > Bacillati > Bacillota > Bacilli > Caryophanales > Paenibacillaceae > Paenibacillus > Paenibacillus sp. J31R120. The sequence continues at coordinate 524,809 of NZ_JBWDNN010000003.1, read as the reverse complement.
AGGTGGATGAAAGAGGGGCCATTCTTGCAGCCAATGATACGGACATCCTTCAGTACAACCGCGACCATTACAGTTATATGTGGCCAAGGGACGGGGCGTTAATTGCGGATGCGATGTCGATGGCCGGCTATCAGAGCGTAATCGCCCCATTCTTCCACTTCTGCGCCACAGCGCTGGCGCCTGACGGCTACTTGTACCACAAGTACAATCCGGACGGAACGGTAGGCTCCAGCTGGCATCCTTACATCGTTCAAGGCAGCAAGCGGATTCCGATTCAGGAAGACGAGACGGCGCTTGTCCTGTTCGCGCTCTGGAAGGACTACTCCCGCAACGGCGTCATTGAGCTTCCCCAGTCGCTCTACAGCAGCCTAATCCGCAAGTCGGCCTCCTTCCTGAGCGAATATATCGAGCATTCGCTGTCGCTGCCGAGGCCGAGCTACGATCTGTGGGAGGAGCGGTATGGCATCTGGACCTATACGGCGGCCTCCGTCTATGGCGGACTGATGGCGGCGTCATTCTTCACCGACCTATTCGGCGATTATGAGCGGAGCGATCACTACAAGAGTACGGCCCAGACGATCAAGCACGGCATTCTGACCCATCTGTGGGATGAGGAGACGGGAAGGTTCGCACGCGGATTGATCCAGAAGGATAACCGCTGGGTCAAAGATATGACGCTGGAGAGCAGCTTGTTCGGTGTATTCGAATTCGGCGTGCTGCCTGTGGATGATTACCGTGTTGCCCAGACGATGAAGGCAATCAAGCACGATCTGCGCGTAAAGACGGAAGTAGGCGGGATCGCCCGGTACACAAACGACTATTATTTTCAGCAATCCGGCGATATTGAGAAGGTGCCGGGCAATCCGTGGATTATATGTACGCTCTGGGTGGCCAATTTCGAGATTGATGCCGCAAGTTCGCTGGAGGAGCTGGAGGAGCCGCGGCGGACACTGGAGTGGGTCGCAAGCCATGCGCTCTCAAGCGGCATGCTGCCGGAACAGCTAAATCCTTATGACGGTACGCCGTTATCTGTCGCACCGCTCACCTGGTCCCATGCGACCCTCGTGCAAAGCGTGTGCAAGTATGCAGAGAAATATCGCAAGCTTTCCCGTTAAAGGGGCGGAACATGAAGCAACCGGCTATGGCGATGCCATAGCCGGTTGCTGTTAGTTTGGGGTCCCGGGCGGGACGATGCTTTCCTTCGGATATTGCCGGATGTGCTTGATGCGGGAATTGCCGGTTACGCATTGGCCGTTCCCGATATGGATGCTGGAGGAATTGCCTGCGGCGATAATGCGGATGAATCCAACACGGATACAGGGATCGCAGTTGATGCGGCTCATGCGAATGACGCGCCCCTCATCGAATGCGGGATCGACCAGGATCGGATCGGGCCGTGAGAAGATACGATAGGATTCGAAGTATACATCCCCGGACTTGGCGTGATCCTCCTTCCGCTGAACGGCAAGTGCTATCAGCCGCGCATCCGTCCTGCAGCGGTCGCCGAACTGAACGGCGGTGGAGGATGATGCGCTGATGATACAGACCGCGCCGACCTGCGACGAACGGGTCGGATGGTGTATACAGCCTGCGCTTTCGTTCTCGGAATGATTATGTCGTATGGACATTAGACTCACCTATCGCGTCCCTTGCGCCCTCAGGCTCGGGTAGCGGAGCCAGGGGTCCGACAACGACTGATTCGGGCGGGGTATCGAACATGGAATACAGCGCTACACAATCGGTATCGCCTACCTGGAACATAGCAGAACTGGATATGCCAAGCACGTCAATCTGTCCAACGGCCAGCGAATGATTCGTTACATGGAAGTGAAGCATAGTTAAGCTCCTCCGTTCATTGGATTGCCTGCTTTCAAGCTTCTCATATAGGCGTCAATAGCGGTCTCCGCATCGCGCCTGGTCTTGTCAAAAACGCGATCGGCGATCAGATCTGGATATAACCCTGCCGTATCGGTGCCGTCCTTCGTCTGCATCTGCCAATAAAATTGGATGCGCGTAGGCATCTGCTTCCGGACATCCTCCAGAATAATCCGCCGATGATAGGGATCAAGCGGCAAATCCAGCTCCTTCTCATGCTTCTGCAGGATCTGGTGGGCTTCGGTATCGAGATATCGGGTTATCCGCCGATAAATCGTGTTGTAAGACTCGGGCGGCGGCGTAATAGCGGGACCGGCTGACGGAAAGACGTTGCCGCTGCCTTGACCGACGGAAAATTGATCAATATTGCCGGAACCGCCATTGTTGCCATTGCCCCCATTTCCGCCGTTGTTTCCGTTGCCCTCTTCGCTTCCGAACGCGTCGGTGTCCGGCAAAGACATGCCGATGTTCAGCGTCCCTTCCAGCTTCTCGACCTTGAGCTGATCGAAGTGGTATTGGATGTTCTCGATGGTATAAGCGGGCTTGGATTCAAGCTTCTTCAGTTGTTTGCACAGATCGTCAACCGTGCATTCCAGCCGTTCAATCCGCTCCTGCTGAGACTTCAGCTTCTTCATCACCTCGAAGGACCATGCCTGCCACGGAGACAGCTGGCTTTCATCTTTCATCCGATCCATCTCCTCTCCTCTTGCGGCGGGTTAAAAAGTTAAGCCGGATTGGGAAGCGGCACGAAGGAGAGCGGATTCTCCTCCAGCATCGGGGCCGGACCTGTGAATCCGCCTGTATTATACAGCTGAGAGAGGGAGCGAATCGCTCCCGCGCTTCCAATCTGCAGAACGGAACTGTTGGATACGCTGTCTACCCGAATCTGGTGAATCGTGATCGTCTGGTTTATCGTCCAGCTCATACCAGATTCGCTCCGTTCGGCACATTGGTATTGTCCTGAATATCGGGGTCAATGGAATTGGTAGAGCTGACGGCATTGTTGGAATTGGTTAGGCTGCCTGTCAGGAAGGAGCCTGAACCGGCATAGGTCTTCGTATTGCTGGATGGCGTGACTTGCAATGTATCTCCGAACTGGACGATGGAAGCAGAACCGACGCTTACAATTTTGACAAATCCGACAACAGCTGGCATGAGCTTCACTCCCCGCAAATTTTCTTGGATATCGTATCTTATGACGGCATTCGCCCAGAGGTGAATGGGGATCAAGTATCCTGCTGCTAGGCGCTGGCATATGGTATAGGGAATGGGGAAGGAGGAATACCCTATGGCTTCGAACTGGGATGATCTGGAGCGCTGGATGGAAGGACAACAGCTGCCCCGGGGATTCGAGGTGCTCCGCGAGCCCGATTGGGTCGAGAAGTTCGTGAGAAGGATGATGACGAAGGCACTTCCGGATGTTGCAGGACATATGACGGGTACGAAGGCAGCGCAGACTACGGAATCAAAGCTTTATATTGGCGTCAAGTTCAAGCTGCCTTCTGGATGCGACAAGGCGTTGCTGCGACTCAGGGTGAAGGAGGACGCGCTGCGCATTGACGGACTGCCCGGCGGGAAGCATGAAATCGTTAAGCTGCCGAAGCTTGTCAAGCCAAGGATCTGCCAGGCTGCGGTAAAGGGCGGAACCTTGCATGTGAAGCTGCGGAAGCGGCCGATGAGCCGAACCTATCATGAGCATTCCATCTATTGGCCATAGCGGCGCAGGTGAACGGGAGCAAAAGGCTCTGCTGGGAGCCTGCGTTACTTATTTTGTCACGAAAAAGTTCGTTTTTGCCCCTTCTTGCTGCTGGCTAACGGACGAGCTTTCCCTTATAATTATTTATTGGAATATACATATTGTCTCGCAAAGGGAGTGTCGACGTGTCGTTAGTTGATGTAAGCAGCGTTTCTCCTTCGCTATTTATATTGGGAGTCGTCTTTATATTGCTTGTATTCGGTCTTCTTAGCTTGGGCATTCTGCGCATGTTCCAGCAAAGGTTCAAGTACGGATGGTTTTGTTTTGCGGGTGCAATCGTCAGCTTCAGCGTATTCATGTACGTGTTGAATCGATGGTATGCCTAGAGCCGGCCAAGCTTAAGACGAAGAACCGGGGGTATGGACTTGTACTGGACTGCAGTTTGGTTTATCACAAATATGTTGTTTGTGGCATCGATTATCGTGTTTTTATTTATGCATCGGTTTGTCACCCAGGGCCAATTGCAGGGAGCGGGAGCAGACCGAATCGGGACGCTGAAACGCCGGCGGGCGGTTATGGGCGTAGTCAGCATCTTGACGTTTATTGCGATGTGCGCCAGCTTTGTAATCAATATGAAGGTGAACGGATAAAGGGGCTCTCATTGACGAGAGCTCTTTTTTTCGGCATTATGGAAGATAGAAACTTTCAAATTCGGAGGTTCGGCTATGCATACAATGGAAGAAATCGTCGGGCGAATGTCGAGCCGCGGGCTGCGGGTAACAGATCAGCGAAAGACGCTGGCCAAGCTGTTCGCAGATACGCCTGGTTACCTATCGCCAAAAGATGTCTATGAATATATGGGGAAAACCTATTCCGGTCTCAGCTTTGATACCGTCTACCGAAACCTGCGCGTTATGGAGGAGCTTGGCGTGCTGGAGCAGGTTGTGTTCGAGGAAGGTGTGAAGTTCAAGCTGCATTGCAGGGAAGAGCATCATCATCATCATTTGATTTGCCTCCAATGCGGGCATACGTATCCCATTACTTTCTGTCCGATGGAGCAGACCGCAGTTCCTCAGGACTTCCGCGTGGTGAAGCATAAATTCGAGGTGTTCGGATATTGCAAATCATGCGAGCAGGAAGAAGCGGCGGCTAGCGAGGCATGAAGCCGGAGCGGCGATTCATGAGGCGAACGCTGCAAGCGCCTATTCATGTCTACCGTAAATATATTTCGCCGCTGAAGCCGCCTAGCTGCCGGTTCTACCCCACTTGCTCCGCCTATGCGCTGGAAGCGATCGAAGTGCATGGAGCGGCGATGGGTGCTTGGCTGGCGGCTAAGCGGATCGGCAGATGCCACCCCTTCCATCCAGGGGGATTCGATCCGGTTCCAGAGAAGCTTCCGGCTTCCAAGGACCGGAGCGGAAAGTAACCAGGTCATAATGCATGCCGCCTTGACAGGCGGGGAGCAGATTGGGTATATTTTATAAAATAGCTTCATGCCAATGAATGGATGAGTACAGCGGAGCAGTCCTATGCAGAGAGCCGGGCGAAATGGTGCAAGCCGGCAAGGAGCGAAGCTGGAAGATGGTCCGGGAGGCACTGCTTTCGAGCCGGAGAATGATCAGTCCGGTAAGGGAGCGGCGTAACGTCCGCGTTAAGGGCATGCCGTCGGCAGACGGCCTACGAAGCGGCAGTGCGGCCTTGCACCAACCTTGATTGGGTTGTGTGGCAAGGGAAAGATGCGCAGCCGGAATTTGGGTGGTACCACGTGAGTATGAACTCTCGTCCCATGTTGGACGGGAGTTTTTTGCGTTTTTTCCAGAACAATCGCCAGAAGGCGGCAGGAGGAATAGGAAGATGTCTGACAAAAAATCATTTTATATTACGACACCGATTTATTACCCGAGCGACAAGCTGCACATCGGCCATGCCTATACGACAGTTGCCGGTGACGCAATGGCCCGTTACAAGCGTCTTCGCGGATATCATGTATGGTACTTGACCGGGACGGACGAGCATGGTCAGAAAATCGAGCGTAAGGCGAAGGAGAAGGACAAGACGCCACAGCAGTTCGTGGACGACATTGTTGTCGGCATCAAGGAATTATGGTCGAAGCTGGAAATTTCGAATGATGATTTCATCCGCACGACGGAAGATCGCCATAAGGTTGTTGTCGAACGCATCTTCAAGCAGCTGCTGGAGCAGGATGATATTTACAAGGGCGAATATGAAGGCTGGTATTGTACGCCTTGCGAATCGTTTTTCCTGGAGCGCCAGCTTGTGAACGGCAATTGTCCAGATTGCGGCAGACCGGTGGAGCTGGTGAAGGAAGAAAGCTATTTCTTCCGGATGAGCAAATACGCAGACCGCTTGCTGAAGCACTATGAGGACAATCCGGACTTCATTCAGCCGGAATCCCGCAAGAACGAGATGATCAACAACTTTATCAAGCCTGGCCTGGAGGATTTGGCGGTTTCCCGCACAACCTTCGATTGGGGTATTAAGGTGCCGGGCGATCCTAAGCATGTCATTTATGTATGGATCGACGCATTGTCCAACTATATTACCGCGCTTGGCTACGGCGAGGAAGGAAAGGACGCGAAGTACAATCAATTCTGGCCGGCGGACGTTCATCTGGTCGGCAAGGAAATCGTCCGTTTCCATACGATCTATTGGCCGATCATGCTGATGGCGCTTGGATTGCCGCTGCCGAAAAAGGTGTTTGCCCACGGTTGGCTTCTGACGAAGGAAGGCAAAATGTCCAAGTCTAAAGGTACAGTCGTTGATCCCGTTGTATTGATCGACCGCTACGGTCTGGATGCGCTTCGTTACTACCTGCTGCGTGAAGTGCCATTCGGCTCTGACGGCGCATTCACGCCGGAGAACTTCGTCGAGCGCATTAATTTCGATCTTGCCAATGATCTCGGCAATTTACTTAACCGTACGGTGGCGATGATTGGCAAATATTTTGAGGGCAATATCCCTCCATTCGCAGGATCGGTTACACCGTTTGATTCCAGCTTGCAGCAGCTTGCCGGCGAGACGATTACGTCGGTGGAAAATGCGATGGAGCGTATGGAATTCTCCGTGGCACTGACGTCACTATGGCAATTCGTCAGCAGAACGAACAAATATATTGATGAGACACAGCCGTGGGCGCTGGCGAAGGATGAAGCCAAATCTGCCGAGCTGGCTTCCGTTATGCATCATCTTGCAGAGTCGCTGCGCCTCATCTCCATCATGCTGCAGCCGTTCCTGACTCATGCGCCTCGTGAAATGTGGCGCCAGTTGGGCCTTACGGAAGGCGAGCTGACCTCATGGGACAGCATGCGCATGTTCGGAAGAACCCCGGGCGGTACGACGGTCAGCAAAGGTACGCCGATCTTTCCGCGTCTGGAGACGGAGGAAGAGGCAGCATTCATCGCTTCATCGATGAGTGGAGGCACACCTGCGGCGAGCCAGACGGAAGCGCCGGCAGCAGCGCCTGCCAGCAGCGGCGGACCGGAGCCGTCGGATAAGGAAGAGATCGGCATCGACGATTTCGCCAAAGTAGAGCTTCGCGTAGCCCAGGTACTGGCTGCGGAGCCGGTGCCGAAGGCGGATAAACTTCTGAAGCTTCAGCTGGATCTTGGTTATGAGCAGCGCCAAGTCGTATCGGGCATTGCCAAGTATTATAAGCCAGAGGAGCTTGTCGGGCGCAAGGTTATCTGCGTCACGAACTTGAAGCCCGTTAAGCTGCGCGGGGAGATGTCGCAAGGCATGATTCTGGCTGCTTCTCATGACGATCAGTTAACGCTTGCGACAGTGCCGGATGGCATGCCGAACGGCGCCGTTGTGAAATAACAGCTTATTGAATTTGAAAAAGTCGTTCCGCTTCCTGAACAGGAGGTATGGAACGACTTTTTTTGGCGTATGGCTTGTAAGTAAACGGCTGATTGGTGCTGGCAAAGAAAAGTTGGTTGACAGAGTAAAAAGGCGGACGTATAATATTAAACGTAATCATAACGATTACTATAAAGAGAATCGGAGAGTATACACATGCTGAAAAGTAAACGCGGTAAATGGTTGAATCTGTTCGTAATGTTGATGTCGGTCGTACTTATAATAAGTGCATGCGGGAAAGGCAATTCTAGCAATCAAGGGGCAAGTCCGTCGGCGGAGCCATCTCAGACTGCAAGCAATGATACAGGCAACGGGGGAGAGACCACTCAGTCCAAGCTGAAGGTCGTGACGAGCTTCTATCCCCTCTATTATTTGGCAAGCGAGATTGGCGGGGAGCATGTAGAGGTCGTGAATTTGATTGCAGCTGGTGTAGAGCCGCATGACTGGACTCCGAAGAGCAAGGATCTGAGCACAGCGTCGAATGCGCAGCTGCTGCTGTATCACGGAGCAGGACTTGAATTGTGGATTGATCAGTTTCAGAAAGGCCTATCGAAGGACAGCAAGGTCGTGACGAAGGAAATGAGCGCCGGTATTGCGTTAATTAGCGGTGAGGGTCATGACCACGATCATGACGGTGATGCCCATGATCACGACCATGACAGCGATGACCATGATCATGATGCAGAAGAAGGACATTCACATTCGCATGATATCGATCCCCATACATGGGTAAGCCCGAAATCGTCTATTATACTAGCTGAGAACGTGAAGACCAGCTTGATTGAGACGGACCCTGTACATGAGGACTACTATAATGAACGTTTTGAAACGTTGAAGAACGAGCTGGTTCAACTGGACCAGAAGTACACAGAGGTGCTGGAGAAAGCACCACAGAAGAATCTGGTCGTATCGCATCAGGCATTCGGATATTTGGCGAGAGACTATGGACTTACGCAGACAGCAATCATGGGCCTTAGCCCGGATGCGGAGCCGCGGGCGCAGGACATTCTGAAGATTGCAAAGTTTGTGAAGGAGAATGGCGTCAAGTATATCTTCTTCGAGGAATTGGTGTCGGATCGCCTGGCGAAGACGCTGGCGAGCGAGGCTGGTGTGGAGACGATGGTGCTCAATCCGCTGGAAGGTCTGACGAAGGAACAAGAGAAGAGCGGAGCGACTTATCTGACGCTGATGGAAAGCAATTTGCAAAACTTGACGAAGGCATTACAATAGAATAGATTAAGGTTGGCGAAAACGGAGCCCGGATGGCTCCCTTTTTGCGCTAAGGAGAGGTACAATGCTTCTATCAAACGAAAAAAACGAGAGTTCGCAAGGCTGTCATCGCGAAGTGGTCGGCGTAGACGGCGTGTCGTTCTCCTATCAGCATAAGTCGGTTATGACGGATGTATCGTTCAGCGTCAAGGAACGGGATTTCATCGGACTTATCGGTACGAACGGAGCGGGCAAAACAACCCTTCTGCGGATGATCGTCGGTTTGCTTCGGCCAACTGAGGGACAAATCCGGCTGTTCGGTGTGCCTGTGGAGAAATTCAAGGATTGGGACCGGATTGGCTACGTGCCGCAAAAAAATTCACTTAATCCCCAGTTTCCCGCAACGGTGCGTGAAGTCGTGATGTCCGGGCTGTATGGACGCAAGCGCTTGTTCCGGCCGATCGGCAAAGCAGACCACGTCAAGGCGGCGGATGCGCTTGAGGCGATGGGCATATCTGATCTAGCCGAGAAGCGGATCGGGCAATTGTCCGGCGGGCAGCAGCAGCGCGTATTTTTGGCAAGGGCGCTCATTAATAATCCCTCGCTGCTCATTCTGGACGAACCAACGGTAGGCATTGATGCCGAGACGCAGCAAAGCTTCTTTCATATGATCAAGCATATGCATCAGCATCATAATATGACGTTTCTGATGGTATCGCATGACATGGAGATGATCCGGGCTTATCTGGGACAAGAGCCGGCGTCCAAATCGGGCAAACTAAATTTTTATATCCGGCATTCGCATGATACGCAAGACTGCGTAGAGCATAACTTGGCGCATAGCTTGCGAGGGCTTCGGGAGCAATTGGAAAGCGGGAGAGAGGTTGTTGGCATTGGAGATCGTAACTAGCGAGTTTTTTCAGAGGGCGCTCATTGGCGGCGTGTTAATCGGCATAACCGCCCCGCTTATGGGACTGTTTCTTGTTTTGAGGAGACTCTCAATGATAGGGGATACCTTGTCCCATGTGGCAATTGCGGGGGTAGCGCTGGGCTATATTATCGGCGTCTATCCCATTGCAGCGGGACTTGTATTCGCCATTGCCGCATCCTTCGCGATAGAGAAGCTCCGCAAAGCCTATAAGACGTATGCGGAGCTGTCGCTCGCCATTATCATGTCAGGCGGGATCGCGCTCGCCTCCTTGCTGTTCACAATGGGGCGCAGCTTCATGGATGTGAACAGCTACCTGTTCGGAAGCATCTATACGCTGGATGGAACCGATCTATATACGATCGGGGGTGTTACGCTTGTCGTATTGCTTGTTGTCGGCTTGCAGGCGAAGGAGTTGTTCCTTCTGTCTTTCGACGAAGAGGCGGCAGCGGTAAGCGGCTTGCCCGTGCGATTCTATAATGTTATGATTAGCGTGCTTACCGCACTAGTCATTAGCGTAGCGATCAAGATCGTAGGCGCGCTGCTTGTATCTGCCTTGCTGACGATTCCGGCTGCATGCAGCCTTATTATCGCCCGCAGCTTCAAGCAGAGCATCGTAACCGTCGTCCTGATCGGCGAGTTGGCCGTAATCGGGGGGTTAATGATTGCAGGCGTATGGAATCTGGCGCCAGGCGGAACGGTCGTATTGCTTCTGATTGCGATTCTGCTTGTGCTGCTTATGTTCCGGCGCACCCTGAGACTTGGCGGTTAGCATCAGCCAATAGGTATCGCGAAAGAGGTGCATATCTTGTCAGACATTAATATTTGGCTGGCGTTCGGAGCGGGCTTCGCTTCGTTTATTTCGCCATGCTGCTTGCCGCTTTATCCGTCATACCTGTCGTACATAACCGGCATCTCTGTATCGGAATTGAAGGATGCTCAGCTCACGAACAAAAAACGTATGCTCATGATGACGCATACGCTGTTTTTTGTACTCGGTTTTTGCACGGTTTATTATACGCTCGGATACGGAACGAATGTATTCAGCGAGTTCTTCAGCGAGTACAACGTACTGATACGTCAATTATCCGCCATACTGATCATATTGATGGGTCTGTTCCTGATGGGCATCTTCCAGCCAAAGCTGCTCATGAAGGAACGCAGAATGAACCTGATGCCTAAGAAGGTCAATTACCTCAGCTCGTTTATTTTCGGCATCGGTTTCTCGGCAGGCTGGTCGCCATGCATCGGACCTGCCTTGACCGCTATTCTGGGGTTGGCCGCAGCGGAGCCAGGCACATGGTTCGGCCTAACCTCGGCCTATGCATTAGGCTTCGCTATTCCGTTCTTTATTCTTGCTTTTTTCCTAGGCACGGCTCGCTGGATTCTGAAGTATTCCAGCATTGTCATGAAGATCGGCGGCGGCGTTATGATTCTGATGGGCGTACTGTTGTTCACGGATCAAATGACCAAAATCACCATTTGGCTCAACCAAATTACACCGGAATTTTTGAAGTTTTAATATTTAGGTAAAGTATTCGATTTTGGAATCCGGAAAATGTTCAAAGACGCGCTCCGATATGAATAAGCGGAGCGCGTCTGCTTGTTCATCGGGGTAGACGTATTTGCCCTGTCCCCAGCGGCCCCACTTATATTTGCGCTTTTCGATATCCATTTCGAGCTTGGTTTTGGGGTAACGCTTTTCGATTACGCCTTTCGCCGTCTTTGTGAACCGGTGCTGGATCAGCTCGAACGTCAGGTCGCCTCTGACGTCTTGGGGCAAAGCAGCATCCAGCGCTGCCAGCAGCTCCCCATAGCCTTCCTCCCAGCCGTCATGCCATATAATCGGGGCTATGATGAAACCGATCGGGTAACCCGCCTTGGCGGCCTTCGCAGCGGCCTCAATCCGCTGCTCGAAGCGGGAGGTGGACGGCTCGAAGTGTTTGATGACGTATTTGCTGTTCACGCTGAACCGGATGCGCGTATGGCCGTTATGGTTGGCGTCCAGCAGGGAATCCACATGGTGAAACTTGGTGACAAAGCGCAGCCTGGCCAGCGGCTGCTGCCCCATATATTCGATGAGTTCACGAAGGCTGCCCGTTATGGGCTCCAGGCCGACAGGATCGGATGTACAGGCAGCCTCGAAGCGTGTAATTTCGGGAGCTCGCTCGTCGATATAGCCTTGTGCTGCATCCAGAATGTCATGGATATTGACATATACACGGATATAAGGCTTTGCGCCAAGCGTTGTCTGCAGATAGCAATAATGGCAGTGAGCCATACAGCCTGTTGCGATTGGAATCGCATATTCGGCAGAAGGCTTGGATGTATCGAATTTAAGCGTCTTGCGAAGGCCAACCACGAGCGTCCGCTTGGCGATTTTATATTGCTCCAGCTCGGAATTGCCGGGCAGGTTGGTGATACGGTTATGCGAGGTGGTCATACGGTAAGGGATGCCTTCTTTTTTTACCCATTCAAATATTCGCTTGCCCTTGGGATAATCCAGCGCTGCCGGTTCAAAATAAACAAGCTCCGGCACGAAGGACAGAGTCGTTCGGTCAACTCGGGGAGGACGGGATAATGTCTGTTGGGTCATGAAAAAGCCTCCTGATTAGAAATCGAGTAGTTTGAATAACGTAAGAATCATTTCGATATCAGCTAGGATTCCGTATATAGGGTCCGGGTAAACAGGTAAGATCACCAACTGCTGAGATTGCCGTCCAAATTTGTCGGACGGGTTGCAGATGATCTATCGAACAGTGTATGATACATAGAGTAAAGCCGAGCAATTGGGTAATGAAGCAAGGTAAGGAGGTTCTTGGGTGCCGACTCCGAGCATGGAAGACTACTTGGAACGAATCTATAAGCTCATCGATGAGAAGGGCTACGCGCGCGTATCGGATATAGCCGAAGGGCTGGAGGTCCATCCGTCTTCCGTAACGAAGATGATTCAGAAGCTGGATAAGGACAATTATCTCATATACGAGAAGTACCGCGGTCTGGTCCTCACCAACAAAGGGAAAAAGATGGGGAAACGGCTGGTTGACCGTCATCAGCTGCTGGAATCATTTTTGACGATTATCGGTGTGCAGGACGATAATATCTATAAAGATGTGGAAGGTATTGAGCATCATCTGAGCTGGGATTCCATTACTTGCATCGAGACGCTGGTGGAATATTTCCGCAGGGATGAATCCAGGCTGGCAGATTTGAGAGCTTTGCGTTCCCAATTGGATACAGAATAAGTTACATAACACAAAAGGTCAGCGGAATCTGTTCCGCTGACCTTTTGTTGTATCAAACATTCAATTAATGATATTTCGGCATGTCGTCGTCATCCTTGCCGCCTTCGATTACTCGGAAAGGGACAGTCTTCGAACGCGGACGATCACGCTTTGGCTTAGCCGAAGTTCGGTTATGTGTCACATGCGTTCGCGATTGGCTACCGCCGCGCCGGCCGCTTAGGAAGGCCGGGGGGTATTTGTAGAGCAGAAAGATGCCGCCAAGGATGACAATGGGCAAAATCAGGGAGAGCGCGAATCTCGCAAAGCCCACGACAATGCCGATTGCCAGTAGAGCAAATATGATTATGGCGCCGGGGCTCCATCTTTTTCCACGATTGTACATCCTCATCACGCCTTTATTAAGATTTAGACATTTGCTGGTCCAGCTCGCGCATCCGGTTGAAGGAAGCGATCGATACGGCAACCTGCTCGTCTTTCGGTTCTTTTGTTGTCAACAGCTGCAGCCATAGGCCAGGGTAGCCGAGGAAACGCAGGAAAGGTACTTCGCGTACAGCGTTTGTTAATCTTAACACTTCATAAGAAACGCCAAGAACGAGAGGCAGCAACGCAAGACGGATAATAATGCGGTCCCATAGTCCTTGCCATACAAAAATCGGCAGCGAGTAGATCACGACACCCACGATAATCGTGAACACCATAAAGCTGGAGCCGCAGCGGTAATGCAGCCTGCTGTACTTCTGCACATTGCGTATTGTCAGCTCTTCGCCCGCTTCATAAGCGCTGATGACTTTATGCTCTGCTCCGTGGTATTGGAACAGGCGCTTAATAAGCGGAGTCATGGATATAAAGTACAGGTATGCCAGCAATAAAATAATTTTGATAAGTCCCTCTAATAAATTATGACCGATGGAGCTTTCGAATAACCCGCTGAACAATAATTCTTCCAGTGCCGCTGGCACCCCCGTGAAGAGGACCTTGCCTGCGATAAAGGACAGGACGCCTGCGACCGCTACGCTGACGATCATGCCGGCGCTCAGACCGCTTTTCTTTTCTTCCTTGGGCGGGGCTTTCTCAACAGGCTTGCCGTTCTTAGCGTCTTCCTCTGTTTCATCCTCCGCATAGGCTTCCATCGAGAAGTTCAAATGCTGGGAACCCTTGGCGCTGGATTCGACAATGCCGATGACGCCGCGCAGGAACGGGATTTTCTTGAAAGGAGTCAGCCATCGCTGTGTCGTTCTGGGTACTTCGTAAAATACGATTTCATCGTTCTTGCGTCTTACGGCTGTCACATTCACGTGCTTGCCCTGGAACATGACGCCCTCAATGACGGCTTGTCCGCCATAAATATTACGTGGGTCCTGAGACAAAAGCGTGTCACCTTCCTCGATATTTCTTCTAAAATAGTCTTGTTTCTATTGTACTTGATCTGACGTCTAATTGCGAGTCGCTAAGCCTTGCAGTATGCCCTGAGCGATCGGAGTGCAGCGGTTACAGGTCCAATCTTTGTCGCATACTAGAAGAAAGCGGCACAAGGTTTGCTATACACAAGCGCAAAGGAGCGATCACTATGGCCAATGCACATGATCATCTTAGAAGGAACAAGGATGAACACCACCGGACCAATCCATGGCTGTACTCCATTCAGCTTGGTTTCTTTACCGGATTATTTTTCGGCGTCCTTCGGTGGATGTGCTACGAGATGAGATTTACGACATTGCTTCCGGGCTATATGCTGGAACCGTTCTTCCGGCATTCTTTCTTGAAATCCGTTTGGGGCTATGTTGCCGGTATTGCCGCCTACATCGTATTCTCGATGGTGATGGCGCTTCTCTATAAAGTTGTGCTCGGCAAGCTGAAAGGACCATGGCCGGGCATCTTCTATGGACTCGCCGTATGGGTAGTCTTGTTCACCGGCATCGGACCGCTGATCGGGCTCATGGGATGGCTTACGCAGATTGGCTGGAATACCATCTATACAGAGCTATGCATATCAACCCTATGGGGCGTATTTATCGGCTATTCCATCGCCTTTGAATTTACCGACGAGGTGTCGCGCGAGCCGATGGGAGCAAAGAACTGAGTTGTTACTTCTCAAGGGGCGGACATTTGTGGTAAAATGTCTTGTGATCTTCGACGAGATTGACCAATCGTTCGCCCAGGAGGTGCAGGCATGCTCAGAATCGCAGTGCTTAATGGTCCTAACTTGAATATGCTTGGCATACGCGAGCCTGGCGTATACGGCAATGAATCGCTATCCGCGATCGAGGCGCAGGTCAAGAGCAAGGGAGATGAGCTTGGCGTCCAGGTCTCATGCTTCCAAACCAATCATGAAGGCGACATGATCGACCGCATACATAGCGCATACGGGAAAGAGGACGGCATCATTATTAATCCGGGTGCTTGGACTCATTACAGTTATGCGATCCGGGATGCGCTTAGCGCAATTTCGGTGCCGATCGTGGAAGTGCATCTATCCAACATTCATAAGAGAGAAGCGTTCCGGCATGTGTCCGTTGTAGCTCCGATCGCCCTCGGGCAGATCGCGGGTTTCGGAGCATCGGGGTATCTGATGGCTCTGGACGCGCTGGTGCGCAAACTTCGAAGCGAGAGCAGCGAGGAATGAGAGGGAGAGCGATATGACGACAAAAAGAGTAGAGCGGCTGCGCAAGCTGCTGGAAGAGAACGGCCTGGATGCACTGTTGATCGCAAGCCCACATAACAGACGCTACATAAGCGGTTTTACAGGATCGGCAGGTTTTGTACTCCTTACATCCGGAAATAACTATTTCCTGACAGACTTCCGTTACCGGGAGCAGGCGGCGAAGCAGGTTCAAGGATTCCAGGTCATCGAGCATGGAACAAGCCCGATAGATGATATTCGGGGCATCCTGGAGAAAGACGGCATCAGCTCGCTCGGATTCGAGCAGGAGCATGTGAGCTACGGCGAATATCTCCAGTGGGGCAAGACGCTGAAGACCATCCAGCTGAAGCCCGCTGCAGCGCTGGTCGAGAAGCTGCGCATGATCAAGGACGATGCCGAGCTGCAAGTGATGCAGGATGCGGCGGACCTGGCAGACCGGACGTTCAAGCATATTCTTGGCGTTCTGGCGACCGGGATCAGGGAGTCCGATGTCGCGCTTGAGATGGAAGTCTTTATGCGCAGCAACGGCGCAACAAGTTCATCCTTTGATACCATCGTTGCTTCCGGAGAGCGCTCTGCATTGCCGCACGGCGTGGCAAGCGACCGCGTCATCGGCACGGACGAATTCGTGAAGCTCGACTTTGGCGCTTACTACAACGGGTATTGCTCTGACTTGACCCGGACGGTTGTCATCGGCAAGCCGAACGACAAACATAAAGAAATCTACAACATCGTGCTGGAAGCTCAGCTGCACGCGCTTGCGAATATCCGTCCCGGCATGTCCGGCAAGGAAGCGGACGCGCTCTGCCGCGATATCATTACGAAGCATGGCTACGGCGATCACTTCGGGCATGGTACAGGACACGGGCTTGGCATGGAAGTTCACGAAGCGCCAAGACTATCCCGACTAAGCGATACGATTTTAACCCCCGGCATGACCGTTACGGTGGAACCCGGCATCTACGTCCCAGGCTTTGGCGGCGTACGCATCGAGGATGATATCGTCATTACGGAATCCGGTATTAAAATATTAACCTCATCTCCGAAGGAGCTCATCTGCCTGGGATAGGAACTATTCATTCAGGAGGGAATCAGCAATGATTTCAGTAAACGATTTTAAGACAGGTTTGACTGTGCAAGTAGACAACGATATCTTCACCGTCCTGGACTTCCAACACGTAAAACCGGGCAAAGGCGCTGCATTCGTACGTTCCAAGCTGAAAAATCTTCGCAACGGCAACGTTGTTGAGAAAACATTCCGTGCAGGCGAGACAATCGGCCGCGCCATAATCGAGAACAGAGCGGTTCAATATCTGTACAACTCCGGTTCCGAATATACGTTCATGGACAACGAGACGTTCGATCAGTTCAACCTGGACAAGAAACAGCTCGAGTGGGAGCTTAACTTCCTGAAAGAAAACATGACGGTTAACATTTCGAGCTACCAAGGCGAAATCCTCGGTATCCAAATGCCGAACAGCGTAGATCTGAAAGTAACAGAGACAGAGCCGGGCGTAAAAGGCAACACCGCTCAAGGCGCTACGAAAAACGCAACGGTTGAGACAGGACTTACGGTACAAGTTCCATTGTTCATCAACGAAGGCGATGTGCTTCTGATCGATACGCGCGAAGGCAAATACATCTCCAGAGCGTAATCTTACGCCGAAGGCATAACAAGCCGTCTCCAAGGTCGCATTGCGACTTGGGGCGGCTTTTTTTGCACCAAACAGTCATGAACCAGTTATGGGGTGCGCTATTCTGCGATAACGCGGTAGGGCGGAAATGTTTTTGTGCGGAGCTATACCCATGGGCAGGTCTCCTGTGATATAATATGAACTTGTATGTAGATGTCAAGGTTGGGAGTGAAACAGCTTTGTCTTTGATCGTGATGAAGTTTGGCGGCAGCTCCGTGGGTACGCCGGAGAGAATGCTGCGTGTAGCAAAACGTATAGTGGAAAGGCAGCAAGAAGGCAATGATATCGTTGTCGTCGTGTCTGCCATGGGTGATACGACAGACGATTTGATTGATCAGTCGAAGGGACTGAACCCCAATCCGCCCCATCGCGAGATGGATATGCTGATGACGGTCGGTGAACAAATTTCGATCGCCTTGCTGTCGATGACGATTCATCAGATAGGCGGGAAGGCTATGTCGTTTACCGGCTGGCAAGCGGGGATGAAGACGGACGAGGTTCACGGAAAAGCTAAAATTACCGACATTGAACCAAGCCGGATTTTTAAAGCGCTTGAAGCGGGGAATGTAGCGGTTGTTGCCGGATTCCAGGGCATGAGTGAAGACGGCGAGATTACAACGCTCGGACGCGGCGGTTCCGATACAACAGCTGTAGCGCTTGCCGCAGCCGTTAAAGCGGATGTATGCGAAATCTACACGGATGTGGACGGCGTCTATTCGACTGATCCGCGTGTCGTGAAAAACGCACGCAAGCTGAATGAAATTTCGTATGACGAAATGCTGGAACTGGCCAATTTGGGTGCGGCTGTATTGCATCCCCGCGCCGTTGAATATGCGAAGCATTACAATGTGAAGCTGGTAGTACGTTCAAGCTTCACGCAGAATGAAGGTACAAGTGTGAAGGAGGATGCGGTCATGGAACAAGGCGTGGTCGTGCGCGGAATCGCTTTTGATAAAAACGTGGCTAGAATTAGTATTATGGGCGTGGAGGATGTGCCGGGCGTTCTGGCTAATGTATTCGGCGCGCTTGCCAAAAACGGCATCGACGTAGATATTATCGTTCAGAGCGGTGTCCAGGACGGCAAAGCCGACTTCTCGTTCACCCTGTCGGGAGACGACAGAGAGAAAGCAATTGAAGTGATTGAAGGCGTGCGTTCCCTTGTGCCGTATCGCGAGACAACTTCGGAATCCGGCCTTGTGAAAGTCTCGATCGTCGGAGCGGGCATGGTCAGCAACCCTGGCGTGGCGGCTCAAATGTTCTCGGCGATTTCAACGCTTGGCGTAAGCATCAAGATGGTCAGCACGTCCGAGATCAAATGCTCCTGTGTGATTGCGGCAGAGACGCTTAATGAAGTGGTGCGTGCGCTCCATACGGCGTATGGACTAGATACGACTGAGCAAGCTTATGTCGGCGGTCCATCTGAGCGTCGTTAATCGGACTTATTCACATCTTACTTGAACAAGAATGAGAGGGTGCCCCTGTGCGGGGCACCCTCTTTTGTCTGAACAAGCAAACGGCGGCTCACGGGGAGCCCCCAAACAGCTTGAACACTTTATATAAGATAGCTGTTATGCCAGCTGCCATCAACGGCCCGACGGGTATGCCTCTTAACAATATGATGCCGACAATCGATCCCAGCACGAGCCCTACGACAATCTGCGGGTCCATCTTCAGAAGATCCAGGCCTCTGCTATTAATAAAGGTAGCAAGCGCTCCGCCAGTCAAAGCGAGAATGCCGGGCCATGAGGTAAGCACCGCAGTGAAATCCTTGAATTGGATTCGTTCGGCTGCAAATGGAACGAGTACGCTCAGCGTCAGGAACAGCAGTCCAAGCTCAAGCCCACGCCGCTCAATGGCGGGCAGGAATCTCTCCAAATGAACAAGTTTGATCGCAAGCAGCAAGCAAGCCGCGGTCGCAATGATGGGCGAGCGGCCAATAACGCCTATTAGAATAAGAATGACGAGAATTAGTTCACCAACCATGGCAATGAGCTCCTATCCTGTCCAAAGCGGCGCTCCGTCGGAGCAGTCTACCTCATTATATGGACGGGCTCGCTCCGTTATGACTAGTCGCGCAGGACGAGGCGATCTCCTGAGAGACAGGGTACGGCGTCCAGTACATTCACGCGGGCGCATGCCTCGATATCATCTCTTAATCCCAGCTTGAGCAGTCTCTTGCCAGATTGTCCTTGCAGCAGCGTCTCCAGAATGTCCGCAGATCGATCCCGGTACAAGGCATGCATCGCGAGTCCGAAGTCATCCAGCTCCATATTCCCGCCTCTTAGCTTCATCAGTTCCTCGATGAGCAGACCTGCGCACAGTCCGTCTTCGATCGCAAATTCATCATGGCTGCCTGCGCATAGTATGACGATATCTCTTTGTAGATGAAGAGCATATTTCGCTGCGGCTGCCGCATTTAGCAAGGATGCGGCTATGATGTTCTCTGCTTTAGTAGACTTATGAATGGCTCTTGTGCCATTCGTCGTTGTCAATATAATTCTGCGTCCACGCACGGCATCCGCATGATACTCTTTTGGCGAATTTCCGAGATCAAAGCCCGCAATTTTACGGCAAAAGCGCTCTCCGCCCATCAAGTCCTCCGGCCGCTGAAGGGACCGGGCATCCATCACCGTCTCGGCTGGCACGATGCTGGAGGCACCTGCAGATAAAGCGGTAACGATCGTGCTTGTGGCTCTCAATACATCGATGACGAAGGCTGTTTTGTGATGAAAGTTCGCAGAGCAGGCCTCGTTCACGCTGGATATTACCTGGACGTGCATAATCTATTCTCCACTCCTTAAATCATATAATCGGGATCGGCAGACCGCTGTCCGAATTCGAAGGTGTCCGCGCGCAATCCGCGGCGCATCGCTTCCAGCGACAACGCTTCAGCGGGAGCGACGTTGCCCAGATGAACCCCAGCGCCGAATTGCAGCAGAAGCTCTGCTTGCTGGCTCTTCAGAGGTGCCTCCCACATTAAGCGCCCGGCGTGGTCGACCTTGCCGAGCACATCCTCAAGAACGCTTTCCTTGCAATGTCCATGCTCATCAAAGAGACCGATGTTGACGCCCGATTCTCTGGCTTCAACGGCCACCATTTCTGCTCCGGCTTCCCAGTCGCAGTGGGCGGTGAATGCAAGCTCCTGCGGATCAATCTCGGAGCCTGCCGCTTTCTTCCCGTATTCGGTGACGACGAACAGTCCTCGTCTGATGCATTCCTTGATCAGCGAAGTTCGGCGAATACGGTCCAGTTCGATGGTGCCATCGGATATTTCGACACCGGTAAAGCCAAGCGAGCAGATTCTGTCGAGAAACGGCATGGCCGTTCCTTGCTGGACGGCAACTTCCAGCAGCGTGCCGCCGGGCATCATGAGCAGATTGGAATCGGAAGCAAGCTTCAGCTTCTTGCGCAATAGGTTCTGATCATACAGGACGGCGGTTCCGAATCCAAGCTTGACGATGTCGACGAATGGCCCCGCTGTCTGAATGAAATCGGTGAAGGCGTTCAAGCCCATTCCTTTGTCGATCACCATGGTTTTGCCAAGCCCTTGTCGCCGGTCCGCGCTTCTGCAGCCGCTAGGGTCTTTTAAGAGCTGATGCCAGTTGTCCAGTACAGCACTCTTCATGTTCTCAGTTCTCCTCGCTTGATTGATCTTCCAACCACTATATGCGGATGGCGCTGGGCAGGTGCCCGGCATGAATTGGAGACAAGCATGCATATACATACAAAAAGCGCATGGAACGAAAGGAGGTCCAATCCATTGCTTAACAAAATCGTTCTAAGTATGGCGATGCTGCGCCTGTTGTCTGGCAGTATCGAGATATGCGCAGCGTTAATCATGCTCAGGATGAATCAGATCGACAAAGCGCTTGTCGTCAATTCATCGCTCGCGTTTGTCGGCCCGATTATTCTGATCACAACGACCACCATCGGCCTTGTCGGGTTGTCCGACAAGCTGTCGGCGTCCAAGTTTGTGTGGGTAGCCGTCGGCGTTATCTGCCTGATGATTGGCATATTAAAAAAATAGTAGAGTGCGAATCTAGCAAATCCGTTCATAATTCCAGCAGACAAGCATACACATGTAACGACATAAGACAAACATTGGGGAGTGAAGGAAGCATGCTGTCCCATGTATCTCATTTGTTGCCGCTGGAACTAAAAAAGCTGCTGGATGGTTTGCCGGCGGACGTAAAAGGATCGCTTGAGGAAATACGCATACGGGAGAATCGTCCGCTTGAAATCTCCTATCGCGGGGGCTATCGGTTTGTGGGGAGCGACGGGAGTTTGAAGCTTCAATCAGATGGTTCCTTAAAACCTACGGCTGAGCAATGCCGCAAGCTTCTGGAGCGCATCACGAATTATTCGCTTTATGCTATGGAAGAAGAACTGAGAAGAGGCTACATTACCGTATCGGGCGGACATCGAATCGGACTAGCCGGCCGCACGATCCTCGATGGCGGCAGCGTCCGCGGCATTCGGGATATTGGCGGTTTCAACATCCGAATTGCGAGAGAGGTTATTGGCGCAGCTGCACATCTATTGCCCAAGCTCATCGATAAGGTACGCGGTACCGTAGGGTCCACGCTCATACTGGCACCGCCGCAGCAAGGTAAAACGACGCTAATCCGGGATATCGCGAGAACCCTTAGCTACGGCAGCCAGACAGGAACCGAGAGAGAAGCTATCGCGGGCAAGAAAGTAGGGATCGTAGATGAACGATCCGAAATCGCCGCTTGCGTCAGAGGCATACCGACTTTCGACGTCGGCCCGCGAACGGATGTTATGGATGCATGTCCGAAGGCGGAAGGCATGATGATGCTGCTGAGGTCCATGTCGCCTGAGGTGTTGATCGTCGATGAGATCGGACGGCCTGAGGATATTGATGCGATCCGGGAGGCCAGCCACGCAGGAGTAAGCGTCGTCGCAACTGCCCATGCCTTCGATGTGCAGGATGCCAAAGGAAGACCGGAGTTGTACAGGCTTATTCAGGAAGGGGCATTCGCCCATATCGTAGAGCTGAAGCGTTCGCTGGACGGTATTATGCACCGCATTATAAGTACGGGTGTGTTGCAGCAAGCCTCCGGCGCCAAGAGCAGGGAACAGCCTTCTGTTATGAATCTGGCTGGGGCCGGGGCCTTCCGGAGGGAGCAATGATCAAGCTGATCGGCGCAGTGCTCATCCTGGTAGCCGGCACACTAATCGGTTTTCAGCAAGCCGCGAAGTTTGCGGAACGGCCCAGGCAGCTGAGACAGCTCGCTCATGCTCTGCAGCGGCTGGAGACCGAGATTGGTTACGGTCATACGCCCCTGCCAGAAGCGCTGGAGCGGACGGCGGAAGCTTCTGCGACGCCGATTGCCGCGCTGTTTCGGAACGCATCCGAGCAACTGAACGGAGAAGAAGGCTTGTCCTTTCAGGAATGCTGGGAGAGGTCCATACAGGCATGCTGGATTGAAACCTCGATGAGGGCTAGCGAAAAAGCGGTCATGCTCCGGCTTGGGTCAACGCTTGGCATCAGTGACAAGGAAGATCAGATGAAGCACTTGCGGCTTGCGCTGCTGCAACTGAAGTCGGAAGAGGACGCGGCAAGAGACGATCAAGGGCGTTATGAAAAGATGTGGAAAAGTCTCGGAGCATTGCTCGCTGTGCTGATCATCATTTTGATGGTGTAAGAGGGTGCGCTACTTATGAACATGGATGTCAGCGCCATATTTCAAATCGCTGGAATCGGCATCATTATTGCAATGATTCATTCCGTTTTGAAGCAGATGGGGAAGGAAGACATGGCGCATTGGGTAACCGTAATCGGATTCGTCGTTGTATTGTTTATGGTTGTACGTCTGCTGAATGACTTGTTCCAGGAAATCAAAACGATTTTTCTGTTCCAGTAGGTGAACGCGGTGGAAATGATACAAATCGTCGGCCTCGGTCTGATGGCGACCGTGCTGATCCTGGTTGTCAAAGAGCAGAAGCCGATGTTCGCTTTCCTTCTGGCGGCATTTACGGGATTGTTTATCTTCCTGTATGTAATCGGCAAGATAGAAGCGGTAATCAAGGTGCTTGAGGATCTGGGGAACCGGTCTGGTATTCCTTCGATTTATGTGAAAACGGTTCTGAAGATTATCGGAATTGCCTATATTGCCGAATTCGGGGCCCAGATTGTACGGGACGCAGGCCAGGAAAGCATCGCGTCCAAAATAGAATTTGCCGGCAAAGTATTTATTCTCGTCATGGCCATCCCGATTATAAGCGTCATCGTCGAGACCGTAATGGGATTGCTGCCGGCGGGGAGCGGATCATGATGGTGCAAGCGCGTGCCGGCGGAGCCGCAAAGCTGCAATTGCTCGTATGGCTGTTTCTGCTCTGCATGTCGATCCTGCCGGTCGGCGTGAATGCGGAGAGAGGAGCGGAGGGCAGCTACGCGGCAGCTCCGCAACCCGCAGGAACGGACGTCAACGAAATGATGAAGGAACAAGCGGGCCTTATGGAGACAGAGCCTGTCGAGGATTATTGGAACAAGCTCCGTGAGCAATATGGGGGCTTTTTCCCGGACCAGAAGGTTCCGAGCTTCAGTGAGATGCTGCTGTCAGGCGGAGGGCTGAAGCTGACCGATGTGCTGAATGGGCTGCTCCGATACCTCTGGCATGAAGTGCTGTACAATGGCAAGCTGCTGGTTACGATCGTGCTGCTGACTGTATTCAGCATGGTGCTGGAAACGTTGCAGAATGCATTCGAGCGAAACTCCATCAGCAAAGTGGCCTACTCCGTCACCTACATGGTGCTGGTCATCATCGCGGTTAACAGCTTTCATGTCGCAATCGGGTATGCCAGGGATGCGATTGAAAGCATGATTGCCTTCATGCTGGCCATGGTTCCGCTCCTGCTGACACTGCTGGCATCGATGGGAAGCGTTGTTACGGTATCGGTCCTGCATCCTCTCATTATCTTTATGATCCATATCGTGGGGACGGTTATCTACAGCTTCGTATTCCCGTTGTTGTTTTTCTCTGCGGTGCTGCATATCGCAAGCGCGTTGACGGAGAAATTCAAGGTCACCCAGCTGGCGAATCTGCTTCGAAACGTTGCAGTCGGTTCACTTGGCGTCCTGGTGACGATCTTTCTCGGTGTCATTTCCGTTCAAGGGGCGACCGGCGCTGTAACGGATGGCGTCACGCTGCGGGCAGCCAAGTTCGTAACGGGCAACTTCGTTCCTGTCGTAGGCCGAATGTTCTCCGATGCCGCGGATACGGTCATCTCTGCTTCAATGCTGGCAAAAAACGCAATCGGACTCGCAGGCGTCATCATCCTGTTGTTCCTGAGCGCATTCCCGGCTCTGAAAATCTTAACGCTAGCGCTCATCTACAACGTATCGGCCGCCGTGATGCAGCCGCTCGGCGATTCTCCTATCGTCAACTGCTTGCAGACGATCGGCAAAACGATGATTTTCGTATTCGCCGCATTGGCAGCGGTCAGCCTGATGTTTTTCCTCGCGGTGACGATCATCCTGACTGCCGGCAATGCAACGCTTATGGTGAGATAGAGCGGAGTAAGTTTTGTTTACGCAAAACTAAGCCAATGCTTACGAAGTGAGATTTGCTCCGCAAAACTAAGCGTATGCTTACGATGTAAGTTTTGCTCCGCAAAACTTTTTGGGAGGTGAGCTTAATGTGATCGGTTGGTTGAGCGACTGGCTGAGGGATATTATTGCCGTCATCTTGCTGGCCGTTCTTGTAGAGCTGCTGCTTCCTAATAAATCGATGCAACGGTATGCCAGGCTCGTCGTCGGATTGTTTATCTTACTGACTATTCTTTCGCCTATTTTGCGGCTGCTGCAGACGGATATGACGAATAGGCTGGACGCCGGAATGGAGCTTTGGAATGAAAGATCCATAAGCAAGCAAGTGCAGATGCCAAGTCTGGAGGACATTCAGCGCCGCGCGGACGATATACAGACCAAACGGCATGAAGAAGCTGCTCGTCTGACGGCAGCGAATCTGGAAGAAGCGATGGGGGAAGCCATCTCAAGCGAAACGGGAGCAGTGGTCGAGCGAGTAGTCGTCACCTTAGCTTGGAGCGATCGGCAAAAACAAAATGAAGCGCCGGAGATCTCAGCGGTCAAGGTCACGTTGAAGAGTAGCGTCGGTACCGAGGGTCCAGAGCATGAGAAGGGGCAGAAGCCGATTCAGATTGAAGCAGTTGCGCCAGTAGATATTACGGTAGGAGACAACGTGAAGAATGGCAACGCCGGCGCAACTGAGAAAAACGATTTTATCTCGCCTAACAAGAAGGAAATGACGGCTGTGCAGGGTGTATTGACGCGAGGCTGGGGAGTCCGGGCTGAAAAAATCGATGTCCGAATCAGGGCAAGCGGAGAATCAGCAGCCAAGTGAAAAAAGCTGGAGGGGAGGGAGTCGAAATGGCAAAATGGCTGGAAGGCTTGGAATCGGCGGTAGGCGGCGGGCCAGGCGGGCCGAAGCGGGTTCGTACGCTGAGGATCTTGCTTATCATTGGCGGAATCGGGGCTGCGCTGATGCTGTTCAATTCATTTTTGCCCTTTAAGGATGTAGCGCCTTCCGCCCAGGATCCGAACCCTCCGCCAGAAGCTTCGGAAGCTTGGAATCGCAACGCTGCTCCGGGCTCTCCTTTTGAATTAGTCGAAGGTACGCTGGAGACTCGTCTCAAAGAAATACTGGAGAAGATTGTTGGGGTCGGATCTATTGATGTGATGGTTACCGTTGATTCGACAGAAGAGATTGTCGTCGAGAGGCACAAGAACGAGAGTCAGTCGATTACCGATGAGAATGATCGGAACGGGGGGGTGAGGCATATTACGTCGATCAGCAAGGATGGTCAAGTCGTTTTGTATGAAGTATCCGGTGAGCAAAAACCGATCATTACGAAAACGATCAATCCCCGAATACGAGGTGTTCTAATCGTAGCCAAAGGGGCGGAAAACGCAACGGTCAGACGCCTCATAACGAGCGCAGTTGAAAAAGGGCTTAGCGTTCCGGTTAACCGAATCTCGGTTGTGCCGAGTAAGCAATAGGCTTAGGTAGTTAATGACATAATCATCTATGCTTACGAAGCAAGTTTTGCTCCAATCAACTAAACGTTGATTATAACCACAAAACTTAGTTGATGCTTACGAAGCAAGTTTTGCTCCATTCAGCTAGCCGCTGAATACAATCACAAAACTTAGTTGATGCTTACGAAGCAAGTTTTGCTCCATTCAGCTAGCCGCTGAATATAACCACAAAACTTTTTAGGAGGAATCATTAATGAATACCAAAAGACAAACGATTTGGCTTGTGTCCATGCTCAGCTTGATGGTTGTGCTCTCTGCTTACTACTTGTTCACGCAGGATCTGAATGATGCCGATAAGCTGTCGTCAGAGAAGCCGGGCGAAAATGTAACGGAAGTGGCCGGAGGAGATAAAGGCCAGTTTGTAGTGGATGAGGTTCAGCAAGGCGAGTCGGACGGCATCAGCTTGGCCAACAAAAAAATTCTGGAGCAAATCGAACGCGAAGGCTATGCCCAAGGCAGCATCTTCAGCGATTTGCTGGCGAAGAGAGAGCAGCAATACAGCCAAGAAGAAAACCGCATCATGACCGTGCTTGCAGATGTGAGCAACATTAGCTCGGAAGATTCGGCGGTTGCGGCAACCGAGCTTGCTCAGCTTGAAGAGAAGAACTCACGCATTACAGCGCTAGAGTCGGAGCTGATGAAGCAATATGAGATCGCCTTAGTCTCCCAAGAGAATGACCGCTACAAGGTTGTCGTCACCAGCGAAAAGCTGGAGAAGAAGGAAGCCGCCAGCATTATCGACCAAGTGATGACTGTTATGGAAGTCAGCCCGAATCAAGTATCCGTGCAATATGTGCCGGAGCCCTAACATTCGGTACGGCCGCCAGGCAGCAAGCTCCGTTCGCCTTTGGCTATAGCCGAAGGTGAACGGAGTTTTTTCGATCAGAATGCAGTAATTTAACCTTGTCCAAAAAATGATTCGTGTTCACGCCTTTTTATGGTATAATACTAAACGTTATGTGAAGAAGAGGAGTGATTACGTTCATGTTCAAGTTGAGCGAGATTAAAGAATTGATCAAGCTGGTCGATCAAACATCCGTTCAGGAGCTAGAAATTGAAAACGAAGGCGCGCGTCTGCACATCCGTAAACCAGGCAAAACTGAAGTGGTGAATGTGCAAGCGGCTCCAATTACGCATACATATTCACAGCCTGCTGTAGCGGTAGTTCCGTCCCAGCCAGCCGTTCAACCTAGCGTTCAACCGGCCGCTGCGGAATCCGCACCTGCCAAGGCGCCTGCTGCGGATCTTCACCAAATCGTATCGCCAATGGTCGGCACGTTCTACAGTGCGCCGTCTCCAGATGCGGATATATTTGTGAAAACAGGCGATCGCGTCCATGAGAAGTCGGTCGTATGTATTCTGGAAGCGATGAAGCTGATGAATGAACTGGAAGCCGAAGTGAATGGCGAGATCGTGGAAGTTCTGGTTTCCAACGGTCAGTTGGTGGAGTACGGCCAGCCGCTGTTCCTGGTGAAAGCGGACTAACGAAAGCCCGGTTTGGGTAACTGACGTCTGAAAGGGGTTCCTACGTGAAATTCCAAAAAATATTAATCGCGAACCGCGGAGAAATCGCGGTACGGATCATTCGCGCTTGCCGGGAGCTGGGGATCAGCACGGTGGCGGTATATTCGGAGTCGGACCGCGACTCGCTTCATGTCCGCCTTGCGGATGAGGCTTATTGCATCGGCCCTACTCCATCGAAGGATAGCTATTTAAACTTAACGAACATTATGAGTGTCGCAACGATTACAGAATGCGACGCGATTCATCCCGGCTACGGCTTTTTGGCCGAGAATGCCGACTTTGCGGAAATTTGCGAGTCGTGCAATATAACATTTATCGGTCCTTCTCCTGAAGCGATCAGCAAGATGGGTGACAAGGCTGTTGCCAAGCTGACGATGAAGACAGCGAATGTGCCAATCATCCCTGGTTCCGACGGCTTGATTGAAAGCATGGACGAGGCAATTCAGGTTGCCCGCGAGATCGGTTATCCGGTCATTATTAAGGCAACTGCAGGCGGCGGAGGCAAAGGCATCCGTATTGCCGAAGACGAAGATACGCTTATTAGCCAGATTACAACGGCTCAGCAGGAAGCCCAGAAGGCATTCGGCAACGCTGGCGTATATCTGGAGAAATATTTGACCGGGATGAAGCATGTCGAGATTCAGATTATGGCGGACAAGCATGGCAATGCCGTGCATCTGTTCGAGCGGGATTGCTCCGTGCAGCGCAGACGCCAGAAGCTGGTCGAAGAGGCGCCGTGTCCTATTCTTTCTCCTGAGCTGCGCGACGCAATGGGTCAAGCGGCGGTACGTGCTGCGCTTGCGGTGCAATATTCGGGTGCAGGCACGCTGGAGTTCTTGTTAAGCCCTGACGGCAACTTCTACTTTATGGAGATGAATACACGCATTCAGGTTGAGCATCCTGTTACGGAGATGATAACGAACGTCGACCTGATCAAAGAAATGATCAGCGTGGCGGAAGGCAATCCGCTTTCGTTCCGCCAGGAAGACCTGAGCATTAATGGTTGGGCTATCGAATGCCGGATCAATGCCGAGGATTCCGAGCGCAACTTCATGCCTTCGGCAGGGAACATTCCGTTCTACTTGCCGCCAGGCGGTGCGGGTGTTCGGGTAGACAGTGCGGTATATCCGGGCTACACGATTTCTCCGCATTACGACTCCATGATCGCTAAGCTGATTGTGTGGGGCTCGACGCGTGAGGAGGCTATTGCCCGCATGAAGAGGGCGCTGTCCGAATTTGCGATCGAGGGCATCCGGACGACGATTCCGTTCCATTTGAAGCTGCTCAATCATCCTACATTTGTGAAGGGCGACTTCGATATCAAGTTCCTGGAGGAGCATGATATTAACGCTCCGGCAGCGGTTGCAGGCGTCGAGTAAAACAAGTCCAAATCGTTTGTCATAAATCAGGCTGAATGTTATAGTATAGAAATAAGATGCGGAACACAGCTTGGTCATGGGCTAAGCTACGCAACATTAGGGAGGTGTACAACGAACATGAGTACGATAGCTGAATTTGAGAAAACAGACATCGGTACGATTCAGATTGCACCTGAAGTAATTGAGGTTATTGCTGGTCTGGCGACGGTTGAAGTCGAAGGTGTGGCAGGGATGAGCGGCGGGTTCGCAGGCGGTATTGCGGAGCTGTTGGGTCGCAAAAACTTGTCAAAAGGCGTTAAAGTCGAAGTCGGCCAGAGAGAAGCGGCTGTTGATGTTTCCATCATTATTCAATACGGAAACAAGATTCCGGAGATTGCTTCCCAGATTCAACAAAATGTGAAGCGCTCCATCGAGATGATGACAGGACTTCATGTCGTGGAAGTGAACGTTCATATTCATGACGTTTATTTCAAGCCGGCAGAGAAGCTGGAGGACGACGATTCCCAGCTGCGCGTCAAATAAAGATGAATAACAAGCTTTAATTCGTACAACCCCCTCGTGATTGGGCATGCCGCTCGGCACAAGGGGGTTTTCATTCGGTCCCCCGGGAGGTATGGCTGACTTGATAAAAGTTGTGGACAAGCTACTATTGTTTTTGTACAGCATCGTCATCGGAGCCGTGTCGGTATTTATGGCGAGCTTGGCCTTTGGCTGGATTTCACGTGAATTGCTATCTGATATGCTTACCGACTTCTATCGGTATGATTCCGTCTCCATCACCGTTGGCGTAATTGGCGTTATTCTCTTTCTGCTCAGCCTGCGCTTCTTTTTCGTCTCGCTGGCAAGAGGAACTGCTTCCTCACAATCCATTGATCAGAGAACGGAATTCGGCGATATCCGCATTTCGATCGAGACCATTGAAAACCTGTCGCTGAAAGCAGCTTCTAAGCAGCGCGGTGTCAAGGATTTGCGTGCGCGCGTACGGGCTTCGGATGCGGGACTGGAGATTGTGCTTAGAGCTGTTGTCGACGGCGAGCATTCCATTCCGACATTGACGGAGGACATTCAACGTGCGGTCAAAACGCATATTGAAGACATTACGGGAATACCGGTCATTAATGTCGCAGTGTTTGTCGCTAACGTTATTCAGGCGAATACATTCAAGAGCCGCGTAGAATAGAGGTGACGTACCGATGTGGAGGGATTTTTGGGGAATCTACTGGAAACGTTTGATCGGCGCGGCAGTCGGTTTGTTTTTCGGTATTGTCTATTTAGCTTTCGGCTTTTGGGATATGCTTTTTGTAGCGCTTCTTGTATTTGTCGGTTATTGGTTTGGCAAACAGAAAGAGCTATCAGACGGTCCGGTTGTTCCTTGGCAGCGATTATGGTACGCGCTGCTAGAGCGATTCCGCCCGTTTCGTTAAATCTGTGGTCTCCTCCGTATTCCGGATTTCGGACAGCCGCTAATTCGGGGCAGGGAGGAGATCATAGTTTTTTTACCACAATAGAATTTGTTGTAAGGTATCCGAGGTTAGCGGATATATAAATTCTATTTGGCGATAAAATCCACCTCTAAACGCGGTCGCTCATCATGAATGGCCTCGATAGAGGTTTTCTCATTGCAAACTATATTTTGGCATGAACGGATGTGGAGGTCACATGAAACGTAGGTTGGCTAGGGAAATTGCGATTTCGAGCTTATATCAGATGGAAATGAATGAAGTGACGGCGGCTGAGGCGGTCGATATGTTGATGGAAGAGCTCCGCGAAGATAATGAGCTTGGTGCGGACCCCAAGGAAGCGGGAAGCACGGACGATTTCGCACGCGAGCTGGTGCATGGCGTATTGGAAAGAAAACAAGCAATCGATGGCATGCTACAGCAATTTCTGACGGGCTGGCAAGTGGACAGACTGTCCAGAGTTGACCGTCAAGTATTGCGCCTCGCTTGTTACGAGATGGTATTCCGCAGCGATGTGCCGCCAAAAGCGGCTATTAACGAGGCTATTGAGCTTGCCAAGCATTTTGGCACCGATGAATCGGGTAAGTTTGTCAACGGTGTTCTGGGCAAGCTGCTGCAAGAAATCGATGAGCTCAAGGCATAGTCAGTTGAAGGCTTAGAGATGGGAGAGGCCTGCGGCATTCGGTAATTCATTCTATCAGACACGATAAAGATGAAGGGGACGATTACAAGCATGAGCGCTCAAATTATTGAAGGTAAAAAAGTTTCAGACCAAATGCGGATAGAGATGGTAGATGAAGTTGCGGCTCTGAAAAATAATAATGTCATTCCCGGACTTGCGGTCGTACTCGTAGGAGATGACCCGGCATCCAAGGTTTATGTCGGGTCCAAAGAAAAGGCTTGCCAGCAGCTTGGCATCTATTCCGAGGTGCATCGCCTCGCGGCAGATGCTTCGGAAGCTGAACTTTTGAGTCTGATTGACCGTTTGAACGAACAAGCGTCGATTAATGGCATTCTGGTGCAATTGCCTCTTCCCAAACATATCAATGAAAAAGCGATCATCGACGCGATCAGCGTGGAGAAGGACGTAGACGGATTCCATCCGGAGAGCGTTGGCAATTTGACCATTGGCGACGATAGCTTGCTTCCTTGTACGCCTGCAGGCGTTATTGAACTGATCAAGCGCAGCGGAGTCGACCTCTCAGGCAAACACGCCGTTGTCATTGGCCGCAGCAATATTGTAGGCAAGCCGGTAGCTATGCTGCTGCTGCGCGAGAACGCTACGGTAACGATCTGTCACTCCAGAACGGCGAACATGGAAGAGCTGGCGAAGCAAGCCGATATCCTGGTGGTAGCCATCGGCAAGGCGAAGGCGATTGATAGCCGTTACGTGAAGCCGGGCGCTATTGTGATCGATGTAGGAATCAATCGTCTGCCGGACGGCAAGCTTGCAGGAGACGTGGACTATAATGATTGTCTGGATACTGCAGGCTTTATTACGCCGGTTCCGGGCGGTGTAGGTCCGATGACGATTACAATGCTAATGAAAAATACCATTACCGCTGCAAAAAGGGCTAACGGAATCGAGGTGTAGACAATGGGGAAAGAACCCAAAGTTTATTCCATCAAAGAGATCAATAAATATATTCGGATGAAGCTGGAGACGGATCTGGTGCTTGGCGATGTCTGGCTTCGCGGCGAGATTTCGAACTTCACCCACCATTCCAGCGGGCATATGTACTTCACGTTAAAGGATAGCGACAGCCGTTTAAAGTGTGTCATGTTCGCCTCTCATAACGTGCGTCTTCCGTTCAAACCGAAGGAAGGCGCCAAAGTGATGGCGCGCGGCAATATTTCCGTCTACGAACGGGACGGCAACTATCAATTTTATGTGATGGCGATGCAGCCTGACGGTATCGGCAGCTTATATCTGGCCTTCGAGCAATTGAAGGGCAAGCTGGAGAGCGAAGGCTTGTTTTCCAGTTCCCGTAAGCGGGAACTGCCCGTCTATCCCAAGGCGATAGGTGTTATTACTTCTCCTACGGGCGCTGCGGTGAGAGATATTATTACGACCATTCAGCGAAGGTATCCGTTTATACCGGTGTATGTATATCCCGTCCTGGTTCAAGGTAAGGGAGCAGCCCCTTCGATTGTCGGCGCAATTGAAGCAATGAATCGTTTTGGTGATTGCGACGTATTAATTGTTGGTCGCGGCGGAGGCTCGTTGGAAGAGCTATGGGCTTTCAATGAAGAGTCAGTAGCCAGAGCTATTGCCGCTTCGGCAATTCCGGTCATTAGCGCCGTCGGACATGAGACTGACTTTACGATTGCCGACTTTGTAGCGGATATGCGGGCAGCGACTCCGACTGCCGCAGCCGAGCTTGCCGTACCGCATATTGCAGAGCTTAAGCAACAGCGGGAACGCATGAGTCAGCGACTCATTGGTGCGATGCACAGATCGATTAGCACGGAGAAAGAACGGCTTGCCCGCATCAGACGCTCTCCTTTCTTCCTGCATCCCCGCCGTTATATGCTGGATCAAGCTCAGCGGCTGGATCGGATGAAGGAGCAGCTCGAGCAGCGAATGTATAAGAGACTGTCCAAGGAAGACGCCAGATTGTCTCATCTTCAAGCGAGATTGTCTGCTCGGCATCCGGGAGCAACTGTTCAGCAATCGGCCAAGCGGCTTGCGGTTGTAACACGAGGACTGGAGATGTCAGTGGCCTCGATGCTGAAAGAACACAGACTGCGGCTGAATGGCGCTATGGGTCAGCTGGATGCCTTAAGCCCTCTGAAAGTAATGGCAAGAGGCTATAGCTTGGTCTACGACAGCGATTCAGGACGGCTGATTAAGTCGGTCAACGAGACAAAAAGCGGCGATGCGGTGCAGGTGAGGCTAATGAATGGCCGATTAGTATGCCGTGTTGAATCGGTTGAAGGAGGCGAGAGAAGTGAAAGCTGAGAAACAGGAAGAGCTAAGCTTCGAGGAAGCTATGGTGCGTTTGGAAGGTATCGTGGCTAAGCTTGAGAGCGGCGACGTTCCGCTGGAGACTGCCATTGATTTGTTTCAGGAAGGCATGAGGCTGTCGCAGCTATGCGGCGGCAAGCTTGAACAAGTAGAAAGCAAGATCGAGCTTCTTGTCGAGTCCGAGCAAGGCTTCCAGAAAAAAACGTTTGTAGCGGCAAACGAAGACAAAGGGGAATAAACTTGAACGTTAGCGTTGATATCCGAGAATATTTGAAGCAATGCGCATCTGAGGTGGAGACTGCTCTGCAAGCTTCTCTTCCACGGGAGTGGGATATTCCCGCAACGCTTCGCGAGGCTATGATGTATTCCCTTGAAGCGGGCGGCAAGCGTATTCGGCCTGCACTTGTGATGACGGCTGCCGAAGCGATTCATGGCTCGCCTGACGCACGCCTGGCAGCGCGTCCGGTCGCTTGCGCGGTCGAATATATACATACCTATTCGCTTATTCATGACGATCTGCCTGCTATGGACAACGATGATTATCGCCGAGGCAAGCTGACGAACCACAAAGTGTTCGGCGAAGCTATGGCGATACTGGCTGGCGACGCGCTGCTCACGCACGCGTTCAGCCTCATTCCACAGTCCGTTCGCCTAGGCGCGCCGCTCGATGTGGCGCTTGCGATCGTAGAGGACCTTTCTTTGTTGGCCGGCGCTTCCGGCATGGTCGGCGGGCAAGTGGCTGATATGCTGGGTGAGCAGGGGCTGACAACGGTGAAGGAACTAGAATACATTCATTTGCATAAAACGAGCGATTTGGTCGTCTTTTCGGTCAAATCCGGCGCTCGCATCGGGGGCGCTACGGAATCTCAATTGGAACTGTTGACTCTATATGCCCGCAATATTGGGCTCGCCTTCCAAATTCAAGATGATATATTGGATCTGATCGGCGATGAAAGCAAGCTTGGCAAAAAGACGAATAGCGATGTCACCCAGCAAAAAGTGACGTATCCTTATCTCGTTGGTATGGAAGAGAGCAAGGCACTTGTAGACCGTCTAACCGAGGAAGCGAAATCGGCGGTGATGAGAGCAGGCCTGTCCAACCCATCCAAATTGCTCCAAATTGCCGATTATCTGGTGCAGCGGGATCACTGATACCGGGAAAAATGGCGAAAGATTGGGAATCAAATCGGGCGTATGTTATAATAAGTAAAATGTAGACGTTCATAGGACGGCTTAACTGCTGTTTTCGAAAGCGAGGAAAGCAACGTGCTGCTGGATCATATTAACGGACCTCAAGATTTGAAGGCTTTGACAGTTGCTCAATTGGAACAGCTTGCCGAGGAAATCAGGCAATTTCTAATTGAGAAGCTTTCCGTTACCGGAGGTCACCTGGCGCCGAATCTGGGTGTCGTAGAGCTGACTCTGGCTATGCATTATTTATTCAATAGTCCAGATGATAAATTCATATTCGACGTCGGGCACCAGTCTTACGTTCACAAGATTATTACCGGCCGTAAGGATCAATTCGACACGCTCCGCAAGTACAAGGGGCTTTGCGGCTTTGTCAAGCGCTCGGAGAGCGAGCATGACGTATGGGAAGCCGGACATAGCAGCACTTCGTTGTCTGCGGCGATGGGCATGGCGCTTGGCCGTGACCTGAGAGGCGGTACCAATCGTGTAGTAGCAGTCATCGGCGACGGCGCATTGACGGGCGGAATGGCGCTTGAGGCGCTTAACCATATCGGTCATGAGAAACGCAATATGATGGTTATTTTGAATGACAATGAAATGTCCATCGCTCCTAACGTAGGCGCGCTTCATCATTATTTGGGCAAAATCCGTACCGACCGTCATTATCAGAAGGCCAAGGATGAGCTTCAAATGCTGCTGAACAAAATACCGGCGATAGGCGGCAAGCTGGCGAAGACAGCCGAGCGATTCAAGGATAGCTTGAAGTATTTGCTCGTCAGCGGTATTTTGTTCGAGCAATTCGGTCTGACTTATCTGGGACCGGTGGACGGCCATGATCTTCATGGGCTCATGGAGATTATGAAGCAAGCGGATTCCATGCCTGGACCGGTGCTTGTCCATGTGCTGACGGTTAAAGGCAAGGGCTATAAGCCGGCTGAGGCGGATTCGCACAAGTGGCATGGCGCTTCGCCGTACAAGATTGAATCCGGCCAGATGGTGAAAGCTGTTGGTCCTCCGATGTATACCAAGGTGTTCGGCGATATGCTGATCCAGCTTGCGAGCGAGGATGAGCGGGTCGTAGCCATTACACCTGCGATGCCGGGCGGCTCTGGTCTGATGGAGTTCGCAGAGAAATTCCCGAAACGGATGATTGATGTAGGCATCGCGGAGCAGCATGCAGCGACATTATCCGCCGCAATGGCTATGGAAGGCTTAAAGCCTGTGTATGCTGTCTACTCGACGTTCCTGCAGCGTGCGTATGACCAGGTGGTTCATGATATTTGCCGCCAAAACCTGAATGTTGTCTTTGCGATTGACCGCGCAGGCTTTGTAGGAGCGGACGGAGAGACTCATCATGGTGTGTACGATATCGCTTTCCTGCGTCATGTGCCTAATTTGGTCATTATGATGCCGAAGGATGAGAACGAGCTTAGACGGATGATGAAGACGGCCATTCTGTATGAAGAAGGGCCAATCGCAATCCGGTATCCGCGCATTAGCGGCATCGGAGTTCCGCTTGATGCGGATCCGGCGCCGATTCCGATCGGAACCTGGGAGTCGCTGCGTGAAGGCGACGCATTCGAGATTTTGGCGCTTGGCCCTATGATCGAGGTAGCGGAGCAAGCTGCAGAACTGCTGAAGCGCGAAGGGATTAACGCAGGCGTTGTCAATGCCAGATTCATTAAGCCTCTCGATGAGCGCATGCTGCTGTCCTTCGCAGAATCCGGCAAGCGTCTGCTTGTTCTGGAGGAAGGCTCTCAGCAAGGTGGCTTTGGAAGCTCCGTGCTGGAGTTCTATTCGTTGCACGGTATCTACGACGTTCCGGTCAAAATTATCGGTATTCCGGATATTTTCGTTGAACACGGCTCCATCCAACAACAGCGCGAGGAAGTCGGACTTACAGCCGAGCATGTCGCAGCAGAGCTGCGTTCCATGCTTCCGCGCAGAATTAAACGGGTAACCGGACAGACTTAAGGGTTAACTAGGGAGAGTTATGACGAACACTGGGAAAGAACGAATAGATGTCTTGCTTGTTGAGCGGGGCTTTTATGACAGCAGAGAGAAAGCTAAGAAAGCACTTATGGCGGGGCTGGTTCTTGTGGACAATGAGCCCGTCGATAAGAGCGGCATGAAGGTTCCGAGGATGGCTGACATTAAGGTAAAGGGAGCAATCCATCCTTATGTCAGCCGCGGCGGGCTAAAGCTGGAGAAGGCGATACGCTGCTTTCAATTGGACATGAAGGATCGAGTCATGCTCGACATTGGTGCTTCCACAGGCGGATTCACCGATTGCGCGTTGCAGCACGGCGCTTCCTATGTGTATGCCATTGATGTGGGGACTAATCAACTGGACTGGTCGCTTAGAAGCCATGAGCAGGTCAAGGTGATGGAGAAGACGAACTTCCGCTATTTGCAGCCGGAACAGCTTGAAGGTCCTTCTCCTACCTTCGCGAGCATTGATGTATCCTTTATATCGTTGAAGCTGATTTTGCCGACGCTTGCGACATTGATCTCGGAGGGAGCAGGTATTGTTGCCCTAATCAAGCCGCAATTCGAAGCTGGCCGGGAGAAGGTGGGCAAATCTGGCGTTGTACGGGACGCCGGCGTTCATCTGGATGTATTGGAGACGGTGCTTGGTCATGCCGCTTCCATCGGGTACAAGCTGCAGGACTTGACGTTCTCCCCGATAACGGGGGGAGAAGGCAACATCGAGTTTTTGGCGTACTGGATTTGGAGCGGTGTACCGGATGGCGAGGCTCCGGATACGGACAGGCTAAGAAGTATTGTCAAAGAAGCGAACGATACCTTCAAGATCAACAAATAAATAACATGCAGCCAGGAAGGATGCCGATCAGTTGTCAACTGCTTGGGCATCTTTTTGCTTTACAGGAATGCCTGTTATTTGATACACTAATACAAACAAACGTTCGCTTAATGGATACCGATGCAAAGAGGTGTATGGCGACGATGGACAAGTATGGCGATTGGCTGATTATGGCTATAGCGGGAGTGCTGGTAGCGATCTGGCTATACGGGGCATTCTACCGCTGGCTGCACGCTCCGGCTACCATGAATAAGGTCAAGCTTGGCAAAGGCGGGGCAATTGCTGATGATGACGAGCATGTGCAGCTTCTGGAGCGGAACGGCTACCGGGTTGTATCCGGCAAGCATGTGATCCCGATTCCAGTGGAGCTGGATGATGCGCCGCTTGGAAAGGGAACAAGAATCTACATCGATTATATTGCGGAGTCGGATCATCTGACTTATATCGTGAAGACGGCCCGTGAGCGCATGCCGATGGATTGGACAGCGAGCGGACTTAGAGACAGACTGCTGATCTATGCACTGCTGCTGCCCGATTGCGCAGGCGTGCTGTATGTGGATCCCAAAGAAAACGTAATACGAAAAGTTGCATTCGATATAGCCGACTAACATTGACGGAGGATGCTTACATATGAAGAGTATGCGGCAATTCAAAATCAGGGAAATTATTACGAGTGGAGAAATTGAGACGCAAGAAGAGCTTGTAGAAGCGCTACGGACATCCGGCATGCAGGTTACGCAAGCGACTGTGTCCAGAGATATAAAGGAATTGATGCTGGTTAAGGTGCCGCTGAGCGAGGGTCGGTACAAATATTCGATGCCGATGGAGCAGCAGCGCCAGAATCCGGTGCATAAGCTGAAGCGGGCTATGCTGGATCACTTTACGCACATCGATTATACAGACAATTTGGTGGTGTTGAAGTGCCTGCCGGGAACAGCGAACGCAATTGGCGGCTTGATTGACAATATGGAATGGCCTGAAGTCATGGGCACGATCTGCGGTGATGACACGATCTTGATTATTTGCCGCACCAAGGAACAAAGCGCATCTATTGTGGAACAGCTGCTTGCTGTTATGAACTAACAAGGAAGAAACCATACAGGGAGGATATCAACCATGCTGCGTGAGTTATCGATTAAGAATTTGGCTGTAATTGAAGAGGTTCATGTTGCTTTTCATCATGGATTCCATGTGCTGACAGGCGAGACGGGCGCCGGAAAGTCTATTCTGATTGATGCGCTCAGCCTGATTGTGGGCGGACGGGGCTCTGCAGATATGGTGAGATACGGCTGCGACAAGGCAGAGATGGAAGCCATGTTCGATCTTTCCCCGCAGCACCCTGTGTGGAAGCAATTACAGCAACTGGGCGTACAATACGATCCGCAAGAGATGCTGGTTATCCGCAGGGAGCTGTCATCCCATGGGAAAAGCAGCAGCCGGGTCAATGGACAATTGGTGACTATTACGATGCTTCGGGACATTGGTGAGCATCTCGTCAATATTCACGGTCAGCATGAGCATCAGTCCTTGCTTCGTACGGACAAGCATCTGGAATGGCTTGATTTGTTCGGCGGGGACCTCCTCCTTGACCGTAAAGCTCAATATGGAACGGTATATCGCGAATTAGTGGGTGTCCGTCATGCATTGCGTGAAGTAGAGGATCATTCGCGGCAAAATGTGCAAATGCTAGATTTGTACCGATTCCAGATCGAAGAAATTTCCAGCGCGAACTTAAAGCCTTCCGAGGATGAGACCTTGGAGGAAGATCGCCGCAAGCTGCAGTATGCTGAGAAACGAATGGATGCCGTATCCGAAGCATATTCGCTCGTCTATGGAGGCAAGGGACTAGATGTGCTTAGCCGGGCTATTACGAAGCTAAGCGATATTCAAAGCTATGATCAGGCCGTTCTCAATCCGTTGATTGAGCAGCTTCAATCGGCTTTTTACCAGGCGGAGGACGCAGCATTCCAGCTTAGGGATTATCGGGACGGTATTGAATCCGATCCTGAAGCGCTTGCGATGATTGAGGATCGGCTGGATATGATTAACGGATTAAAACGCAAATACGGTGAGACTATACCTGATATATTGGCTTATCTGAAGCAAACGATTATTGAGCGCGACAAAATTGAAAATCGTGATGAATTGCTTGAGGAACTAAAGAAACAAGAGCAAGTACTTGTTACCCAAGCGGTCAAGCTTGCCAAAGAACTGTCTCAATTGCGACAACATGCAGCGGAGAGACTCTCCTATGCGATTGAGGGGGAGTTGAAACAGCTTCAAATGCCTGCGGCGAAATTCCAGGTGAAATTGGATCGTTCAGCTGATGGTGTTGAAGAGAATCGGGTGAAGCTGAACGCCACAGGGATGGATGAAGCGGTCTTCATGCTGACGACGAACCCGGGGGAGCCGTTAAAGCCTCTGAACAAGATTGCTTCAGGCGGCGAGATGTCGCGTATCATGCTGGCGCTTAAGAGCATCTTTGCTGAGATTGACCAAATTCCAACGCTTGTATTTGACGAGGTCGATACCGGCGTAAGCGGACGTGCGGCGCAAGCGATCGCTGAGAAGATGTCTGCACTCGCGGCAAAATGCCAAGTGTTCTCGATTACCCACTTGCCGCAAGTGGCTTGCATGTCGGATCACCATTACGAGATACGCAAGCAAATTCAGCATAATCGCACCTCCACATCGGTGGCGGAGCTGCTTCATCAAGAGCGTATCGGCGAGCTGGCGCGTATGCTGGGCGGCGTGGAAGTTACGGAAAAAACAAGACATCATGCACAGGAAATGCTTGATTTGGCTCACACTTTGAAGGGGGCGTAAAGGAAGGGTTTCAGGGAATGTTTTTGCGGACATAAAAGCTGGGGTGCAGGGTAACTTAAAGGTACGCCAATGGCGACATAACCTTTATCGTCATGCGATGGAATGACAGGGAGCGTGAAATCATTGAACTCCAATCCTCGGAAACGATGGTTTGGGTTGATCCTCGTGTCCTTCGTCTGCCTGATCGGTTTCTCCACCCCGTTTCAACAATTCGCCGCATTTCCGAATGAACTTCGTTTATTCTCTGGCCAAATGAAACGACTGCAAGTTGGAGTTCCCGTTCATGCGGAGGTCACGGTCGATCCCCAGATGCTTCAAGTTAACGGCATGTCCAGACATTCTACATCCGTTAAGTTAAGCGAGCCGCTATCACTGCAACCTAGCCAAAGCGGTCAGACCAACATGAAGGTGAAATTATTTGGTAAAATTCCTTTCAAAACGATTAAAGTTCATGTAGTGCCTGATCTTCGCGTTATACCCGGCGGACAGACAATTGGTGTGAAAGTCAAATCGGCCGGTATTCTCGTCGTAGGCCATCATCAAGTGTTGGACCGCAATGGGGCGAAGCAGTCTCCGGGTGAAGCCGCCGGATTGAAGCTGGGCGATTTGATCATGAGCATTAACGGAACGCCTGTGAACGAAGTCCACAAAGTGGGTATGCTATGTGAGCGGTACGGCGCCCTGAAGCAACCGCTTGAGGTAACGTACAAGCGCGGAGGACAGCTTAATCGTACGAAGCTGAGTCCCGTCTATGATGAAGACGATAAAGCATGGCGCTTGGGGCTGTATATACGCGATTCTGCTGCGGGCGTAGGCACCCTCACCTTTTATGCTCCTGATCAAGGCGTATATGGAGCGCTGGGACATGTTATAACGGATATGGACACTCAAACACCGATTGAAGTTGGAGAAGGACAAATCCTGCAGTCCAGCGTAACATCCATCAATAAGAGCCAGACTGGCGAGCCCGGCGAGAAGAGAGCACATTTTGTGAAGGAAAGCAGGGTTCTAGGCAATATCGAACGCAATACGCCATTCGGCATATTCGGCAAGATGAATGAAGCTCCTACCCACAGCTACAGCGGCAAGGCATTGCCAGTCGCATTCGCTGAAGATGTCAAGGAAGGACCTGCTCAAATTTTGACTGTAGTCAACGGACAGAAAGTGGAGAGGTTCAACATCGAAATCATGCATGTATCCAAGCAAGCCGGTCCGGCAACCAAAGGGATGGTCATCAAGATTACGGACAAACGTCTTCTGAGTAAGACAGGCGGAATCGTGCAAGGGATGTCGGGCAGTCCCATTATTCAAGACGGGAAGCTGGTCGGTGCAGTAACACATGTATTCGTTAATGATCCGTCATCCGGATACGGATGTTTCATTGAGTGGATGCTGCAAGACGCAGGCGTTCTGATGAAGTCTTCAGGAAGCTTTGACGATAAATCGGCTTAATGTGATAAAACGTCTTCTGCGAATGGAAGTTCGCGGAAGACGTTTCTTCTTATCCCAATTCGACAAGTATGTGTCGAAGGATCCCGAAATTGTTCGTTTCATGCAATAAATTATTAATTATATCGAACTCTAATAAAAAAATAAAGAAAAAAGATTTTCGACAGAAGGAATTCCATTCTGGATGTCGAAAACTTAAACTCAGACAGCGAATGGACCAACACATAAATATCATTTAAGGGAGGATTAGACTTTGCATAAGATCGAAGTATTGTTAGCAGATGACAACAGGGAGTTCACCAACTTGTTATCGGAATACATATCCGAACAAAGTGATATGCATGTAAGTGGCGTCGCGTATAATGGAGAAGAGGTTATTCGTCACCTGGAGCAATCCAGGAACGTGCCGGATATTCTTATTCTTGATATTATAATGCCGCACTTGGATGGCTTAGGTGTACTTGAACGATTGAGAGAAATGAATTTATCCCCCATGCCGAAAATCATTATGCTGACAGCGTTCGGCCAAGAAAACATCACGCAAAAGGCCGTTCAATTAGGCGCTTCTTACTACATACTGAAGCCGTTTGATATGGATATCCTTGCAAACCGTATTCGCCAACTGGTTAGCAATACAGCATTCTCGACTTCTGCTAACTACAGCACTGGATCTTCTACGATCAAGTCGAATGTTGTGCCGCTTGGCAAAGGCAAAAACCTGGATGCGAACATTACGAGCATTATTCATGAAATCGGCGTACCTGCACACATTAAAGGATATCAATATTTGCGTGAGGCCATTACGATGGTATACAACAATATTGAAATTCTGGGCGCCATTACGAAAACGCTATATCCGGCTATCGCCGAAAAATTCAAAACAACGCCTTCCCGCGTTGAACGCGCAATCCGCCATGCGATCGAAGTGGCCTGGACACGCGGCAACATTGACTCCATTAGTCACCTGTTTGGCTACACGATCAACATCAGCAAGTCGAAACCAACAAATAGCGAATTCATCGCGATGGTTGCCGACAAGCTGAGAATTGAGCATAAGGTTTCGTGAAAGAATGAAGATTGAGTAATGTTTCATTACTCATGAACACCGAATAAGAAAAAAAGCCACTTATGGATTGGTTGCTCTTAACCAATGCAGAAGTGGCTTTTTTTTGTGCTAAAGTCTCTACATTGTTGTATGTAACTTATGGGATGAATCTATCATTTTAGACCGGAAATCCGATTGCGCTACCTTTTTAGGAATCTGTGCTATAATCGTACAGATATCTCATACGCAGAAAGGTGAAGGCAGATTTGACACTGGTAGATACCATCGAAGACCTCGTAGCTAACTTAGCCATTGTGACGGCCTATCTCTTCTTTACAAACCAGCTAATATTGAAAAAAGTTGAATTGGGGGAGAAACTCTCTTCCATGATGATATGGAAGGTTGGCGTTGCGGCTGGACTGCTCGGTATTCTCTTGATGAGCTTCACGGTTCATATGAATGGTACGCTGCTGGATTTCCGTCAGCTGGCCATCATTATTGCCGCCATGTATGGAGGCGTCTATTCTTCATTGGTTGCAGCCATTATGATTCTGGCTATGCGGCTGTTCGCTTTCGGCGAGGTCACCATATCCACAGTGATTGCGGCAAGCAATACGATTCTCATTGCACTCACAGTGGGTGCAATATGTTATCAAGCTTATTCATACCGAAAAAAGTGGCTGTATTCCATCCTGATATGCAATTTGTATACGGCTCTCGTCTTTATGATAAATGTCGGAGAGCAATCCGTTATCCCGATTGTGTCCTATGTCGTGATGATGTCCATTGGCGGCTTGCTGACCGCTTATCTGGTCGATTTCCTCAATAAAGCGAATGTGCAATTCAAACGGAACGAAAAGGAAGCAACCGTAGACTTTTTGACAGGACTCAGCAACAATCGTAGCTTCGACGCCAAATTTCAGTCCTTGCTTCATACTGCAGCGGCCAAGGGCGAATGTCTCTCAATTGCGCTGATTGATATTGATTTTTTCAAGAAGGTTAACGATACGTATGGCCATGTGAATGGTGATGTGGTGTTGAAACAAATGGGCTTTATATTAAAGGAAACTGCAAGGGCGTTTGATACAGTATCCCGCAATGGCGGGGAGGAGTTTTCCGTGATACTGTATGATACACCGCATGAGCATGCGCTTGGCATTGCGGAGAAGATGCGTCAGGCTGTGAACAAGCATTCATTTGAGCTGACGGACGGGACAAGCCTTCATGTATCGGTATCCATCGGAGTTGCAACCTTCCCGTATACGAACAGGGAGCAATTGATGGAGCAAGCAGACGAAGCGCTGTACAAGGCAAAAGCAAATGGGAGAAATCAGGTATGTTCCAACCAAAAGGTCCTTGTGCTCAGCCCATAAAAAAATCGCAGATTGAATTAATATTCAAATCTGCGATTTAAGTAGACGTTGCGTCCGTATTTGGAAATCAGATTAGCTGCTTCCGCTTTTACGAAAGCTCGGATGTCTTGCAGTTTCTGCTTATTCGGGCGCAATGTCTCTTGCTTCTTGCCATCTACCAGGACGTCGAATACGATGTTCAAGTGGGTTCACCTCGCTTTCTTGCTCGATGTACCCATTGTATGCTCCTATCGTTACGAATGAATCAATGGAGCTCTGTAAAAATGTAAAGATTGGACGCGATCGTCATCGCATTGTAAAATAAAGAAGCGCCATCGACGCTAAGCCTGTGGCTTGGGCGGACGAGGGCGCTTCTGTTTGAATCGAGGAGCTACATAATTGCGTTTGCGGTCGCGGAAGAAGATCCAACCGCCGATAAAGCCTGCTCCGGCTGCGAACATGACGAGGCCGAGCAGAAAGGTAAGCCAATCGAAGCTTGGTGTAACAGCTTCGTTACCGAAATCGGAGAAGTAGAAAAACAGCGAATCCTTCATCTTCAGAAATCCGAAACAGGCCAGAATGCCGGGAATAACCAGCATAATAACAGCAA
This sequence comes from Paenibacillus sp. J31R120, assembly GCF_056269225.1. Classification (NCBI taxonomy): domain Bacteria; kingdom Bacillati; phylum Bacillota; class Bacilli; order Caryophanales; family Paenibacillaceae; genus Paenibacillus; species Paenibacillus sp. J31R120. The sequence goes on along the minus strand of NZ_JBWDNN010000003.1, from coordinate 479,932 downwards.
TAAAGCGTACAAGAACTAATTTCATACGATCGATATCTCCTTGCTTATGTACGGTCGTGAATTTATGGTTGTATCTATCATACCTTTTTCTGCGCACGGTGTCTATTTTACTGCAAGTCAGTGAAATGAACGGAAAAAAGGGGTACAATGGTACTGCGGAACTACCAGACATCGCCTGCTTATCATGAATACTAGAGTGGGGCAGGCATATAATAGAACGACATTAATGGAGGGACAGGAATGGCGATAACAGTAGATGTTGCCGTACTGGGAGGCGGACCAGGCGGATATACAGCGGCGATACGTGCCGCGCAAGCCGGCAAGAAAGTAGCCATCATCGAGATGGACAAGCTGGGCGGCACTTGTTTACATAAGGGATGCATTCCAAGCAAATCGTTGCTGAGGAGCGCAGAGGTATACCGGACGTTGCTGGGATCGGAGCAGTATGGCATCGATGTAGCCGAAGGAGCGGTATCGCTTGACTTCGGGAAGGTGCAGACTCGTAAATCGGCAACAGTCGACCAGCTATTTCGCGGCCTGCAAGGGCTTATGAAAAAGCATGGGATTGAGATCCTTCGCGGCAAAGGACGAGTGATCGGCCCATCGATTTTCTCTCCGAAGAGCGGTTCGCTTGCTGTCGAGCTGGCGGATGGAGAGATGGAGTCTGTAGTCTCGACCAACCTCATTATTGCGACGGGCTCCCGTCCTCGTTCTCTACCAGGTTTGACGCCTGACGGCGACCGTATTCTGACAAGCGACGATGCCTTGCAGCTGGATGCGCTGCCGGAGTCGATTCTAATCGTTGGTGGCGGCGTAATCGGCGTCGAATGGGCGTCCATGCTGCAGGACTTTGGCGTAAGCGTGACGCTTGTAGAAGCTGGCGCAAGACTGCTGCCGGGCGAAGACGCGGAAGTGTCGGGGGAGCTTACAAGGGCGCTGCGCCGCCGTGGCGTGCGCGTCTTAACCAGCGTTCAGCTGGATACATCCAGTTTCGCAGCGGAAGATGGAGGCATCTCTATTAAAGCATCGACTCATGATGGCGATGTTGAGTTGACGGCGAATAAGCTGCTCCTTTCCGTAGGCCGTATCGCGAATGTTGAAGGAATCGGACTTGAGAATACCGATATCCGGACGAAAGACGGCTTTATCGAGGTGAATGAATTCGGCCAGACGACAGAGCCGCATATCTATGCCATTGGCGATGTGATCGGAGGCGTGCAGTTAGCGCATGCAGCATCCCATGAAGGGCTGAATGCGATTGACCATATTTGCGGAGGGAAGCCGCATTCGTTAGCGGATCATTGGATCCCAAGATGCATCTACTCCAGTCCGGAGATTGCGTCATACGGATTGACGGAAGATGGAGCGCGCACGAGAGGGCATGAGATCAAGATCGGGAAAGTACCGTTCCAAGCGATCGGCAAAGCGATTGTGCTGGGCGAAGCAGAAGGGTTTGTGAAAGTAATCGCCGACCGCAAAACAAATGATATTCTGGGTGTCCACATGATTGGGCCGCATGCGACGGATTTGATTTCGGAAGCATCGCTGGCCGGCTGGCTGAATGCCGCGCCATGGGAAGTGGGCGCTATGGTGCATCCGCATCCGACCTTGGCGGAGGCGTTAGGGGAAGCGATGCTGGCGGTTGACGGGAAGTCAATCGCGTTTTAAGGAAGACGGATTTCTTTTTGCCCGCAAAGCGGTTATAATAAGTATGACAAGGTCTTAGTACCAGGTTATAATAGCTGGCAAACAAGGAGGAATGCCTGAATGGCCGGAATCTCTTCAGCAAGTCAAAAGGCTCGCCATTTGGAATTGGGTTTAAGCGATGAGCAAGCTATCGATATGTATACGACAATGGTTAAGGCAAGAAAATTTGATGAAAGAATGCTGCTGCTGCAGCGTGCAGGAAAAATAAACTTCCACGTATCGGGTATCGGCCAGGAGGTCGCACAGGTTGCTGCGGCATACGCGCTGGATCGCGAGGAGGATTATTTCCTGCCGTATTACCGTGATTACGGATTTGTTCTTTCGGTAGGAATGACGCTGCGCGAGCTGCTTCTGTCGGTATTCGCCAAGGCGGAAGATCCGAACAGCGGCGGTCGCCAAATGCCGGGTCACTTCGGACATAAGAAGCTGCGCATTGTGACCGGCTCCAGTCCAGTGACAACGCAAGTTCCGCATGCGGTAGGCATTGCACTGGCGGGCAAGATGAAGAAGAAATCATTCGTCAGCTTTGTGACGTTCGGCGAAGGTTCCAGCAATCAAGGGGATTTCCATGAAGGCTGCAACTTCGCGGGCGTGCATAAGCTGCCGGTTATTTTGATGTGCGAAAACAATCAATACGCTATCTCCGTCCCTGTCCACAAGCAATTGGGCGGCAAGGTGTCGGACCGGGCAATTGGCTACGGATTTCCGGGCTTCCGGGTAGATGGCAACGATGCGCTTGAAGTCTACCGCGTGGTGAAGGACGCGCGTGAGCGCGCCATTGCTGGCGAAGGTCCAACCCTCATTGAAGCGATGATGTACCGTTTGTCGCCGCATTCCACCTCGGACAATGATTTGGCTTATCGGACGAAGGAAGAAGTCGACGAGCATCGGGCGAAGGACGGCATTCCGCAGTTCAAGCAATATTTGACCGATTGCGGGATTTGGAATGAAGACCTGGAAGCCGAGATGCAAGCCGCAATACGCAAGGAACTTGACGATGCGACGGAATACGGCGACAAGGCGCTATTCCCGACGCCGGAGTCGACGCTGCTTCATGTCTATGCGAATGATGACAAGCAAGGGGGGCTGCGCTAATGGCCGTCATGGATTATATTGATGCGATCAGGCTTGCGATGAAGGAAGAGATGGAGCGCGATGAGGATGTGTTCGTGCTTGGCGAGGACGTCGGCGTGAAAGGCGGCGTCTTTACGACGACCAAAGGCTTGCACGAGCAGTTCGGCGAATTGCGCGCCATGGATACGCCTCTGGCAGAGTCGGCCATAGCCGGAGTAGCCATTGGTGCGGCGATGTATGGCATGAAGCCTATCGCAGAGATGCAGTATTCGGACTTCATGTTCCCGGCAACCAACCAAATCATAAGCGAAGCGGCCAAGATCCGTTACCGCTCCAATAACGACTGGACCTGTCCGATCGTCATCCGTGCGCCTATCGGCGGGGGCGTATTCGGCGGCTTATATCATTCGCAATGTCCGGAATCCGTGTTTTTCGGTACGCCGGGCCTCAAGATCGTTGCGCCTTACCGTCCATATGATGCGAAGGGACTGCTGAAGGCGGCCGTGCGCGACGAAGATCCGGTTATCTTCTTCGAGAACAAGAAGTGCTACAAGCTTGTGAACGGCGAAGTGCCTGAAGAGGATTATATCGTACCGATCGGAAAAGCCAATGTGCTGCGTGAAGGCGACGATATTACCGTAATCGGCTATAGCATGCCGCTGCGATTTGTGGAACAGGCAGCAGAAGAGCTGCAGCAGGAAGGCATTAGCGCCCATATCCTGGATCTGCGCACCCTGCAGCCGCTGGATAAGGAAGCCATTCTGGAAGCTGTACGCAAGACGGGCAAGGTACTGATTATTCACGAGGATAACAAAACAGGCGGTGTCGGAGCCGAAGTATCTGCGATAATCGCGGAAGAGCTGCTTTATGAGCTGGATGCGCCGATTATGCGCCTTTGCGGTCCGGACGTACCGGCTATGCCGATTAATCCTCCGGGTGAGAAGTTTTTCCTTCTGAATAAGGACAAAGTCAAAGAAGCAATGAAAAATTTGGCATTATATTAAGGATTGCGGGGCCTTTAAGGCTTGGACAGTTAGGAGCTGGTTGAATGAAAACTTTGACGGAAATTATCGTGCCGCAGCTAGCGGAATCGCTTGTGAACGCCACGATTGACAAGTGGCTGAAGCAGCCGGGAGATTGGGTGGATATCTACGAGCCTATCTGCGAGATATTAACCGATAAAGTAAATGCGGAGCTTCCTTCCACAGTGTCAGGCAAGCTGGTTAAAATATTGGTCGGCAGCGGAGAGACGGTCCCTGTCGGGACGCCGGTCTGCATCATCGAGACGGAAGCGGCGGGAGAGTCCGCCGAGCCTTCGGCACAGCAGACGGCAGCTAGTGAGCCTGCGGCAACCTCAGCAGGACAGGCAGCCATGGCGACCAATGAGGATGCGCCAATGCGCAATCGGTTCTCTCCGGCAGTGCAGCAGCTGGCAGCCGAACATGGCGTTCGTCTGAGCGACGTGAGCGGAACAGGACTCGGCGGGCGCATTACGCGCAAAGACGTGCTCGCGTATGTCGCTTCGGGCGCTCATACGTCATCGAGTCCGCAAGCGGCACCTTCCGCCGCTGCCACCATTGATCCAAAAGCACAGGTGCGTTCCTCTGGCATTCATTTGTCCGAGACGCCGCGTATACCGAAGATCGAGATCGAAAACAGCGCGCCTGGACGTGGCGAAACCTTCATTGATGTGACGCCGATCCGCAATACGATTGCCCGCAACATGAGACAGAGCGTAAGCGAGATTCCGCATGCCTGGACGATGATCGAGGTTGACGTGACGAATCTGGTCGTTCTGCGGAACAAGCTGAAGGATGAGTTCATGAAGCGCGAAGGCATTAACTTGACGTATTTGGCATTTCTATTGAAAGCCGTTGTTAATGCGATCAAGGATTATCCGATTATGAACTCCACCTGGGCTGTGGACAAAATCATCGTAAAGCGGGATATCAACATCTCTCTTGCCGTCGGTACAGAAGATTCGGTATTGACGCCAGTGATCAAAAATGCCGACCACAAAAACGTCGCTGGACTGGCGAAGGAAATCGACGAGCTTGCCCGCAAGACACGCGAAGGAAAGCTGACGCTGTCGGATATGCAGGGCGGTACGTTCACTGTTAATAATACGGGCTCGTTCGGCTCCATCTTGTCTTATCCGATTATCAACTATCCGCAAGCCGCGATCCTTACGTTCGAATCCATCGTGAAACGTCCAGTCGTCATTAATGATATGATTGCGGTGCGGTCGATGGCGAATTTGTGCTTGTCGCTTGACCACCGTATCCTGGACGGCGTTATCTGCGGCAGATTCCTGCAACGGGTGAAGGACAATCTGGAAAGCTTCACGCTCGACAGCAAACTGTATTAAGAGAAGGGGTATCCATCATGAAGGAAACAGAACTACATACTGATTCCAGACCGGTGGCTGCCGGATACATCGGAACAGTCCCCTATGCGGACGCATGGGAGCTGCAAAAGGCATATGTGAAGGAGATTGACCGGGAGGAGCGTCTGGAGACGCTGCTCCTTCTTCAGCATCTGCCTACTTATACGATGGGTTCCGACCGCCATCCCGAGCATTTGCTGCTGGATGAGGATGAGCTGAAGGAGAGGGGCATCTCGCTGTTCGAGATCGATCGCGGCGGGGATATTACATACCACGGCCCCGGTCAATTGGTCGGTTATCCGCTCCTGTATCTGGATGCGATCGGATTGGATCTTCATGCCTATTTGAGAAGCCTGGAGCAGGTCATTATCGATTGGCTCGGAAAATATGGTATAGAAGCGGGGCGTAAGCCGGAATATACAGGAGTATGGGTCAAGGATGAGAAGATTGCGGCAATCGGCGTGAAATTTAATAAAGCCCGTCGTCGGAGGGGCTTTATTACGAGCCATGGCTTTGCGCTCAATATTAAGTCAGGTATCGCTTCGGAAGGATTCACCGGTATTGTGCCATGCGGTATTCAGCAATACGGCGTAACCTCCTTTAACGATCTGACGGGATTGGATTTGACGGTGGAGGATGCGGCTGCTGAATTGCTGCCATACTTCCTGAAGCAATTTGGACTCCATTTGTCCGTGAATGCACTAACCCAGGAATAGCGAACCGACACCGGCAAATAAAGTAGTAACAACAAGCGCGGCAACGACGACGATGGCGACGATACGAATCATTTTTTGCTGACGCATAAGACAATTCTCCTTTCTGAATAAAAATAACAACAGGTTACACTATATTCTATTGTAAACGATAGAGATGGACGGAGGAAACAGGATGATTAAAAAAGATCGTTTGGTTCAAGAATTTATGGAGCTTGTACAGGTGGACAGCGAGACCAAGCATGAGGCGGAAATCAGCAAAGTGCTGAAGGAGAAGTTTTCGGCGCTAGGCTTAACTCTAACAGAGGACGATGCGGCTGCCAAAACAGGGCATGGAGCGAACAACTTGTTCGCCATGCTGGAGACCGCGAACGGCGGGGACGCGAATGCGCCTACGATTTTCTTTACAAGCCATATGGATACCGTAACACCGGGCAACGGCATTAAGCCGCAGCTGGATGCTGACGGCTATATTAGCAGTGACGGCACGACTATTCTGGGCGCAGATGATAAAGCGGGACTGGCTGCCATGTTCGAAGCGATTCGCGTATTGAAGGAGCAAGGGATTCCTCACGGCCGCATTCAATTCGTCATCACGGTAGGCGAAGAATCCGGGCTGCTGGGCGCACGCGCGCTGGACGCTTCCAAGTTGGAGGCCAAGTTCGGCTACGCGCTGGATTCCAACGGCGCAATCGGCGATATTGCCGTAGCAGCGCCTACGCAAGCGAAAGTGACGATTAAGCTGTTCGGAAAGTCGGCGCATGCTGGCGTTAACCCGGAGGATGGCATTAGCGCGATTCAGGTGGCGGCGAAAGCGATTGCCCGCATGCCGCTGGGACGTATCGATTCGGAGACGACGGCCAACATCGGTAAATTCGAGGGTGGCGGCGCAACGAACATTGTATGCGACTATGTGAAGCTGGATGCGGAAGCGAGAAGCCTTGTTCAACCGAAGCTGGACGCGCAGCTGGCGGCAATGAAGGAAGCGGTCGAAAGTGCAGCGAAGGAATACGGAGCTCGTGCCGAATTCGAAAGCGACATTATCTATCCGGCGTACCTCTATCAAGATGGGGATGCAGTGGTTGAGCTGGCGAAAAAAGCGATTGTAGCGATCGGCGCTACGCCTAAGACCTTCCATTCCGGCGGCGGCAGCGATGCCAATATCTTCAACGGCTTGGGTGTGCCAACGGTTAATTTGGCTGTGGGCTATGAATATATCCATACGACCAAAGAACAGATCAAAGTAGACGATCTGGTGAAGACGGCTGAGCTGGTTGTAGAAATTATTAAGCAAGCCGGAGCTGGCGAATAACTCAGCCCGAATCTGCGTGATTGGTCAAGGGCGACGTGAGCCTCCAAGCGTCACCTTAACGGGAGGCAGCTCCTTCGTAAACCGGGACAGAAGCACATCGTCCCCAGAAGCAGCGAGCTTCCTTAAATGATGGCGGATCTCCCAGCCCTTGCCGATCAGTCTTAATTGATTCGATGCAATATATTGTTTCATCTTCCATCGCTCCTATCGGGTAGCTTGATACTGGATAGGTATGCGTATGCGGGACAAGTTATGCCTGCCAGGCAGGCGCAGCTACAGGAGGGGTCCGGATGGATACAGGGGATAACAAGCCAATCTGGCGTGAAGAAACGATACATAGCAAGCCGATCTTCCAGGGCAGAGTCATTTCCTTGCAGGTGGATACGGTCGCTTTGCCTGACGGCAAAGAGGCCACGCGCGAGATCGTGCGGCATCCAGGCGCTTCGGCGGTCATGGGCCTGATGGACGGCAAGCTGTTGGTCGTCGATCAGTACAGGAAGCCGATGGATAAGTTCCAGATCGAGATTCCGGCGGGCAAGCTTGACGCTGGTGAAGACCCGATGGAAGCCGCAGCACGCGAGCTGGAGGAGGAAACCGGCTATCGGGCCAAGGAACTGAAGCTTGTCAGCGCCTTCTATACATCGCCGGGATTCGCAGATGAGAAGCTGTATCTCTACTTCTCAGATCAGCTGGAAGCGGGCGAGCAGCGTCTGGACGAGGATGAGGATCTGCGTGTAGAGGCGATTACGATGGAAGAAGCCGACGCTTATATAGCTGAAGGACGCATTAGCGATGCCAAGACGATATTGGCCGTCTATGCGTGGAAGCTCTACGTGAATACGGGCAAGATCTAGCCCAATAGCGTCATACGAGCCCCTTTGCTTACATAGAATGAAAAGGACAACCTCTCCATGAGCGGAGGATCGTTCGTACACATTCTGCGGTAAGCAAGGGGGCTTTGCGTCGTGAGGGCTCATTTTAATCTCTATTTGTTCGTTGCCGTTTTGTTCGCGGTAGGAGGCATATTCGGTGCGCTGCTTGTCAATGCCTTGACACTGGAGCAGCAGCAGGAGCTGGCGTCGGAAGTCGGCCATTATGTACAGAGCATGCAGATTGGTCTTGGCGCTACGGCCGAAGATATATTTTGGGAGCGGTTTTTCTTTCATTTGAAATGGCTGTTGCTTATTTGGCTGCTCGGCGTGACGGTGATCGGTATTCCGGGCATTTTGGTGCTCAACTTTTTGAAAGGCGCGCTGATCGGCTTCTCGATTGGCATTCTCGTTCAGCAGTATGAATGGAAAGGAATCTTCTTTTCTTTCGTTACATTGGCTCCGCAAAATGCTATTGCTGTCCCCGCTATGATGATTACAAGCGCAGCTTCGATCTCATTCGGCGTCTACTTGGTGAAGAACCGGCTGCTGCAGCAATCGGGAACGCTTCTGCCCCAGCTGGGCACGCTGACGTCAACCGCCATGATTATGCTGCTTCTGTTCGCAGGCGCGGCCTTGGTGGAGGCTTATATTTCACCTTCTGTGATCGGGTGGGCTGCTCCCTACCTTTCGTCTCGTAACGGCATGATTTGACATCAATTTGTTTGACTTTCTCTGCGTTTAGCCCCTATAATGAAGGGAACGTTTCCTATAAGTGCGTGTTCAAAAAGTCCGGTTTTCAGCACATGAGCTTTTGCTTCCGATGATGCGTTTTTTCAAAACGCTGCAGAAGATGGGATGAAGCTAGGAAATGAGGAGCGGAGCGAAGTGGAAGCTACGTGAGCACCGGAAGTTCCGGCTGAATGCCATATTCGATGTCGAGCAGGCGTCCTGATCTGCTTCGTGATCAAAAGTGGATTTTTTGAACAACTTCTATAAGAGGCGCGGACATGTGGTAGGGGGGAGATCATGGAAGCCCGGATTGAGAAGATCAAACAACAATTGCAGTCGCAGGGATATAAGCTGACCCCGCAACGCGAGGCTACCGTTCGCGTGCTGCTGGAGAATGAAGAAGACCATCTGAGCGCAGAAGAAGTGTTCATGCTGGTGAAGGATAAAGCCCCCGAGATCGGCCTTGCGACCGTATACCGGACGCTTGAGCTTCTGAGTGAGATGCATGTCGTGGAGAAGATGAACTTCGGAGACGGCGTGGCAAGATACGATCTTCGTACGGATAGCAATAAGCATCACCATCATCACCTGATCTGCGTGCAGTGCGGGACGATGGAGGAGATTAAGGAAGACTGGCTGCTGCCGCTGGAAGAGAGGCTGGAGCAGGAATACGGCTTCTTTGTAGTAGACCACAGACTAGACTTTCAAGGCGTATGCGTACGTTGCAGGGAGAAAAACGATCATTCAAACCCATTATAACGGCTTATGCGATCCATCCATCGGATGTAGAGAGCTGAGCCGTTTTGCCGTTCATAGGAGAGACTGGCAGAATTCCGTTTCGGCGCTGGTCGGCATACACATAATTTAAGCCAATGCTGGATAAGGTACGCTTAGTAACAATCCACTTAGGAGGCGTGGCAGATGATTATTGGAGTGCCGAAGGAAATCAAGCAAAGCGAATATCGGGTTGCTCTGACGCCTGCAGGCGTCACAATGCTGACAGCCGCTGGGCATACCGTTGTCGTGGAATCTGGAGCGGGTGGCGGAAGCGGCTTCGAGGACGAGGATTACGTCAGGGAAGGTGCGACGATGCGCGGTACTGCATCCGATGTATGGGCGGAAGCTGATATGATCATGAAGGTGAAGGAGCCGCTCCCTGCGGAATACGGGTATTTTCGAAAAGGACTGCTTTTGTTTACGTACTTGCACCTGGCTGCTGTTCCGGAGCTGGTAAAGTCGCTGGTGGATAATGGCGTTACGGGCATTGCATATGAAACGATTCAGCTTGATAACGGCAGCCTGCCGTTGCTGACGCCAATGAGCGAAGTAGCAGGACGTATGGCGGTTCAGGTCGGCGCGCAGTTTCTAGAAGCCTTCAATGGCGGCAGAGGCGTGCTGCTGGGCGGCGTGCCTGGCGTTCCTCCTGCTGAGGTTGTCGTGATCGGCGGCGGAATTGTCGGAACCAATGCCGCGAGAATGGCGCTGGGCCTTGGCGCCAATGTTGTCGTGATTGAGCGCAGCGCCGATCGGATGCGTTATATAGATGAGCTATTCGAAGGTAGAATCCGTACATTAATGTCTAGCCCGTTGCATATCGCGGAGGCGGTCAGCCACGCCGATCTCGTCATTGGCGCAGTCTTGATTCCAGGAGCCAAAGCGCCGCATCTCGTAACGGAGGCAATGGTCGAGCGGATGAAGAAAGGTGCTGTTATCGTGGACGTTGCAGTTGATCAAGGCGGTTCCATTGCCACCGTAGATCGACCGACGACCCATAAGGACCCGGTCTATGTGAAGCATGGCGTCGTGCATTATGCCGTCGCGAACATTCCCGGTGCCGTTCCCCGCACGTCAACCTTTGCGCTTACCAATGTGACGATGCCGTACGCGCTTGAGCTTGCGACGAATGGATTAGCGGCGGTAAGGAAGAGCTTGCCGCTCCAGCGCGGCGTCAATACGTATGCCGGCATGGTGACGAATGAAGCGGTAGCGGCATCGACAAGCTATGCCTATACGCCTATAATGAAGGCACTAGAAAGCATTGCATACGATTCGTTGGAGCCATAAGACTCCGGCTGGCGGATAACATAATCCAGGCAGCGGTCTCATACTGTGATAGGGACAGACTATTCACGGTTGTGTGAGGGGAAGGAGGCTGCTTGGCATGGTTTTTTCATTCCGTAGTTGGCTCAATCGGATCTGGTTTCTGCTTGTTTTCGCTTTTCTTCTGTTTTTTGCCGCCGGCGGTTACCGGTGGCTGATGGATATGGTCTCGCCCGTGCATCCCTATCAGAAGCCGAAGGGCGCTGCGATCAAGGTGTTTGTCACGGACCCGGAGTCGCCGGAAGCCGGATATGGGGCGGATCGGCTAAGATGGTTTTACTGGTACGGGGAATAATGTCTTTAATCCTCATGATATTCGATAGAAAAGAAGGATTATTTATGTCGAATGTTGAATCATGATGGAGGTCCATCCTGAAGTATTGGCATTATCCCCGAAAGGAAGTTGCAATTGGAAGCTCAATTGAATCTTTATATGTCTCATCTGCAGCTGGAACGAAAGCTGTCTCCCAACTCACTCGCCTCCTATGAGCGCGATTTGAATCGGTTCATTCGATATGTGCAGGATGAAGGAATCGGGGAATGGACAAATGTTCACCGTCATCACCTGTCCAAATATATGATGCTGCTGAAGGAGCAGGGCCGTAAGGCGGCTACGATCTCACGACACATCGTATCGGTGCGCGCGTTCTTTCATTATTTGGCCCTCAGAGGCATTATTGTCTCGGACCCGTCGATTCATATGGAATCGCCGAAGCAGGAGAAGAAGCCTCCGTATGTCCTGACCGTAGCTACGACCAGCGCGCTGCTGGAGACGCCGAATACCGCTACCGCCACGGGCAAACGCGACAAAGCCATGTTGGAGCTGCTTTACGCAACCGGAATTCGGGTAACAGAGCTTGTATCGCTGAATGTGGAACATGTCCATATGAACATGGGGTATATACAGTGTATCAGCCATGGCTTGAAGGAGAGAATCGTTCCGTTCGGCAGCCATGCGAAGGATGCCATTAACGATTACCTGGAGCTGGGCCGTGAATGTCTCTTAACCGGCCGGGAGCCGGATTCGGCATTGTTCTTGAATCATTTGGGCACCCGAATGACCAGGCAAGGCTTCTGGAAAATGCTCAAAAAATATTCGAAGGAAGCGGGCATAGGAGCAGAGATAACGCCGCATACGCTGAGGCATTCCGTAGCCGCCCATCTACTGGAGAACGGAGCGGATATTCGTTCCGTTCAAGAGCTGCTCGGTCACGCGGACATTGCCACCACGCTGAAGTATACACAGCTTGCAAAAACAAGGCTGAAGGATGCCTACGCAGGAGCGCACCCGAGAGCTTAAGGCTAGTATTCTCGCAAATTCACTATCGTACATAAAATCACAGTCAGAAAGTAGGTATACAACATGAAATTTGAACGTATAGCCGTTATTGTACTGGACAGTGTCGGAATCGGCGAGTTGCCCGATGCAGACCAATTCGGAGATATAGGATCACATACGCTTGGACATATCGCGGAGCGTGTAAGCAGCCTGGAACTGCCGCATCTGCGGCGCTGGGGACTGGACCGGATTGCTCCCATCGGAGATTGGAAGCCGGAGAGCGGTGCATCAGGCGCTATTTTCGGCAAGATGGCGGAAGTGTCTGTAGGGAAAGATACAATGACAGGTCACTGGGAGCTTATGGGCCTGAAGCTGACGGTTCCGTTCCAGACGTTCCCAGACGGATTCCCGCCGGAGCTGATTGGACCGTTCGAAGAGCGGACCGGTCGCAAGGTGATTGGCAACAAATCGTCAAGCGGAACGGAAATATTGGACGAGCTGGGCGAAGAGCAGATGAAGACTGGCGCATGGATCGTTTATACATCGGCGGATAGCGTGTTCCAAATCGCAGCACATGAGGATATTATTCCGCTGGAAGAGCTCTACCGCGCTTGCGAGATCGCACGCGAGCTGACGATGGACGATCGCTTCACGGTGGGCCGTGTCATTGCAAGGCCGTATCTCGGCGAGCCTGGCAGCTTCAAGCGTACGCCGAATCGCCATGACTATGCGGTGAAGCCGCCTCAGCCGACCGTACTTAGCGCTCTCAAGGACGGAGGCTTCGATACGATTGCCATCGGCAAGATTAATGATATCTTCGACGGGGAAGGCATATCGGAAGCGACTTCGACCAAAAGCAACGCAGACGGTATCCAGCGTACGCTGGATCGGCTTAAGGAGCCGTTCCGCGGATTGCTGTTCACGAATCTGGTTGACTTTGATTCCCTCTATGGACATCGCAGAGATCCGGAAGGGTATGCTAGGGCGCTGGAGGAGTTCGACCGCGCCGTACCTGAGCTTGAGAAGGTTATTGGCGAAAAGGATCTGCTCGTCGTAACGGCAGACCACGGCAACGACCCGACCCACCCTGGCACGGATCATACGCGTGAATATGTGCCGGTGCTGCTGTACAGCCCTGCCTTTAAGAAAACAGGCGAATTGCCGGTTCGGGAGACGTTCTCCGATTTGGGCGCGACAATCGCCGATAATTTCGGTGTGCAGGCGCCGCCAAACGGGACAAGCTTCTTGAATTTGCTGGAGACGAAGTAAGTTTTACTTCGTAAAACTTTAAGTCCATGCTTACGAAGTAAGTTTTACTTCGTAAAAATTTTAGGAGGAATAAACATGAATCAATTGACTGCGGCGCACATTAAGGAAGCTGCGGAGTACATACAACAACAAACAGCGGTTAAGCCTGAAATCGGCCTGATTATGGGCTCGGGGCTTGGCGTGCTGGGCGACCACATCGAAAACGCGACGGTTATTGCTTATAAGGACATCCCGCATTTTCCGATCTCGACCGTAGAAGGCCATGCAGGCGAGCTGCTGATTGGGTCGCTCTCCGGACGCTCTGTTGTGCTGATGCGCGGCCGCTTCCATATGTATGAGGGCTACGGTCCTGAACTGACGGCATTCCCAGTCCGCGTCATGAAGGCGCTGGGCGTACAATCCTTGCTTGTGACGAATGCAGCCGGCGGCATCAATCTGAATTTCGCTTCAGGCAATTTGATGCTGATCTCGGATCATCTGAACATGACGGGCAAAAACCCGCTGATCGGTCCCAACGATAATGCGCTTGGCGTTCGCTTCCCTGATATGTCGGAAGCCTACAGCAAGCGTCTGCGTGCCATTGCGCAGGAGATTGCAGCCAGCCAAGGGATTGAGGTTCAGGAAGGCGTATACGCAGGCTTGCTTGGTCCGACATATGAGACCCCTGCCGAAATCCGCATGCTTCGCACATTAGGTGCGGATGCTGTCGGAATGTCGACCGTTGCCGAAGTGATTGCGGCCCGCCACTCGGGCATTGAAGTAGTCGGAATTTCCTGTATTAGCAACATGGCGTCCGGAATTCTGGATCAGCCCTTGTCCCATGAGGAAGTAATGGAAACAACCGAACGTGTCAAGTCCCAGTTCCTGGGTCTGGTGACAGCATTAATTTCTAAAATGTAACAGTTTTTGTAACACAATTGTAACATTTAGCTCGACTCAATGTGACAGTTTTCCAAACGGGAATCGTCGTATAATGTCCATGATCAAAGAAAGATGGAGTGGACGAGCAATGGATAAGCAATTACTAATGCAGCTGGAGCAGCTGCGCAATGCAATGGTTGAGACGGCAATCACGGAGAAAAACTTGCTGCACCGCGATGTGCTGGTGCTCAGCCAGTCGTTGGACGAGATCATTGTTCGGGTTCAGTCCGAGCAACGACTGCTCGCCCGTACGACGTAATTGCGCCTGCTCATACTTGGAGGGAGCAGACATGCGGGTTGTTGATGTGATCCATAAGAAGCGCGACGGCGGCGAGCTGTCGCCTGAAGAAATCGGATTTTTGGTCCAAGGCTACAGCCGCGGCGAGATTCCTGATTATCAGATATCGGCGTGGGCAATGGCGGTCCTGTTCCGCGGGATGTCGTCTGCCGAGACGGCGGCTTTGACGCTGGCTATGGCCTCCTCAGGCGATCAAGTGAATTTGTCGCCGATTCACGGCATTAAAGTAGATAAGCACAGTACGGGCGGTGTTGGAGACAAGACCACTTTGATTATCGGGCCGCTTGTAGCCTCTGCCGGCGTTCCCGTAGCAAAGATGTCGGGACGCGGCCTTGGACATACAGGCGGTACAATCGATAAGCTGGAGGCCATTGATGGCTTCCATACGGAGTTGTCGCGCGAGGACTTTATCCGACAGGTGAATGATATCGGTCTGTCTGTCATTGGACAGAGCGGGAATCTGGCCCCTGCCGACAAGAAGCTGTATGCGCTGAGAGACGTTACAGGCACAGTAGAGTCTATTCCCCTCATTGCGAGCTCCGTTATGAGCAAGAAGATTGCGGCGGGCGCTGACGCGATCGTGCTGGATGTGAAGACGGGCAGCGGCGCTTTCATGAAGACGGTGGAGGATGCCGAGAAGCTGGCCAATGCAATGGTTGCCATCGGCTCGGAAGTCGGCAGACAGACGGCAGCTGTCATCAGCGATATGGATCAGCCGCTTGGCTTCGCTATTGGCAATGCGCTTGAGGTACAGGAAGCGCTGGCTACGCTGAAGGGCCAGGGGCCGGATGATCTGACCGAGCTGTGCCTGGCGCTTGGGGCACATATGGTCGTGCTCGGAGGCAAGGCATCCACTTTCGACGAAGCGAAGGAGCTGCTGCGAGGGAAGCTGGCCAGCGGCGAAGCTCTCGCCAAGTTCCGGGCATTCATTGAAGCCCAGGGCGGCGATGGCCGCATCGCCGATCAGCCGGAGCTTCTGCCTAAGGCCCCTTACACCATTGAAGTACAAGCCCGGCAGTCCGGATATGTCAGCGCTATTGAGGCGGAACAGCTTGGCCTCGCAGCTATGATGCTGGGTGCTGGACGTGAAACCAAGGATTCCATAATCGATTATGCTGTTGGTCTAATCCTTCGGAAGAAGGTAGGCGACGAGGTGAAGGAAGGCGATACGCTTGCCATCCTGCATGTACGGAACAAGAATGTAACGGCCGACCAAGTAGGCGACCGCGTGCTTGGCGCTTATACGATTGAGAATGCCAAGCCGGAGCTTCGCCCGTTGCTTCTGTCGGTTGTTACATCGGAGGGTATCACGCGTTTTTAACATAAAAGGCATGTTGTTCGGATAACAGCCCTTCATTAGAAATAAGAGTAGACAGCCGGTCCGTCTCGGCATATAATGGATGTAATCATAGCTTAGCAGAGCGGTCGGAGAAAATGGAGAACCCTTTTGCAGAGTAAGCGCCAGTTTGGCGTGTACTCTTCGCAGAAGGGTTTTTTGCATTTCCGGCGGTTCCTGCAATAGGACTGGGAGCAACCAAGGAGGAATGCACGATGAAAACCCTATTCTCGGCGAGGGAACGTGAGCGCTATCTGGAGCAAATGGCCGGGGAAGAGCTGGACCTGCTCATCATCGGAGGAGGCATTACAGGGGCTGGCATTGCTTGGGACGCAAGCATCAGGGGGATGAAGACGGGGCTGCTGGAGATGAACGATGTGGCATCGGGCACAAGCAGCCGTTCGACCAAGCTGATACATGGCGGTCTTCGTTATTTGAAGCAAGGCGAGGTCAATCTCGTCAAGGAGGTAGGCTCCGAGCGGGCGCTGCTGCATAAGAGCGCTCCACATCTGGTCGACCCGATTCCGATGCTGCTGCCGATCTATAAGAAGGGGACTTACGGCTATCTCGCCAGTGCCGTAGGCTTGTATATTTATGACTGGCTTGCAGGCGTAAAGAGAAGCGAGAGGCGTAAAATGTACAAAAGAGAACAGACGATGGCGCTGGAGCCATTGTTCAAGACGGACGGACTGAAGGGATCAGGCTACTATTACGAATATCGGACCGACGATGCGCGACTGACGGTAGAAGTGATGAAAAGTGCCCGGTCCAGAGGCGCGATTATTGCCAATCATGCGAAGGTAGAGCAATTCATCTACCGCAGAGGCAAGGTGGCAGGTGTCAAAGTACTCGATCTGGCGAGTGGCAATAGTTACGAAATTTATGCCAAAAAAATTGTCAATGCTGCCGGGCCATGGGTCGACGAAGTACGGAAGCGGGATAATTCGCTCCAAGGCAAAAAGCTGCTTCTGACAAAAGGTGTCCATCTGGTCGTCGATTACAAAAAGCTGCCGATCCGGCAAGCGGCGTACTTCGATGTTCCGGGAGGACGAATGATTTTTGTCATCCCCCGCGGCGGCAAGACCTATATCGGCACGACCGATACCGTGTACAAAGGCGGGCTTGAAGAGCCGGGCATTACCGATGAGGATATGAACTATTTGGTGGATGCGGTCAATGCCGCCTTCCCGAGCGTCCGGCTGAAGAAGCGGGATGTGGAGACAGGCTGGTCCGGCCTGCGCCCGCTATTATGGGAAGAAGGCAAAAGTCCATCCGAAGTATCGCGCAAGGATGAGATCATCCTGTCGGATTCCGGTCTGATTACCATTGCCGGCGGGAAGCTGACGGGGTTCCGCAAGATGGCGGAGAAGGTCGTGGATCTTGCATCGAAGCAACTGCAGGATGAGAATGGCAACATCTATCCGCCGTGCACGACGGATAGGGAACCAATCAGCGGAGGTGCCAGTCCGGGTGCCAGCTACGAGCAAGCGATTGATGCCGCCATGCGATTTGGCGGGGATGCGGGACTGACCCGGGCGCAGATAGCGGATCTGGCCACGAGGTATGGCGCCAATACGATAGACGTCTTGAAGGCTGCACTTAGCGCTCAAGATTATTCGGCGAAGAAAGACCAGCTGCTCTATGGCGAAATTCTCTATTGCATCGATCATGAGCTGACGCTGAACGCTGTTGATTTTCTGCTGCGGCGTACGGGCTGGCTGCTCTTTGATTGGAAGCGGGCGGATGATGCTCGTAATCAGGTCGTTGCTATGATGGCTTCTATCATGGGCTGGAGTGAGCCTGAGTCACGAAGGCAGCATATGCTCATTGAGGACCAGATAAAAGAAGTATGGAGGAGCCGCGCATGAGAAACCTTCAACAATACTCAGCCTATATTTTCGACCTGGACGGAACCATCTATCTTGGGAGCGACCCTATCGACGGGGCCGTAGAGACGATACAGCGGCTGCAGTCGCTCGGGAAGAAGCTGCTATTCTTGACGAACAAAACGATCGACTCACGCGAGGCGTATTTGCGCAAGCTGCATGGCTTTGGCCTTTCGGTTACGCTGGAGGAGATTCTGAATCCGGCACTCGTCACTATTCATTACTTGAAGCGGCATCATCCCGGCGTGAAGGCGTATGTCATCGGCGAGGATATATTGAAAGACGAGTTAAGAGACAACGGCATCGTATTCGCGGATACACCGGATGAGACAGGGGTTGTCGTCATCTCTTGGGACCGGAACTTCCACTATGACCATCTGGACTTTGCCTATCAAGCGATCAAGCGCGGCGCCAGCGTCATCGCGACCCACCCTGACCGTACGTGTCCGATGCCTGGGGGAGAGATTCCGGATTGCGGGGCGATGATTGGCGCGATCGAAGGCGCATCCGGCATCACGGTAGATATCGTCATGGGCAAACCTTCGTCGCTGACGACCGAGACGGCGCTTCACCTCTTGAATGTAGAAGCAAAGGATTGCTTAATGACGGGTGATCGTCTGGAGACCGACATCCGTATGGGACAGATGGCAGGCATGGGCACGGCGCTTGTATTGACCGGCGTGACGGGAGCTGATGACTGGATAGGGTCTGACGTGAAGCCGACTTACGTGCTCCAATCGGTATGGGAGATCGGGCAGGCTGGCTAATAGAGCTGGCTAGCGATGACAGAATTCGGATGAGGGACATCCGAAGGATGTAATCCGCGATTTCTTTGCAGTGAAGTTATGAAATGAGGAGACGAGGGTTTGCGATGTTCGAAATTTCGTTGAATACGGACACTATGCTGCTGCGGCTTCTGCTTGCCGCCCTGCTCGGAGGCATCATCGGATGGGAGAGGGAGAGACGGAGGAAGCAGGCCGGGCTTAAGACGCATTTGCTCGTCGCGGTAGGAGCTGCCCTAATTATGCTTACTTCTATCTACGGCTTCGACAGCGATCTGATCAATCATCCCAATGCCAGATTCGATCCTGCGCGGCTGTCGGCACAAGTGGTCAGCGGCATCGGATTTCTGGGCGCAGGCGCCATATTGCGGCGCTCCAATCATGTCATCTCCGGCTTGACGACGGCGGCGACGCTATGGGTCGCGGCGGCGATCGGATTAAGTGTCGGCTCAGGCTTCTACTGGCCCGCCGTCGTGACGACGGTGCTTGTCCTGCTCAGCACGCTGGTACTGAACAAGTTCGAATCGAAGTTCCTGTTTATCAATAAGGCGGGCACTCTGAAAATCGTCATTGATACCGGCGATAGTCCCGTCGAAATCCATCGGATTACCTCCTTGCTGGAGAAGTCGAACATGTCGGTTGAGCAGTTGAGCGTCATGAATGGGGGGGATGCAGACGATCAGGGAAGCACCTCCTGTACGATGGAATTTCGCGTCCATTCCTTTAATGCAAAGGGAATTAATTCGCTTTTCCAACAGTTGTGGCAAGTGGAAGGCATCAAGCAAGTCCGCATGAATTGGAGAGAACGTGAATAGAGGAAACAATCATGAAAGCGCAAACAAATTGTAAAAATATTTCTTGTCAAATTCGTGAACCGCATGTAAAATGTACATGTACAATTGAAAATGCCGGGCGGAGATGATGAGAAGCCCTTTGCATAACGAACTGCTTTCGTATGTTTGAAAGCGTTTTAATGCAGAGGACTTCTCTCTTGTTTTTTATCCGGCGAAAATGACATAGGGGGATTCCGAATGAAGAAGCTGGCATTATTGATCCTTGTATTTGCATTTATCATCTCGGCATGCAGCAACGGTAATTCATCCGGCGGCAAAGGAAGCGACGGGGGAGACGGACCGGTCAAGCTCCAGTTTTACTTCCCGGTAGCGGTTGGCGGCCCGATCACCAAACTGATTGACCAGCTCGCCAAAGACTTCGAGAGAGAAAACGAAAATATTAGCGTTATGCCGATCTACGGAGGCAGCTATCAGGATACGATGACCAAAGTAGCAACAGCCGTTCAGGGCAACAACTCGCCGGATATGGCCGTGCTCCTGTCGACGGATCTGTACACGCTTCTCTCGATGAATGCGATCGAGGATCTGACGCCTCGCTTCTCGCAAGATTATTTCAACGGGTTCTACGAAGCTTTCCTTGGCAACACCAAGTCGGGAGATCAAGTATGGAGCGTTCCGTTCCAACGGAGCACCATCGTCCTGTATTACAACAAAGATAAATTCCGTGAAGCGGGTCTTGACCCGGAGAAAGCGCCAGCCACTTGGGAAGAGCTGCGCGAGTATGCCGCCAAGCTGACGAAGACGGATGGCTCACAATGGGGGATCGAAATCCCAAGCACCGGCTATCAATACTGGATGCTGCAAGCGCTCTCACTTCAATCAGGCGAGAACATCATGTCGAATGACGGGAAGCAAGTGTACTTCAACAAGCCACATGTAGAGGAGTCGCTGCAATTCTATATGGATCTGGGCCAAAAGGATAAAGTGATGCCATCCGGAACGATTGAATGGGCGACTGTACCTTCCGACTTCATCAGCGGGAAGGCGGCAATGATGTTCCACACGACTGGCAATCTGACAAAGGTGAAGAACGAAGCTGCTTTCGACTTCGGCGTAGCGTTCCTGCCGGCTAACAAACAGTACGGTTCCCCGACAGGCGGAGGCAACCTGTATGTGTTCAAGGATATCCCGGAGCGGAACAAGGAAGCAGCGGTTAAATTTATCGAGTTCCTGACACAGCCGGAGAGAGTTGCACAGTGGTCGATCGATACCGGCTATGTCGGCACGACGAAGGCGTCCTACGAGACCGAAGCGCTCAAGCAATATGTTGCGGACTTCCCTGAGGCAGCCGTAGCACGCGACCAACTGGAGTTCGCCGATAGTGAACTGTCTACGTACCAGAACGGCCAAGTGACGAAGATCTTCAACGATAATATCCAGGCTGCGCTGCTCGGCACGCTAAGCGCCAAGGAAGCGCTGGCGAAGTCGCAGGAGCAGGCGGATGGAATCTTGAAGCCGTTCCAGTCCAAATAAAATAGAGATTAGGCCAGAGACCATTGAGAGCCGCGACAAGCATCCGAATGCTTTCAATTGGTGAAAGCGCGTTCATGCATGCTCGCGGCTCTTGTGCTGTCATTAAACCTTCTTCAAGGTGGAAACGGGTGATAAACATGACACGAAGATTTTCGATCAACTGGAAAGAGAACGCATTTGCTTATGCCCTTCTGCTTCCATCCTTAGTGTTTTTGGTGATGTTTACCTTTTATCCGACATTCAAATCGATCTATCTCAGCTTCTTCAGCTCCACCTTCGGAGCGCAGAGCTTTGTCGGATTCGATCAATATGCCAGGGTGCTGCAGGATGAAGTGTTTTTCAAGGTTATTAAAAACAATCTGATTCTCGTTATCGGTACAGTGCCTACAAGCCTGCTGCTAGCCATCTATATGGCAATCTGGGTGAACAACAAAATGAGGGGTAACGGCTTTCTGAGAGCTTCGTTCTTCTATCCGACGCTAATCCCGATGATCTGTATCGCGAACATCTGGCTGTTCATCTACACGCCGGATTACGGCTTGCTGGACAAATTTCTGTCCCTCTTCGGCATTGATGGAGCCAACTGGCTGGGTGAGCCGGGCTGGGTCATGTATGCCATGATCCTGATGCTGATTTGGAAGGAAGCCGGATTTTTTATGATTTTCTATTTGGCAGGATTGCAAAACCTGCCGGGCGATGTCTATGAAGCAGCGAAGATTGAAGGAGCCAAGCCGTTCCATATCTTTCGCAAAATTACGTTCCCGCTCATTATGCCAACTACGCTGTTCTGTATGATCGTCGCCACGACGAATGCCTTCAAGCTGGTCGACCATCTGTACATCATGACCAAAGGCGGGCCGGACAATGCCAGCAACCTGCTGCTGTTCTTCCTCTACGAGACGGCATTCAGCTTCTGGGATATGGGCGCAGCGTCCGTATTGACCGTCGTGCTGCTCGTCATTTTACTGGGGATCTCAATCTTCAACTACGCTTATCTGGATAAGCGCATCCACTACTAGGGAAGGGGAGTGCAGGTACATGTATCGCGTAATCAATCGAACTATCATTGTATTGCTGGGCATTCTCTTTATCATGCCGCTAGTGTGGACGATATTGACTTCGTTTACGCCATCGATCGAAGTTATCACGCGCATGAATCCGTTTTCGGTGAAAAATCCGACGTTCGGCAACTATTTGGCGGCATGGGAGACCATCCCGTTCCTGCAATATTACTGGAACACAATTGTGATCGTCTTAGGCATTCTGGCAGTTCAGATGATCACGGTTACGCTTGCGGCTTACGCTTTTGCCAGGCTGACGTTCATCGGCTCCAGCGTAATTTTTATCGTATTTCTGGTGCAGATCATGATTCCGCCTGATATTCTGATCTTCCCGAACTATGCCATTATGAAAGAGCTGAATTTGATCGACTCCAAGCTGGCGATCATGCTGCCGTATTGGGCTTCCTCCTTCGGTGTCTTCTTGCTTCGCCAGACATTCAAGCAAATTCCGGTGGATCTGGATGATGCGACGAAAGTGGATGGCTGCAAATGGTGGCAGACGCTGTTCTACGTCTATCTGCCTTCGGCGAAGCCGACTTATGTCGCCTTCGGCTTGATCTCCGTCAGTACACACTGGAGCAACTTCATGTGGCCGCTGATCGTCACTAACTCAGTGGAGTCTAGACCGCTGACGGTCGGCATTGCGATCTTCGCCCAGTCGTTCGAGACCGGGGCGCAATGGGGGACGGTAACTGCCGCGACAGTCCTTGTTATCTTGCCTTTGCTGGCTGCGTTCTTCTTCTTCCAGAGACAGTTCGTCGACAGCTTTATGCATTCCGGATTGAAGTAGGCGGACGCGATGGAAATTGTATTCATGGGTACGGCATGTGCGGCAGCCGGACGGGATCGGGACAATACATCGCTGCTGCTGCGCGGCGGCAGCAGCAGTACGATGATCGACGTTGGCGGGAATCCGCTAGGCAAATTGAAGAAGCTGGGCATGGGGACGGACGAGGTGGCCAGGCTGGTGCTGACGCATCGGCATATTGACCATATCTACGGACTTCCCTCCTTGCTGTGGGGGATGTGGCTGGATGGGCGAGCGAAGCCGCTTGATATTTATTGCGATCATGGGGACCGGAAGTGGCTGGAGGACTGGATCGGCAAGTTGGGTATGACCGACTGGCCCGCTGGCTTTGAAGCGGTCATTCGAACGTATGCATGGGAGCAGCCTTCTGTACTGATCAGCGACTCGGATATGGTGCTGTCCGTCTTTCCCGGCAGGCATGCGGTGCCGACAGTTGGCATCAAAGTGGAGCATCAGGGACGAATGGCGGTATATTCCTCCGATACGGAGCTGAACCCTGCGATTAAAGCGATGAACCATATTGATCTGCTTATTCATGAAGCGACGACGGCAAGAGCTCCGCTGGCATCTCACAGCAGCTTGCAGGAGATTATTCAATATTATGATTGGACGGCGATTCGCCGGCTCGCGCTGGTGCATCTGACCGACAGCGAGCCTTATGACGAGGTGTTCGCCGAAGTGACGCCCTATATCCGCTCACGGATGAAGCTGGCGCAGGATTTGGAGAGCGAGCTGCTGTAACGATTGAGCAGCATTTGCTGTTGATTGAACCGGAGACATGGAGATAGCGTTGAATCAACGATGAGGTGATGAGAGATGAGAAAAGATCATGACGGTGCCAGAAGAATGGCGTATTTTTTGAAGCGTAAGCCGATTATTACTTCCCTGATGAACGAGGAAGAGCTGCAACCCGTGCTGGAGACCAGCTCTAGCGTGGTGTTTATTTTGAAGACGGATATATTTAGAATCGATGCGATCGTCGAGGGGATCAGGGACGCCGGCAAGCTGTCCTTCGTCCACTTCGATCTCATTGACGGGATCGGCAAGGACAAGACAGGCGTTGCTTATTTGGCCGAGAAGGTGGGCATTGACGGCATTGTGACGACCAAAAACAACATTATCGCCGAAGCCAAAAAGCTGGGCTTGCTGACGGTTCAGCGCCTGTTCGTCTTCGATTCCGTCTCGCTCGAGAATGGAATCAGGATGACGAAAGCATCGGAGCCTGATGCAATTGAGGTGCTCCCTGGCATGGTGTGCCCTCGTATTATGGGGCGCATTCGCGCCGAGCTGGACATACCGATAATTGCCGGTGGCTTGATGGTGGATATGCAGGATTACGAACTGGCGCTGAAGAGCGGGGTCATCGGCATATCGACCTCCAGCAAGGAACTGTGGCGTTGGCAGGATCAGCATATGGGCTGAGCAGGCTATAAGTTTGACTATTGTTCGGCAAGGTCATGCAGCCAGAGCAGCAGAGATGCCGATGCTGTTATAGAGAAGCGATCCAGGCTTTTTGTCTATGATATTGCGAAGGTGCTTAATACAACGATAAGTAAAATAACAGAAATTGAAGAAAGCAGGTTAAGCTGGCGCATAGGCGCTGGCTTTTTTGTTGTTTTCATTTATCTGTTATGTAGATGATAAGCTTCTGTAGCAAATGTTTCTTTAGGTTCCTCAGCAAGCCAGTAGCGTGAAGCTTCACTTGTTATTTAGGATTTGTTAGCTTCTAGTTTTACTAATTTGTAGCGAAATTCATTTATCGTGCTGTTTGCAAGGCTTCTTCAGGTTCAAGCTCCTCAGCATCCTTCCGATTAAGCCGCACCGCAACCCAGCAAGACCTCGATATCGATAGACAAATCCTTCAAATAAATCTTTCATCCAAAGAATATGGTCCTCGTTTACGCCGCTCCTATAACTAATATCGATGTACTACTGAACGATCTTCTCATTGCGAGCCCACGGGTGGGAATTAAGTCGGTAGAATCGACTGAATGAGCTAGGGAGGCGCACGGGTGGGAAATAAGTCGGTAGAATTGACTGAATGAGCTAGGGAGGCGCACGGGTTGGAATTAAGTCGGTAGAATCGACTGAATGAGCTAGGGAGGCGCACGGGTGGGAAATAAGTCGGTAGAATCGACTGAATGAGCTAGGGAGGCGCTCGGGTGGGAAATAAGTCGGTAGAATCGACTGAATGAGCTAGGGAGGCGACCAGGTGATAAATAGGTCGGTGATATCGGCTTAATTGGTCTGTTAGCGTTCAACTGGAGGCATAGGTCGGTTTGAGCGACTTAAATGAGCCAGTGAGGCAGGTAAAGCGGGAATATGCCTGTGAAATCGACTTAAAACGCTTTGTGAGACGCTTAATGGTTAATAGGTCGGTTTGAGCGACTTAAATGATATAACCTTTGAAATGCTCCGTTTCCAGATAGCGACGGGGATGACCTCTCTCAAGCACGCGCTGCCATTCGAGTATTTCTTTTCATCTTATCCGCTCCCTACAAACCACGCGCTTAATAGTTGCAGAAAGTGAAAATCAGCACGTTTTTTACAATTTAATCCATTCACGAAATGCTCCGCCAAGGAATAATTTCCAGCGATAGCGTCAACACTGGAAAGGAAAATAGTGCCGTATTGCACATCTATCTATCAGGAGGGACATTTCGTTGAAGAGATCAGTAGCTTCATTAATCGCAATAGTTATGACATGTACGCTTATGCTGCCAGCGGCAGCGCTCGCTGAGGAGAAAGCGCCGCAGCAGCAAAGCTCAGGGACAATCGACCTGGCGCCATCCGCAAGGTCGTCTATCCTTATGGATGCCGATACCGGAACGATCATCTACGAGAAGAACAGCCACGACAGGCTTCCGCCTGCCAGCATTACGAAGATTATGACTCTGCTGCTCGTCATGGAAGCTTTGGATGAAGGGAAAATCAAGCTGACCGATATGGTGCGTACAAGTGAATACGCCGCATCCATGGGCGGATCGCAAATCTTTCTGGAGCAAGGCGAAGAGATGTCTGTCGAGGATATGATCAAAGGCATCGCGCTGGCATCAGGCAATGATGCGTCGGTCGCAATGGCGGAGAAGCTTGCGGGCACGGAGAGCCAATTCGTCGCTATGATGAACGAGAAGGCGAAGGAGCTTGGCATGAATGATACGCAGTTCGCCAATCCGAATGGCTTGCCGGTTGAAGGACATTATTCCTCCGCGCATGATATTGCCGTCATGTCTAGGGAACTGCTGAGACATTCAGAGGTGACGAAGTATACGGGATTATACCAGGACTACCTCAGGAAATCGTCGGAGAAGCCGTTCTGGCTCGTCAATACGAATAAGCTTGTTCGCTTCTACAGCGGGGCGGACGGTCTTAAGACCGGCTTTACGAGCGAGGCAAAATATTGTCTGTCGGCAACGGCGAAGCGGGATGATCTGCGCGTTATCGCGGTCGTCATGGGCGAACCAACGACCAAGCACAGGAACAACGAGGTATCTCAAATGTTCGATTATGCATTCGCCCAATACATGAACTATCCGATTGTAGGCGAAGGCGACCCCATCGGTACAGCCCGAATCGAGAAGGGAATGGAATCCGAGCTTGAGCTTATTGCGGAGAAGCCATATAGCATCTTGCTGAAGAAAGGGACGCCGACAGCGGATATCCGGCATGAGCTGAAGCTTAACGATCAGCTTAAGGCACCGATTCAGGAAGGCCAATCGATTGGCAAGCTGATCGTCTATCAGGGAGATCAGGTGCTTAAGGAATATGACATTGCTGCGCCTAATAAGATCGACAAGGCCAGCTGGTGGAAGCTTCTGGGCCGTGCAGCAGGCGGATTGTTCCATTAATGCGGGAATCGTGCAGCTTTTGTCAGCTCCTAGCGGTATGCTTCTAGTTTTGTCGGTGTGCAGGAATTGGAAGGGCATTTAGAGAATTGCTAGTTCTATCTCGGCAAGAGTATCCATTACCCTGAAGGAGATGAACAGCGCGAATGAGTCTGCAAATCGAATTGGAGCATTACCGCAAAGTGCTGATTGTGCGGTTGCATGGCGAGCTTGACCATCATACGGCGGATATTGTCCGGTACAAGATGGAGGAAGCCTTACTGCGCGACAGCGTCTCCCATGTCATTTTGAGCCTGAAGGATTTGGGGTTCATGGACAGTTCGGGACTCGGTGTCATATTGGGCCGCTACAAGCAAGTGAAGGCCAAGGGCGGAAAAATGGTAGTCTGTGATGTCAATCCCGCCGTACGCAGATTGTTCGAGCTGTCGGGATTGTTCAAAATCATTGCCATTCACGACAATGAGCGAAGCGCGATTACGAGTTTGGAGGTGGTGTCATGACAAGCCGCAACGAATTAAAGCTGTCGTTCAGCGCCCGTTCGGAGAATGAAGCCTTTGCTCGCATCGCAGTCGCGGCGTTCGTGTCTCAGCTGGATCCGACCATGGAAGAGCTGAACGATTTGAAGACGGCCGTCTCGGAGGCCGTAACCAATGCGATCATACACGGCTATGATAGCGACGGGACAAAGATGGTGGATATTGAAGCTTCTATCGATATGGACATGGTATCCATCGTCGTATCGGATCGCGGCCGCGGTATTGAGGACGTCGAGCTGGCTCGTCAGCCGCTTTATACGTCAAAGCCGGAGCTGGAACGCTCCGGAATGGGATTTACGATTATGGAAAATTTTATGGACCGCTTCGAGGTTTCCAGCTCGATAGGCGGCGGAACCCGGGTAGACATGCAGAAGAGAATCG
Organism: Paenibacillus sp. J31R120; assembly: GCF_056269225.1. NCBI lineage: Bacteria > Bacillati > Bacillota > Bacilli > Caryophanales > Paenibacillaceae > Paenibacillus > Paenibacillus sp. J31R120. The sequence continues at coordinate 452,310 of NZ_JBWDNN010000003.1, read as the reverse complement.
AGTCAAAAAAAGCGCTCTACAATTAGAGCATAGGGGTTGAGCCTCATGGATGTCGATTTGAAGCAAACAGCCCAGCCTTATTTGGATGACGCGGAAGTGAAACGTCTGATCGCTCTCAGCCAATCTGGGGATACCGTCGCGCGAGACACGCTTGTCAACTGCAATATCAGACTGGTCTGGTCTGTTGTGCAGCGCTTCATCAACCGGGGCTATGAGCCCGAGGATCTGTTCCAGATCGGTTGTATCGGTCTGCTGAAGTCTGTCGATAAATTCGATCTGTCGTACGACGTGAAGTTTTCGACGTATGCGGTTCCGATGATTATCGGAGAGATTCAGCGGTTTCTGCGGGACGACGGCACGCTAAAGGTAAGCCGGTCGCTTAAGGAGACAGCGAACAAGGTTCGCAAGATGAAGGATGAGCTGTCGAAGACGCTGGGACGGCTGCCGACGATATCGGAGGTAGCGGAGCGCCTCGGCATTACACCGGAGGATGTGGTGTTCGCCCAGGAGGCGAACAAGCCGCCTACCTCCATTCACGAGACGGTGTTCGAGAATGACGGGGACCCCATTACGCTGATGGATCAGATTGCTGACGATTCACAGGAGCGTTGGTTCGATAAGCTGGCGCTGGTAGAAGCGATTGAAGGGCTGAGCGAAAGGGAGCGACTGATTGTCTACTTGCGCTACTACAGGGACAAGACGCAATCCGAGGTCGCCAGCAGGCTAGGCATATCGCAGGTGCAAGTATCGCGCCTGGAGAAAAAAATATTGCAATCGATCAGGGACCAAATCGCTCAATAGCGGTTTGGTCTTTTTTTATGCAAAACCTTCATATTTTTGGCTGAGTATCCTTATCCTCCTTGTCTCATACTAATCGAGAAACGAATTGCCATGAAGGGGCAGAAGGGATGATGACATATGGGCAGTTCCAGCCATGGGGTCCTCTATCTGCGATTGAAAAAAAGAATCTACATCCGGCCCACGCACACGGTTACGCTTGGACAAGTGGCGAGACTGATGACGGACGATGACGGGTTGGAGGACAGCTTGAAGAGTCTCAAGCTCTACGAGCATAGCAAGCAGGACGGCAACCGCGTCGTCATTGATATGCTCCAGATCGTCAAGTCGATACGGCAGTTATATCCTGACGTGACGATTGAAGCTTACGGCGATCCGCAGGTGCTGCTGATGGTTGCCGACAAGCCGGTCAAGCCGAGGTACGCACTGCTTGTGCTTGCGTGGCTGCTGCTCTTTTTTGGAGCGGGGCTGGCCATTATGAATTTCCACACAGACGTGAGCATGAAGGAAGTCCATATCCGTATTGTCGAGCTTGTAACGGGGAAGAAGACGGAGCATCCGCTTTGGTTCCAAATCCCGTATTCGTTCGGTGTCGGACTGGGTATGGTGCTGTTCTTCAACCACATCTTCCGCAAGCGGTTTAATGAAGAGCCCAACCCGCTGGAGGTCGAGCTGTTCATGTACCAGGAAAATATTAATGACTACGTCATTGCGGATGAGATGAGGAAAAAGGCCAATTACGACCAGCTCCACGGAGGCGGTTCCCATGATTGATCTATTGGCGAACTTGTTCATTGCCGTGCTGGGCATTGGCGGAGGCCTGGCGGTGGGCAGCGGGCTCGTGGCGCTCTTGATTGTCTTCGATCTGATACCGCGGCTGGCGCAGCTGACGAACGCATTCCGACTATCGATCTGGTTCGAGACAGCTATTATTAGCGGAGCGCTCTATTGGACATTCGCCGACTTTATGGACTGGCGATTGTCGCTGCCTCCACCGCTATTCTTAAGCGGAGCGGGGCTGTTCGACGGAATCTTTGTAGGGATGCTGGCCGCTGCGCTGACGGAAGTCATGAACGTTCTGCCGATTCTGGCGAAGCGGCTGCAGCTGTCACGTTATATCGTAGGACTTGTAATGGCGATGGTATTGGGGAAAACATTTGGTTCCTTGTTCGATTGGCTAGTATTCCAGTGGTAAAGCGAGCAAACAGAAAACGAGGTGGGCCGATGATGAGTGATATGCAAAGAGAGAACGAGGAAGTTAGCAAGGACGGCGGGATGAAGCCGCAATTTATATCCGAAGACCAGTTGCAGGAAGAATCTCGCCGAGGCGGAGCTGAGGAGGAAGGCAACAGCTTCGATGAGATTATGCAAGTCAGCAGGGGGATCGAGGAGCAAGAGGAGAAAGAGGAGAAAGAGAAGAAGAAGAGGGAACCGATTCCCCATCATCTGGACACTGTGCTGAAGAAGCTGGAGGAGATGGGCTACAAAACAAGCTTTGATGTTGTCGTACGGGAGATGACATTCGGAGAGAAGAGGACGGCGCTTTTTTGCCTGAATGGCCTGGTGAAGGAAGAAGTATTGACGGAAGTGCTCATGAGACTGACCTATCTGGAGCCAGGCGATTTAAGCAGCGATGCGCTTCATTCGTTCCTGGACTTCTATGTGCCTGCTGCGCAAGTAGACAAGGAAGAAGACTGGGATATGCTGATTACGTTTGTGCTGGCTGGCGGCAGCGCCTTATTCATTGATGGAGAAAGCAAAGCGCTGAAGATCGATGCCAAAAACTTTCCGGCACGCGGCATGGAGGAGCCGTCCCTGGAGAAGGTCGTGCGCGGGGCGCGCGATGGCTTCAACGAGACGCTGATGGTCAATATCTCCCTTGTCCGCAGAAGGCTGCGCGATCCCAAGCTGCGCTATGAGCTGGTCATGGTCGGAGAGCGCACCAAAACGGACGTGTGTATTGCCTATATCGACGATATTGTAGATAAAGAGCTGCTGAAGTCGATCAAGGACAAAATATCGATGGTCAAGGTAGACGGCTTGCCGCTTGCGGATAAGCAGCTGGAGGAAGCGACGATCAAGCGCGGCTGGAGCCCCTTCCCGCTCGTACGCTATTCGGAGCGCCCAGATACGGTTGCAGCGCATTTGCTGGAAGGGTCAGTCGCCATCTTTGTGGATACCTCTCCCAGCGTCATGACATTGCCAACAACGTATACCGACCTGGTTCAGCATGCAGAGGAAAACAGGCAGACGCCATTCATTGGCACTTATCTGCGCTGGGTCAGATTTATTGGTATATTTGCATCACTATTTATGTTGCCCCTATGGCTCTTGTTCGTCATGCACCCGGAGTTCAAGCCGCCGATGCTGGAGTTTCTGGGGCCGAGCAAGACGGGGAAAATTCCGCTCTTTGTGCAGTTTCTTCTCGTGGAGATCGGCGTCGATTTGCTGCGGATGGCATCCGTACATACGCCGACTACCCTTGCGACGGCCATGTCGCTGGTAGCTGCGATATTGATCGGCGATATTGCGGTGCAGACGGGGCTGTTCGTGAATGAGGTTATCCTTTATATGGCTATCGCAGCAATTGGAATGTTCGCTACGCCAAGCTATGAGCTCGGTCTTGCCAACCGGATCGTACGCCTGGTGCTGCTTATGGCGGTGGCGGCCTTCAACGTGCCAGGGTTCGTCATTGTAACGACCGTGATTGTCATTTTCCTGGTGAACGAGCGTTCGATGAACCGTCCGTATATGTGGCCGATCATCCCCTTCGATGCGAAAGCGCTGCTCAGCATCGTCATTCGTCAGCCGCTTCTCTATAATCGGACAAGGCCGAATATATTGAGGCCGCAGCAGCGGGACAAGATGCCGGAGACGAGCTAAAGGAACGTAAAAATACAAATGAAATGCGAAATTATCCATTTCAGATGCGCTGCTCATGCGTTATACTGATGCTATAGTTGCAAATAATATCAGTAGCGCTTCATGATGGAAGCGTCAAAAAAGCGAGGGGTAGCAATGTATCTGCACGGTACGAGTAACATTAATGCAAACGGTCATTTGGAATTAGGCGGGAATGACGTCACAGACTTGGCGAAGAAATTCGGTACGCCATTATATATTGTTGACGAGGCTCTTGTGCGCCAGCGCGCCAGAGAATATGTCGAAGCATTCAAGGCTTCCGGACTGAATTTCCAGGTCGCCTATGCGAGCAAGGCGTTCAGTGTCATGGCGATGTGCGCCATCGCTGAGCAAGAGGGACTATCGCTGGATGTGGTGTCCGACGGCGAGCTGTTCACGGCTCTGCAAGCGGGTTTCCCGGTAGAGCGCATCCACTTCCACGGCAACAACAAAACGCCGGATGAGATCAACATGGCTCTGGACGCAGGTATCGGCTGCTTCGTCGTAGACAACTTCGACGAGTTGGCGCTGCTTAACGCCCTTGCCGGCGACAAAGCCAAAAAAGTAAACATTCTGCTGCGCATTACACCAGGCGTAGAAGCGCATACGCATGATTATATTTCGACAGGACAGCAAGACTCCAAGTTCGGATTCGATCTGGGCAACGGCGCTGCGAAGCAAGCGATTGAAGAAGCGCTGAAATTGGACAATCTGGTTATCCTGGGCGTTCACTCCCATATCGGTTCGCAAATCTTCGAGGTTGAAGGCTTCCGTATGGCGGTTGACAAGGTTGCTCAGTTCGCCGTTTCCATCCGCGCAGAGCTGGACTTGACCTTCAAGGTAATCAACCTGGGCGGCGGCTTCGGCATCCGTTACGTAGAAGGCGACACGCCGCTTCCGGTCAGTGAATATGTAGGCGCCATTACGGACGCAATCAAAACCAACTTTGCCAATGCGGACTTCCCGCTTCCGGAAATTTGGGTAGAGCCAGGCCGCAGCATGGTCGGCGATGCCGGCACAACGTTGTACACTGTAGGGACTAGCAAAAATATTCCCGGCGTACGCAAATACATCGCGGTTGACGGCGGCATGACAGACAATCCGCGTCCAGCCCTGTACCAATCCCGTTATGAGGCCCTTCTGGCGAACCGAGCGAACGAAGCGACAGAAGAGACGGTGTCTATTGCAGGCAAGTGCTGTGAGAGCGGCGACATGCTCATTTGGGATCTGGAATTGCCGAAAGCGGAGACCGGCGATCTGCTTGCCGTATTCTGCACAGGCGCATACAACTACGCGATGGCAAGCAACTACAACCGCATCCGCCGTCCGGCTGTCGTCTTCGTAAAAGACGGCGAGGCAGACCTTGTTGTTAAGCGCGAATCGCTTGACAATATTGTATGCAATGACGTGATTCCGGCAAGACTGCAGAAATCAACCCTTGCGAAGTAAGGGCAGAATTGGTAACGTAGTCTTATTCGGATAAAGAAAGGTAGATGCAATAATGGCAAAACAAGCGAAAATCAAATTGGCGAGCGGCGGAGAGGTTCATCTGGATCTGTTCGACCAGGACGCGCCTAATACTGTCGCGAACTTCGAGAAGCTGGCGAACGACGGTTTCTATAACGGTCTGACTTTCCACCGTGTTATTCCAGGTTTCGTAGCACAGGGCGGATGCCCGAATGGCAGCGGAGCAGGTGGACCAGGCTACACGATCAACTGTGAGATCAACCCGAACAAGCATGAGCGCGGTACGCTTGCGATGGCCCATGCCGGCCGCAACACAGGCGGAAGCCAGTTCTATATCTGCTACCAGCCGCAGCCGCATCTGGATGGCGGACACACGGTTTTCGGCAAAGTAACAAAAGGCATGGAGTTTGTTGACGCGCTTAAAGGCGGAGACAAAATGGAGACAGTTGAAGTTTCCGAAAAATAATGGTACGATGTGTACTATAAATTAGTAAGTTAGCTTTCCTTCGGGGCAGGGTGAGATTCCCAACCGGCGGTGATCGGAGCGCAGCGCAGAACGGACAACCGTATGTGCTGCGCATTCCGTTAGTCCGTGACCCGGGCTGATGAGCTCATAAGGGCAATAACTTGTGAGGCATTGGAACGGTGGACCTGGTGCAAATCCGGGACCGACAGTATAGTCTGGATGGGAGAAGGAGAAGCTTCGGCAATGCAGTACAACAGATTTTTCATTTTCCCTTGTGCATCTTTTCACATGTATAGGGAGAAGTCTATTTGTTGACTTTGCGAGTAAGAGATGCAAGACCGCTTTATTGCGGTCTGTTTTGGAGCATGCTTTGGCATGAAGGCGCAGCTATGCACGGTTATTTGTGCTGACTTAGCGGTGCTTGCCTTGTTTGCTTATGGGCATATCTTATTACTCACGCCGTTGTTCTCGATATCTCACCCCCCTGTCGGCCAGCTTGCCGGTATGGGGGGTTTTTGCGTCTTGATCGATATATTGAATGACGAGTATTACATGTCGCTGGCGATTCAGATGGCGGCGAAGGCTTCCGGGCAAACCGGAATTAATCCGGTTGTTGGCTGCGTTGTAGTGAAAGAAGGACGTATCGTAGGCATCGGCACTCATCTGAAGCGGGGCGAAGGCCATGCCGAGGTGCATGCGCTGTCGATGGCCGGCAGCGAAGCGCAAGGAGCGACGGTCTATGTGACCCTGGAGCCTTGCAGCCACCATGGCAAAACACCGCCCTGCTGTGATCTGATTATAAAGTCTGGTGCAGCCAGAGTCGTAGTCGCGGCCACCGACCCTAATCCCGTTGTCTCCGGTACAGGAGTGAACCGGTTAAGGAAGCATGGCATTGAAGTCAGCACGGGCTTGATGGAGCATGAATCCCAAGCCTTGAATGAGAAATTCAATAAGTATATTACAACCCGCCTGCCGTTCGTAACCTTGAAGACGGCCAGCACGCTGGACGGCAAGATCGCAACGGAGCAAGGCGACAGCAAGTGGGTGACAGGATCTGTCGCAAGGGAGCAGACGCATACGCTGCGCCATCAGCATGCGGCGATCATGGTTGGCATTGGAACAGCTTTGGCTGATGATCCTCAGCTGACGACCCGTGCGGCAGTGCCTGCCATCCATCCGGTCCGCATCATCGTCGACTCCAAGCTTCGTCTTCCGCTTGAAGCTCGTGTGGTGAGCGATCCATCGGCGCCTACGATTGTGCTGACAACTGAGCAAGCCGATACCGAAAAGCAGCGGCTGCTGAAGGAGGCCGGCATCGATGTCATCACTTGCGGCAGCGGTCCGGCCGTGGACATGAAAGTAGCGCTGGCTGAGCTTGGGCGCCGAGAGATCGGCTCCATCTTGCTGGAAGGCGGGGGCAAGCTAAGCGGGACGATGCTTGACCAAGGTCTGATCGATAAAGTCGTGCTCTATTATGCGACCAAATTTATCGGCGGCGCCGAGGCACCGCAAAACATTGCGCTCCCCGGCCGTGCCGCGATGTCGGAGGCTATTCCATTGGAACGGGTTCAGGTAGAGATGGCGGGAGACGATATATGCGTGACCGGATATCCTAGATACGCTGCGGATACAGGGGCATGATAGGGCGAGCCGGCGCGAGGGAAGGAGCTTAGGACTCATGTTTACAGGCTTGGTAGAGGAAATAGGAACGATGAAGAGCGTGAACAGGCAAGGTGAAGCGATGATCTTGACGATTGCGGCGAAAGTCGTAACGGAAGGCGTCAAGCTGGGCGACAGCATATCGGTCAATGGCGTATGCTTGACGGTCACTTCCTTCGATCGGCAATCCTTTGCGGTGGATGTGATGCCGGAGACGTATCGCCGGTCCGGCCTGCATCTGCTGCAGTCGGGAGAGCCGGTTAATCTGGAGCGGGCCATGCAGGCCGGCGCCAGATTCGGCGGACATATCGTGCAGGGCCATGTCGACGGCACCGGAAGGGTCGTCACGCGCAAGGCGGATGCCAATGCGGTCGTGTTTCGGATTCGGCTGGATGATCCGGAGCAGCTGCGCTATATTATCCCCAAAGGCTCTGTTACGATCGACGGAATTAGCTTAACCGTTATAGACACAACAGAAGACGGCTTTACCGTATCGATCATTCCGCATACGCTTGCCGAGACTGCGCTGCAGTACAGGCAGCCAGGCTCGATTGTGAATATCGAGACCGATATTATCGGGAAGTATGTGGACCATCTGCTGCATTTCAGGGGTCACAGCACCCCTAAGAAAAACGAACCATCCAAGCTGTCAACCGCTTATTTGGCGGAGCATGGGTTTTTATAAGAGAGAATATAGAAGGCCAGGGAGGGAACCAAAATGAATCATGCCGAAGAACAAGATGTATTTGACACGATTGAAGCAGCAATAAGCGAACTGAAGCAAGGCCGTCCAGTCATTGTCGTCGATGATGAGGACCGCGAGAATGAAGGCGATCTGATCGCACTTGCGGACGGAGCGTCACCGGAAGTTATCAACTTTATGATTACGGAAGCCAGAGGCCTGGTCTGCGCGCCGATTACTCAGGAGAGGGCCGAGGCGCTGGAACTGCCGCCGATGGTCACGCATAATACGGATTATCACGGAACGGCATTTACCGTCTCTATTGACCATGTGTCGACCACGACAGGCATCTCTGCTCATGAGCGGTCGCTTACGATAAAAGCATTGATCGATCCCGATGCGAAGGCAGGCGATTTCCGCCGGCCGGGACATATCTTCCCGCTGATTGCCAAGGAAGGCGGCGTGCTGAGACGCGCGGGCCATACGGAAGCTGCCATTGATCTGGCGAAGCTTAGCGGCTCCAAGCCGGCTGCCGTTATTTGCGAGATTATTAAGGAAGACGGCTCGATGGCCAGATTGCCCGATTTGGTAGAATTCAAGACGAAGCATGGCCTGAAGCTTGTTACGATTCAAGAGCTTATCCGCTATCGCAATGAGAAGGAGAAGCTGGTAGAGCGTGCGGTTGATGTGAAGATGCCGACCGACTTTGGCCAATTCAGAGCGATTGCTTATACGAATCAGGTGGATCAGAAAGAGCATGTCGCGCTTGTGAAAGGCGAGATTGATCCAAGTAAACCAACATTAGTGCGCGTTCACTCCGAATGCCTCACGGGCGATGTGTTTCACTCCCACCGCTGCGATTGCGGTCCACAGCTTGCCGCGGCGCTGAAGCAAATCGATGAAGCCGGAAGCGGTGTGCTGCTCTATATGAGACAGGAAGGACGCGGCATCGGTCTGATCAACAAATTGAAAGCTTATGAGCTTCAGGAGCAGGGATTCGACACGGTTGAAGCGAATATTAAGCTAGGCTTTGCTCCGGATTTGCGGGAATATGGCATAGGAGCTCAAATTTTGAAGGATCTTGGCGTATCCAAGATGAGATTGCTGACGAACAACCCTCGTAAAATCAGAGGACTCGAAGGCTACGGCCTGGAAGTAGTCGAGCGCGTTCCGATTCAGATGGAAGCGAACGAGAGCAATCGCCATTACTTGCGCACGAAGCAGGCGAAGCTTGGCCACATGCTGCGTATAGAAGGTCTGGAGCCGGATGCGGTACCCCAGCAGGAACAATAAATTAGACCCATACAAACAAATTTGAGAGGATGTTTTGAACATGACGAAAATTTATGAGGGACATTTAGTATCAGAAGGGTTAAAATATGGCGTAGTGGTTGGAAGATTTAATGAGTTCATCAGCGGCAAGCTGCTAGGCGGAGCTTTGGATGCGTTCAAGCGTCACGGAGCTTCCGAATCGGATGTGGAAGTGGCTTGGGTACCGGGCGCTTTCGAAATTCCGCTAATCGCGCAAAAGATGGCGGAGAGCGGCAAATACGACGCCGTTATTACGCTTGGCGCTGTCATCAGAGGCGCTACGCCTCATTTCGATTATGTGTGCAACGAAGCGGCTAAAGGCGTATCTGCCGTAGCGCTCAAAACAGGCGTTCCGACGATTTTCGGTGTATTGACGGTCGATTCTATCGAGCAAGCCATTGAGCGCGCAGGTACGAAAGCAGGCAATAAAGGCTACGAAGCGGCTGTTACCGCGATCGAGATGGCGAATTTAACGAAACAGCTGCAAGGATAACCGGCCAGCTGTACAACGCGGGAGGTTGCAAGAGTGTCTGTGCTTTATAAGCTGGAAGCATTCGAAGGTCCGCTGGACCTTCTGCTTCATTTGATCGACAAGGCTGAGATTGATATCCATGAGGTATCCATTAGCGAAATTACCATTCAATATATGGAGTATCTGGATGCCATGAAGGAGCTGGAGCTGGATGTAACCAGCGAGTTTCTCGTCATGGCGGCGACTCTGCTGGCAATTAAGAGCAAGCAGCTCTTGCCGAAACCTCCCGTCTTTGAAGATCATTACGAGGAATGGGAAGATGACGGCCTCGATCCTCGCGACGAGCTGATTCAGAAGCTGGTGGAATACCGCAAGTTCAAGCAATTGGCGGATCAGCTGCGGGAGAAGGAATTCGAGCGCAGTCTCGTATTTTCCAGAGAGCCGGAGGATATGACCCCATTTCTAAAAGAAGAAATCATCAATCCCGTTGAAGGCTTGCATGTCTCGGATTTGGTCGCTGCTTTCCAGAAGGCGCTGCGCAAAGCCGCAAGGCGAAACGTAATCGCTACCGTACAGCGGGACGAGATATCGGTCAAGGACCGGATCAGGGATATCGTGGACGTGCTTAAGCAATATGAGACGGTCAGGTTCTCCAAACTGATCCGCGAGAACATGGATCGGCATGAGGTCGTGGTGACGTTTCTTGCGATATTAGAGCTAATGAAGATGAAGCATATTCGCTGCTTCCAGCATTCGCTCTTTGAAGATATCGTCATTCATTGGAGAGGAGAATCGGAAGAAAATGGATTATCAGAAGTTGAAGTCGATTATTGAGGGACTTCTATTCATGGCCGGCGATGAAGGATTAACCAAACGCCAATTGGCGGATATCTTGGAGATGGATTCCGACTTTGCCTCTGAATTGGTATATGACTTGCAACGGGATTTGCAGCGCGAGGAGCGGGGAATTCAAATTACCGAGGTTGCATCCGCCTACCGGATGACGACCCACCCGGAGCATGCACTGTATTTTGAACGCATGGCTTATACGCCTACCAGGGCTCAGCTGTCGCAGGCAGCGCTGGAGACATTATCTATTGTCGCTTACAGACAGCCGATCACGCGTATCGATATCGAAGAAATTCGCGGCGTGAAGAGCGATCGTGCCATACAATCTCTGGTATCAAAAGATTTGATCGAAGAGGTGGGCCGCGCGGAAGCCATCGGCAGGCCAATCTTATACGGAACAACGAAATCATTTCTTGATTATTTTGGATTGGCCTCCATACGCGAATTGCCGGAGCCGAAGCATATCGATGTCGATGATGCGCTGGACGAGCAAACCCAGATGCTGTTCGAGCGCCTCGATGGAAGACAAATGACAATTGATGAATTAAAAGAATGAGAATCAGCCGCCAGGCCATACTAATTTCAACCTATATTAGGGAAACGGAGGAAGCATTAACATGCCCGGTAACCCTTACGGTTGGATTTGGGCCGGCGGCTTTTTTTTGCTTGCCATCGTCGTTGTTTTGTCCTCCCCGGTCGTCGTTCATGGATATGTGAGGCGGATTGGCAATAATGATGATGCAGAGCTAAACGTGAGAGCATTGTTCGGCCTCATTCGATACCGTTACAAAATCCCGTTCATGAGCATGGACGGTCTGGCTGTGAAAGTGGATGAACAAGTGAGCGCAAGCAAAGCGGGATTGAATACATGGAAAGAGTTCAACGACGAGATCGACACGGACAAAGTCGTCAGCTCTATTGAGAAGTACAAGGAGATCCTTCGTTTGACCAAGGATTTGAAGGGTTGGATTAAGGATACTCTAGCCAGAGTACACCTGACGGAATGGCGCTGGACGACCTCCATTGGTACCGGTGACGCAATGTGGACGGCTATGGCTACTGGTGCCGTCTGGTCAGTGAAGACGGGGATTCTGGGGCTGCTGTCCCAGATGGTTCATGTGAAGAGCGGGCCGGTAATGGAGGTCCACCCCAACTTCAGCCAACCAGCTTTTAAGACCGAGTGGTCGTGCATAGCGCAAATCCGCTTCGGTTATGCTATCCTTGCCGGACTGCAGCTTTTAGTTCGCATGAAGAAATGGAAGGGAGGCGTCAAAGCATGGCAGAACATCCTATTCAGGGCCTAATGCAAACCGCTATGGAAAACATTAAAGAGATGGTAGACGTAAATACCATCGTTGGCGATCCGGTTCAGACGCCGGATGGCAGTGTTATTATGCCGATCTCGAAGGTTGGCTTTGGCTTTGTTGCCGGCGGAAGCGATATTCGTACGGAGAATGAGCATAAACACACAGGCGGAGCAACGGATGCGCATAACGCTTCCGTATCGCTGCCTTTTGGCGGCGGCAGCGGCGGCGGTGTATCCATTACGCCGATCGCTTTTCTCGTTGTGGGCACTCATGGCGTCAAAATCGTTCCGCTTGATAATCAGACCCATCTGATGGAGAAAGTGATCGATTCCGCTCCAAAAGTATTCGAAAAGCTTCAGACGATGATGCGAGGCAACCATTCCGACACGGACTACGTGGAGACAACAACCACGATTATCGACGGACATGTTGCGGATGAGACCGAGCGACACGGTTAAAAGTTGTCCCATATGCTTATCCCCTGACTGCCCGAAAGGGCAGTTTTTCATTTTTTTGAATGAATCGCCTCGTCTACCCCGGGCAGTACAAGCATATACTATGGCAGGAGCAAGAAAGTCGTCAGCTTACCATCGCAACGAGAGGGGTATACACAGCATGAACAGCGAAAAGCGAAGCAGACTCATGCGCCTAATTGCGCTGTTGATCATCATGTCGTTTATGAGCTGGACAATAGTGCCTGGCAGCGCGACAGCGGCTCCTTCGCCGCTTGGTACGAAGGCGCGTGCATCGGCACTGATTGATGTTCAGTCGGGCAGATTGCTTTACAGTCATGAGGGAGATACGCCGATGCGGATCGCCAGCTTGACGAAAATTATGACCGCGATTGTAGCGATCGAGCACGGCAATATGAACGATATGGTGAAAACATCCAAACGCGCATTCGGCAGGGAAGGTTCGTCGATCTATCTCAGGCTGGGAGAAGAGATGAGCCTATCGAATTTGTTGTATGGACTGATGCTGCGCTCAGGCAACGATGCAGCAACCGCCATTGCGGAGCATGTAGGCGGTTCTGAGGAGGGCTTTGTGCTTCTTATGAATCAGAAAGCGGAAGAGATCGGACTTGCTCATTCCCAGTTCCGCAATCCGCATGGCTTGGATGAGGAGGGTCACTACTCCACGGCCAACGATCTTGCCAAGCTGACTGCCTACGCGCTTAGAAATGAAGCTTTTGCGGAGATTGTCAAGACGAGAGAAAAGCGAGCCCCTAATCCCATTGACAGATGGGACTACCGCTGGCAAAACAAAAACAAAATGCTGGCGATGTACGAAGGGGCCGACGGTGTCAAAACAGGCTACACCAAAAAAGCGTTTCGCTGCCTGGTAAGTTCCGCCACTCGTGAAGGCCAGCAGCTAGCGGCTGTGACCATCAATGACGGGGACGATTGGGCGGATCATCGCCATATGCTGGATTGGGGCTTCAAGCATTATCCGCTGGTGTCCATTATTGAGAAGGGCAATGATATTGCCGGTTATCCGTACGTTGCAGCTCAAAGATTCCATTATCCGCTTGAATCGGACGAGCAGAATGCCGTTCATTCCAAGCTTCAGCTCATAGATGCAGCAACTACAGCATATGCGCTTGGCGAGCGCGGCCGTCTGGCATTTTATCTGAACGGACAGCCTATCGGCGCAGTGCCGATCTACGAGCCAGGCAACCCCAGATTAGGGAGTCAATAAGCTGATAAGCCAGCGTTTTGAATTTTCATCGGAATCGCTGATTCATCATTGACGGTGTTCGAGCGGGAGATCGGGAACTGGTCAGTAACGGTATGCGGGGGAGGAAGTCAATTATGGTGAACTGGATTTGGTTGTTTTTTATCGTCATAAGCGTAGTTGTGGCTGCGACAACCGGCAAAATGGATACCGTTACGCAAGCGGCCTTCGACGGCGCAAAATCAGGCGTTACGGTAAGCTTTGGTTTAATTAGCATTATGGTATTCTGGCTCGGAATGATGCGCATTGCCGAAGATGCCGGACTATTGACGAAGCTGGCTCGTCTGCTTCGGCCCATTGTACGCTGGCTGTTCCCCGATATACCGAAGGATCATCCCGCCATCGGTTACATCATGAGCAATTTAAGCGCCAATTTGTTTGGACTCGGCAATGCTGCCACCCCAATGGGGATCAAAGCGATGCAGGAGCTTCAGAAGCTCAATCCGGATAAGGACACCGCGACGCCAGCGATGTGTACGCTGCTGGCGCTGAATACATCAAGCATTACGATTGTTCCGACAACCCTTATTGCGATCAGAATGAATTATGGCTCGGCGAATCCTGCTGAGATCATAGGAACGACGCTGGCTGCTACATTCGTAGCAACAGCGGCGGCTATTCTGGCTGACCGCTGGTACCGCCGCAAATCCCAAGCTCCTCCAACCACCCCCCGTCCGCCTTTAACGGGCAAAGGACGGGTACGGCCGACGGGAGGTGGAGAAGTTGTATGAGTTGTTTACCAAGCTGTCATCCTGGATGATTCCCGCTATTATTGTGTTTATTCCGCTTTACGCCGCTATGCGAAGACGAATTCCTGTCTATGAGACTTTCGTAGAAGGAGCAAAGGACGGCTTCGGAACGGCCATCGCCATCATTCCCCCCTTGGTAGGCATGATGGTAGCGATTAGCATGTTTCGCGCGTCAGGAGCCATGGATTTGATGTTGTCGGCGGTTAAACCGGCTTTCGACTGGATGGGCATTCCCAGCGAAGTCGTTCCGCTTGGCATTCTTCGGCCTCTCACAGGTGCGGGGTCGCTTGCTTTTACGGCGGATTTGATTCAGACCTACGGCCCGGATTCCATGATAGGCCGCATCGCTTCGACGATCCAAGGCAGCACGGATACGACGTTGTATGTTCTTACCGTATACTTCGGCGCTATTGCGGTCAGACGTACGCGCTATGCGCTAAAGGTTGGCCTTTTCTCTGATATTGTCGGATTTTTTGCGGCAATCGCCATTTGCTTATACATATTCAGGTAGCGGAGCTTGTGCTTTACTCTCGATATCGTTATGATGGAGAGTGAGGTGAAAGAGCATTGGAACGTTTACAGAAGATTTTGGCTCAGGCAGGAATTGCATCCAGACGGAAATGCGAGGAGCTTATCTTGTCCGGCGCCGTTGAGGTTAACGGAGAGAAAGTAACGACGCTCGGTGTGAAAGCGGACGTAGCGGTCGATACGATTACCGTAAACGGTAGGCCCATCAGGGGCGAGAAGAAGATTTACTTAATGATGAACAAGATGAAAGGCGTTATTACAAGCGCTAAGGACCCTCAAGGACGCAAGACCGTTACTGACTTCTTGCCGGGCATCAAAGAAAGAGTGTATCCGGTTGGCCGGCTCGACTATGATACCGAAGGCCTGCTGCTGCTCACTAATGATGGCGAATTCGCGAATAAGCTGACACATCCCAGCCATCACGTTCCGAAAACCTATCACGCTACTGTGAAAGGCGTTCCGCATGGAACTGCGCTGGAGAAGCTTCAGAGAGGCATTATGCTGGAAGATGGCATGACATCTCCGGCAGAGGTAGAGTACCATGATGTGGACACGGAGAAGAATGAAGCGACGATCTCGATTACGATCTATGAGGGGCGCAATCGCCAAGTCCGGCGGATGTTCGATGCCATCCATCATAAAGTCATACGGCTGAAACGAATCAAATTCGGAGAGCTGGGCTTGCAGCAATTGGGCAGAGGCAAGTTCCGTCATCTCACGCCGCAAGAGGTTCAAGAACTTCTGGGAGCAGCAACCAAGACACATAAAGTTCATAAAAAGTGATCGGCGGCGGCAGTTATTGCCGTCGACTTTTCGTTATAATGATACTAGGACAGCTGTGTCAATAGAACGGGTGGTGAATACATACATGGGTAAGTCGCGCAAGAAGATTCAGATCGTGATCTTGCTCGCAGTGCTGATATTAGGCGGTTATGCCATTGGCTCCACGTTCTTCGGGAAGGACAAGACGGGGCTTCTTAAAGTTGGTGCCGAGCCGCCGAAATTTGAGCTAGCGGATCTCGATGGGAACGTCCGAAGCTTGTCTGAATTCAAAGGGAAGCCGGTTGTTGTCAATTTCTGGGGAACCTTCTGTGAGCCATGCGTCAGAGAGATGCCGGAATTCGAGAGGCAATACGAGAAGTGGAAGGATCACGACTTGGTCATTCTGGCGATTAACTTGAGCGAGGATACGCTCACCGTCAACAACTTTGTGAATCGCTTTGATCTGTCCTACCCCATCCTCCGGGACGTGAACCGTCAAACGGAGCGCAGCTACGGGCTGCGGCAATATCCGACCACGTTCTTCATTAAGCCTGACGGAACGCTGATGGAAGTGAAGGTCGGAGGCATGCTGGAGAAGGATATCGAGGAACGAGTGGAAAGATTGTTGCAGTTGTAGGAGGTCATCACGTGTTAACGGTAGAAAATACAAAATGCGAATGCGGTCATCAGAATGCGGTCGGAACCGTGCTTTGCGAGTCCTGCGGCAAGCCGCTCCTGAAGGACTTGCAGCAATCCGATACGCCGCTGGAGATGCGCTATGACGGAGTGGCCCGCAGATCGCAGAAGAGCAATCAGACGGTGATCGACAAGATATGGAGCTTCTTCTCCTCGGTCAAGATCGCGATCTACTTGATCGTCATTACGTTCCTGACAGCTATGCTGGGCACGATCTATCCGCAGGAGAGCACGTTCATCAATAATTTCGATCCGTCTACCTATTATGAGAATACATATGGTTTGCCGGGCAAGATCTACTATATGCTTGGCTTGTCCCACACGTACGAGAGCTGGTGGTTTATCGGCCTGCTCGTCATGATCGGAACGTCGCTGGTCATTTGCAGCTTGGACCGGGTGCTTCCGCTGTACCGTGCGCTGAACAAGCAGCAGATACGTAAGCATCACCAATTCATATTGCGCCAGAAGACGGTATATACCGCCGATATTGGGGGCGATCCGAAGGAATGGGTGGCGAATTTCGGCGCTCAGCTGAAGCGCAGAGGATACAAGGTGCATCAAGAGGAAGGCCAAGGGACGGCTCTGCTGGCAGAGAAGAACAGATTCAGCCGGTGGGGTCCATACATTAACCATATTGGCTTGATTTTGTTCTTGCTTGCTATTCTGGCGCGCAGTATTCCGGGCTGGCAGATGGATGCTTATGTAAGCGTACCCGATGGCGATACGGTCAAGATTGCGGGAACGAACTACTATATCAAGAGCGAAAAGTTCATCGTCGAGTTCTACAAGGACGAAGAGCTTCCGGAGCAGCTTCAAGGAAAAGCACGAGCCAAAAACTACGAGACGCAAGCTGTCTTGTACGCTTGTGTGAGCGATTGCAACGATCCGCTCAAAGAGCCGGTGCTGGAGGAAGTCAAGCGTCATAACATCATTGTGAATGAGCCACTCGTCTATGACGGTCTTAAGCTCTACCAGTTTGACTTTGATTTGACACCGAGGCTGAATGCGGTGAATCCGATTCTGGAGGACAAGCAGACCGGCGAGAAGTACGGCCCGTTCTATCTCCCTATGAAGGATTCGGCGCTGCAGCATAAGCTAGGACCTTTTACGCTAGACCTGTTCGCCAACTACATGGAATTTGCGCTCAATAGCGAAGGAAAGCCAACGACGCTATCTCGGGATCCGAATGCGCCGGCCTTTGTCTTTACAGTCAAAGGGCCAGGGCTGAAGCCTGAAGGCGAGCCGTACATCTACTTCCCGATGCAGAAGGACAAGGTGAAATTCGCACAGGATACGATTAACCGCGAAATCGCGGGCAAGATCGAAATTCGGGTGGACGGCATGGAAAACGTTGACTTCTCCGAGGCTACGACCCATTTGAACGTGCGTGTGGACAAGGCTCTTCCGTATCTATGGGTAGGCGCGGTCTTCTCTATGCTTGGCTTAATCATGGGATCGTATTGGCAGCATCGCCGGATCTGGCTTCGCATCGATGACGGGAAGCTGGCGCTTGGCGCTCATACGAACAAGAATTGGTTTGGCATGCGTTCGGATGTAGCACATGCCCTGAAGAAGATCGGAATTGAAATTGATCCGAAGACGCTAGATAACGGAGGGAAAAACGCGTGAGTTTATTGGACTTTAGCAGTGATGCGTTTATGGTTGCCTTTTTTCTATATTGCTTTGCTTTCATGTTCTATGTCATCGCCATAGCGGGCAAGAAGTGGAGCAACCGCGATCCCAAGATGCATGAGAAGCGCTGGGGCAGAATCGCATTTATCGTGTCGACCGCAGGTTTGGTCGCACATCTCACCTTCTTCTTTACACGCTGGATCGGAAGCAAGCAGATTCCGACAAGCAACATGTACGAGTTCATGACATTCCTCGGCATGGCGATCATGATCGCCTATACGATCGTATATGCCATGTACCGCAAGCCATTGCTCGGCATGTTCGCAATTCCGCTTACGATTATTATAATCGCTTACGCGTCCGTATTCCCGCAGGAGGTTCAGCCGCTCATTCCGGCTCTGAATTCCGTGTGGCTGAAGGTCCACGTGACGACAGCCGCGCTGGGCGAAGCGTTTTTTGCCGTCGGCTTTGCTGCCGGTCTGATGTATCTGCTCCGCGTCGTCAACTTCACTGACAAGACAAAGGAAGCGAGACGCGCACAATTTTGGATCGAATTCACGCTTTATTCGATTATCGTCATTGTCGGCTTTATCGTAGCTGTCTTCGGATTCCGATTTGCGGGCTATGAAGCATCGTTTACGGAAGAGAAGGTGCATATCGATAATAAAGGCCAGGAATCCACGATTGTGGATACGGTCCATTACTATTTGCCGCCAATTGTACAGCCGTATAATAGCCAAATCGTCGAGGTTCAAACGTTCCTTGGCATGGACAAGCCGTTGTTTGAAGCGCCATATTGGATGAACGGCGTCAACGCAGGACGCAAGCTCAACACGGTTGTATGGTCGATTATTGCGGGTACACTGCTGTACGGCGCATTGCGGTTGTTATTCCGCAAGCGTCTTGGCGCAGTTATTCATCCCGTTATGGAAGGCATCGATCCGGATGACCTGGATGAAATCAGTTACCGGGCTATTGCGATTGGCTTCCCGATCTTTACGCTCGGCGGACTCATATTTGCGATGATCTGGGCGGAGATCGCCTGGGGCAGGTTCTGGGGATGGGATCCGAAGGAAGTATGGGCGCTTATTACCTGGCTGTTCTACAGCGCGTACCTTCATTTCCGCTTGTCGAGAGGCTGGCAGGGTCTGCGTTCGTCGTGGCTTGCAGTTATCGGCTTCGTGATCGTATTGTTCACACTCATTGGGGTTAACCTCATTATTGCAGGCTTGCATTCTTATTCCGGTGTATAATGGAGCTTATGAAAGGAGTTGCTTGACATGTCCGACTACGGAAATCGCATATTGGTTGTAGACGATGAGGAGCGTATCCGCCGTCTTCTGAAAATGTATTTGGAGAAAGAAGGCTATGTCATCGATGAAGCCGAAGACGGAGAGACCGCTTTAAGGCTGGCATCCAATACCGACTACGCTCTTATCTTGCTGGATGTCATGCTGCCGGGTATTGACGGGGTGGAGGTATGCTCCCGTCTGCGCCAAGTGAAAGCGACGCCGGTCATTATGCTGACGGCCAAGGGAGAAGAGATGAATCGCGTTCAGGGCTTCGAGGTCGGCG
Source organism: Paenibacillus sp. J31R120 (assembly GCF_056269225.1). Lineage (NCBI taxonomy): Bacteria > Bacillati > Bacillota > Bacilli > Caryophanales > Paenibacillaceae > Paenibacillus > Paenibacillus sp. J31R120. The sequence continues at coordinate 432,722 of NZ_JBWDNN010000003.1, read as the reverse complement.
CCGACGATTATGTCGTCAAGCCATTCAGCCCGCGCGAGGTCATTTACCGGGTGAAGGCAATCCTTAGACGCTCATCTGCGACCGCTTTCCTTACGAAGGAACTGAATACGAGCAATAATATTGTATTCCCTCATCTTGTGATCGAGCATGATGCGCATCGCGTCACAGCTGGCGGACACGAGGTCAGCCTGACGCCGAAGGAGTATGAATTGCTGCATTACTTGGCGGTATCGCCGGACAAGGTGTTCTCTCGCGAAGAGCTGCTGAAGGATGTATGGAATTATGAGTTTTTCGGTGATTTGCGTACGGTTGATACGCATGTCAAGCGGCTGCGCGAGAAGCTGAACAAGGTATCCTCGGAAGCGGCGGCTATGATTACGACGGTATGGGGCGTAGGCTATAAGCTAGAGGTACCGAAATAAATGAAGCTCTGGGATCGATTGGCGCGTTTGCTGTGGCATAGCGTCGTGGGCAAGCTGTGGGCGACCATCATGTTGTTGGTCGCCGTTGTGCTTCTTATCCTCGGCGTTTTTTTGCTGCAGTATATCGATATATGGTTTGACGAGAATTCGTCGCATGATATTAAAGTGCTGTTTATTATTACGGCCATTATTGGATTTCTGTTGTCTACGTTTTTTGCTTTTTTCCTCTCGGCCAAAATCCAACAGCCGCTCCTTCAGCTGAAGAATGCCGCGGATTCCGTATCGCAAGGCGATTATAGCACGCGTGTGCATATCAGCTCCTCTGACGAGATCGGCCAGTTGGCCATTACGTTCAATAACATGACAGAGCAGCTTGATAAGCTGATCCATGCCCTGCACCATGAGAAGAATCACCTGTCGAGCATCTTGCGCAGTATGGGGGATTCTGTCATTACCTTCGATTCGGAAGGGCAGGTCATCTTGACGAACCCAAGCGGCCAATTGCTTATTAATGGCTGGTCGTCGCTGGAGTCCGCATGGGAGCAGGAGCCGATGGAGGATGTGCCGTCATTTCCCGGCGTGCCAATGCCGCTGAGGCAGCTGTTCCAGCATGTCATGAAGGATGGCAAAGACTTGACCGAAAAAGTCCATGTGCATAGCAGCGTATGGTCGGTGGTGATGGCTCCCTTGCAATCCGGGAACGTCACAAGAGGAGCGGTAGCCGTAATCCGGAACGTAACAGAAGAGCACAAGCTCGATAAGCTGAGACGCGACTTCGTGGCGAACATTTCGCATGAGATCCGGACGCCGCTTTCAATGCTTCAAGGTTATAGCGAGGCTCTGCTTGACGATATCGTTGCATCGCCGGAAGAGAGAAGAGAGCTAGTCCAGGTCATCTATGATGAATCGCTTCGAATGGGCAGACTGGTCAACGACTTCCTTGATACTGCCCGTATGGAAGCTGGACATGTCGAGATGAACTTTCAGGAGATTGATCTGGGGCTTGTCGTCCGCAGAGTACACCGCAAGTTCCAGGTGTACGCCAAGGAACGCGAAGTAGCCTTGCATGTCAATGCTCCTGAGGACCAGCAGCTGACACTTAAGCAGGCGGATGAGGATCGGCTGGAGCAGGTGCTCACGAATCTGATGGACAACGCGGTGCGCCATACGCCTGCTGGCAAATCCATTACGATTGGAGCTGAGCATCTTCATGTAAGCGGGGAGCCTTATATTCAGCTGGAAATTAGCGATGAAGGAGTGGGCATCCCCCCCGAGGATGTTCCTTATATCTTTGAGAGATTCTATAAGGCTGATAAGGCAAGAAAACGGACAGGCGGCACGGGTCTTGGACTGGCTATTGTGAAAAACCTGATTGATCTGCATCACGGTAAAATTCATGTAAGCAGCACAGCCGCTACCGGCACAACCTTTACACTTCTCCTTCCTGTCGAAGGGAAAGAATAATTGTCACCGAATCGGGAAGGATGTCCGTATAAGCGGAAAATAAGAAAAAGCGTTCCATCGCTGGAACGCTTTTTTTGTTGAAGGTTACCGATTAATCTTGTTGTTCGTGAAACAATTAGGGCAGAATGATTTCTTTCGCTGTGTTAAGCTCAAGCATGCTTGTCAATTGCAGGAGCACTTCCTTCGGCGTTCCTTTGTCTACACGCAGAACCATGATCGCCGATCCGCCCTCAAGCTGACGGCCAACCTGCATCGTAGCGATGTTGACATCGTTGTTGCCAAGCAGCGTACCAACGCGGCCGATAATGCCCGGTTTGTCATTATGCGAGATGAGAATCAGATTGCCCTCTGGCGTAACATCGACAGGGTACTTGTCAATTTGAACGATACGAGGACCGTAGCCTGTGAGCAAAGTGCCCGCTACGACATGTTCTTCTTTCTTCGTGCGAAGAGCTACTGTCACCAGATTCGTAAAGTCTTTCGATGCATGTGACTTCTGAATAACGATGTTCACATCGCGAATTTTCGCAAGATGCATGGAGTTGACGACGTTAACTTGCTCTTGTCCAAGATGATGGGACAAGACGCCGCGAACGATATAACGTGTAAGCGGCTGCGTATCGACTTCGGCAAGCTCGCCTGAGTAGCTGACGACAATTTCTTGTACAGCACCCTCTGTCGATTGGGCAATGAAGCTGCCGAGCTTCTCGCCAAGCGTGAAGTAAGGCTGCAGCTTGCTTTGAAGATTAGCCGGAATCGGCGGCATGTTCACGGCATTCATGAATGGTTCGTTGCGCAGAATATGCAATACCTGCTCCGATACGTCGATCGCTACGTTCTCTTGCGCTTCGATGGTGGAAGCACCAAGATGCGGTGTTACGATAATTTTCGGATGCTTCAGGAATGGATGGTCCTCAGCCGGTGGCTCAACTTCGAATACGTCGAATGCCGCACCAGCAACGATGCCTTGGTCAATGGCATCAACGAGTGCAATTTCATCAATAATACCGCCGCGTGCACAGTTGACGATCCGCATACCCGGCTTCATGACAGCAAATTGCGCTTTGCCGATCATATGGCGTGTCTCTGGCGTAAGCGGTGTATGGACGGTCATAAAGTCAGCCGCACGGACGATATCGTCTACACTGGCCAGCTTGATGCCGAGTTTTTCGGCACGCTCTTCGGTCATGAACGGGTCATAACCCATAATCGTCATGCCGAACGCTTTGGCGCGCTTGGCTACTTCGCTGCCGATGCGTCCCATGCCCAAAACGCCAAGCGTTTTGTTGCGAAGCTCGACGCCGAGGAAGGACTTGCGGTCCCAAGTGCCGCCGACTGTTTTCATGTATGCTTGCGGAATATGACGCGCAACAGCCATCATCATGGCGAATGTGTGTTCACAAGTTGTAATCGTGTTGCCGTCCGGCGCATTAATGACGATGATGCCGCGCTCTGTAGCGGCTCCCAGATCGATGTTGTCGACACCGACACCAGCTCGTCCCACCACTTTCAGCTTTTTGCCGGCTTCCATAATTTTGGCAGTGACTCGAGTTTGGCTTCTAACAAGCAACGCATCGTAACCGCCAATGATTGCTACTAATTCGTCTTCTGTTAAACCAGGATTCTTGTCGACAATAATGTCAGTCGCTTCGACAAGCTGTTGGATCCCAAGATCGCTGATAGGATCGGATACTAGCACTTTGTACATGTAAAACAGGCCTCCTAGAATTGGCGTCGCACGCGGCCACGCTATAATTATGAACAGAAAAACCCTCGGCCCGCACCGCTCAAGAGCATCGGGTCGAGAGTTCAGTCTACGAACGAGTTGGACTTTACTATTTTATAGCATTAGCGCGGTCAATTGCAATGCTGAAACTTGCTCATTTGTGAAATTTTCGTTATGATTCAAGCACAACAGGAGGGAATGCTGTCATTCCGAGTAGAAGAATGGCAGTTGCGGCAGCGTCTCAGATTGATAGAATCTGGCTTTATTCGCGTTGAAATCTCCCGAATCGACAGCTCTTGTGTTGAGCAGAAGATCGACAATGCCGCCGACTGTTTTCAGCTTCATTTTTGATGCTTGTCCCGAACGGATGAACTCATCGACTCGACTTGTCAGATCTTGCGGCATAAAGCCGAATAGCTCGCCGCGTTCGTTCAGATAGGAGACAACAACCATATTTTTGACGATTAGCGAAAGCTTGTCCCATTGCTCTACGCTCATTGGCGCTGCTGCTTTGTAGGCAGCGGGAATGACCGGATCAACGGAGGCTGCCCACTTCTGCATGGCTTCATAATAAGCCTGCTGAGCGGCCAGTGATTCACCAACAGCGGATTTATAGTTTGTATCGCTTTGAATTTGTTCCAGCAGTTTGGCGGGATCATCCGTCTTGTTAGATGCGGCTTTGGCTGCGGCGTCTTTGAAGTACTTCAGACTTCTGATATAGGCTACCTGGGCCTCCCCTAGCAGAGGGGACTTCTGCATATTGAAGGAACTGGCTTCATCCGCTTTCTGATCAGCCAGCTTCGCCAGATTCTTGAAGGCGGAACCGGCATCGAGATTGCCGCTGCGTAATAGCTTGTCCGCTACAGCGAGCCATTCGGTCTGAAATTCACGGTAAGGAGAAAATACGGTAAGATAGAAGGATACCAGTTCTTGCTGTTGATAAGGTGTAGTGACTTCGCTTTTTTTGCTAGCTTCTGTCTTAGCCGTATATTTGGCCTCTGCCTTCTCTGTGCCGATCTGTATGCCGTAGAAGAAAGCACCTACTGCGAATACAAGCATAAAAACAAATCCAACGCTAAATAACATGGCTGTGGTCGTTAATCGTTTTTCCATAATAAATCTCCTTCTATGTATCAATTATGTAAATACTTATGTAAGCATAACTATTACCCGAGAGCGAGGCGCGCAGCAATGAAAAAATTCGACATACGCAACATACGCGTGCGCAAGGTTAACATTGACGAGATTGATGACCGTATGCTACTTATTAACTTGTATGCTACGCAGGCGCTTACTCTTATTATCGGTATCATATGGATTTTATTTCAGCGTCAAAATTTATTGGATGTTTTGGCCATTCCGAAGCAATTGGAATTCCTCGTGTGGGGCGTCGGACTAGCCGCTGCGGTGATCGCAGTGGACCTGCTTATTTCCCGCTGGGTACCCGAGGAAGCAGCCGATGACGGCGGAGTGAATGACCGTATCTTCCGCACCCGGCCTATCTGGCATATTGCGCTTATTTCCTTTGTGGTTGCCGTATGCGAGGAACTGCTGTTCCGCGGCGCGATTCAGCATGCCATCGGTCCTTATTGGACAAGCATCGTATTCGCAGCCATTCATGTCCGGTATTTGCGTCACTGGATTCCGACAGGCCTTGTATTCTCCATCAGCTATGGCCTCGGCTGGATCTATATTCAGAGCGATACCTTATGGGCGCCGATTGTTGCGCATTTCGTCATTGATTTTGTTATGGGTATGATTATTCGATTCAGGAGGGAGCCATGAGCAGGAAACAAAGACATAGCCGTACATCCAGACCCCATCAACCAGAAAAGGCAGGTGACATGACGAATGCCGCGGCTTCGCAGGAAGGCGAGCCGCTGAAGCTTCCGCCAAGGCGCAAGAAGTTTCCTTCTAGTCTCCATAAAGTGAACAAATGGTATTATAATTTATTGTTTGTTCTATTTCTTTGTCTCGTCGCATTTCTGTTCTGGTACGGCAATACATTCAGTTCGTAAGCTCAATCGTTGCCGGATCGATGAACGTATAGCCCTCGGCTTCAATCTTGCCGAGCAGCTCATCAAGCGCTTCGGCCGTCCATGGCAGCTCATGCATCAAAATGTTGGCGCCGGGATGGAGCTGGTCCATTACATTGCGGATAACCACTTCCGGTTTGTCCCGCGCGGAGCTGTCCCAATCCAGCGAACCATTCGACCACGTCATGTACAGCATGCCGTGGTTTTTTGCGATTTCTTTGACGGAGTCCCCGCCAGAGCCGAACGGCGGACGGAAAAACTTCGGTGTTTCGCCCGTCAGTTCCTTGACCATGTTCTGCACGCTGGACAGCTGCTCTTCCACAACCGCCGTCTCTTCGTTCTTCAGATTTATATGGTCGTAAGAATGATTACCGATTGTGCCGCCCCGCTCATGGATAAGCTTTAGCAGCTCTGGATGGGCTTTCACCCGATAGCCGTTGACGAAAAAAATCGCTTTGGCCCCATGCTTGTCGAGCGTGTCGAATAAGCTGTTAATTAGTGTCTCGTCTTTGGGACCGTCATCGAAGGTGAGAAGGACCGCTTTTTTGGGAGTCGCTTCGTCAATGGGTACAAAGCGGTAGACTTCATTCATCCGGTACAGGGGTTTTGCTTCTATAGCCGGTTCTGGCGTTGCAGACGGCTCCGGCGTCGGCGTGACGGTTGCGGCAGCCGAGGGGGAAACCGTTGTCTGATTGGACAAGGCTGAAGAAGCGTTGTTACCGTTATGGTCAGCGTTGTTTGCGCATCCCGCTAACACGGCGGTAAGCAGGCAAAGTAGCATTAATTGTTTTTTGATTGTCATGTTAGTCTCCTCCGGCAATAAACGCGATTGGTGTCGATTTGTATTTTTATTCTACCATAACTTCATGTTGCACTGGCGTGGTGCTTCCTTATTTTATACAGAATGGCGTTCTGCGCATACGGCTACACTACTGATGAAAACAGAGCATGAAAGAGGTGTTCAGCCTTATGAAATTAAGCGGATTGTTGTTTGGTGGAATTATTGGCGCAGCAGCGACCATCTATGTAGCGAAGAAGAAACCCGCAACCGTTGCATGGGCGGCGGGTGCAATGTCCGATATGTGTTCGGGCATCGTCCGCAAGACCGTGGCAAAAATGGTGAATACTGATTGGAAGAAAGAGGCGGTGGTCGGATTATCCCCAAAGCCTTCAGACGATACCGCCGAAAAATCCGCAGCCGCTTGGGAACAAATTGAAGCCATTGTGGAGACTGATCCTTCCCTGAAGCGCGAGGTCAATAAAATCAAAGCGGAATCGTCTGCCATGTCTCATTGACGTTCATTACTCGGTTGCAAGAGTCGATCAGGCGCCAATCCATTCTGGAATGCTGCTTGATCGATTCTTTTTTTCATTCGAATTTCGTGCATTCATGCGTAAGACATGATAAAGTAATTACATATCGGTATGAGTCCATTTTATTCACAAGATGGGGATTGATTCATACGCTATTACGACAGATGCTGCAAAGGAGGATCCTGTCATGAAAATCGAGCGACTAAGTCAGGACAGAATACGGATTTTCCTGACGTTCGACGACTTATTGGAACGTGGGATCCATAAGGATGATATGTGGCGCGAGCCGCCTAAGCTTCACGAACTGTTTTTGGAGATGATGGAACAGGCCTATACGGAGCTTGGCTTTGACGCCAGCGGTCCGCTCGCAGTTGAAGTGCTGGCAATGCCGGCGCAAGGCATGGTCATTATTGTAACCCGAGGCAAATCCGGTGGGGCAGGGGATGAGCATTCGAGAGAAGACGATGATATGGAAGACGATATATATGATATGGAAGTGACGATGGAGCAGACAGATATCGTGACGTATGCATTCCGCGATTTTGAAGATGTGATATCGGCCGCCAAGCAATTGCAATCGTCGAAGCTGACAGAAAGCGGAAGACTGTACTCTTATAATGACAAATGGATCCTTGTACTGGAACCAAGTCAGGTGGAGGCGTCTAAGCATCAGGCTGTCATCGCATTGCTTGCGGAATATGGGGAAGCAACTTCCGTCGCGCATGCCATGCTGGAGGAATATGGAAAGGTTATCATGCCTGAGAATGCCGTAAAGGAAATTTGTAATCATTTTCTTTTTTAAGGAAAGGAATCACCGATCGGGAACATCCGAAGGCTATGCCTGATGATGTTCTTTTTTCATCCTTGCTAACCAGAACAGGAAAGCAAACCGGAATACTCAGCGGGTGCGGAGTTCATATTAGTGGTAGATGAGCCGAAGGGGACAGGATGGGTGACATGATGAATGATGTGCTGCAAGCTACTCAAATCGTAATCGAACAAGCGCTAAGAAGATTGGGATACGGGGACGATATGATCGAATTGCTGAAGGAGCCGATGCGGCTGCTTACGGTACGTATTCCTGTGCGAATGGACGACGGTACGACTCGCGTATTCACAGGCTACCGTGCCCAGCATAATGATGCGGTGGGACCTACCAAAGGAGGCGTCCGCTTCCATCCGGGCGTGACGGAGAAGGAAGTCAAAGCTCTGTCTATCTGGATGAGCCTTAAGTGCGGTATTGCCGACCTCCCGTATGGAGGCGGCAAGGGCGGCATTATATGCGATCCGCGCAAGATGTCCTTCAGGGAACTGGAGCGGCTCAGCAGGGGCTATGTGCGGGCGATTAGCCAGCTCGTAGGGCCGACCAAGGATATTCCGGCGCCCGATGTGATGACGAATTCGCAGATTATGGCTTGGATGATGGACGAGTATAGCAGAATCAGAGAATTCGATTCCCCCGGCTTTATTACGGGCAAGCCCATCGTGCTGGGGGGCTCCAAGGGGCGTGAGACGGCAACGGCGCGCGGTGTCGTCATTATGATTCATGAGGCGCTGCGCATCAAAGGGATCGATATCAAGGACGCCAGAATCGTCATTCAAGGCTTCGGCAATGCAGGCAGTTATCTTGCCAAATTTATGTATGAGGCAGGAGCTCGCGTAATTGGTATTTCCGATGTGAACGGAGCGTTGTATAATGAAGAAGGGCTCGATATTCCGCATTTGCTTGATCGAAGAGATTCCTTCGGCAATGTGACGAATTTGTTCCCTAATACGATAGGCAATGAACAATTGCTTGAGCTTGAATGCGATGTGCTCGTTCCGGCAGCGATTGAGAATCAGATTACGGAAGCCAATGCGGATCGGATCCGCGCTTCCATCATCGTGGAGGCCGCCAATGGCCCCACCACCCTCGAAGCAACCCGCATCATTTCAGACCGGGGCGTGCTCCTCATTCCGGATGTTCTCGCCAGCGCGGGGGGCGTGATTGTGTCCTATTTCGAATGGGTTCAGAACAATCAGGGTTATTACTGGGACGAGATTGAGATTGACCAGAAGCTCAGGCAGATGATGATACGCGGCTTCGAGAACGTATACGACATACATCTGACCCGCAAGATCGATATGCGCCTCGCAGCTTATATGGCAGGCGTCCGCAAGATGGCGGAAGCTGTCAGATTCCGCGGGTGGGTGTAGGAAAGCAGGTTAGGCATGCTTTTGTTTTCATTATTGACGGCAGCGATTGCTCCGGGCGTCTCGCTGCTGACTTATTTATACCTGAGAGACCGCTATGATGCCGAGCCTATTCATATGGTGCTTCGCATGTTTGTGTTGGGCGTACTCGTTGTGGTGCCAATAATGGTGTTGCAGCGCGGTTTTCAGATTTGGCTCGGCGACGGACCGATTGCCGCTGCTTTTGTGCAATCCGCCTTCGTCGAAGAGTTTCTGAAATGGTTTGTTCTTTACCATGTGATCTATAATCATACCGAATTCGACGAGCCCTATGACGGAATCGTCTACGCGGCTTCGATCTCGCTGGGCTTTGCGACAATGGAGAATGTGTTGTACGCAATCTATACACCGTCTTCCTTCGGCACCCAGATTATGCGCGCGCTGCTGCCCGTATCCGGCCATGCGTTGTTCGGCGTCATGATGGGGTACTATCTGGGCAAGGCCAAATTCGCAGTGGAGTCCAAGACGAAGCTGTTTTTGGTCATTTCATTGCTGCTTCCTATTATGCTGCATGGCTTGTATGACTGGATCATCATTGCGACAAAGCATGATTGGATGTGGTTCATCGTTCCGTTCATGGTGCTGCTATGGATGTGGGGCTTACACAAGATGAACCGAGCCAACGCGAGATCGCCTTTCCGATTCGGCAGCCAGCATGAGGATGAGGTTAAATTGTAGCGCTTCCGTCTATACTGGATCGTATATCGCGATTCAGGAGGTACCTATGGAAGAGGCGCGCGTAAAGGTAACGATTCGCTGCAACCTATGCGGCGAGAAGTTCGTACTCAGAGGCAGACGGGACAAAGGTTCGATCGATACAGGCTTCAAGCAGTGCATTTGCAATAATAGCAACGATCTGGACATTGAAGAACATTCCGTGTAATCCCTGTACGCTTCACGCAAAAGAATACAGAATATGCATAAAGCTCCTTTCCGCAATCCAAACTAACACCAGGTTTGGCATTAGAAAGGAGCTTTTTGCATGTATCGTAGACTTAGCTCAATTATGTTTCCGATTGTTGCCGTACTATTGATCGGCGCTGTATATTGGGGGTACCAGGAGCACCAAGACAAAAACGCGATTCTGATCAAGGCGGAGAATCAATATCAGCGGGCGTTCCATGATCTGACCTTCCATGTGGAGAAGCTGCATGATCAGCTTGGCAATACGCTTGCGGTCCACTCTGCCTCGACAGGCTCTCATCGCAAGGCGCTTGTGAACGTATGGCGGCTGACCAGTCAGGCTCAGAACGAGATCAGCCAGCTGCCGCTCAGTTACTTGCCGTTCACGGAAGCGGAGGACTTCCTTTCTCACATCTCCAACTTTGCCTACAAAACGTCAGTGAGGGATTTGACGAAGCAGCCTCTGTCGGACGGCGAATTCAAAACGCTGCAGACCCTATACCAAAAGTCTGATGAACTCGCAAAGGATTTGCAGCAGATGCAGCGGGATGTGTTAACCAACAATTTGCGCTGGATGGATGTCGAGGTTGCAATTGCGTCGGACGCCAAGAAAGGCCATAACACGATTGTAGACGGATTGCGATCGGTTGAAGGCAAGGTTGACGGTTATCCGGAGATGGACTGGGGTCCGTCTGTCAGCAGCTTGTATCAGAAACGCACGATCAAGATGCTGAGCGGCAATAAGGTAGGTGTCGAGGACGTGAAGAAGAATGCAGCGGAGCTGCTAGGCATCCAGTCAGCCGATATTACGGTTCAAGAAAACGGGAAAGGCACGGATTATGAGTCTTATACTGCGGTTGCGTTCCCGGATGACCCGAGCCGCAAGGTACAGATGGATTTCACTTCTCACGGCGGCCAAATTACGTCGCTGATGAAGACGAGAGAGCTTGGAGGCAATAAGATCAGCTTCGAGCAAGCGAAGGCCTCTGCGGATAAGTTCCTGGAGGAGCATGGCTTCAAGGATATGAGGGCTGTGACATATGATATCTATCAGAATGCCGGTACCTTTACCTATGTCAGCTCGCAGAACGGCGTGCTGATCTATCCGGACAAGCTTACGGTAAAGGTGGCGCTGGATAATGGAGAGACGGTGGGATTGCAGGCTGGCGATTATGTGTATGAGCATCGCAGCCGTGACCTTCCAAGTCCCATTATGACGAAGGAAGAGGCCAAAAAAACGATTAATCCGGCTCTGAAGGTGACGAAGGAGCAGCTGGCGCTCATCGATGGCGAGCTGGGCGAGGAAGTGCTTTGCTACGAATATACAGGAAGCATTAACGGCACGATCTACCGGATCTATATTAATGCGGAAAACGGCGTGGAAGAGAAGGTTGAGAAGATGAGCGCAGAGGATCGCAAGGCTGCTGCTAACTCGTAATTAACGCGAAAATTCCCGACTAAACAAAGGAAAGTTCGATATAGCTCCCCTCCATTCGACATGCTATAATGTCTGATATATGGGGGGGAGCTATTTTGTTGCCAACGGTTAATCAAATGCTGTATTATCATATCGCTTCTTCCGACGAGACCGAAGCGGCGATCGAATACCGCTCCAGAATCGCCGACGAAGAAGAGGGAGCGTTACATATTGAATACCCGCTGCATGAGCAGACGGGCAGAACAAAACGGCTGTTTCTGGGAGACGAGCTGTCGGTTTATTTCCTATCGCCGGACGGAGTCAAGCATTACTTCGATTCCCATGTGACCGGATTCAAGGATGATGCGATCAGGCTGGTCAAGATTGTAAAGCCCGACCCCGAGCGCATGACGAAAGTGCAGCGCCGAAGCTTTCTCCGCGTGCCTGCCGAGCTGGAGCTCGCGGTGAAGCTATCGGAGCATGAACGCTTCGTTTGCCATACGGACGATGTGGGCGGCGGCGGTATTTCGTTCGTATGTGACGGCAAGTGGGCGCTTCAATCCGGCGGACTATTGGACTGCTGGCTGCTTGTCCCCTATAAGAACGGATCGATCGAGCATGTATCGTTTCAGGCGGAGGTTGTCCGGGTTAATGTCCTGGATTCCGGCCGCAAGCAATGCATGATCAAGTTCGTAAGCATCAGCGATTCCGAGCGCGGGAAAATCATTCGCTATTGCTTCGAGAAGCAGCTGGAGTACAGAAACCGGTAAATCGTTGTAATTCATATGCATAGCTTGGGACTGCGATCGGAATGCTATCCTCTATAGAGGAGGAATTCCATGAATCGTTTCATAGGGAAGAATCGAAGCAGAGGCGACTGGATTAGGCTGTCGGATTATCTAAGCAGCCTGTTGCTAAAGACCATTATTGCTTTGCTGCTGCTTCTTGCGATCTTCCAGCTTGCAATGCAGAATGACACAATCAGAGGCATGCTGACAAGCGCGGATCGGTGGGAAGGTACCCGCCTGAACTAGCGCTTGTCTTTTGCATCCGGGGCCATAGTGTGGTATAATTTTCACGTTCGCAGGCAATGCCTGCTTTTTCTTTGAAATGGCAGGAAGCATGTTTCATTGGGAAAGAGGCCGTCTTGATTTTAAAGGGGGTTGACTGTACGTGGCGTTGCAAGATGGTGACAGCGACCGAATCAATATTGCGATCGACGGGCCGGCAGGCGCCGGCAAGAGCACGGTCGCGAGAATGGTCGCCGGTCATTTGGGGTACGTGTACATCGATACAGGTGCGATGTACAGAGCTGTAACCTTAAGCGCGCAGCGCTTGTCTATTACAGCTGAGCAAGAGGCAAGGCTCTCGGAACTGCTTCGTACGACTCGAATCCGGCTTGAACCGGGTGAGAGGGGACAATCGATCTTCATTAATGACGAAGATGTAACGGGATTGATCCGATCGAGGGAAGTAACTCGTCACGTGTCCTACTTCGCCGCAAGCGGCGTCGTGCGTGAGGTGCTGGGCACCTTGCAGCGCGAATTGGCCGTTCAGAAGGGCGTCGTGATGGACGGGCGGGATATCGGCACACATGTGCTGCCTGATGCGGAATTGAAGATTTTCCTGACAGCGTCGGTGAAAGAAAGAGCACTCCGCAGATTTAAGGAGCTGCCGTCCGACCATGGGGGATCGCTCGAGCAGCTAGAAAGCGAGATTGCCGAGAGAGACCGATTGGACGAGCAGCGAGACATATCTCCGCTTATACAAGCGAAAGACGCAATCGAACTGGACAGCAGCAATATGTCTATCGATGAAGTTGTTGCGGCAATCGTAAAATTAAGCAGAACCAAATTGGCGGAGGCGAAGTAAACTATGTTATACGTCATATTTAGGTTTTTGCTGAGAGTGATTTACACGGTGCTGTTCCGTCTGGAGGCCAGAGGCCTGCATCACATACCTGCTGAAGGGCCCGTTGTATTGGCATCCAATCATATTAGCAATCTGGATCCGCCTACAATTGGAGTCAAGGTGCCGCGCAAAGTGTATTTCATGGCTAAGGAAGAGCTGTTCAAGATCCCTGTGCTTGGTCCGCTTATCCGTTCATTCGGCGCATTCCCGGTCAAACGGGGCGGCGTCAGCAAGGATGCGATCAAGTCCGGCATTACGCTGCTTAAGGAAGGCAACGTAATGGGCATATTCCCGGAGGGTTCACGCAGTAATGCAGGAGCGGCCAAGAAGGGCGCAGCCATGATCGCCTTGCGAAGCGGCGCGACCATTGTACCGGTAGCCATCGTCGGCGGCTACAAGCCTTTCAGAAAGACCAAGGTATGTTATGGCAAGCCTATTATTATTACTGAAATTATCGATACATCATCGCCGGATGCTTTGGACCAAGTTACAAATGTGATGATGGTCCGAATCGCGGACCTGATCAAGGAAAATCAATAGTTATGTTTTAAATGCCGCAAAGCGATTGCCAAGCGGATTTAAATAAAGTTGGGGTATGAACTGAGGAGGTTATTTCAATGTCAGAAGAAATCAATGTGCAAGAATCCGTCGCGGAGGAAGTAAGCCAAGACGCGCTAGACAATTTCGTTTCTTTGAAGAAAGGCGACTCCGTAAAAGGTACTATCGTCAAAATCGAAGATAACCAAGCTTACGTAAGCCTTGGATATAAATATGACGGTGTCATTCCGATTCGCGAGCTGTCCCCTGTACAGCTTGAGAACGCAACGGATGCGGTTCAAGTCGGTCAAGAGGTTGAACTGAAAGTCGTTAGCATCGACGACAACAAAGAGAGCCTGGTTCTCTCCAAGCGCCTTGTAGACGGCGAAAAAGCATGGGAAGAGCTGCAAAGCCGCTTCGAGTCTGGTGAAGTATTCGAAGTTGTAGTAGCTGACGTGGTAAAAGGCGGTTTGGTAGCTGACGTTGGCGTACGCGGATTCATTCCTGCGTCCATGGTTGAGCGTCATTTCGTTGAAGATTTCAGCGATTACAAAGGCCGCACAATTCGCGTAAAAGTGAAAGAGCTTGACTTGGAAAACAAAAAAGTGATTCTGTCGGCAAAAGAAGTGCTTGACGCAGAATTCGAGCAAAACAAACAAAAAGTAATGGCTTCCCTGGAAGTTGGCCAAGAGCTGGAAGGTACAGTTCAACGCCTGACGCCATTCGGCGCATTCGTAGATATCGGCGGCATCGACGGCCTGGTTCACGTTTCCGAGCTTTCCTGGCAGCATGTTGCACATCCGAAGGATGTTGTAGCTGAAGGACAATCGGTACGCGTGAAAGTGCTAAAAGTTGATCCTGCTGCCGGCAAGATCAGCCTGAGCGTGAAAGCGGCTCAACCGGGTCCTTGGGACACGGCTGCTAGCCAATTCAATGTTGGCGACATTGTTACAGGCACCGTTCGCCGCATCGTGACGTTTGGCGCGTTCATCGAGATCGCTCCTGGCGTAGAGGGTCTGGTTCATATCTCTCAAATCGCTCACCGTCACATCGCTACTCCGCACGAGGTGCTGAGTGAAGGGCAAGAAGTTCAAGCGAAAGTGCTTGACTTCAATGCTGCTGAGAAGCGCGTATCCTTGAGCATCAAAGAAACAGAAGAAGCTCCAGAGCAGCCAACACCGGCTCCAAGATCGGAACGTGCGCCTCGTTCTCCGAAAATTGAAGAAATCAACAATCCGAACGTAAGCTTGAACAGCTCCAGCATGAGCTATTCCCTGGGCGAGCGCTTCGGCGACAAGCTTAGCAAATTGAAATAATAGATAGGCATAAAGGCTATTCCTGCGCTATGAGCGTGGGAATAGCCTTTTTTTGTTGGTGCATAATAGGGTTACATGAGGTGATTGCGAAATGATACCAGGTTATATCAGTGTATTGCTGCTGCTAATTGTTTCGATATTATGGGCTACAGGCTGGAAGGATGTTTTTGCACCTCATATGCGCACAGGGTGGACCGTTACGATTACGCTTGCCATCGCTGCACTGCTGATATTTCCATTGTGGTCATCGCCATTTAGCAGTGAACCCGCCGTCCAGATCCATGCTTCGGCATGGTTGCTGATGACTGTCTGTGCCATTATGTTATGGCGTTTCGCAAAGGAGGGTCAGCGAGGCTACTTGATGTTATGCGCGCTCATGCTTGCGATCGTGTGGGGTAGCGCTAGAAGCTTATATTCACATGAATCGATGTTTTACTGGATGGATCCGGTATGGGATATGCCCCTCTTGGCGGGTCTATTATGCGGTGCGTTCACATCGGACAGCAGACATCAGCTTGTGCTTGTGGTATGGGGGGCAGCGCTTGGCGACTTCGTAGAGGCCATGTTCCGAGACGGCGTCATCCAGGCCAGGATCGGTTCATGGGAGTGGTGGGATAGCGTAACGATTGCCTTCTGCTCGGCAGTTGCGGTGACGGTGCTTCTGAGGGCCGGACGTGCTATTGGTTCCAGAATAGGTGCGGTATGGCTGCATCTGAGAGGAGGGCGTTCATCATAATGCTTGCTCTGCTAAAGGAAAATCACCATCTCGTCGGTGTCTTACTCGGCATCGTATTCGGAGTCATTGCCAGACTGCTTATGCTGAAAACCGACTATCGTCAATACCCAACCTACCCGCATGGTCGAATCATTCATATCTCGCTTGGGGTAATCGCTGCAGCTCTAGGCGCTGTTGCCGTACCGGCATTGATGGGCAAGGATTATACGGCCATCACTTTCCTGACGCTGGCCGCCCAGCAGTTCAGAGATGTTCGCAAGATGGAACGGGAGACACTAACGAAGATTGATAGTCTGGAGCTTGTGAGCCGTGGGGCTACTTATATTGAAGGCATTGCGATGGTGTTCGAAGGGCGCAATTATCTAGTGATCATGTCGGCGCTTCTAACCAGCCTTTTCTCTATTGTGATTAACGTATGGTTTGGCATTGCAGCAGGATTGCTGTCTTTGATTATTGTCTTTAAGCTGAAGTCGGGTCATAAGATTGCCCATATTGCTTCTGTCGAAATTGCGGAGGTTATTGTCGATGGACCTGACTTGTTTGTGTCGGATATCTACATTATGAATGTAGGTCTAAAGGCTAACCAGGACATCATCGCGAAGCGCGGCATTGGCTATATTCTGAAGCCTACCAATCCCAATAGCAAAGTAACGCTCAGCAATATGGGGCAGCGTCAAGCGATTTTATACGATCTTGCCACTATTTTAGGGGTTTATCGGGATGACGGCGAGCCGGCTCTTATTCCAATGGCCAAGCTGGATATGAATGACGGACGGTTAGCTATCTTCATGCTTCCGCAGGAGAAGGACGCGGAGAAAGGACGGGAAATCATTCGGGCCGTGCAAATTTTGGAATCAGCCGTGCGAATGCCGACAGAAGCCAAGGTGAACGAAAAGGAGGCGGGGGAGGTTGGCTGATATTGTTGCCGTTGTGTCCGTCCATCCTGATGAGGTAAAGGGCGGTGCGCCGATATTTATTGCGCCTGATGCCAGGAAGCTAGAGGAAATTGCCTTCCTTTTGGAGAAAATATTGGATGCAAGCGCGCATGACTTGAAGAACGGTACGATCATTCTCGTCGACCATCATTAACATGAAAAGTTAGCCAAGCGCGCTCTTTTTTGCTATGATGAGTAACGTGAGAATTGTTGAAGGAGTGAAAAACCAATTATGGCAAGACCCGTAATCGCCATAGTCGGCCGTCCAAATGTGGGTAAATCCACTATATTCAATCGAGTGATTGGCGACCGACTGGCTATCGTTGAGGATAAACCGGGTGTAACCCGCGACCGTCTGTATGGCACAGGCGAATGGAACGGCAAGCCGTTCAGCATTATCGATACCGGTGGGATCGAGATTGACGGCGAAGATGAAATTATGAAGTCGGTACGGATGCAAGCCGAGCTTGCCGTCGAAGAAGCTGATGTCATTATTTTTATGGTGGACGCAAAAATCGGATTGACGCTTGCGGATGATGAAGTCGCGCAGATGCTGTTCCGTTCGCGCAAGCCGGTCGTTGTGGCTGTGAACAAAGTGGACAATGAGAACCGGATGGATGAAGTGTATGAATTTTACGGCCTTGGCTTCGGTCAGCCGATCCCGATCTCAGGTTCTCATGGACTTGGCATAGGAGATTTGCTGGACGCAGCAACGGAGCTTCTTCCGGAGCTTGAAGATGACGGTTATGACGAAGACGTTATTCGCGTTGCGCTAATTGGCCGACCGAACGTCGGCAAGTCATCACTGGTTAACGCGCTGCTAGGTGAAGACCGCGTTATTGTGAGCAATGTGGCGGGTACGACGCGCGACGCGATCGATACGCCGTTCGAGCATGATGGAAAACGTTATGTGCTGATCGATACGGCAGGCATGCGCAAACGGGGCAAAGTCTACGAGTCGACGGAGAAATACAGCGTTATGCGTGCAATGAAGGCCATTGAGCGCGCAGATGTCGTTCTGGTACTGATTAACGGTGAAGAAGGCATTATCGAGCAAGATAAGCATATTGCCGGCTACGCCCATGAAGCGGGGAAAGCTTCGGTCTTTGTTGTGAACAAATGGGATGTCGTGGAGAAAGACGAGAAGACGATGCAGCAATTTACGCAAAGTATTCGTGATCATTTCTTGTTTATGACCTATGCGCCTGTCACCTATTTATCCGCACTTACCAAATCACGTCTCCATAAGCTGCTGCCCGTCGTTAATCACGTATCGGAGCAGCACGCGATGCGTATTCAGACGCATCTCCTGAACGATGTCGTGTCTGACGCGGTAGCCATTAATCCGCCGCCTTCAGACAAGGGCAAGCGTCTGCGCATTAACTATGTGACTCAGGTGGCAACCAAGCCGCCGACGATTGTTTGCTTCGTGAACGATCCGGATCTGATGCATTTCTCGTATGAGCGTTATCTGGAAAATAAAATTCGCGCTGCTTTCGACTTCGAAGGTACGCCACTTCGCATTTTCACGCGGCGCAAATCCGACGAGGACTAGGGGAGAGGCAGCTTGTTACTTAATATTGTCGCGGTTATTGTCAGTTATTTGATCGGAGCGGTATCATTCAGCATTGTTATTGCAAAATGGGTCAAAGGCATCGATATCCGCCACCACGGAAGCGGCAATGCGGGAGCAACCAACACCCTGCGCGTGCTTGGGAAAGGCCCGGCGATTGCTGTATTCGTGCTGGATATTGCCAAAGGCATCTTCGCTGTCTATCTGGGCCATACGCTTAGCGACAATGAGTGGCTTCCTGTGCTATGCGGTTTGGCAGCCATTGCGGGCCATAATTGGCCAGTATGGTTCAAATTCAAGGGGGGCAAGGGGATTGCGACGATGGTTGGCGTAGTAGCTACGCTATCTTTCCTGCCCGCACTTTACGCAGGCTTGATTGCGATTCTCCTGATTGTGCTGACGAGGTATGTTTCGCTCGGATCACTTGTATTCGCGGCTTTGATGCCCGTAAGCATCGCCTTGTTTAACTATTCGCTTCCGCTGCTGTGCGGCACGCTTGTTCTGGCGGTATTTGCATTCGTCAGACATCGTACCAATATTGTCAAGCTGCTGCAGGGAACGGAGAACAAGTTGGGTGTTAAGAAAGGAGCGTAAGCGTGCATGAGTAATCACAAGACTTCGAAGATTCGTCGTGCGGCCGTGCTTGTAGCCGGCAGCTGGGGTACCGCGCTTGCGTCGGTGCTGGCCGTCAACGGATTCCAGGTATCTTTATGGACCCGGAATGAACAGCAAGCGATTGAAATCAATACGAAACATCAGAACAGCAAATATCTCCAGGATAACGACCTTCCGCATAATATCATAGCGACCACTGATCTGGCTGAAGCGTTGTCTGGAGCGGAGATTGCTCTCTTCGTTGCTCCGTCGGGAGCCATGCGGCAGGTAGCGAAGGCAGCGGCCCCGCATTTGGAACCTGGCACATTATGTGTCCATGCGACAAAAGGTTTCGAGGAACATACGCTGAAACGAATGTCTACGGTTCTGGCGGAGGAATTGGGCAGACCGTCATCGGAGATCGTTGTATTGTCCGGCCCTAGCCATGCGGAAGAAGTCATTCGCAAGCAGCCGACTACCGTCGTTGTTGCGTCTGAGTCGCTGGCAGCTGCCGATCAAGCCCAGGACGCGCTTATTAACGGTACATTCCGTGTCTATACGAACAATGATGTCGTAGGCGTGGAGGTTGCCGGTGCGATCAAAAACATTATCGCTCTGGGAGCTGGCCTCAGCGATGGCCTTGGTTTTGGCGACAATGCGAAGGCTGCGCTGCTCACCCGCGGCTTGGCTGAGATTGGCCGGCTTGGAGCAGTGATGGGCGCGAATCCAATGACCTTCGCCGGCCTCGCAGGCGTTGGCGATCTTGTCGCGACGGGAACGAGCAAGCATAGCCGCAACTGGCGTGCGGGGTTTATGCTCGCAGACGGTACGCCGCTGGAGATCGTGCTGGAGAAGATGGTCATGGTGGTGGAAGGCGTACGCACGACACGTGCCGCTCACCAGCTGTCCAAGCAATTTGCAGTGGAGATGCCGATTACAACCCAGCTGTATGCCGTTCTCTTCGAAGGCAAGTCGCCTAAGGAAGCGGTTGAGAGCTTGATGGGCAGGCTGAAGACGCATGAGATTGAGCCAATAGGCTGACCCATTGCGCCTACACCAATAACCCGCCCTCCTCATATGATGCTAGAAGCTGATATTTGAGGAGGGTGAAATAGGTTGTCTAAAGGAATTCCCAAAGACGTGCTAAGCGCAATCAACAAAAAAACCGGCAAAACCATAACCGAAAACGCAGTCAAAAAACTTGCCAGCGGTGTGGATGCCGGAACCCTGCAAAATGAAGCGGAACTGCGTAAGCTGATTAAGCAGGTAGCGGATATGGCCAAAATGAAAGTGCCGGATTCTACCGTGAGCGATATTGTAAAAGCGATCAAGTCAAGCGGAGTAAGTCCGTCGAACTTGGAGGCGCTGGTTAAGATGATGGCGAAGAGATAACGGCATCGGACAAAAGTGGGCGATACGCCCGGGAGCTTCCCGGGCGCGAATCGCGAATACGCTTTTGTCCTTTTTTTTGCCTAATGCTATAATAGCCTGAGAACTTATAACGATACAGATGAGGAGACCGGAACCTGAATGGATGCAATGACGAAAATGTGGGTTTCTTTTCTCGGCATTGGACTAATGGCGATTGCAGCTTTTTTGATTACCTTTGCCCGAGTGAAGACAAAAGGCATACTTAAATTCGTATTATCTTTTGTTGCTTTCGTACTATTAATCTTCGGCTTTATTTATGGATTTTTCTCCATCCTGTAACAGAAGGCAGTACATACCTGATATGAAGATTAAAGGAGTTATATACGAACATGATTGAACTAAAGGGCAGAACGATCACCGCAACGGTGGAATCGGAATCAGGTCTGACCATATTGGACCATGCGATCAAACATAAAGTAGACTGGAGCTTCTCATGCACGCGCGGGACTTGCGCGCGCTGCCGCTGCCTGGTATCCGAGGGCGGAGAGTTTCTGGAAGAGGTAACAGACGAGGAATGGGATCGACTGGAACCGGAGGAGTTCGACGAAGGCTACCGCCTGGGCTGTCAGGCTGTGGTCAAGGAAGGCGCCGGCCGTATTGTAGCTGCTAACAAGACGTATTTCTAACATAAAAGGAGTGCCGGCATGATCATGGAAACAACAAGCGTGCATGAAGCGCTATCTACGATTGTACGCTTGGCCGGCAACACATCGTGGGTGCTCGGCGGGAGCGCAGCCTTGCTGCTTAGAGGACTTCAGCTGGGTGCTCCGCCGCGAGACATTGATTTGTATTGTGATGACGATGCTGCCAGCGCCATTCATGATGTGCTTAGCGGCTATGCGATCGATAAGCCCTCATTCAGCGAGACGGATATTTATCGTTCAACGCTTAGCCATTATCGGATCGGATCGATTCAGGTGGAATTGGTCGGAGGTTTCACCGTCCATGCACTGGACTGTTGTTATCAGATAAACGTAAAAGAAGTGCTGCTACCGTATGGCGAGGCGATGGAGCTTCATGAGCATACGGATGGAAAGCCGGACTATGTCCGAGTGGTGCCTTTAGCCCATGAGTTATGGTTCAATACGCTTAGGCAGCGGGAAGACCGCGTGCGCGTCATTGCGGAG
Organism: Paenibacillus sp. J31R120; assembly: GCF_056269225.1. Lineage (NCBI taxonomy): Bacteria > Bacillati > Bacillota > Bacilli > Caryophanales > Paenibacillaceae > Paenibacillus > Paenibacillus sp. J31R120. The sequence continues at coordinate 411,048 of NZ_JBWDNN010000003.1, read as the reverse complement.
GAGATGCGGAAGCAGCCTCTTGCTCATCGGCTTGCGCTCGAAGCCATCGAGGCCGGCAATGATTTTGCGGAGGATGTCGTCATCGATGTTCATGAACGGATAACGGGATCGCAGAAAGGAGAGCGGCCGTGGATGCGGAAGTGATTTTTTGGCCGGGCGGACGGGCGGTCAAGGTCAAACGAGGCACGTCTGTGCTGGACGCGTCGAGGCGAGCCGGCGTATCGATCGCGACACGCTGCGGAGGCAAGGCCGCATGTTTTATGTGCAAGGTTATCGTGCTGCCTGGAAGCGAGCTGCTTCCCATGGGAGACGAGGAACGGCGCAAGCTAGCCGGGTTGGAGGAGAAGAATATCCGGCTCTCCTGCCAGACTCGCGTGTCGGGCAAAGTAGAAGTGGAGCTTCCGCCAGACCCGCTGCGCGCGGCAGTCGCCAAAGCGCTGGCGCGCCAGAAGGAAGAGAACGACGAGCTCTGGTGACGGAAATGGAGGATAACAAGCAATGAAATCATCTGCTCTATTTGCAGCGGGCCGCAAATGGCGTACAAGCGCTATGATCGGTCTGCTTGCTATGATTACACTGTCGCTTACGGGATGTCTGTATCCGGAAGACGAGAAGCAGAATGTGCCGCCCAAAGAGGCGGTGCGTAACGTTCAAGCTGCGATCGACCAATATTTTGATGAGCAAGGACTTCTGCCGATTGTGACAAGCTCGCAGGATGTTCCCGTATATGAGAAATATAAGATCGATTACAAGAAGCTTCAGGCAAAGGGATATCTAAGCTACATTCCGTCCGCTGCATTCGAGAACGGCGGCAATTATTATTTCATCATCATTGACGAGGAGACTGATCCTACCGTCAAGCTGATGGACATCGCGACGTTCCAGAAGCTGATCGACGTGCAGAGCTGGGTGAAGCAATATGCGGACAGCCGCGGCTCCCTGCCGAAGAAGGATGAGATGTACCCGGGCTTCTATACGATAGATTACGAGGGCATGGGCAAAAAAGCGCCTGATATTCGAAGCGGTTTTTCGGGTGTAGGCTTGCATACGATTTTGGATGACAAAGGGAACATCTACATCGATTACGGCATCGATCTCATGCAATATATTCAAAAGAACGGAGAATCCGCCGCGAACGGGATAGACGATCTGAGAGAGTTGCTAGTGAACAGCTCTGACTTTGTCCCTGTGAAAGCACCAGTCTACAAGCTGGTCGGCGGCGAGCCGGTCGCTATATTGCCTTAACCGTATAATGGAACGAACCTCTTCCGCTGCTACAGCGGAAGAGGTTTTTTTGTGCGCCGCGGCATAGAAAGAACCCTTTCCTCATATATTTCAATCTTGGAAGGGAAGCAGGTTCATTCGGTGAATGAAAAAAGTTTTCGTAGAAGGAATCGTCATAATTGGACAGTCGGGACATAAGCTATTACTAGTCCAAAAAGTATGTACGAGTTGCGTCGCTGGCCTGCCCTTTTGTCCGGTGGATGGCGGCGAACCGGAAAATCAATTGGGAGGGGATATTCAGTGGAGAAAGTAGACATTTTCAAGGACATAGCCGAACGTACCGGCGGGGATATTTACCTCGGTGTAGTTGGGGCGGTCCGGACGGGCAAATCAACGTTCATTAAACGATTCATGGAGACGGTCGTACTTCCCAACATTGCGAATGAATCGGACCGGGTCAGAGCCGTGGACGAACTTCCTCAAAGCGCCGCAGGCAAAACCATTATGACAACAGAGCCCAAATTCGTGCCAAACCAAGCGGTTCAGCTTAAAGTGGCGGAAGGGCTTGAAGTGAATGTAAGATTGGTAGACTGCGTCGGCTATGCGGTAGAAGGAGCCAAGGGCTATGAGGATGAGAATGGCCCGCGTATGATTACGACACCTTGGTTCGACGAGCCGATTCCGTTCCAGGAAGCGGCCGAGATCGGGACGCGCAAAGTGATTCAGGAGCATTCTACGCTTGGCGTCGTCGTGACAACGGACGGTTCGATTGCAGAGATACCGAGAAGCTCGTACGTTGTGGCAGAGGAACGCGTTATTGAAGAGCTGAAGGAAGTAGGCAAGCCGTTTGTGCTTATTATCAACTCGACGCGTCCGAAGAGCGAGGAGACACAGCAGCTTAGAAGCGAGCTTCAGGCAAAATATGATATTCCAGTCATTGCGCTCAGCGTGGCGACGATGGGTGAAGAAGAAGGCACAGCCGTTCTGCGTGAAGTGCTGTACGAATTCCCCGTGCATGAGGTTAATGTCAATCTGCCGAGCTGGGTCATGGTACTGAATGATAATCACTGGCTGCGCACGAATTACGAGAACTCCGTGCGCGACACGGTGAAGGATATTCGCCGCCTCCGCGATGTAGAGCGGGTTGTGGCGCAATTCATGGACTACGACTTTATTGCAAGAGCCGGACTTAGCGGTATGAATATGGGTCAGGGCGTTGCGGAGATCGATCTGTACGCTCCCGACGAGCTGTATGACCGTATCTTGATGGAGGTTGTCGGCGTCGAGATTCGCGGGAAGGATCACCTTCTGCAGCTGATGCAGGACTTCTCTCATGCCAAGAGGGAATATGACCGGTTCGCGGAGGCGCTTGAGATGGTCAAAACGACCGGTTACGGCATCGCAGCCCCGTCCCTTGCGGAGATGGCGCTCGACGAGCCGGAGCTCATTCGCCAGGGGTCTCGTTTCGGCGTAAGGCTGAAAGCGACTGCCCCGTCCATCCACATGATTCGTGTCGATGTGGAATCCGAATTTGCTCCGATCATCGGTACGGAGAAGCAGAGCGAGGAGCTGGTCCGCTACCTCATGCAGGACTTCGAGAACGACCCGATCAAGATCTGGGAATCGGATATCTTCGGCCGCTCGCTGCATTCGATCGTAAGAGAGGGCATCCAAGGCAAAATTGCCATGATGCCGGACAATGCGCGCTACAAGCTTCAAGAGACGCTGGGCCGCATTATCAACGAGGGCTCCGGCGGATTAATCGCCATTATTCTGTAACAAACCCTGACAACCGACAGGCTGCACCAAAGGTCGCCAAGACCTTCGGTGCAGCCTGTCTTGCCTTTTGGGACTATATGCTTAGCCCCTCCAGAAATCGGATAATGTCAGACTTTTCAGCCAAAATGACCGTAAAATTAGAAAACGTTCCTTTTCCGCGTCAAATCAACGTTTTCACTTGAAAAAGCAATTCTGCTGTATTACTATAGGTTTGTTCGGTCAAAAGGTATATATTTGAAGTTTTCGGTTAATAAGAGGAATATGACTGTTCTAGCATGTGCACACGAAGCAAGTTTTTGTCTCACAAAACTAAGCCTATGCTTACGAAGTAAGTTTTTGATTCTCAAAAACTAAGCCTATGCTTACGAAGTAAGTTTTGCTCCGCAAAACTTTTAAGGAGGTGAAATCATGAACAAAACTGACTTGATCGCGAAAGTAGCTGAATTGACGGACCTGTCCAAGAAGGATGCGACAAAAGCGGTTGATGCCGTTTTCGAGGCAATCTCCGACGCGCTGCAAAGCGGCGATAAAGTGCAGCTGGTAGGCTTCGGCAACTTCGAAGTGCGCGAGCGCCAAGCACGCAAAGGCCGCAATCCGCAAACAGGCGAAGAGATCGATATTGCTGCTAGCAAGATGCCGGCATTCAAACCAGGCAAATCTCTCAAGGACCTCGTATCCAATTAACGTATAGGCAAGAACAGGCGCTCGAACGATTCGTTTGAGCGTTTTTTTGTGGGATGTGAAATGACGCGGCATTGCACATTGGCGCGACTTCCACTATAATTCACATGGATAGCAAGGAATGTTGAATTGCGGAGGGATCACCATGGAGCCTACGGTTGGCGATTATATTGTAGTGAAGGCGAAGGATCAAGGCGTACAGGTCATCGGCCTGACGCGCGGCCAGGATACGCGGTTCCACCATACCGAAAAGCTGGACAAAAACGAAGTGCTGATTTGTCAGTTCACCGATCATACCTCGGCTATCAAAATCCGGGGAAAAGCCATTGTTATGACGAAATACGGTACCGTGGAAACCGATCAATAAGATTGGAGCAAAGCAGGCGAAGCCTGCTTTTTTGTTTTTATCCTGCCCGGATCAGACAAGCCGAATATTCAATCTCCCATTCTCGTACAATGTATTATATGCCTGAAGTCTGTATGTGTCATGCCCGGAATGACCAGACTTGGAATAAGGACTATGTACTTATGAGAATGAATGGAGGTGCCGCATTGCGCACCGGAACTAGAATTGCAGCTGCATGTGCGGTTACGCTGGCCATTACGCTCGGAGCGGCATGGCTGCCCCAGGCTCTGATGAAGTCCAAGGGCGGAGGGGGCGACGTTGCCGTTTTCCGCGGGGCGCCGATCGAGCATTTGACCAATGTGAACATCGTCGATGCGTTCGTTGGCGTCGATCTTCGCGAGCGGCTGGGCCATGTGGAGTGGCGGAACGCCGTATTGACGCTGGAGTTGGTCGTACCGAGCGACAGCGGCAGACCGGAGCAGTGGTTCGATGACGTGGAACGATTGATCGGGGTTTCGTATAAGCAGCTCGATAATGTGAAGCGGCTGCTCATCCGTATTATGGAGAGTGACGGCAAAAAGAAACGGCTTCTGGCAGCGGTGGATGTCCGCGAGGGAGACGCCTGGCTGTTTGGCGAGCTGGGAGAGCTTCAAGACTCCGATCCGGTACATGATGAAGTATGGAGAAAGCGTCTGAGGCTTAGCTTTACATCGGCGTGGATGGATCGATTCGGCAAACCGGAGGGCTATTCGGCACGCTCGGTTCGGCCTGGGACTTCGGATATAGCAAATTGATGAACATGTAAGGGGAGTCGTATGCTCTCATGTAAAGTTGTGCTATAATAGTTTAGATTATTGAGCGGAGACTTGCTGCTACATTTGTTCGGAGGCTTCTATAATGACTAGATACCGCATTCCTGAGATGACAAAACTTCATGCAAGGCACGATATGATTGATAGACATACCGAGTTGCCTCCGCTGGCTGAGCCGAGAGCACGGATGCTATATGCGTTCCTTAGTCAACAGAGGTCAGTGAAGGAGCATAGCGAGCTCTACACGTTGGTTGTGACGCTTGTACAGCTTGGCATGGATACCCACGATTTGATCGATACGGAGACGACGAAGCGATCCGAGGCGGATATGCGTTCCAGGCAATTGAAGGTATTGGCTGGGGATTTTTTCAGTGCGAGATTCTATCAGCTGCTTGCAGACGCGGGACAAATTGAGATGATTACGAAGATCAGCGGCGCCGTATGCGAAGTGAACCGGCTTAAGGTGAACCTGTATACACGAATGAGAAGTCTGCGCTTAACGGCTGAAGAATACTTCAAGCAGGCTGTGCAGCTTAGAAGCGAGCTGTTCCAGCACTTCTCCGGTATATTGGAGGGTGCTGTGGCTCGAATCTGGCCCGAATTGCTGCAGGACATAAGCCGCTGCGAGGTTGTGCTGCAAGAGCTGGAGCGCAGCGAGAGCATCGATAAGTTCGACAAAAGCTGGGCTTATTGGCATGTCCTGCAGGTCGGTACGGAAGAGGAACGCCATCGGCTCGCCTCCCAGACGCTGGAGAGCGGTGAGCTTCCTGCACTACTTCACAAATACGACATACGGGTATTGCTGACAGCCAAGCTGCGGCAAGCGGTTGAATCGCTGAGATCCGGGGCTGCGTTACTGGATTCGGACAAGTTGACAAGCGAGCTGTCCGCCATTGCGGATAGTATGGTCAGCAAGCTGTCCAGCGGTATGCCCGCGCTTAACGAGACGAGGTGAAGGAAATGGACAATACAAATTCTAAGAGCCATGTGCATGGCTTATTCGAGACGATAGCGCCCAAATACGATTTGATGAATGATGTTATCAGCTTTCGCAGGCATAAGGCTTGGCGCAAGTATACGATGAACCGAATGAATGTGCAGCATGGCCAATCGGCGCTGGATATATGCTGCGGCACTTGCGATTGGACGATTGATTTGGCCAAAGCTAGCGGTACAGGCCGTATTGTAGGGCTTGATTTTAGTCAGAACATGCTGGATATCGGCGAGAAGAAATTGAAGAAGCTGGGCTTGGATGACCATATCGAGCTCGTGCAAGGCAATGCCATGAGCCTGCCATTCGAAGACAATACCTTCGATTATGTTACGGTTGGCTTCGGCCTTCGGAACGTGCCGGACTATCTGCAAGTATTGAAGGAAATGAGACGCGTCGTAAAGCCAGGCGGACAAGTCGTCTGCCTGGAACTGTCGAAGCCGACATGGCAGCCATTCAAGAGCATTTATTATTTGTACTTCGAACGTATGATGCCATGGTTCGGCAAGCTTATTGCGGGTAGATTCAAGGAATACCAATGGCTTCCCGATTCGCTGAAGCTGTTCCCTGACTCCAAAGGTTTGACAGAGCTTTACCGCCAAGCGGATATGAAAGAAGTGGATGTGCGCCTCTTTTTCGGCGGCATCGCCGCTTTGCACATAGGCACGAAGGGAAGAGATGTTCAGCAATGATACGCAAACTTCGCATTATACTGGAAATGATTAAATTTGAACACACCGTGTTCGCCTTGCCTTTCGCCTACATGGGGGCTTTGCTTGGCACGGTTGTGATGGAACAAAGGCTTCCGTCCTGGAGCGAAATCGGTTGGATCTCGCTTGCCATGTTCGGAGCCCGCAGCGCGGCTATGAGCCTGAATCGCCTGATTGACAAAGCGATTGACTTGCGGAACCCGCGCACGAGGGACCGGGCTTTGCCTGCCGGCTTGCTGAAGTCGGCTGAAGTGCTTCTGTTCATCATCGTTTCGTTTGTCCTGTTGTTCTGGGCGGCGTCCAATCTGGCGCCAATTGCGATGAAGCTGATGCCGATTGCGGTATTTTTCCTAGTTATTTATTCCTACACCAAACGTTTTACCTGGCTGTGCCATATCGTGCTTGGCCTGACCATCGCGCTCTCTCCGCTTGGAGGATGGGTGGCTGTGACAGGACAGTTCGATTTCTCGGCATGGCTTCTCTATGGTACGGTCGCGCTGTGGATTGCGGGATTCGATATCATTTATGCAACACAGGATTATGAATATGATCGTGACGCTGGCCTGCACTCCATTCCGGCGCGTTTTGGCATCTCCGGCGCTCTGTGGATCGCAAGGTCACTTCATTTTGTGACGGCAATTGGCTTTGTCATTCTGTTCTGGATGACACAGCTCAGCTGGCTCTATCTGTTCGGTGCGCTGCTTTCCATCGCCTTGCTGTTCTATCAGCACTGGATGGTGAAGCCGCATGACTTATCCCGCGTGCCTACAGCGTTTTTTGGCATGAACGGGACGCTTAGCGTCGTATTGTTCATCTTCACCATTGCAGACTTGGTGGTGCTTAGACAATGGTAGGCGGAGAGCAGACACCAGTAAGGGAAACCCCCAGAAAAAGATGGGTAGTTGGCATTACGGGCGCAAGCGGTGCAATCTATGGCATTCGGCTGATTGAGGAACTGCTGGCCAAAGACTTCGAAGTGCATCTGGTTGTTACGGAAGCGGGATGGCGCGTATTGAAAGAAGAGCTTGGCTGGGAGACGGCACGCAGAGCGGAGACGCTCGACCGGGCATTCTCCAGGCAGGGTGGACAAGGCAAGCTGGTCTTCCATCCCAATGCGAATATCGGCGCTTCGATTGCGAGCGGATCGTTCCGGGTGGAGGGCATGTTGATTATGCCATGCTCCATGGGAACGCTATCATCGATTGCGCACGGCGCTTCCAACAACTTGATGGCGAGGGCTGCCGACGTTATGCTGAAGGAAGGACGCAAGCTGCTGCTTGTGCCGCGGGAGACGCCGCTGCACGCGATTCATCTGGAGAACATGCTTACGCTTGCCAGACTGGGCGTACGTATCGTTCCGGCGATGCCGGGCTTTTATTACAAGCCCCAATCCATGGATGAAATGATTAATTTCCTTGTGGGAAAAGTACTGGACAACGTAGATATTGATCATGATTTGTACAGAAGATGGGGAGATGAGCATAATGAGCAACTCGCATCGGATCACCATCGGGGAGATTGACTATGCCAACGCTTGGCCTCTGTTCAAGGGCTTCGAGCGTCAGGTAAAAGGTTTGGACTATGAGATGATTGCGCGTGTCCCCTCGGAGCTGAATCGCTTGCTCAGCGCAGGGGAATTGGACATTTCGGCCATTTCATCCTTTTCATACGGACAGTATTGCGACGATTACGTACTGATGCCAGGTCTGTCGGTCGGGTCCATTGGCCGCGTCCATTCGCTTCTGCTGTTTATGAAGGAACCTTTGGAGAAGCGCAAGCCGCGCAAGATTGCGGTTACGACGACCACCGCGACAACGATTAACCTGCTCAAGATCATCATGACCATGCGGTTCGGGATTGAGCCCGAATATGTTCGGGCCGAGCCTGATTTGAAAGCTATGCTGAAGGATTCCGATGCAGCGCTTCTGATCGGCGACCCGGCCATCACAGCTTCCTGGCATACAGAGGGGCTGCATGTGCTCGATTTGGGAGAGTTGTGGCATAACTGGACAGGTCTCGGCATGGCCTACGCTGTTGTGGCTGCGCGCAGATCAGCAGTTGAGAAGCATGGAAGCGAATTGCGAGCGATATACGAAGCGATGTTAGCCGTCAAAGCGCATAACCAGCACAACACAGGTCCGCTGATCGAGCGCGCATGCGCAACCATTGGCGGAGAGTATTCTTACTGGGAGACTTACTTCCGTTCGTTGCAATATGATTTCGGCGATAAGCTGCAAGCCGGCTTGTCTCTTTATTTCCAATACGCGCGTGAACTCAACCTGCTGCAGCATGAGGCGCGGCTGACGTTTTATGAAGGACACTCTCCCCAAAAGGTGAAGGAATGAAACTATTAGAACTGTACGCAAAAATGAAGGGCGATTTGAATCAGATCGAACAAGCGCTGGAACGCAGCGTGTCCGATGACCATGTCCTGCTTAGCGATACGTCGACACACTTGCTCAAGGCAGGCGGCAAGCGGATACGTCCTGTATTTGTGCTGCTGGCGGGCAAGTTCGGAGATTACAAGCTGGACGTGCTCAAGCAAGTGGCGGTACCGCTGGAGCTGATCCACATGGCTTCGCTTGTGCATGACGATGTCATCGATGATGCGGAGACAAGACGCGGTCAATTGACGGTCAAGTCCAAGTGGGATAACCGGATTGCCATGTACACAGGCGATTATATCCATGGGAAAGCGCTGACGATTGCCACACAGCTTCCCAATCCGCAGATCCACCAAATCTTGTCCAAAGCGCTTGTTCAAATGTGCATCGGCGAGATGGAGCAGATCAGGGACTTCTTCAATACGGAGCAGACGATCCGCAATTACTTGCTTAGAATTCGCAGAAAGACGGCGCTATTGATCGCGATCAGCTGCCAGCTTGGGGCTGTAGCAGCCAATGCGGACCGGGCAACAGCGAATCGGCTGTACCGTTATGGCTACAATGTGGGAATGGCCTTCCAGATACGCGATGATCTGCTTGACCTGTACGGCACCGAGAAGCAAATCGGCAAGCCGCCAGGCTCCGACATCCGTCAAGGCAATATTACCCTGCCGGTCATTCTCGCCTTGCGCGATCCGGGAGCCAGAGAGCCGCTTCTGCAGGAAATCCGCATGATACGCAAGCATGAAGGCTTTCCCGATACGAAACGGGCCATCTCTCTCATTCGCAACAGCGCAGGAGGAGAGCTCGCGGACGAGCTTGCTAACCGTTACATACAGAAAGCTTTGAAGGCATTAGAAGGATTACCCGATCATACGGCGAAAAAGAATCTTACCGATATTGCGCATTTCGTCGGGAAGAGAAACTATTAGATCATTTAATCTGGTGTTGGAAGGGATGGTTTGCAAGATGGAAAGAACGTTTCTGATGATAAAGCCTGATGGCGTTCAACGCGGATTAATCGGCGAAATCGTGTCGCGCTTCGAAAAAAAAGGGCTTCAGTTGTCGGCAGCCAAGTTCATGCAGATCACGCGCGAGCGCGCGGAAGTTCATTATGCGGAGCACAAAGGCAAGCCGTTCTATGAGCCGCTTCTGGAGTTCATTACATCCGGTCCCGTATTCGCCATGGTGTGGAGCGGCGACAATGTCATCGCGCTGTCGCGGGCGCTAATCGGCAAGACCGATGCGCTGGATGCTGCGCCAGGTACGATTCGTTCCGATTTTGCGGTACATACGAACTTTAATTTGATTCATGGCTCTGACTCTGCGGTCAATGCAGAGCGGGAGATCGGCATCTTCTTTGCACCCGAGGAGCTTGTGTCTTACGAGCATACGATTCAACGCTGGGTATAAGCCAGCCGCATAAGATGGAGGCTGCCGTTATGTCTGATGATCTGGACTTCTTACAATTTATAGACCGCATTAAGCGAAAGACTGATATTGATCTTTCGCAATACAAGGAAGCGCAGATGAAGCGCAGGCTGACGACGCTTCGCATGAAAAATGGTTTCTCCACCTTTCAAGCCTATTATGAGGCGATTGAAGGGAATCGCGCTTTGCTGAACGAGTTTTTGGACCGGATGACGATCAACGTGTCGGAGTTTTGGCGGAATCCGGGGAGATGGGATGTTCTTCGCGAACGGTTCCTGCCGGAGATGATGAGTGCTAATCCCCGGTTGAAAATATGGAGCGCAGCCTGCTCCACAGGTGAAGAGCCCTATACGTTGGCGATGATATTATCCGAGCTAGGGGCCGCTGGGAAGACTGCACTAGTCGCTACGGATCTGGACAACAACGTTCTGGAGAAGGCGAAGGAAGGGATCTATCTGGAGCGGTCGCTTCGAGATGTGCCGGCAGCCTTTCGCAGCCGTTACTTCAAGCCGGACCAAGGGGCTTATCGTATAGCGGATGAGCTGAAGAAAGCGGTACAGTTCAAACAGGGCAACCTGCTGCATGACCGGTTCGATTCCGGCTATGATCTGATTGTGTGCCGGAATGTCATGATTTATTTCACCGAAGAAGCCAAGCATGGCTTGTATCATAAGTTCTCCGAAGCGCTTAAGCCGGGAGGGATCCTGTTCGTCGGCAGTACAGAACAAATTTTCTCTCCTGCGCAATACGGCTTCGAGACAGCGGATACTTTCTTCTACAGACGCGTGTAGCGATGTATAGCGGTTTCCATGTTCTCCTATACTAATCATAGAATCGATTTGTGGAAGGAGAACTGGATATGGACAAGCGCCAAGTGATCGCCGCGTATCGCCGCGGGTTTCTTACGATACAGGAGTGCGCGCAAATCATCGGCGTGGACAGCAGGCAAGCGGCTAGAATTGCGGATGATACCAAATACATGAGCGAAAGCAATGGCTGCCATGAACAACCGGCTGCCAAGAGCCTGTAGATATGCCTGCGGAGAAGACCGGGCTGCCTTGATTCGATGGAATCGGGAGCCCGGTCTTTTGCTGTTTTGACGGGCATTGAGGCGGTCTAAGGGAACGGTGAGATTTCTTGTCAAACCCGCATGGCTGTACTATAATGAGCAAAGATGTTTCGGGATTATCACGACAGCAGGCGCATGGGAGTGCGGCTTTGCGCTTAAGGAGGGACTTTGGCTTGCGTCTAAGCTAATTGACTGCGTGCTCACCCTCTAGTCCGAACGGGAAAGAACAAATATTTTAAGCAATTGGGGCGATAGCAGACTATGCGTGAACTTATGGTAGACCTTGGTGAACGTTCTTATCCTATCTATATTGGGGAAGGCCTCTTGAACGAGGCGGATACTTATTTTTCCAAGCACGGCATTAGCAAAAAATCTCCGTTGCTTATTATTACCGATACGAATATCGCGCCGCTGCATCTGGCTCTGCTTGAAGAGAGGTTGAACGGGGGCGGATATCAAGCAGCAAGCGCGGTCGTTCCAGCGGGAGAAGGTTCCAAGTCGCTCGCTATGCTGGAACAGCTGATCGCAAGCGCCCTCGATGCCGGTCTTGACCGCAAATCAACGATCGTGGCACTTGGCGGCGGCGTTGTCGGCGATTTGGCCGGCTATGTAGCAGCTTCCTTTATGCGCGGTGTCAAATTCGTGCAAATCCCGACTACGATACTTGCGCATGACAGCAGTGTAGGAGGTAAGGTGGCGGTCAACCATCCAAAGGCCAAAAACATTATCGGCGCATTTCATCAGCCTGAATTTGTATTGTATGATTTGAATCTGCTGCAGTCGTTGCCGGCGCGCGAGGTGCGGTCCGGATTGTCCGAAGTGGTCAAGCACGGACTGATCTGGGATGCCTCCTTCGTCCAGTGGTGCGAGGAGCATGCGGATAAGCTGCTTGCGCTTGATGCAGACAGCCTTGGCTACGCGCTTCACAACGGCTGCAGCGTAAAGGCGTCAGTCGTTTCGCAGGATGAGAGAGAGAATGGGCTGAGGGCTATTCTGAACCTGGGACATACAATCGGACATGCGATTGAAGCGGTTGGGGGCTACAACGGACTTCAGCACGGTGAAGCGATAGCGATCGGTATGGTTGGTTCGGCTAAGCTTGGCGTCCGCTATGGAGCGCCTGAGGACGTGTACACAACGACCAAACGCGTGCTGGCCAAGTGCGAATTGCCAATTGCGCTTCCGCAGCATTACGATGTGGATGCAATCATGGAAGCGATGATGCATGACAAGAAGTTTGCGGAAGGTACAATGGTATTTATCGTACCGACGGCGATCGGTGAAGTCGAGATCAAGTCGGATGTGCCGATCGCCTGGGTAAGAGAGATCGTGGAGGAATTGAAACTGGAGGTTGAACAGCAATGAGTGTACGCGGAATACGCGGTGCGATAACCGTAGATGCGAATGACGGACAACAAATTGCCAGCGCGACGCTGGAGATGATGAAGGATCTCGTAACTCAGAATGAACTAGACCCTGCTGACATTTGCAGTGTCTTGATTACAGTGACGAATGATCTGAACGAGACGTTCCCCGCCCAGTCGATCAGACAGCTCGAAGGATGGGAGCTGGTGCCTCTGATGTGTGCGCTGGAGGTTCCGGTGAAGGGAAGCTTGGAGCGCTGCATCCGCGTTATGGTATTGGCCAATACGGAGAAGACGCAAGCGGATATCCGCCATGTCTATTTGCGCGGCGCCCAGGCGCTTCGTCCGGATTTGTCAAAGTCAAAATAACGGGTTGACGCATCCGCTTCGGATGCTATATAGTTAATGCAATAGATGAGATGAGTCAAGTAGGTTTTTAGCTGAGTTGAGATGAGTAGAGCATTAGTGAGTTGCCGTAGGGCAAACCCCATAAGATCATGGTTGCTGGTCAAGTTGAGCATGGACCCGGTACATAATTTTGTATCCGCTGGCTGTTCTGCTTTACCGCATCGAAGTGATTGCAGGGGACCTATAGGGCACGCTATCATCGATACATTCTAAGCTCCTGCTGCGGCGGGAGCTTTTTTGATTATACGCTTCTCGCCGAAATTCCATTAATGGGGGTCGTAAGGATGACGAATGAATTGAAACGCGTAATAGGGCTTGCTGGAAGCTATAATCTGATACCGATTGTACGTTATGTAATGGCGGATACGGAGACGCCGATCCGGTTGTTCCAGCATTTTGCCGAAGAAGACCATGCTTTCTTGCTGGAGAGCGTGGAGGGCGGCGCCAAATGGGCGAGATATTCTTTCATCGGAACGGACCCATTCATGAAGCTGTACGGCAAGCATGGCGAGCTGGTGCTGGAGCATAAAGGGGAGAAGACGATTCTGCATGAGAAGCCGATCGAGCTGCTCAAGGCGAAGCTGCGGTCCTTCCACAGCCCTTCCTCCAGCGAATTGCCGCCATTCACAGGAGGCGCAATCGGATTTTTCGGATACGATCTGCTTCAGTATTACGAGAATCTGCCGGCGCATCGCATTGACGATTTGCAAATGAACGATATGCAATTCATGTTCTGCGATCAGGTTATCGTATTTGATCATTTCAAGCAGCAGCTGCAAATTATCGGCAATGTTCATATCGAATCCGGTGCGACGGACGGCGAAATCGAGCGGGCCTACAACGAAGCGGTTGCTAAAATCGATGCAACGATTGACCGTTTGAAGCAGCCGGTTCCGAGCAGCGTGTCTCCCACGTCCCCCATTCCGAATGATCCGGAGCTTGGAGATGTGCAGTCGAATTTAACCAAGGATCAATTTATAGCCAATGTCGACAAGGCGAAGGAATACATCAGAGCCGGGGACATCTTCCAGGTTGTGCTATCACAGCGCTTCAGCATTGATACCGACATTGATCCGCTACTAGTCTATCGCGTGCTTCGCACGATGAACCCTTCGCCATACATGTACTATTTGAAAATGGGCGAGGAAGTCATTGTAGGCACGTCGCCGGAAGCTTTGGTTAAAGTGGCGAACGATCGGGTCGAGACAAGACCTATTGCCGGCACAAGACCGAGAGGCGCGACACCGGAGCAGGATAAGGAGCTGGAGCTGGAGCTCCTGGCGGATGAGAAGGAGAGAGCGGAGCATCTTATGCTGGTCGATCTGGGCCGCAACGATATCGGCCGCGTATCGGAATTTGGTTCCGTCCGCTGTGATTCATTCATGGAAATTGAGCGGTACTCCCATGTGATGCATATCGTATCGAACGTATCAGGCAAGCTACGGCAGGACAAAGATTTCTTCGATGCTTTCATATCCTGCCTGCCGGCTGGAACGGTATCCGGCGCTCCGAAGCTGAGAGCGATGCAAATCATTGCGGAGCTGGAGAATGAGGCGCGTGGCGCATATGCCGGGGCGATCGGTTATCTGGGCTTCGGCGGATCGATGGATACCTGTATTACGATCCGGACCATTATCTTCAAGCACGGCAAGGCTTACGTTCAGAGCGGGGCAGGTATTGTGTGGGATTCTGTTCCGGAGAACGAATATATGGAGACGGTCAATAAAGCAAAAGGCATGCTAAAGGCGATCAGAGCGGCGGAAGCGAGCTTCCGGAAGCCGGAAGCCATGCAGGCGAGAAGCATGGCGATCAACACGGATTACGAAGTCCAGACGGGGAAGGGGCGCGGTTAACGATGAGCGGAATGATGACGATGCAAGCGGCGTTAAATAAGGTGATTGGCGGAGAGCATCTGACGAAGGAAGAAGCGGCGGCGGTGATGTCCGTCATAATGAGCGGAGAAGCGTCAGGCTCGCAGATCGGGGCTATCGCAACCGCGCTGCGCATGAAAGGCGAGAGCAAGGATGAAATTACAGGCTTTGCCCAGGTCATGCGTCAGTATGCCAGCCGAGTTCAGACAGAGCAAGAAGGGCTGCTGGATACATGCGGCACAGGCGGCTCCGGCATTCATAAGTTCAACATTTCCACAGCGTCTTCCATTATCGCATCCGCAGCAGGCATCCGCGTCGCCAAGCATGGCAATCGTGCTATGTCCGGCAAGACCGGCAGCGCTGACGTGCTGGAGGCGCTTGGCGTCCAGATTACGCTATCTCCTGAGCAGGCAGCAGCCTGCCTGAACGACATTGGCATCTGCTTTATGTTCGCGCAGCATTACCATCCGTCCTTGAAGCATTCGGCTGGCCCCCGCAAGGAACTCGGCATCCGCACCATATTCAATATGCTTGGCCCGCTGACGAATCCGGCAGGCGCCGATCGCCAGCTGCTTGGCCTGTATGACCGTTCGCGCACCGAGACAATAGCAGAGGTGCTGGGTGAGCTTGGGTTAAAGCGCGCGCTTGTCGTCAGCAGCCATGACGGGCTGGATGAGATCAGCATATCCGCTCCCACCCAAATCTCGGAGCTGAGAGAGGGCATCGTTACGACCTATCATATGGAGCCGGAGGACCTCGGCTTGACCCGGCATTCCATTGTTGATGTTCAAGGCGGAGAAGCGGCAGTCAATGCGGGACTTATTCGCTCCATCTTCCGTGGCGAAGAACGCGGCGCTTACCGGGATATCGTGCTCGCGAATGCGGGCGCATGCATCTATGTCGGCGGACTGACCGCCACGCACCGGGAGGGAGTCGCCTTGGCAGCAGAAGTCATTGATTCCGGGAAGGCGCAAGTCAAGCTGGAAGAGCTTATTCAAACGACAGGAGAGTTGGCACATGTTTCTTGATAAAATCGTTGCTACCAAACAAGCGGAAGTCGAGGCGTTGTCTGCAAGCTTCCACTTGTCCGAATACGAGGGCATCATCGACGAAATGCCGGCTTGCCGCGGCTTTGAATCGGCATTGCAGGAGAGTCGTCGCAAGCGCGTCATGGGCTTGATCGCAGAAGTGAAGAAGGCGTCCCCTTCCAAGGGACTAATCCGCGAGGATTTTGAGCCGGCAGCACTCGCTCGTGCCTATGAGTCCGCAGGCGCAGACTGCATCTCAGTGCTGACAGACCGTGACTACTTCCAAGGTTCGAATGATTATTTAAAGCTGGTCAAGCAATCGGTCGATATTCCTCTGCTTCGCAAAGACTTCATTATCGATTACCGGCAAATCTATGAGGCACGCATTATAGGGGCGGATGCAGTGCTGCTTATTGCAGCCATCTTGACGAAAGTCCAGTTGGAAGAGTTCCATGATTTGGCGAAGTCGCTTGGCATGGACGTGCTGGTCGAGGTTCATGACGCAGCAGAGCTCGAAACCGTGCTCGAGCTGGATAGGGCAACCTTAATCGGCATTAATAATCGCGATCTCAGATCCTTTGTCACCGATCTCGCCACGACAGAGAAGCTGATCGGCATGATCCCTCAGGATGTAACGATTATTAGTGAAAGCGGAATTGCTAGCCGCAAGGATATGGACTATTTGCAATCGGTCGGCTCGCATGGCGTGCTGATAGGCGAACACTTTATGCGTCAGCCGGATGTAAGCGATGCGGTGCGCGCGCTGATGGGCGAGATTCGTTCATGAATGTTCGTATCAAAATATGCGGCTTGCGGGATGAAGCGACCATTAAGGCCATGGACGGATTATCGCTAGACGAGATCGGCTTGGTATTCGCCCCCAGCAAACGCCAAGTGAGCAAAGAGGAAGCTGCTAAGCTAATTGAAGCGATTCATGGGATTCGCAATGACCGCAAAGCCCGTCCTCATGCGGTGGGCGTATTCGTGAATGAAAGCATGGAAGAATTGGCGAATATTCTGGCTGTTGCGCCTCTCGATGTTGTACAATTGCATGGACAAGAGTCACTGTCGTATTGTTCCGAGCTGAGAGAGAGATTTCCGGGGACGGCCGTTTGGCGAGTAGTCTCTATCCGGCGGGAGGCAGATGCGACAGCGGACGGGCAGATGGTTGATCCGAATGAACGATTGGCCCCGTATGCAGGGTTGGTGGACGCCATTCTGATCGATGCGCCGGGAGGCGGCACCGGTAAGCCCTTTAATTGGGATGTCATCGAGGCATACAAACAATCGGCAGCTTCGCTTGGTCTGCCCCTGTATGTGGCCGGCGGATTGCATGAGGGCAATGTCCAGGAGCTGCTGTACAAGCATAGTCCGGACGGGATAGATCTATCGGGCGGTGTTGAGACCGATGGGCGCAAAGATATCGAGAAAATCAGATCATTTGTCAGAAGGGTGAGAGAAGCATGATACAAGTACCTGACGTAAATGGCAGATTCGGCAAGTTCGGCGGCCGATATGTGCCGGAGACGCTAATGAACGCACTCCTCGAACTGGAGGAGGCCTATGCGCATTATTCCAAGGACCCCGACTTTCAAGCGGAAGTACGGGAACTGCTATATAAATATTCAGGCCGCCCGACTTCACTTTATTATGCAAAACGCTTAAGCGAGCATCTCGGCGGAGCGAAGGTATACCTGAAGCGTGAAGACCTCAATCATACCGGAGCGCATAAAATCAACAATACAATCGGCCAAGGCGTGCTTGCCAAGCGTATGGGCAAGACCAAAATTATCGCCGAGACGGGTGCAGGCCAGCATGGCGTTGCTTCGGCGACCATTGCCGCATTGCTGGGACTGGAATGCAAAGTATTCATGGGTGAAGAAGACATGAAGCGCCAGCAGTTGAACGTCTTCCGTATGAATCTGCTCGGCAGCGAGGTTGTTCCCGTCACTTCCGGCACACGCACGCTCAAGGATGCCTGTAACGAGACGCTGCGGTATTGGGTCAGCCATGTCAACGATACGTTCTACATTTTGGGTTCTGTGACAGGTCCGCATCCTTATCCGATGATGGTCCGCGACTTCCAGCGAATTATCGGAGACGAGGCGCGCGAGCAGATCTTGAAGGAAGAAGGCAGATTGCCTGACTATGTAGTCGCTGCTGTCGGCGGAGGAAGCAATGCAATGGGCATTTTCTATCCATTCGTCCAAGATGAAGGCGTACGCTTGCTCGGTGTTGAAGCCGCGGGCAGAGGCGTGGAGACGGAAGAGCATGCGGCTACGATGACGAAGGGACGCCATGGCGTATTCCAGGGCTCGCTCAGCTACGTCCTGCAGGATCAATTCGGACAGGTGCAGCCGGCGCATTCGATCTCAGCGGGGCTGGACTATCCCGGCATCGGGCCTGAGCATGCTTATTTGAAGGATTCCGGACGAGCGGACTATGTGCCGATTACCGATGCCGAGGCATTGGAGGCGCTCCAGCTGTTGTCCCGTACGGAAGGCATTATCCCGGCGCTGGAGTCGGCACATGCCATTGCGCAGACGCTTAAGCTTGCGCCTACGCTTGATAAGGATCAGATCGTCGTCGTCAGCTTGTCCGGGCGCGGAGATAAAGACGTCGAAGCTATCATGGGCTATCTGGGAGGTCAAAGCTAATGAATCTCATTGATCAATCATTCGCCAAGCTGAAGGCGGAAGGGCGCACTGCGCTAATTCCGTTCCTGACGGTAGGCGATCCCGATCTTCCTACCACGCTTGCCATCATCAAGCAGCTAGAACAATCCGGCGCAGATATGATCGAGCTTGGCGTTCCGTATTCCGATCCGCTGGCGGACGGTCCGGTGATCCAGCGCGCCTCAGAGCGGGCGCTTCGCAGCCAGATTACAATTCTGGACTGCATTGACTTAGCTGCGCAAGCTCGCGCGGAAGGCGTGAAGATCCCGCTGATTCTGTTCACTTATTATAACCCTGTTCTCCAATTCGGATTGGAGCCGTTCTTTGAGCTTGTGAAGAGCAAAGGCATTAGCGGACTTATTATCCCGGATTTGCCGATTGAGGAAGACGAGGAAGTACGAGCGCTATCGGAGGCGCATCAAATCCATCTTATCCCATTGGTCGCGCCAACCTCCAATGACAGAGTGGCACGTATCTCCCGCAAGGCTCGCGGCTTCGTATACTGTGTATCCTCATTAGGTGTTACCGGCGTTCGCTCGGACTTCCATACCGGCATCGATGACTTCCTGGCGACCGTAAGAGCCTCGACCGACTTGCCGATCGGAATCGGCTTCGGCATCTCCAGCCGTGAGCAAGTGGAGCGGTTCGAGCGGCAATGCGATGCGGTTATCGTCGGCAGTGCCATCGTGAGAAAGATTGAAGAGGCGCTCCCTCTGCTGGAGAAGGAAGAGACAAGAGCGCAAGGGCTTGCCGAAGTGGGTAAGTTCGTATCCTCGCTTAAAGGATAACCTTGTTTCCAAAAACCCGCCCCTTGAGCCTCATGAATGGCTCAAGGGGCGGGTTTTTCGTTTTTTCGAAAAAGCTTTAAAACAACATACAGATATGAGACAATGGGACAGTAACACTTCAATACATAGAAGAGGTGAAGAGTCATGCAGCCCAAATCCAATGTCGTCCATCTGTCTGCATACAATCCGGGCAAGCCGGTGGAAGACGTAAAAAGAGAACTTGGCTTGGATCGTGTGATCAAGCTGGCATCGAATGAAAATCCGTACGGTTTCTCGAGCGAAGCGAAAAACGCCATGCTCGCAGAGCTTACCAATAGCAGTATTTATCCTGATGGAGCAAGCGTCCTGCTTGCGGACGAGCTGGCAAGCAAGCTGGGGGTTCAGAAGAATCAGCTTATCTTTGGAGCGGGCTCCAGCGAAGTGATCGTGCTGGCAGCCAGAGCGTATCTTGCGCCTGGAGACGAGACGATTATGGCCAATGAGACCTTCTCCCAATACAAGCATAATGCCCAAATTGAGAATGCGCGCATCATTGAAGTGCCGCTGAAGGATGGCAAGCATGATTTGCCTGCGATGCTCGCTGGGATTACGAATCAGACCAAGATCGTCTGGATCTGCAATCCGAACAATCCGACAGGTACGATTGTGACCGATGCTGAGCTAAGAGCGTTCCTGAATAAAGTGCCGTCGCATGTGCTTGTTGTGCTGGACGAAGCTTATCGGGAGTTTGTCGATCAAGAACAATTCAGCGATGGCGTTGAGCTGCTGAAGAGTTATTCGAACTTGCTCGTGCTTAGAACATTCTCGAAAGTCTACGGCCTTGCGGCACACCGTATCGGATACGGAGTCGGCAGACCGGAAGTGATTCAATTCATGAATCAGATTCGCGAGCCGTTCAACACGACGCGTATCGCTCAAGCGGGCGCACTCAGTTCCCTGAAGGATGACGCGTTTGTTGCTGCGTGCAAAGAACACAATCTGGAAGGCATTCGCTATATGACGGAGCAGTTCGACCGACTTGGCCTGTCGTATTTCCCGGCGAACGGCAATTTTATTCTAGTAGATGCGAAGCGCCCTTCAGGGGAAGTATTCGACGCGCTGCTGCGCAAAGGTGTAATCGTGAAGGGACGCTGGGCTAACTACCCGACCTATATTCGCGTATCTATCGGAACGCCTGAGCAGAATGCGGCCTTTATCGAGGCGCTGGAGCAAGTTTTGCAGGAAGTGACGGTGTAAACTTAAATTTATGACGAATGTAGCGATTTTTGGAGTAGGTCTTATTGGGGGTTCGATTGCGCTTTGCCTGAAAGGCAAGCCGGGTATCCGGGTGATCGGATTCTCCAATCGGGAAAGCTCCGTTCAGAAATACCTTCAACGTGGCGTGGTTGATGTCGGCACGACATCGATCCAGGAAGCCGCGGAGCAAGCGGACTTTATCTTTCTATGCGTACCGGTTGGCAACCTGCAGGAGTATATGGAGAAGATCAGCGCCTTCCATTTGAAGAAAGGCTGTATCATCACGGATGTCGGCAGCACGAAGTCTTCGGTGGCGTCTTATGCGAGGTCCATTGATCTGGGACCAGCGACCTTTATCGGCGGTCATCCGATGGCAGGGTCTGAGCGCTCCGGCGTAGAGGCGGCCTCCTATCATTTGCTGGAAAATGCCTTCTATGTATTGACGCCAGAACCATCAACGCCGCCAGAGGCGGTGGAGCGATTGACGGAGCTGCTTTCGCATACGAGAGCGAATATTGTCAAGGTGGATGCTGACTCGCACGATGACATCGTGGGAGCGATCAGTCATTTGCCTCATATGATTGCTGTTGCGCTGGTGAATCAGGTGCGAGGCTATAATGAACGCAATGATCTGTATCAATCCTTGGCTGCCGGAGGCTTTCGGGACATTACGCGCATCGCCTCGGGAGATCCAAGCTTATGGCGGGATATTCTGCTTGATAACCGCCAGGTGCTCCTGCGGCTGATCCGCGACTGGAATGCCGGAATGGAATCATTCGCGCAAATGCTGGAGAAGCTGGACGGACCGGCCATTGAAGAAGCGTTCCGGACGGCTGGTGAATTCCGCAACCGCATGCCGGAGCGACGCAAGGGCATGATTCATTCGGTGTATGATTGTTATGTCGATGTGCCGGATCATCCCGGTATTATCGGCAAGATTGCCAGCGAGCTTGGCAACAACCGGATCAACCTTAGCAATCTGCAAATTATCGAGAGCAGGGAAGATGTGCCGGGCATTCTTCGGTTATCGTTCCGCAATCAGGAGTATTTGGATCAAGCGATTGCACTGCTTGAGAATAATGGCTATTCCGTTCATCAATAGATGGACGTTCCTGTGTTTTCATTTTCAAGATTTGTCACGAAAATGAAAACGCTTGTTGACAAAATGGAAGCGTATACATATAATAAAAGTACAGTATGGTTTCTCTCCACTCCTATCCAATAACTGCAGCGTTCATCATGAACGCAAACCACTCCACGGAGTGGTTTTTTTTTGTTTATTTCAGGCCACTAGCCTGAACATGAAGAACACTGGAGATCTGTGTGCAATAAGGGTGTGAATCACCCCTTGCGGCTTCCGGCTGCAAGGGGTGTTTTGTTTGGGAAGCTCCGAACATAGGTTATATAGGAGTAACAGATTAGAGTAACAGAAGCGAGTTAAGCCATTTTTCACCCTGATTCGTTTTATTAGGAAAATGAAGGTTTAAGAAGTAATGTCGAAACAGGCAGGATTTTGCCTGTCGGAATCGAATTGTTAAACTTACTCAATTGAATCTGCAGTTAAATCTGTATTTATTGAGATAATGACCGCAACTTTTTGTTTTCGGGCCGGTACAATGATACATAGGGTCCGGGAATAATCTGCAGGTGGAGGAGGTTCGCCTGTCATGACTGATTCCCAGTTAATACGAGAGATTAAGGATGGCAATGTCGAGCTGTACTCCGAACTGATGCGGCGTTATCAGCGCAAGATATTAGCCTTCATCTTTCATATGCTGAAAAGCGCGAAACTGGAATTGCTGGCTGAGGATTTATGTTCAGAGACATTTTATAAAGCTTACCGCAGCCTCCACTCCTTCCGGGAGATGGATGCTTCTTTCTCTACGTGGCTGTATACGATTGCGCGCAATACCGTTTTGAGTGAGCTAAGGAAAAGCAAAGCGAATAATGTATCGCTCGATGACGCAGGTTTCGAACCGATCGCATCGCATGAAGCCGCTCCCGAGCAGCAGCTTCTGCGCAATGAAAGAATGGCTATGGTTCGCGAGGCAATTAACAATTTGCCGGAGAAGCAACGGTCCGCGCTTATTCTAAGGGAATATGACCAACTGGATTACCAGGAGATTGCGAATATTCTTGGGCAGTCGGTCAGTTCCGTCAAATCATTGCTGTTCCGGGCAAGAGCCAGCGTGAAGACGCAGCTTGAGCCTTATTATGGAACAATGCCGTCGGCGGAGTCTTTCGAGAGGATGAATTCATGATGAAATGCGAGGACGTGCAGCTTAGGTTTTCCGACTACTGGGATATGTCCGAGGAGGATCAGGAGAGAATAGAACTGGAGGCTCATTTGCTGGATTGCGAGCATTGCTCCGCTCATTACGGCTTCTGGGAAGAGAGCGAGGATCTCGTTCGCATTTGCGCAGAGGAAACCGCCGCGATCGGTCCTTCAGAGCATGTGAACCGTGCCGTGATGGAGCGCATCTACCTGGACGAATCCTGGTACTTGCCGGTTCCAAGCAAAAGCTATCACTTCTCCAAATCATTCCGTCGAAATACGGCTATTCTTATTGCGGGCTGCATGGCAATGTTCGCTTGCGCGTTTTTTGTATTTGTGTTCGATTATAAGGATGCGACTACCGAGGCGCAGTTGCAAAAGATGACGGGACTGATTGAAGCGGCTAACGCTTCGACAGACAACGCATTTATGACTGCGGGTTTTTATGCAGAAGTGCCCGTAGCCAGCATAAGCGACCCGGTCGTACTGAAGGTTGTGCCGACGTTCCCGCAATATTATGTAGCGCTATCGCTGCTTGGGCTGGTTATGGCATTACTGATATTAAATTGGCTGTCCAGAACGCGACATTGATGTTCGGGTCAGGACCGGCAGACATCGAAAGGGGTAATCGGATTGCTTATCGGCTTGGTCCGGCATGGGAAGACAGATTGGAATGCGAAGGGCATCATACAAGGGCAGACGGACATTCCGCTTAATGAGGAAGGCATTGCGCAAGCGAGTGCGCTGGCATCCAGATTGAGCAAGGAACAGCGTATATGGGACGCAGTTATCTCTAGCGACCTGCTGCGGGCAAGAAGAACGGCAGCCATTATTGCCGAACGGCTGGCTATTCCTGTATTGGAGCCGGATATTCGGCTGCGTGAGCGTTATTTTGGCGAGATCGAAGGGACGACGGAGCAAGAACGTCTGGAGCGCTGGGGAGCGGACTGGCGTGAGCAAAGCCTTGGCATGGAATCGGATACAGCGGTGCGTGTCAGAGGCTCGGAAGCGATCTCGGACCTGATGAAGAGAGAGGAAGGCCAGAGCGTTCTGGTCGTCTCGCACGGAAGCTTCATCGCCCAGATGTTAAAGGAGCTATGTGCGGAGCTGGAGGATTCCCGCCTTGGCAACCTGTCCTACTCTATTCTGGAGCGGCAGAACGACGCATGGCAGCCCTTACTTCATAACTGTACCCGGCATTTGGAGGAGATCAACGTCTAGCCGTACAGCTTTAAATCAATAGTTAGAGCAAGCTTTCCGATTGGTTTTCGGAGAGCTTTTTTTGCGTTGGCAGTCTATTTACTTGGAGGCAACCGCAACTGATGGGTATGAAATGCGCGAATTGTCCAATAATGGTAGTAAAACCTTAGCTCTAGAAGCTGCAGCCTGCGAGGGAGCGGTACTCTGCAGAAAGGGGAGAGCCATGAATCTGTCAGACATGCTAAGTTATGCCGATATCGGTCAGCTCAGCAAGATTGCGGGCGTTTACCAGTGCGAGTGCAACGGGAACTCCAAAAACGAGCTGATCCAGTCCATTCTGTCGCAAGTGAATCGGCATGACGTATTCGAGAATCAAATCAGCTCTATGAAGCTGGAAGATTTGCGTTTCCTTAATTCTCTGCTATTCGAGTCCAGGCAGTCCTACAGTCTGGAAGATCTGGTCGCGAGGGTTCAACAGAGCCGCTTCGGTGAGAAGAAGGAACCGGTGGAAGAACCCGCCAAAAAAACGAAAAAAAGCAAGAAAAAAGCTGCTTTGCCGCCGGCGCCGCCTAGTCCAAGGGAAATCATCGTCCAGTTCAAGCATCAGGGCTGGCTCTTTAACGGATTCAGCGGTCCGGGGAGGTATCTGTTCCAGATTCCGAGCGATCTGAAGACCAGATTCCGCGAGACGCTCAGGCGCAGATTCGCCGAGCAGCTCCAATACACGGATGAACCGAATATGTACAGGGATGAACAGGGCTTAATGCAAGAAGACATCAAGCAATTGCTTCATTATGTATACCACAATGAAGTGCAGCTTATCCCGGACGGTTCCATGTACAAGCGGTCTCTTCAGCAAATGCTGGACCGGATGGGCGTGCGGGAGGACTTGCCAAGCAAGGGAGCCTGGCGATTCGGATATGGCCGCCACTTCAATTATTATCCGGACCGGTTCTCCCTACTCTATGATTACTGCTGCAGCGCCAAATATATCAGCGAACAGCCAGATGGATGGCTCATTGTAGAGGATGCGGGCAAGGAACGGCTGGAGAAGCCGGCTGAAGCAGATGAGCAAGAGCTGATCTATCGTTATTGGTTAAAGCTGTACAAGGGCCCTGTGGCCAATCTGCTGTCGCTGGTTCATTGGATTCATGCGCTTGCGCCCGATTGGGTGAGCGTGTCATCGCTCCGGGAAGTGCTCCTTCCTTTCATCAAGACCTATTACTACGACGATGCCAATGCCATCCTGGAAGCCAGGATTCTTAAAATGATGGTGCATCTTGGCCTGCTGCGCATAGGGGAACACCCGGAGCACGGAACGGTTGTGCGCATGACGAAAGCGGGCAATGCGGTCATCGATCGCATGGCTAGAGGGCCGGACGCAGCCGGACTTGCCTTGCATTGACATTCAGGAGCGGCCTTGGTAGAATCTCCCCAATTCAAGGTTGTCAAGGGAGATGAGGATAAATGTTGTTGCCGTATAACCAAATAATGCCCGCTGTACACGATAGCTGCTATATCGCAGAAGGTGCCAAGCTGATCGGCGATGTGTCGATTGGTCCCAAAAGCACTGTTTGGTTCAACGCCGTGCTTCGCGGCGATCTCGCTCCGATCCGAATCGGACATAGCTGCAACATCCAGGACGGTGTTGTAGGCCATGTGAATACCGATCAGCCGCTTGTACTGGCTGACGAAGTGTCGGTCGGCCATAGTGCGATTATTCACGGCTGCACGATAGGCAAAGGTACATTAATCGGAATGGGGGCAATCGTACTTAACGGCGCAGACGTTGGTGAATATGCTTTAATAGGAGCCGGTTCGATTGTGACAGAGAACAAGAAAATACCATCCTATACGCTTTCTATCGGAACGCCCGCCAAAGTCGTAAGAGAGTTGACAGAGGATGATTTGCTGCGCATGAGAAGGACAATGGAGAGCTACGTGACGAAAGGAATCGAATATAGGATCTCGTAAGCGCCGGTGTGGAGGTGTATCCTATGGACAAAATGAAAGAAACGTATGAAGCGATGCTCGGATTGGTCGCTGAGCTTGTACTGGACGAAGCAGTGCTGAAATTTCAGACCGAGAAGCTGAATCATGCAATAGACAAAGCGCTCGCGTCCGGCGACGAGGATACGTTCTACCGACTCGTCAAGCAACTCAATGAGCTAAAGCATTAACGATAAGGAGCTTCCATGTGCGGCCGGCTGTATGCCAGCTCTAGCGCACGGAGGCTTTCTTTTGTAGAATGGAAAAAGCAAGAGCAGAGACAACGGGGAAATGAGGAGAACGGATGAAATTCAGCGATATTACGGAAGAACAATGGGACGAGCTTAAGCCGTACCTGGATACCTGCCTGCTTCCCGTCACGGGGCTTGGCGGCGGGGAGTCGCCCTATGAGACGACAGTCCGGCTTGAGCGGCTGCGGGATATGATGGATCTGGTGGAGATTCCGTTCAAGGGCAGGGTGGTTACGTATCCGGCATGTCATTACATATCAGAAAGTGAAGCGTTCCATTCGATGCTCGGCGAATGGTGCAGCCGGCTGAAGCAAGCGGGGTTTAAATATGTGATCGTCATGACGGCGTTTGCCGCTCCTGGGCTGATGATTGAAGCTGCGGATCTGATCCTGCAGCCGGGACCGGACGGACAACTCCTGACCCCCGGCGAGGTGTCGTCACAAATTAGAGAGCTCTGGAGCCCCATTTCTCCTTAAATATGGATATCCTTCGTATAATTAGATCGAAATATGGGGAAAACAAATGCCAGAGCAGGTCAAATGTGACAAAATGATAACAAATTCTTGAACGGCATTTCCAGAATGACGCAAATATCGGGCCATATTCTTGACGCTCCCAAACACCTAGGCTATTATAAGTTATGTCCTAGTTCGTCATGTGTTTTTGCCGTGCGGCAAGACGCGAGATATGGTTGGCAAAGGGGGTTAGAACAGAAGATGAGTAATCATGAACAACACGAGACGGCGCATCGTCCGGTTCAGCGCAAAGAAATGTCCCGGCGTCAATTTTTGTCATATACGCTTGGCGGCACAACGGCCTTCATGATGGGCGGCGCGGTACTTCCGATGGTTCGGTTTGCGGTTGATCCGCTTCTTGCGAAGAAGGGCGAAGGCAATCTGGTTAAGGTTGTCGAGGAGAGCAAAGTTACCACGGAACCGCAAGAATTCAAGTTCAAGATTCATCAGATTGACGGTTGGTATGAGAGCGAGCCTGAACTCGTAGCTTGGATCTCGAGAGGCGCAGACGGCAAAGTATTTGCCCTGTCTCCGGTCTGCAAGCATTTGGGATGCACGATTTTCTGGAATACGAAAGGTCATAACGAATATGACTGTCCGTGCCATGACGCGAGATATTCCAAGGACGGCAAGAACTTGGCAGTAGCCAACTCGCCGCTCGACGAATATGAAGTCGTCGTTGACAACGGCATTGTCTATTTGGGACCACTCGTTCCGAACACAAGAAGCTAAGGAGGGCGTACTGCAGATGTTTAAAAATGTATACAACTGGATTGACGAACGTCTTGACATTACGCCGCTTTGGAGAGATGTAGCAGACCATGAGGTGCCCGAGCACGTTAACCCGGCGCATCATTTCTCTGCATTTGTCTACTGCTTCGGTGGCTTGACGTTTTTTATCACGGTTATCCAGATTTTGTCGGGGATGTTCTTGACCCTGTACTACGTGCCGGATATTATTAACGCTTACGCGAGCGTTGACTATCTGCAGCATCAGGTCGCATTCGGCCAGATCGTTCGCGGCATGCACCATTTCGGTGCGAGCTTGGTAATCGTAATGATGTTCCTACATACTCTTCGCGTATTTTTCACCGGCTCCTACAAGGCTCCGCGTGAGATGAACTGGGTAGTCGGAATGCTGATTTTCTTCATCATGCTTGGCCTTGGATTTACAGGTTACCTGCTTCCATGGGACAACAAAGCTTACTACGCAACTAAAGTAGGTGTAGAAATCGCGGCTTCCGTTCCTGTTATCGGATCCTACATTGCTGACTTCCTGTATGGCGGCGACATCGTAGGGGCGCAGACGCTGACTCGCTTCTTCGCGATTCACGTATTCTTCCTGCCAGGCGCTTTGATCGCCATGCTGGCGGCGCACTTCCTGATGATTCGGAAACAAGGCATTTCGGGACCACTTTAAGCGAAGGGAGGGCTTACACATGGCTCACGGTCATAAATCGAACGAGAAGGTCGTCTATGTGGGCGACTCGCGCGTCAAGAAAGCGGGCGGCTTCCAGACACCGCCAGACTACACGTCATTTCCGGGTAAATCGGAAGCCTTCATCCCTAACTTCCTTCTTAAGGAATGGATGGTTGGTTGCGTCGTACTGGTCGGTTTCCTGGTATGGGTTATCGCTGAGCCTGCACCGCTGGGCTATCCGGCTGACCCGACGAATGCATCGTTTATTCCGATGCCAGACTGGTACTTCTTGTTCCTGTATCAATTTTTGAAATATCCATATGTATCGCAGGAGTTCATCCTGCTGGGCACGCTCGGCATTCCTGGTATTCTGTTCGGCGGATTGCTGCTTGCTCCATTCCTGGATACCGGCAAGGAGCGCCGCTTCTACCGCCGTCCAATCGCTTCGTCGCTTATGCTTCTGACGCTGGCGGCTTGCGTATACTTGACGGTTGTATCTTGGGATCACTACCAGCACATGCTGGAGAAGAATGGACAAACTCCTGAGCATCACGTTCGCGAGGAAGAAGCGAGACTGGCTCATGAGAGAGGCTTGCCTCGTCCTAATCCGCTGAAGAAAGCGCCTGTTGCAGCTATCATTGAGCCTGAAGATCCGGCAATGTCGATCGTTCAATCTCAATGTATGGGCTGTCATGCGAATGACTTAGCCGGTGCCAACGGACCAGCATTGCTTGGCGTAGGTAATCGCCTGTCGAAGGAAGAGATCGTGGAGACGATTACACACGGCCGTAATGGCGGCGCGATGCCTCCATACGAAGGTACACTTTCTTCAGATGAGATTGATCAGCTGGCTGTATGGCTGACCAAGCAAACCCAAGAGTAGTTGAACCCTTAAAGGAAACCTGATCGAATTATTCGGTCAGGTTTTTTTTGGAAAGGAACAATAGCATGAATCTGAGTCTGTTCTGGAGCCGAAGCTTCCTGCTGAACCGCAATGTGCTTTGGCTTTTGTTTATCGTTAATCTGGTCGGTACGATATACGGTTATATCTGGTATGAAAACCAGCTCATTTGGACCATCGAGAACAAACCGGCATGGATGCTTCCTTTTGTGCCGGATTCGCCAACTTCAAGCTTGTTTTTCACCCTGTCGCTTCTATTTTTGATGTTCCCTCCACAGCGATCATCCAAACTCGGCGACATCGTGCGTGTTGTGATCGAGGCACTTGCTGTCGTTTGTTCGGTCAAATACGGCATATGGGCAGTTGCCATGATTGTCGGCGGAGCCGCACAAGGCGATGTGCTGAATTGGCAGCATTACATGCTGATCGCATCGCATCTGGGGATGGCCGCAGAGGCGCTATTGTATTTCAGATTCATGAAAGCTAGGACCGGTGCGCTTGTCGCAGGCCTGGGATGGCTGCTGCTGAATGATACCATCGATTATACGTATGGCATTAATCCATGGCTTCCGGCAGAGCTGGAGGACGATCTGGATGCCGTACGAACCTTCACGTACGCGCTGTCGCTTGCAAGCTTCCTAGCCGCATGGCTTGTCTTGCGTTTTCGAAAAAAATGAATAAAGACGGACATCCCCTCATAGATTGGTCTATGGGGGGATGTCCATGAAATCGCGTATTATCATTCCGTTCATCGTCTGTCTATGTATGGCGATGGGTACGGCTGGAGTGGTATGGGGCGGCGCGAGTCCAGTAGGAAGCTACGCATTCCTGTTCTCGTCAGGTCCGTACCATCAGCTTGAACGAATGGACGAGACAGCGACAGCTTTATATACGGCGGCTTATACGAATAATCGGCAAGCCGCATTCGCTGAGTTGCAAAGGTTGAATAAGCTGCTGGACAATAAGATGCTTCGCAGCTACGGCAGTGCTGACGGATGGTCGGCAATGGAGCATGATGCAGCTGCTGTCGAGCGGGCGCTCTCCAGTGGCGTGAAGCATTCGCTGTGGCTTGAGCATACCGTACGGCTGCGTATGGGCGCTGATGCGCTAATGAATGGCAAGGCAGCTCTGTGGCATCAATACAAAGCGCTGCTTACGCATGATGTGAACACGTTGAAGCAAGCATGGAAGAGACAAGCGGGGGACCCTGTAGCTGCTGCGCGCGCTACTCTGCAAGGATTAAGCGAGCATGCGGCCAGAATCGAGACGGCGGCGATGTTCGCAGGTGATCCCATCCGTATGAGAGAATTGATGGAACGTATTGCTTATGCGGGGAGATTGCTCGAAGGCAAGCAATCTACGGTGTCGAAGACGGAGGTCGATCAATCGCTCGATGCGATTCGGCTGGTGATCAACCGTATATTTTTAGAGGACAAGCAGGCGGCAGCCGTACCGGCCATAGCGCCGCCAGGCATCGGACAGCCGCTGAAGTGGGCGCTGCTGCTGGGTACGATTATATCAGGCGTGTTGACCTGGACAGGCTGGCGCAAATATAAGGCAAGGCCTTACGGCGTGAAGAAGCTGTAGTCGTAACGGAGACAAGCGAAGCGGGAAAGTCCGCTATTCTTCTTTGAAGCCTTCGCCCAGCACGTCGTGTACGTCATTGATTACAATGAAGGCTTGGGGATCGATATTGCGAATGATGGTTTTGAGGCGGCGGTTCTCCGCTCTTCCCACAACGCAATAGACGATCTCTTTTTCTTGTCCGGAGAAGGCTCCCTTTGCCGGCATCAAGGTGACGCCGCGCTCCAGCTCATGGGTAATCGTCGTCGCCATCTGCTCTCCGTGCTCGGTAATGATAGAGAAAGCCTTTGCGGCATAAGCCCCTTCCTGGAGAAAATCGATCATCTTCGAGGCGATAAAAACAACAACAAGCGTATAGAGCACCTTCTCCAGGGAGATGTAGAGAATGGAGATGCCAATGATGACGGCATCAAACGCCAGTATGACCTGACCCATGCTGAAGCTGCGCCAGCGAGTCAATATCCGCGCAATGATATCGATGCCTCCGGTCGTGCCGCCGAAACGAAAGACGATGCCTAGTCCGGTCCCAAGCGTTACCCCTGCGTATAACGCGGCAAGCATATAATCATTTGTACTATGGAATGGTACAAGCCATCCGGCCTGAATGAAATATTCAATAAGCGCGAGAAACAAGGAAAGCGACACCGTGCCAACGATGGTATAGAGCATTTGGAATTTGCCCAGAGCCTTCCAGCCCAGGAGGAATAGCGGAATATTGAGCAGCAGCGTCGTGACCGACAGTTTCCATCCGGCGGCATAATTCAGCAATACGGCAATGCCGGTTAATCCGCCTTCCATGAGCTGGTTCGGAATAACGAAAACATGCAGCCCAAAAGCATAAATGGCCGTTCCGACCAGTATGGGCAAGATCAGGCGCAGCTGATTCCATATTCTTTTCACGAAGACGCCTTCTTTCTATAGATTGCTTTATCTCTAGTATGGCGAATTGACCCGTGCGAAAAACATTGATTTTGAGCGGACCTATACGGTAACATAGTAACGTGCAGCTATACAGGAAAGGAAGCCGGAAAGATGTCTGAGAAGTCATTGTCTGAAGTACAGCGTGAGGTGGATGAGTACATCTCGCAATTCAAGGAAGGCTATTTCAGCCCGCTTGCCCTTATGGCAAGAATGACCGAAGAGGTCGGCGAGCTGGCACGTGAGATTAATCATTATTACGGAGAGAAGCCGAAGAAGGCGGATGAGGCGGAAAATACCGTCGAGATGGAACTTGGTGACATTTTGTTTCTATTATCCTGCTTCGCCAATTCGCTAGGCATCGATCTGACCGAGGCTCACGATAAGGTCATGCATAAGTTCAATACGCGTGACGCAAATCGCTGGACGAAGAAAAGCGACGAACTGTAAGCAAGCTCCATACATATGCTGTACCATCACCCCTGTACAAGGAGGATGGGCAGATGGATGGGGAGACCTGCATCAGGAAGGCGTATGAATATATTTTTCACAGCGATTTTGAAGAGGCGATCTATTGGTTTGAGCAAGCGATAGCTGCCGAACCGGATAACGCCGGATATTATCATAAATGCGCCGTATCCTGCGCGCGCAGCGGCAAGTGGCCGAAAGCGAAAATCTATGCAGATGTGGCCGAGAAGCTGGAGCCGGATAATGAGGAGTACCGGTATCATTCGCAAGTGATACAATCCCGTCTTCTGCTGGCGGAAGCGAATGTGCTGATAGACCGAGAGAATCCGGATATGAAGGAAGCCGCTGAGCTGCTCCGGCATGCGGTTATGCTGGACCCTTTGAGCTTTGATGCGTATTACACGCTTGCGATGGTATGCATGACAGACGGAGGATTAGATGAAGCCATAGAGTGCGCGAGGGAAGCTTTGAGACTCGATCCGAACCACTCGGCGGCTCGAAGATTATTCGCGGACATTAGCCGCAAACGGAGAATGGAACGCATCCGTTCCACGATGAGAAGACGATAAAGAAAAGGTGATGGGGATGACGATAGAACGGATTAGAGTTGCGGTTACTGGCGCTGGGGGAAGAATGGGCAGAGAGGTCGTTAAGATGGTACTGGAGGATGAGACGCTGCAGCTGGTAGCTGCCGTAGGTCCGTCCTCCGGGCCGGTCGATGCAGGCTTATACGCGGGCCATTCCAATACAGGCGTGATCGTAAGCGCAACATTGGACGAAGCGCTGAGCGGGGCGAAGGCTGACGTGCTTGTTGACTTTACAGTCCCGCAAGCCGCTTACGGCAACACGAAGAAGGCAATCGAGTATGGAGTCCGTCCTGTTATCGGGACAACAGGCTTTACGCCAGAGCAGATTGAAGAGCTGGACGAGCTGTGCAAAGGAAAAGGAATTGGCGGCTTAATCGCGCCTAACTTCTCGATCGGTGCTATTCTGATGATGAAATTTGCAGCAGAGGCTTCCAAATATTTGCCGAATGTGGAAATCATCGAATATCATGGCGACCAGAAGCTGGATGCGCCTTCGGGCACTTCCATCAAGACGGCCGAGCTGATCTCACAAGTGCGCCAGGAGCTGCGTCAAGGCAATCCGAAGGAAGAAGAAACAATTGAAGGAGCGCGCGGCGGGTATTATAATGGGTTCCGTATACATAGCGTCAGACTTCCGGGCGTGTTTGCGCAGCAGGAGGTTATCTTTGGAGGCTATGGCCAAACGCTTAAAATTCGTCATGATTCCTATGACCGTGCCGGCTATATGCCGGGTGTCAATGTAGCCGTGAAGAAGGTTATGACATACAGCGGTTTGATCTATGGTTTCGAGCATATTATGGACTAGCCGACAAGGCGCAAATTGACATCGGGAGAGGGGATTCACATGCTGAACATTGCATTTATCGCGCATGACCGCAAGAAGGACGAGATGGTGAATTTCGTCATCGCCTATGAACATGTGTTCACGCCCCACACGCTTTATTCCACCGGCACGACTGGTACTCGCATTATGGAACAGACTGATCTGTCCATTCATCGCTTCATGTCCGGCCCGCTGGGCGGAGACCAGCAGATCGGCGCGATGGTAGCCGAGAATGAGATGGATCTGATTATCTTCCTGCGCGATCCGCTGATGGCACAGCCGCATGAGCCGGATATTATCGCGCTGCTTCGTCTGTGCGATGTACAGGGTATTCCGGTCGCGACGAACATTGCGACAGCGGAAGTGCTGGTCAAAGCTGTTGAGCGCGGCGATTTTGCATGGCGCGAGCTGGTGCACAAATATAAGCCGGGAGCGGCCGAGTAATGGACAAGCTGGATATCCTCGTATTCGGAGCTCACGCGGATGACGCAGAGATCGGAATGGGCGGAACGATCGCCAAACATACGGCGGCGGGACAGCGGGTCGGCATTTGCGATTTGACCGAAGCAGAGATGTCCTCTAACGGCA
Source organism: Paenibacillus sp. J31R120 (assembly GCF_056269225.1). NCBI lineage: Bacteria > Bacillati > Bacillota > Bacilli > Caryophanales > Paenibacillaceae > Paenibacillus > Paenibacillus sp. J31R120. Next base: position 376,732 of record NZ_JBWDNN010000003.1, on the reverse strand, counting down.
CCGTGGAGCTGAGGCGGCAAGAAGCCGCAACAGCCTCTGCGGTGCTTGGTTTATCTGCACGGACGAATTTGGGACTGCCCGACCGCGGCTTGCAGGGGGGCCGGGAACAAATCGATGCGATCGTTGCCGAAATTAGACGTTGGCAGCCACGTATCGTATTTGCGCCATATTGGGTTGACCGTCATCCGGATCATATCGCTTGCAGCAAGCTGATTGAAGAAGCTGTGTTCAATGCCAAGCTGCGCAATTATATGCCGCATCTGCCGCCTGTTCAGGTGGAGCAGCTTATTTATTATTATATTAATGATGTCGAGGCCGTATCGCTAATTGTGGATGTCACGTCTACTTACGATGTGAAGCGGGAAGCGCTGCGGGCATACCGCTCCCAATTTGACCGTTCGCATAGCGCAGATTCGGTAGCCACGCCGCTTACGAACGCTTATGTAGAGCGGGTCGAAGCGAGAGATTTCTTGCTTGGTCAAAGCAAGGGCTGGCAATATGCCGAAGGCTTCGCTATCAAGCGCCCGTTCGGCATTTCATTATTTTGACAAAACGTACAACCTATAGGGAATAGATATAGATATACCACATGAGTGGGGAGGTGCATCACGAATGGCTAAGAAGCTGAAAATCGGCATTACATGTTATCCGACACTTGGGGGATCGGGCGTCGTTGCTACGGAATTAGGGAAGCTGCTTGCCGAGCGTGGGCACGAAATTCATTTTATTACACATAGCATACCGTTTCGTTTAGGCAAATTTAATAAAAATATATTTTTCCACGAGGTTGAAGTTAACGATTATTATGTATTCCGTTATCCTCCTTACGATCTGTCGCTTGCCAGCAAGATGGCTCAAGTAGCCAAGATGCAGCAGCTTGATCTGCTGCATGTACATTATGCAGTGCCTCATGCTGTATGTGCTTATCTCGCCAAGCAGATGGTCGGCAACGGTCTTAAGACCGTTACGACGCTGCATGGCACCGATATAACCGTTCTGGCTCAGGATGAGTCATTAAAGGATCTGATCCGGCTTGCGATCCATCAGAGCGATGCCGTAACGGCGGTATCCAACGATCTGATCCAAGAGACGAGAAATCTGCTCGATATCCTGACGCCTATCGATCTGACCTACAACTTTGTCGATAAGCGCGTATATTATCCGCGTGAAGCCGCTTCCCTGCGCGCCGACTTTGCCGCGCCGGACGAGAAGATATTGATGCATATTTCAAACTTCCGCCCAGTGAAACGCGTGAGCGATGTGGTGGAGATTTTCGAGCGGGTGTCGAAGAGGGTAAGGGCGAAGCTTCTCCTGGTAGGCGAAGGACCGGAATTGACGAAGATTCAATGCAAAATTAAAAATATGGGGCTTGAGGACCGCGTTCATTTCCTTGGCAAGCAAGAAGACGTTGCCCAAGTCATCTCGATGGCGGACGTGTTATTGCTGCCCTCCGAGAAAGAAAGTTTTGGACTGGTATCGCTTGAAGCCATGGCATGCGGCGTGCCGACAATCGGCTCCAATGCCGGAGGCATTCCGGAGCTGGTTACGCATGGCGAAACGGGTTTCTTGTCGGATGTAGGCAACGTAGAGGAGATGGCGGAAGGCGCCATCAAGCTGCTTACGGACGATGCGCTTCATGCGAAGTTCAAGGAAGCTTGCTTGAAGCGTGCCAGACATGACTTCTGCAATGATTCGATTACAGAGCAATACGAATCCATCTACTACCGCGTGCTTGGCATTGATGCCGAGCTGCCGGTATCGGTCTGCGAGTAACGCTTGTTCCCGTGAAGAGGCAACGGCAGTCGTACGTAAGGAGGGGCGGTTTTGAAGCTAGAGCTTACGTCCGAGATGAGGGCAGCAATGCCATTGATTGAGCAACTGGAGGCGGAAGGCCACGAGGCTGTATTCGTCGGCGGAGCTGTGCGAGATGCCGTGCTGGGCCTTTCCGTTCATGATATCGATATTGCCACTTCGGCATTGCCGGAGCAGGTTATGGCTTTATTTCCGAAGTGCATCCCGACGGGATTGCAGCACGGAACGGTTACCGTTGTGCAGGAAGGCGAGACGTATGAGGTGACGACCTACCGGACAGAATCGGAATACGAGCAGTTCCGCAAACCTTCCTCCGTTGCGTATGTGCTGCAGCTGGACGAAGATCTGCTGCGCCGGGATTTCACGATGAACGCGATGGCAATCAGGCAAAGCGGGAGCGTATACGATCCCTATGACGGGTTGAGCGACCTGCGCGAGTTCCGGCTCCGGTGCGTCGGGAAAGCGGATGAGCGTCTCCAAGAGGATGCCTTGCGCATGCTGAGAGCGATTCGCTTTCTCGGTACGTATGGACTTCGGCCGGTTCCGTCCCTTTGGCGGGCATTGAAGGCATACAAGCCGTTGCTTCGCCATATAGCGATGGAGCGCGTGCAAGCAGAGCTGGATAAGATGTTGTCCGGCGATGTCCCTGAGAGAGCACTGGCTTGGCTTGGCGCCAGCGGGCTGTGGGCAGACTTCAAGGAAGCGGTACCGCCTGATTTGTTAGCGCGTATTCAAGAATCAGCGGAAGACGGCAGGGATGGAATGGCTTCACTAAGCTCGCTTGAACATTTGGACGAGCGTTGGGCAGCTATTTTATTGTCATTGCAAGCTGACGAGAAGGATGCGCAAGAGCTATTAGCCAGCCTTAGGCTTCCCAATAAGAGAACGAGTCTGATTATGACGGTATTACTGTTGCATTCAGAGCTGGCTGTGCGCGTGAATACGGGCGATGAGCCAGGCATTCGCGCTGCATGGCTGGCCAGCGTTATTCGCTTCGGCGAGGAAGCAGCCATGCATTGGCTGCATGTCGTACGTGTTTTGAAGCCGCAAGCGGGACAAGTATCGGAGGAAAGCGCGAATCGCTTATCCGTGATGCTCGAAGAGATGCCTGTCAAGTCGCTGAAGCAGTTGGCTGTGAGCGGGAATGACTTGCAGCAAGCTTTGTCACGCAAAGCCGGTCCGTGGATGAGCATCATGCTGAAGCGGCTGCTGATTGCGGCAGCTTCTGGAGAGGTCGCGAACGAGAGGGACAAGCTCCTTGCGGCGTCACTATTATGGAATGAAGAGGGTACATAGAATGAGCCATGATCATTTGCTGGATTTGCTGAAGCGTCATCCGGATCAATACGTATCCGGGGCGATGATGAGCCAGGAGCTTAAGGTGAGCCGTACGGCGGTCTGGAAACAGATTCGCAAGCTTGAAGCAGCGGGATACGAGATTGAAGCATCGACCAAGCTGGGTTACCGGCTGGTCTATTCTCCCGATAAGCTTAGCAGCGAAATGCTGACGGGGCCGGGAACTGCGGCGAGATTCGGACAGACTGTCCATTACTATGAACAGGTGAAATCTACTCAGGATTCGGCACGGGAGCTGGCGGAGTCAGGAGCGCCGGAAGGCACACTTGTGCTCGCGGAGGAGCAGACTGGCGGACGCGGAAGAATGGGCCGCGGCTGGGTATCTCCTCAAGGCAAAGGAATATGGATGAGCATGGTCATGCGTCCCCATGTTCCGATTCATTGCGCCCCGCAGCTCACGCTGCTGACAGCAGTTGCGCTATGCAGAAGCTTGAGGCGTCTGACACAATTGCCCATTGGCATCAAGTGGCCTAACGATTTGTTGATACATAGGAAAAAAATAAGCGGCATTCTGCTGGAATCTGCAGCGGAGGATGAGCGTCTCAAATATATTATCGCAGGCATCGGGATTAGCGTTAATTTGTCGGAGGGGGATTATCCGGAGGAATTGCTGGCGAAAGCAACATCGCTTCGCATTGAGGCTGGACAGCCATTCAACCGCCGTCAAATTGTCACGGAATTTTTGCAGGAGTGGGAGACGCTTTACGACCTGTTCTTGCAGGAAGGCTTCTCAGCGATTGCGGCACTGTGGGAGTCATTGTCGGTATCCATCGGCCAGAAGGTCCGTCTCGTTACGCCGCAAGGCGAGCTTGAAGGCACCCCGGTCGGGCTGGATGAGAGCGGAGCGATCCGCGTAGAGCGAGCCGACGGCTCGCTGGTTACGATCTTCTCGGCAGAGATGGGCGAGCCGCTTAGCCGGTCGTAGGACATGTGCAAGGCGGTTCATTTACGCCGTTTACGAACGGTATTTTTTTGTGGTACACTACATGTATCAGGCGGTATTCCAAGGAAGCTGCACTGGTAAGCCTCGCAGATTGAACCGTGTCAATGATTGGTGTTGCACACTCTGCTCTGAGCCGTAGGGACCGAGACAGAAGGAAGCACAACAAGCAACCGTTTCCTTTTTATGTCCGGAACCTTTTAAGCAATCGGCTAAAAGGTTTTTTTGTGTTTAAAATAGCACATAAGTGCGTGTTCAGATGCTGATGCTATCGCTTGGTTCAGCGGACATTCAGTCTCTCTGTTCGACAACGAAAAGGAGATGAAAGCGATGAGGAAACGACTGACGATCCACAGCCTGCTGAAGATGAAGCAGGAGCGCAATGCGATTTCCGTGCTGACGGCTTATGATTATCCGTCGGCGAAGCTTGCAGAAGAAGCGGGAATTGATGTCATACTGGTAGGGGATTCGCTCGGCAATGTCGTATTGGGCTACGAGACGACGATACCAGTGACAGTTGACGATATCGTGTATCATACAAGATCGGTGGCTAGAGCCGCCGGGAACACCTTCATTGTAGCGGATATGCCGTTCCTGTCCTATGGAGCCAGCCGGGAAGCCACGCTGCTTAACGCTGCGAAGATCATGCAGCAAGGCGGCGCGCAGGCGCTGAAGCTTGAAGGAGGCGCGGAAATCGCCTCTGATGTGGAAGCGCTGGTACAAGCCGGTATTCCTGTTATGGGCCACTTGGGGCTGACGCCACAGTCCGTGCATCAGCTTGGGGGCTACAAGGTGCAAGGGAAGACCGAGAAGGACGCTCAGAAGCTGATGGAGGATGCGCTCGCCTTGGAGAAGGCAGGAGCATTCAGCATCGTTCTGGAGCTTGTGACAGAGCCGGTAGCGGAAGCGATCAGTAAGGCGCTGACGATTCCGACGATCGGCATAGGCGCAGGCAGAGCTTGCGACGGACAGGTTCTGGTCTACCATGATATATTGCAATATTCTTCCCCCTATTTTGAAAAGAAATTTGTGAAGACATACGCCGACATTGGCTCGACGATCCGGGGAGCGATTGAATCCTTTGTCGATGAAGTGAAGACAAATCAGTTCCCTGCCGAGGAGCATGTGTTCCAGCCGGGATCTGCAGCCCCTGCAGCCTTGTACGGCGGGGGAACAGCCAAAGCTGAAGAGCCGCGCAACACAGCGAAAGAGAGCCAGCGAAAGGAAGTACCGCTCGCATGATTGTAGCCCGCACCATTACCGACCTGAAAGAGCACTTATACGCATTATCCGAGGGCGGGAGAAGATCGATCGGCTTTGTTCCGACAATGGGTTATCTGCATGAAGGGCATGCAAGCCTGATGCGGGAAGCGAAGGCGAAGAACGATATTGCGGTATTGAGCGTCTTTGTCAATCCGACGCAATTTGGACCGAATGAGGATCTTGACCGCTACCCTCGCGACGAAGAACGCGACTTGAAGCTCGCGGACGAATGCGGAATTGATGTTGTTTTTTTACCTACAGTACAACAAATGTATCCGAAGCCTTCCAAGACCAGCATCATCGTCATCGGATTGACTGACCGGCTCTGCGGCGCTTCGAGACCCGGACATTTTGACGGGGTAGGGCTGATCGTTAGCAAGCTGTTACATCTGATTAAGCCGGACAGGGTTTATTTCGGGATGAAGGATGCTCAGCAGGTTGCCGTCATCCAGCAAATGGTGGATGATCTGAACTTTGATACAGTTATTGTGCCTTGTCCAACCGTACGTGAGCCTGACGGACTTGCACTCAGCTCGCGCAACGTCTATCTGTCCGCCGAACACCGGGCGCAGGCTGTTATCCTGTCTCAATCCTTGGAGCAAGCGAGGGGATGGATACAGGAGGAGAGCATGACAGCAGGCTCGCTTCTGTCGCGTGTGAAGGAGCGAATCGGATCTGCTCCGGACGCGGTCATCGATTATGTGGAGCTGCTTCGGTATCCTTCGCTTGAGCCGCTAGACGAGCAAGAACTAACGCATAAGCTGGAATCGCCGGCATTGCTGGCTATGGCGGTCAAATTCGGAACGACACGCTTGATTGATAACAGCCTGTACCATCCGAGTGGAGGGGTTTAACGATGTTTAGAACGATGATGAAATCCAAGCTGCACCGTGCGACCGTGACGGAAGCGAATTTGAACTACGTTGGCAGCATTACCATTGACGAGGATTTGATGGATGCAGCGGATTTATTTGAGAATGAGAAGGTTCAAATTGTCAACAACAACAATGGCGCGAGGTTCGAGACGTACGTCATAACAGGCGCAAGAGGTTCCGGTGTTATTTGCTTGAACGGCGCTGCGGCGAGACTGGTGCAGCCAGGCGACAAAGTGATTATTATCTCGTATGGCATGATGACGAGCGAAGAAGCCAAGGCACACAAGCCGGTTATTACCATTTTGGATGACCAGAATAAGCCGCTTAAGGTGCTCACTGAGGAATTGCATGCCACGATTATCTAATTGCAGGATTACGCAACCTACCTGACTTATGTAACGGCTGGTACGCCGTATGAAAAGCAGGCTGTAAACAAAAAATGACCGTATCACTCCTTATTCTAAGCGAAGGCGGGATGCGGCATGTTTCAGCATATGTTCACGTCGATGAACGAAATGCTTGACGGTATTACCAAGCAGTACCCACAAGCAAGCGAACAGGAGCGAATGGCGTACCTTAAGCAAATCGCCGAATTGAAAAAAATGAGCGACAGCTTTATCGAGCAATGGCTGGATTTCGAAGAGAAGGTGTCCGACTTCCAGGAAGGCATCGCGGCTGCTCAGCCTGTTATGGTCACTACGTCTGTGATGGATGATGATCCTGTTGCAGCAGAAGGGCAAGCTTCGTCCTATTCGCCAGTGGAAACAACCACTTGCAATATGGCGGATCTTGCCATACCTGAAGAAGCGGAGCTGCTCATTAACAAAGGTCAAGGCTATTATAAATTATTTATGTTTTCTCACGCTGCCAGTTTATTTCAACATGCGATTGCCGTTGCGCCCGAATGCAATTTGGCCAGGCTATTCCTGGGTATGAGCCAGATGCATATGCAAAATTGGCAGGAGGCCCAGCGGCAATTTCAATTATTAATTGTGCTGTCGGACTTTCCGAAGTGGCTGGCTTTAGGCTATAATGCCCTTGGATGCATTCATGCGGTTCACATGAACATCGCCCAGGCGGAGAAGCTGTTCCGCAAGGCATATGAGGTGTATCCGAGCTTCACGGACTCATTAAACAATCTTAAGTCCTGCCAAGAAACGCCGGGACAATTATCGTTATATTTCGGTAGCACGGAGCTGTGCTGTATGTGAGAGGATCGGGGAATCAATGAATTATGCTGTACTGGATTTGGAAACGACCGGACATAGCGCGGAAGATGATATTTTGCAGGTTGGACTTGTTATCGTTTCCGATGAGCTGGACATTGTCAAAACCTATAGCTCGTTTGTTAAGCCGAGAATTCCCATTCCAGCTTTTATTACGGGGTTAACTGGCATTACGGAGGAAATGGTCAAAGATGCTCCAGAGCTGAATGAGGTGCTGCTTGAGCTTATTCCGTTATTGGACGACGCGGTGCTGGTTGCGCATAATGTCGGTTTTGACGCCGGTTTTTTGAATAATGCGCTGGATCGCTGCGGGTATATGCCCTTCACCGGGCGCAGACTGGATACGATCGAGCTGCTTCGCATCTTCTATCCAAGTATTACAACGTATCAGCTCGGCGCGGTCGCCGAGCAGTTCGGCATTGATAATCATCAGCATCATCAAGCCGACAGCGATGCGATGGCAACTGCCCTTATCTTTATGGAGACGGTCGAAAAATTGCGTTCCATGCCGCTGCTTACTGTGCAGCGGCTGTCTGCGTTAATCGACGAAAGCAAGGATCTTCATTGGTTCTTGAAGTGGAATGAAAAGCGGATAGAGCAGGATAGCGTATTCGATATGGGCGATTATGATTTCTATCGTCAGTTCGCGCTTAAAGCCAAGGAATGGAGCGAGGAGAAGCCGCCAAGGGAAGACGAGCCCTCGGGCGAAGGGGTATTGGATGGCCTATCGTTCGAGGATTATTTGTCCGAGGTCAAATCGCGGTTCCAGAACAAATTCGAGCGGTATGAAGAGCGGGAGTCTCAAGTTATCATGTTCCGCGAAGTGTATGAAGCGCTTTCGCAAGATAAGCATTTGCTGATTGAAGCAGGAACAGGTACAGGCAAATCGCTTGGATACTTGATTCCAGCGTTGTACTACAGTTTGCAAAGCAAGAGCAAAATCGTAGTCAGTACCCATACAATCAATTTGCAGGAGCAGCTGCGCCAGCGGGATTTGCCGTTGCTTGGCGAGGTTCTTCCGTTTCCGTTCAAAGCTTCCATATTCAAGGGCAGGGGCAATTATTTGTGCTTGCGGAAATTTGAAGGGAAACTGAACGCTCAAGATATGGTCGCACCCATAGAGGACCCCATAACGGCTGCCCAAATGGTCGTTTGGCTCGGGGAGACCGAGACCGGCGATCAGGAGGAGTTGAATTTCGGCAGCAGGGGCGCCGATTTCTGGTCAACAGTGGCGAGCGATGCCGACTCCTGCCTCAACAGGGCTTGCCCGTGGTTCAAGCGCTGCTATTATCACCGCGCGAAGCATGAATCGAGCCTGGCTGACGTATGCATTACGAACCATTCCATGCTGTTCACAGATGTGCAAGCCGATCATCGTCTTCTTCCTACCTACAACCATCTAATTATTGATGAGGCTCATCATGTTGAGGAAGTCGCCGGCAAGCATTTGGGCATGAATGTGCATTATTTCACGCTTGTTCAAGCTATCGTGCGGCTATACCGGGACAACCGTTCCGGCTTGCTGCCGACGTTGCGTCTGCGGCTTCAGCAAGAGGGTGACGATCATGTCACTGCCTGGACGGAGACCATTGATACGATTATTCCCGTTTTTCAAGAAATCAAGGAGCATTGGGACAAGCTGTTCGAGATGTTCTATGCCTTTGCCTCCACAGCATCGGACAGCGTGAGCGACAACGGCGCATTGGTGAAGCGGCTTAGCTCCGGCCAGCTCCCGGCTGGCTGGGAGGAGGTGCTGGCTGTCGAGAATAACGTACACGTCGAGCTGACTAGAGTGATCAAGACGGCTGAGAAGATGATGAACGATATTAAGGACAGAGCAGACGATTTATCCATACAAGCGTCTTTGACGGATCTGAATGGCGCGTTGCGGGATCTTGCAGGGGTGAAGGATGAACTTCGTCTCATCACAAAGCTGGAGGATGCGCAGTATGTCTACTGGCTGGAGGCGAGCACCGCATACCGTCATCGTTCGTTGCAGCTCTACGCAGCGCCGGTTGATGTCAGCAGTCAATTGCAGAAGTACTTCTTCGATGCAAAAGACAGCATCGTCATGACTTCCGCCACCTTGACGGTACAAAAAAGCTTCCAATACGCTGAAGAGCAGCTTGGCCTTGAGGGCTATGAGAAGCAAGGCAAGCTGAAAACGGTACTGCTCCCTTCTCCGTTCAATTACCGGGAGCAGGCGCTTGTGGTCATTCCGCGTGATTTTCCTGTGCTTAAGGGCGCTTCTGTTGACGACGCCTATCTCGACAAGCTGATTGGCTCGCTCGCCGATACCGCAGTGGAGACCAAAGGCAGGATGCTTGTTTTGTTCACATCCTACAAGATGCTGAAGCAAGTGTATGATCCGCTGAAGCTGAAGCTGGATGAAGCAGGTATCCAACTGCTGGGCCAAGGCATCGACAGCAGCAACCGGACGAAGCTGACCCGCAGGTTCCTGCAGCAGCCCGAATCAGTTTTGCTTGGCACCAGCAGCTTCTGGGAAGGGGTAGACATTCCCGGGGAAGGACTTGTGTGCCTGGCCATTGTCCGCCTGCCGTTCCAGCCGCCCAACCATCCGCTGGTGGAGGCCAAGTCCGAGCTGCTTCAGCGGCAGAAGCAGAATCCGTTCATGAAGCTGTCCATTCCGCAGGCGGTAATCCGCTTCAAGCAAGGCTTCGGGCGGTTAGTCCGCACAGCTCATGACAAAGGTATTGTCATCATTTATGATACGAGAGTCATTGACACCTACTATGGCAAGCACTTCCTGTATTCATTGCCGGGCCCCAAGATCGAGACGATGCATACGAACCAGATGGTTCCCCGCATGCAGCAATGGCTGGCCCATTCGGCAACAGGAGATTAAAAAACAGACGCTTAGCTTTTACAACCCCCGTTAAGAAGGAGTTGGTTCCCATGAAGTCCGCAAAAATATCGGAGGCGGTCGTTAGACGCCTTCCGATTTATCTGCAAGTGCTCAATGAGCTGCATCTCCGGGAGATCCAAACGGTCTCCTCGCAGGAGCTGGGGGTCAAGCTTGACTTGAACCCGGCTCAAATTCGGAAGGATCTGGCTTATTTTGGAGAATTCGGACGCAAAGGCATCGGGTATGACGTCATGTATCTCATTGAGAAGATCAGACAGATCTTGAAGCTGAATCAAACGATTAAAGTCGCATTGGTCGGAGCGGGCAATCTGGGGCATGCCTTATGCAATTACAACAAGTATTCCAAGGATAATATGCAGATTACAGCCGTATTTGATGTGCATCCCGAAAAGATCGGCTCCAATATTAACAATTTGGTCGTAGAACCGATGATCGAGCTGGAGCGGGTCGTTGCCGAACAAAAGATACGAATTGGCATTATTACCGTGCCCGCGCATGAAGCGCAGAATGTCGCCAATCAATTTATTGCCGCAGGTGTAGAGGGAATCTTGAACTTTGCTCCTGCCATTCTTCGGGTGCCGGATGATGTGCGTATTCATAATGCCGATTTCACAAGGGAATTGTTAAGTCTGGCTTATTATTTGAATCATGAAGGAGACGTAAGCGATGACACAGCTTTGGATTAAAGATGGCCTATTCGTTACGATGGATGATGCTGCAAAAACAGTAAAGGGACATATGGTTGTGACAGACGGTGTAATTACATACGTTGGCGCTGAACCGCCAGTCGGCCTGTTGCCCGATGCAGAGAAGCTTGACGGCAGCAAGCTGGCGTTCATGCCGGGTCTGGTCAATACACACGGCCACGCGGCTATGACGCTGCTGCGGGGCTATTCCGACGATCAGAAGCTGCAGGTATGGCTGGAGCAGAAGATGTGGCCGATGGAAGCCAAATATGTGGATGCCGACACAAGAGCCGGAAGCGCGCTCGCGATTATAGAGATGCTGCGTACGGGCACAACTGCGTTTGTCGATATGTACGATCGTATGGATCAGGTTGCGACTATGACTGAGCAAGCAGGCATTCGCGGCATATTGACACGCGGTGTTATCGGTCTGTGCTCTGAAGAAGAACAGAAGGCCAAGCTGAATGATGCGATTGCCTTCGCCAAGACATGGCACGGCAAAGCAGACGGCAGAATCTCGACGATGCTGTCGCCGCATGCGCCATACACTTGTCCTCCCGCCTATATTGAGAAATTCGTGGAGGCTGCACATGAGCTGGACTTGCCGCTTCATACCCACATGTCAGAGACGATTGCGGAAGTGGAGCAGAATGTCCGCGATTACGGCGCACGTCCAGTCGAGCATCTGGATCGACTCGGATTTTTCTCGCGTCCGTCGCTCGTAGCGCATGCTGTCCATCTGACCGATGAAGAGATTGCTTTGCTGGCAGAGCGCGGCGTATCCGTCTCGCATAATCCTGTCAGCAACCTGAAGCTGGCTTCCGGCGTTGCACGGCTTCCGGAGCTGATGAGAGCCGGTGTGAAGGTGTCGCTCGGTACGGATAGCGTCGCGAGCAACAACAACCTGGATTTGTTTGAAGAAATTCGTTTCTCCGCTTTGCTTCACAAGGGAGTATCCGGCGATCCGACAGCAATCCCGGCCTGGGAGGCTCTTAAGCTTGGCACTACGTACGGAGCGAATGCCATCTGGCAGGGAGATTCCATCGGTCAGCTGAAAGCCGGCTACAAAGCTGATTTTATTGCAATCGATTTGGATCAGCCGCATTTCTACCCTCTTACGGATATCGTATCGCATCTTGTTTATGCCGGATCGGGCCGAGACGTCAAGCATGTATGGGTGGATGGGCGTCAGGTGGTACAGAACGGCGTCTGCACATTAATGGATGAAGAGAAGATCAAATATGAGGCAGCCGCAAGCTTCGAGCGGTTACTGAACGGCTAATGAGAGCGGTCGAAAAGAAAAGGCCGCCATTTATGACGCCAAAGCGCTGGCTGTTCGCTATCATCGCTTGCCTGATTGCGTTAGGGGTTTGGTTCGGCTTTTATTTCCGTGATGTGCAAATGCCGAAGTGGTCGGAGGAAAGCAGCATGCGAGAAGCCGTGTTCGCGACAGGCGAAATGGCGAATATCGAAAAGCTGTACAAGCATGTCTGGGAAGCGACGACATGGGTTGCTTATGGAACGACGGAAGCAGAATCAGAGCTATTCGTTTTCCTGAATGAAGAAGGAGCTTTGCAGCATCGTGTGATGGCAGATCAAGTTTTGCCGGAAGACCAATTTCGAACAAAATGGCTAAACGACCATGCCGGCGCTTCCATCATTCGTGTGACACCGGGATTATTCCGGGAGCACCCCGTGTGGGAAGTGTATTATAAGGAGCCGGAAGGCAGCAAGGAACGTTTCAAATATCAATTTTACAGCTTCGATCAGCAAGCGACACTGATTGAAACCTATACATTGCCGACAAAAACGGGACCGTAATGGTCCCGTTTCCTGTTTTTACAGAACGCATTATGTATATAATTGTGATATACTAACGTATAGCAAATGTGATAGATCATTTACGACATTTTATATATACTCAGTACTGGAGGGATATAGTTATGAGAAAGCCTCGAATGATGCCGATCGCCATAACCGTCGTGATATCCGCTGCAGCACTTTTTGGCGGCTGGATGTTGTACAAGCAGGTCGCGGTAGCTTCACCATTAACAGATGCCGTTGCCAATGTACCGGGTATCGCCAATGCGGATAAACCGGTCATTGAGCAGGATAAAGTAAGCGTATCAGTCGAGCTGTCCGATGAGGCAAGCTTGAAGGATGTCTACACATCCGTAACGGAGCAAGGCAAAGCATTGGCAGGGAAACGCAAGCTGGATATTGTCATTCAGAACGAAGAAGACGCATCGCTTAATGCGATCTGGCAGGAAGCGATGTTCGATATAGCACAGGCGATGGAGACAAAAACCTATTCCGATATTCCAAAAACGATGGAACGTGTCGCATCTGGACATGACGGTGTTGAGACGGTAACGGATATGGACGGAACCAATGTATATGTAACGATCAAAAACGCAGGAGGCGCCAAATATATCGTCTTGCCAAGAACGCCAAACCAAATGGGGGTGTGGCCTAATGCGTAAGTATGGATTGGAGCTGGCGATTGGATTTGTTCCTGTTCTCATCGTATTTTTGCTTTTTATGGGGGTTAACGTATTGCCGTTTTTGTTTTTGGCGGCGGTCGGTGGAGCCCTGTTTTTTATGGCAAGGGGCCGTGGCAAGCTCACGGCGCTTTCGAATGGCAAGTCTAGAAGTGAAGTAAAGTCGCCTTCCTTTACCTTTGAGCAGATTGGCGGACAAGAACGCGCAAAAGGCGAGTTGATTGAAGCACTCGATTTTCTGGTGAAGAAGGAACAGATTGCCAAGCTGGGCATTCGTCCCTTGAAAGGTATTCTTATGTCCGGTCCTCCGGGTACAGGCAAGACGCTGCTGGCCAAAGCAGCGGCCCAATATACGGATTCGATCTACCTGGCGGCTTCGGGCAGCGAGTTTGTCGAGATGTATGTTGGCGTAGGGGCGGGACGCATCCGCGACCTGTTCAAGGAAGCACGCACGAAAGCGAAAAAGGAAGGCAAAAGCAGCGCTGTTATTTTTATCGATGAGATCGAGGTCATTGGCGGCAAGCGTGATGGCGGACAGCAGCGCGAGTATGACCAGACGTTGAACCAGCTATTGACGGAGATGGATGGTATTCACGCGAACGAATCACCGCGTATCCTGATGATAGCGGCGACGAACCGCAAGGAGATGCTGGACAGCGCCTTGCTGCGTCCGGGCCGCTTCGACCGTCATATTGGCGTAGAGCTGCCGGACAAGAAGGGCAGGCTTCATATTCTGAACATTCATGCAGCGAATAAGCCGCTGGAAGAGAATGTGAACATGGATAGCATTGCGGAGCAGACATACAGCTTCTCCGGCGCGCAGCTGGAAGCGGTGATGAATGAAGCCGCAATCTATGCGATGCGCGAAGACCACGCTACTGTCGAAGAGCGCCATCTTACGATGGCGATCGACAAGGTCATGCTGGGCGAGAAGACTGACCGCGAGACATCGAAGGAAGAGCGCGAGCGCGTAGCGCTTCATGAGCTTGGGCATGCCATTATGGCGGAGCTTGTCCGTCCGGGAAGTGTGTCCCAGGTTGCGCTGTCCCCGCGCGGCGGCGCTCTCGGTTATGTGCGCCATCAGCCGCAGAAGGAGCAATATCTGTACACGACCCCATTCCTGCATGGACAAATTATGATCACGCTAGGCGGAGCGGCTGCGGAAGAAATGTTTTATGGCGAGCGCAGCACAGGCTCGCGCGGTGACTTTGATCAGGCGGTAAGTATTGTCAAGACGCTTGTAGAGTCCGGACTGACGCCGCTTGGCATCATTGACGCCTCCATGATGACGCCCGACAAGTGGGCCGATGTAACCAAAAGCACCCTGGACGAGCTGATGGCGAAAACCAAAAAACTGCTGGAGGAACGCCGTCAAGTGTTCACGGATTCCCTGGAGACGCTGTTGCGGGAAGAGACGCTCGATGGCGAGGCGTTCCGCGCATTATTGTCGAGTTCGACAGCCGCATAAGTTCACAAAATTGTCTACAATATTACAAATTTAAGACGGACTCCCTGTCCGTCTTCTTTTTTAGTCGAATTACGTTATAATAAGGGGGAAACTATCAAGAGGGAGAAATTGCATCAATGATTAAAAAGGTTGGAGTAATCGGCTTAGGCACGATGGGTCAGGGCATCGCGGAGATGTTGGCCGCGAAAGGACTCGACGTTATCGTCATCGAGCGCACCAAAGAACGCCTCGCCTATGGATTACACATGATTGAGATCAGCTTGGATAAGCAAATCGAGAAATGGGCTCTGACAGGAGCGGAGAAGAAGCTTGTCCTATCCAGGATTCAATCGGCATTGTCCTTTGAGGAGCTTGCGGGCTGCGAGCTTGTCATCGAGACGATATCGGAGGATTTGGATGCCAAAAAAGAAGTATTCCAGAAGCTCGACGCCATCTGCGAAGAGAAAGCAATTCTGGCAAGCAACACGTCTACACTCAGCTTGACAGAGCTGGCCAGCGTGACGAAAGTGCCGAACCGCGTGATCGGCCTTCATTTTATATACCCTGTTTTAAAAATCGATCTGGTGGAGATCGTTCTGGGTCTGAAGACATCGGATGACACGTATAACCGCACGAAGCATTTTGTCGAAGAAGTCCTTCAGAAGAAAGGCATCATGGTATTCGAGTCGCCAGGCTTCGTGACATCCCGTCTGATCTGCCTGTTCATCAATGAGGCTCTGCATGTGCTGGAGGAAGGCGTGGCGTCTGCAGAGGACATCGACAATGCCATGCGTGTCGGCTATTCGTTCCAGCATGGACCATTCGAGATGGCGGACCGTTTCGGTCTGGATTCCGTTTTGGCTGCGCTTGAACGCATGTTCCGCGAGTATGGGGAGTTGAAATACCGCCCATCCATCGTGCTTAAGAAGATGGTACGCGCCGGACATCTTGGAGCCAAGACTGGCGTCGGCTTCTTCAACTACGATATGGATGGAGATCGGATCTAATGAAGGTATTGGTTATTAACGCTGGCAGTTCTTCGCTGAAGTACCAGCTTTACGAAATGTTGAATGAAACGGTGCTTGCGAGCGGTCGCGTAGAGCGCATCGGCATGGATTCGTCTATCGTCACCCATGAGCCAACGGGGAAGCCGGAAGTACGGGACGTTAGTGAGATTCTGGACCATGTGACAGCGGTCAAACGAGTCATCGATATGATTACGCACAAGGAACATGGCGTCATCAGCGCAATGTCCGAGATTGACGCGGTCGGCCACCGGATTGTGCATGGAGGAGAGGTGTTCAAGGGCTCCGTGCTTGTTACACAGGAAGTGAAGCTGGAGATTCGCCGCTTGTTCGATCTTGCTCCGCTTCATAACCCTGCACACATGATGGGCATTACGGCAGTAGAGGCGGTTATGCCGGAAGTGCCGCAGGTTGTCGTATTCGATACGGCCTTCCACCAGACCATGCCGCAAACGTCTTATCTGTACCCGATTCCTACCGTTCTGTACCGCAGACATAAGATTCGCAGATATGGCTTCCACGGCACATCGCATGCCTATGTAAGCGACAAGGCGGCCCGTTTCTTGAACAAACCGCTTGAATCGCTGAAAATGGTATCCTGCCATATCGGCAACGGTGCAAGCTGTACGGCAATACTGGACGGAAAGTCGTTCGATACGAGTATGGGCATGACGCCGCTTGAAGGCTTGATGATGGGAACGCGCAGCGGCGACATCGACCCTGCGATCGTGCCGTTTGTCATGAATAAGGAAGAGCTGACGCTGAACGAAGCGAACTCCATGCTGAACAAGCATAGCGGTATGCTTGCTATATCGGGCATCAGCAGCGATATGCGCGAAGTGACGGAAGCGATGCATGAGGGCGACAAAAACGCGAAGCTGGCCTTTGATATGTATACGTACAGGCTTCGCAAGTATATCGGCGCTTACGCGGCGGCGATGAACGGCATTGACGTGCTTGTCTTCACGGCGGGAGTAGGGGAGAATGCCCCGGATGTTCGGGAGGCGGTGTGCGAAGGCATAACGTTCCTTGGCATTGAGCTCGACAAGGAGAAAAACCGCGTTCGCAGCAAGGAAGCGAGAGAAATCTCGACACCAAACTCGCGAGTGAAGGTGCTTGTCGTGCCAACAAACGAGGAGCTGCTTATCGCACGCGATACGAACGCGATAGTGAAAGGGCTAAATAACAGCAATCATACGGTACAATAAGATTAAGATAGTATGATTATCATCAACGACTACTAGAGAGGAGAGGCTGGGCTTGAACGACGAACTATGGAAAGCCTACACGCACGGCATTGCTGCTGCAATTGGCGAAGGGGGAGTCCATATCCCTAGCCTCCTCCTTCAAAGTTACAGCCGAATTGGGTTGTCCGATTCTGAAGCCATGCTGCTGATGCAGATTATGCTGTATGGACAAGCAGAGCGGAATGATTTCCCCACACCGGAAGAGCTGGCGGATCGAATGGGCGTTCATGTCCGGGAGATCGGCGCTTTGCTTGGCCGCTTGATGAAGGATGGTTTTTTATCTATTGACGATTATATCGACGATGTTACGGGCCTCCGCAGCGAGCGCTACAACTGGAGCGGATGGCTGATGAAGGCGTCCGAATGGCGGGCAACGTCGAAGCGCCAATCAAAGAAGACGGACAAGCAGCCGATCGTGCTGGAGAAGAGCGCGCCCGCATCCAATCTATTTTCGGTGTTTGAGCAGGAATTCGGCAGATTGTTGTCTCCCATGGAATGCGAGACGATCGTCAGCTGGCTGGACCAGGACCGCTATTCCGAAGAAATTGTTTTGTTTGCCCTGAAGGAAGCTGTATTTGCAGGCAAGCTTAGCCTAAGATACATAGACCGTATTCTGATTGAATGGAGCCGCAATCGGGTTACGAATGCGGATGAGGCGAGAGCCCATGCGGGCAAGTTCCACGGCGGCAGAGCCTGATTACGTAAAGCAGCCTCGCATTAAATCTTTAATCTCAATAAACCATGCCTGTCGGCATGGTTTATTTTTGTATAAGGGGAGAAAGCTCCGTTTTTAAATACGAGATGAAGCCGTTATGGCTTTACCGCATACAGAATGGTGATCTCTTCATCGAGTTCTTCTGTTACGACGGAATAGAATCGCTGCTCCAGCCACTGAACAAGCTCTGGCAGCCGTGACGGCAGCAGTCCGGCAAGATGTACGGTTTCCGTATCATAACTATGGGCCTGCTGACTGGTGGAGGCTTGCTCGTCACCCATTTCATGCGTCATCAAGCCTGTAATGACCATTCTGCCCCCTGGCTTCAAGGTTCGATCCATCTCTCCTAACGCAAGCAGCTGACCGGAGGCGACCAAATGCTGAAGGGCGAAGCTGCAGGTAACAAAGTCGAAGGTTTGCGTTAGCGGGAGCGACAGCAAGTTGCCTTGTCTCGTATCTACTTGCGGCAGCCGTTCTCTTAGCAGGCTGATCATCTCGCGGGATTGCTCGACGACCGTCATATGCGCTCCAGCCGTGCATAGCAGCGAGGTCAGATTGCCGCTGCCTGCGCCGGTTTCCAGACCGGATTCATGCGGGGCCGGATCGATCCATTCCAGCGTCCTGCGAATAGCTTGTTCATATTGCTGCGGCTGAAGGATGCCCGACAGCGCAATAAGGGGAGCCTCATAGCCGTATTGCTGAGCGAGACGGTCATAATTCCACTCATCGCTCCAGGATGTTCGCAGCATTCGGTTATGGCGGATACGCGCGGCTGCCCGTTCTGCATCTTCCAATACGGGCATGCCTTCACGCTGCCAGCCGGATATCGTCTCATCGAACGCACGCAGCGCATCAAGCGCGGCGGTCAGCTCTTCATGAAGCCGGGCTCTGGCTTGATCCACCTTCCGAATAAGCGGGTCCGACTCCCCGATTAACGGAATCGTCTCGGCAATCTGGGCCACAGACAGGCCCAGCTCCCGCAAGGAAATAATCCAGCGCAGCCGTGTAATATCCTCTTTCGAATAGCTGCGGTAGCCGTTTTCATAGGTCTTTTGGGGCGTGACCAGCCCTTTTTCCTCATAAAATCGAAGC
Organism: Paenibacillus sp. J31R120; assembly: GCF_056269225.1. Taxonomy (NCBI): domain Bacteria; kingdom Bacillati; phylum Bacillota; class Bacilli; order Caryophanales; family Paenibacillaceae; genus Paenibacillus; species Paenibacillus sp. J31R120. The sequence continues at coordinate 357,660 of NZ_JBWDNN010000003.1, read as the reverse complement.
GTTCTTGGTGTAACGCCTACGATGCGCGCTGCTTCATGAACCATCATTGCGGGATGTGCCTCCTATACCCGAACCTAATAACTCCTATTATGAAGGTTGACGTAACGTTAAAGTCAAGCGATGTTTTTTGAGAGCAAGTCAGCAAAAAAAGCCGCTTGCAGATTGACCTGCGGGCGGCTTTCTGTATGGTGAACACATATACCCGTTATACGCCGCGCTTCAGCAGCTCCAGACGATAGACGTATTCAAAAATGAACTCGAATGCTTCCAGATGGCGCTTGGCTTCGAAGGCATTGGCTCCCCAGGCATAAATGCCGTGCTTCCGAAGCAGGATGCCCGGAATTTCGCGATCGATCCGCTCTGTAATCTCCGGAACGATGGAGGGGATATGGGCGAAGTTCGAGACAATCGGAATATCGATATGCTTTTCTTCCTCCCATAGATTAAAGCCCTTAATCAGCTCCACACCGTCTACCGGCACGGACTTCCGGTCCCAGAAGTGTTCGGAGATGACGTTATTGAACACGGAGTGGATATGGAAGATGGCTCCTGCTCCAGTCAGACGATAGATCTCGCAATGAATTAGCGTCTCGGCAGAAGGCTTAAGCGATGTCGCTTCGCAGGCTTTGCCATTCTGGTCGACGAAGAGGTAGTCCTCCGGCGTGTGGACCGTCTTGTCCTTGCCGCTCGCGGTGATGGCGAATTGGAACTGCTCCGGCGCATAATCGCCTACACGGACAGACAGATTGCCGCTTGTGCCAGGGAACCAGCCTCTGGATGCGAACAGTTCCTTCACCTCGCGCAGCTCGCCTAGAGCGCGCTGCTTGTCCTCCGTACGGATCTGATTAAAACTCATAATGATGACTTCCTTTCTTCGTTCATGGCAGCGATGATGTCATGAAAGGTATCGAATTCGGTATGTGCCAATCCGAGCTCCTTGCACTTCGTTGTCAGATGGGAGCGGGAGTAGACGGTATCCGCAAGCTTAGCTCCCTCGAAGTCGGTTACGCTGTCACCGATAATGATCCGCTCATAGTCATCAGTCGGAAATTGGCGCATAATAGTCGTTTTGCACATACCGCATTTATTGGTGCAATGCCCGTCGCAAGGATGCGGCCACAGAATCTCGATGCCCTCGCCCGAGAAATCGCTGCCATTGCAATAGATATGATCCAGCGGAATATCGAATTGCGACAGCACAGGATAAACGAAAAAGTCGATCCCGCCGCTCGTCACATAAAAATCAATGTTCTGCTCCTTGCAATAGGCGATGAATTCAGCAAAGTCATCTCTTATACGCACATTGTTAATGCCGAAGGAGACGACTTCTTCCTTCATGGAAGCAGGCAGGAGGCGGAATAGTGCGCCTACGCCTTCCTTGATCGACAGCTCTGTCGAGATGGTACGTTCGGCAATGCTTTCCCAGCCTTCAGGATTGAAATGCTTAATAATTGCAATGATGTTGTCGTTAATGGTGATGGTGCCGTCGAAATCGCAAAATACGATGCGTTTCTTGGATGTCTCAGATTTCGTCATGCTTCTTTAATCCCCCATGCTTGTATTGCGGCTTGAAGTGCTTCATTGCCGCTTGCCTCAGCAGCTTCGCGCAGCGAAATACCGCTTGTTGCGGCCATGATTGCCTGGCGGAACGCTTGCCCGCCTGCAGCGGTACCCATTGGATGTCCGTGGATGCCTCCACCGGCGTTCACGACAACATCGGTGCCGAAGTCCTTCAGGATGAGCGGCACTAGTCCCGGATGAATGCCCGCGGAAGGGACAGGGAAGCTGGTCTTAAGCCCGTGGAGCGGGCTAAGCAGGGCGTCCTTGACGGCCAGATTCTCTTCCTTCGGCATCACTACGGAGCCGTAAGGAGACGGGAAGAGCACAAGATCCGCTCCGGCGAGCCGCATCAGCTTGCCGAGCAGCAGGGAAGCCCCGATGCCGTAATGCGGCGAAGGATAGAACGCTCCAGCGAGAGCGGGATGCGCTGCTATCGGAACATTAATTTTGGGATCTTTGCTAAGCTCATGCAAGACGTCGTAGCCGTAGGACAAGACGTTGAACAGCAGCGCATTCGCGCCAGCCGCAACAGCCTTGCGGGCATTCGCTGCCAGCTGAGAGGTAGGTCCGGTCAGATTGACCGCGTAAAGCAGCTTCTGTCCCGTCTCATCCTGAGCCTTGCGGGCGGCTTCCATACATGCCTCAACCCGTTTATCCAGAGGCGTTAGCGGGTTCTCGAACAGGATTTCATCATCCTTGATCAAGTCTACACCGCCAAGCGCCTGCTTGTAGAACTGCTCCTGAAGATTGGCCAGATCATGTCCGACGACAGATTTGAAAATGCTCATTAGAAGCGGGCGGTCATGGACGCCCAGCAAATCGCGTACGCCGCCGAGGCCGAAGCGCGGCCCAGGGAAAGCCGAGGCAAAATCTTGGGATACATCCAGATCGATCAGCTTAATACGGCCATCCATCGACAGCTTGCCGAATACGGTAACGAGCAGGGCAGGGATATCGCGGCTGAAGTTAATGTCGGGATATGCGATGCGAATATCCGCATAGCGCTCGCCGGCCGCACCATTCACTGGCTCATGTACGTCAACGGACAGCACCTTGCCCAGATGCTTCTCCATCTCCGCCTTTTTGGCTTCTGGCAGCTCCGTCCAGCTGCCTACGGTCAATCCTACGGCAATGGATAATGCTTTTTTATCAAAATCGGCTTTATCGTCATAGGAACGATAAGTCGCAATACATACTTGACTCATTCCGCAATACTCCTTCCAATTACAGCTCCGATCTCGGCAGCGCGCTCGGAGGAGCGCTTCATGCCTTTCACAATCGCTTCCGGCAGTCCGGCTTCTGTCATCGTCTCAATCGCGGCTTGCGTCGTGCCGTTCGGAGATGTGACTTTGCGCCGCAAGTCCTCCGGACTTTCTCCGGTTTGCTTCACCATCTGAGCCGCGCCGAGCACGGTCTGAACGACCAGATCCTTCGCCATATCCGGCTCAAGGCCAAGCTCTTTTGCCGCCTTCAGCATCGCTTCCATCACAAAGTAGACATAAGCGGGACCGCTGCCGGACACGCCTGTGACAGAGTCTTGGAGCGACTCTTCGACGACTGCGTTAATGCCGATCGATTGGAACATCGCTTCGCTAATCAGACGCTGCTGAGGAGTCACCTTCGATGAATAGCTGATGCCGGTTGCGCCAAGTCCGATAGTGCTCGATGTATTCGGCATCGTGCGTACAATCGGCTGATCTGCGCCGAGCAGCTTCTCCATGGAAGCAATGGAGAGACCTGCAATGACAGACACAACCAGTTGCTTGGAGTGAAGAAGGGGAGCGATAGCCGAGATCGCTTCCGCCGCATCCTTCGGCTTCATAGCTAGAAATATAATATCCGCTTCCTGCAAATACGTATCGTTGGACGAGCCTTGCAGGACAGTTTGAACGCCGTAGCGCTCATGAAGCTCCGCTAGCCGCTCCTCATTGCTGCGGTTCAGCATCGAGATTTTGGCTGGATCGACGAGCTTCTCGTGAATCAAGCCGCGGGCAATCGCTTCTGCCATAGAACCCGCGCCATAGAAGCAGATCCGCATCGTTGCGATGCCGGTCTCCGTAAGTATAGTCATGGTTGGTCTCCTCCTCTTTAAATTTTTGTTAGAAAACTAGCTTTCCTAACGGGGTTTAACCTCTAATTTGGCCGTTACCCGTAATTCGATATTTCGTTGAAGTCAGGGCTGGAAGCCCCATTGGACCGCGCGCATGCAGCTTCTGCGTGCTGATTCCGATCTCTGCGCCGAAGCCGAACTCGAAACCATCGGTAAAGCGGGTGGATACATTATGGTAGACAGCCGCCGCATCTACTTCCTGGAGGAAACGGTCGGCATGCTCGCCAGTCTCCGTCACGATGCATTCGGAATGCTTCGTTCCGTGGCGGCGGATATGGCCGAGCGCATCATCAAGCCCGTCTACTACTTTAACATTTATAATATAATCGTTGTACTCCGTGCTGAAATCTTCATCGGTTGCCATCCGGATATCACCCAGTATAGCCTTGGAGCGGTCACAGCCTCTCAGCTCTACATTTCCTTTGAGCATCGGCTCGACTAGGGCTGTCAAATGCGCCTCTGCGATATCTTGATGCACAAGCAGCGTCTCGATGGAGTTGCACACGGAAGGGCGTTGTACTTTTGCATTAAAAGCAATGTCAGCAGCCATGGCAATATTGGCCGTATCGTCTACAAACACATGGCAGATGCCTGCGCCCGTTTCAATAACCGGTACCGTGGCGTTCTCCACTACATTGCGGATGAGTGCGGCGCCGCCGCGTGGGATGACGACGTCGAGCAAGCCATTCAGCTTCAGCATTTCGTTGACGGAAGCGCGGTTGCTGTCTTCAATTAATTGAATCGCATCAACCGGCAGGGCGGTCGATTTCATCGCATCCTTCAATATCTCAATGATTTTACGATTGGAGGACAGGGCAGCGGAGCCTCCGCGCAATACGACGCAGTTGCCGGTTTTGAGGCACAAGCCTGCGGCATCTACCGTTACGTTCGGACGCGCTTCGTAGATCATGCCGATAACGCCAAGCGGAACGCGGCGTTTCTCCACCTTCATGCCGTTCGGGCGCTGGAACGATTCCAGCAGCTCGCCGACCGGATCCGGCAGATCCACGATCTGACGCAGCCCTTCGGATATTCCTGCGATGCGCTCGCTGTTCAAGGCCAGACGGTCGAGCAGGGAGGTGCTCGTGCCGTTGTCCCGGCCGCGCTGCAAATCCTCGGCATTCGCTGCGATAATTTCCACTTCTCTTGCGATCAAGGCGTCCGCCATCGCGGACAATGCGGCGTTTTTCTGCTCAGTCGTCAGCTTGTTCATCGCTGCTGCCGCTTCTTGCGCCAGTGTTGCTTTTGTTCTCACTTCACTTATCATTCCAGTTCCCCTCCTGGTTCATTTATCGTTCGGTATTTATATAAGCGTGATCCATTCATCCCGGTGGATGACTTCAATGCGGGTAACGTCGACCCTGCGGGAGACCTCTTCCGAGCCAAGCCCGGCGGCAGCCTGCAGCTGCCATGCGGCGTAATTGACGACGCCTCGGCCCAGCACTTCGTTCTGGCGATTCACGACCTCAACCACATCCCCGGGATGGAAGTCACCGTCGCTAGCCGTTACGCCAGCGGGGAGGAGGCTCTTGCCTCCAATGAGAAGAGCGGCTACCGCGCCGTCATCGACTGTTATTCGTCCCTGAGGCATGGAGTGGAATCCAAGCCATTGCTTCTTCATCGGCAGACTATGAAGCTTCGTATCGAAATACGTGCCTCTGCCGGTGCCTTCCACAGCCCTGGTCAGATCGCCTTCCAATTGAACCTTCCCGATAAAGGCGCCTACACCGCCGCGCATGGCAACCCTTGCCGCTTCAATCTTGGAGCGCATGCCGCCCGTTCCGACGGAAGAGCCGGCGCCGCCTGCGAGCTTCAATATATCCTCCGATATTTGCTCCACGCGTTCTATCTTGGTTGCTTGCGGGTTTTTGCGCGGGTCCTCGGTGTAGAGGCCGTCCATATCGGTAATAATGACAAGCTTGGCGGCTTTGGTCATCGCTGCGACAAGCGCGGACAAATTGTCGTTATCGCCGAATTTGAGCACCAGCTCATCGGTTGCCACGGTATCATTTTCATTAATAATAGGAATAATGCCTTGCTTCAGCAACTCTTCAATCGTCATTAGCGCATTCTGAATGCGGCGGCGATTGGAGAAGTCTGCCCGTGTCAGCAAAATTTGCGCTGCGACGATGCCGTAACGGGAGAGGGCCTCCTGATAGGCTTGCATCAGCAGAGCCTGCCCGACTGCAGCGGCCGCTTGTTTCTCGTGTACAATTTTTGGTCTGGACGTGTAACCGATTTGGCGGAAACCCGCAGCAACCGCGCCCGAGGTTACCAGCATGACTGCATCTCCCTGGCGATAACGCGAGGCGAGCTCTGACGCGAAGAAGGCTATGCTTTCCCGGTTCAATCCGCCTTCCTCTGATGTAAGCGAGCTGCTGCCGATTTTCACGACGATTCTCTCCGACATGTTCATCCCATCCTATACTGTTTTGTGACAGCAAAAAAGACTTTCGTCCTCTAAAGGACGAAAGTCTTCACTTCCGCGGTACCACCTTCGTTGACGATGCTGCTGCCGCAAGGCATAACCATCGTCCATCTTGAAGCCTCGTAACAGGAGGCGCTGTCCGGCTTATCGCCGGCCGTTCGGAGGTAGGTTTCGGCAGTGGGCCTAAGGTAAATTCTTGCAGCCGGTGGAATTTACTCTCTGGGCAAGGCCTTGGTCTGCTTACTGGTCCCGTCATCACGTTTCTGGTTTCAACTAAATTAAGGATAACATGATCTTATGCCTCTGTAAAGAAAGGCATCCCACCATAATCGCATCGTTACGGGGTGAAAAGTCCAAGCTTCCCAATCCGCTCGACAGCTTCGACCAGGCGCTCTTCGCTGGACAATAAGCCCAGGCGCACATAGCCTTCGCCATGCGATCCGAACCCGACGCCCGGAGCAACGACGACATCGGCTTCCAGCAGCAGCTTATCCGCGAACGTCTCTGATGTATAGCCTATCGGCACTGGCAGCCAGCAGAAGAAAGAGCCTCCTGGCTTTGCCGCTTTCCAGCCGATGCGATCCAGCGCTTCGAACAAGGCGTTTCTTCTGCTCTCGTACATGGCCGTCAGCGACGTCACGCAATCCTGAGGACCTGTAAGCGCAAGTGCAGCCGCTTCCTGGATACCGCCGAACAGACTGCAGTAGTAATGGTCCTGAATCAGATTGATCATGGATACGACATCGGTGTTGCCAAGCGCGAAGCCTACGCGCCAGCCGGCCATGTTGTAAGTCTTCGACAGCGTATAGAATTCTACGCCGACTTCCTTCGCGCCAGGCGTCTGCAAGAAGCTGATCGGCTTGCCGCCGTCAAAGCCGATTGCTCCGTACGCGAAGTCGCTCGCAACGACCACATCATGGGCTTCCGCATACTTCACTACATCAGCGTAAAATTCCGGCGTGGCAACAGCGCCCGTCGGATTGTTGGGATAGTTCATGAACATGAGCCGAGCGCGCTCGGCTTTGTCTGGTGCAATCGCGCTGAGATCGGGCAAGTACCCGTTCTCCTCAAGCAGGGGCATAAAGGACATTTCCGCTCCTGCCAGCGCAACGCCCGACCAATAGTCGGGGTAACCGGGATCGGGAACGAGACAGACATCTCCCGGATTGAGCAGGCATTGGCTAATTTCCACAAGCCCTGTTTTGCCTCCGAACAAAATGGCCACTTCCGTATCGGGATCAAGCTCTACGCCGTAATCCTCCTTGTAGCGCTTCGCGACCGCTTGCTTGAGGAAAGGAAATCCGCTGAACGGCGGGTATTTATGATACAGCGGATTGGTTGCGGCTTCTTGCAGCTTGGCTACAATATGCGGGGGAGTGGGCTGATCGGGATTGCCTTGCCCCAAATTAATGACATCTTTGCCCTTGGCGATCTGCGCATTCGCCTTGCCTACCAGCTTGGCGAAAAACTGCGTCGGCAGACCCTCCATGCGAGCAGCGGGCCGAATCCGCCGTTTTTCTACTCCTGCTTCCATTTCATCACACTCCGAAATTGCTTGCTAAAGCGATTTGTCAGTCGTTGCCGAGAAGACATTAGCAATAATGTAGCATGAATGAACGGAGAATTGAAGCAGGGAGCGCAGCCGACGCCATATTTTTTATGATGCTGGCAGGCCTACTTTTTTGATAAACGGCCCGATGTCTTCTTTGAATAGAAAGAGATAAGGCTTGCGACGCTCGTCGAAGACAAGCAGCATAGGCGCTTCATCCTTGCAGTAAAACAGAAATAGATCGCTTGTGCTGATTTTGATATCGCCGGATGCGACAGTTGCAGGTTTGGCAAGAGGCACGCGATAGACATAGCTGCAATTTTGGCCTGCCGTCATTTGCGGTGCGAGTCCTGTAATCGATTCGGTCCAGGAAAGAGCCATCTTTTGAAACTTCTTATCGTTAGGCAGGGTGCTGACGACACGGCCAGCGGCAACGTCGAACACTTGGATCGGACGGAGCTCGGCTTCGGGGCTGGTTGCGATACGGGAGCTTGCAGCCGCGGAAGCAGCGGGAGCGGCAAAGGTGAGCAGAATGATGGCGGCGAGCGCCATGAGCAGCAATCGTGGATAACGAACAAGCAACATATTAGAAAAACTCCTTTGTGATGTAGTTTCTTGAATTAAGCTTCTTCGTTACGATGCCCATCTTGACAGAGAACCATGAGAAGGTATCATTAGTGAAAAAGAACATGACTGGGAGGCTTCACCTTATGACGAAGAAATTGCGGCTTGCTTTGCTGCAAATGAATATAGAAGCGGGATTTCCTGACCAAAACCTGGCTAAGCTCAAGAGCTTGCTGGAGGAAGCGGTACGTGCGGAAGTGAAGCCGGATGTTGTGATGTTTCCGGAGATGTGGAATACGGGTTATGCCTTGACGGAGATCGAACAGTTGGCGGATACGAACGGGGAGGCGACGATCGCGTTCCTGTCCGCGTTCAGCAAGCAGCATGGGATCTATATCGTTGGCGGCTCTATTGCAGAAGCCAAGGCGGACGGCGTCTATAATACGATGTATGCTTTTGACAGAGAGGGCAACCAAATTGGCGATTATTCCAAAATCCATTTGTTCCGCCTGATGGAGGAAGAGAAGTACTTGCAAGCCGGGGAGAAGCCGGGGCGTCTTGTCATTGAAGGGGAACAGGCAGGCATGATGATCTGCTATGACATCCGGTTCCCGGAGCTGGCGCGCACGCTGGCGCTGGACGGAGCCAAGCTGTTGTTCGTACCAGCCGAGTGGCCGAATCCGCGTCTGCACCATTGGCGCACGCTGCTGACAGCGAGAGCGATTGAGAATCAAATGTACGTGATTGCGTGCAACCGGATGGGGACTAGCGGGGAGACGACCTTCTTCGGCCACTCGCTTGTCATCGACCCATGGGGAGAGATTATAGCAGAAGCTGGCGAGGATGAGACGATTCTGTGGGCGGACATCGATCTGGATCTTGTGAGCGAAGTGCGCAGCCGCATTCCGGTCTTTGAAGACCGGCGGCCTCAGCTTTACTTTAAAGGTTAGATTGCGGGGGAGGGCCTGCAAGCCGAGAAACTCGGCTTAGAAGCGCACTCTCATACGTTATACATGTACAACTTAAAAATCGCATTCCATACAAGCTGATCTGCAGCTCAACGGAATGCGATTTTTTGATGGACAAATTTCGGTATTGTTCAGTTCATGGGTAGGGGGAGAACTGCTCGACAAGTCCTATATAATAAGTGTTAATTGAGTGTTGAGTTAATTTAGGTGTTTTGAGAATAGGCCTGGTCAAGCTCATGCGATCATCAAGTTCAGCAAAGTTCCAGTCTCATCAAGATGATGTGTTTATTAATGTATAATGGGCGCTTATCCAAGCATTTTCTGTCCTTTTTACTTCGAAGATACTGATCCGCTCACACATATACTAACTAACCTTAATCGAAAATGCGCCGCGCACCACTCAAATGAACTGACTTAAGCTAAACACCGTCACACTCATAAGAATCGTAACACACCCTACTGCAACGACCATCGCTACCCTTGATACACGCTAATCGTTTCGTTCAAAGTGGAGATAAACGCTTGGGCGGCTTTGGACAAGTAGCGGCCTTTGCGGCTGGCGACGACAAGCGTGCGGGTAGGGCGGGATTGCAGCTTCAAGTATACCGGGGCAAAGTCTCCGCCCGTTCTGGTCAGCATGCGCGGAACAAAGGCAATGCCCATGCCGCCAGCCACTAGCGACTGTACCGTTTCGATATTGCTGCTTTCGAATACGATTTGGGGAGTGAATCCGACCGCCTCGCACAGCTCGACTGTAATTTGGCGGAATCCTTGACCGCGCTTCAGCCCGATGAATGGCTCCGCGCTCAGCTCGCTGATCTCGATCGGCTCTTGCCGGGATGCAAGCCTATGCTGCGGGGGAACGGCGAGCCATATCTCTTCCTCCAGATAGGGCTCATAGGATAATGAGCTGTCAATGAGAGGCAAGGACAGTAAGCTCAGGTCGGTGCCGCCGCTGGCGGTCAACTGCTCCAGCTTGGCTGTTGTTTCTTCAACCAGCACAACCTCAATCTGAGGATATTGCGCGCCGAAGGCAGGAAGTACAAGCGGCAGGACGTGTGAACCTGTAATGGGAAGAGTGCCAACCACAAGGCGCCCTCTGCGCATTTGCGCCATATCGTCCATTTCCTGCTTCAACTGCTCGACCGTATCCAGAATCGTCTGCGACTTCTCCACGAATACCTTGCCTGCCTGAGTGAGCTCAACTGAGTTGGTGGTTCGCCGGAACAATAATACCCCGAGCTCCTGCTCCAGCTTGGACAACTGCTGGCTTAGCGAAGGCTGGGCAATATGCAGCTTGTCCGCGGCTCGGGAAAAGTTTTTTTCATTGGCGATCTGGATGACGTAATTTAATTGACGCAGTTCCATCCGGCTAAACCTCCCTTTAAATTCGATCTATACAAATAAGATAACGCGAGTTATAGTTAATAACTATAGTCCTTATAGATATTATATCTTAGATCAATGAAGAAAGACATGGTATGATGGCAGTAATTAATAAAGCAGATTATTGCAGCAAGCAATAATGAATTCATGGGGTGAGCATAATGGCGAAAAAGACAATGTTTGAGAAAATTTGGGACAATCACGTCATTCATCAAGAAGAAGGCAAACCAAGCGTTATTTACATCGATTTGCAGCTTGTTCATGAAGTAACGTCTCCGCAAGCGTTCGAAGGCTTGCGCCTGTCGGGCCGCAAGGTTCGTCGTCCGGACCTGACGTTTGCAACAATGGACCACAACGTACCGACGAAGGATCGCTTCAACATCTCCGATCCGATCTCCAAGCAGCAAGTGGATACGCTGACTCAAAACTGTAAGGATTTCGGCGTTAAGCTGTTCGACCTGGACAGTGTGGACCAAGGCGTCGTTCACGTTATGGGACCTGAGCTTGGCCTGACACATCCGGGCAAAACAATCGTTTGCGGTGACAGCCATACTTCCACGCACGGTGCGTTCGGCGCGCTGGCATTCGGTATCGGCACATCTGAGGTTGAGCATGTAATGGCGACTCAATGTCTGCAGCAATCCAAAGCCAAAACGATGGAAGTTCGCTTCATCGGCAACCGCAAACCGGGCGTAACGGCAAAGGACATGATCCTCGGCGTTATCGCGAAGTACGGCACAGACTTCGCAACTGGCTATGTTATTGAATATACAGGCGAGTCGATTCGTTCCCTGACGATGGAAGAGCGTATGACGGTCTGCAATATGTCCATCGAAGGCGGCGCTCGCGCCGGCTTGATCGCACCAGACGAGACAACGTTCAACTACCTTCGCGGCCGCGAGTATGCACCTGCTAACTTCGATGAAGCGGTAGCGGCATGGTCGCAGCTTACAACGGACGAAGGCGCAGCTTACGATACAGTAGTAGATTTCGATGTAGATTCCCTGATTCCGCAAGTAACCTGGGGAACTAGCCCGGGCATGGGTACGGACATCACGTCCAAAGTACCTTTTCCGGCTGATCTTCCGACGGAGAACGAGCGCAAAGCAGCTGAGAAAGCATTGGAATACATGGATCTGAAGCCAGGTACGCCAATGTCCGAAATCGAAATAGATTATGTATTTATCGGCTCCTGCACGAACGGCCGTATCGAGGATCTTCGCGCTGCTGCCGAGATCGCTAGAGGCTACAAAGTCAGCGACCGCGTAACGGCGATCGTCGTTCCAGGCTCCGGCCGCGTTAAGATTCAAGCGGAGAAGGAAGGACTGGATAAAGTCTTCACAGAAGCAGGCTTTGAATGGCGTGATGCCGGATGCTCCATGTGTCTTGCGATGAACCCGGACGTTCTGAAGCCAGGCGAGCGCTGCGCATCGACTTCCAACCGTAACTTCGAGGGCCGTCAAGGCCGCGGCGGCAGAACGCATCTCGTATCGCCTGCAATGGCAGTAGCTGCAGCGGTCAATGGCCGTTTCACTGACGTTCGCGATTGGGAAATCAAGACGGAAGTGCTGAACTAAGCGCATAACGCAGGAGAGGGGATTATCATCCATGGAACCATTTAAACAATTAACAGGCATCGTTGCTCCGGTTGACCGGGTCAATGTAGATACAGACGCAATTATTCCAAAACAATTTTTGAAACGCATCGAGCGCAGCGGCTTCGGCCAGTTTCTGTTCTTCGAATGGCGTTTCCACGAGAGCGGCGAAGTGAACGCCGATTTCGAACCGAACAAGCCGCGCTACCAAGGCGCTTCCGTTCTGATCTCCAGAGCGAACTTCGGCTGCGGCTCATCCCGTGAGCATGCGCCATGGGCGATTCTGGACTATGGCTTCAAGGTAGTTATCGCACCTTCTTACGCGGATATCTTCTATAATAACTGCTTCAAAAACGGCATTCTTCCGATCAAGCTGAGCGAAGAGCAAGTAGAGGATTTGTTCCAGCGCACAGCGAAGCATGAAGGCTACAAGCTGAATGTCGATCTGGAGAACAAGAAGCTGACTGACGAATACGGTCTCGACCTTTCTTTCGAGCTTGACGAGCACCGCCGCCAGTTCCTGCTGCAAGGTCTGGACGATATCGGTCTGACGCTTCAGCACGAAGACAAAATCTCAGCATACGAGCAAAAGCACGCTGCTCGCTTAGGCTAATAGACATCAGCAAAGAGGACATACCGACTGATAAGGAGGTTGTCCTCTTTTTTCCTCTATACGCAACTTTTTCTGACACTGTGCGTCTATACAGTTGTCCTTGTATGTCGAATGATCACATTCGATGAAGGAAATTCAGTCATCGAGGTGGGAAATGAAAAAGTCTGTATCCATTATGTTGTTGATGTCGTTGTTGTTCACGATGTTCGCGTCCGTCGGACATGCTGCCAGCGTGCCTCCGAAGTTGTTCCTGGAGGGCAAGCAGTTAGTGTCTGATGTGGATCCGAAGATCGAGAATGGTTCGACGCTCGTTCCGCTGGCCATTTTGTCCGAGGGGCTTGGCTATGAAGTGGAATGGGAACCCGTCATGAAGAAAGTGACCATCAAGAACGACAGCACTGTCATCGAGCTGATTATCGGCGAAGCAATGGTGAAGGTAAACGACGTCATAATGGACATAGCCGCCAAGCCGCAGCTGATGAATCAAAGGACGATGGTACCGGTGAGAGCAGTAGGCGAACTGCTTGGACTGGAATTTGAGTGGAAGGGCCCCGAGCGGGAAGTGCATATGTTCCGCATTCAGCCGGAGCAGCCTGCTGAGCCTGAACCGGCAGAGCCAGAGCAGCCGTTGCCGACAGGGTACATAACAGGCGTTTCGATGGACGAGCAGTCCGTCATTACGCTCATCCACACGGATGTCCAGAAGCCAGGCAAACCCCTTGTGCTAGACAACCCTAAGCGTCTTGCTTTTGATTTCAAAAACACGACGTTTGAGCCTTACTTCAATGGGGAGACAAGAGTGGAAGTGGCTGATAACCCATTGCTCACGGGTTACAAGTACGCTCAATTCCAGTTGAACCCGCTTACAGCGAGATTGGTCATCAACATTGGCGATGATACGGGATACGTGGTGACGGAGTCGGAGAACGCGATTCATATTGCGCTGATGCCAACTGCAGATATTCCGAAGGAGCCAGAAACGCCAGTTGAACCAGAAACGCCGGTGACAACGCCGCCGGATGGCAACAATGGCGCGCAATTCACCGTTGTGCTCGATGCGGGTCACGGCGCTAAGGACCCGGGCGCTTACAGCAAGTCCATGACTCGCTGGGAGAAGGAATTCAACCTGAGTGCTGCGCTGAAGCTGAAGGCCGAACTGGAGAAGGACAAGCGTATCAATGTGTTGATGACTCGTTCAGACGATACGTTTATTGAACTGGCTGACCGCATCAAGTTTGCACAGGATCATAAGGCCGATCTGTTTATCTCCATTCATGCCAACAGCTATGACAAAACAAGCGTAAACGGCTCGGAGACTTACTATTATCGCGAAAACAGCAAGGCGTTAGCGGATTTTCTACATCCATATGTACTTGCCGGAACCGGGTTGAATAACCGCGGTGTGAAGAAAGCGGCATTCAAGGTCATCAAGGAGACGACGATGCCAGCCGTTCTGATCGAAGCCGGATATCTATCCAATGATGGCGATGCGAAAGCCCTATTTACAGATTCCGTTCAGAACAAGTTCGGAGCAGAAGTAGCTAAGGGAATTAAAGCATATTTGAAATTGAAATAGAGAGCGGAGGTTCTGGCTGATGCATAAAACCGGACAAGCCTTTCGAGTGTTGATCGCTTCATTTGTTGTTATAGCCGCGCTTTCGGGTTGCGGTGCTCAAGAGAAGACTAACGTGGACACGCAAGGCGGCGTCGGGGCATCCCCTACAGCTAATGAATCGAACGGCGGGCAGGATAACGAACCGGAGGAAAGCGCGAATGAGCCGTCTCCGGTTCCTTCCAGCGCACCTGCGGATCAAATGGAAATTACCATCTACGCGACAGACGCCGAGCTGGAGAAAACGTTGGAGAGAAAAGTCACGATTCCGAATGCAGGTGAGGCCGATATGGTGAAAGCCGCACTGGCTGAACTGCAAAAGGATGCCGGCGACGGCAGCGTCTCTCTATGGAAGGACGTACATATTTTGGCCGTCACTCTCAATGACGGCATCGTAACGGTGGACATCCACATTCCGGACGAAGCCCGTCTGGGCGCGCCCGGCGAGCTTCAGATGGTCGAGACACTCAAGAGCACGCTGTTCCAATTCTCATTCGTGGAAGGCATCGACATCCTTGTCGTAGGGGAAGCGGTTGAGAGCATGATGGGCCACGTCGATCTGGATCATCCAATCGTTCGATAAGAGCTCTATCACTTACATTATTCGAAATCGACAAAGGAGACGACCTGGATGCCAATCGAATTATCCTGGAAAAAAATACTTACGGGAGCGCTTGCTGTTACACTTGTAACGGGAAGCGGTTCTGCCGTTTTATCAACACCTATCGCTGTACATGCCGCTGCGGTTACAGCTTCAACGCCGTTTCTTGATGTGAATGCGGGACACTGGGCCGAGAAGCATATCGCCAAGCTTTATTTCCAAGGTATTATTGACGGTTATAAAAATACGGCAGATGGCACGGCGACGTTCAAACCGGAGAAAAGCGTGTCTCAGCAGGAAGCCGTTTTGATGGCTTTGCGTTTTGCCGGTTTGATTGACAAAGCACCGACGAACTCTATGATTATCTTTGATGAATCCTTTGAAGTAAGCGAATTTTTCAAAACCTACATCGAGCTTGCCTTCAAGGAAGGATTGCTTGACCGTGAAGAAGAGTACGCGCTAGCCAAAGCGGATACCGAAAACGCTTGGGGCTCCAAGCCTGCCAGCCGTGAGTGGGTTACGAAATTGATTGTGAAAGCGATTGGACAGCAAGCAGTAGCAAGCCAACTTCAAAATGCGTCGTCGCCTTTCCAAGATGCCTCATCTATTAGTACCCGCTATAAAGGATTTGTAAACGCAGCATTCCAGCTTGGCCTGGTCAAAGGGATGACGGAGACTACGTTCGAGCCTGCCAAGACGATTACACGCGCCAGCTTGGCTACTCTGTTCAGCAGAGCACAGTCCAGCTATCCGGTCGACTATGAAGGCCAGTTGTCGGGCGTTGTATCCGATCTGACCAGCACGGGACTGACCTTGTACCAAGATGGGAAAGAGACGAGTTATACACTTGATTCCAGTACGGTATATTTCCATTTCAACTCCGAGAAGCCGATTACGAAGGACCAGCTGCTTGAATATGGCGACGTAACGGTTATCGGGAAAGATGGAAAAGCGCTGTACGTTGAGGTGGAGAGCGATACCCAGCATACGAAGACGGTAGAGGGCACGTTCCTAAGTTATAATGCTACAGACAAATCGTTTTATATCTGGGTGGACAAAGACCCTAAGCTTTTCGTTTTTGATTCTTCATTTATTGTAGAAGATGCTGATGGCAAAACAGTTACAATTGATTCGATTAAACGTGATGCGAAAGTAACCGTTGTACAGGATAGCTTCAGAAAAGAACCGCGGACACTGAAGCTAACGACTGCTGTTGCTCCTAATACGACAACAATCAGTGGTGTTTTCCAAGGATCAAATAAAGAATATATTACTATTAAACAAGATGATAAAACTCTGGTATCGAAGTTCTTGGCTAAAAATGTAACGGTACAAATTGATGGTGTACCTAACTCTTCAATAAGTGATTTGATTGCTGAGGTAGACAAGGTTGAGGTTACACTTGATGCTACAGAACAAGTTGTTTCCGTCAAGGTTTCGAATCGTCAAATGAATAAAATGTCAGCAGCTCAGCTCAAATATTTTGACGACAATAAAGGGTTAATAATGGTTGAGGATTCAAGCGGAAACAATGCTCAGGCATTATACATTACAAATGCTACGAAGTTTGCTTATCGCGGCGAGACCATGAAGCGCGAAGACGGAATGAAATTAATGAATCAATTCAAGAACATTATTGTCAGTTACTCGCATAATAACATTATCATTCTGGAGTTCGTGGACAAGTATGTAGGTGAACTCGTTACTTTGAACGAGACGGACCAGCAGGTAACAATCAAGATTGCTAATGGTGAATTGATTACGATTCCTTATAACAAATCTAATGTTGATCTGAAAGACAAGCCATCAGCTAATCTGAGCGACCTGACAAAGGGTGCGACGATTACACTTGATCTGGAGTATGACCAATTCTTGATTTACCAAATTAAGATCCATCAAAATATCCAGTACGAGATCGTATCCGTAGATTCGGTAAACAAGAAGCTGAGAGTCAAAACCGGAACACAAGCGGCGTTCGACCTCTCAACAGCAAGCATTGATATCTTCAAAGCCGACGGTACAAAAGGCGCGTTCAGCCAATTCAAGGCTGGCGATAAGATCAATGCTACGTATGTAGGCTCGACGCTGGAGAAATTGCAAAGCGTCACAACAACTTCCAACGGATAGGAAAAATGCCGTTTAAGCCATCATTCCTATAAAAGCAGGAACGTTTTGTGAAAAAAACTGCCCTTATGGGCAGTTTTTTTATGGAATTATGCGGATTTATGGTTGCGTACCGTGTCAAATTTCGCTACACTTTGAACGATAGTGCTAAACTGGAGGGGAATCATGAGTGCAAAGCAGAAGATGCGTCATATATTGGATACCATAGCAGAGATGTTCCCGGACGCGCATTGCGAGCTTATTCATGACAATCCGTTTGAGCTGACTATCGCAGTATTGCTCTCGGCTCAATGCACAGATGAGACCGTCAACAAGGTTACGGCAGGTTTGTTCCAGAAGTACAAGACGCCCGAGGATTACTTGAGCGTGCCTCTGGAGGAGCTGGAAGGTGATATTCGCCGAATCGGGTTGTTCCGAAGCAAGGCTTCCAATATACAGAAGTTGTGCCGCATTCTGATCGATAAATATGAGGGTGAGGTTCCAGCCAGCCACGAAGGATTGATCGAGCTTCCCGGCGTCGGGCGCAAGACGGCTAACGTCGTCATGTCCAATGCTTTTGGCGTACCAGCCATTGCGGTTGATACGCATGTCGAGCGAGTGTCGAAGCGACTTGGCGCAGCCAAGCCCGATGATACAGTGCTTGTCGTCGAGCAGAAGCTGATGAAGCTGGTTCCGAAAGAGGAATGGACACTAACTCACCACCGACTCATTTTTTTCGGACGATATCACTGTAAGGCGCAAAATCCGCAATGTCCTGTATGTCCCTTGCTGGATATATGCAAAGAAGGAAAAGCGCGTATGAAGCCAGCGGTTAAGACCAAAAATAAAGGTAAAAAACTAAATTAGCCAATGAAGGATGATGAATGATGAAATGCATTTCCGTGTACACGAACAACTTTGAGCTTTTTTCCGATATTTACGAGCAAGTGCTTGAATCCCCGCCGCAAGAAAATGAAGATATCGTAATCGATGGCATAACGGTAAGCGGCTCGGGCGATGTGCCTGATCAATATATCGACCGTATGCGCACGAAGCCTGAGGTTGTCGTCATGAGGGAGAAGGAACGCAACATTATGATTCTTCAGCATGGCAATGTATTCGAAATTTGCCTGCCGACTGACGAAGAGGAAGCCGTCTAGGATTTCTGGGAGATGACAACAATGACGGTACAAGGCATAGCGGAAGCACTTCGGACCGCAAGCGCCGCAATGACCGAGGCAGGAGACCCTATACGCGCGCGGCAGGCGCGTGAGCTAACTAGTAAGCTGACCGAAGGTCGGCTTACTGTTGCGTTATGCGGACATTTCTCGGCAGGCAAATCTACGCTGGTCAATCGGCTTTGCGGAGCTCAACTGCTCCCGTCCAGTCCGATTCCGACCAGCGCTAACGTCGTATCTATTAGAGGCGGCGAGCGGGCTTATGCGGAAGTAGAGAAAGTGACGGGAGACGGCACAACGATTCAAGCGGAAGTGCCGATCGGCGAGCTAGATCAATATTGTGTAGACGGCGAGCAATATACGTCCGTGTCGATTGTTTATCCAAGTGAACTGCTGGGCAATGAGACGGTCCTGCTTGATACGCCTGGCATCGACTCGACGGACGATGCGCACCGGATGTCCACGGAATCGGCGTTGCATTTGGCGGATGTCGTGTTTTATGTGATGGATTACAATCATGTCCAATCGGAAATCAACTTTGCGTTCGCCAAGGAATTGAAGGATTGGGGCAAGCCTTTATATTTTATTGTCAATCAAATCGATAAGCATCGTGACAGGGAGCTTAGTTTCTCCGATTATCGCAATAGCGTAGAAGAAGCATTTCAGGCATGGCATTTGGAGCCTGCCGGTATTGTCTATTTATCGCTTAGAAAACCGGAGCATCCCCATCATGAATGGCATAAGCTGACCGGTCTGATCAGCAAGCTGGCTGAGCAGCGCGAGGAGCTTTGCGCGTATAGTGTAGACGCTTCGCTCAGACATCTGACGGAGACTCATCTGAAGTGGCTTGAAGAGCGTCAGGAGCCGGAGCGCGAGCGTCTAATCGCGGAAGCCGGAGGCGAAGAAGCGATGGCAGCCGTGTCTGGTGAGCTGCAGGAGCTTCGTGCGCGGATTGACAACCTTGCCGCCCAGCAAGAAGTGTATCGAACGAAGCTGCGTCAGGAGCTTCAATCGCTGCTGGATAACGCGAATATTACGCCGGCGCCTCTGCGTGACTTGGCCCATGCCTTTCTGGAGAGCCGCAAGCCGGGCTTTAAGACCGGGCTTTTATTCGCGGGCGCAAAGACGGCCGCTGAGCAGGAGAGAAGGCTGGAAGCCTTCCAGGCGGAGCTGTCCAGTCTGGTAAGCGCATCGATCGAGTGGCATGTCAAGCAGCTGCTGCGCAAAGCGGCAGAGGCGGCGAGCTATGGCCTGGAGAAGCTGGAGGGAAGTCTGGCTTCGGAGCTTTCTTGGGCACCGGACGGTAATTGGCTGATCGGCAGAGTGAAGGCCGGAGCCGTCATGGGCAACGAATATACGATGACGTTCAGCAAGGAGCTAGCTGCAGACATTAAGAGCGTCTATCGTCAGCGTGCGCTTGACGTCATTGACGAAATTGCGGTCAGCGCATCTGCGGCAAGCGAAGCTGAGCGTGCAGAGGCAGGGCAGCGGCTGGCCGAGGTTCAAAGCCAGGCTAATGCGATTCACGAGCTGGAGAGCATAGCAGCGAAGCTGGAGCAGGATGCAGCCGAGATGCGGCGGATGCTGCCG
The DNA here is from genome assembly GCF_056269225.1 of Paenibacillus sp. J31R120. Taxonomy (NCBI): domain Bacteria; kingdom Bacillati; phylum Bacillota; class Bacilli; order Caryophanales; family Paenibacillaceae; genus Paenibacillus; species Paenibacillus sp. J31R120. The sequence goes on along the minus strand of NZ_JBWDNN010000003.1, from coordinate 337,803 downwards.
GCGCCGATTGCGGCGCCTGTGCTGCCTAAGCCTGCTGAGACTGTGTCATCCTCAGCAACGGAACGCAGCGATGCATCTGCCCAGCTTGACGGCTCCGCTGCTGTAAAGGAAGAGCAAGTGCAGGCAACGCCTGTTGTCTCGCATCCTGACCGTCCTGATAACCAAGTGGCAGCTACATTGGAGGCAGGGGTGCATCGCAGCACTCAGGCTGCTTCGGGATTGAATAATGAAGCTGTTCGCTCCAAACAGGGCGAAGCTGCGGGCAAGCTCATTCAGGCGGCTGAGCTGATTTCTTCGCAAGCGGCGCTTCGCTCGGCTGCTCTTGCGATGCGTGAGAAGGCTGAGCGCCTCCAGAGCAGCCGGTTTACGGTTGCGTTGTTCGGCGCATTCAGCGCTGGCAAGTCATCGCTCGCAAATGCACTGATCGGCGACGCTGTATTGCCGGTGTCTCCGAATCCGACGACAGCGGCGATTAATCGTCTTATGCCCCCTACACCGGAATACGGGCATGGCGAAGCGCGTGTCGTGATGAAGAGCAGGGAGGTTGTACTAGCCGACTTGCGCTACTCTCTTGCGCTGCTCGGCGAGCAAGCATCCGAAGCCCATATGCCGGATGCGGCCTCAATCCTGAAGGCGATCGACAAGCTAACGCCGCAATCCATCGGCGCAGGCGGACGGCCTCATTACAGCTTCCTGCGCGCAGCGCGTCAAGGCTGGGAGCGGCATGAGCCGCTGCTTGGCAAGGAGCTGAAGACGGATCGGGCGGATTATGCCAAGTACGTGGCGGAAGAATCCCGTTCTTGCTTCGTTAACGAGATTGATTTTCACTATGAATGCGCGTTAACAGCCGAAGGCATTGTACTGGTGGATACGCCTGGAGCAGATTCTGTCAATGCGCGCCATACAGGCGTAGCGTTCAATTATATTAAAAACGCGGATGCGGTTCTGTTCGTAACCTATTACAATCATGCATTCTCGCAAGCGGACCGCCAATTCCTCGACCAGCTGGGCCGAGTGAAGGACCAGTTCGAGCTGGATAAAATGTTTTTTGTCGTCAATGCGGCGGATTTGGCTGCAGACGAAGAGGAACTGCAGGGTGTACTTGCGCATGTAGAGTCCAACCTGCTGCAGCATGCGATCCGTTCGCCAAGATTGTTCCCGGTATCCAGTATCGAAGCGCTTGACGGCAAGATGGACGCCGATCATCAGCTGCTGGAGCGGTCTCGTATGCCGCAATTGGAATCGGCTTTCCTATCCTTTATTACTAATGATTTGGGACGGCTCGCCGTAGAATCCGCTTATCAGGAGCTGGCCCGTACGATAGGGACAGTGAGCGGCTGGGTGCGCGGAGCCGAAGGCGACGCTTCGCAGCGTGAAGCGCAGCTGCGTCAATTATCTGATGCGGCAGGGCAGTCGGCGGCACTTGTGGATACGATGGCCGCCAGTATTATTCCGCATGGACTGAAGCAGGAAATCAACGAACTTCTCTATTACGTCATTCAGAGACTGCAATACCGATTCGGCGATTTCTATCATCTGGCCTTCAATCCGGCCTCTCTGCAGGACGATGGCCGCGATTTGCGCCGGATGGTATGGACATCATGGCTGGAGCTGCAAAGACTGATGCAGCGTGAGTTGTCGCAGGAGCTTCTGGCGACCACGCTTCGTATGGAGCGGGCGCTGCATACCAACCTCAAGAAGCAATACGATCGTTGCAGTGAAGAATTGACGGAGCTGCTTGCAGACTATTTGCCAGCACCTTATCCGGCTGAGAGCGTGCAAGCTCCCGAGCAAGCGAAGGATTGGGAAGCGGAGGGCATGGACGCAAAATGGCTGTGGAGCCGCTTCAAGTCGCCTCGCCAGTTCTTTGAGGGAGAAGGCAAAACGCAGCTGCGCAAGGAGCTGGAGACACGCATCGCACCAGAGCTTCAGCGCTGGATGGAAGTTGTCATTGCCGATTGGACCGTTCATTATGAGCGCGTCTGGCAAAGCGCTGCCGGCCAGGCTAGCGGCTTCTTGAAGCAGGATGTGACTGCCTTTGCCGATGGCAAGCGCGCAACGCTAAGCGACAGCGGGCAGCTGGAAGAGTTGAAGAAGCTTCAGGCGAAGCTTGCAGTAATCCAAGGCTAACAGAGGGACTGCTGTTGTCTCATCCGATTTATGGAATGCTTTCACGGAATTTCTTTTCCGGGAAAGCATTCTTTTTTTCGAGCACGCTTGGCTGAACTGGAAAAAAGTTTAGGTTGTCTTGTGTGAAAATATGCAAAAACGGAGTAATACGCACATTATGGTATCGATTCGGGACGATTTGGGAGGTTTAACCGTTTCCAATTCCGCTAGCGGGAGTTTAAGCGCTTCTACATAAAAATTCGCAAAATTATCGAATTTGCTCCTCTAAAGCGATGCTGATAAGATTCATTCATGCTTACATAACAGAGATGGGGAGTTGGGTTTCGTTGGACGTACTGAGGCAATTAAAGGCTTTTTATATGCCGGAGAGAAAGTTCTTAATTGCATCGATCTTGTTTTTGATGATCGCCACGGCGCTGGGGCTTGTCTACCCGAATCTGTTGCGTTATCTGATCGATGATGTCATTACACCGCGGAAGTTCGAGCTTGTACCGCAGCTCGCGCTCATTGTCGTGGGAGTCATTTCTTTGAAAGCGCTCAATCAGTTCCTGCATGGCTTTTTTGGCGGGAGACTGGGCAACAGAGTCGCCTTCCGCTTGCGCAACGCCTTGTATGACAAGCTTCAGACCTTATCCTATCAATATTACGACAAGGCCAAGACGGGCGATCTCATGTCGCGGCTTACAGCAGACCTAGAGGCTATCCGCAACTTTATCGGATTTGGCTTCGCCCAAATCTTGAACATGGTGCTCATGATTGCTTTCGGAGGCGCTATGATGCTGTATCTGAACTGGCAGCTGATGCTTATTACGCTGTTGCCGATTCCGATCCTCGCGATTCTGGCTCTTCGCTTCGAGAAGCTGATTCATCCGGCATTCCGTGAAATGCGGCAAGCGATGAGCAATCTGACGACGGCCGTTCAAGAGAACATTACAGGCGTTCGCACGGTCAAGTCCTTCGCCCGAGAATCGCATGAAGTATCGAAGTTCTCCGTACGCAGCGAAGCGTATCAGACGAACCAGGTAGGAGCGGCGCAAATCTGGGCGAAATTTTTCCCGGTTATGGAGCTGGTGGCCAATATGAGCGCAGTCATTCTGCTCATTACCGGCGGGATTATGGTCATTAACGGTTCGCTGCTGCTAGGCGAATTCGTAGCCTTCTTCAGCTTGATCTGGTATATTATCGGCCCTATGTGGGGACTCGGCTTTCATATTAACAACTACACGCAGTTCAAAGCGTCGGGCGAACGCGTGCTTGGCCTCCTGAACGAGCATGTACATGTGAAAAACGTAAAGGACGCTGTGGAGCTGGACGCACGCAACGTGAAAGGGCATGTCCGCTTTGAAAATGTGACGTTCAATTATCCCGATAAATCGGCCGCTCTGACGGCTATCGACATTGACGCTCCGGCAGGATCGGTGATTGGCCTGTTGGGCGGCACGGGATCGGGCAAATCGACGATCATTCAGCTTCTGATGCGGGCATACAACGTGAAGAATGGCCGTATCATGCTGGATGGGATGGATATCAAAAATGTGGATATCGAGTCGCTTAGACGGCAGATCGCGCCAGTGTTCCAGGAGACATTCCTGTTCTCGGCATCGATCCGCGACAATATTGCCTACGGTATCCGGGATGTCACCCAAGAGCAAATCGAGCATGCCGCCAAGCTGTCCAAAGCGCATGATTTCATTATGGAGCTGCCGCTTGGCTACGATACAGTCGTCGGGGAGCGGGGCATGGGCCTGTCCGGCGGACAGAAGCAGCGTATCGCCATTGCGCGCGCGCTGATCAAAAACCCGCGCATCCTGATTCTGGATGATGCGACAAGCGCGGTCGACATGGAGACGGAGCATGAGATTCAAGCGGGCTTCAAGGAGCTGATGGCTGGAAGAACCACGTTCATTATCGCTCATCGCATCTCATCCCTGCGTCACGCAGACGAGATTATTGTGCTTGATAAGGGGCATATCGTGCAGCGAGGCAAGCATGCTGAGCTAATTGCACAGAAGGGGCCTTACCGCGAGACCTATAAAATCCAATACGCGGACTATGTCAATGACGATGAGGATGAATATGCCGTGATTGATATTCAAGACCGGAGAAGGAGCAACGCAAAATGAGTGCAAAAGCATCCGCCAAAGGGCGAAGCCGCAATGAACGCTTCGTCTATCAGGACGACGAGGCGATTGAAAAGCCGTTTAACTGGGCGCAGCTGCGCCGTCTCTATACGTACATGATGCCATACAAGCGAGAGCTGATGCCCGTCCTTGTCATGATGATCATCGGCACGCTGACCAGACTTGCGATTCCGTTCCTGATGCTCTATGTCATCGACAGCATTCTGGATGCCGATAAGGGCTCTAAAAGCACCGGCATGCTGGCGGTAATCGGCGGGCTTATGCTGGCGCTCTACATTGTGCAATGGGCGTCTAACCGATACCGGATCAAGTATACAAGCATCATTGGGCAAAAGGTCATTTATGACCTGCGCAACCATCTGTTCCAGCATATCCAGAAGCTGTCGTTCCGCTTCTATGACAAGCGTCCGGCAGGCTCCGTACTCGTTCGGGTTACGAATGATGTCAATGCCTTGCAAGACTTGTTCACAAATGGTGTCGTGAATCTTCTGATGGACTGCATTCAGCTTGTGGGCATCGTCATTATATTGCTGGCGCTGAACGTCAAGCTGGGTCTGGCTGTTATGATCACCGTTCCGATTATGTTCATCGTATCGACCTCCTTGCGCAAGCGCATCCGCTTCGCCTGGCAGGATGTGCGGATGAAGCAATCGCGGATCAACGCCCATTTGAACGAAAGCATTCAAGGAATGAAGGTTACGCAAGCGTATGTGCAAGAGAAGGACAATATGGCCTTCTTCAACCATATGAACACGGACAATATTAAGTCCTGGAACAAAGCGTCCGCGCTGAACCAGGCCTTCGGCCCCGTCATTGAAGTGACGGCTGCCATCGGTACTTGTATCCTGTTCTGGTATGGCACGCATTTGATCCAGATTCAGGCGATCACGATTGGTCTGTTGTTCGCCTTCGCCAACTACATCGGCAACTTCTGGGAGCCAATTAACCGATTGGGCCAAATGTATTCCCAGCTGCTGATCGCTATGGCGTCCTCCGAGCGGATCTTCGAATTTATTGATGAAGAGACGACGGTAGCCGAGACTAAGGACGCCAAGCCGCTTCCTGCGATCAAAGGCGATGTCAAGTTCGATCAAATCATTTTCGAATACGAGAAGGACAGACCGGCGCTGAAAGGCATCAGCATCGACGTGAAGGCAGGCCAATCGATCGCCCTTGTCGGTCATACCGGCTCCGGCAAAAGTACGATTATCAACCTGCTGTGCCGCTTCTATGATCCCGTGCAAGGCCGGGTGCTTATCGACGGCACCGACATTCGCGACGTCTCGATTGAGAGTCTTCGCTCGCAGGTCGGCATCGTGCTGCAGGATACCTTTATCTTTGCGGGTACGATTCGCGACAATATCCGGTACGGCCGTTTGAATGCGACCGATGCGGAGACCGAGGATGCGGCGAAAGCCGTGCATGCCCACGACTTCATTATGTCACTGCCTGACGGGTATGAGACAGAAGTAGAGGAGCGGGGCAACGTATTGTCCATGGGACAGCGGCAGCTGCTGTCGTTCGCGCGGGCTTTGCTGGCGGACCCGCAAATTCTCATTCTTGACGAAGCGACCGCAAGCATCGATACGGAGACCGAGCTGAAAATCCAGGAAGCGCTGAAGACGCTGCTTGCAGGACGCACGTCTTTCATGATCGCTCACCGCTTGTCCACGATTCGCCATGCGGACGATATTATCGTACTGGATCATGGCTTAATTGTAGAACAAGGCAATCATGAAGCGCTGATGGCAACAAAAGGCGTATATCATGGCTTGATTGAAGCGCAATATCGCTATTTATAGCCTCAAAAACCGAACGTTTCAGCAATTATCTGCTCCTTTATATTGATTTTTCACGAAAGAACCTCCACAATGGAAGAAAACCGTTTTTGTCTGAAAGGGATCTCGTTATTCGAGTGAAACCAGACGAAGATGTTCCAGGAGGTTCTTTCTCATATGTATGGCTCACCCTTAACATCGAACGCTCGAAAAGTGCTGTTACTAGGATCGGGAGAATTAGGCAAGGAAGTCGTTCTTGAAGCGCAGCGCCTGGGCGTAGAGACAATCGCGGTAGACCGTTATGCGAATGCGCCGGCGATGCAGGTTGCACATCGCAGCTATGTGGTCGATATGCTGGACGGAGAAGGTATTCGCCGCATTATTGAGCAGGAGAAGCCAGACTTTATTGTGCCGGAGATTGAAGCGATTGCGACCGAGACGCTGCTTGCGCTGGAGAGCGAAGGACACCGCGTCATCCCGACTGCCCGGGCTGCGCGATTGACGATGGACCGCGAGGGAATCCGCAGGCTGGCAGCCGAGACGCTGAGCCTGCCGACAGCGCCGTACCGTTTCGCCGATACGCTGGATGAACTGAGGGCCGCTGCAGATGTGCTGGGTTATCCATGCGTCATCAAGCCGATTATGAGCTCATCGGGCAAAGGCCAAAGCGTATGCCGTTCGGAGGCTGAGCTGGAGGGCTGCTGGAATTATGCCATGGAAGGCGGCCGCGCCAAGAAGAGCCGTATTATTGTAGAAGGATTTGTGACCTTCGAATCGGAAATAACGCTGCTCACGATCCGTTCAGTGAACGGCACCAGCTACTGCGCGCCGATCGGGCATGTGCAGAAGGATGGGGACTATATCGAGTCGTGGCAGCCGCATGACATGACAGACGTGCAGATCCGCCAAGCGGAAGAGATCGCCTATCGCATTACGGAGGAGCTGGGCGGCTACGGCCTTTATGGCGTTGAGCTCTTCCTGACGAAGGACGGGGTTCTCTTCAGCGAAGTATCGCCTCGTCCGCATGATACAGGCATGGTCACGATGGCGACGCAGGATCTGTCGGAATTCGCGCTGCATATTCGTGCGATTCTGGGCTATCCGATTCCGACGATCCGGCTTCTGTCGCCGGGCGCTTCGCATACGCTCAAGGCGGACCGCGAATCGCAATCCTTCCGCATTGGCGGGCTAGAGGATGCGCTTGCTGTACCGAATACGCAAGTCCGCTTGTTCGGCAAGCCGGAAACGAAAGTAGGCCGGCGTATGGCTGTGGCTCTCAGCACGGCCTCTGATACAGAGTCGGCACGCGCGCTTGCGCGCAGAGCGGCGGAATCACTTCATATTGAATACGATAACGAGTAGGTGAATCAGGATGGCAAAGAAAGGCAAGCAGAGGCAGCCGCAGCCGAAGCGCAGCAATGAGCAGGAGCGTACGGAAGCGGGAGGCGCTACGCTAAAGGAATTGTTGGGTGCGGATACCCTGCAAAAGCTGAAGGCGCAGGCAGACGAGCTGAAGACAGCGGAGGCCGATCGCAAGGAGAAGCAGCGCTTGCAGGAGGAAGAAGCGAAGAAGCAAGAGAAGAAGCGTCTGGAGAATGACTTCTCTTACCTGCTGGAGAACAGCGACAGCAATTGGAGCAAATATAAATAAGATCAGGAGCCTTCCGCCACTGTGCGGGGGCTTTCTTTGTATCTAGGCACCAATTCCGGCAGAGGCCCATACTTTAATCTAATGAGAATTTTGGAGGGTGAAGGAGGCATTGACGTCATGCAAGTTACGGTAAGAAGCGGGGATTCGCTCTGGAAGTACAGCATCCTCTTCGGTGTTCCCTTCCGTCTAATCGTGGATTCCAATCCTGGAATTGAGCCGGAAGCGCTGTACATCGGCCAGGCTGTGCAAATACCGGGATTCCAGTGGGTAGAATACCGGATCGCAAGCGGGGATTCGCTATGGCGTATCGCAACGCGCAACGGCATTTCGGCGGAGCTGCTGCTGCAGACCAACCCGGGACTGCAAAGCAATAACCTGCAGGTGGGAGATACAATACGCATACCAAGACGCGTCATGGAGCTGGTCACCAATCCGCAGCGCAATTATAACGTCGCAGCTCTTGAAGAGGATTTGGGCAGACTGCTTGACGTTTATCCGTTCCTGAGACGCTCCTCGATCGGCAATAGCGTAATGGGCAAGCCCCTAACGGAAATTCGAATTGGCAGCGGCGACCGAATCATTCATGCGAACGGCTCCATTCACGCGAATGAATGGATTACGACTCCGGTGCTCGTCCAGTTTCTGAACGAATACGCCATGAGTGTTACGAATAGCACGGATTGGCAAGGGACAGCCATGTACGCGCCTTATTTGGCTGTGACGCTGTCGGTTGTTCCCATGCTGAATCCCGACGGCGTCGATCTGGTGGTGGGCGGACTGCCGGAAGCGGAGCCCGTACGCAGCGAGGTGCTTGCTATTAATGAAGGCAGCTCGGACTTTAGCGGCTGGAAAGCCAATATCAGAGGCGTCGATCTGAACAAGCAGTTTCCGGCCTTGTGGGAGCGCGACGCGGCTATCGGACCGCAGTCGCCTGCTCCGCGAGACTACTCTGGTGCAGCACCGCTTACCGAGCCTGAGGTGCAGGCGCTGGCTGAGCTGACCCGGAGGGATTCGTTCCAGCGGGTATTGGCCTTCCATACGCAAGGGGAGGTGTTCTTCTGGGGCTTTGAAGGCTTGGAGCCGCCGGAGTCGGTGGCATTGGCTGCGGCTTTCGCCGAAGCGAGCGGTTACGAGTCCATCCGCAATGTGGACAGCACGGCAGGCTATAAGGATTGGTTCATTCAGGACTGGCGCAGGCCGGGTTTTACGATTGAGCTGGGCAAAGGGACCAATCCGCTCCCGCTTGAGCAATACGGTCAGATCTATGATGCGGCATCCAGCATAATACGGGTTGCCATTACGCGTTAACAGGTTCGGAGCTGCTATCATTTATCGGATTCAACGAACGGAACAAGTCCCTGCAGGATGCGCTTAGCGCATCTTTTTTTTTCGTGCACATGGCATAAGGCGCGGCGGAAATGCAAACCATGGTAACATCTGACACGACAGATGCAAGATGCCGGTTATGACGAACAAGCCGACTTGGAGGGGCGAATATGAAGAGAACCCGAATACTGTGGGGCTGGATTGCAGCTTGCTCCCTCCTGTCGACGGGAGTGCTAGTGACGGGGCTGGGCATTGTAATCAGCGATATGCTGATTGCCCCCGCGGTCTTGGCCCAGAGGCCGGCTCCTGATGGTACATCCCAGCCTCCTCCGGGGCATGAGGCATCTCTCGCAGACCTAAAGGAGATTCGAATCGTTGCACTAGGCGATTCATTGACGAAAGGCACCGGGGATGAGACGGGCAAGGGATACGTGCAGCATGTGACTGACGGATTGAAGAAGAAATACGATAAGCCGGTGCAAGTCTTGAACAACCTGGCAGTGAATGGGATGCAGGCATCTGAGCTTGTGGAGCGCTTATCCGAGGATTCCGGCTATCAGTATGCGGTGAAGCAAGCCAATCTGATTCTCTTCACGATTGGGGGCAATGATCTGTTCCTGTCTGCCCGTGCAAGGATGGCTCAGAAGGAATGGAAGACGCTGGGCGTTGACGGGCTGGCACAGGGAATTGAGGAGGCTTTGGAGCGCTTCCGCCGCATCGCAGATACGCTGCATCGCTTGAATCCCGCAGCAAAAGTCGTTTATATGGGACTCTATAATCCCTTCTATGATTTGGACAACCTCAGGGGGGCGAGCATAAGTATGCAAGAATGGAATACGGGGACTTATGCGGCTATTCATCCTTACCCCAATATGATGATGGTGCCAACCTTTGATTTATTCGAAGGTCGTATCGGGGACTACTTGTCGTCGGATCATTTTCACCCGAATCGCAAGGGCTATGAGCGGATTGCCGGCCGTATGCTGGAGTCGCTGGATTGACGAAAGGAGGAAGGCTTGAATGGAAGGAAATGATGTGCCCGTTCTTCGAGTGAAGAATCTGCATAAATCGATTCACGGCCGTGTGATCGTCGAGCAGATGAGCTTTGACATCCAAAAAGGAGAGAAATTCGGCTTTCTCGGTCCCAATGGAGCGGGGAAAACGACGACAATCCGCATGCTCGTCGATCTGATCAAGCCGACAGGCGGCACCGTTGAAATTTGCGGGCATAACGTCCAGCGCCGCCCGGAGCAGGCGCTTCGGCATGTTGGCTGTATCGTTGAGAATCCGGAGGTGTACAGCTATATGACAGGCTGGCAGAACCTGGAGCATTTTGCGCGTATGGCAGAGGGAGTGGGTGCGGATCGTATTCAGGAGGTAACGGCAATCGTCAAGCTGCAGGATCGCATTCATGATAAAGTAAAGACATATTCCCTCGGCATGCGTCAGCGGCTTGGCATTGCTCAAGCGCTGCTTGGGCGGCCTAAGCTGCTTATACTCGATGAGCCGACCAACGGACTGGACCCGAAAGGGATAAAGGAGCTGCGGGCATTCGTGCACAGGCTTGCGGAGCAAGGCATTAGCCTGCTTATCTCCAGTCATATGTTAAGCGAGATTCAAATGCTGTGCGAAAGAGTGCTTATTATGGACCGCGGGAGAATAATCGCCACAGGCAAAATCGAGGAGTTGATTCAAGGCGCTTCCGGATATGTCTATTGGCAGTTCGTCAATAGGGATGAGGGCGCGGCTGAGCTAGGCAGGGACCCTCGCATTCAGATTCGGAGCGGGACCATAGCCGATAGCCAGCCGGCGGATATCGTCGTTGCGGCGATGCCGGAGACAATCATTGCGGACACAGTCGAGAGGCTGTCGGCCAAGGGAATTGGCATAACAGCGGTCTATCAGGCGGAGCCGACGCTGGAAGAGCTCTTCTTGGCGCTGACAGGGAGCGATTCTCTTGCTTAAGCTGGCGGGGCTAGTTCAGAATGAGGCGCTTAAGCTGTGGCTGAAGAAGCGTTTTATCGTTATCGTCCTTATTCTGTTGATTCTTATACCGGTATTTACTTATGCCGAGCATAAAGTCGTAAGTAATCAAGCTGAGCACTTTGCGGATTGGCGCAACCAAATTCTACAGCAAATTGCGGATATGGAGAACACGCTCGCTAGCGACCGAATTCCGGAGGATTGGAAGCGCGGCCGACGGATCGCCGTCCAGCAGCTTCACTATTATCTGGATCATGACATTAATCCCAGCGAGCCGAGCGGCGTACAATTCACGCGGGAGTGTCTGGGCAATTCGATCACGCTATTCATTCCGATGCTGGTGCTGGCGATCGGCTCGGACATCGTCTCGGGCGAGAGGACAAGCGGTACCATTAAGATGCTGCTGACGAGACCGGTGAAACGGTGGAAGATCTTATTCAGTAAACTTTGCGCTCTGACGTTTTATGTTTCATTAACCATTGCGGTAACGGTTATATTGTGTTACCTTATATCCGGCTTTGTTTTTGGTTACGGAGGCTGGACGGCACCGGTATTGACCGGATTTCGGATCGAGGGATCGGCCATCGACAGCTCGGCGGTCCATGCGGTACCGCAATGGCGGTTTTTACTTATGGAGGCTGGGCTAAGCTGGTTCTCCGCTATGACCGTCGCCGCGCTTGGCCTTATGGTAAGCGTACTGATTCGCAGTACGGCGGCCAGCTTGGTAACGATGATGTCGGCGATCATTGCCGGTACGATTTTGTCCTCTATGTCCTCTTCATGGAGGAGTGCGAAATATTTATTTTCGGTCAATCTGAAGCTGACCAGCTATCTGGAAGGAACTCCGCCGCCCATTGAGGGCATGACGCTTCCTTTTTCTTTGGCCGTACTGGCTCTATGGGGAGCTGCGGGATTGATCGTTTCGTTTCGCGTCTTTACGAAAGGGGACATCTTGAATTAAAATAGCTTGAAGATATGAGAACGAGACTTAAAAGCAGATACGGATTGGGGGAAGCTCATGGCTGAGCAAATGGATTTTCTCGCAGGCACAGCGGCCGCAGACCGAAACTATGAGGCCGATGATATACAGGTATTAGAAGGCTTGACTGCTGTACGCAAGCGGCCGGGCATGTACATCGGCAGCACCAGCACGTCGGGCTTGCATCATCTGGTATGGGAAATCGTCGATAACGCGGTGGACGAGCATCTGGCAAAGTTCTGCTCCGCGATGGACGTGACGCTGCACAAGAACGGCTCCATCACTGTCCACGACAACGGGCGCGGAATTCCGACCGGCATGCATAAGACCGGTATTCCAACGCCGCAAGTTGTTTTCACGATTCTGCATGCGGGCGGCAAGTTCGGCGGCGGCGGATATAAGAAATCCGGCGGTCTTCACGGCGTTGGCGCTTCGGTAACAAATGCGCTGTCGGAGTGGCTGGAAGTTGAAATTTACCGCGATGGAAAAATACATAAAATGCGCTTCGAATACTGGATCGACGACAAAGGCAAAGAGCATGTCGGCGAGCCGGTAACGGGACTTGAGATTATCGGCAATACGAACCGGACAGGAACGAAGGTGACGTTCAAGCCGGACGCACGTGTCTTCCAGACCGGAACATCCTTTAACTATGACACGCTCGCTGAGAGGCTGCAGGAGATTGCGTTCCTGAACTCGGGGCTGAAAGTGACGATCAAGGACGATCGCAGCGGCAAAACCGATGTTTTCCATTATGAGGGCGGCGCAAGCCAGTTCGTTCAATATTTGAATGAAAACAAGACGGTGCTGCATGAGGTCATCCACTTTGCCGGCGACCGCGATGATATCGAGGTTGAGGTCGCTTTGCAATACAATGACGGCTATACGGAGACGATCGCTTCGTTCGTTAACTCCATTCCGACCAGAGGCGGCGGCACGCATGAGACGGGCTTCAAGACCGCTTATACGCGCGTCATGAACGATTATGCCCGCAAAGCTGCGCTGCTCAAGGAGAAGGACAAGAATCTGGAGGGCAACGATCTTCGCGAAGGCATGATGGCGGTCATCAATATTAAGATGTCTGAGGTGGAATTTGTCGGACAGACGAAGGATCAGCTCGGAAGCGCTTCTGCGAGAAGCGCAGTCGACGCGGTCGTAACCGACAAGATGCAGGTTTTCCTAGAGGAGAATCCGCAGATTGCCCAGTCGCTGCTGAAGAAAGCGGTACAGGCATCCAAGGCGCGTGAAGCGGCCCGGAAGGCGCGCGAGGAAATCCGCAGCGGCAAGAAGAAGAGCGAAAGCTCCAATCTGGGCGGCAAGCTGACGCCTGCGCAGTCGAAGGACTATACGCGCAACGAGCTGTTCATCGTGGAAGGCGATTCCGCTGGAGGCTCTGCGAAGCAAGGCCGCGACTCCAAGCATCAGGCGATATTGCCGCTTAAGGGCAAGCCGATGAACCCGGAGAAGGCGAAACTGGCCGATATTCTGAAAAACGACGAATACAAGGCGATTATCTCTGCAATTGGAGCCGGTGTTGGTCCGGAATTCGAGGCGGAGGAGAGCAACTATAATAAAATTATAATTATGACGGATGCGGATACGGACGGTGCGCATATTCAAGTATTGCTGCTGACGTTCTTCTATCGTTATATGAAGCCGCTGATTGATACCGGCAGAATCTATATTGCTCAGCCTCCCCTTTATAAGATCACAAGAAAATCAGGCAAGCTGGAGACGATTCGTTATGCTTGGACGGACGAGCAGTTGCAAAATTATTTGAAGGAATACGGCAAAGGCTACGAGCTTCAGCGGTATAAGGGACTTGGCGAGATGAACCCGGATCAGCTATGGGAGACGACGATGAATCCGGAATCCAGAACACTGCTGCAAGTACAGATTGAGGATGCGGCCAAGGCGGAACGCCGCGTATCGACGCTTATGGGAGACAAGGTCGATCCTCGTAAGCGCTGGATCATTGAAAACGTAGACTTTACCGAATATGAAGAATAGGGGGGAGCAAGCATGAGTATCCTGGAACAATTCCTGCCGGCGTTCCTTGAGGAGGTCGTAGGCGACCGCTTCGGACGTTATTCGAAATACATCATACAGGATCGCGCGATCCCCGACGTACGAGACGGGCTCAAGCCCGTACAGCGCCGCATTCTGTACGCGATGTACGATTCAGGCAATACGCCGGACAAGCCGTACCGGAAATCGGCCAAAACCGTTGGCGATGTGATGGGCAACTACCATCCGCACGGGGATTCTTCGATTTATGAAGGTATGGTGAGAATGGCCCAGCCATGGAAGATGGGGCATCCTCTGGTCGACGGTCACGGCAACTGGGGCTCGCAAGATGATGATCCAGCTGCGGCGATGCGCTATACAGAGGCGCGGCTGTCCAAGATTGCGATGGAGCTGCTGCGCGATATTGATAAGCGGACCGTCCAATTCAAGGACAATTTCGACAATACGACCAAAGAACCCGTTGTATTGCCATCCCGATACCCCAACCTGCTGGTTAACGGGGTAAGCGGTATTTCCTCTGGATTTGCGACAGAGATCCCTCCGCATAACCTGCGTGAGGTGATTGATGCCTGCATTACGTATATGATGAAGCCGAATTCCACGCTTGAGGATTTGATGACAATCGTCAAAGGACCTGACTTCCCGACGGGCGGTCTGATCATGGGCGAGGAAGGCATCCGCGATGCGTACTCTACGGGCAAAGGCCGCATCTACCTTCGCTCCAAGACAGCAATCGAGGATATGCGCGGCGGCAAGCAGCAGATCGTCATTACGGAGATTCCGTATCAGGTCGTGAAGTCGCGTCTCGTGACAGCGATGGAGACGATTCGTCTGGAGAAGAAGATCGAAGGCATTGCGGAAGTGCGGGACGAGAGCGGCCGTAATGGTCTCCGTATCGTCGTAGAGCTGAAAAAAGAAGCTGATGCGAACGGAATATTGGCTTATTTGCTTAAGAAAACCGATCTGCAGGTTACATACAACTTCAATATGGTTGCCATCGTGAATAAGGCTCCGCAGCAGCTGGGACTTCTCCCGATGCTGTCAGCATACATTGACCATCAGAAGGAAGTTGTTACCCACCGCACGAAGTACGAGCTGGAAAAGGCGGAAGACCGTGCGCATGTGGTGGAAGGGCTTGTCAAAGCGCTTAATATCTTGGATGAGGTTATCAACACGATTAAAGCGTCCAAAAACCGTGCTGACGCCCAGGACAACCTGATTGCGAAGTTTGGCTTTACTGAACGCCAGGCCGATGCAATTCTAACGCTCCAGCTCTACAGACTGACGAATCTGGAGATTACGTCGCTGGAGAAGGAATTGAAGGAAGCGCAGAAGAAAATTGCTTACCTGCGTTCCATTCTGGAAAGCGAGAAGAAGCTGATTGGCGTAATCCGTGATGAGCTGGTCGAGATCCGGGACAAATACGGGGTCGACCGCAGATCGGATATTCAGGGCGAAGTGGAAGAGCTGAAGGTGAATCTGGAGGTTCTGGTTACGCCTGAGGATGTGCTTGTGACGCTTAGCCAAGACGGCTATATGAAGCGGACCAGCATGATGTCCTTTACCCGCTCGGGCGGCGAGCTGGACAGTGCAGGCGTGAAGGACGGGGATGTCATTCGGGATTTGCTGCAAGTGAATACGATTGATAATTTGCTGCTGTTCACCCGTAAGGGACAATACTACTTGCTGCCTGTGCATCAAATACCGGATTTCAAGTGGAAGGATACCGGCACGGCAGTCGTGAATATTATTCCTCTGCCGAAGGATGATGCGATCATCAGCGTCATACCGATCAAGGATATAGCGGAATCGGGCTTGTCGCTTGTATTCGTGACGAAGCGCGGTCAAGTGAAGCGAACGGAGCTGAAGGAGTATGCGACGACGCGCTCAACTGCCGTCGCGGCTTGCAAGGTTGCAGATGGCGACGAGGTCATCAGCGTTACGGTTAGCGACAGCCAGAAGCAGCTGCTGCTTGTCTCTCGCAACGGTATGAGTATCCGCTTCGCGGAGATGGAAGTGAATCCGATGGGCCGCGTAGCGGCTGGCGTAAGAGGCATGCAGTTGAAGGATGATGATGAGCTGGTCTCTGCGCTTTGGGTGTCGGATGATGAGGGAGAAGTGCTTGTCATCTCCGATATCGGATATGCGAAGCGATCTCTGCTGCTGGATTATCCGATTCAGGGCAGAGGCGGACGAGGCGTTCAGACGTTCGAATTCAAGGAAGGCAAGCGAGTACGGTCCAATGGCGACAAGCTGGCGGCTGCCTACTATTGCAGACAGCCGATTGAGATTGTGGCGCTTACATCAGGAGGCGCTAAGCTGACGCTGAATTCGGAGAAAGCGCCTATCGATGAACGCAAGTCAGTCGGCAAGGGACTGCTGTCGGTAGAGAAGAACGACAGTATTGTGACGACATTTGTTCGCAACGTGCCGGAGCTTAGTCAAAAGGCCGATTAGGCGGGTCGAGCCGTTCAATTAATTCAAGGAAGGCTTCCAGCATGACCCACATTGGCACAAGCTCATCCGGGCGGTCAAGCCAATGTGGGTCTTTTATGATGCCGTAAGTGCGTATGCGCTCCATGACTTCAGCCTTTCTGGTGTCCATAGGGATCACGCTCCTTCTTATCGTCAGGGTTAGTGGAATTTCGCCCGTGAAGCTGGGCTGTCGCCACATTATATGTCAATTGCTGTCAAACGGTTCGCTATTATAGCGATTAATGACGCAAACTATTAATTGGGTTAACCTTTTATTCGACATGAGCAATTGCTATAATAGACATAGAAGAGGTTAATAGGACAGAAAGCGGGTGGGAAGTTTGATTTCTGAAGATTTTACTCGGGTGTGGACGAAGCTGTCGCGCGAGTGGAAGATCAATCTGGAGCAGGCGCTTGCTCCGCTCACAGAAGGTCAGCTGAATGTACTGGAGCTTCTGCTGGAGTCTCAGCCGATGAAACCGTCTGATCTTATTCAGTTTTTGTCCACGACGCCGGCCGCCATTACGACGCTGCTGGACAGGATGGAGAGAGGCGGGCTCATCGCTCGCACGAGAGACGATAACGATCGCCGCATTGTATGGATATCGGTGACGGAGAAAGGGCTGTCGGAAGCCGAGCGCGGGCGGGGCATACGCAATGGCATGATCGAGCATTCGCTTGATCGCATCTCCACTCATAATCAGCAATTGCTAGTCTATCTGCTGGGCAAAGTCGCCAATTCATCATAAGCAGGGCCGCTTCCATCATGGAAGCGGCCCTATTTGTTATTTCATAGATTCCAATCGCTGCAGGAGCATATCGAAGTCCTTTTGCATTTGATCATATTCCCCTGCTTTCAGCAAGCTGTCGCTTCTCGCGGCAAGCGTCTCTTCCACGGGAAGAATGCGATAGCGGAAGGAACGGTCAGGTTTGTAACGGTGTACCCAAGTTGGGATAGCTTCGATCTCGGTCAGTGTGGTGATATCTTCGGTTACATTTTTACGGACACCGACCTTGAAGATGACGCCGTAATCCTTGGAATCCCCCCGCTGATTGGAGATGAAGTTGCCCATGGAATAGATGATGAGCGAACGTTTCTCGTTGCCGTTATCATCGTGGCCTTCGATTACCTCATAGGGCTGGATCACGTGAGGATGAGCACCGGCAATAATGTCGGCGCCGGCTGCTACGAGCGACCTTGCCAGCGTCTTCTGACTCTCCGATGGAGTAGTCTGATATTCATTGCCGAAGTGAAGAGCGACTGTAACAAGGTCGGCTCCGTTCTGTTTCAAACGGGCAATGTCTGCTTTGATTTTCTCTTCGTCGATGAGGTTGACGAGATAAGGCTTGCCTTGCGGGATTGGAATGCCGTTGGTGCCGTAGGTGTATGCAAGAAGCCCCATACGGATACCATTCTGCTCCGCGATGATTAGCGCATCGCCTTCTTCCTGCGAAGAAGCGGTGCCGATCGCTTGCAGATCAAGCTCCTTCAGATGCTCAAGCGTCCGCAGCAGCCCTCGCTCGCCTTTGTCCAGGGAATGGTTGTTTGCCGTGGAGAGGAGATTGAAGCCGGCGTTCTTCAACGCCTCCGCAAGCTCGTATGGCGCATTAAAGGTTGGATAGCCGGAATAGCCGAAGTCTGCACCGGCAATCGGCGTCTCCAAATTGGCCATAATCCAGTCGCCTTTGCTTAGAATGTCCTTCACTTCCGCAAAAAACGGATTGAAATCATACACGCCAAGCTTGGCGTCATATGCGCCAGGCAGCTGCGGTGAATGGCTCATAATGTCTCCGACGCCAACCCAGACTGCTTCCGTGAACACCGGCTCAGGCGTCGGCGTCGGTTCCGGCGTAGGAGGCGGGGGAGTGGCTGCGGCTTCCGAGGGGGCAGCGGATACCAGCCCTTCATTGCCTACCTTGTCAGTGGCGATTTTGTCACCTATCGTTTGAGCTAGCAGATACAGAATAATGATGGATAGAACACTTAATAGAAGAATGACGGGAATTAAGACGGTCTTGCGTCGCATAAGGCTTATACTCGTCCTCTCATAATCAATGGGAAGCCGGCTCTAGCCTGGACTTCCCATTGATGTGTTAGATATAAAGTTTGGCTGCGTACGCCAGTTGGTCTTGCTCCCACCAGCTCCAGGGAGCAACCGCCTCCGGCAAGGAATGAAAGACAACCTCCTCCTTGGAGATGGGATGGGGAACCGCAACGGAGGTTGACCAAAGCCCGATATTCGTAACACCGGGCTGCTTGGCTGCGCCATACTTCAAATCCCCGACAAGCGGACAGCCAATATGGGCCAACTGTGCGCGGATTTGATGCGACCGGCCCGTATGGAGCTTAACGGCAATTAAGCTGAATCGTTCATGAACCGCTACAACCTTGTACTCCAGTATCGCTTCCTTCGCATCCACTTCAGGCTTTTCGAATACGGTAACCTGATTGCGCTTCTGATCCTTCCAGAGATAATGCTTTAAGGTGCCTGCAGGGGACGCTGGGACGCCTTGTGCGACGCACATATAGGTTTTGCCGAAGGTACGGCTGCGTACCGCTTCGGACAGCCTGGAGGCCGCTTTGGACGTCTTAGCGAAGATCATGGCTCCACCGACCGGGCGGTCCAGCCGGTGAACGAGACCGAGAAAAACATTGCCGGGCTTGCCATGCCGCTCCTTCAGATCCGCTTTCAGCAGCGTAAGCATATCCGGATCGCCCGTTTCATCCTCTTGCGAGGGCACCCCCGGCGGCTTCACGACTGCAAGCAAATGATTGTCTTCATATAATACGGGGATCCGCATTAGTTGGACTCCCAGCGACCCAGAATGCCGCATGGCAGATTAAGGCCGGATCTCGTAATTGGCAATCCGATCTCGCCGCAGCTGATTGTGCCTCCGTACTTGGCATTCATGGTCATATGAAGCATGTTATGAAGAACGGTAGGTGACAGGCCAGTCGTATACGAATTGATGAGCAGGAATAACGGGTTGTCCGACAGGATCGTTGTGCAGGATTGAAGGAAGGGATACAGATTCTCCTCCAGCTTCCATGTCTCGCCGTTCGGTCCGCGTCCGTAGGAAGGCGGGTCCATAATGATCGCATCGTATTGGCGCCCGCGGCGCTGCTCACGCTGGACGAACTTGAATACATCGTCCGTAATGTAACGGATCGGCGCCGATTCAAGGCCCGACAGCTGCGCATTCTCCTTCGCCCACTGCACCATGCCTTTGGCAGCATCGACATGGCATACGTCAGCGCCGGCTTTGGCTGCAGCTACCGTAGCACCGCCGGAGTAGGCGAACAGATTCAAGACGCGAATCGGCCGGCCGGCATTGCGGATCTTGTCCATCATCCAGCTCCAATTGACCGCTTGCTCCGGGAACAAGCCGGTATGCTTGAAACTGGTTGGCTTTATATGAAAGGAGAGTTCTCCATAGGTAATGGTCCATCTCTCCGGCAGCGTTGCCGACATCTGCCACTTGCCGCCGCCAGAAGAACTCCGGTGATAGTAGCCATCCGTTTTATTCCAAGGTCCTGATTCATCTGCAATCGGCCAAATAATCTGAGGGTCCGGCCGGCGAAGGACGTAATTGCCCCAACGCTCCAGCTTATCGCCTTCTCCTGTATCAATAACTTCGTAATCTGTCCATTTATCTGCTATGTACATCATTTCTCTTTCCTTCCTTGACTCTAGTCTTGTCACATCTTAATATCATCGATTATTATAACGAAGCAGGGAAAACTAAGCAATGAAACTTACCCATGGAGGCGGTATTTATTCGCAAGGAACGGAACTGTTGGTTAATCATGCTGATCATCGGCATCACCGGATTTGTCTTTGCAGCCATAACGGTGCCGGATAACGGAGGTCACCTCCTCGACCAATGGGCACATGATGGATTAACGGAGTGGAGGAGCGAGGGACTTACGACTCTGTTAAAAGGGATGTCCTTGCTTGGTTCAACCGCTGTCATTGTCGCGATCACACTTATCGCAGCAGGCTGGTTTGGATATCGTTATGCTTGGCGGTATGCCGGCATGCTGATCGGCAGTGTGTTAGCCGGATATCTTATCAATACTTTACTGAAAAATGGGTTCGGTCGCGTGCGTCCCGATACCGCATGGGAATTAACGGCGGATGGGGCCAGCTTTCCAAGCGGCAACGCCATGCTTGGCATGGTGATGTTCGGTATGATTTTGATTATACTCCTACAAGAGAGCAGATGGAGCGGAGGGGCAAAATCGGTCATTGCCGTCATTCTCGCTCTGCTGATCGTATTGATGGGAGTAAGCCGTATTTATTTTCACGTTCATTACCTATCAGATGTGCTCGCCGGTTATAGCGCGGGGTTGACCGTGATCGCGGTTACGCTGCTGCTGGCCAATATCCGGGGACGCAAGAGAGGAGCTTATTCATGATACATATGGAATGCGAATGCGGCAATCGGACTAATTTATTCGCAACGGGTGACCGGGACGAGCATGGCCGGGAATATATCGAGCTTGAAGATGATGACCGTTTCAGCTTTGTTATTGGGGAAGACAGCATTGTGTTCAAATGTTCGTTCTGCGGCTATCGGTATCGACTGAAGCACTATGAAGCACAATGAATAAGATGTTGACATTGATAATCGTTATCGATATGATGAAAAGAAAACGATAACGAAGGTGATTCCATGTTCATCCAATTGAGAACAATTGTTGTAGAGCCAGGTCATGCGGAGCAGGTTGCAGAGCGCTTCGGCTCCACCGGCGCGATTGATGAGATGCCAGGTTTGGTCGACCGGACCGTGATGGTCAGCCGCAAAAATAAAGAATCAGAAGAAGTTATCGCCATGATCCGTTGGGAATCCGAGGAAGCATGGAAAAACTGGGAGAAGAGTCCTGCCCATATTGCCGGACACCGCGAGAAGCGTAACGATGCGCCTCCTAGCTATATCCTTAGCACCACTGTGAAAATGTACGATGTCAAAAAAGTAATTGCCGGCTCCGCAGCTGGCGTATAACACTAGGTCATAAAGGGACAAGGGCTGGCTTGCGACGATGGTCGCGGGCCAGCCCTTGCCGTTTAGTAACAATAATATTTCTCCCATAGCTTCCATGAGTCGCTCTCATGCTGCTTCCACCAACTGAAGTCATTCCACCAGCTGCGGTCGTTCAGCCAGTCCCAGAGGCCCCCCTTGCTGCCCTTCTTGTCGTTGTAATGCTTGTTATAGTCGTATGTATCTTCCTTCTTGTCTTTGCTGTTGGAGCCCCCTAAGAAGGAGAAGAGGGAGGAGATAGAGGCTAGCAATCCTTTGTTCCGATCGTCATCATAGCCGGATGACTTGCCGGAGGCGAAGGCGGATGCCGGGAATGCAAGCAAGGTGAGGAGCGTGGCGCATGCGATGACCCGTTTCAAGGTTTTCAACTGGATCCACTCCCTAGTACAATATAGAGAATTCATGTGTTCTCTATAAAGAATATACCGCAACAACTTTGAATTGTAAACGGTTTTTTGGGACTATAGTCCAGCGCTTGTAGGGCAAAGGAGAGGGGGACAAAAAAACAAGCTGATACCGATAGGGATCGGCACCAACTTGTTGTGAGCTTAGCGAACTAGATGTTGCGCTCTGGCAAGGATTAAGGAATGACTTTCCATACATCGCCTGCAGGAGTACCAGGGATGTTGTTAAGCGTCCACCATTTTGCTTCATAGTTCACGCCGTTATATGTTACTTTGTCTCCGCCAACATAGACTTGTGTCGAGCTCCAAGCCGGGAATGTTGATGGTGCGGAAGGCGTAGTTACGCTTACTGCGTTGCTTGCAGCGGATACGTTACCTGCAGCATCTACTGCTTTGACGGTGAACGTATAAGCTGTGTTCGCGGACAGGCCAGTTACCAGGTATTCAAGCGTGGAGCCGGAAACCGTAGCAACCAGAGTTGTGCCGCGGAAAATTTGGTAGCCAGTTACGCCGACATTGTCTGTCGATGCGCTCCACATCAGAGGTACGGAGTTTTGGGTTGCGCTGCCCATGACATGAAGTCCGCCTGGAGCAGTAGGCGCAACCGTATCCGGTCCGGAGATGTTCGAAGTTGTGAAGGTAATGATGGAGCTCGCGTTGGATACATTACCGGCCGCATCAAATGCTCTAACGGTAATATTGTAAGCCGTATTGGCGGATAGTCCCGTCAAATTATACGTTAGCGCGCCAGTCGTGGAACCGATTTGAGTCGCTCCGTTGAAGATCCGGTAGCCGGCTACACCGACGTTGTCAGTGGAAGCGGACCAGGATACAGTAGCGCTAGTCGCAGTAACATTGGAAGCGCTTAAATTGGACGGAGCAGTAGGAGCTGTTGTGTCGCCATTGCTCGTTCCGCTCAAGTTTACGTCAATCGCGTTGTAGAAAGCGTTTACCGTATTGTCGATATCCCATACTGCCAGGATCACATGGTATCCGGAGCGGTCAGTTGGAACGTTACAAGTATGGGAATAGCTCATCGGAGGCTGGGCGCCGCCGTAGTTCACCGTACAGAACGGAGTGGACTCGAATTGGTCACGAGTCAGCGGGGAGTTTGGATTCCAGTTTGCTTTTGTAATGAAGTAGCGGAAGGATGTTGTTGCATGGTTAGCTGTGAATTTCCATGTAAACGTTTGCTGTCCGCCGGAGAGTGCAACTTTGCTCCAACGTGTGCTGGATTGCTCGTCAAGCTTAGGGAATGCGCCGCCTGCGCTAGCGATTTTGCCATCTGCAGGACCTGCTGCCGGGAAGCCCTTTGGCGCTTCCAAGCTTTGCGGTTCGTACACAATCGCGCCACAGTCCGTATTTACGCCGTTTTTGCAAAGTATAGCTCGGCTTCCTGGTGATTCAACATAGCCGTGAGCGGATACTCTGTCGGCCATAATTGTCATGATTGCCACCAGAACGAGTGCGAAGCCGCTAACGAGCAAAGCCTTTACGAATAGTTGACGCGGGTTTTGAAGCAGTGTCATTGGTAGATAACCTCCTAATAGTGATAGAGTAGAGCGATTAGACCATTATGCGGTTCTAGTTGATGACATTGCAGGTACTGCCGTGAATCTTAGGGAAGCTTAAATAACCTAAATATTCCGATAACGTATAAGGCGATCTCCTTTCTCTTGAGGTTTTATATAAACTCAAAGAAGAGCTTATACACGCATGTGAAAAAGCCGTCAGTTCGTCTTGGATGCAAGTTGTTGATGGTAAAAGGTTGGTTGTTGATTGAAGTTGCAGGTGAAACGCAGTGAATGAATCAAAATTCAGATCGAAGGAATTGCAAGCGCTTTTGCAATCATATGATTGGACTTGGGAGCGGTCAATCGGGTGATCGTTAAGGATTTGTTGAAGATGTGTCTAGTATAGGGGAATAATCGGAGATTGTGGAGGGGAATTATTATTTTAATCAAATTTTCCCCCTATTTCATCATTTTTAATGAGGTTTAATTTCAATATTACGAATATTTCTTGCAAATTGTGTAAATTTACTAGTATTTGTATCATGTCTTGTCCTAAAAGAGGAGGCCCCGTAAAGGGCCTTACGACTTATTTTGATAAAAAAATTGGGGTGAAACGATGTGATCCTCATAGTGCTGATGGAAGATATGCGTCGTCGCAGGGGAGAGCGGCGGAACAAGCCATGACCAGCGGCCTGTCACCTCTCGGCGGCTTTCCCGTTCATTGCGCTCGAAGCGCATAAATTGCTGGGCTGCGGTATGATGGTCAACGATCGTAACGCCGTGAGCCTTATAAGAATGGAGAACGGCGACATTCAACTCCACCAGCGCCTTGTCCTTCCAGAGCGAGGCGTTGCTGGAGGTATCCAGCCCCATCAGCCGGGCGACGTCGGGAAGCATGTTGTAACGATCCTTGTCAGCCAAGTTGCGGGCGCCGATCTCTGTACCCATATACCAGCCGTTAAACGGAGCCGCTGTGTAATGAATGCCCCCGATCTCCAGCAGCATGTCCGACACGAAAGGTACGGCATACCATCTCAACCCTAGCTCTTCGAAAGCGGGTATATCGGGATGGGAGAGGGGCACTTCGAGCGTTAGCTCTTTCGGTATATTATACCATTTTTTCTCACTGTTGCCTATGCTGAGAACAAGCGGCAGAATATCGTGTGGTGTGCCGGCCCCTTGCCATCCAAGCTCCTGGCACAGCCTGGTGAAGGAGACGGAGGCGGGGTCTCCAACCGTAGTACCATCATCCGATTCATACCCTGCATAACGGATCAACTGATGGTTCCAGATGCGCGGAGGATGCGCCGGGAACCCGGTCGAAGCCGGGAAGACGGTAATGAATGGCCGGATCTTGCCGCCGTTTGTTGCGGAGCTGATATGCTGCCAGATCGCCTCAGCCATCTCATCAGTCGTACCGGCATGCCGGGCGTCGATGACGGAAAGGTTGTCCCAGAACAGCCGCCCGATGCACCGGTTGCTGTTGCGCCATGCCATCTTGGCGCCGTGCGCCAGCTCTTCAGGCGTATGCTTATAATGATCTTGTTGCATAATCTCCGCTTCGACTTCATGTAGACGAAGGCTGATGTCTTGCGCGGACTTGCCAAGCTCCCCGTAGCATCGGCGGATGAAGGCGGTCGCATGCTCCAAGAGGTCTTGCTGTATGCTCGTGACGTTCATGCTGGTTCTCTCCCGTACCGGAATGTTATGGCCTTATTATAGCAAGATTGCATCGAAGACAAACCGGGCACATGTGAACAATGTATGACCCGAACAATGCAGTCGGTCAGGCGCGTTTCTTCATCCCCAAAAAAGACCATACTCCGTCATCCTTCCGCTTGAAGGCATAGGAGAGATCATGCCAGCTATGCCGGAACTCTGCCGGCGATACCGGATACAGCACATGCTTCTCCCGGTTGTTCCATACAAAGAAATAGCCGCCCGCATCCGAGTCTACTTCCGCTTTGCAGCCAAAGCCTTCATAGACGCCCTTCAGCAGCTCAAATTCCTCCGGCTTCATTGGATAGCGAGGAGGCTGCTCGGGCACGATCGCCTCTTCGCCAAGCATCAGATCGGCCAGGGAGCCAGCAAGCTTCGTCGACGGGACAAAATCGTAATTGGTAAGCAGGATGACCGTTACGCCATCATCGGGATAGCGGTGCAGCTCGCTCCTGAAGCCGCGATAAGCTCCGCTATGGGAGATTCTTCTCCGATCGTGCTTCC
This sequence comes from Paenibacillus sp. J31R120, assembly GCF_056269225.1. Taxonomy (NCBI): domain Bacteria; kingdom Bacillati; phylum Bacillota; class Bacilli; order Caryophanales; family Paenibacillaceae; genus Paenibacillus; species Paenibacillus sp. J31R120. Next base: position 312,128 of record NZ_JBWDNN010000003.1, on the reverse strand, counting down.
TGTCCAGGAACCAGCCCAGCTCATAGCCGTCTTCTGTAAAATCGAACATTTGGTCCGTCAGCTCCTTGCTGATCAGCCGGCTGCTGCTCAGCGCTTGATCCCACTTGAGCAAATCCGCGGCGGTCGCATACATGCCTCCGGCCGAAGTAACGGTGCTCATATCGATATACTCCGCAGGCGCAAGCTCTCTTTCGCTGGAGGAATAAGGGGATGCGATATTCGGAATGACGCTTCGTCCGTTGTTCACGCCTGTATGATGCATGCCGAGCGGCTGCAGGATACGCGAAGCGACGAAGGATTCAAAGGACATGCCAGATACTCTCTCGATGATAAGGCCTAATACAAAGTAACCTGTATTATTGTAGGCAAACGATTCGCCAGGCGGGTAATCGAGCGGCTTGTCCTGCAACAGAGCCAGCGTCCGCTCCACGTCCAGCGGCCATTTGTTCTGGTGCGCATTGTACTCCGGCATGTTCGTAAAGTTAGGCAGCCCGGAGCGATGCTGCAATAGATGACGAATGGTCATCGGCCCAAAGGTCTTGAACGACGGGACATAATCACTGACAGGGTCATCGAAGCGGAGCAGGCCTTCCTCTGCCAGCATCGCAACCGCCATTGCGGTGAAGGATTTGGTGATGGACCATATGCCGAATTTCGTATCCGGTTGAATGGGGATGCCATGCTCTGCGCTTGCGTAGCCGAATGATTGGTCATAGACAGGCTCATCGTGGAGAGCAATCAGAATTCTGCCGCTGAATGGATACAGATCGGTGTAGGATTTCATATAGGCTGCTAATTTATGGTGTATGATTGTCATCTTGTTTAACTCCCTTCAGAAGGCTATTCTACCATATGGCCAATAGCTGGCACACGGTTTTCCGGGCGGATGAAAGGCCTGGAATTATAATAGAAGTCCGCGACCTGCAGCGGGGTCGTCGGACTCTCTTCCATGGACAGTGGTCAAGCAGGAGGGAAGTCCAAGCCGTATCGCGGATTCGTGAAGCAGGGGCGGCTACTTCCATAAGTTATTGGGCCGTTCATGAAGCATGAAATAATTGTTTGACACAAAACCGTCCAGACGGTATATTAAAAATAAAAACCGTCTAGACGGTACATATTCGGGAGGGGGATTCGGATGAGCGCGAAGGCAAGTTCCAAACGCGAACATATTTTGAAATCTGCGATGCAGTTAATCTTAACGGTCGACTTCAACGGATTGACGCTTGATGCGGTAGCAAAGGAAGCGGGCGTCAGCAAAGGCGGCTTGCTGTATCACTTTCCGAGCAAGGATGCGCTGCTGCAGGGGATAACCGTTCATATCTTTGACCAGTTCACGGAGATGTTCCATTCTTATGCGGATGAAGACAGTCGTGAGCACGGCAAATGGTGCAGAGCGTATATACAAGCCTCAAGACAAGACTTGAAGAAGCATGGTGGCATTCTGAACGTCGGCGTGATGTCGGCGGCGCTGCTTGAACCGGTCTTTGTCGAGAGCATGAACAACAACTATGCTTATTGGTTCGGAAAACTGAGCGAGGACGCGCTTGATCCCGTTGTCGTTAATCTGATCCGTCTCACGATAGACGGACTGTATTATTCCGATATGTACAAGCTCAAACCGCTGGACGATGCGGCGCTGGACGCGGTGATCGAGCGGCTGTTGAAGCTGACAGAAGAAGGTGAGACCCTATGAATCCTTACATCCTGCTCATGCTCGCAATTGTAAGCGAGGTATTCGGGAGCTCTATGCTTAAATTGTCAAAAGGTTTTCGAAATGGCTGCCGAGCCTCGGCGTGTTGCTGGGAATGGGCTCCGCCTTCTTCTTCCTGTCGCAGACGCTAAAGGAGCTGCCGCTTGGCGTTGCATATGCCATTTGGTCCGGCATTGGCACAGCCTTAACTGCTGTGGTTGGCGTCGTGTTATGGAAGGAAGCGCTGAATGTAAAGAAGGTGCTTGCCATCGTATTGATTATTGCGGGCGTTATCTTAATGAAGCTGTCTACGGACATGAGCTGAGGGGGACTCATCATGAATAAAGGGTATGTAGCGTTATCTGTATCCATCTTATTTGAAGTGTTCGGTACGACCATGCTGAAGCTGTCGCATGGATTTACGGAATTGCTGCCGTCCATTGGCGTCCTGATTGGCTTTGGCGTCGCTTTCTACAGTCTGTCCATCTGCCTGCGTACCATTCCGCTGTCGATGGCTTATGCCATTTGGTCGGGAGTAGGTACGGCATTGACGGCGCTCATCGGCGTTATTCTATGGCGAGATCCATTTAATATGCTGACCCTGTCCGGCTTTGCGCTTATTGTAGGCGGGGTGGTGCTGCTGCACGCATCCGATTCGGCACCGAAGCCGGCGAGGGGAGAAGCGGCATGAAGGCGCAGCTGACGGTTGTTACATTGATTACGAGCGATGTGCCGGGTATGGCTCGCTTCTACAGGGAAGCGCTAGGCTTCACGATAGCGGTCGATACGGAGCATTATGCTGAGCTTGAAAACGAAGGCACGCGGTTTTCTTTAAGCTCAAGAGAGCTGATGGCAGAGCAGAGCGGAGGGCATCCGTCTTATGTGATTCCGCAGTCCGGACAAGCGGTGGAGCTGTGCTTCCGTCTGGAATCGCCCCAGTCGGTCCGCTCTGCCTATACCCATCTCTTGTCATGCGGCGCTGGGGCGGTCAAGGAACCGGCAGTCATGCCATGGGGACATACAACCGCTTTTTTCGCTGATCCGGAAGGGAATATTCATACGATATATGCGGAGTAGGAGTTCAGAGGCGCCGCAACGATGGCTTGCAGCTTGTCGAAGGGGTATAGTTGGTGAGACATCACAAAGGGCAGTTCCAGATCGCTAGCGGTCTGGAACTGCCCTTTTCTTTCATCTGATTAGCCTTTGATACGGTCCAGATGCTCTTCCAGACGATCCATCGTCTCGGAGAAGCCATACTCCATACCCATATCCAGCACGGTTTGAAGCGCTTCGGCAGAGACATAGCGGGCAATATTGATCAGCTTCGTGCATCCGTCCTGCTCCTCGAATATGAGCGTAATATCCGAAGACGGCATGTCCTCAGGCACATTGCCTTCGGCATCGGAGAAGTAATCCGTATATTCGATCTTCTCGTCTTGCACAATCGTGCTGTAGATGCCTTTGCCCCATGATTCCATACCGTAGAAGTCGCCTTGATTGCGATCAAGACACTTCATGCAGTAATGCCATACGCCGCCCGGGCGAAAATCGAGATGGCATACGGTTACCTCCCATCCGCGAGGCCCCCACCATTGCTTGATGTGTTCCGCATCGGAGTATACCTGGAATACTAGATTGCGCGGCGCATTGAATTCGCGCTCGATCGTCAGTACATTGCCGTCTACTTTGGTCATCATTTTGTTTGTCATGGGTAACGCCTCCTGATTAATGGTTGTCTTTTGGTTTGGATTGCAGAAATGCCAAGTATTGATCGAGATTGTCGTAGCGCTCGTTCCAAAGCCGGCGGTAGGAGTCGAGCCATTCGTCCAGCTCGCGAAGCGGTTCCATCCGCAGTCCATAATGCCTGCGATTGGCTTCTGCCTGCACCTCGACGAGCCCCGCCGCAAGCAATACGCGGAGATGCTTGGAAGCTTGCGGCTGCCTAAGCGACAGCTGCTCCGCAATATCACCCACGGACAGAGGGCCATCCATTAACAGCTCTACAATTTGCAGGCGGTTCGGCTCGGCCAGTGCGCTGAATGTCGTCGTATCCATAATCCGACTTCACTCACCTCTTTTCTAGGACTAACTTGTTCTTATTGTGATTACAATATACCTCGTAAGGAATATTCCTGTCAAGGAATATTGTTGTCAAGAGATCGTAAGAATTATCCATTACACTATCATCTTGATTCATAAAGGAGAACGCGTTTATGACGATTTGGAGACGATAGCCTTGTCGAACAAATACGGTAGAGGAGCCCAAAGCGTGGCGGCTTTGAATGACGTGAACATGGAAGTAGAGGAAGTCGCATTTGTTGCCATTGTAGGCACCTCGGGAAGCGGCAAGTCTACGCTTTTACATATGCTTGGAGGACTGGACCCTCCATGTTATCTCTTATCCAGAATAGCTCTCAGCATGGAGGCAAAAAGAAACCGCATCTTGGAAAATGGAGATTGACCTGCCATTTTCAAGTAGTGCGGTTTCTTTGTACATCCATATACTAAGGTTCTGCTGTTGTCATAGGCATGACTATCGTTCGTCAGAGCCATACTCCCGCTCAACCTTGCAGATCTTGACAGAATAATGTTTATACCAGTCCAGCTTGCCCTTCTCCTGGGCGATCAGATGAGCCTCGTTCGCCTTCCAGTTGCGGATGGCTTCAAGGCTTTCCCAGTAGGATACGGTTATGCCGTCGCCCGATGCGTCTCTGACGCTGTCGACTCCGATATATCCGGGCTGGCGGGAAGCGAGCTCAACCATCCGGTCCGCCATATGACCGTAGCCGTTGTCTCCCTCCGTACGCGTGCTGGTGAATATGACCGCATAATACGAGCTGTTGCCTTCATGATGACGTACTGATTCCATGCCTGAAGTCCTCCTTGGTTGAAGCGTATGAATAGATAAGATTATACTCAAATTAGAGCGCAATGAAAACCAGCATTCATATCAATGGGACAGGACGGTGCGAGGATGAAAGTGATCATAACAGGAGCAACCGGCATGGTCGGCGAAGGCGTGATGCATGAATGTCTCCTTCACCCCGATGTATTGGAGATTCTGCTTCTTAGCCGAAAGCCAAGCGGCGTCGTTCACGCCAAAGTGAAGGAGCTTGTTCATGACGATCTTCTTCAGCTGGAGCCCCGCGCAGGGGAGTTTGCAAGCTATGATGCCTGTTTTTACTGCCTCGGCATATCTTCTGTAGGCAAGAACGAAGCCGACTATACGAGAGTTACCTATGATTTGACGCTGCATGTAGCCCGTATCCTCTCTGAGCAAAATCCGGAGATGGTATTCTGCTACGTGACCGGAGAAGGAACCGACAGCTCCGAGAGCGGCAGAAGCATGTGGGCGAGAGTGAAGGGCAGGACAGAGAATGCCTTGTTGAAGCTTCCGTTCAAAGGAGCTTATATGTATCGTCCCGGCTATATTCATCCTACGAAAGGCTTGGCCCATACGCATGGCTACTATAAGCTGCTGGGAGCGCTGTATCCCATTTTGCGCAGGCTAATGCCGCGCCATGTCACGACGCTTAAGGAACTCGGGTTATCCATGATTCATATTGCGCAGAACGGATATGACAAGACGATAGTGGATAACTTATCTATCGCCAAGCTGGCTAAGTCGAACAAAACTGGATGAATGATAGCAAATGATTCAAAACATGAGTTGGACGACTAGCGCAAGCCAGAGCTGAATGTAGGTGCTTTGGCTTGTTTTTTTTTTATCGGAATGCGTGAATCTTCGAAATATGTAGTTAGGAGCACGGCGAACCGCTATGGAAACGGAAGAGAAGGGGATAAGCATACAAGCCCTGAACCGGATCACTCCGGTTCAGGGCTTGCTTGTTGCATCTGCTTATGGCATCTTGCCTATAATTATTTGGCTCTAAGCACTTTCGTCCAGAGCTCCGCATCCTCGTAGCCAAGCCGCCATGCGGCAACGCCTGCGAGATCGTATTTCTTGGCAATGGCTATTCTGGCAAGTACGGTGTCATGCGTCTCTGCCCAGAATACATGGGTATAGCCGTCTTTGCTGTACGTATACTTCCATTGCCCGGATACCGCGTCGAATTCACCTTTGGCGCCAGTATCGGCAATGAGCTTAGGCAGCTCCTTCATAAAGATGGCGCGATTGTCGACCAGCTTGCCGTCGGGCGCGATCCGCCATTCTCTGACGTAGAAAGGCATGCCCAGCATCAGCTTGCTGCGCGGAATGCCGTAGTCAAGGTATTGCTTGACGCCTTCCTCGACCCACTTCAAGCCCGCGACGGAGCCGGGCTTGTCGCTGCCCTTCCAATGCTCATCATAAGCCATAATGATGACCGTATCCACAATGGCGCCGATAGCGGCATGATCGTAAGCGGTCAGATGGTTCCAGCTAACGCTGCCGCGCGGCAAATCAATCGATACTTTCAGCCCTTTGGCATGAGCCGCAGCTGTCAGCTTCTTCACGAAAGCGGTGTAAGCTGCCCGATCGGCGCCGGCCACTTCCTCGAAGTCGATATTGATGCCGTATACGCCAAGCTCAGCGGAACGCTTGACAAGCGCGTCGATAAACTTCTGCTGAGCGGCAGCGCTCTTCAAGAACTCGGTCGTCATCTTCCGGTCGAAGCCGTTATGAAGCAGCGGTGTGACCAGAATGCCCTTGTCCTTCAAAGCTTTGACTACAGCGGGGTCAGACATATCCTTCATCGTACCGTCTGCTGCGGTCAGCTCGAACCAAGTCGGCGAGTCAATCGTCAAGCCTTGTGTATTGGCGACATGATTCATAATGGTGGAGCTGGCGCTGCTGCCGTTCCAGCCTAGAATCTGCAGAGACTTGACATTATTCCATAACGCGCGTCCGTCTAGCGTGCGTATCGTGATGTTGGCATAATACTTCGCATAGGAGAGCGCCGAGTCTATTTGATGGAATGTCTTGATTTTCCGGTCGCCCTGGAATACTTCCAGGTACGAGTAGCTCGACCACAGCGCTGCGCCGTTCTGCAGCACTTCCGCATTTGCTAGCGTCTTGGCATATTTAACGGCAGCGTCAAGGCTGATATAGCTCTTGATGAGCTTGCCGTTCTGCTTAACCTCAAATGCCGGAACGTTGGAATGCACAACCTCATTCCGTACCGTATTCACAACCTGGCTGTTCGGGATATCGGCCGAAGCCGCGACCGCGTTTTTCAGGAAGGAGTACAGCTTGGCATCCGCTGCCGGTTCGCCATTCACCACGAGCTGGTAGACGGCTGCTGCCGAGCTTTGCGCTTTCACCTGGGCTGCGGTCAGGTTATCCCAGATCCACTTGTTCGTGGATAGGTCGATAATATGCGCGTTGCCCCATTTCGCCGCTTCCTTCTTGGCTTCATCAAGCGTATGGAAGGACCAATTCGGCAATGTTTTGTCGCCTTGATAGAGTTGGTATCTAGGATAGTTTTCATAGACCCAGCCCACATTTTGCAAATCGCGGATATGTACATCCTTCAGGTACTTCGCTGCGTTCAGCGCTTCCTGATAGGTACGGAACTCCAGCTTCGTATTGGATTCACCGCGTTGGTACACCTTGTACCTCGGGAAGTTGTTCCATAGCCACTTGCGGTCTGCAATCTGCTCGACATGGCTGTAGTTGAAGCTTTGGGCATACCGGATGGCATCGGCTTCCTTTGCGAATTCCTTGAGCGCCTTGTCATACTGGTAGACCCGATACTTGGTAGCTTGCGCTGCTTCAGCGATATGGGCGCCAGGCGTCAGGAACGACTGGAGCAGCAGAATGAGCGCCACCACCATGCTTATTCGTTTTGCGTTACGTATTAGTACCACACTCCTCTCGTAATCTACTCTATTAGACGCGGAAGAGGAGGGAGGAGTTGCTATAAAAACAGAATGAAAATAGTGGCAGCAAATAAAGCGTTAAAAAACTGGCTTGCTTGCAGGGAACAAAAAAAGCAGCGCTCGAAAGCGCTGCTTCTTGATCATTGCCCTGGTGCTATTGATCTGCAATATCCGCAAAAAATTCGCCTGCATCCTCGTCAATATCCAGCTTGATATCGGAGCGGAAAACTCTGCGATTGTAATGCGAATGCATGTATTGCTCGATCGACTCCAGCAAGTTGGATTCAATCAGGTATTGACTGCGGCCGGAAACCCAAAGCTCTGCGGTGTAGCCGTACTCTTCATCCCAGGAGAGCTGCACTTCGATCTCGCTAGGCTGTACGCCTCTGCGCTCGGCGTAGTTCAGGCATACTGCATTTATAATCTCATCGGTGTAGATTCTCACGATTAGTAAGGTCTCCGTTGATCAGGCGTACCGTTGTTATTATTGTTCTTATTCTTGTTGTTGCGCAGGTACACCCAGGCAACGCGAATGAGCATAATAACCGCGAAGATGGCCATCACGTTAATCAGTAGTCCCAAAATCTCGCCGAAAGCGCCCATGCCGCCGAACAATCCGCCGAACAGCATACCAGCAAGACCGCCGATCATAAGACCTTTCATCAAGCCGCTGCCGCCGAACAATCCGCCGGACTTCGCAGCGCCGCCAGTAGCGCCGGGAGTTGCCCCCGCTTTTGTGCCCGGATTGGACTGGTTGACGTTGTCCGTCTTCTTAGGCGTTTGGGTGAAGCTTTGTTTTGGCGATTTGAAGCCGCCGCCGCGTTTGGCGTCTGCTACTTGTCCGAAACCGAAGCTCAAGAACAGTGTGAGAGCCAGCATTACGAGAATTCCTTTTTTCATTATGATCTTTCTCCTCCTGCTTGGTGATGTGCATATATTGCTATCATCCTGAAATACGGCTAAGATGAACGAAGGTTTCATTTTTATAAAATATTTTTTGATTTTTTTCGGAAACGGACAGGAGGGACGCTCCTATGGGCAAATACCCTGATGCTTATATTGCGTATCTGGTTGAATTTCATGCAACGCGCGACTATTTCGAATGCCATGAGCTGCTGGAGGAGTATTGGAAGGAGCATCCGAATGACGGCATGGGCGATACCTGGGTCGGGCTGATTCAGATTGCGGTCGGACAATATCATGAACGGCGCGGGAACAGGCGAGGAGCCGCCAAAATGTACGAAAGCGCAGAACGAAAGCTTTCGGATGAGCAGCTGATGCAGCTTGGTGTGGATACCCGGTCGCTCCGTGCTCAGCTGCAAGTACGCCGGGAGGCTGTAGAGTCCGGTACTTCGTTCGAGGACATCGCGTTCAAGCTGTGGGATGAAGAGCTGATTCAGCTGTGCAGGCAAGCTTGTGATATCCGGGGACTCATTTGGGGAACGGCTAGTCCCATGAAGGACGAAGAGATCATCCACCGCCATCTTCGCCGGGATCGTACGGAGGTTCTTGCCGCCAGAGAGGAAGCCTTATGGAAGAAACGGGCTGATAGACAGTCTTAATCGTAATCGCTGCATGATTAGAAGAGGGAGCGGCCGCCGGCTGCTCCCTCTTCTTTATGTATAGTAATGTAAGGCGCTTATTCGCCTTTGTCGATCAGCTCCAGCTCGCCTGTATCGGGATCGATAATCAAGCCGTGAACCAGAATGTTGGCGGGAAGAAGCGGATGATTGCGAATGATGCTGACGCTGTTCACGACGCTGTCCCTCACGTTGTCGAAGCCTCTTAGCCAGCGGAGCAGATTGACCCCGGAATGCTTCAATGTCTCGATGGTGGATTCCGGCACGCCGCGCTCGGTCATATGCTGGATAATCTCTTGCGAATTCAGACCTGTCATACCGCAATTGTGATGGCCCACGACGAACACTTCATCGGCTTGAAGCTCATATACGGCAACGAGTACGCTGCGCATGACGCTGCCGAATGGCTGGGTGATGATGCCCCCGGCGGTTTTAATCACTTTGGCGTCGCCATTTTTAAGATTCATCGATTTGGGCAGCAGCTCGGTAAGCCGCGTGTCCATGCAGGTCAAGATGACCATTCTTTTGTCGGGAAATTTGCTGGTTGCGTATTGCTCATATGCTTTGGTCGAGACGAATTGCTCGTTGTAGCTCAGGATGTCTTCGATTTTGCCCACTTGATATCCTCCTAGCTTTCGATTGACTGCAATGGAACGAGCCGCAGCTGAGTCGTATAGGTCTGATTGTCGCTGCGCAGCGAGAAGCTGTGGGTTGCCGGATTAAAGTCAACTTTTAACTTCGGTTCATAGAACACTTCATGCCTGGGCTCGTAGAGGAAGGGGAACGGGTCGCCGGCCGCTTCCTTGTCGTCAACTGTAGCCTCACGCACCAGCTGAAGCGCAGGCACGCCGCTCATGACGCAGCCGCAGCCTTCGGTATCATGCAGCAGCTTAAGCTTGGCCGTACCGTCCGCTAATAGCGGGGCCAGTCGGCTTGCGGCTGATTCTGTAAATGTAATATGCATTGAAAATCTCTCCTTCTCATGTTGCGAATGCCGGTCGTGCAGGTTTAAGATGATTATAAGGAGTGAATACTCCAAGATCAAGCATGCCGGGTGATTCGGTAGCCGGCGAGAGAGGCGGAATGGAAAAATGACGGAAGCAAATGGAACCGTACTGAGCCAATTCAGAGATACCGTACATAAAATTAAAAGCTATGAGGAAGCGCTTGGCGTTCTCTATTGGGATTTGCGCACCGGGGCGCCGCGCAAGGGAATGGACACACGCTCGGAGTCGATTGGCATCCTGTCGGCCGATATGTTCAAGGTGTCGACTTCGCCGGAGCTTGGCGAGCTGCTGTTGGCACTGGAAGAGAAAAGCGCCTATGAAGGGCTGTCTGAGATCGACCGCCGTCTTGTAACGGAGACGCGCAAGGAATATGACCGCAGTGTGAAAATACCGCCGAAGCTCTACCAGGAATATGTCGTACTGGCTTCGCAGTCGGAGAATAAGTGGGAGGAAGCGAAGGAGAACAACGACTATGCCGGCTTCCAGCCTTACCTGGACAAAGTCATCTCGTATACGAACCAGTTCATCGATCTGTGGGGAGTGAAGGACACCCGGTACGACGTCTTGCTGGATCAATACGAGCCGGGCATGACGGTAGCCCAGCTGGACAGCATCTTCGGCGGCTTGCGGGATCAGCTGGTGCCGCTGTCTGCTGCCATCGCAGCTTCTCCGCATCAACCTGATACGTCTTTCTTGCGCCAGACCTTCAACAAGTCTGCACAGAAGGAATTCAGCTTGTTCATTTTGAAGCAGATGGGCTACAACTTCGAAGCGGGGCGCCTCGACGAAAGTGCGCATCCGTTCGCGACAGGGCTGAACCCTGGCGACGTCCGCATCACGACCCGCTATCTGGAGAATGATGTGACAAGCGCATTGTTCGGCACGATCCATGAAGGCGGACATGCGCTGTATGAGCAGAACATTATGCCGGAGCTGACGAATACGACGCTGTGCACAGGCACGTCGATGGGCATCCATGAATCACAGTCGCGCTTCTGGGAGAATGTGATCGGACGCAGCCGTCCGTTCTGGGATCGTTACTTCGGCGAATTGCAGAATCGGTTCCCGGGACAGCTGGACGTATCCGTGGATCAATTTTACCGCGGCAACAATATCGTCCAGCCGTCGCTCATCCGTATCGAAGCTGACGAGCTGACCTACAACCTTCATATTATTATCCGCTACGAGATGGAGAAGCTGATCTTCAACGGCGGCGCGAAGGCTTCAGATCTGCCTGCGCTCTGGAACGACAAGTACAAGGAGTATCTTGGCATTACACCTCCGAACAACGCGGAAGGCGTTCTCCAGGATGTACACTGGTCGGGCGGCGCATTCGGCTACTTCCCATCTTATTCACTCGGCAATATGTATGCCGCACAATTCGCGGATACGATGGAACGGGAGCTTGAAGGTATGTGGTCGCTGGTCGGCAAAGGGGAGCTGCATCCGATCAAGGATTGGCTGGCGGAGCGCATCTATAAGTACGGCAAGCTCCGTACGCCGTCCGAGCTAGTGCAAGCCGTTACGGGCAAGCCGCTTGATCCGCAATACCTGGTCGATTATCTGACGAAGAAGTATACGGACATCTACAAGTTGTAAGAAATTGCATATAATTGAAGAAAGCCGGTTTGCGGTCGTCCTGAGACGAGCGCGGACCGGCTTTTTTGCGTTCGTGTCAACCTTGCTATCACAGCGCTGATGGCTCCCGCATAGGCTGTGGTACATCTATTTTTGCCTATTGGCGGGAGGTATGGTTATGAGCAAACGTGCATATGGCACGCTGCTGCTTGCATTTATGCTAGCGGCTGCTGCGGCCCTTGCAGGCTGCGGAGGGGGAGATTCGGACAAGAAGCTCATCCGGATCGGAGAGGTGACGCGATCGCTGTTCTACGCGCCGCAATACGTAGCGATTGAAAAAGGCTTCTTTGAGGAGGAGGGACTGAAGATTGAACTCACCACGACGCCGGGCGGCGACAAGACGATGACAGCGCTGCTCTCGAATGTGATCGACGTGGCGCTTGTCGGTTCGGAGACATCCATCTATGTCTATCAGCAGGGCGCAGACGATCCGGTCATCAACTTCGCTCAGCTGACGCAGACGGATGGCACTTTCCTTGTCGCAAGAGAGCAAATCGACCATTTCGATTGGAACTCGCTGAAGGGCAGCGTCTTCCTGGGCCAGAGAGTTGGCGGCATGCCGCAGATGGCCGGGGAATTCGCCATGAAGAAAAACGGCATCGATCCGCATCATGATCTGGAACTGATCCAGAATGTGGACTTCGCCAATATCCCGGCTGCCTTCTCGTCCGGCACTGGCGATTATGTGCAATTGTTCGAGCCTACGGCATCGATCTTCGAGAAGGAAGGCAGAGGGCATGTCGTCGCTTCCTTCGGTACGGAGAGCGGACTTCTGCCCTATACCGTGTTCATGACGAAAGGAAGCTTTATCGAGAAAAACGGCAAAGATGTTCAAGCGTTCACCAATGCCGTCTACAAAGCGCAAAATTGGGTTGCTGATCATAGCGCGGAAGAGATTGCCGATGTTGTGCTGCCTTACTTCGAGAACGTGGACCGCGATATCTTGGTAAGCTCGATTGACCGCTACAAGCAGCAAGGCTCATTCGCAACAGATCCGATTGTAGATGAGGCGGAATGGAACAATCTGATTGATGTCATCACATCCGCAGGAGAGCTGGACCAGCGGCCGGAGCATAGCGTCCTGGTGAATACCGAATTCGCCAAGGAAGCTATCGCTTCGGTGAAGTAGAATAATCGGATGCGAGGGGGCGATGGAATGAAGGATACTCCGGCGCTGGCGCTGCAGCGGCTCTCTCATGTGTATGTGAATGACAAAGGGGCATCGCTGGCCGTCGAAGGAATAGACCTCTCCGTAGCGCAAGGAGAGTTCGTCAGTCTCGTCGGACCTAGCGGATGCGGCAAGACGACGCTGCTCAGCTTGCTGGCAGGACTGTTCCCGCCGACAACAGGGGAAGTATTGCTCGGGGGAGAGCGGGTGAGCGGGCCTTCGTCTAAGGTCGGATATATGTTGCAGCAGGATTACTTGTTCCCTTGGCGCTCCATCAGGGACAACGCTGCTATCGGGCTTGAGATTAACGGCACCAAATCCCGCAAGACAATGGAAGCTGTGGAGGGATGGCTCACGGAGCTGGGGCTGGGTGATTCCGGTCACCGCTACCCGCATGAGCTGTCGGGCGGCATGCGCCAGAGGGTGGCGCTTGCGCGGACACTCGTGACGGAGCCGGATGTGCTGCTGCTGGATGAGCCGTTCTCGGCGCTCGACCTTCATATCAAGCTCCAACTGGAGGACTTGGTCGTACAGACACTCAAAAAGCTCGGCAAAACCGCCGTCCTGGTCACGCATGATCTGGCGGAGGCTGCGGCGATGAGCGACCGGATCATTGTGCTTGGCCGCAATCCGGGACGTATCCGCAAGGAGATTGAGGTTCCTGAGGAGATCAGATTGGCTGATCCGATGACGGCACGCAAGCTGGCGGGTTTTCAGACGCTTTTCGAAGAGCTGTGGTCAGAGCTGGATGCGGTTGATGGAGCTGGAGGTGAAAGCGATGAATGACAGCCATCCGGCTAAGGATGGAAGCGACAGGGAATACAAGGCAGATGACCAGCTGGGATTGTCCGGTATTCAGGAAGACCGGGTTACACTAATGAATGGCCTGTACGATAAGCATAAACGCAAATCACGATCATTGTCCTGGGCAGTGGGCACGACCCAGCTTACGCTGCTTGTGCTGTTTATTGGCTTGTGGGAAGCGGCAGGAAGGAATAAGTGGATCGATCCCCTTCTGTTCAGCTATCCCAGCAAGCTCTTCGATCAGATTCTCCGGACAGCAACGGACGGGACGCTGTGGCCTCATGTAGGGGCGACAGTGACAGAGACGATAGTGGGCTTCGCGCTGGGCACCATTCTAGGCACCGTCATTGCGGCTCTTCTATGGTGGTTTCCGTTTCTCTCCCGTGTGCTTGATCCTTATTTGGTCGTATTGAACAGCATGCCGAAGGTCGCATTGGGCCCCATATTTATAGTAGGTTTGGGACCGGGCTTCATGTCTATCGTCGCCATCACCCTGTCGGTAACGGTCATTATTACGACCATCAATATCTATAATCGGTTCCGGGAAATCGACACCGGCTACATTAAAGTCGTTCGCTTGTTCGGGGCATCGAGGCTCCAGCTGTTCCGTCTGGTCATTCTGCCCGGCTCGTTTCCTGTAATTATCGCGACGTTGAAGGTCAACGTAGGACTCGCTTGGGTCGGCGTTATTGTAGGGGAATTTCTGGTGGCGAGAGTGGGTCTTGGCTATCAGATTATATATGGGTTTCAAGTATTCAACTTTACGCTTGTCCTCTCCAGCCTTGTTGTGATTGGCATTGTCGCTACCATGATGTACCAGTTGGTCGCAGCGCTGGAGAAGCGGTTGACGGAGGGCTGGCGGGAACGGTAGGATGATGGAAGGAAATTATTCTACCGGATTAGAGGGCATCATCATGGGCATTAGGGTAATCAAAACAGCGCTGGCGGCAATCGCCGCGATCTATACCGCTTATTATTTGGGATTGGAGCCAGCCTTGTCTGCTGGCATGCTGGCTATACTCGGCGTTGAGGTGACGCGGAAAAAGGGGCTGAAGAGCGCCACTGCCCGGTTCGTCGCCTCGGTGCTGGGTCTTTTTTTCGCTTCGCTTATCTTTACGGTATTTGGCTTCCATTATTGGGCGGTAGCCATCTACATTCTCGTTTCGTTCCCGATCCTGTCCAGATTCCAGCTTAAGGACGGCATTATTACGAGCGCGGTTATCGTCTTTCACTTGTTCACGCATGGACAAGTTACCGCTTCCTTCCTGGGCAACGAGATTCTGCTGCTGTTCGTCGGACTCGGCTGGGCGACGGCCATTAACTTCATCTATATGCCCAAAGACGAGAAGGAGCTGCTGGCGGTGCGCTCGCAGCTGGAGCATGCGCTCAGCACAATCTTCCGCGAGATGGCTGCGACGCTGCGTGATCCGATTCATCTATGGAACGGCTCGGAGCTGCTTGATGCTCACCGTATTATAGAAGACGGGGCGAAGCGTTCCGTCCGCAATTCGGAGAACCGGCTATGGTACCAGGAGCCTTCGACCTACTGGCCGGGCTACTTCGAGATGCGCAGACAGCAGCTCTACTCGATCCAGCAGATGATTGCGGAGCTTGCGCTCGTCTACGAGAAATGGCCGCAAGGCGAGCTGATCGCCGAGCTGCTGGAACGGCTTGCCGGGGATGTCAAATCGGAAGTCTATCAAGGCAAGGCGGAGGGAATGGTATTCAACCTGATGCGTTCATTCCGGGAGATGGAGCTGCCGAAGACACGCGAGGAATTCGAGATTCGCGCGGCGCTGCTAACGCTGCTGCATGAGGTCGACCGCTACCTGGCTGTAGCGAAGCGCATGAAGAAAAAGCCCGTTCCGGCGGAAGGGGAAAAGAGGAAGAGCGGCTCAAATTAAGCTTCTTATCTCATATTTCGACCGGCGGCTGAATATAGATGTACAGAAGAAATGTTACCGACGGCCTTGCATTCGTTTCCTGCGGGGAATGGCGCTTTGCCGCAGGAGGCATGTAAAATAAATTTCGTTGATTAGACTCGTTTAATCAACAAACGCCTATGACCTGCATACACTTTAATTGAATGATTGTATGGAGGAGGTTAAATCAATGACTATTGCAGATAAACAGCTACAGTGCAGAGAAATTATTACTAAAGCTGTCTGCGGCAAAGGTCGTAAGTTTTCCACTGTAACCCATACCGTTACACCGCCTCACCATCCGACCAGTATTTTGGGCGCATGGATCATCAACCATCAGTATGAAGCGGTTCGTTCGGGCGACGGTATTGAGGTGATCGGTACTTACGATATCAACATTTGGTATTCGTACAACAAAAATTCGCAAACAGATGTAGCCAAAGAATCCGTACAATTCGTCGAAAATGTACCGCTCTCGTATGTAGATCCTAAACATAGGGTTGCCACGGAGGAAGTGTCTGCGGAAGTGCTCCAGGAGCCTAACTGTATCGAAGCGAATATCTCATCGAGCGGGCAAAACGTTATCGTTCGTGTAGAGCGTGAATTCGCGGTTGAGATGATCGCCGAGACGAAGGTATGCGTAGCGGTTATTCCAGGCGGTTGCGACGACCTGGATGACAAGGATTTGGATTTCAGCCTCGGCGATGACGATGGTGATTACGAGGACCTGGACGCCGACCTGCTGGACGACGAGCTGTAAGGGAATGAACTCTTCCGCGCTGGGAGCGGATAACGCAGTATATGCCGGATGTGCGGCAGATTCGAGGGCGAAAGCCCTCCTTTTTTTTGACCGCAGCCCTTTTTTTGGCGTGAAACCTGGCAGGAGACAGCGATGAAGCGGGCATACAAGACGGCTTCATACTAGCTTGAGGGGAAAGAGGCGGATGGCGATGGCAGCGACATGGCTATGGAGAGGGGAGGACGGCGACCTTGCCGGCGTACAGCTTGCAGAACCGCCGGAGGAGCAGACCGCGGGCAATGGGGCTGTTGCAGCCAGTGCCGGCTTGTGTGCGGGGGATGCGGTCATTGCATCGTCGCTGCGAGTGCCCATTTCGCCCGATGCGTTCGACGGTGTATGGGTCGTGAACGCAGGCGCGGCGCATGCCGCCCGCATGAGCACAGAGCAGCGATGCCGGTTATGGAAACGGGCAGGACTGAGCTGTTCGGAAGCGGGAGAAGCCGAGGCGAGACTATACCGCGTGACGGTGGTCAATCTGGAGCCCTATGCCATTAACCGGCTTGTGAATGGCCGCTCCCTGTCGCTGGCCGCCGAGGGATGGCCGGAGGCTCCGCCGCTGCGCCGCGTGGCGAGAGTCGCGGTCCGGGCGCTGTATGCGCTCGGGCTGGAGATCGGCGATGCCGAGGTATCCCTGAGCGACGAGGGGCGCGCCGCGATCGTGGCGGCATGGCCGCTTGCGGCGGATACGCTGCAAGGCGCGGAGCTGGCGCGGCAGTTCGCGGCGAGGTATGCCGCCGCTGCAACAGGGATGCAGGGGAGGCGGCTGCTTATCGGCGCCGACCCCGAATTTGCGCTGCTGACGCCGGCGGGCAAGCTGGCTCCGGCGTCGCGGTTTTTCGGCGAAGGCGCAAGGGGCGCAGCCGGCGCCGACGCGATGTACATCGGGCGGCGGCTGCTCTATCCCGTCGCCGAGCTGCGGCCCGAGCCGGCGGAGACGCCCGCCGCGCTCGCCGCGAATGTGCGGCGGCTGCTGGCGCGCGCCGCCGTGAAGATCGGCGACCCGGAGCTGCGCTGGGTCGCCGGGGCGATGCCCTTGCCGGGGCTGGCGCTCGGCGGGCATATCCATATTAGCGGAGCGCCGCTTACCGGCCGCTTGCTCCGCCTGCTGGACAGCTGCGCGGCTTATCCGTTCGCGCTGGTGGAGGACCCCGCCGGGCGGGGCCGCCGTCCCCGCTACGGCGCGCTCGGGGACTTCCGCCCGCAGCCGCATGGCGGGTTCGAGTACCGCACACTGCCGAGCTGGCTCGTATCCCCGGCAGCGGCGAAGGCGGCGTTTGCGCTTGCACTTCTGTGCGCACGGGAAGCGCTGCGGATGCCGCGCATTCCCGCTCAGGAGGAGCGCTTCGCGGAGGCATATTATACCGGCGACCGCACAGAGCTGGCCGGCTGCCTGGATGAGGTCGCGGATGCCGTGGCCGCGACGGAAAGCTACCCCGCGCTGGCCCGCTATATCGAGCCTCTGTTCGAATCTGCGCGGCAAGGGAAGACCTGGGACGAAAGCAAAGATATCCGGGCGAAGTGGCGCATACCGGTTCCCGTCGTATGAGGGCTCGTTCTGTTTTCAGAACGTTTATACCTCCTATCTCCTTTCTCCGGGTTATAGCCTAGACTCCTTCCGATTGGTATAATGAAGAGATGGTTTGATACCGGACAGAAGATTCAGCAACTGCGCTTGCAAGTGCAGAGGCGGGATTCTGCTGCGTTCGGACAACCCTATCTGATCAGACCGCTTAACAGGACAAGCCGCTTCAAGAAGCGGCGGTTCTTCATGCATACACGCCAGTGATGATCAAGTACATATCGGGAGGAACGAAGAGATGGCCGGTTATACTCCGATGATTCAGCAATATTTGTCCGTGAAGGAGGAAGCGAAGGACGCTTTCCTGTTTTTCCGATTGGGCGATTTCTATGAAATGTTTTTTGACGACGCCATTAACGCCTCGCGCGAGCTAGAGATTACACTCACAGGTAGAGAGGGCGGCGGCAGCTCCAAAATTCCGATGTGCGGGGTTCCCTATCATTCCGCTGAAAATTATATTAACCGCCTGATCGAGAAGGGCTACAAGGTTGCGATCTGCGAGCAGGTGGAGGATCCGTCCGCGGCCAAAGGCGTCGTCCGGCGCGAGATCGTCCGCATCGTAACGCCCGGCACGGTTATGGAGGCCAAGTCGCTGGAAGGCAAGTCGAACAACTTTATCGCCTCAGTCGCGGCCGCTGGCGGCATGCTAGGCGTCGCGGCATGCGATCTCTCGACGGGAGAGTTCTATGTTACTTCTTTTCCGGAATCTCCGGCTTCGATGATTGACGAGCTGAATGTCTATGTGCCGTCGGAAGTCGTAGGCGATGAAGCGCTTATCCGGCTATTGTCGGGCGACGCGTCATGGGGCCGCCAGATTCCGCTGACGGAGCGCGGCGCGGTGTCCCGCGAGCGCGTGGCGGCTCAATTCGGCGAGGAGCAGCTTGCAGGCTTGCAGGAAGCCAGGCTGAAGGCGGTTAGCGTTCTAACCGGTTATCTGGAAGAGACGCAGAAGCGCTCGCTTGGCCATGTAACGGCGATCAAATCCTATGAACCGAATCAATATATGATTCTGGACCACTATACAAGACGCAATCTGGAGCTGACCGAGACGGTGCGCGACCGCAGCAAGAAAGGCTCGCTGCTCTGGCTGCTGGACCGGACAGGCACCTCGATGGGCGCAAGGCTGCTGCGCCGCTGGATTGACAAGCCGCTGCTAAGCCAGAGCGCAATCGATCGCCGGCTCGACGCGGTGGAGACGCTGTACCGCGATCTCATATTGCGCGAGGATATTCGCGCCGAGCTCTCGCCGATCTACGATCTGGAACGGCTTGTGGGGCGCGTCGCGTACGGCAATGCGAACGGGCGCGATCTGAATGCGCTGAGAAGCTCGCTGCGCCGTATCCCGTCTCTGACCGCACTATGCGAGGCATCGGGTTCCGCTGTGCTGCAGGAATTGGTGCGGGATGCCGACGATTGCTCTGATCTGGCGGATATGATCGAGACGGTCATTGTCGAGGAGCCTCCTGTATCCATTCGGGAAGGCGGGCTGATTCGCGCAGGCTACGACGAGTATCTGGATCAGCTTCGCGAAGCGAGCACGAACGGGAAGAAGTGGCTGGCCGAGCTGGAGCGTTCGGAACGAGAGGCGACAGGCATCAAGTCGCTGAAGATCGGCTACAACAAAGTATTTGGCTACTTCCTGGAAGTGTCCAAAACCAATCTGTCGATGCTGCCGGAAGGCCGCTACGAGCGGAAACAGACGCTCGCCAATGCCGAGCGGTTCGTCACACCGGAGCTGAAGGAGAAGGAACGACTCATACTTGAAGCGGAAGACAAGATGGTCGATCTGGAATATGCGAGATTCCTGGAGCTGCGCGACCATATCGCCTTGCATCTGCATCGTCTGCAGCGCGCCGCCTCCATGATTGCGGAGCTGGATGTCTACCAATCATTCGCAACGGTCAGCGCCGAACGCCGCTATATTCGGCCGAGCATGACGGAAGGCTTCGATATTGGGGTAGCAGAGGGACGCCATCCCGTCGTCGAGGCGGTGATGGACGGTGAGCCGTTCATCGCCAATGACACGCGCCTGAGCGCAGAGGAACAGCGCATCCTGCTCATCACGGGTCCGAACATGGCGGGCAAAAGCACCTATATGCGCCAAGCGGCACTGATTAGCGTAATGGCGCAGATCGGCTGCTTCGTGCCAGCGAAGTCGGCTGTGCTCCCTCTTGTCGACCGCATCTTCACGCGCATCGGCGCGGCGGATGATCTGATCGGCGGCCAGAGCACCTTTATGGTCGAGATGAAGGATATTCAGACGATGACGGAGAAAGCGACGTCCGCAAGTCTGGTCATTATTGATGAGCTGGGCAGAGGCACATCTACTGGCGAAGGCATGGCGATCGCCCAGGCAGTCATCGAATATGTTCATCACCATATTGGCTGTAAGGCGCTTGTCTCTACGCATTTCCATGAGCTCGCGCATTTGGAGGATTCGCTTAAGTCGCTCTCGAACGTCCGTATGGCTGTGGAGGAAAGCGGGGATGACGTGACTTTCCTGCGCAAGCTGATACCGGGTGCGGCAAGCACGAGCTACGGCATCTATTGCGCTCAGCTGGCGGGACTGCCCAATTCCATCATCGGCAGAGCATACGAGCTTCTGGACGAGACGGAGAGCAGCGACAATGGCAAGCGGGCGTCATTAGAAGCTGATATGCTTCATGAAGCTGCCGACCAGGCTGCAGCATCCTACAGTCCCGCTGCGCCTTCGGAACCGGTGATCGTTGCGGAGTCCGCGCCTGCTAAGACCACTGCTGTTGTGCAGCTGTCCATGTTCGAGGATTCGGCGGCGGCAGCGGAAGCGCCGAAGGCGCGCAAGGCATCGGCCAAGGCGGAGCAGCTGGCAGAGGAGCTGCGCAGCCTGGATCTGTTCAATATGACGCCAATGATGGCGATGCAGTGGCTGAATGACAGGAAAGCAAAGCTGAGAGATTAGTGCTGTCCATAACGGAAGGAGCGTGAAGACATGTCGAGAATTAAATTGCTGGACGAGCAGCTGGCGAACCAGATTGCCGCCGGCGAAGTAGTGGAGAGGCCATCCTCCGTCGTCAAGGAGCTTGCGGAGAATGCGATTGACGCAGGCAGTACGGAGATTGATATCACCATCGAGGAAGGCGGTCTGACGCTGATCCGGGTGACGGATAATGGAGGCGGCATCGAGCCTGATGATATCGCGACGGCCTTCCAACGCCATGCGACGAGCAAAATCTCGACGAGCAGCGATCTGTTCCGCATTGCGAGCCTTGGCTTCAGGGGAGAGGCGCTGCCCAGTATTGCAGCGGTCTCCAG
This sequence comes from Paenibacillus sp. J31R120, assembly GCF_056269225.1. Lineage (NCBI taxonomy): Bacteria > Bacillati > Bacillota > Bacilli > Caryophanales > Paenibacillaceae > Paenibacillus > Paenibacillus sp. J31R120. Next base: position 290,830 of record NZ_JBWDNN010000003.1, on the reverse strand, counting down.
GCTGACGTGCATGTCGGCCAATACAGACAGTGGACTTGCCCGCAAGCTGGTAATTGAAGGCGGTCATGTCACAGCTGATGAGCCTGCCAACGCACCGCGAGGCACGGACATGAGCGTGCGCGATCTGTTCTACAATACGCCTGCCAGGCTTAAGTATATGAAGTCCATTCAGACGGAGCTCGGCCATATCTCCGATTATATTAATCGGCTGGCGCTGGCACATCCCGGTATTGCCTTTACCTTGAAGCATAATGGCAATGTATTGCTGCGTACAATGGGGACCGGCGACAGACTGCAGGTTATCGCTGCCATCTATGGCACCAGCGCAGCGAAGGCGATGCTTCCCGTCTCCGGATCGGATGCCGATTATGAATTAACCGGCTTCGTGTCGAAGCCCGATCTGACCCGGGCGAACCGGAACGGCATTACGGCGGTGGTGAACGGGCGGTATATCCGCAGCCATGCAGTGAATCAATCGCTGCTGCAAGCCTACCATACGCTTCTGCCGATCAACCGGTTCCCGCTTGTTGTGCTGGAGCTTGGCATGCATCCAGGCCTGCTGGATGTGAACGTGCATCCTTCGAAGATGGAGGTGCGGTTCAGCAAGGAGACGGAGCTTCGTGCATTGATTGAGCGGACCGTGAAGGATGTACTCGGGGCGCATCGTTACATACCTGGAGCAGCGACGGGGAGCAGCCGCTCCAAGCCGCAGTATGTGCAGGATGCGATTTCGTTCCATATCGCGGACCGCATAGGTGATCCCGTTCAAGGGAAGGGAGCGGCATATTCGGCGACTTCTGGAGCTGGGGCTTCACCGTCATCAGCTGCCCGTTCCGAGGCGGCAGCGACTGCAGAAACGACCGCTGCGCCAGATCGAGCCGACACCCGAATGGACGGAGCGCCAACGGCTCCTATTGAACAATCGAGAGAGGTTTTTCATTCTGATGGACCGGCTCGAACGCCATATGGAAGATCGGCTGCTTCATCCGATTCCGGAAAAACCGGCTGGTCGGCAAGCAGCGATGATGTTCGCCGTTCAGCCCAGCCGGGAGGCCGTTCCGATCGGCCGTCCTGGCAGTCTCAGCCTCCCCATCGGGAGCAGGTGCCGCGGGATGCCGCGGAGAGGCTGTATGCGCCGTCTGCACCGACGCCTGATCCCCGTGAAGGGGATTGGACATGGCGGGAATCCGCGACAGCGTCATACAACTCAGAGAATCATGCAGGGCTAACCGCTGAGGATGAGGGATCGCCGCCTGTCCATCTGCAGCCCGATCTGTCCGACAACGATGCTAAGCAATCGGCTTTCGAAAAGGAGGCCGGAGCTGCTGAATCATCAAGCTTCTCTGAGGAAGGAATGCCGGCTAATACCGAGTCAGATGCTGATATCTCAGGAGATCGGCAAGCCGACCAGATGCCAGCCGCTGATCCTAGGTTCCCGGAGCTGCATTGGATCGGCCAGCATCACGGCACCTATATTGTCGCGCAAGCGGATGACGGCTTATACCTGATCGATCAGCATGCCGCGCATGAACGAATTAATTATGAGTATTACCTTCATAAATTTGGGAATCCTGTTGCTGCAAGCCAAGGCCTTCTTGTCCCCCTGACGCTGGAATTTACGCCGGGGGATGCATCGCAGCTGCGGGACATGACCGACTTGTTCCGCGAGGCGGGTGTCGAGATTGAGCCGTTCGGCGCGCAGACCTTCCTCGTTCGCGCCTATCCGGAATGGATGCCGGAGGGCCAGGAGCAATCGCTGATTGAGGAAATGGCGGAGCTGCTCATTGAGGAGCGCAAATCGATTAACGTGACGAAGCTGAGGGAGAAGGCGGCGATTATGTGCGCCTGCAAGGCGTCCATCAAAGCCAATGACCGGATGACAAGAGAAGAGGGCGATGCGCTGCTGGCGCGGCTGTCCCGCTGCTCCCAGCCATACACTTGTCCGCACGGTCGTCCGATTATTGTTCACTTATCTACTTATCAGCTTGAAAAAATGTTCAAACGGGTGATGTCATGATTATTACGACGGCTCCGAAGCCTACGCCCAGATCGCTGGAACAGGCGGGCAAGCTGGCTGCAGAGCTTCAAGCGGACGCCAGACCGCGCAAAGGCATGTCCGTGCGCAAGCTGCTGGAGATTAGCGGCGATAATCGTGTTATCATCGTCACGGATACCGAGACGCGGTATTATGAACACCCGGAGGAGCCGCCGCTGTTCTTCCATCCCAGCATGGCATTTGTCCGGGTGAAGCGGCTGCGCAAGGGCGAGAGTGATCCGCTCATTGGGCTGTCGCGCTGCGAGCCGGGCGACCTTATTATCGATTGCACGGCCGGCATGGCGGCAGACGCTCTTGTCTTCTCGTATGCGGCAGGAGAGGGGGGCGAAGTCATCGCGCTGGAGAGCGAGCCGGTTCTCTGCTCGCTGGTGAGACAAGGTCTGAAGCACTACGATACGGGGCTGCCGGATGTGAACGATGCGATGAGGCGGATTCAGATGACTTGCAGCAACCATGCCGAATACTTGGCTGCCCAGCCGGACAACAGTGCGGATATCGTCTACTTTGACCCCATGTTCCGCCAGCCCATCATGGAATCGGCCGCGATAGGCGCCTTCCGCTCGCTCGCCAATATGGACGAGCTGAGTCTGGAAGTGGTCGAACAGGCGAAACGCGTCGCCAGGAAGACGGTTATTATGAAAGAAAACGGAGTCAGCGACGAATTCGACCGTCTTGGCTTCACGCGCACCCAGTTCAATTCATCGAAAATAGCATACGGAGTGATTACCATTGACTGATCTAACGGGAGTACCGGAGAATCGTGCTGCAGGCAAGCCGCCGCTGCTCGTCCTCATCGGCCCGACGGCTGTCGGAAAGACAGCGCTTAGCCTGAGCATCGCCCGTTCTTGGAACGCGGAGATCATATCCGGCGATTCCATGCAGGTGTACCGGACGATGGATATCGGAACAGCGAAAATAATAGAGGATGAACGGCAGGGCGTGCCTCATCATCTTATCGATATACGGGAGCCGGAGGAAGCTTATTCCGCTGCCGACTTTCAAGCGGAGGCCGCCAGCGCGATAGCGGATATCGCCAACCGTGGGAAGCTGCCGTTCGTGGTTGGCGGTACGGGGCTTTACGTTGAGTCGCTCTGCTATAACTATCAATTCGCCGACAGAGGTTCGGACGAGGTCTTTCGCACAGAGATGGAAGCCTATGCCGAGCAGCAGGGAGCAGAGGCGCTTCACCGGAAGCTGGCTGATGTCGATCCGGTTGCCGCCGAGCGTCTGCATCCCAACGATATCCGGCGCGTGATCCGCGCGCTGGAGGTGCATCATACAACGGGACAATCCTTCACCGAGCAGCAGGCGGGCCAGAAGAAGGAATCCCCTTACAATCTGGTGCTCATCGGTCTGACGATGGATCGGGCGGTACTGTACCGCCGCATCGAGCAACGCATCGACGAGATGCTGCAGGAAGGTCTGGTCGAGGAAGTGGAGCGGCTGCTTGCCCGCAACTTGCCGCCGCATGCCGTGCCGATGCAAGCGCTCGGCTATAAGGAAATCGCCCGTTACTTGCGGGGCGAGTGCAGCTACGAAGCGGCTGTAGAGCTGCTGAAGCGGGATACGAGAAGGTTCGCCAAGCGGCAATTATCCTGGTTCCGGCATATGGGAGATATCCACTGGATCGATATGGGGGAAAATTTTCACAACAATTTGCGCTCGATTCATGCTATAATAGCAGGAAAGTTTCAAGATCATCTTGAATATACTTCTAATCAATCTTTTTTAGACGGGGGTAACGTCCAATGAACAAATCAATCAATATTCAAGATACGTTCCTGAACCAGTTGCGAAAGGATAACATTCCGGTTACCGTTTTTTTGATGAATGGTTTTCAAATTCGGGGCGTGATCAAAGCCTTTGATAATTTCACAATTATCATTGACAGCGAAGGCCGTCAGCAGATGGTGTACAAGCACGCAATTTCCACCTTCGTACCGCAACGGAACGTTTCTTTGATGCAGCAGGAACAAAACCCGTCTGAGGGCTAGTTTAGCGATCAATGTGAAACTTTCTTATAGAGGGATTCGTTTAACTAGATAGCGGCATGCAAGGGCAACCCGCTCTGAGCTGGGTTGCTCTTGCCTTTTCGCGGCAATGCTAGATAAAACGAAGCAAGGAAGCAGGAGGGGAGTCATCATGGCTGAACAACCTAGGAGAAGGACCACCACTACTACTACGAAACCAAAAACAAAGACAAAGAAAAAGAGACGAATGTCAGGCAAAGCATGGTTTTACGGTCTCTTTTTTACTGCAGTAATTGCAATTGTATGCGGCATTATCGGTTATCTATTAATTGTACTCAACGGTGAGAGGCTGCTTGAGGAGCATGGCAGCAAGCTTGAATTCGGAGAAGCATCCATCATCTATGATGTGAATGGCAATGAGATATCCAGGTTATACGATGTATTGGATCATCGCGAAGTAGCGGAGTTTTCGGAAATTCCCGATTTCATGAAAAATGCAATTGTTGCCACGGAAGACCAACGGTTCCGCGAGCATTCGGGGCTGGACTTCTGGGCGATCGGACGTGCGCTTGTGAAGGACGTTATCGCCCGCAGCGCCGTCGAGGGCGGCAGTACGATTACGCAGCAGCTGGCCAAAAACGTATTCCTGTCAGCAGACAAGACGTTCTTCCGCAAAGCGACGGAGGCTTCCATCGCGGTTGCGCTTGAGCAGCAGCTGACCAAGGATGAAATATTGACGATGTACTTGAACCGGATTTACTTCGGCAAAGGGATTCATGGCGTGAAGGCTGCAGCCGAATTTTATTTCGGTGTAGAGCTGGAAGATATGAAGCTGTGGCAAGCCGCAACGCTGGCCGCGATGCCGAAGGCGCCAAACCGCTTCAATCCGCTTATCAATCCGGATGAATCGATGAACCGCAGAGCGGTCGTGCTTCGTCTGATGTACGATCAAGGCTATATTACGGAAGCAGAGATGAAAGAAGCGCAGGCTGTCGTCTATGAGGTGCCGCCTAATCAGAACGCAATGAAGAGCGGTAAGTATTATGCTTATTCCGACTTCGTGCTGAATGAGGCGATGAAGATTACCGGCTTGTCCGAGGAAGAACTGCGCGTCGGCGGGCTGCATATCTATACGTCGCTTGACCCGCAAGCTCAGGATACGATGGATAAGGAGTTCGCCGATCCTTCCAACTTCGAGGAGAGCAAAGACGATCAAATCGTACAAGGCTCGATGATCATCATTGACCACCGCAGCGGTGAGATTAAGGCTATTGCCGGCGGACGCGATTATTCGTCACGCGGCTGGAACCGTGTGGACAAGATGCGCCAGCCGGGTTCGGCGATCAAGCCGATTGTTGCCTACGGCCCTGCGCTGGAGTCGGGCAAGTACTTCCCGTGGTCCACGCTGAAGAATGACCAGAAGTGCTTCTCTAACTATTGCCCGCAAGACAGATGGGGCGCTGCTCCTGTCTCGATGACGCAAGCAATGAAGGATTCGCGCAACTTGGCGGCGGTATGGATGCTGAATGAAGTCGGCGTCAAGCAGGGGGCGGCATTCGCGGAGAAGCTGGGTCTTACGCTGGAGCCGGACGACCGCAACCTGGCGATGGCGCTTGGCGGTCTGACGCGCGGCGCTTCGCCGCTGCAGATGGCAACGGCCTACAGCATTATGGCGAACGGCGGCAAGTCCGTCGATCCGCATGCGATTACGAAGATTACAGGCAAGAAGAACTGGGAATACAAAGCGCCGCCAACCCAGCAGCTGATGTCTCCTGAGACGGCTTGGTACTTGACCGAAATGATGCAAGCGGTCGTCGAGAAGGGCGGCACAGGCGCAAGGGCGGCGATCGATCGTCCAGTAGCGGGCAAAACAGGCACGACACAAGCCGGTATTCCGGGCTACAAAGGCAATGGCATCAAGGATGCCTGGTTCGTCGGCTATACGCCGGAGTGGACAGCCGCTGTCTGGATGGGCTACGATAAGACAGACGTAAATCATTTGCTCACTAAAGGCGGGGGTCAGTCGGCGGCATTGTTCGCCAAGGTGATGCGCCCTGCGCTGAAGGGCGTTGCGAAGGACAGCTTCAAGCGTCCGAACAACGTGAAGGAAGATAAACCGCCGATTACGATCAAGAACTTCAAGGCGGTATTCTCCGAGCCAGATGCCAGAGTAATGCTTAGCTGGGATCCGGTAAGCGAAAAGGATATTACGTATGAAGTGTACCGGAAGGAAAGCGGAGCAAGCGATTATATCCGCTTTGTGGATGCCGTTACGCCGTATACCGAAGATATGAGCGTCTTCCCGGGCGTGACCTACGATTATTATGTTGTGGCTTACGACGCCGCTACCAATCAGCGGAGCGAGCCGTCGAATGTCATCACGATTGCCGTACCGGAGATCGATATTGGCATTCCGGAAATTCCGATGGAGCCTGAGAATCCAACACCTCCTCCGGTGACGCCGCCTGGTGAAGGCGAACAAGGCGGAGAAGATGGCAACGGCGGGGAAAACGGCGGTGAGGGCACCGACCCTGGCACGCCTGAGACGCCTGGCAATACAGGTAATCCTGGCGGAGGAGATGGGGAAGTCGGCATTATCGATCCGACTCCTCCTCCTGCCGGCAATGCCGGAGACGGGGTATCGGTAGGCGGACTCTAAGCATATAGCAGGAATAGGTGGTTGGACATGTCGATTCGAAGCATGGGAACATTCCGTAACGTACTTGTAATCATAGCTTTCATGCTGCTCGTTGCCGGTTGCGGGTCCAAGGGCAACACGGTGCCGGTGTCGGACGGAAAGTCCGTTACCGAGCCGATGAAAGCCGTAAGCTGGGACAGAATGCCGCAAATGTCGATTGACCTGGACAAGCAGTATAAGGCCATAATTGCAACGAGCAAGGGAGAGTTCGTAGTGGAGCTGTACGCGAAAGCGGCACCTGTAACGGTGAACAACTTTGTGTTCCTCTCGAACGAAGGCTTCTACGAAGGTCTGAAGTTTCATTCCATTATTGAATCCTTTATGATCCAGACAGGCGATCCGAAGGGCAACGGCACGGGCAATGCGGGCTACCGGATTCCCGACGAGCTGAATTCGGAATCGGTCTATGAGGAAGGCACGGTAGCGATGTTCAATACCGGTTCGCCGAACTCAGGCAGCAGCCAATTTTTTATTTGCACAGGACCAGAGGCATCCAATCTGAACCGGCAGCCGAACTATACCATCTTCGGCAAGGTTGAAAGCGGTATGGATACCGTCCGTCAGATCGCAGCGAGTCCTGTTCAGAATGGCTCCCCGATCGAGGATATCATCATTGAATCAATCGTGATTGAAGTTGTATAGCATGAAGCGCCCCGCCGCTGGACTGATCAGCCAGCGGGGCGCTTTTTTGTTCATTAGAGGGCATGGCTCACTAACGCCGGTACAAGCTGTGCGTGTTTATTTTCCCCGTCGGGTGGAGATGGACGTTAAGATATGGTAATCTTTCTCTATAGGGGTTACCAATATGAACGGAAAGGTACGTTCCGTATGAAGAGAAAATTTTCTGACCGGGCGAATTGGCGCCGCATCCTGCGGAGAAGCTACTCCTGCCTGGCGCTTGACGGCGACGAGTTCCGAGGTCTGGTTACCTTTTATCGGATTCATGAGTTAAGGGAGCCGCTTTGGAAGGAATATGACGGGCGGAGGCTCTGTCTGGCCGATCGTGGTTATTTGTGGATGCAGCATTTTCCGAAGGGCGAGCATTTTGTCGTTACGACGATGTTCGATGATAAAGGACGCGTCATTCAATGGTATATTGATGTATGCAAGACGCAAGGCTTAACGGATCAGCAGGTGCCGTGGTTTGACGATCTGTATCTGGATGTAGTCGTATTGCCTAGCGGCGAAGTTTATTTGATGGATGAGGATGAGCTGGAGGACGCCTTGCGTGATGGGGATGTAAGCAGCAGGGATGTCGCGCTGGCCCGCAAGACGGCTGGAAGACTGTTGTCCAGCATCCGCAACGGCAGGTTCCGTTATTTTACGCTAAGCCTTAAGCATCGCAAGACGCTGGCGGAGAGAACGGGGGAACTTAGCGAATCATGAAAGCAGCAGTACAAAAGAAGAGCAGACCGCGGAGACGGAAGCGTGTTTTTCGCCCGTGGCTGCTCTTATTTCGTTTCATTATGTGGGGAATTGCGGTAGGTGTATTATGGAGCGGCTATATGCTCTGGCTCATTAATGGTTATAGCCCAAAAGAGGCTTATCCGGCGGCTGACGCCGGAATCGTACTGGGTGCGGCGTTATGGAATGACCGACCCAGCCCGGCACTTCGAGAGAGGCTGGAGTATGCCCGCACGCTGTTGGAGAACGGAACAGTGAAGACGCTGGTCCTCTCCGGCGGACACGGGGGGCGAGCCTCCACGTTGTCGGAGGCCGAGGGGATGAGGAACTATCTGGTGGAGAAAGGCGTGCCGGAAGACAAGCTGTTGCTAGAGACGCACTCCACGAGCACGTATCAAAATCTGGTGTTCAGCAGTATGCTTGCCGAAGAGAGGGGACATGCCACTTATCTGGTCATTACGCATGATTACCATGCGGCCCGCGCCGGAGAGATAGCCGCATATGCAGGGCTTAATCTTGCTGGCGTTGCAGGCGTCAAGTCGGCTGTCCTTAATGAGTTCTATAACGATTCCAGAGAAGTGCTGGCGTTCACCAAGTGGAAGCTGGACTGGCTGCTGCTTACCGCCGGTCTCCGCTCGCCTGAGTCCATGCTTTGAATCTGCTAATATGACGCTGCAAGATAGAATACAATTGTAGTGCGTGTTCAAAAAGTTCGGTTTTCAGCACCGTGAAGATTTCTGCTTCGTGATCAAAAGTGGACTTTTTGAACAACCTTTTGTAGTGCGAGCAGCTTCTGAAAAGGAAAGGTGATGCGCCAGATGAGCGGACACGTCATATCGGGACCAGGCAACGGAACGAGTAGACCTTCCCGCCAGATTAATGTTGTATTGCGCAGCCATGAGACATTCGGCAGCAGCGCCTCGGCCCATGCGCTTGAAGCGGAGCCGCTGCCATCCGTAAAGCCGTTGCCTGCGGTGGACCATTTTGCCGATATCCAGAAGGAACTGGAGCCGATGGTCGGTATGGATAACGTCAAGGCATTGGTCTATGAAATTTATGCGCTGCTCTACATTAGCCGAATGCGGACAGAGGCAGGCTTGTATGGCGGCTCTCAAGTTTATCATATGATCTTCAAGGGCAATCCCGGTACGGGGAAGACAACCATTGCAAGAATTGTAGCGAAGCTGTTCCAGAAGATGGGTGTGTTGACGAAAGGTCATCTCATTGAGGTAGAGCGGGCTGACCTGGTTGGCGAATATATCGGCCATACGGCGCAGAAGACACGTGACCTGGTACGCAAGGCGATGGGCGGCGTATTATTTGTAGATGAGGCGTATAGCCTTGCCAGAGGCGGCGAGAAGGACTTCGGCAAGGAAGCGATTGATACACTGGTGAAGGCGATGGAGGATCATCGCAATGGCTTTGTGCTGATTTTGGCGGGATATCCGCTGGAGATTGAACAATTCCTGATGACGAATCCGGGGCTGCCGTCACGCTTCCCGATCCAAATCGATTTTCCCGACTATTCGGTAGACCAGCTGATTCAAATCGGGGAGCTGATGGTGAAGGAGCGGGATTATGTGATGATGCCGCAGACGGTATTCAAGCTGAGGCAGCATCTGATGCAGGAGAAACAAAGCGATATGTTTTCGTTCAGCAACGCAAGGTTTGTGCGCAATACGATCGAGAAGGCGATTCGCCATCAAGCGGTGCGCCTGATTGGACAGTATTCCAATTCCGTGCCCGGCAAAGGCGAACTGATGTCAATCCGGCCGGAGGACTTGAAATTAGAACGAAGCTAGCTGCAATTTGAATAAGGGAGAAGCAGAAGCATGAGCAAGATTCAACAAGAGAACGGGGAACTATGGGAAAGCCTGCTCCAAATGGCAGAAGAAGAGGAAGAGCGGGTTGTCGAAGCGTTCCGCAGAATCGATCGAACTGCGGAACGCAATCAATGGAAGGTCATTGAGGCGTTCAAGCGCCATCGAGTCAGTGATTATCACTTTGCCGGATCGACAGGCTACGGCTACAACGACCGCGGGCGTGAAGTTCTGGATTTGGTATATGCAGATGTATTCGGCGCGGAAGCGGCGCTGGTGAGGCCGCATTTTGCATCCGGTACACATACGATCAGCTGCGCTCTTTTCGGGCTGCTTCGACCCGGTGACGAGCTGCTCTATATAACGGGCAAGCCCTATGACACGCTTCATAAGGTCATTGGCAAGCCGGGTGACGGCAAGGGCTCTTTGCAGGATTGGGGGGTAGCCTATAACGAGGTTGCGCTGCTTCCTGACGGAGATTTGGATTGGGGCGGAATCGAATCGGCGTTGACGGAAAAAACCAAAGTGATCGGCATTCAACGATCGCGCGGGTATGACTGGCGGTCGAGCTTTACCGTGCAGCAAATCGGTGATATGATCCAGCGTGTCAAAGCGCTGAAGCCGGACGTACTGGTCTTTGTAGACAATTGTTACGGCGAATTCACAGAGCTCACGGAGCCGACACAGGTGGGAGCAGATCTGATTGCCGGTTCACTGATCAAAAATCCGGGCGGCGGACTTGCGGAGACCGGCGGGTATGTGGCAGGGACCCAGAAGGCAGTGGAGGCTGCTTCCTACCGGCTGACCGCCCCGGGCATTGGCGGCGAGGTCGGCGCTATGTTGGGGACGATGCGTTCGATGTACCAGGGGCTTTTCCTGTCCCCTCATCTGGTGGGACAAGCCTTGAAGGGCAGCGTCTTTGCGGCTGCGATGTTCGAGCGCCTCGGCTTCGAGAGCAAGCCGCATTGGCGAGAGCCTAGAACGGATCTGATCCAAGCGGTTCGCTTCGGACAAGCCGATCATCTCATTGCATTCGTGCAGGGCATTCAAGAAGCAGCGGCTGTGGATGCTCATGTCGTCCCAGAGCCGTGGGATATGCCGGGTTATGAGAATCCTGTCATTATGGCAGCCGGCACCTTTATCCAGGGGGGCAGTCTGGAGCTGTCGGCGGATGCGCCGATCCGTGATCCGTACATCGCCTATATGCAAGGCGGTCTGACGTATGCCCATGCCAAATATGGTGTATTGATCGCGTTAGCTAAGCTCGTCCAAAAAGGTTTGGTTGTGATTAAACCTTACACAACTTGACACATTTATAGCTCAACGATACAATGAACCTATAAATGAGCGACTGGAAGGTTGATGCGACATGGCTGATGAAATTCGCAGGAATATGGCCTTATTTCCAATAGGCATCGTTATGAAGCTGACGGATCTAACGGCCAGACAAATCCGTTATTATGAGCAGCATGAGCTGATCGTGCCGGCACGCACGGCCGGTAATCAGCGGTTATTCTCGTTCAACGACGTAGAACGGCTGCTCGAAATCAAGTCTCTAATCGAGAAGGGCGTTAATATCGCGGGCATTAAGCAGGTCATGAATCCGGTATCCAAGGAATCGGATGATGCGACGATCGTCAGCGAGCAGTCCGAGGTGAAGCGCCGCGAGCTGTCGGACCAGCAGTTGCATCGCCTGCTGAAGCAGCAGCTTCTTGAGAAGAGACCGGGGCAAGCGTCCATGATTCAGGGACAGTTAACCCGTTTCTTAAATAAACGGTAGTGAAATCGACTTAAGGAGATGATCTAATGAGCTACACGAAAGAAGACATCAAGCGTATTGCAGAAGAGCAGAACGTACGGTTTATCCGCCTTCAATTTACCGATTTGCTCGGGACGATCAAAAACGTCGAAATACCGGTTAGCCAGCTGGACAAGGCTCTTGATAATAAAATGATGTTCGACGGTTCTTCCATTGAAGGTTACGTTCGTATCGAAGAATCTGACATGTACTTATACCCTGATCTGGATACCTGGGTTGTGTTCCCCTGGGTAGCAGAGGATCGTGTCGCAAGACTGATCTGCGATATCTACATGCCGGACGGCACGCCGTTCGCAGGCGACCCGCGCGGCATTCTGAAGCGCGCTCTGAAGGAAGCCGAGGAGATGGGCTACACGGCGATGAACGTCGGTCCTGAGCCGGAGTTCTTCCTGTTCAAGACGGATGAGCGCGGCGAGCCGACGACAGAGCTGAACGATCAAGGCGGCTACTTCGATCTGGCGCCGATGGATCTGGGCGAGAACTGCCGCCGCGAGATCGTGCTGACGCTGGAGGAGATGGGCTTCGAGATCGAGGCTTCCCACCATGAGGTAGCTCCTGGGCAGCATGAGATCGACTTCAAATATGCCGACGCCATCAAAGCGGCGGACCAAATCCAAACGTTCAAGCTTGTCGTTAAAACGATCGCGCGCGTACACGGCCTGCATGCGACCTTTATGGCGAAGCCGCTATTCGGGGTTAACGGTTCGGGCATGCACTGTCACCAGTCGTTGTTCCAAGGCAGCACGAACGCGTTCTACGACGAGTCGGACAAGCTTGGCCTTAGCGATACCGCTCGTTATTACATGGCAGGCGTGCTGAAGCATGCCCGTGCTATGGCAGCTATTACGAATCCGACGGTCAACTCGTATAAGCGTCTGGTTCCCGGCTATGAGGCGCCTTGCTATGTCGCTTGGTCGGCAAGCAACCGCTCGCCGATGATCCGTATTCCGGCATCGCGCGGTCTCTCGACTCGCGTCGAAGTTCGCAACCCGGACCCGACAGCGAATCCGTATCTAGCGCTTGCCGTTATGCTGAAGGCTGGCCTGGACGGCATCCGCAATCAGACTCCGCTTCCAGCGCCAATCGATCGCAACATCTATATCATGACGGAGGAAGAGCGGATAGACGAAGGAATTCCAAGTCTGCCGGTTGACCTGAGAGAGGCATTGGACGAAATGCTGAAAAGCGATATCGTCTGCGAAGCGCTCGGCGACCATGCGCTGGCTCACTTCTACGAGCTGAAGGAAATCGAATGGGATATGTACCGCACGCAAGTTCACCAATGGGAACGCGATCAGTATTTGACGCATTACTAATAGGGGAATTTCAGTAATAACAAGGGTTTAAAGGGATGTTGTTTCGGGGGCAGTCGAGTAATTCGACTCGATTGCCCCTGAAATGCTCCCTTTTTTGAGCTTAAAGGACTTACATTTCAAAGCTTAAGCAGAATTTCCAGTTAGACTGTTTTCAAACATATCGATGATAATAAGGAAATGTTCTGCTTCTCGAAATACATGATCCGCCAATAACGGATGAATGATGCTTTTAATACGGCAGGCTTCAATTAGTTCTCGAGCTGTTTTTTTGAAATCGCGTAGTGATTTAACAGAAACCCTGTTTTGATCCAGAAATTGATCAAGCAGCGGAACCGTTTGCGATTGAGGACGCATAGATTCCAGGTCCTTTGCTTGAAAGAGCAAGGTGTCAAATTCTTGACTGAAGTTATTGGCTTGTTCCACTAGCTGCCGCTCGGAGGGATCAAGCAAGTGGCTAATGAATTTGGCGTGATCAGCCATAATTCTTAGGAAAAAAACATTTTCATCAATGATCGCATCGGGCAGAGGTTCCAAGCGACCGGTGTTTAATTCCGACAAACGATTTCTGAAATAATTAGCTTCTCTGCTTACATGATCAACTAACAAGGGGAAGTTGTTTGCTCCCGGGAGCTGGCATGTCAATATTAATCCGAGCACTTTTCTTTTAAAAGCCCAAATATAAGAAACTGCAGTGTGCACCTCTTCATTGAATCTTTTAATGACAGTTGGATCAGTTCCAATAGTAAATGCGTTTGATTTATGTTCGATGGCTTCAAAGATGGCATAGAAATGATTAGCTTCATTAATCAATTGGGTATCCTCACAACGGAAACCCAATTTAAGAAAAAGAGAATGCTCTTTCATAATGCGCGACCAAAACCTTACTTCTTCTAAAGAACGTGCTACAAATGACTGATCTAACAATGGCAGCATCTCCCTTGAGACCGTAATCTTTAAGAGTACTGTATGAAGGGACAATTTGTACTATTCACTTACCCCGAACGTTTCAGCCCACGCAAGACTATTTCTCATCATTTGTATGAATGCTTATCCACCCAATACCTCCAAGTAAGTTCGTTTTTGTTCACTTAGCCGCAGTTCATTTCCTGGTCTATAGTAAAATATCCCTAATTTCTTGGATACTGACATCATTCTGCTATCTACGCGTTGAATCTTGTCGAATCCTGTAATGTTTTGTAAACTTTCGTTGAAACCGTTTACATTTGTAGATAATGGTTATATATTGTTAACTATCGAAGGAAGATTTGCTAAATATATCATAAATTAAACTTAAGGTGATAGATTTAATTGCTTGTTCTGGCATTAATGAAAGGAGGTGAACAATAATGGCATGTCCAAATGGATGTAGATCTACGGTATGGGTTACTTATTGCACAAGCTATTGCCCAGGCGCGAATAGCCACACAAGAAGAAGAGTATTAGTATGCCCTTCGGAGAACTGCAGCGTTAACGGGCCTTGTGATTGCTGGTAAAATTAGGTTTCATAGAGAATCTCTCAACTAACTTGAGAGATTCTCTTTCTGCTATTCCGTTACGGAAAAAGGGGGGAAACAGCGATGAATCAGATGGAGAAGGAACGACCATCTTTTTTGAGAGTGGAAGAAGGATTGCAAATTGGCGACTACATGCCTAATATACGGATTCCCAATTATGATTCTTTGCACTTATATGATTTTATAACCGATTATTTGTTGCTGGCTACGATTAGCACGACCTGCGCGCCTTGTCTTCCCGCTATGGAGGCGATCGACGCTTTGATCAAGCGATATCCCGGCATAAATCTAATTATCTTCATGGATACGGAAGAAGAGACATTCGAGCAAGCGAAGCAAATATTTCACTCGTCTGCGCGTTTGTATCATGCCACGGACAATGTCATGTTCGGCGAACTGAAAACTCGCGGTTATCCATGGGCGTTCGGTCTGAATGCGGAGGGGCAAATCATTACGATTGAACATGCTGGCAGCATGGAGTATTTGGAGAAGCTTTTGTTTCCTTTCAAAAGGTTTTTGGAGCCACAGGCGGCGGTTGCGATGAAGGAGGGGCTGTGATGAGCAAACTTAGCTTTCGAGATTTGTTTAAGCGGGAAACCTTGGAGAGGGAGCAGTCCTATACTTCCGGTCCGGAAGAAACCGTGGAGCAACCCTTTATCCCCGGGGCGCCCTTCCCTGACCTGGCATTGGACGCCAGGCTGGCGGATGCCGAGAAGGCGGCTGTTCTTTTCGTATCTTTAACCTGCAGCAGCTGTATCGATTTGCTTCCGGAGCTTGTTGCTTTTTCCGCTAGTTTCGATGGGCTGCTCTTAGTTGTCAGCAGCGGACTGAAGGAAGAGAACGAGGAGCTTGTCCACTATTACGACTATTCCTTCCCCGTCATTACGATGGAGGAGAACATTTATAAAGCGAAATTCGGTCTGGAGGCGACTCCGGCGGCCATTGTGCTGGAAAAGGGCTTGATGATGCAACGTTTTACGATCCAGCACATCGGGCATTTGAACGAGCAGATCGGGATTCAAATAGGTTAGACCAAACAGTTGAGGATGCCATTCCATATTAGAGGGGAAGTTGCCTAATGCACCCAGCCATAAGCGGACAGCTTATTATAGCGGATCAGGTTATTGACAATTATGAAGCCAGAGCCCACTGCATTCAGAATGTGCGCAATGTCGTGCACATCCGTACATATCCATCGGTTACGCTTTTTTATTTGTGGGCAAAGGTATTGTTTTTTGGCATGGATCAAGGGGTCGTATGGATCAAGGTATACGATGATGATCATCAGATCGTATGGGAGAAGAAATGCGAGGGGCTAGTCAATAAACGCGTATCCCCGGCCCCGGCCGGTATCGACATGGCGTTCCAGCCGCGCTTTGTCGTGCATGACGAGGGACTGTTTCACTTTGTTATGACGGATGCCGACGGTGCAACTTTGGCCCATTACCCGCTCTATATCGCCCGCCCGGAGCCGGCATGAACGAATCGAACGGCAAGCTGCGCACCTTCGGCTTATTGATTCCGATACTGTGGAAAATCTCAAGTGTGGCGCTTGTCATTCTCATTGGTCTCACAATAGCCCAAGCGTTTATTCCGATCGTGCAGCTTGCGCTTACAAGCAGACTGGTTGAAGAAGCGGCGCAGCTCTTTCAAGGGAATAGTGAAGATGGCATGCGAGGCGTGCAGATTCTTGTAGGGCTGCAGCTTGCTTTGCTCCTGTCCGGGGCGGTGATGGGGGGCATATTCAAATACACGCAGCAATACTTTAATCAGCGAGCCACGTTATACTTCGATGAGCTATTGTCGACGAAGGTGAACCGGCTGCCGCTTTCTTATTTTGATAACCATATCAATTATGACCGGCTGCAACGCACCTCCTTTAGCATGCAGCTTCAAGGCATCGGCATTATTTTTACAATCCTGACGATGATTCAGAATATGATTACGGTGGTTGGCTTTATCGTTGTGCTTTATCAATTTCATTGGTTGCTGTCGCTTGGCATGCTGCTTCTTGTGGTGCCTATGTTAGGGTCCTACCTCTACGAAAGCAAAGCGATGTTCAAGCTGATCATTCATCAGACGCCTGATGAGCGCATGTCATCCTATATTAGCAATTTACTGAAAAGCAGGGAAGGAGCCAAGGAGATTCGCGTATTTGAATTGGCTTCTTATTTGATAGCCAAGTGGAAGCGGATCGCCTTAAGAAATGTCGGCCGGCTGCTTGCCCTGGAGCGAAAAACGATTGGCATTACCTACGGGGTGCAGCTGTTCACGTTGACGCTGCTAAGCGGGATGCTTCTGTTCGCCTTGCATACCGGATCAACCGGGGGGCTGGTGATCGGTCAATATGTTGCGCTCGCCCAAGCGTTATTCAGCTCCCAGTCGCTTATGCAAGGGCTGGCCCAGGGCTACTCCAACATTCATCAGGGCTTGCTACACGCGAATGAGATGATTTCATTTGTGAATCTTCCTGAAGGGAACGGGAAGGAGGGAGACCAGGAGTTTCCGTCTCCAATCCGGCAAGGCATAACGGTAGAGCAGCTGTCCTTTCACTATGACGGGGCTCCTGGTCCGGCGATCGACAGCATAAGCTTTTCAATAGGAGCGGGCGAAACGATTGCCATTGTCGGGGACAACGGAGCGGGCAAGAGCACGCTGGCCAAATGCTTGCTTGGATTATACGCTCCGGACAAAGGCTCCATTGCAGTTGACGGGATAGCGTATGCGCATCTAACTTCCGACAGCCTTCGAAGCCGCATGAGCGCGATCTTTCAAGACTTTGTCCAGTTTCCCTTTCCCGTATGGGAGAATATTGGTTTAGGAGCAATCAGCGACCTGAGCAACCGGGACAAGCTTCAGACATCCAGCGAAGAAGCGAATACCGCTTCCTTTATCGATAAGCTGCCCCAGGGATGGGATACTGTCCTTGGTGTTCAATTCGACGGCGGCCATGAGCTGTCCTATGGTCAATGGCAGCGTATCGCGCTGAATCGGGCTTTCTACCGGGAGTTTGAGCTCATTGTATTGGACGAGCCTACTGCTTCGCTTGATCCCATGACCGAAGCGGCTATCTTTGAGAACCTGATGAAGTTAACGAGTGGCAAAACATCGGTTTTTATTACTCATCGGCTTGGCAGCTGCCGGTTTGCAGATCGTATTCTGGTGCTAAAGGATGGCCGTCTTGTGGAAGAGGGCCATCATGATGCATTAATGAGCCGGAATGGCGAGTACGCTGCGATGTTCCGCAAGCAAGCGGGCTGGTATACGAAGGAATGGGAGGAGCAGGCGCTTGGCGTGTAACCGCCGGTGCTGCTCCTTTTTCAGCTGGCCTCACGTCTTGCGATTAACGGCTGAAAATAGTTAAAAACTTCATGTGACACGAACGTATGTTTTGGATATAATGAGAACATACATTCGTTCAGGCGGTGATTGGCATGGAGAGATTTCTCGGAAAAGTTGTACAGCTCATCTACATCGACAGGAAGAGAAATGTATCGATTCGTGATGTGCGGATTATTTCGGTAAAGGGCAAGCAATTCAAAGCTTATTGCTACTCGGCTGGGGCTATGCGTATCTTTAATGAGGATCATGTGGTGGATGTGGAAGTCTCCAAACAAGCCGGTAAAGCGTAGCAGGAAGAGATACGGGTTAGTTTTGGCAAGACGGAGTCAGACATTGGTCTAGGGTACTTCAACTGAAAAAGGAAACCAAAAGAAAAACCCGCAAACATCGCGGGTTGATTCATTACGCTCGAAGATCCAAGTTTTGACCGAGATTAGGGTCGAGGCTCTTGCCGATCATGTCTGCCAGCTGTTGTCCTTGCTGTTCAGCTTGTCCTTTGGCGATGCTAAGCATCTTGATGCCTACGGATTGGGCCAGCTTTGATTGGCCTAATGCTATCGATAATGCGCCAATATCCAAGTTATACACCTCCTACTAGCTATATCGGCAACTGACCTGTAAGGATGAAGGTACGATTCGGCAGTGTGGTGAACGAAGGGTGGAGGATTTAAGATAATATCTTTTATAATAAAAGGCTGCTGGAATGAATCATTCATTCCAGCAGCCTTCTTCTTGTGTAAATTAGTGAATATCGCGGAACAATCCGATGACCTTGCCGAGAATCGTGACGTTCTTCAGGCGGATTGGCTCCATCGTAGCGTTCTCTGGCTGGAGACGGATATGATCCTTCTCCTTATAGAACGTCTTGACGGTTGCCTCATCATCCTCCGTCATTGCAACAACGATCTCGCCGTTGTTCGCCGTCTGCTGCTGGCGAACGATGACGTAGTCGCCATTATGTATGCCCGCTTCAATCATACTTTCGCCGATAACGTTAAGAATAAAGACCTTGCTGTCCCCCACATAATGGGAAGGAAGGGGGAAATAATCCTCTATGTTCTCCGTAGCCGTAATCGGAATGCCGGCGGTAACCTTGCCCACGATCGGCACTTGCGCGACTGGAAACGGAATGACGTTGTCATTGTCGTCTTGGTTCAGGATCTCGATAGCGCGAGGCTTGGTAGGGTCGCGGCGGATGAAGCCTTTCTTCTCCAGCCTGTCCAGATGGCCGTGAACGGTGGAACTGGACAGCAGACCAACGGCTTCTGCGATTTCCCGAACGGAGGGCGGGTAACCCTTCTCCCGAACTTCCTGCTTGATAAATTCAAGGATCGAATGTTGCCGTTTGGACAGCTTCGACACGTACATCATCTCCATTCTTCTTATTGTGTCAAATTATAACACAGAACCGAAGTTCGTACAAACATAAGTTCTTAAGCACAAAGGTTCGTATTTTAGTATCGAACTTTAGTGTATTCTAGCCAAATTAAAGTAGTTGAGTATATGTAATCAACTGTACCCGCAAAAAGCTAAATTGACGTCTTGTTTGAATAATCGGAAACTTTAACCAAGACTATGCAGCGTTAACAATGGTAGCACTCCGAGAGCGCTGAATTGTAAAAGATCGATGTACCTGATCGCAACATTTCAGCTTGAAACGCTCAAATAGATTGTTAGCCAGCAGTTTGAGCAACATTGATTGAAGAAACGCTATATGTCATGGCTCTCACGCCCTAATGGTGACTACCCCTTCATACTGCCAGAACAGGTCAAATTCGAACTGAGGATGATCGTCGTCGTATGTTGTATCTTGCTGATAACAACGACCTGCCTTGTATTGTCCCAACTTGTTGCTTAGTAGCACAAGAAGACGATACCTTCAATGACCCAATCTTATTCGACGAGGTGTGTCCAATGTTAGCAGGCATATGCTAGGCAAGAAGTTTGGTCCACTTCAGTTTGCCGACATATCCAATAGATTGCAACTCCCAATAGTCGTAGAAATCTTCGTCGCCAAAACCTACATAGCTGACTTTTCGTTCATCTAGATGCTTTAACGTCTGCATGGTAAATGGAAGGATATCACTAGAACTGCCTGTATTGCCTGATCGAAGCATGGCATTGATATGATGATTGACGCCAACAGAGGAGTCGTGCAGATTACCAAAAACGTTTCAACAGACGAATCCAAATCGAGAATAGCATGTTCGGGCAGTGTGGGAACGATGATGTCGAGAATCAGTTCCCTCAGCTTTGGTAGGAATGAATCCTGTGTCATGCCAAAACGGAGCAACTCCTATTGTGATAAGGAAGACGACCGCCTTGCCCATAACGGATTAAGGGATCCTGTCTAGCGATTTATAATGAAAGCTACGCTCACTGCAAAGCAGCCCCAAGACACTATTTCTATTTTTTTACAACCTCACTTTCATAATTTAAGGTAGACATATATAAACCATGGATTCTAGTTAAATATTGAATTATTTAGTAGAATACTATATAATGAAAAAGATTTTAATAATTTGTAAAAATCCATATTAAAGGTATTGCTGAGTAATAGTTCCGTTTGCTTTTTCTTCCCCATGATCTGCACCGTTTGCTATAAGAGCCAATTTACTTCAGGCGGTATCATTATATGATAAACTCCCCATTGCATAAGCCTGAGCTACTCATCAATTAGATATTACACTGCTTTTAAAAGCTTATTTTTCTCTAACCAGTCATCTAGAATCGTTTTTTTTTTAGTTATCGTATGAACTGTATGATAAACACTTTTGTGTTTCTATTTCATTTATTTAAATTCTGTAAAGAGCGATTTAGATTCATGAAATAGGGATGAATTTTAGTATGCACAGAAAATATTAAAGGAGAGTTTCTGTATGGAACTAATTGTATTGAGGCACGGTCAATCGGTTGCGGATATTGAAGAACGGATGGAAGGGAGAGCGGACTACCCACTTACCGATCTGGGGAGGGTACAAGCTGAAAAGGCGGCTCGAATCATTTCCGAAAAGTGGCAGCCGGATGTTATTTTCTCAAGTCCATTAAGCCGCACAGTTGAGTGTGCGGAAATTGTGGCGCGTGGTACCCGCTGCGAAGTTGTTCTTGATGATGATTTGCTGGATTGGAATCATGGGATTTTGGCCGGAATGCTAAGATCCGAAGCGTTTACGAAATACCCTGAAGTTCCCGGTGGAAGAAAACCGCATGAGGCGATAGAAGGCGGCGAATCGGATATTTCACTTCGTATGCGGGCGGAGACATTTATGTCCAAATTACTTAATTCCGGAGTTTATAAGGATAAAACGGTGCTGATTGTCAGCCATACGATGATGATAAATAAACTGTTTGAAGCTTTTATTGGCGTGCCGATGAACAGCGATATTCGTTTTGACGGAGTGGACACTGGTATCCACCACTGGAGGTATCGTGACGCCAGAAAATACATTTTATTGACGAATATGATCGACCACTTGCAAGTGCAATAGTTGCATGAATACGGAGGAGTATTTATGAAAAGCCATCCAAATTACAGGATTGCAGTCGAAATTATCATTATTCACGAGGGACGAGCCTTGTTAACCAAAAGGGCTGATAATTGCCAGGTAGGACCGGGCGTATGGTGCGTGCCTTCGGGCAAGGTCAAATACGAAGAGATTCCAATCCAAGCGTTGTATAGAGAGGCGAAAGAGGAAACGAAATTGGAAATTGAGTTTCTGCGCGAGCTTGATCAAAGAACATTCAAATCCCAAAGCACCGTAGAGGACATATATCGGCTCGTCTATACGTATTTGGCCAAGCCCAAAGGCGACGACATTAGCGGGCTTGCTATAAATGAAGAACACTCGGAATATGCATGGGTAAGCAAGCAGGAATTAAGCAATTTGAAATATAAGACGTTGCATGAAAAGCTAAAGAGAATTTTGGAGTATGTGCTTGATGAAGCATAAAATAAAAGATTTGTTGCTGGAAAAAAGCGAAAGCGATCGTTTGGCTGTCGTATTCAAGGATAAAAGAGTTACCTATAGACAACTGCACGAGTCGGTTATGGAAAAAACGAAGTTTGTAGAAAGGCTTGCGGTTTCCGGCATGTGCGCAGGCATTTTTTTACCGAACGGTTTGGATTACGTCACTGCATATTTTACGATTGCGTACATGGATAAAATTATTGTTCCGATCGGTACGAAGGCAAAAGCCCCCGAATTGATAAGCACAATCCGGTACTGCGGATTGCAATGTCTGTTTACGGATCGTGAGCATGCCGCTCTACTTAACCAGATGCTGCGCGAAGTATCTATTTCTGTCATTGTCATCGAAATAGATAGCCTGCGTATAAGCAGGATCGGGGATAAGGAATGCGGCATAAGCGGCCGGGCCATATCCGAGTTGGACGAACAGGAGCTTAAAGATGTGGCGATCATGCTGGGGACTTCTGGAACGACAAGCTTACCCAAAAGAGTCATGCTTACTCATCAAAATTTGCTGTCCAACATTAGATCAAACATTCAGTCGCTTGCCTTAACAGAAAAAGATAAAGTGTTGATTGCACTGCCCATGATTTTCGGGTACTGCAATTCAGCTCAATTTCTAACGCATATTTATCTGGGAGCCAGTGTAGTCATATTGGATGGGCTTTTTTCGCCGAATAAATGGATAAAAATAATATCTAATGAAAAAGTGACTAATTTCACAGCAGTACCGTCTATGCTGTTTATGCTGCTAACCCATAGGAACAGACAGCCTTACGATTTGTCTTCCTTAAAATACATTTGCTTTGGCGGAAGCTTTATGCCGCTCAATAAGCTAAAAGAATTAATGAAGTGCTTCCCTGCAGTCGGTTTTGTACATACCTATGGCCAAACAGAAGCAGCGCCCCGCGTAACGGCTCTTTTGTCTGAAGACTCCGTGCGGAAAATAGGTTCGGTGGGGAAAGCGATTCCTGGTGTAACAGTTCGCATTGCGCGTAAAGACGGTACTGACGCGGATATACGTGAAATCGGCGAAATTCTTGTCCATGGCGAAAATGTGATGAAGGGATATTATAAGGCGCCTGATGAAACGGCCAAAGCTCTGGCAAATGGATGGTTGCATACGGGGGATCTCGCTTATATAGATGAAGAAGGCTATCTCTATTTGACGGGAAGAGAAAAAAATATGATTATTAGCGGCGGCATCAATATTTATCCAGAAGAAATTGAAGAGATTTTATTGCAGCATCCGGCAGTCAAAGAAACAGTAGTAATGGGGCAAGCGGATGCCATGCTGGGCGAAAAGGTTATTGCAAAAGTTGTTCTAAATGAGCATCAATGGGAGACCCAGGAAGGGCGAATTATAAATTATTGCATGGACAAGCTTGCAGATTATAAAGTTCCAAGCCAGATCCTCTTTGTGGATGAACTTCCTAAAACATTAACCGGAAAAACGAAACGAACAGCCATTTAATCGTCATAGAAGGAGGAGAAAGGGTTGTGGAGGGAGTTGGACTATCCTTGGCAGCAAGTTTTTACGTTGGCTTGGGAGTCATTTAAAAACCATACCTTGCCCATAGGTGCGGCGGTGGTGGATGCCAACTTAAATTATGTTTCCACCGGACGAAATATGATATTCGATAGCACTTCTCAGCATCCGCTCGCCGGCACTTATATGGCTCATGCCGAGATGACGGCGCTTACTCATCTGAAACATAGTGAGCACCCCGAAATAAAATCGTATACATTGTACTCCACCCTGGAGCCATGTCCAATGTGCTTCGGAACAATGGCCATGATGCATGTGTATCATCTCAAATATGCCGCGCGAGACGGCTTTGCCGGCGCCGTCATATTAAAAGAAGCGATGGACTATTTGAAGCAAAAACCTATTGACATTTCGCGTGGAACGGATGAAATGGAAATTGTCCAAATTGTTTTGTTAACAGCTTATGAAAGAGAAAGAAAACATCCGCGCATGGAAGATATTCTTTCCAGTTGGCGCTCCTATGGCGAGCAGGCTGTGCAATTGGGCATTCGCTTGCATCACAACAATTGGCTGCGGGCGGCGGCGCAAGGCGGAGCGGAATTTTCCAAGGTTTACGATCAAATACTAGCAAGCTACAATGCAATGCACCATGCAAATTGATTTTATTTTGGGAGGACATTTAAATGTGTGACGTCGATGTTAAGTTGAAAGAAATTATTGGAAATCATTCCAAAAAGAGAATTGAAGATGGTTTGGAGATTACTCCAACCACGAGTCTCACGGATGATTTGGGATTCGATTCGATTTTGATGATCGAAATGATCATCAATGTCGAGATGGAGTTTGATCTTGAATTCGATGATGAGGAAATGAACTTTGATGAGATGAAGCGGTACGGTTCTCTGCTCGAGCTTGTGAAGAAAAAAGCGGCGGCCTAATTTGTTGCACGTGATTATACAAAAGGAGAGTTGTTTATGAATCATCTGTCCAAAAGATTAAAAAAAATGATTCAGGCAGGTTACTGGCCCGGCTTTATTATCGGGATGTATCCTAGCCATTTCGCCTATAAGCCTATTCGTATCGATTTTCAAAAAGCATGGGAAAACACAAAAGAAGTTAATTTGTACTTCCATATTCCTTTTTGCAAGTGGAGCTGCTCGTTCTGCACCTTTTTTAAGCTGGTAAAGGACGATGAGGACTATTACCGCAAATATATGAATCGGCTGAATGAAGAAATTTTGTTCTATAACCAATTTTTCAAAGAGAAAGTGAAGATCAAGTCCATTTGTTTTGGCGGAGGCACGCCGAACACGGTTTCGGTATCGGACTATGAGAAGGTATTCGACACGCTTGCCAAATGTAATGTGACGTTTGATGCCGATTTGGAGCCGTCCATGGAAATTTCGCCTGAAATTATTTCGAAGGAGTACATTGCCGATCTTGCAAAAGTTGGGATCAAACGGTTGAGCCTCGGCGTGCAAAGCTTGAAAGGTGACTTGCGCAAGGGCGTTAATCGGGACGAGTCGCTGGATATTCTCGGGGTGATTCATACGATTCGCAATAACGGACTAAATATTAACATTGATTTGATTAATGGCATAGTCGGCCAAAGCAATGACGACTTTATGGAGACGCTGGAGGACGTTGTGCAATTTGGTCCGGAGACGATATCTATCTACCCTCTTTCGGGCAAAAAGAGCAGCTTGTTTAAATCATCCTCCAACATTATGACGACTAAAGAAAAATATAAACTTTATGATTTGTATTATGAATATTTGCTGAATAACGGCTACGATTGCGAATCCCATGTGAAATTTATTAAAAAGAACCAGAACTCGACTCATCAGCAAAAAATTTATGAATATATGGGGACGGAAACCCTCGGTATCGGCAGCGGCTCCAGATCTTATAACAACCTTATCCATTACGGAACGTCAAGCTGGGAGGATGCCAAGCTGGTCAAGAAGGCTATCGAGGACTATTTGCACCAAGACTTTCATGATCTGGCGTGGTACGGATTCGAGATGAATGAGGAAGAAAATAAAAGAAGAACCGTTGTTTATGCCTGGTTTTTGGGAGTGCTGGACACAACGGCCTATTATGCGCGGTATCAATCTTCGCCTTGCGACGATTTTCCCGA
Organism: Paenibacillus sp. J31R120; assembly: GCF_056269225.1. Taxonomy (NCBI): domain Bacteria; kingdom Bacillati; phylum Bacillota; class Bacilli; order Caryophanales; family Paenibacillaceae; genus Paenibacillus; species Paenibacillus sp. J31R120. The sequence goes on along the minus strand of NZ_JBWDNN010000003.1, from coordinate 265,294 downwards.
GGAGTTTGAGGCGTTGAGCGATAATGAGCTTATATATTTCGAGGATGACAAGATCTATTTGACTGTAAAAGGAAGAAAGTATACGGATTTATGCGGAACCTTGTTCTGGAGCAAAAATATTACGGGAGTGTTCAATGAGGTACATTATGGTTCTTGAGCATGCAAATCAAATGAAGCATACAGAATTTTGCGATGAAACCGCCGAGTTGGAGGAAAGGGACAAAGAGCTTGTCCAATCGCTTGTTCTTGTCGGATTAGGTCCTCATGCCAAACGGATTTATATGCATTACTTCAAAAAATACGGGTTTATGCCCAAGTTAATCGTAGAACTGCAATCCAAACAGAATGAAGTGAACGAATATTTGACTTCCAACGGTTTGGATATCGCTACTTTATACGTATCGGACCAGTATCGGGACGCGGAGGAACTGCCGGAGCTATATGAAAAAAAGCTCCAAAAGCTGATTAAGGAACAGCAAATTACACATGCCATTATTTCAACTGAACCCAAGTCCCATTTCGCGTACTTGAAGTTTTTTATAGCTAACCGAATCCACACGCTGACGGATAAGCCCGTTACATCGCCCAAACATGTCAGCACACAAACCAGCATGGCTAAAAAGATTGTCGAGGACTATGAAGCGCTCGTAGATTTATATAAAGAGGCGCGCGCCGACGGAATGTATTGCGAGGTGCAATGCCAGCGCAGATGGCATCAGGGATACCAGTATATTCATTCCTTGTGCAAAGAAAGCATTGAGCAGTTTGGAGTCCCGATTACTCATTTCGACATCTATCATTGCGACGGCATGTGGAATATGCCGGATGAGTTTATTACTCGCGAGAACCATCCCTATAAATATGGATATGGGAAGCTGTTTCACAGCGGATACCACTTTATCGATTTGATGTGCTGGTTTATTAAATTGAACGATCTGTTGGATGCGAAAAAAACGGATAATGCCGAGCTATATACTGCGGCTGTAAGGCCGGATGACTTTATGGAAGTATTGAATGAGCGGGATTATGAGAAGTTGCTCGGCACCAATAAATTTAACCCTATTTTTTTGAATAAAGAGCAATATGGCTTTCAGCAATTTGGTGAATTGGATTTTTACAGCCTGATTCAATTCAATCGAGGGGAAAAGTCGATTACAACATGCAGCTTGAACTTGTTGCAGAGTGGGTACTCGCGGAGAAGCTGGACGGAGCTTCCCACAGACACCTATAAATCTAATGGCAGAGTCCGCCATGAGAGGGTGAACATACAATTAGGCCCGCTTATGAATATCCAGGTACACAGCTACCAATCAAAAGAAATCAAAGACCGCAATCAGGATACGGAAAACGGCACTGGTTCGGTCGAGCATTTTGAGATCTACATATTTCGCAACTCGGATCTGATAGGTGGAAAGCCATTTGAAAAGATTACAATAGACGATTTGTCGGAGGCGAAGGAAGGCGAGTCCTTTATCGGCTTTAATGAACAGGCGCGGGAGATGTGTATGCTGGACTTTTTGCGGGGAAATGCGCGCAACTCCGACCTGCTGGATCATAGTCTATCCACAAAAATTTTGTCGAATGCTTATCTATCCATGTGCAATCGTATAAGCGGACAATCACCCATAATCAGATTTAATCTGGTATAAAGGCGCGTCTATGGAAAGCAGGTGGAACAAATATGAATAATACTGCCTTGCATGCGGAGGTTAATCCGTTATTTTTTGCAACCAAACAGAAGCAACTGTATGAAATGTATAAGCATTGTCTGGAAAGAGTGCCTTTTTATCGAGAAAGATGGGGCGACCCCGTTACGGAGGCGCAATTCGATTATGAGTATTTTTCAACTCACATCCCTATTCTGGAAAAAAACGATGTAAAAACGTATACCGATCTTTTGCTTTCAGATTCGTGTAATAAAGAAGAGCTTACGACAGATGTAACCAGCGGTACGGAAGGAAAACCTCTAATTTGTTATAAATCCAAGGATGAACGGATTCGCTGTTCTAATTCGCTATGGTTTAAGAGGCGGTCATGGGTACGCGATTTGTCGCCGAGAGACAGATTTGTTCGCTTCTACGCGTTCAGAACGGCCGAGGACCAATCGCTGGTGACCGACTCCGTCATATACAAAGGCAATGATTTGCATATTCCTCTGAATAATATGAGCAAGGAAAAATTGACGGAATATTGGTCGCATATTTTGTCGTTTCAACCCCGTTGGATGCATGGCCCGTCTACGGCTATTAGCAATATAGCCAGGCATGTGGCGGAAAATCGTCTGCCTTTTTGGCAGATGGAGCTGATCGAATTGAACGGGGAGTTTGTGACAGAGGAGCAAATGGCACTCATTCAGAAAGTTTTCAAGTGCAAGGTAGCCAACCATTACGGCTCAAGAGAATTCTGGGCGTTGGCGTTTAGCTGCAACGAAGGGCATAACCATATTATGGATCAGTCTGTGTTTATTGAGAATGTATATAATACGGAGTTGGCGGCCAATGAAATACTCGTTACCTCCTTAACGAATAAGGCATGGCCGCTTGTACGCTACAGGCTGGGAGACAGCGCCGAACTACGTTATGCCGAGAACTGCGCATGCGGATCAAAAGGCCGTTTTTTATTGGAGTTGCGCGGCGGAAGAAGGGCGGATTATTTTACTTTAAGCGGCGGACTTGTTATTAATGCCATATTGTTCTCAGGCATCTCCCGCGGGATCAGCAATCGAGAAGGAAACGCGTCCGTTTATCAATACCAGGTAATTAAAAAGAACGACTCTCTAATCAAAGTAAAATTATGCCTTTCACAAGCGGCTTTGAATCATTCCAATGAAGTGATAGTTCAATATAACCAAGAGCTTAGAAAAATAATCGGCGGCCATATTGATATCGAATACGAAGTGGTCGATATGATTTTGCCGGATTCGCAAACCGGAAAGTGCAAAGATTTTGTGGATTTGTCCATGAAATAAATTCAAGACGGGGGACAGAGTATGTTCAAGATCTCTATGCAGAAGTTATTTTCATTTTCTGTTAAGCTTCCCGGACTAACACTGCTCGTTGTCGCATTAATGACGGCTGTTGTATTTATAACGGTTAACGTTTCCTATACCGCTATCGTCTATTCCGGCCTCACGGGACAAGCTGTATACAACGAGGGAACAGAAGATGTGGCTATTGTCTTTGATGTGAAGCCCGCTATTGCCGGACAAATGCAGGTCGGTCAGGAAATATCCTGGCTGTACGAGGACGGGATTTGGGAAAATGCAGTCATAACCGCGATTGACATGGATACGTCAGTCATGGGGGCATTAGCTAAAGTTAGCGCTTTGCAGGAGAATCATAAAATAGACAACCGCTATCGGGATGCTTTCGCAAGCGTTCGTTCCGTTTCTGTCAAAATTGCGGCTGGCAAGGAAAAAGCGATTCATAAACTACTTGCTGGAACACAGGAGGAACGAATAAGTGGAAAATCGGTCTAAATGGTTTTTAACCAAACAAATATGGACGTTTGTCAAACCTTACAAGTGGACGTTCGTTAATTTGCTGATTTGCATTATTTTTACATCCTTTATTGGCATGCTGTACCCGTATATTTTCAAAATGCTAATAGACGAAGTGTTCTATAATCAGGATGCCTCTTTTTTTATCACGATCGTACTTGTTTACGGTGTAATCTTTGTTGGCGAACAATCCCTTCATTTTATTTTAAATATTACATGGTCTTACTTGTCTACTCGTTTTTTGTTTGATATACGGCGAAAAATGTTTCAAAAAATATTCCGTATGAAAGCTTCATTTTTAAATCGCGCCCAAGCGGGAGATTTGGCGGTGAACATTAATTACGATACCGAGCTTATTTTAAAGTATATTCACAGCAATATATTTGGCTCGTTCGCAGACATTATTCGTATTATTGCGGCGCTTTCTCTCGTTTGGATAATCAATTACAAGCTTGCATTATTAATGCTGGCCGTAGTACCGGCTTCCGTATTTCTCTCCAAATATTTTGCAGGCCGGTTAAAGAAATATGCGCAAAACGAAAGGGAAACTTACGGCAAGCATATTAGCTGGCTTTCCGAGATGATCGAGGGCATTCACGAAATTAAGCTGATGGCAGCAGAAAGGCCCGTCATCAAACGATTTATTAAAGGCTGGTCCAAGCTGACGAGAATCCGCATTGCGTCAAACCTGATTGAGGTTAGCGCGGAGCGAACGAATGCTTTTGTTTTGCTGGTCACTCATCTTGTGTTGTATGCAGTCTCCGGCATTCTGCTCATTAACGGGGAGCTCACCGTCGGCGGTTTTGTAGCCGTCATAGATTATTTTTATATATGCTCAAGCAGGCTGAAGGGCCTTAATGAAACGATTGTAAAAGTGCAGCGGAATATGGTTTCCATCAACAGAGTATTTAACCTGCTGCTGCATGATGCTGTAGAAAAAGAAGCCGATTCCGCCGATCGTATCGAGCTTGACGTTCCTCACGGCTTTATTGCAATTGATAACGTGACATTCGGTTATGACAGTCATCCCGTGTTAAAGGAGCTTTCACTTGCCATCAGGCCCGGGGAAAAGCTTGCGCTGGTCGGCAAAAGCGGCGCAGGGAAAAGCACCTTAGCCAACTTGCTGCTGCGCTTCTACGACCCTCAGGAGGGTTCTATTCAAATTGACGGCGTTCCGATCTGTGAAGCCTCGCTGCGCTCCCTGCGCAGAAATATCGGCATGGTCCAGCAGGATACGGTTCTGTTTGACGGGACGATCAGAAACAATTTGATGCTTGGCGGATCAAGCGGTACGGATCTAGAGCTGTGGGCAGCCTGCGACAAAGCCCATATAGGAGATTTTATACGCAAGCTTCCGAGTGGCCTTGATACGGTCGTAGGTACAGAAGGCGTCGACTTATCCGGGGGGCAGCGGCAGCGGCTTTCGATTGCACGCATTTTTCTTAAAAACCCGCAAATTATCATTTTTGATGAAGGAACATCCGCTTTGGACTATGAAACCGAGCAAATTATTCGACAATCCTTACATGAATTATGCAGCGGCAGAACAGCGATCATTATTGCGCATCGGCTCTCTACTATTATTCATTCCGACCGGGTGGCAGTTTTGCATGAAGGCCGGATAGCGGCTTGCGATCATCACTCCATTCTAATGAAAACCTCGGAGCATTATCAATCATTGTTCCATGAACAATTCAAGCGAGAGGGGGAAGCGGTATGAAGAAAACGATACAGGCAAGAAAATACGTCTTTATCAAACTGAAGGTACTGGTTCGTCGGCATACCGCCTCCCTTGTTTCGTTAGGCTTATGGAAAATCGTGCTGCTGCTGCTCGGGCTCGCTTCGCCGTTCCTGTTTAAAGTGTTGATTGATGATGTGATGATTGGCAAAAACGCAAGCCTTCTGGTGTGGGTATGTGCGGGATATATCGCTTTGTTTATGCTTGAAACCGGTGTGACGTTTATTCGGGCAAGGGCTAGCAATAAAACATTTGGAAAATTGCTATTCGACATCCGCAGACGGGTATTTTCTAATTATTTGGCGATGCCGCTTGATGTCTATCAGCAATATAATCAGGGCGATTTGAAAAACAGGGTAGATAAAGATGTCGAAGTGTTTGAAAAGTTTTTTAATCAGCAGATTATAGACTATATTTTTAACTGGCTAATGGTTCTTGTGGTGGGCAGCATTCTATTTGTATTAAACTGGAAGCTCGCTTTATTCGGATTTTTAATGGTCCCGCTGTCCTTTTGGATTACCAAATGGCTCGGCAAGGGGGTTTGGAAAAAATCAGATGCTTACCGCACCCTCTGGGGACGGTATGAAAGCTGGCTAAGAAAAAGCATACAAGGATGGAAAGAAATCAAAGCCTTAACAATTGAAAAAAAAGAAGCGCTTACGTTCACCAGTCATTGGCATCAACTGAGCAAGCTGTTTTTTTCCAGGCAGCTCTATATATGCGGGAATATGACCTTTGTATCTTTTAACAACTTTTTTGTTACACGAATGAACTTATATTTTATTGGCGGCCTGCTCATTTTCAACGGCGAGCTTTCGATTGGCGCGCTGCTTATTTTTATGAAGTTTTACGAGCAGTTTTTTGGCGCTATCGGCGGGATCAACCAGCTCGACCTTCAGTTAGGCGACGAGCTGCCGGCCATTGAACGTGTACTGGAGGTTGCGGAAATACAGAACAAAGAAGGCATGCCGCTGCGCAAGCAAGCGAACGTAACAGGCCGACTTGAATTTAATAACGTGTCTTTTAAATACGACAAGTCCGATCATTACGCCCTGCAGGAGGTGACCTTTCAGATTAATCCGGGAGAGCGCGTTGCCATTGTAGGAAGAAGCGGGGCCGGGAAAAGCTCGTTGATCAAGATGCTTTCGGGTCTTTATATTCCTCAGCAAGGTGTGGTCAAGCTGGATGGTATAGATCTGCAAGAATGGGCTCCTTCCTTACTGCATAAAGGAATTGGATTTGTGATGCAGGATTATAACCTGTTTAATTTAACGATTAAAGAAAACCTGTTGCTTGCCAAACCGTCAGCCACGGATGAAGAAATGAAAGAGGCCTGCCAATTGGCGTACATTCATGAATTTATCGAGGGGCTTCCGGAGGGATATGACACCTTAATCGGGGAGAAGGGCGTAGCGCTGTCCGGAGGACAAAAGCAGAGGCTGGCGATTGCCAGAGTGTTCCTGATGGACCCGCAAACGATCGTATTCGACGAGGCGACCTCCGCGCTTGACCAGGAATCCGAAGCGATGATTCATCGGGCTATAGAACAAATATCGCAGGACAAGACCGTCATTATTTTATCGCATCGACTGTCTTCTGTACTGATATCGGATAGGGTTATCGTCATTGACGAGGGGCAAATTGCAGGTGACGACCATCACCAAAGCCTGTTGGATGCCAATGCTGTCTTCGATGCCTTGTTTAAGGATCAATATCTTAAAACATATGTAAAGGGATAGATCATGAACAATCTAACTGATACGGACCCGCTTATCGCTATAGAAGTCGGCCGAATGCAACAATTATTGCTGGACATTATGTTGGAGCATGGGCTGGATCGGGAGGTTGCAGCCTGCGTAGCGGATATTTTGATCGATACCGAGTTGAGAGGCCATGGGTCCCATGGCGTCAATCAGCTTCCTATCCTTATCGAAAAAATAAAAAAAGGAGTCTTGTCCGGAGCCAGCGGTTTCGACATTGTAGCCGATCAAGGCGCTGTCAGTGTAATAGATGGCTTGTCCCGCATAGGTTATTATGTTGCCAGGAAGGCGATGGAGCATGGGATTGACAAGGCCAAAACGTATGGAATCAGCATGGTAACCGTAAAAAATTCATCCCATTTCGGATCGGCCGGCTATTATTCGGCTATGGCAATAAACGAAGGGCTTGTAGGCATGAGTATGTCCAACACGCGAGCGCTGGTGGCGTCGGCAGAGGGCGGGAAACCAATAGTCGGCACGAATCCCATCTGTGTGGGTTTTCCAAAAGGCGCTGACGCGCATGACCGATTTTTGATGGATATGTCAACCAGCGTCGTTTCCTACAATACCATTAGGCAGTATGCAAGCAGAAATGAGCCGATCCCGGCTGGCTGGGGAGTCGACAGATACGGCGAACATACGACCGATCCGCATGAAATTTTAAATGGGGGGGCGCTGCTGCCGCTGGGCGGCAGCCCCCAAAACGGAGGATACAAAGGTTTTTATATGTCGGTTATGGTGGAGTTGTTCAGCGCTCTCTTGTCAGGAGGACTTACAAGCGTGGAAATGGGCCGAGAAGGCAGCGGAAGCTGCCATGCCTTTATTGTCATTAATCCTGAATTTTTTACCGGCCGAACGGAATTTGTAAACCACAGCTCCAAAATGTTCAGCTTATTTCAGGAAGAGTGTGACGCTCTTTATATACCGGGCAGCAAAAAACATGAGGCCTGCAGGGAGATACGGATTTCAGGGAAATTATGGGATAGCTTATTGTCCCACCACACTGGAAATTAAAAGTTCAATTAATTGGCGGGGAAACAATGAAATATTCCAGAGAGCTAATACCGTATAACGAGTTTTGGATGAATTGCATATTGAATTCGGCCTATTCCATCGCTACGAATGTTGATCCCAGCTATGCCTGCGCGGCCTTAGTCAATTTATTATATTGGCTGCCTTAAAATATCGCATGGAATAGATTTCATATGAGCCATTATGCAATCGTTAACGGATTTGATCCTCAAACCAACCTGTATTCTGTCCTGGATGACGATACGGACGGCTCTGGAGTTCATTGGATACCGGAGGAAAGAGTGATCAAGGCTCTTACCCATTCGTGGGCGATGACCAATGGTTCTGCGCGGCGGCCGCATGCCTATATTGTGGAAATTCAGGACAATCCTGATGCTTATGTATTGGATATGTTGGAAGTGATTCATCATGCCAAGCGTTTGGAAGAAGAGTTGGCTGGGTTTTCTTTTGAGGACCTATGGAACTTTAAGTGCGAACATAAAACGGCGATGGATGACTATATAAGAATCTCCTTAATCGGCATTCATATCATCGAGAGCAGACATATCGGCAATGAACTGCTCTTTAACAAGCTTTTTGAGATGAAGTTAATGGATGAAGCCGTCTTTTTAACGTTCAAAAAAATCTCAAGAAAATCAGATTGGGCTGGAAGATGATAAAGTAACTATTTATAAGCAAACTGGTGTCGGATGAGAAGGATATGGATGTTCAGCCAGTGCGGGATAAATCAGAGGAATTGCTGAAGCTCGAAAGAGATATGTGGTCGACCGTGGGATGCAGCGCGTAAAAGATTCGCAAATTTATGGGGAAGGGACTATGACTATGGAAGAGCCGGTATTACAAAGAGTAAACGATATATTTTTGAAGTATGGAGTGTCTGTTGCCGAAGCCGAAAAGGATCAAAGCATGGATGAGGTATAAGGCGTCGATTCTATCTCTTACGTTCAAATATTGAATGCTATTGCAAAAGAGCTCAGTTTTATAATAACAGATTCGGACTTGCTTGCCGGGAAGCTTGCTACATTTAACGATATTGTAAAATACATTGACGAAAAGCAAAGAGAGTAGGGTGAATAGGAAATGAATCCCATTATATCCGTAATTATTCCCACATACAACCGTCTTGTCGGCTTGAAATATACTCTTAATTCCTTGGTTGAACAGGATATGCACAAGGTTGAATATGAAGTACTGGTTTGCAATGACGGCTCAAGCGAAGATATAAAGCTGTACCTGCTTCATAAATATCAAACGAGAGCCGTGGAATTATGGACGCAAGTGGATGACGATGTGAAACTGAATCAAATACTTCTGGAAGAACAGAAAAACATACCTTTCAGTTCGTAGGAAGGGGTCGATCGCGATGGAAATGGTTTTCAAAAATTTATCGCTTAATTATTTGGACTGCCGAACGATACAAGTCATTAACCACTTGAAAAGCATTGACATGCCGATTGATTATTATGGCTACAAAGCGCTTGAAAGCAGCGATAACGTTTTTCACGAAGTCATGCATCTTAGAAAACGAAAGTGGTTCTATCCGGCGAATGTTTTAATGGAAGCAGACATGACGGATCTTGGTTTAAAGCCGATTAAAGTCCCATTTCATCAATTCGCGGATGTAAAAGACAAGATGCTGGAGCTGTTGCGCAATAATAAAGCCGTTTTTATTTGGGTGAATGCCGGCTATGTATTGCATAATCCGAACATGGAGGCATCGTCTAAGCATTCTATGGCCATCACCGGCTTTATTCCTGAGAGCCCTGCTTATCGAATACAGGACATGCCTCATTATGCAGAAGTGTTTTACGAATACGATGATTTGGCGAAGATGTGCGACCGTTTGGTATCGCCTCAAAAATATTTGGTTTATTTTGAAACGTCAACTGACTTGGATGTAAAAAAATTAACCGGAAAATTAAAGGCGTTTATCGAGCATTACAAGGATGACTTCAGCTTATTTGATTATATGGCAGGACTTCTCCGCAGCGACGGAAAAGTCGGCAGCGAAATGAGCGAAGCATCCTCTTATTTAGACGATGCATGGAGTATTATGGCGGGTTCCAGGTTTTTATTTGCCAATAGCTTGTTGAAATATGGATGTAATAAGAAGTATCACGATCTGTTTTTGGCAATTTCTAAACAAATCGAAATATTAAAGTTGACTTCTATGAAGGCTGCGGTTAAAAAAACGTATGACTATAAAAAAATGACGGATTTGATCCTGAAAATAAAAAGGATGGAACAGGATGCGCTTTACTTGCTGAAAACAGGCATGATCCATAACGAGCCAATAATATTGTCGGTCGAAGCCAGTTCAAGGTTCAAGCTGGGACGTCCTGGGAAGCCGATGCTGCTGGGTTCAAACCGGACGAATATGAAAATTGCATGGGACGAATCGGAAGACAGCACATGGGTCGCTTCCTATGAAATTCTGAAAAACGGGGAGCATGCAGGCGACTCCAAGCTGCCGCAATGCACAATAAGCCAGGTAGAGCAGGACCAAACATATGCTATAGCCGTTAGAGCCAGAGATGTGTTTGGAAATGTAAGCGAGCCTAGCCTGGTAAGCCATATGGCCATTCAACAAAATCAAAATCGGAATCTGGCGTTGTATAAGCCGGTTTTTACTTCCTCCGAGGAAAGTGCCATATTTTGTAAAGAACATATTGCCGATGGTCTGGAGGATACGAGATGGAGCAGCGTGTTTGACGAAGCCATATCCTGGATCTATATTGACCTTGGCTATGAAGCGGTCTTCTCCGCTGTCAATCTAAGCTGGGAAGCCGCCTATGCCAGAACCTATACCATCCAAAGCTCGAATGACGCAAAGCAGTGGGCAACTGTTTATAGAAGCGCCGATGGTCAAGGGGGAGTGGAGAAAGTGGCTGATCTCCAAGGAAAAGGCCGGTATATCCGAATCGTTTGCGAGGAAAAGGCCACACCTTTTGGCTATTCTCTCTGGAACGTGGCTGTTTTTGAATAAATGATGTTTGTCGCAGAGAAGCGTTCAGGATGGTGAGAAGAGGATGCATTCTATCGTTTACGATTATATTGAATTATGCAAAGAACCTGGATTTAACGGCATTAACGATCGCCGAATCATTCAAGATCTCGAATTGCCCGAAAGTGAGGCCCCTTGCGTTTGCCTTACTTTTGACGATGGCCCGACAAGCGATTACACTCCGCAAATCCTCGATATATTGAAGGAGCATGAAGCCAGGGCCACTTTTTTTATTTTCGGAAAATTTGCCGTGGAGCACCCGGAAATGATACGCCGGATAGTCAGCGAAAAACATGAACTTGGCAATCATACGTTTTCTCATCCATACCTGACTTCACTCGATGCTGCAGCTATTCAGCAAGAAATTGTGGAGGCGGAGAAGGCGATTCAAGCTGCAGCGAACTACAGATGCAAATCGTTTAGACCGCCTTATGGAGTATTCAGCCCTGAGACGATAGATTTGGTAGAAAAGTTGAACTATACCTTTGCATTATGGTCGAGGCATGTGCAAGCTTTTGATTGGGAATTGCCTGGAGTGGATAAAATGACGGATGAAATTTTAACAAATGTAAAAAACGGCTCTATCATTTTATTGCATGATGCGGGAGGAAATAGAGAGCAGACGGTAAAAACGGTAGAGCAGATTGTTCCTATTTTAAAAAGCCGGAGCTACCGTTTTATTACTTTAAACGAATTGCTTGAGCGAAACGTATGTGATCATGAATCGGATCATAACATTGGAGCTTGAAGCGCCCGAACAGATTGCAGGTCAGCAACTTTGGATGAAGAGCAATCTCATTGGCGGTAAAGGATTGTGTCGGGATACGGTGAATTGTGATTCCCAAAAGTGAACCGAACATAGCGAACTTCTTGTGTATTCAACAGTTCCTGCGTTCACTCGGCGATCGGGAGCACACTGTAGAGTTGCTTGTATTGCTTGCCTGAGTGAAGCATGGCGTAGACCAGCAATCGCGATTGTCTTCATATACAAGAAAGGGGTGATAGCTCTAGCACCCTCGCTTATGGCTCTTGACACCAACAGCCGCGCCTTGTTGATGACCATAAACGGTTAGTTTTTTATTTGGCAGATGTGAATGGACTAATCCAATAATATGTAGGTTCCTATTTCATTTTCATTGAATAAAATCAGAAGCGGATGTTCGCATTTTTATGTTGACTGGAACGTTTGTTCGTGTTAATCTAAAAACAGAACAAATGTTTGGGGTGCTGATTATGATGATAATGAATCCTTCTTCATACCGTTCCATCCACTTGGAACCTGACACATCCAAGAATACGACATACATGAGCGTAATTAGCGGCTGGATGAAGTCTTATGGCTTGCGGATCGTTGTGAGCTTACTGATCGCTCTGCTGCTCTTTACAAGCTTTTTGCTAATGGGAACGAAGGCATCTGGCACGATGGAGCCATCGGGTCAGGAACTGGTGGTGACAGTGGGAAGCGGCGACTCCTTGTGGTCGATTGCCAGCCGATATGCAGAGAGGCATGACGATGTAGGTTATCTTGTCTATACCATTAAGAATCGCAACAATTTGACTGACACATTGATTATTCCGGGACAACAGCTGATCATTCCGGATCTATAATAGAAGATAGTGCAAGAAGCGCTGCAACCTTTGGGTTATAGCGCTCTTTTTTTGTCTCATTTTCTGGTATACTAGTAGAGTTGAGTTCAAATGGAGTCATTCCTGTAACCTTGATTCATGCAATGCGTAATGTCATGGTAGGGAATGAGATGTTTACAGCTAGAGGGGAGTTGAGACACATGGATATCGATAAATTGATCGCACGTATTAACGAGCTTTCCCGTAAAAACAAAACGGTAGGCTTAACGGACGAGGAAACGAAGGAACGCGACGAATTGAGGCAGCGTTATTTGAACAACTTCAAAAGCAACTTCAAGCAGCAGCTCGATTCGATTAAATACGTCGAAGACGAAGAGGACAACAACATTAAGCATTAGGGGGTACCAGCCTTGTCAAGGTCATGGGAACGCAAAGTACGTAAAAACATGAGCAAGGTTAATCAGGTCCGCAAGAAAAGTGGCGGAGCACCGGTCGTATTCAACGCCGAGAAAAAGGATCGTTACTCGGGACGCAACTATGTATTTCCGATCTTGCTGTTGATTTTTGTCGGTTTGTACAGCTTTGTGATGCAAGGCGACCCCAAGTTTGAGGCGACCACCATGTATTGGGTTACCGTAGCCTGCTATATTATTTTGGCGGCGTTGTTTTTCCTGCGGAAGCCTTATTTAACGATCGGCAAGGATTATGTCCAGTCGCGCCGCTTCACAGGTGACAAGCGCCTGAATGTTGCTGACATTAAAGGCATTCGCGTGCAAGACGGATACGTCACGATTATGCCTCAGAAGGGCGCCAGCTGGACGTATTCTCGTTTGCTGAACCGCTTCAAAACCGAAGAAATGGCCGAGAAGCTTAAGGCGTTTGCAGCTGCGCACAATATAGCGTTCGACGAAAAATAATTGATTCATGGGGGAGTAGAGACCATCATGTCCAAACAGGCGGTATTATTTGATCTGGATGACACGTTACTGTGGGATGACCGCAGCGTAAAGGAAGCGTTCGAGGCCACTTGCAGAGCGGGAGCGGAGGCTGCGGGCGTTGATATCGTCGAGCTTGAAGCGGCTGTCCGCAAGGAAGCAAGAGAGCTGTACGAATCGTACGAGACTTTTCCGTTTACGAAAATGATTGGAATTAACCCGTTTGAAGGGTTGTGGGCGAACTTCGCGGAAGGCGAGCAGGAGGAATTCCGCAAGCTTCAGCAGCTTGCGCCGAATTACCGCAGAGAAGCTTGGACACGCGGACTTAAGGCGCTGGGTGTCGACGACCCCGAGCTTGGGGCTAAGCTGGCGGAGCAATTCCCGGCAGAGAGACGCAAGCGTCCAATCGTCTACGACGAAACGTTCGCTGTCCTCGACAAGCTGAAGGGCAAATATAAGCTGCTGCTGCTTACCAATGGTTCTCCTGATCTTCAGAAGGAGAAACTGGACGGTGTGCCGGCACTTATTCCTTACTTCGATCATATTATCATCTCAGGGCAGTTCGGCGAGGGCAAGCCGGCTGCGTCCATCTTCAAGCATGCGCTGGAGAAGCTCGGCATCGAACCCGATCATGGCATCATGGTGGGAGACAAGCTGACGACGGATATCCTGGGCGCGAACACAATTGGCATGACGTCTGTCTGGATCAATCGCCATGGCATGGTGCGTAACGATGAGATCGTACCTACGTATGAAATCGCCAACCTGGAAGAACTGCTCCAGATTCTGGAGCAATAAGAGCAATAATCCGAATACGTTATAACTTGATACGCAATCATTCCTTCTAGAAATAAAAACAAGCCCCTTGCTCGGCCTGTTCAGCCGGGAGGGGCTTGCTTCTTTATTCCAATACAGTCTTACTTCGTGAACGCTGGGTCCGCGAATGGGTGGGCAATCCAGCCCTCCGTCTCGATAAAGAGGCGAACGGCTACGATTTGGCGATTTTCCATAAGCGTGAAGAAATGCGCTTTATGCTCCGGTACGGAGATAACGTCGCCTGCTTCCAGCTCAACGTCGAAGTAGCCGACATCGTCTGTTCCTTTAATAATGAAGATTCCGCGTCCTGCTGTAATGGCACGAACTTCATCTTCTGTGTGCGTGTGGACATTCTCGAATTTCTTCAGCAGCTCGTCAAGATTAGGAGTTGCGTCGGACAGGGAGATGATGTCCCAAGTTCTGTAACCGCGACGTGCGGCAAGGTCGTTAATTTCGGCTTCATACGTTTTTAGAATTGCAGCTTTCTCTTCATCGGACAGCACAAATTTATCTTGTAGCTCCTCGGTTAGCTTGCTTGGATCCCAATGCTCGTACAGCACCTCTTGGCTGTCCAGAAAAGCGCGAACGTTTTCTTCTCCTTTAATCCGTTCCTCTGTATTGCGAATGCGAATTTCAGCCATACCATTCCCTCTTTTCCAATAGAAATTAAATGATATAATGATTATAATTCAAATCAAAGCGATTGTCGATGGAAGTTCCTTTTCAGTATAAGGTGATTCTGTTAAACTATTTGGTAATGATTTTGGGAAGGGTGTAGCACATTGTCGAGACAGAAATTAGAACAATTGCTCAAGGAGCGTATCCTCATTCTGGATGGCGCAATGGGCACCATGATTCAGCAAGCGAATTTGACAGAAGACGATTTCGGTGGCGCAGAGCTGGATGGCTGTAACGAAATGCTCGTGCTGACGAGACCTGATGTCATTTCATTAATACATGAGCAATACCTGGAAGCAGGGGCCGATATTCTGGAGACCAATACGTTTGGCGCTACCAGTGTGGTTCTGGCCGATTACGACATCCCGGAGAAGGCGCGCGAGATTAATCTGGCGGCTGCCAAGCTGGCGCGCGAAGCGGCTGACAAATACAGCACGCCCGAGAAGCCCAGATTTGTAGCGGGCGCGCTTGGCCCGACGACCAAGACATTGTCTGTAACGGGCGGCGTAACGTTCGACGAGCTGGTCGACAGCTACTATGAACAAGCGGTGGCGCTCATCGAAGCGGATGTAGACGCGCTTTTGCTTGAGACATCCCAAGACACCCTGAACGTGAAAGCCGGCAGCATAGGCATTCGCAATGCCTTCGAGACGCTCGGTCGTGAATTGCCGATCATGATTTCCGGCACGATTGAGCCGATGGGGACGACGCTTGCCGGCCAGTCGATTGAATCCTTCTATATTTCACTCGAGCACTTGAAACCGATCTCTATTGGTCTGAACTGTGCGACGGGTCCCGAATTTATGCGCGATCATATTCGGACGCTTAGCGACATTGCGAGCGCAGCAGTAAGCTGCTATCCGAATGCAGGCTTGCCGGATGAGAACGGCAACTATCATGAATCGCCGGAATCTCTTGCGATGAAGATGGCTGCATTTGCAGAGCAAGGCTGGCTGAACATTGCGGGCGGCTGCTGCGGCACAACGCCTGAGCATATCCGTGCAATGTCAGAAACGATGGCGAAGTTTGCCCCTAGAACGAAGCTTGGTGAGCATTCCGACGCAGTCTCCGGCATCGATACTGTATTTATCGAAGCGGATAATCGTCCTATTATGATTGGTGAGCGAACCAATATCTCCGGATCACGCAAGTTCAAGCGGCTTATTAAGGAAGAGAAGTTCGACGAAGCATCCGAGATCGCCAGATCACAGGTAAAAGGCGGGGCGCATGTCATTGACATCAACCTGCAGGATACCGATATTGACGAGGCGTATGCGGTGCATAACTTCCTGCCGCAAGTCGCGAAGAAGATCAAAGCACCGCTCATGCTCGATTCCACCTATGATCATATTATTGAGCTGGGCCTAAAATATTCGCAAGGCAAGGCGATTATTAACTCCATCAACCTGGAGGATGGCGAATCGAAGTTTGAAAAAATCATTCCGTTGATCCACCGCTATGGCGCTGCAGTCGTCATGATCCTGATCGATGAGCGGGGCCAGGCTGTATCTCGCGAAGCGAAGCTGGAAGTGGCGGACCGCTCCTACAACTTGCTGGTGGAGAAATACGGTCTTAATCCGGCGGATATTATTTTCGACCCGAACATGTTCCCGGTCGGCTCCGGCGATCCGCAATATATCGGTTCGGCGGTCGAGACGCTGGAAGGCATTCGCATGATCAAGGAGAAGTATCCGAAGACGAAGACAATTCTGGGTCTCAGCAACATCTCCTTCGGCTTGCCGGATGCGGGACGCGAGGTGCTTAACTCGGTCTACCTGTATCATGCGACCAAAGCGGGATTGGATTATGCGATCGTCAATACGGAGAAGCTGGAGAGGTACGCTTCCATTCCAGAGGAAGAGCGCAAGCTGGCTGAAGAGTTAATCTACAACACGAATGACGATACGCTTGCCGCGTTTGTCGCCGCCTTCCGCCATAAAAAGGTTGAGAAGAAAGAGAAGATTTCAAACCTGACACTGGAGGAGCGTTTGGGCTCGTACGTCGTGGAAGGAACGAAGGAAGGCTTGATCCCGGATCTGGACGAAGCGCTTAAGAAATACGCGCCGCTTGAAGTTATTAACGGACCGCTCATGAGAGGGATGGAAGAGGTCGGCCGGCTGTTCAACAATAACGAGCTGATCGTAGCAGAGGTTCTGCAGAGTGCAGAAGTGATGAAGGCATCCGTGACCCATCTGGAGCAGTTCATGGAGAAGTCGGAATCGTCGGTCAAGGGCAAGATCATTCTGGCGACGGTCAAAGGCGACGTGCATGATATCGGCAAAAACCTGGTCGAGATCATCCTCTCCAACAACGGTTATAAAATCATTAATCTCGGCATTAAGGTACCGCCTGAGCAATTGATCGAAGCGTATCGCAACGAAAAGGCGGATGCGATCGGATTATCCGGGCTGCTCGTGAAATCAGCACAGCAAATGGTCATTACAGCGCAAGACTTGCGGACTGCTGGCATTGATGCTCCGATTCTCGTCGGCGGCGCTGCACTTACGCGGAAATTCACCAAGACAAGAATTGGCCCGGAGTATGACGGTCTTGTACTGTATGCGAAGGATGCGATGGACGGACTGGATATTGCCAATAAGCTAATGGACCCTGCGCATCGGGAGAAGCTGGAGGAAGAGCTTGCAGCGTTCAAGGCCGCAGGGGCAGCATTGGAAGAAGAAGTGAAGCCTATGCCACAGCTGACGCGCGCCGTCCGCTCCAAGATTGATCCCAATGCCCCCGTATTCGCGCCGCCGGATTTGGAACGTCACATTATGAGAGATGTGCCTATTCCTCATATTGTGCCTTACGTCAATATGCAGATGCTGCTGGGCCATCACCTTGGGCTGAAGGGCACAGTTGAGAAGCTGCTTGCCGAGGGCAATGAGAAGGCGCTGCATTTGAAGGAAACCGTGGATGACATCTTGAAGGAAGGCAGTGCAGAGGGGTATTTGAAAGCCAACGCTATGTATCGCTTCTTCCCGGCTCAATCTTCAGGCAATGATGTTATCATCTATGACCCTGAGCAGCCTGGCAAGGAGATCAAGCGATTCACCTTCCCTCGTCAGCATGTGGAGCCTTATCTCTGCTTGGCGGACTTCTTGAAGTCGGTCGACAGTGGTGTGATGGATTATGTGGGCTTCCTCGTCGTAACAGCGGGACAGGGCATTCGCGATCTGGCCAACGATTGGAAGGACAAAGGCGACTATTTACGCTCCCATGCCCTTCAATCCGTTGCGCTGGAGGTGGCGGAAGGCTTGGCTGAGCGTATCCATCACCGGATGCGTGATCTATGCGGCTATCCTGATCCGCCGGAGATGACGATGAAGCAGCGCCACGGAGCGCGATATAAGGGCATTCGAGTATCCTTCGGCTATCCGGCCTGTCCGAATCTGGAGGATCAAGGCCCGCTCTTCGAGCTGATGAAGCCGGAAGATATTGGCGTAGAGCTGACTGAAGGTTTTATGATGGAACCGGAAGCATCCGTATCTGCGATGGTATTCGCCCATCCGGAAGCGCAATACTTCAACGTCGAGAAGGTATAACCTGATCAAGTACGAGCCTTTCGTATTCGGATTCCGCAATCCGAGGGCGAAGGGCTCCTTTCTCATTAAAGATCGGTCTATAAAATGCGAATAAAGCGAGGGCTGAACGATGAAAATGTGGTTTCTGGGTACAGGGGCCGGAAGGCCGAACAAGCATCGCAATGTAACTGCCATCGCGCTTCAGCTGCCTGAGCCGGAGACGGGGTGGTGGCTGTTCGATTGCGGAGAAGCGACGCAGCATCAGCTGATGCGTGTGCCGCTTAAGCTGAGCAAGCTGGAGAAGATCTTTATAACTCATCTTCATGGGGACCATCTGTACGGACTGCCGGGGTTGCTTAGCAGCAGATCGTTCGACGGCGGCGTGACGCCGCTGACCATGTTTGGACCAATCGGGCTAAAGTCTTATATAGACACCGTCTTTTCGCTAACGGCGACTGTACTGGATTACGAGCTCATCATACATGAGCTGGAGGAGCAGCAGGCGTTCATCTATGAGGATGGCCGTTTCCGGGTGGAGACAGGTCCACTTGTCCATCGCGTGCCTTGTCTTGGTTACCGGGTGGAGGAGCGCGATACGCCGGGACCGCTCATGGCCGATAAATTGCGCGCGCTGGGTGTTAAATCCGGGCCGCTGTTCGGTAAGCTTAAGGCCGGACACCCGATTACGCTGGAGGATGGCACGATCATTACGCCCGATGCCGTTACCGACGGTGTTCTGAGAGGCAGAATCGTAACGGTGCTTGGAGATACAAGCCCTTGCGAGATGGCAGAAAGACTCAGCCTTCATGCCGATCTCATTGTGCACGAGGCGACCTTCGCCGCAGGACTGGAAGAGAAGGCGCATGAATTCGGCCATTGCACAACGGTAGAGGCAGCACAGACAGCGCTTAAAGCCGGGGCCAAAAAGGTCGCCATGACGCATTTCAGCGGCAGATATAGCAATGAAGAGCTGTCTAAGCTCGTAGAGGAAGCTGTAGCTGTATTCCCGCATGTGATTGCCGCTACCGACCTTAGCATGGTGGAGATTCCACGTGTGCATGAGCGGTGAGGCCAGCGGAAAGGCCAACGTCCTGAAAATGACATTGCCGAGCGAACATGTATTCTGTACAATAAAGATCGAATCTACAAATAAACGATCTTGATCATCTACATAGAAGACAAGCTAGGCTGGGCAGAGGAGTGAAGGCAATGAATCGATGGACGGGGAGAGCGGCGAATCTGGAGGAATGGCTCGGGCAGCTTAAGGCAAACGAGTCAGTCATGGAAAACGTGACGCATTGGCGCACCTTGCCTCCGCGTGAGGCGAAGTTCGCGCCGCTGCCGGATGATCTGCATCCCGCATGGCGGGAAGCGCTCAGGAAGCGCGGAATCGAGAAGCTCTATTCTCATCAAGCGGCTGCGTACGAGGCAGTAGGAAGAGGCAGTCATGTCGTCGCCGTGACACCGACAGCTTCAGGCAAGACGTTATGCTACAACTTGCCGGTCGTGCAGAGCCTGCTCCAGCAGGAGGAAGGCCGAGCGCTCTACTTATTCCCTACGAAGGCGCTTGCTCAGGATCAGGTGGCGGAGCTGCAAGTGCTGGCTGACCTGATGGACAGCGGGATCAAAACCCATACCTATGACGGAGATACGCCTCCGACGGTACGATCGGCAATCCGCAACAGCGGCCATATTGTCGTCACGAACCCTGATATGCTGCACTCCGCGATTCTGCCCCATCATACCAAGTGGGTCAAGCTGTTTGAGAATATCAAATATATTGTGATTGACGAGGTGCATGCCTACCGCGGCATATTTGGCAGCCACGTTGCCAACGTGATTCGGCGTCTGAAGCGGATCTGCCGATTCTATGGCTCGAATCCGCAGTTCATATGCGCATCCGCAACCATTGATAATCCGAAAGAGCATGCGGAGCGATTGATCGGCGAGCGAGTCGAGCTTGTGGACAATAATGGCGCGCCAATGGGCGAAAAGCATTTTGTGCTTTACAATCCGCCCGTTGTCAACAAACAGCTTGGCATTCGCCGCAGCAGCGTGCTGGAGACGCAGAAGCTTGCGGCTATGCTGCTGAAGCAAGGCGTACAGACGATTGTATTCGCCAGAAGCCGCGTGCGAGTCGAGCTGCTGCTTACTTACTTGCAAGAGCTCATCCGCGATAAGCTGGACGGCAAGACGATTAGAGGATATCGTGGCGGTTACTTGCCTAAGCTGCGGCGCGAGATTGAGAAGGGGCTTCGGACGGGAGAAATCCGCGGCGTAGTCAGCACGAACGCGCTGGAGCTGGGGATTGATATCGGTCAGCTGCAAGCCTGCGTTCTGAATGGCTATCCAGGCACCATCGCAAGCACCTGGCAGCAATCTGGCCGAGCTGGACGGAGGATGGAAAGCTCAGTAACATTCCTGGTGGCGAGCAGCAACCCCTTGGATCAATACATGATCCAGAATCCGGATTTTTTCTTCGCTCATCCGCCCGAGCGGGCGCTGATCCATCCGGACAATTTGCTCGTGCTGATCGATCATGTCAAGTGTGCGGCCTATGAGCTGCCGTTCCGCGAGGGAGAGGCGTTCGGGTCGGAATCGCTTGCGGATATGATGGAATTTCTGGTGGAGGAGAAGGTGCTCCACAAGGCGGGCGACCGCTGGTTCTGGATGGAGCAATCATTCCCCGCGCACAATATTTCACTTCGTTCCGCTGCGCAGGAGAACTTTGTTATCGTCGACATGACCAATGACAACCGGGTGCTTGGTGAAGTGGATCGCTTCAGTGCGCCTACGCTTATTCATGAGGAAGCCATCTACATACATGAAGGCGTTCAGTTCCAGGTCGAGAAGCTCGATTACCCGGAGAAAAAAGCATTCGTGCGCCAGGTAGATGTTGACTATTATACGGATGCCAATCTGGCGGTCGAGCTGAAAGTTCTTCATGTAGACAAGGAGAAGCAAACCGGCGACCTGCTCCGGCAATACGGTGAAGTAACGGTTAATGCCAAAGCGACGATCTTCAAAAAAATTCGTCTGCGCACCCATGAGAATATCGGATCGGGTCCGATCCATCTCCCGGAGGAGGAGCTGCATACGAGCGGCTATTGGTTCTCGTTCAGCGAAGAAGCGGCGGCGCGCAAGAGCAAAAACGAAATGCAATTCGCTCTGCTCGGCATTGCGAATGTGCTGGTCCATATCGCGCCGCTCTATCTGATGTGTGATCCGTTCGACATACGCGTCGTACCACAGGTGAAGGCGGTGCATACGCAGCGTCCGACAATCTACTTCTACGATCGTTACCCCGGCGGCGTCGGCCTAAGCGAGCGTTTGTACGAGGTGCATGATGAATTGCTCAACCATGCCAAGTCGATGATCATATCCTGCGGCTGTCTCAGCGGCTGTCCCGCTTGCGTCGGCCCGATCGAAGAGGTAGGGCTGCTAGGCAAGCAGCAAGCGCTGGAGCTGCTCCAGGAAGCAGGAGCGCTATGAGCGGCCTGCGTGACCGGATGAACCGGTTAAGGGCCACGTCAGGGGAAACAAGGACTATGGATGACGATGCGACAGTTCCCGTCCAAACATCGCCTGTTCCGATTGAGGTAGATGACGGGGAGCAGCTGCATCCGGGCTGGTCTGCTTTCGGGGTGGGCCTTCGCCACAATGAAGCTGGCTCTTATTTGATTAGAAGAACGGTCTATCCGCTTGATCATCGCCATGGTACACATGCCGTCGGCGAACTGAGGGAGGCGGCCTCCGGCTTGTCATCCTTCCACCCCAATGCTGGCGAACCAGCGCCCGATTCCATCCTTTATCTGGATTTGGAGACGACGGGGCTAGGCGTCGGAACGGGGAATGTTCCGTTTATGGTCGGGATCGGCTATATGAGCGGCGACTCTTTCATCATTGAACAGACACTGATCCGACATCCCGCCGAGGAGTTTGCCATGCTGTCGGATTTGCAGAAAAAGCTTCGCAATTATACGTATCTCGCCACATATAATGGTAAAACTTTCGATTGGCCGCTGGTGCAGAATCGCATGATCATGAATGCGATCAGGTTTGCGGATTATGCTCCGCTTCATCTTGATTTCTTACATCCTTCGCGCTCGATATGGCGGAATACGCTCGCTTCGTGCAAGCTTAGTCATATTGAAGAGGAGCGGCTTGGCATTACCCGAACGAATGACGTACCTGGCTCCCTGGCCCCGCAGCTTTATTTTCAATATTTGGCAGATGGGGACCCGGCTCCGCTGGAGGGTGTATTCCGTCATAATGAAAGCGATCTCTTGTCGCTCGCTTGCTTGTCGATCCGTTTCGGCTGGCTGCTTCAGGAACAGATCTTCAGACGAATTCCGTACCCGACGGAAGCAGAAGAATTAGTCCGTACCGGGTTATGGCTGAATCGCATGGGATTGGGCGGATTGCCGGAGATCTTGTTCGAGCGGGCCATGCAGCATGAGGGGGCTGCTCCGTCATCGCTTCTCATGCTGGCAGCAAGCGATAAGAAGGCTGGAAATTGGGGGCGGGCTGTGTTATTGTGGCAGAAAGCCATTGTGCAAGCTGGAGCCCAGTCGCATGAGGATGTGATTGATGCCTGTATTGAGCTTGCGATGTATTATGAACACCGTACGAAGGATCTGGAATCGGCGCTGGCTTTTGCCCTGCGAGCTCTGGAGAGGCATGAGCGGCTTACGCTCTTCGGACAGCGCAATCGCAAGCATCAGTCGGAGCAGGACAGCCTTCGCAATCGGGCAGCCAGGCTGCGGCGCAAGCAAGGCAGAAGAGGGATGGAATCATGAGTAAATCGAACGACCGCTTGCGCGGACTGTTAATCGATCTGGACGGGACGCTGTATCAGGGTTCCAGTCGAATCGATGGGGCGGATCGCCTTATCGCATATATTAATGAGGTTAAATTACCTTATCAATACGTAACGAACAATTCATCAGTATCGGCGGAAGAGGTAGCCGAACGATTGTCGGCGATGGGCATACCCGCGCAGGCTTCGGATGTATGCACCTCCGCTCAAGCTGCTGCGGGCTATATTGCCGATCAGGCACCAGGAGCTTCCGTCTTCGTGATTGGGGAGAGCGGCTTGCGAAGCTCGCTTCAGGAAGCCGGCTGCCGCTTGACGGAAGACGAACAGCCTGACTATGTCGTACAAGGAATTGACCGGACCATGAGCTATGAGCGAATGGCCAGAGCGGTTCGATACATACGGGCTGGCGCGATATATGTGATGACCAATCCCGATCTGCTGCTTCCCTCCGCTGACGGGCTTATTCCGGGAGCTGGTTCCATTGGGGCTATGCTGCAGGCGGCGAGCGGGGAGAGACCCGTAGTCATCGGCAAGCCTTCGTCCATTCTGATGGACTATTCATTAAGGCGGCTTGGTGTTCCACATTCGGAAACCTGGGTCATTGGGGACAATATAGCGACGGATATAGCAGCTGGTCATGCCGCAGGATGCAAGGCAGTACTAGTCCTTACGGGCTTG
This sequence comes from Paenibacillus sp. J31R120, assembly GCF_056269225.1. Classification (NCBI taxonomy): domain Bacteria; kingdom Bacillati; phylum Bacillota; class Bacilli; order Caryophanales; family Paenibacillaceae; genus Paenibacillus; species Paenibacillus sp. J31R120. The sequence goes on along the minus strand of NZ_JBWDNN010000003.1, from coordinate 241,224 downwards.
ACTCATAGCGATAATTTGGAACAATACGCGGCAGCTGCCGGTTGCAGGCCAGACCGAATATGCAATACTTTGGATGATTTGAGATACGAAATTGCAAGCAATCTAAGTGCAAACAGCATGTGCAGGGAGGATAAAGCCTAGATGCAGGAACTGCCGGAGTTGGAGATCTACCGGGCTATACTTGCTGAACGTTATGCAGGCGCCCAAATAACAGCAATGACCATCCATCAGCATGGTATGGATGAGGCCGCTCAGACAGAGCTCAGCGGTCATGTAGTGGGGACGACCATCTGGTTCGTCGAACGGAGAGCGCAGCATCTTGTTTTCCATCTGGACAATGGCAAGCGGCTTCTTATGAAAATCTCTAGTGATGCTTATGTTTATTGCGGAACCGGCGACAGGGAGCAGGATGCGAAAGCTTCCTTGACCATTTCCCTTGGGGAGCGTTATGTAACCTTCTACGGCCTGCAAGCGGAGGACATCAAGCTGATGTCTGTAAAAGGGCTGGAGGAGTATATGAAAGGGCGCGGCATCGACCCGCTAGACAAACGGCTGACGCTATCTCGCTTCGTGGAGCGCTTCGCCAAGAAGAGAAGCACGCTCAGGACAGCGCTGTTGGATGAAGGGCTGATCTCCGGGATCGGTCCGGTCTATGCGGATGAAATCGCCTTCGCGGCAAGGATTCGTCCCGATGCGAAGCTTCAATCGCTGGATGCCGAAGCATGGGAGAGACTGTATCAAGCGATGGGCAGCGTGCTCCGCGATGCAATCTCCCATGGCGGCGCCGGAGAGAAGCCGTTATTTGAAGGTGATTTGCTGACGGGCGGATTCGCCGAGCGCTTCCAGGTCTACAAGCGTGAAGGCCAGGCCTGTGCAAGATGCGGAGGAACGGTTCAGAAGCTGACAGCAGGCAACCGGAAAGCGTTCGCTTGTACGGGATGTCAGGAAATAACTGAATAATGCTGTATTTATTATCGTGAGCAAATCGGATGGAGGGTCTGAATGATCCACGTATATCTGGATGACTTCCGCAAATGTCCTCAAGGATTCGTGCTTGCCAAGACAGCAGAAGAATGCAATCTGCTCATCGACGGAGAGTCAATCGATATCCTGTCATTGGACTACGACTTAGGCTGGGGCCAACCTACAGGGTATGAAGTCGTGCATCACCTGATTCAATCCGGCAAATATCCACGTCGCATTTATTTGCATACGTCCAGCGCTCCTGGAAAGCAGCAGATGTATCATGCGCTTACAGAGCATGTGCCTGAGGATGTTCAGTTATTTGGCGGCCCCATGCCACAGTGGCTGCTGGACGAAATATCAGAGGCATCGCGTCGTTAGCGCTTAAGATACTGCTACTATTACATCATAATGAAAGAGGCTTAGCTATCGTGAGTCAATGGATCGGAACAGCGAATCAAACCTATGCTCCTTATGCAATGGAGGAGCTTCGAAGACTAATTCCGGGGGCAAGCTTCACTCAGCTTGCCGCAGGAGAGGTGTTCCTTATGAATTGCGCCATGGAGCAAGCTGAAGCTCTCGCGGCTATTCATCGGGACGAGCCTATCTTCCTCCGTCATATCCAACCGGTCGACCGGATCATGGATATTGATGGGAGCGCGTCTGATTTGCAGGGCTTAGCGGACATGATCCGCAACGCCCGTCTTGCCTTTGAAGAGAAGCGGACCGCTGTACATATTCGTAGAAATGCAAATACATCCTTCCATTATACGGCTTCCGATACAAAGGCGCTGCTTGATGCAGTTCTGGAGGAGTTGGATGCGGAGCCTGTTGTACAGCAGCCGGAGATGATTATTTCCGTATATGCGGCAGGGGACAAGCTGTATGTCGGCTTCGCCACACCGGAAGACATGCTGTCGGATTGGCCGGGGGGAGCCGTACGGTTCCAGCGCGAAGAGGGACAGGTATCCAGAGCCAAGTTCAAGCTGCTTGAAGCGGAGAGAGCATTCGGGTTGCAGTACATGGATTACCGGCAAGCGCTGGATGTCGGAGCGGCGCCGGGCGGCTGGACTTCCCTGCTGCTGGAACGCGGACTGCGTGTTACGGCCATTGATCCCGCTGATATGCATCCGTCCCTGCTGGCAAGCCCGGCGCTCACGCATATCAAGCGCAATGCGTCCGAAGCCAAGCTTCCCAAGCGCGCATTTGATCTGCTCGTCTGCGATATGAGCTGGAGTCCAATGCTGATGAGCAAGCTTGTACTGGATTTAAAGGGCGCGCTGGCTCCCGAAGCAACAGCGATCGTAACCGTGAAGCTGATGCACCGTAAGCCGCTGCAGACCATAAGGGAAGTGAAAGAGCGGCTAGGCACGGCGTTTACCGTACTGAAGGCCAAGCAGCTCTTCCACAATAGAGAAGAGATTACCTTGCATCTTCGCATCAAGGAGTAGCTAGGGCGGCGATCGCGTCACCGTGGTACTATTCGCAAGGATCGCAACTATGTTATAATGATGGCATTATCAACCATATAAGAAATGGGAAAGCATCCCGAAAAACACCTGCCGTGCGCAGGTGATTTCGTGATGCTTTTTTTCGTTTGGGAGAAGAAGGAGACTGACAGATGATGAACAATCAAGCAGGAAGCGAACTTTTGAGGAATGGAACAATTGTCGGAGACCGTTACCGTGTCATTCGCGTCATTGGACAAGGAGGCATGGGAGTCGTCTACGCGGTAGAGGATCTGAAGCTTGAAGGCACTGTGCGCGCGATGAAAATAACATCAGGCAGCACCGGGTCAGGCATCTACTCGGAAGAAGCCCATACGCTAATGAAACTGAGTCATCCCTACTTGCCGCTCATAACCGACTATTTCCCGCCGCTGGATGGGACGGGTAGGGAAGTGCTGATCATGGATTATGTGGATGGCAATACGATTGCCAGTATGCTGAATCAATCCATGAGCGGCTTTACGTTTCCTGAGCTGATTCATATCGGTCTGCAGTTATGCTCGGCGCTGGTCTACCTGCATACACGTCCATCTGCTATTATACATCGCGACTTGAAGCCGTCTAATGTGATGATTGACCGTAAAGGCAACATTAAGCTGATCGATTTCGGCATATCGAGAAGATATAAGGAAGGACAGTACGGCGATACGGTGAAGCTCGGCACGCTTGGTTTTGCAGCACCGGAGCAGCGGGACGGGAGGCAAAGTGACGCTCGGACGGACATCTATGGTCTTGGTGCGTTACTGTATTACATCGTATCAAACGGCGTCCGGATGTACGACGGTGAATCCAGTGGTTACCGGTCGATCATCCCCCAATTGCCAAAGGATTACCCTGCATCGTTCGGTACGGTGCTGGAGAGAATGCTGCAGCTCAATCCGGTGCATCGCTACCAGACTATGCAGGAAGTGGAACAAGCATTAAAAGCCTTTACTTCTCAGGCTGTGCTGAAGGATGACGGTCCCAAACGCTGGGATACGCATATGAACAGCCTGAAGCCGGCGCTTGTCAGCGTCATCTCCATGTCGCCTGGGGCGGGGGCTACCATGCTGTCCATCACCTTATCCATGATGCTCGGACGGCGAGGCTGCTCCGTGACGGCTGCGGAATATTACGGCGTGCAGCCGGAGTGGATCGAATTGCTGCCCGCAAGATCCAAGAAGGACCCCAACGAGGAAGATGGGATGATCAGCTATACGGAGTTTTATAATCGAAGAAAGAGGGATAGCAATGCGATCCACTGGTGCGTGGTCCCGTCGCATCATTTGTCGCAGAACGGACATGACTCCAGATTGTTTGAGCAAAAGCTGAGACAGTTTGGCAGCGAGATCAACATCATTGATTTCTCCAGCAAATGGCATGAGCCCGATGCGCTATATTGGCTGATGGAATCGATGCACGTCATTGCCGTCGCGATCCCTTTATCGCGAAGTGGCAAGTTGATCATGTGCAGCGGCTGATTGAGCTTGGAGAGAAGCTGAAGGACAGCGGCGGCACGCTGCATTGGGTTGCCAACAAAGATGTGCGGTTCCGTGCCAGGACGGAATGGCTGTCGCTCTTCCCGGGACGTCCGGTATGCGCGATTCCGCTGTTGCCGCAGGATGCGGTATTAAATGCATTGTGGAGCAATAAGTGGATGACGGAAAATACGGTGCTGGACTATCGGTTAGGCAAGGCCATGACTCCGCTATGCGACAAGCTGACCCAGCATCTGGACCAAAACGGGAATAGCTAGTTCTCTTGCAATTGGACATATCCTTCTTTATGATGATAATATTGTTGGGATTCTAACAAGAAGGAAGGTCCAAACTCATGAATGAACGCATACTTGTCGTTGAAGATGAAGCGGGGATCGCCCGCATATTGCAGTTAGAGCTTGAACACGAAGGCTATACGGTAGGTGTAGCCGATGACGGGCGCAAAGGCTACGAGATGGCGTCCTCTGGTGAATGGCAGCTAGTGCTGCTGGATGTAATGCTACCGGAGATGAGCGGTATTGAAGTGCTTCGCCTGATCCGGCAAGCCGGCAATCCTGTTCCTATTATATTGCTTACAGCAAGAGATACGGTTCCTGATAAGGTAAGCGGCTTCGAGCATGGAGCAAATGATTACATTACGAAGCCATTTGCGGTCGAGGAGCTGCTGGCGCGCGTGAGAAACATTCTGCGCATCTTCCAGCAGTATCCGAAGGAAGCGGAAGGCTCCGATCTGATTAAGCTCGGCGATCTGACGATTGAGCTGCGCACGCGCAAAGTATTCCGGAAGGATCTGCTGATCGAGCTGACGCCTCGTGAATTCGAGCTGCTTGTCTATCTGGTGGAGAACCGCAATGAAGAGAAGTCTCGCGAGGATATCTTATCCGAAGTATGGGGTTACGACTTTATCGGGGAGACCAACCTCGTCGACGTCTATATCCGTTATTTGCGCCAAAAGCTGGACAAGGGCTATCGCCATAAGCTGATTCATACCGTACGCGGCGTAGGCTATATGATAAAGGAGCCGGATGCATGACACTGCGTAAACGGTTTACGCTTTTTACGATTTTTTGGCTTATATTAATTCTGATCTTCTTTAATATATTCGTCTACTTCTATGTCATCAAAATTACGACAGAGAGCGAAGAAGAGGTCATCTCGACCAAAGTCAACCTGATGCTGGAAAATCCGCGAATCCAGAGCGGCCGGGGGCTAAGCTCCCCGGAACTGCTGGAGGAGTACAGCAGTATGAACGAGATGGTCCGTATCATTGCGCCCAATAACCGGGTGCTGAGTATTACGGGTATGGCCACGCATACGGCACTCTTGGAAATCCCGGCGGAGTTCAAGCCCTATCATGATTCCGGCATGATTACGAGAGGCGGAGAGAGAATCATCTTCATGCAGGTGCCGCTCTTCGAGAATGGCAAAGTAATCGCCATGCTGGAAGTGATGCGCATTCTGGATGAACTGGATGATTATTTGCAGGTGCTGGTCGCAGCGCTCAGCGTAACGAGCGGCGGCGCTATTCTATTCGCCATCTTCGGTACGTATTGGTTCACCTCGAGGCTAACCGCACCGATTCAGCAGATGGTCAATACGATGCGCGAGATCGACCGGAGCGGCAAGCTTCGCCAGATCGATATGGGCAACCGTGAAGAGTCCGCTGAGCTTCAGCAGTTGATCCGGGCCTTCAATCAAATGATCGAGCGGCTTGACCGCACTTTTGCGAGGCAGAAGCAATTCGTTGCGGACGCTTCGCATGAGTTGAAGACGCCGCTTACGGTCATCAGCAGCTATGCGGGCATGCTGAAGCGATGGGGAAGGGATGACGAGAGCGTGCGCGACGAGGCGATTGAGGCAATCGCCAAAGAGGCGACACGGCTGCAAAACCTGACCAAGTCGATGCTTACGCTCGCCGAAGCGGAGCAGGAAGACTGGCTGAGGCTGGAGATGTTCGATGTAGTGCAGGTGGTCGATGAGCTTGCAACGATGATGCAAACGACATTCCAGCGGCCGATTCGCGTGAAGGCGCTGTCTAGAGTTGTCCGCATGATGGGCGACAAGGACAAAATTCGTCAGTTGCTTGTCATTCTACTGGACAATGCGATCAAGTATTCCAAGGAACCGATTGATATCTCGATCACGCTCATGAAGAACATTGTGAAGATCGAAGTGAAGGATAAAGGCATGGGCATACCGGAGAAGGAGATTCCGCACTTATTCGAACGCTTCTACCGTGTAGACGGAGCCAGAAGCCGCACGACGGGCGGTGTTGGTCTTGGCCTCTCGATTGCCAAGCGGATTGTCGATCTGCATGAAGGCAAAATCGACGTCTTCAGCTTGCCAGAGCTGGGCACAACCATTACGCTTCAGTTCAAGCAGCGCAAATTATGATTAGATCAGGGGGAGTCCTTCCATGAAGTATCGTGTAGCGGCGGTGCAATACAAACTTGCCGACATCCAGAGTTTCCAGCAATTCGAAGAGCAAGTTACCCACTATGTCAGGAATGCGTCAGAATACGGCGTACAGTTCCTGCTCTTCCCTGAGTTTATGACGACGCAGCTTCTATCTATTGGCGATGATCAGGGCGAAGCGCTTCCGATCGGCAGACTGCCTGATTTTACGGAAGACTACAAACGGTTATTTGCCGATCTGGCCAAGTCCTACGGCATGTATATCATCGGGGGTACCCATGTAGTCGAAGTGGAGGACGGAAAAAGACGCAATGCTGCGCATCTGTTCCATCCCGATGGCCGAATCGATGTTCAACACAAGATTCATCTGACACCTACTGAGGTAGAGGAATGGGATATGTCCCCGGGTGATGGAGTCGAGGTATTCCAGACGCCGTTCGGGACGATTGCGATGCTCACTTGCTATGATATCGAATTTCCGGAGATCGTTCGGATGGCAAGAGCGAAGGGCGCGGATGTCATCTTCTGCCCTTCCTGTACGGATGACCGTCACGGCTTCCACCGCGTTCGCTATTGCTGCCATGCGAGAACGATCGAGAATCAAATATATGTCGTGACGACGGGGACGGTGGGCGCTCTTCGCAAGGTGGACTTCATGCGTGCCAACTACGGTCAAGCCGCTATTCTCGCACCGAACGATATTCCGTTCCCTCCTGCAGGGATTATAGCGGAAGGCGTCATCAACGATGATATGCTCGTTGTAGGCGATCTTGATCTATCGCTGTTAGAGGAAGTTAGAAAGAACGGCTCTGTCATGACCTGGAGAGACAGAAGATCCGATCTGTATCCGGACTGGAGCTAAGGCGGGAAGGGGCTTCGCGAATGAACAAACAGCTGTATGTCTGGCACAACGGTAAGCCAGTTAAAGCCATCATCCGCAATTATTCGGAACGGGACTTTGATGGACTTATGGATGCACAGAAATTAAGCTTCCCGCCGCCATTCCCCGAGGAGCTGCTATGGAATAAGGAACAGCTTGACGAGCATGTCAGCCGCTTCCGCGAGGGAGCGCTATGCGCAGAGGTTGACGGCCGTATCGTCGGCTCTATGACCGGTCTAATTGTTGATATGGGCGAATACGGGCATGAACATAGCTGGGAATCGGTCACGGATAACGGCTATATCCGCAATCATCGTCCAGACGGCGATACGTTGTACGTCGTCGATATATGTGTTATCCCGGAGTACCGCAAGACGGGCCTTGGCAAATGGCTGATGCAGTCCATGTACGAAACGGTCGTACAGCTTCGGCTGGAGCGTCTGCTTGGCGGAGGCCGCATGCCGGGTTATCGGGCCAAGTCGCTGGAGGCGACTCCGCAGCAATATGTCGAGAAGGTGCTGGCGGGAGAATGGACGGACCCGGTCATCTCATTCCTGCTGCGCTGCGGCCGCGTCCCGGTCGGAATTGCTCAGAATTATCTGGAAGATGAGGAATCTCTTCATCATGCGGTTATTATGGAATGGCGCAATCCGTTTCGAAACCAATCGGTCAACTAACCAAACAATCAATCAACAAGCAGAATCGGAGTGACGAACTTATGTTAACTTACCATCGCATTACCTCGATCGACGATCCTTATTTCATGCCGTTGCATGAGCTGCTCGGCTCGATCTTCCCGCCAGAGGAAGTGCTGGCTTACGAGCTATGGAGAGAGCCGCTGCTGGATGAAAGCATTCATGTCTACGTAGCGTTGCATGGAGAAGAAGTTGTCGGCTCTACGGAATACCGTTATTATCCATCGCTTCGTGTCGCGATGACCGACTTTACGATTATCGGCAAGCCGTCTCTGGGCGTGGGCCGATTCCTGATGCGGAGCCGTCAGCGTGATCTGGAACGGTTGGCTAAGGAGTCCGGCACGGAGCCGATCGGCATGTTTGCGGAGATCTATGATCCTTACCGCGCAGCATCCCATGAATTCGGCGGCGTATCACCAATGAATCCGTATGTCCGCAGAGAAGTGCTTTCTCATATGGGCTACAAACGTCTTGATCTGTCGTATGTTCACCCTTCATGGGATCATGAAGGCCAAGCGGTCACGGAGCTAGACCTTGGATTCCTGCCGCAAGACGAGACGGTAGACGAGATTGACGCGTCGCTTGTCGTCACTTTCCTGACTGGCTATTATTCGGCGCTGCCGAACAAGCCTGAGGCTTGGCTGGCGATGATCGACAATCTGAAAGGCATGAGCAAGGTCCGTCTGCTGCCTCTATGACGACCATTACATTCCGCGGAACGGGGGACTCGCAAGGGGTTCCCCGTTCTTATTGCGATTGCGGCGTATGTTCGGAAGCGCGAGCAACAGGCAGCAATCGCAGGCTTAGACCATCCTTGCAAATCTCGGATCTTGAAACCGGAACGACATGGATAGACTGCGGACCCGATTGGGGAAGCCAGATGGAGAATGCCGGGCTTCGCGCATTGGATCGGATGCTGATTACCCATGCACATTATGATCATATCGGCGGATTGCCGGAATGGTATGACGCATGCAGGTGGACAGATAAGGTTGGACAAGCGTATTGTCCGCCGGAAGTGGTCCCAGAGATTATTTCAAGATTTCCGTGGATCGTGTCGCGAATTCGCTTTATTCCGATGGAGCAGCCACTAGTGCTCGGACAATGGAACGTCCGATGCTTTCGCGTTCATCACGGCCGCAATGGCTATTCCTATTCCTTCGAGTTTGTCCATACCGGGAACAGCTACCGCTGGATCTATTGTCCGGATGCCATTGATATGACCGAACAACAACAAGTCCCTTTTTATGGAGCGGACCTCGTTCTATTGGGCGCCAGCTTCGTCAAGGAGCCATACCCGCTGGAGACGCGCTCGATCTATGATGTGGAAGAAGCAGTAGAGCTATTTGAGCGATGGCAGCCAGGCCAGATGGTTCTGACTCATATGTCCCATGACATTGATGTAAATGTGAGGAATATGCTGCCGGAGGGTGTACAGTTCGCGAGAGACGGCATGACGATAAAATTATGCGATTGATCAGGGTTGCCAGGGATGTGAAAAACATGCCAGGCAACCCTATATTTTTGCGTTCAGCGGGATATGCTATGGCATAAAAGGGGGCACATGTCATGGTTTTCCGGCTATCCATCATCATTGTTTCTTTGTTTGTGCTTTGGGGGGCTTTGCAGCCGGATCAGCTATCGTCCGTCGCCAATGTCGTATTTGATTTCACCATTGCGAAATTCGGCTGGTTTTATTTGCTGTCGATGTTCGGCTTTTTGATCTTCTCGTTTGTGCTGGCCTTCGGCAAATATGGCAGCTTCAAGCTGGGAAGCGATGATGACGACCCCGAGTATTCGCTGCTGTCCTGGTTCTCCATGCTGTTCAGCACGGGAATGGGCATCGGGCTCGTATTCTGGGGTGTGGCGGAGCCGCTGTCGCATTATTTGGTGCCGCCTGAGGGACTGGCTGGAGGAACGCCTGAAGCGGCCAGAATCGCGATGCGGTATTCATTCTTTCATTGGGGACTCCATCCATGGGCGATCTATACGATCGTGGGGCTAATACTTGCTTATCATCAATTCCGCAAGGGTCGCAAGGGCCTCATCAGCATCACGTTTCTGCCTATCCTGGGCGACCGGGTATACGGTCCGATCGGGAAGAGCATTGATCTGCTGGCCATCATTGCCACCGTATTCGGCGTAGCGACCTCGCTTGGCCTGGGCGCTCTGCAGATTAACGGCGGGCTGAACGCGTTGTTCGGCATGTCCACGACGACGGGTACGCAGATATGGATCATCATCGTGATGACCTTTTTATTTATGGCGTCAGCGATGTCGGGGCTAGACCGGGGCATCAAGATTTTAAGCACGGCCAATTTGATTGTGGCATTCTGCTTGCTGCTTTTTGTTTTTTGCGTAGGTCCAACCGCGTTTATTCTAGATACGCTAACGAATACGCTTGGCTCGTATGTGCAAAATTTAATCGGCATGAGCTTGCGGCTGTCTCCATTCTCGGAGAGCAAGTGGATTGGCAACTGGACGCTTTTTTATTGGGCATGGTGGATTTCCTGGACGCCATTCGTGGGAACATTCATCGCCAGAGTATCGAAGGGCAGAACAATCAAAGAGTATGTTCTTGGCGTATTAATTGTACCTAGCTTGCTTGGTTTCTTGTGGTTTTCCGTATTCGGGGGCACGGGTCTTCATATGGAGCTGCTCAAGCATATACCGCTTGCTGCCGCAGCGGAGAATGATGTTACCTCCGTCTTGTTTCTGCTGCTGAATCAATTGCCGCTTGGCCAGATTGCTTCGGGAGTCGCAACTCTGCTTATCGTAGTCTTCTTTGTCACCTCGGCGGATTCGGCGACATTCGTATTAGGCATCTTGTCACAGGATGGCGATCCTAATCCGAAAGCAAAGGTGAAGCTGGTGTGGGGTGTAATGCAATCGACGATTGCAATCGTGCTGCTCCTGAGCGGCGGATTAAACGGCTTGCAGACGGCTTCTATTGTGACTTCGCTGCCTTTTGCTGCGATCATAGTCGGCATGTGCTTCGCTTTAATCCGCTGTCTGCGCGATGAGGAGAAGGTGCGCCGTATCCGGGAGCGCAAGCGCCAACGGAAGCTGGATGAGCTGATTGATGATATGTAAATATGCGCATGTACGTTCGGCAGAAGGATAGAGACTGCGCTCGCCGGCATGAGGCATGATTAGCATGCTAGTGTGGACATTATGAAAGAGGACTAGTGATATTATAGGCTTGCGCAGATAGTTGATCGATGACTTGACACGAGGCAGCCTTTTTTATACGATAAGAGAGAATAAGCATGACAAAGGGGAAATTTTAATGATTACCGGTGTTCTTAACTCGTAATTGGATATGATCAGGACGAAAGCGGCTCCTTGGTGCCATAACGCACAAGGGCTGATTTAAGTTTAGCCACGGCTTATCGCGATTTTTAATTGCAATATGCAGGGCTTATTTCGTTGTCTGATCCCATGAGTTGAGAACATGAGGATTTCCGCCCACCATGCTATAAGGATGAGGCCAAATCACCGTGCTCCTATGCACGGTTTTTTTATACCCATTTTTTGAGCTGCGCCGCATTGGCGCGGGTTATTCGGGTATGATTGGCTTCATTTGTTATAAGGCAGGAACGGAACGCGCTCGCGTTTTCGTTGCTGTCTTTTTTTATGCTCATTTTGAAGGAGGAATCAAGGAATGAATGAATCAACGCTGAGAAAATTGGAGTATGACAAGATTAAAAAAATGACGGTAGAGTTGACCGTCTCGGACGCAGGCAAGCGACTGGCGGAGGGGATGAAGCCAAGCTTGTCCAAAGCGCAAATCGAGGCATGGCAGACCGAGACGTTCGAAGCTTCCGAGCTGCTCGGAAGCGGCGCAAGCATTCCGTTGTCCGCGATGGAAGGAATTGAAGCGTTCCTGGTACTTCTGGGAAAAGGCAGAAGCTATAATGAGGGGGAGCTAGAAGCGCTAGCCGTATGGCTTGCCTCGGTCGCTCAGATGAAGAGGTATATGCGCGGGAAGATGCATATTGCTCCGACAATTGCGTCATATGCCGAATCGTTGGATGACTGCAAGACTCTTCGGGAAGAGCTGGGAAGATGCATTCGGTATGGCAGGCTTACGGATGAAGCAAGCCCCGATCTCGGGTATGTTCGCAGGCATATCTATTCAACCGAGGATAAGATTAGCCGGAAAATGGACCATTCCCTAAGCAAGTACCGCAGCTCGCTGCAGGAGAGCATCGTCAGTAAACGAAGAGACCGATTCGTGCTGGCAGTGAAGCGTGAGTTTCGCAAGCAAGTGCCGGGAACCGTGCTGGATGAATCGTCCAGCGGCCAGACGCTCTTTATCGAGCCTGCCGATGTATCGGAGCTTCAACAGGAGCTGGCTGAATGGCGGGCTGCGGAGGAGCGGGAACGCATGGTTGTGCTGGCTCAGCTCTCCCAATTGGCGGAGGGTTACGCCCACGCATTGGAGACGGACGCTCAGGCGATGGCGACCTTCGATTTTATTATGGCCCGCGGCAAGCTGGCTCGCAGTTATGAAGGACAGCGTGTGACGCTGAGCGAACAGCCTGTCGTATGGTTGAAGAGTGCTAGACATCCGCTGCTGGGAGCGGGCAGCATGCCGCTTGATGCGGAGCTCGGCATGCGTTGGAAGCAGCTGATTATAACAGGACCAAATACGGGAGGGAAGACGGTATCCCTCAAAACAATGGGCCTTCTCGTGCTCATGGCGCAATCCGGTCTGCTTATACCGGCCGAGGAAGGCAGCGTGCTGGGTATCTTCCGTCATGTCATAGCGGATGTGGGTGACGGGCAAAGCTTGGAGCAATCGCTTAGTACCTTCTCCTCGCATATTGCCGTGCTAAAAGAAATGTTCGATGTCGCCGACGCCAGATCGCTGCTATTGCTGGACGAAATGGCGGCTGGCACCGATCCGTCGGAAGGAATCGCGTTATCTATTGCTGTGCTGGAAATGCTGCTGGAGAGAGGCTCTCTTGTTGGTGCAACTACACACTTCAATGAAATTAAATCGTTTGCCGCACGCACGCCAGGATGCCAGAATGGCCGTATGGCTTTTGATCCGGCTACGCTTAAGCCGCTTTATCGGCTTGAGATTGGCGAAGCGGGTGACAGCCATGCATTCGCCATTGCCAGACGATTCGGATTGCCGGAGACGGTCATGCTCCGTGCGGAACGGCTGTTAACAGGCAAGAAGGAGCAGGCGGCGAGCGCCAAGGATATGGAAGAAGGGATCGATCAAAGGAGTGCCGACAATGGAGCGGATATGAATGAGCAGAAGACCGAAGCATGGATCAGACCGCATGATGCTACGGGGCCATCCGAAGCAGCTAGACCAGTTACTATTCCGTCGCTTGCTAGGCAGCCTCTACCGCTAGGGGCAGATGCGCAGAGTGAAGCCTCGGCATCCAAGCCAAAGCGGCGTCTGTTCCAAAAAGGGGATTCCGTGTGGATCTACCCGCTGAAGCGGGCAGGCGTCGTTTACCAGCCGGCAGACGAGAGAGGAACTGTCATTGTTCAGGTGAAAGGGGAGAAGCTAAGATTTAACCACAAGCGTCTGAAGATGTACATCGCCAAGGAGAAACTGTATCCTGGTGAAACCTACGATCTGGACATTGTTTTTGAATCTAAGGAGCATCGAAAGGCGCGTCATGAGATGAGCCGGAAGCATGTTGAAGGGTTGGAAATTGTTCTGCCCCCTGAGTAGGGGGCAGATTGTGGTCAGTCCATGTTTGCGTTAGTCGCGGCTTCGGATGACTAGAAGTCTGCCATTCCGCACTTCAATCTTGCCTTGCTCAGCCTTCATGACGTTGCTGATTCCTAGCGATTGCCCGATGGTAAGTGTAGCCTCGTTCAGCGGGTATTGGAAGCCGGTAAGCGTAATACCGGTTACTTGTTCGGACAGGGGCAGAAGGGATACTTGCGGATGGTGGCCGCGCTGGAACAGGGTTGTTTTCGAAATGAGACAAATTTCATTATGCTCGTCTACGATTGCAGCTTCTATGCCCAGTTCATTCGCAAGCGCCAGCAGATGCACATTCGCGAGTGAGTGGTCGAAACGCGTTCCGAGTGCGCCTAGCAGAAGCAAGCCGTCAGGTTTCATGTCCAGTGCCAGACGGAAGGCCATCTCGGTGTCGGTGTAGTTCTTGTCTATGGGGTCACAGGAGATGGTATTGCCGCTGCGTTCGCGAATCAGCTCCATCTCCGATTCTGTGACAGAATCGAAATCGCCGATGGCGATATGAGGTGCGAAGCCGTTCGATATCAGATAGATGGCGCCGCTATCCGCGCCGATCAACGTATCGGAGGATGTAATATGCTGAAGAGCCCAAGGCCCCAAATTTCCTCCGGCGAAAATAATGATGCGTTGCTGCATGAAAGGTACTTCCTCTCTGGCCTATGAATAAGTGTCAAGTGTCCGCAAGAGGTGGACACGACTCTCAGTATATCGTTTCCCGCTGAATTCGACAATGTGCTCAAAAATTGTCGTTGCGATTAGAGGGAGCCGGATATAAAATGGGTATGGACGCATGGTGCTTGCCATGCATAACGGACGGGAAGCGGGGATATCGGCAGTGAACTTGACCATGAGCATGGACATTTTCAATGTATTCAGCTTAATCGGTACAATTGCCTTTGCGGTGAGCGGCGCGGTTGTGGCGATGGAGGAAGAATACGATATTTTGGGCGTATACGTGCTTGGACTCGTGACGGCTTTTGGAGGCGGGGTGGTGCGGAACCTGTTGATCGGTGTTCCGGTAACGACGCTATGGAGCCAAGGTTATTTGTTCATGACGGCGCTCTCGGCTATGACCATTGCCTTTATACTGCCAGTTAGGTGGATATTGCGGTGGAGACGAAGCGAAGCCTTTTTCGATGCGATCGGCTTGTCGGCATTTGCCATTCAAGGCGCATTGTATGCGACCAAGATGGAGCATCCGCTTAGCGCGGTGCTTGTAGCCGCTATGCTCACCGGTATCGGCGGCGGGATTATCCGTGACGTCCTGGCGGGACGCAAGCCGCTTGTCTTAAAGGATGAGATCTACGCGGTATGGGCCATGCTGGCTGGTGTGGCGATCGGACTTGGCTGGTTTAAGTCGACAATCGAGCTGCTGGCGTTATTCGTGATCATTATTACATTCAGGATGCTGTCAGTTTACTACAAATGGAAGCTTCCTAGAAGGTCGCTTAGAGGTGCTTTTAGCGCATCGGAGCAAGCGGCCATTCGGAAGTTGAAGCATAAGAAAGGAGAATAATAAGTATGGACCACAATGTTCGAGTATTATTCGTATGTCTTGGCAACATATGCAGATCGCCTATGGCGGAAGCGGTGATGCGCAAGCTGGTTGCAGAGAGTGGGCTGGAGGAACGTATAGCTGTTGACTCTGCTGGAACAGGAGATTGGCATATTGGTCGTGAGCCGCATGAGGGTACTCGGGGTGTGCTTGACGCCCACAGCATCTCGTATGTCGGCATGAAAGCTCGGCAGGTCATCCCGCAGGACGCGGCTGACTTTCACTATATTGTCTGTATGGACCGGAAAAACCTAAAGGATGCGCGCGAGATGATGGCGAGCGCTCTCGGCCAGCAAGCTGCAGGGAAGCTGTTCACATTCATGGAGCTGATTCCGGACAGAGGCGTGCCGGATGTGCCGGACCCGTATTATGAAGGCAACTTCGACTATGTGTATGAGCTGGTTGACGAAGGATGTCACGCTTTGCTCGACAAAATCAAGGCGGATACGGGCTGGTCGTAGGTTAGGGTGTGTGTACTTGCCTGCATTGTGCCTGTACTATTCTGTATTCGTTGGTGGAGGGTACACTGTACTCGATATAGGCGTGATGTACAGGTAACAGGTGCCGAACTGGCTAGATGTGTATTGGACAGATAACGGAGTGCTGTATGGATATAGGTGTGATGTACAGGTATCGGGTGTTGAACTGGCTAGATGTGTAATGGACAGATAGATGGGATGTAATTTGCTGATAGTAACTTTCGTGCTCGAATGACACTCTGTCCCCGTATCCGTACTTAACCTAATTAATAAATATGGTCTTCCTAGTGTAGCGTCTCGTCTTCATTCCGCTGTAAACCGATGCAAATTGAAGGGCTGCTCCGAAAGTTATGCAAAATAACTTCTGGAGCAGTTCTTTTTGTGTACGTATGGCAAAGGGTTGATGCGAAAGTAGCTGCTGAGCGTGCTGCAAGCCGAAAACTTCGGCTTAGAGAGCCGAAAGTAGCCGCTGAGTGTGCTGCAAGCCGAGAAATTCGGCTTAGAGAGCCGAAAGTAGCCGCTGAGCGTGCTGCAAGCCGAAAAACTCGGCTTAGAGAGCCGAAAGTAGTCGCTGAGAATGCTGCAAGCCGAAAAACTCGGCTTAGAGAGCGGGAAGTAACCGCTGAGCGTGCTGCAAGCCGAGAAATTCGGCTTAGAGCGGAGAAAGCAGCCAACGCATCTGCACTAATTCTAGAAAAAAGGGAGCTACAAGACTCAACAGCCTTGTAGCTCCCTTTTTCAAATAAGCGAGTAGCAGCTGACAATCGTCACCTACTCCACTTCTATAAAGTAACGCAGTGCCTGCGGGATTTCCTTTTGCCAGAAGCCCCATTGATGCTTGCCGTCTTTCTCTTCGTAGAAGATGTTGGCGCCTTTGTGTTCCAGCAGGGCACGCGTGTTGCGGTTCAGTGCGACGAAGTCGTAGACACCGCGGTCTGTCTCATAAGCGTCTTCCTGAAGGCCAACGATCATATAAATGTCCAGCCAGCTAAGATCGAGGGCGTTGCCTACTATGCTCTGAGAGCTGGCGTAGAAAGCGCCGGACATCGACATTACCCGTGTGAACAGTTGCGGATACGACAACGCCAGATGCAGCGAGACCGTACCTCCGAGCGAGTCGCCCGCTAGCACCCGGTGCTCAGGCTCGCGACGTACCGGATATTTCTCTTCAATAAAAGGCACAAGCTCCTCAGCGAAAAAGCGGAGGTAAGCTTCATGACGATTACCGTCCGCCGCGTATTCCTCGGTGCGCACTTTTTTGTCGACATCAACGCCTACTATAATGAAAGGCTCCAGCCCTTCATCCAATATCAGCTGCGTCGCTGTCGTCGCGACCCGGCCAAAGTTGAAGAAATCCTCTCCATCCTGACAATAGATAACCGGATAGCTTAGCACTTCATTATAGCCCGGCGGGAGAAATACGCGAAGATTGCGCTGCCCTTCGGCCAAGTAACGGCTGTCTACCGTTTCCTTCAAAATCGTTCTTTTCAAATAGCGTGCATCAGTCATGCTCAAAACTCCTTATCTGAATTGAATGGATTACCGTTGTTGTGGGTAAACAATAGTAAGGTGTATACGGGAAATGGGGCGAAAACAAGCTGTTGTATTATGCTGTACTACTAAATTTCGGACGCTGTAGCATATACAATTCCTTAACAGAATGGTTAGAATAAGCGAAAAAACAACGGTTTTTTTGTTTTTTGCTTTGACCATTTTCATTAAACAGGGTTATAATAATTCTATAACAGAGGTACCCGATTTTCAAATATTTCGATTGAGGTGAGCGTTCAAAATGAGCAAACTGCCATACGAAGTTCAAACGGAACCGGTTACGCCGCTATCTGTATTGTCACTCGATGGAGACGTAATTAATCCGGATCTGATGCCGGATTTGACTGATGAGCAACTGAAAGAAATTATGTATCGCATGGTATTCACACGCACATGGGACGAGCGTGCCGTTAACCTGGGCCGCCAAGGCCGTCTTGGCTTCTATGCTCCTGTATCGGGACAAGAGGCTTCGATGATCGGCAGCGAATACGCGCTGAACAAAGACGATTTTATCTGCCCTGGCTATCGTGACATGCCTCAGCTAGTATGGCATGGCCTGCCTCTGTACCAGGCATTCCTATATTCCCGCGGTCACCAACACGGCGGTCAAATTCCTGAAGACGTGCATGTTCTCATGCCGCAAATCATCATCGGCGCTCAGATTCTTCATGCAACTGGCGTAGCGATGGCATTCAAGAAAAAAGGCGAGAAGCGCGTTGCAATTACGTACACGGGCGATGGCGGTTCGTCGGAAGGCGACTTCTACGAAGGCCTGAACTTTGCAGGCGTGTTCAAACTGCCTGTTATCTACGCTGTACAAAACAACGGCTACGCGATTACGACACCTTTCGAGAAGCAAACAGCTGCGTTGTCGATCGCTCACAAAGCGGTTGCGGCTGGCATCAAAGGCGTGCAAGTTGACGGCATGGACGTTCTTGCTGTTATTAAAGCCGTTAGAGACGCTGCTGAACTGGGCCGTAACGGTGAAGGCGCGACATTAATCGAGATGCTGACTTACCGTTTCCGTCCTCACTCCATGGCGGATGACGCGACGAAATACCGTACGAAGGACGAAGAAGCAGAATGGGCGCTGAAAGATCCGCTGACCCGCTTCGGCAAGTTCCTGGAGAAAAAAGGCCTTTGGACAGAAGAAGATACAGCCCGCGTAAAAGAAGAAGCAAAAGCAGCGGTTAACGAAAACATCAAAAAAGCGGAAGCAGTAGAGAAAATGACTGTTGCCGGCTTGATCGATACAATGTTCGAAACAACACCGCAATACTTGGAAGAGCAAAAGGCTGATTTTCAATAAAAGGGGAGGATGAAACGATCATGGCTCAAATGAATATGCTTGAAGCGATTCGCGATGCGATGCGCGTAGAACTGAAACGTGACTCCAACGTGCTCATCTTCGGTGAGGATGTAGGTAAAGTCGGCGGTGTATTCCGCGTAACGGAAGGCTTGCAGGAAGAATTCGGAGAAGAGCGCGTATTCGATACGCCGCTGGCTGAATCCGCAATCGGAGGTTTGGCAGTAGGTATGGGCGTGCAAGGCTTGCGTCCAATCGCCGAGATCCAATTCGTAGGCTTCATTTACGAAGCACTTGACCAAATGTTCATCCAGGCTGCGCGTATGCGTTACCGTTCCGGCGGTCGCTACAACGCGCCAATCGTATTCCGTACGCCGTTCGGCGGCGGCGTCAAAGCAGCAGAGCTGCATACGGACTCCCTGGAAGGTCTGGCTGTACAGACTCCTGGTATTAAAGTGGTTATTCCATCCAATCCATACGATGCAAAAGGTCTGATGATCTCCGCGATTCGCGACAACGATCCGGTATTCTTCATGGAGCATCTGAACTTGTACCGTGCATTCAAAGCTGACGTTCCAGAAGGCGAATACACCGTTGAGATTGGCAAAGCAAACGTGGTTCGCGAAGGCAGCGACGTAACGATCATCGCTTACGGCATGATGGTTCATACAGCGGTGAAAGCAGCAGATGAGCTCGAGAAGCAAGGCATCAAAGCGGAAGTGATCGACCTTCGTTCCCTAGTGCCGCTTGATATCGACACCATCGTAGCATCTATCCAAAAAACAAACCGTGCAATCGTGGTTCAAGAAGCGCAAAAAACTTCCGGCGTAGCTGCTGAAGTTATCGCGCAAATCAACGAAAAAGCGATTCTGCATCTGGAAGCGCCAGTGCTTCGCGTAGCGGGTCCGGATACGGTATATCCGTTCGCTCAAATCGAAGATCAATGGCTGCCTACGCCAGCACGCATCGTGGCTGCGGCTCAAAAAGTTATCAATTTCTAATTTAATGGACGGAACATTTTTTAAAGGAGGTTATGATCGGTGGCTAAATTCGAATATCGATTCCCAGAGCTAGGCGAAGGCCTGCATGAGGGCGAAATCATCAAAGTGCTGATTAAGCCGGGCGCGACAGTGACGGACGATGACATTATTATGGAAGTACAAAACGATAAAGCTATCGTCGAAGTACCTTGCCCGGTTAACGGCAAAGTGCTGGAAGTATTGGTGAAGGACGGTCAGGTATGCCATGTTGGCGAACTGGTAGCTGTAATTGAGGCGGAAGGCGACCTTCCTGAGCAAGCGACTCCTGCTGCGGCTGAAGAGCCGAAGAAGGAAGAGTCAGCTCCTGCAAGCGCACCTGCTGCAGCTCCTGCTCCTGAAGCTAAAGCAACGAACGCTCAAGTATTGGCAACACCAAGCGTACGCAAATACGCTCGCGAGAAAGGTGTAGACCTGACTCAAGTTAGCGGTACCGGCAAAAACGGACGCATCACGCGTGACGATGTGAACGGATTCGGCGGAGCACCTGCAGCTGTAGAAGCGGCAGCGCCTGCGGAAGAAAAAGCAGCTTCGGCTGGCGAGGCAAAAGCAGCAGCTCCTGTAGCGGCTGGTACACCTTACCGACCAGAAGAGCGCGTACCGTTCAAAGGTATCCGCAAAGCGATCTCTAATGCAATGGTGAAGTCGGTTTACACGGCTCCGCACGTAACGATCATGGACGAAGTAGACGTTACTGAGCTGGTTGCCCTTCGCTCGAAATATAAGCCATACGCAGAGAAAAAAGGCTCCAAGCTTACGTATCTGCCGTTCATCGTGAAGGCCCTGGTAGCGGCTTGCCGCCAGTTCCCAATCATGAACTCCACGCTGGATGAGCAAAATCAAGAAATCGTATACCGCAAGTACTACAACATCGGTATCGCTACCGATACGGACAACGGCTTGATCGTTCCGGTTATCGAAGATGCTGACCGCAAAAACATCTTTATGGTTGCTGACACGATTCGTGACTTGGCTGTACGCGGCCGCGACGGCAAGCTTGCTGCGAACGAACTGAGAGGCAGCACGATTACGATCTCGAACATCGGTTCCGCAGGCGGCATGTTCTTCACTCCGGTAATCAACTTCCCTGAAGTTGCGATTCTGGGTACAGGCCGCATCTCCGAGAAGGCGATTGTACGCGACGGCGAGATTGTAGCAGCACCTGTTATGGCATTGTCCCTGAGCTTCGACCACCGTCTGATTGACGGCGCAACAGCACAAAACTTTATGAACTATATCAAACAGCTGCTGGCACAGCCTGAGCTGTTCATAATGGAGGTCTAACAAATGGTAGTTGGAGATGCTTCCTTAGATATTGATACTCTAGTCATTGGCGCAGGTCCTGGCGGTTACGTAGCCGCTATCCGCGCAGCACAGCTTGGTCAAAACGTATTGGTTGTAGATAAAGAGTATGTGGGCGGCGTGTGCTTGAACGTTGGCTGTATCCCGTCCAAAGCACTGATTTCGGCAGCTCACCAATATGAGTCTGTAAGCCACGCTTCCGCTTTCGGTATCGAAGTGGGTGAAGCGAAGGTTGACTTCAGCAAGGTGCAAGAATTCAAAAACGGCATTGTGAAGAAGCTGACTGGCGGCGTTGCTTCGCTGCTGAAAGCGAACAAAGTACAATTCTTCCAAGGCGAAGTGATGTTCATTAACGAAAACGAAGCTCGCGTATTCAACGATCAAGAAGCGCCGCGCTATCGTTTCAAAAACTGCATCATCGCGACTGGTTCCCGTCCAATCGAGCTGAAGGCGTTCCCTTACGGCGGACGCATCGTGTCCTCGACAGGCGCATTGTCGCTGCCTGAAATTCCGAAGAGCCTTGTCGTAATCGGCGGCGGCTACATCGGTATCGAGCTTGGCCAAATGTACACTAAGTTCGGCACGAAAGTAACGGTAATCGAAGGTTCCGATTCCGTACTTCCAGGCTTCGACAAAGATATGTCTTCCATCGTTGCGAAGAAGCTGAAAGCCAAAAACGTAGACATCGTAACAGGCGCTCAAGCGAAAAGTGCAGAGCAAACGGATAAAGATGTAACAGTTACCTACACAGTAGGCGACAAAGAAGAAAAAGTAACAGCGGACTACCTGCTTGTTACAGTTGGCCGCCGCCCGAACACGGATGGCGAGCTTGGCCTTGACCTGATCGGCGTGAAAACAACAGATCGCGGTCTGGTTGAAGTTGACCAACAATGCCGTACCAGCATTCCGCACATCTTTGCAATCGGCGATATCATCGCAGGACCAGCGCTTGCGCACAAAGCGATGTACGAAGGCCGCGTAGCGGCTGAAGCGATCGCAGGACAACCAAGCGTGATCGATTACAAATGCGTACCGGCTGTATGCTTCTCCGATCCGGAATGCGCAAGCGTAGGCCTGAGCGAGAAAGAAGCGAAGGAGCAAGGCCACAACGTGAAAGTGGGCAAATTCCCATTCGCTATCAACGGCCGCGCAATGTCGCTTAACGCTACAGAAGGCTTCGTGAAGCTGGTAGCAGACGCTGATTCCGGTCTGGTACTGGGCGCGCATATCGTAGGCCTTGAAGCTTCCAACATGATCGCTGAGCTTGCTCTGGCAATCGAGATGGGCGCAACGCTTGAAGATATCGCACTGACAATCCATGCTCACCCAACTTTGGGCGAGATCGTATTGGATGCGGCTGAAGTTGCACTTGGCCATCCGATCCATACGGTTGCTAAGTAATTCACTTAGCCGACTTGATCTAAATTAGCTTGAATGAGAAGCCTCGCTGGCCTTTAAGGCACAGCGGGGTTTCTTTGCGTCCACAATAACCTTCACATGTATGGCTTTGCATGAATTTCATGCGGTTTCCTTTGCCTATCGCTTTTTGCATATATTATAATGAAGAAACAAAATGCGCAGATGATGAGAAGGGGCTGAATCAGCATGAATCAAGAAGAACAAAAACGATCGAGTGAATCACGAACGATTATGACGCAGCTCATTTTCCCTTTGGATACGAATCATTACGATACCATGTTCGGCGGCAAGCTGATGGAGTATATGGATAAGGTAGCCGCGATTGCGGCCATGAGACATGCGAGAACAAGAGTGGTGACGGCGTCCACAGACAGCCTTGATTTTCTTGCGCCGATCAGGGTCGGCGAAGTCATCGAGGTGGAGGCGTTCGTTTCTTGGACGCATCGCAGCTCCATGGAAATTTACGTCTCCGTCACGGCGGAGAATCTGTACGCCGGGACGCGTGCAGTTACGGTGACCGCCTTTTTCACTTTTGTTGCGCTTGGAGAAGACGGCAAGCCATGCCCGGTTCCTTCCGTTGTACCGGAGAGTGAATTGGAGCGCCAGCTGTTCGCCACAGCGCCAGATCGGCATCAGCTGCGCAAAAAACGGAAGAAAGACAGGCTGGGCAACTAATTACAAGTAATGTTATAATAATAGTTATTTTGCGAAAGAAAGCTTGCTTTAAGAGATAGAAGCACAAGCTTTTCGTATAGAATTACGCCGATGATGGCGATTATGATAAAGGAGGGTCTCCTATGAGCACGAGTGAACAGGCTTATTTGCAATTATTAAGGGATGTGCTGCAGGGTGGCGTCCGCAAGGAAGATCGTACAGGGACCGGGACGATCTCCACGTTCGGCTATCAGATGAGATTCCCGCTCAGCGAGGGCTTTCCGCTTCTGACGACGAAGCGTGTACCCTTCAAGCTTGTAGCGAGCGAATTGCTTTGGTTTATTAAAGGGGATACGAACATCCGCTATTTGCTTCAACATAACAACAACATTTGGAATGAATGGGCATTTAAGCGCTGGGTAGAGAGCGAAGCCTATTCGGGACCGGATATGACGAATTTCGGATTGCGCTCCCAGACGGACTCGGCATTCGCCGCGCAATATGAAGGGCAGATGGAAGCGTTCAAGGAGCGTATTTTGACCGATCCCGATTTTGCAGCTCAATATGGAGAACTAGGCAATGTCTACGGGAAGCAGTGGAGAGATTGGAAGACGACTCAAGGCGGAACCATCGACCAGCTTAAGGATGTTATCGCAACGATTAAGAGCAACCCGGAATCCAGAAGGCTTATCGTATCGGCTTGGAATCCTGAGGATGTGCCGACGATGGCTCTTCCGCCATGTCATACGATGTTCCAGTTCTATGTGTCTGAGGGCAAGCTCTCTTGCCAGCTGTACCAAAGAAGCGGTGATATTTTCCTGGGTATTCCGTTCAATATCGCGAGCTACGCGCTTTTGACGCACCTGATCGCACATGAATGCGGGCTGGGAGTAGGCGATTTTGTTCATACGCTTGGCGATGCCCACATCTATTCGAACCATATGGAACAGATTGAGATTCAGCTGTCCCGTGATCCGAAGCCGCTGCCGAAGCTGCTATTGAATACGGACAAGCAATCGGTATTTGATTTTGAAATGGAAGACTTGATGCTCGAAGCTTACAATCCGCATCCGTCGATCAAAGCACCCGTAGCGGTGTAAGGGGAGGAGGAACAGACGATGACGATTACGTTAATAGCGGCAATGGACCGGAACCGGGCTATTGGTGTCCGCAACACTCTTCCTTGGCGCTTGCCTGGAGACTTGGCGTATTTCAAGAGAATGACGACAGGCAAGACCGTGCTGATGGGCAGAAAAACGTTCGAATCGCTCGGCAAACCGCTGCCGAACCGGCGTAATGTCGTCCTCTCTCGCCAGACTGATTTGCATCTTGAGGGTTGTGAAGTGATTCATAATTTGGAGGATGCGATACAGATGTTCGGAGAGGAAGATCTCATGATTATTGGCGGTGCGGAGATCTATGCGCTGGCCTTGCCTCATACGGATCGGATATTGTTGACCGAAGTGGAAACGGAAGTCGATGAGGCGGATGCGTATTTCCCGGTATTTGATGAGAGTGCATGGAGACTTGCCAGCAGCGAGTTCAAAGCGAAAGATGATCGGAATCCCTATGACTTCACATTCCAAAATTATGAACGCATCTAAAATAGAGCGTGTTAAAGCGGCTGATGTACGAACAATATGTCATAAAGTGCAAATGATTGTACGGATAGTCCATTAACGTGATCATTAGAGGAATGCTAGCATGTTATAATAAGTCACCGGATTTGGCACAGCACGCTGTGTTCAATAATATATGGATTCCCGCAAGTGGTCTCATATCGTATCTTGTACGTGTACGTGAAGCAACCGGGAAACAGGGATGGAGGAAATTCGATCATGTCTACACCAACTGGATTTATGGAATATCAGCGCGAATTGCCGGCCGATCGCGACCCGCTTGAGCGCATCAAGGATTGGAACGAATTTCATAAGCATTTGTCCGACGAACAGTTGCGCACCCAAGGCGCACGCTGTATGGATTGCGGAACGCCTTATTGCCATACAGGCATGGAGCTCGCCGGATCGGTGTCCGGTTGCCCGGTCAACAACCTGATTCCCGAGTGGAACAACCTGATCTACAGAGGACTGTGGCGCGAGGCGCTGGAGCGCCTGCACAAGACGAATAACTTCCCTGAGTTCACGGGCCGTGTATGCCCGGCGCCATGCGAAGGCTCTTGTACGGTCGGCCTTATCGGCGATGCCGTCACAATCAAGACGATCGAACAAGCGATTATCGATCGCGGCTTTGAAGAGGGTTGGGTCGTTCCTCAGCCTCCTAAAGTGCGTACCGGCAAGCGTGTAGCAGTCGTAGGCTCCGGCCCTGCTGGCATGGCTACGGCCGCTCAATTGAACAAAGCGGGCCATACCGTTACGGTATATGAGCGTGCCGACCGCATCGGCGGATTGCTCACATACGGCATCCCTACGATGAAGCTGGAGAAGCATGTCGTACAGCGCCGTGTAGACTTGATGACAGAAGAGGGCATCGAGTTTGTCACGAATACGGAGATCGGCAAAGATATTACAGCAAGCGAGCTGGTGGAGAAATTTGATGCAGTTGTTCTGTGCGGCGGCGCGACGCGCGCACGCGATGTAGATATCGAGGGACGCGATCTGAACGGCGTGCATATGGCGATGGACTATTTGAACGGCACAATCAAGAGCTACCTGGACTCCAATCTGGAAGACGGCAACTATATCTCCGCAAAAGATAAGGATGTTATCGTTATCGGTGGCGGCGATACAGGTACAGACTGTGTAGCAACGGCGCTACGCCATGGCTGCAAGTCGGTTACGCAATTCGGTACGCATGCGAAAGCTCCGCTTGAGCGCGATCAGATTAGCAACCCTTGGCCGCAATTCCCGAACGTCTATACGCTGGATTATGCGCAAGAGGAAGCAAAAGCGCTATACGGCGAAGATCCTCGTGCATTCTCCGTCCTGACGAAAAAGTTTGTAGGCGACGAGAATGGCGTCCTGAAGGAGCTTCACACGGTACAAATCGAGCGTACGGTTGACGAAACCGGCCGCAAAATCTATAAAGAAATTCCGGGAACGGAAAAGGTATGGCCAGCAGATCTGGTCTTCATCGCGGTAGGCTTTGAAGGTCCGGAAACAACGCTGATCGAGCAGCTTGGTCTAGCACAGGATCGTCGTTCCAATGTGAAAGCTCCGTATGGCAAATACACGACGAATGTCGACAAGGTATTCGCAGCTGGCGATATGCGCCGCGGACAAAGCTTGGTGGTCTGGGCGATCAACGAAGGCCGCGAGGCTGCCCGTGAAGTGGATAAGTATTTGATGGGCTCATCGATGCTTCCATAAGCAGCGCCTCTATGTTAGGCTATACCTATAGGTTTCATAAGGAAGCGCCCTAGGGCGCTTTTCTTGCTTGTCCAGATTCTGTGGGAATGGAGAGAGAAGATATGATTAAATACGGTTCAGACCAGATAACGGAGCTTCGGTTTACTCGCTTTGATGCATCAATGGAGCGCCGCGACGATCAATGGGTAGATATCGTGCTTCGGCCGACAGTAGATGAGGGCACGCCTGTACCGGATGATCTGATCCAATTCACCCTCTATGTGATCTGCACGCTGGATGGCACGATTGTCCAGATGGTCCCTCAGGATGAGGATTGCGACTGTGAATATCAGCTGACATTCAGTGAGAAAGAACAGGTGCGCGCCTATATGACGCAACTCGCTATTCAGGAAGCGATTTCTAACCTGACTCCCCCGCAATAAGGCAAGTTGTGGTAAAATTATGGATAGATCCTGCGTAGGAGGAGAGGCAGATGTCTGCAGAGCATGCCTATGTGTTAACACCAACCGATGTTCACAACATACGCAACTATGTGCATCATAAGTATGCCTCTATGCCAAGCGATCAGCGTGCGGAGATCGTCGCAGACGCAGTTGCGCGCATCATTCATAATCAATTGCCGGACTTTGATCCCGATACGAAGAAGCAATTAACCTACCGGCTCATTCGCTCGACGGTACTGGAGCAGCAGCGCCCCGTCAGTCCCGACGATATCTACGTCATGTGTATGGAGCTTGATCTGGAGAATCCGGCAGTAGCGGAGCCGCTGCGCAAGTGGACAAGAGAGCAGGAAGCTTCATGGAGGGGCCTGAGTTCCGCCAGCATGCCCCTCGGGGGACGGATGAATGGCGAATCAGACGTTGCCGTTGTCATCCCGCTGCCTTCTGCAAGCGCAGCGATAATCAGGAAGCAGCGCCGAAGAAGCTTCATACTCTATGGGACATTGACGGCAGTCGTGATAGCGGCATCTATGTTTTTTGGCTGGTCCTTGACGCATGAACGGGTGCAAGAGCTTTCAGCCAATGGAGCGGAGAGCGGGATGCTGGTTCCTGCAGAGGCTCCTGCCGCATCGCCCAATGAATTGCCGGCGGAGCTTAAGTATGCCGCTATTGATAAAGACAAGCTCGTTGCTTTTCTGGAGAACAAATCTTCGATTCTAGCAGATTCGTTTTATATAGACGCCATTATGAAAACAGCGAAGGAGTTTGATATTCATCCCGTTTTCCTGATCGCCATCACGGGCCAGGAGCAGGGGTTTGTCCCGCGAAAGCATGAGCGGGCGAAGGAAATCGCCAACAATCCCTTTAACGTCTTTCATAGCTGGCAAGAATTCAATACGACGATTGAGCAATCGTCGCAGATTGCGGCAAGAACCATTACGAGACTGAGCAAGGACAGGCCGTCTGAGGTAGACCCGTTTACATGGATTAACCGGGAATATGCAGAAGACCCTAATTGGTCGAAGGGCGTGCGCACCATTTTCACTTCCATAATAAAGACATTGGAGACGTCCTGATGACTAGAGTTGACCAAAGGAGCGAGCCCAGTTGAAGACACTAATCATTGCGGAGAAACCCGACATGGGACGCAATATCGCGGCCGCTATCGATCCCAGAGCCAAAAATCACCGTACCTATATAGAAGGCGAACACTACATCATTACGTGGGCCATCGGCCATTTGATCGGCTTAGCCGAGCCCGATGCTTATGATGATAAGTACAAGCGCTGGAATATTGGCGACCTGCCTATCATTCCAGAAGTATTCAAGCTGGTCCCCAACAAAAAAACGATGGATCAGCTGAAAGTGATCAAAGAACTGGCGAAGCGATGCGATTCGCTTGTGAACGGCTGCGACGCCGGGAGAGAGGGGCAATACATCTTCTCCCTCATTCAGCGCCATCTGAAGCTGCGCCAGCCCGTCAAGCGACTCTGGATATCGGATTTGACGCCGGAGACGATACGAAGAGGCTTCGCGGAGCTTAGAGAAGGCTCCGAATATGATAACTTGACGAAAGCCGCGACGGCCCGAAGCGAGGCGGACTGGCTGATTGGCATGAACGGCTCGCGCGCTTTTACAACAAAACATAATGTATTATTGTCTGTCGGCCGGGTACAGACGCCCGTTCTGGCGCTTATCTATGACCGCCAAAAAATAATCGAGACCTTCGATTCGCTGAAATTTTATGAAGTGGAGGCCAAATTTCTTCAAGAAGATACAGCGTATCGCGGATTATGGCAGGGTGAGCGGTTGACCGATCCCAAGAAGGCGGAAGCGATCGCCGCGAAGGTGAAGGGGAAAACCGGATCGATCGCGTCGTATGAAGTGAAGGATGTGAAGGAGTACCCGTTCAAGCTGTATGATCTGACGCTCTTGCAGCGGGAAGCGAACGGCAAATTCGGATTTTCGGCGAAGAAGACGCTGGATACGGCGCAAGCCTTGTACGAGAAACATAAGGTGATCACGTATCCCCGTACCAACTCCAACTATGTAACGGAGCAGAACATTCCGGAGATGCACAAGACCTTGTCCTCTTTGCATGGCACTTCGTACGACGAGTGGGCCAAGGGAGCAAATAAAAGTCTCGTGCATAAGGGCAATAAGTTCATTTGCAATCCAGCGAAGGTCGAGGATCATCATGCCATTCTGCCGACGCACCGGAAGGCTAGCGGACTTTCACCCGATGAAGCCAAGCTGTATGATCTCATCGTACGCCGATTCCTGTCACAGTTCTATCCGGCAGCGGAATACAAATCCCATACGGTACTGACCGAGGTGGAGCAAGAAACATTCAAAACGACGGTGAAGGAGCTTCTCAGCTTAGGCTGGAAGGTGCTTTACGCTGATCAGAAGAAAGAACGGCCCAAAGGCGGAAAGAGGGACAAGGAAGACGATTCCGAGGATGAAGAAGAAGTGCTGGAGCCGTTCTCTGTGAATCCGGCGGCGAGTGTGAAATGTACAGATGCCGCAATGAAAGAGAAGGAAACGCAGCCTCCCAAGCATTATACGGAAGGTACGCTGCTGAAGGCGATGGAGAGCGCAGGCAAGCAGATCGAGGACGAAGAGGTACGGGATGCGATGAAGGATTCCGGTCTTGGCACACCTGCTACCCGCGCGGCTACAATCGAGAGGCTTAAAAACGTAGGATATGTAACGATGCAGGGCAAACGGATCATGATTTCCCAGAAGGGGCGAACGGCGATTGAGCTGATCCGCGCAGCCGGTGTGGAGTTGTTGACCTCACCGGAGATGACCGGCATGTGGGAGCGCAGGCTGAATGAGATCGCCAGAGGCAGCGCGTCGGATGCTACTTTTATGGAAAATGTGAAGAAGTTCGCCACGATGATCGTAGATAAGGTTCGCCAACAAGCAAGAGCCGATATCAAGGCATTCGAAGGAGACGAGAAGCCGGGGAAAGGGAAGTCCGCCAGAGGACAGCGTTCCACGCGCAGCACTTCGTCAGGGCGCACGAGTCGGACAAGCAGCGGCCCATCAGGAGCTTCATCAAGCGCACCGGCTAAAAACACGGCGGTCAAAGAACGCGCCGAAGCGCCAGGAGACGGCACGATTGCGGCATGCCCCCGCCCGGGCTGCGGCGGCAGATTGTTTATGGGGCGGAAGGGGTATGGGTGTACCCATTACCGGAGCGGCTGCTCGTTCGTCATCTGGAAGGAAAGCTTCGGTCGCAGCTTGACGGATGCTCAGGTACGGGCCATTGCGGAGAAAGGCAAAACCGCCAAGCTGAAGCTGACCATGGCTGACGGAACGGAGACGCAAGGCAAGATCGTGCTGAGAAATGCGGCGACTGGCGAGCTGGCTGTAGAAGCTGATCGCTAATCGCGGTTCAAGTAACGATGAATCGTATCGGGTACCTCTACAAGCTTATCTAATGTAAAGAAAGCGCCTTTTGGCTGCACATCAATCTGTACGACATTGTAATGCCATTCTTCAGGCGTGCGCACATGAATGGCGTGAATGCCTGCGGTTAAGGCTGGCACAACATCTGTACGAATGGAATTGCCGATCATCCACGTATGCTCGCGGTCAAAGGTGCCATGCTGCAAGATCTGCTCCAGTGCAGCGTTATTCTTCAACTGTCTAATATAGATACGTGAGCTGAAATAACGCTCCAGTCCCATTCGCTCTATCTTGCGTTGTTGAATCAGAAGCTCGCCGCCCGTGTAGAGATGCAGCTCGTGTCCAGAGGAAGCAAGCTCATCTAGCGTGTGCTCCATGTTGGGATAAGGCTCGGTCTCATGATCGTATACGCTGATGCCGAGCTTCCACAAAAAATCCTCTTCCAGGACCGAGCGTTTTCTTCCAGTTGTATCGCTGTAGTAAGTGTAGGTGTCAAGGAACGACTGGGGGAAATGCTCACTCTTGAAACCGGTAACACCAATAAGCGCGATGTCCCGTTCCATTTGCTTGTCGCGAATCGCTTCGGGCGTGACGATGCCATAGCCGCTGAACCAGGTGGACATGGAATCCACGAACTGATCCACGACAAAAAAGAAGTATTTGTTGCAATAAATCAATGTATCGTCCAAATCAAATAATATATGTTGTTTCATGACAGGTCAGTCTCCTTCTCATAAGCCGTTGCTTCTATTGCTGTTGTATGACCAATCTACCGCAAATGGCAGGCAATAGTCAATGAGCGGCTGCGTAACTTGTCTGGCGGGGGCATAGGACGGTTCATGCTTCCGCATAATGTAAGTGGAGGTGATCGGATGCCGTTCAACAAAAGCGAGAAGACCCACAATCAGCAGGACAACGCAAGCCAAAAGGAAGAGGCGATCACGCCGAAGACGGATAAGCAAGCGAAACGTCCTCCAAGCCTGAACGGAATTGACAAACAGCCGTAGCGCAGGAAAAAAGAGGAGAGAGCCGCTAGAGTAGCTGCTCTCTCCTCTTCATTAGGCATATTTCAACTGGCTGGCCGCCAGCTGGTTCTTAATAAAGGCGATACGCTTGCGAATGTAGAAATCGCGGCTATCGCTTCGCAAATCTCTAGGGCTGATCACCTCCTCTGTATCGTTATCAAGAATAACGAGCCGCCCGTCATTATAAAACTTAAACGTTAAGTCTCGTGAGGAGCGTCCTCTCTCTACAAAGCGGAAATTTTCACAGTTGGATTTCATGGTGATCTAGCCTCCTTCAAGGATATGTTTTGTAATATTCAGAACATTTGTTCTTGTTTTTATTATAGCAAACATTTGTTCGTGTGGAAAGAGTTTTTTATTTACTTTAAACTAGATTCATAGAAGGCTGGCATCGAGCAGAAGGAGTGCGGAACATGTTGAGAATTAAGGGTTTGTCGAAGCGGATCCCGGGCGGTCCAAAGGTGCTTAATGATATTAGCTTCGAGGCGTATGAAGGTGACTTCATCGCCGTGAAGGGAAGCAGCGGAAGCGGGAAGTCGATGCTGCTGAAATGTCTGGCGCTGCAAGAGAGCTGGAGCTCCGGTACATACATGTTCAATGGGAAGGACGTATTCAAGGAAGGTATTCTGGCTAAGCGGAAGGTGAAGCAGCAGGTTGCTTATCTGGAAGAGAAGCCATTCCTGTTCCCGGATAAAAGCGGATTGAAAAACGTCATCATCGGCTCTGTTAGCCAAACGCCCGCATGGCGGCGATGGACAGGCATGGTTCGCAGCGACGATTATATGGGCGCAATGGACATGATTGAGAAACGAGGGCTGCTGGATAAAGCAAAATTGCCTGCCAAGCACTTGAGCGGCGGCGAGCGGCAGCGCATGGCGATCGCAAGAGCTTTGGTTCACGGGGCGAAAGTTATTGTGGCCGACGAGCCGGTGTCGGGACTGGACCCGCATGCGGCGGATGCGGTGCTGAGCGAGCTGAAGGCACTGTGCAAAAACGAAGGCATCATCGTCATTGCCGTTCTGCATCAGGGCGATTGGGCAGAGCGGTATGCAGACCGCATATTGGGCCTGAACAAAGGCAATCTCGTGCTTGATGTATACGGAAGACGACTGACGGAACGCGAGAAGATGCAGCTGTAATGGTCCGAGCGCCACGCGGCATACAATGAACCATCTTAAGTACAGGATGGTGAAAGCATATGGCTCCTCAAGCGCCTCTTGTCATACAGACGGCAAAGGCAACGTTCCCGAAGGCGGATTTGTCCCTGCCATACGTAAGCGGCGGTACGAGTGCCGAGGCGGATGCCCGGATCAATCAAGCGATACTCGCGGCTGCTCAGCAGCTTGTCAATAGCCAAGGAAGTCTGGAAGATCCGCGCGCGGAGATGATCGCTTATTATGAAGTGAAGACGAACGAAAAGGATGTGCTCAGCCTCTCGTTATTTAATTACGCCTATACGGGAGGCGCCCATGGCATGACGCTTCAGAAATCACTGACATTCAAAGCCTCGATAGGCAAGGCCTACAGTCTTAGCGAGCTGTTCAAGCCTGGCAGTGATTATGTGGCCCGGATTAATGAATTTGTCGTCAAGGGCATAAAGGAACGGGATATTCCCACATTGGAGCCGTTCAAGAGCATTGCGCCGGATCAGCCCTTTTATATTGCGGACCGTTCGCTTGTCATTTATTTCGGATTATATGAGCTGGCTGCATATGTTTATGGTTTTCTGTATTTTCCGATATCGGTCTACGCTCTTCAAGATATGATTAATGAAGAAGGGCCGCTTGGTCCTATGCTCGCAAATGACTAACATGAGGGAGTAAATTATGATCGTTACGTATTGGCTCGCCGCTGCCTTGGCGCTGCTAGTGCTGGCAGCGGCTTTCATCCGGGCAAAACGAAGTGCGCGGAATCGCGAAGAGAGCAGCCATTCGGCGCGGCAACATCTCCCGGCCGACGAAGCTGCCGTGGAAGCGAACGCCTCTGCCAAGGCTTCTCCGCTAAAGGAGCGATTATTCGAACCGGCGGTTAAGCGTGAGCAGCCGTTAGTCCTAATTGTGGACGACGGGAATGCCTTGCGCATGCTGATGGCCGAGATGCTGCAGGAGGAAGGCTATTGCGTGCTGCAGGCTTGTACGGGTCGGGAGGCCATTGACACATGGCTGAGTGAAAAGCCGGATTGCGTCCTGCTGGATATCCGGCTGCCGGATATAAGCGGTATTGACGTGCTGAGGGAAATTCGCAAAGCCAACAATCTGGCACCTGTAGCGCTCATGACGGCATTCGCCGACGCGGATATGCTGGCGGAAGCCAGAAAGCTTGTCTTTCATTGCTTGCTCGACAAACCATTTGATCTGCTTCATGTGAAGCAAGCCGTACGCGAAATGGCCGGCGGCATGCATCACCGGGAGATCAGTTAATCGAAACCTCTGACTTGCTGGATGCAGGGTCAGAGGTTTTTTTGCATTTTCCATGAATGGACTGTGTTGCATGCCCTGAAGTCTCTTCACATAGAGTAGGGTATGGAGGTGGGGACATGATTGCCGCTTATATCGGGTTGCTGTTGTCTGCCCTAGTATGCGTGCTGATCTTCGGGGTGGCTTATAAAGCCAGCAACGGCTATCGGACCAGCAGGTATCAGAGTATGATGCGCTACGGCAAAGAAACGCAAGCCATGCAAGACAGGCAGGATCTGTACCGTTTCGGCTTGACCCAGCCGCTGCGTCGTGACAGAAGCGGCTGGCAGACGGCCGGTCTATCATTTGGCACGATGGCTCTGATCGGAAGCTCGGCACTGTGGTTCGGACCGGCAGTGGGGCAGGGGGGACTGTCCATCATCGGATTCGGCTTGCCGATCCTTGCGCTCTTCTATATATGTGTAAGCGGCAGCCTGGCGGAGATCGCCTCCGCTATGCCAACGGCAGGCAGCCTGTCACATACGTCGATTATTCTTGGAGGCATGAAATGGGGGAGAAGAGCCGGCTGGTTCCACCTTGCAGGACATCTGGCGATGCTGGCGCTCTTCATTGGCGGATGCGCCTACTTGACGGACAGCGTCGCATCTTGGTATCTCGGATATGCCCCTTCAGTCGTCAGTTTCTTGTGTCTGGCTGCACTCATCGCAGTAGCGCAAGCTGCCTGCTTGCATTGGGGAGCTGCTTGGCTTGGCTGGCTGCATGGAGCGGGTATATGGCTGCAATTGCTAATCATTGGACTTGTGACGGGATCAATGCTATGGCTGCTTTGGCCGAATTCATATTCTGCTGCCGTTTTGTATCAATTCGATACGACGAGCTTTATGGGGCATGTCCGCCCGGAATCCTATATGGTTGGTCTGCTGCTGCTTCTGAAGCTTTTTCTCGGGATGGACGGTGCGGCAGCCGGTGCGGAGGAGACGCTGGAGCCTCGAGTGCGAGTGCCTTGGGCGATTTATTTGTCCACCGCTTATACGTATATTGGCGGGTTGATCTTGCTTACGCTTCTTTCCTTGGCAGTCGCATCCGGTTATGGGGCAGGGGACTTGCTTCAAGCGGCAGCAGGAGTGGCAGGTGCGCCGGGCATCATCTTATTCATAGAGACTGCAATGACAAGCTTGGGCGGCTCGGCACTGATCGCCGTCTTGATTATTGTATCGTTGTGGGCAAGCGGGCTTCAGTCGATGACGGTATGCGCCCGGACCATGTACAGTCTGGCAAGGGACGAATCGATTCCGTTCAGGCAATGGATCGGACGCGTCACTACCGGAGGGCGAATCACTTCACATAGCAGCTGGGTTGCTTCTGCATGTGCGCTGTTCTTGCTTGTTGGCGCGCAATTACAGTGGAATAACGAGATGTTCATCGGACTTCTTGCTTTATCGATCGTCTTCTTGCATGCTGCCTATGGAATTCCGATCGGGCTTCGGCTTAGGGAGCAATTGAGGCGCAGACGGTCCATACATGCACGAGCTCGCGGCGAAAAGGAAGGGATATGGCAGGACGCGCCATGGCATCTGGGGGAATGGAGCGGGACAATAAACGCGATTGCTTTCTGCTGGTTAGGCGCAAGCGCGGCGCTGGCGATTGTCTTCCTGACCATGGACGCG
Source organism: Paenibacillus sp. J31R120 (assembly GCF_056269225.1). Classification (NCBI taxonomy): domain Bacteria; kingdom Bacillati; phylum Bacillota; class Bacilli; order Caryophanales; family Paenibacillaceae; genus Paenibacillus; species Paenibacillus sp. J31R120. Next base: position 205,956 of record NZ_JBWDNN010000003.1, on the reverse strand, counting down.
GCTATCGCTGCTCTTGCGCTCGCTTTGCTGCTTGTTTTGATCGAAGCGTGGTCCGGTTGGCGGTCAAAAGCGACTGCGCGAGGCAACGAAATGCGAAAGATGAATTAAAGCAGCCTGGGGAATAACGGATGGGAAATGAAACATTTCCGGCTATTCATTTCCCGGGGAAGCGCAATAACGGACAGAAACTTAATGGTTTCGACAGCGGCTGTAGGGCTGGGAGGGGAACATGTCGAAAGGATAATGAAGCGCAAATAGACATTGATTAGTGTAATAAATAATTGATGACACTAGTTTTCTTTGCCAGCTTCTACCTGCTAAGCTTATAATAGACATAGTTAAACGAGATTAATAGAAAGAAGGGGCAGGCATGGACGCAGGCGTTACGGCGACTCTCGCTTCAGTGCAAGTAGGTCAGCCCCGGCTGCTGCAGTATGGAGCAAAGCAGGTGCTCAGCGGGATATTCAAATCAGCTACGCAAGAAGCGATGAAGGTTCATGCTCTCGGTATTGAGGGAGACGGACAGGGAGATACCGTTCATCACGGTGGGCCTGACAAGGCCATCTGCGCCTATTTTATGAACAGGTATCCGTATTGGTCAGAGCGATTTGGACGAGCCTTCCACAATGGTGCATTCGGAGAAAATTTCTCGCTCACGGACTGGACAGAGGATCAGCTTTATATCGGCGATATTGTGGAGGTTGGCGATGTGGCGCTCCAGGTGAGCCAGCCAAGACAGCCATGTTTCAAGCTCGGCTTACGCAATGAGCTGCCTGAGCTGCCTGCACTCGCGCAGCAGACGGGTTATACGGGCTTCTACTTCCGAGTGCTGCAGGAAGGCATGGTGAAGGCGGGAGATTCTGTCGTCATTCGGGAGCGCCATAAGGCGAAATTCTCAATTGCAGCAGCCAATCATGTGATGTATAAGGAGAAATCCAATTCAAAAGCGATTGAGTTACTGCTTGAAGTACAGGAATTGGCAGCGAGCTGGCGCGATCAATTGACGGCGAGATTGAGCAAGCTGTCAGAACGACATGAATGATTGATGCCATTAAATAATCAGATGGAGGAATGAAGATGAGCTTGGCGCAGGCGCTAGGATACCAATCAGATGATCGGCTTCTTCTTATTAACGCTGATGATTATGGATTATGCCATTCGGTCAATACAGCTGCACAACAGCTGCTGACAGAGGGCGCGATCAGTTCTGCCACCATTATGATGCCTTGCGGGTGGGCAAGGGAGGCTGCGCATTGGAGCGCCGCTCATCCTCAGTATGATGTTGGTGTGCATCTGACCTTTACAAGCGAATGGGAGGCTTACGGCTGGGGACCTGTTACGGATAACGGTGATGTCTCTTCGTTGACCACATCGGAGGGTTACTTTCATCCGGATGTTCGCAGCTTTGAACTGCAAGCGGAATCGGAGCATGTGAAGCGTGAGCTCGTGAATCAAATCGAGAAAGCGATCAAGCTTGGCATGAAGCCTACGCATGCAGATAATCACATGGGCAGCTTGTACGGGCTGCAGACTGGAAAGCACTTTATGGTTGAGGTGCTGGACGTGTGCGCAGCTTACGGATTGCCGTTCCGGCTGCCGAGGTACGTGCAGGTGGAGAGCGGTGTCGCACCGGCGGAGATGGAGGAGCAGGCGCGTGCAGTAGCGGCGCTTGCGGATGCCAAAGGCGTCGTCATTCTGGATTATTTGCTAGGCTTGCCATTCCCGTTTCAGGAGGGAGAGAGCTTTGATTCGTTCAAAGCCGATATGAAGCAATTGCTGGCCAACTTAAAGCCGGGCGTATCGGAATTGATTATTCATCCCTCTCAAGTGACGGATGAGCTGAACGCCTTCCACCGTGAACCGGTAAAGCGAGGCATGGAGTTCGAAATCTTCCGCGATGCGGAAGTGCGTAAGACGATTGAGGAGCAGGGGATCAAGTTAGTACGCTGGAGTGATCTTCAGCAGCTGCAGAGAAGCCGTGCATAATCTAACCCCACTACATAAGGAGTTGAATCTATGTCTTTGCAAGCGGTTAAACAATTAGCAGAGGACATCAAGCGGAATGTCAGCGAAGTGATAATCGGCAAGGAAGAAGTCGTCGAGCTGCTGTTCATTGGCCTGCTGACATCCGGTCATGTGCTGCTGGAGGATGTGCCTGGAACAGGAAAGACGGTGCTCGCCAAGTCGTTCGCGAAGTCGCTGTCGCTTACCTTCAAGCGTGTACAATTCACACCAGATCTGCTTCCTTCGGACTTAAGCGGTATTCATTACTTTAATCAAAAGCATGGAGAATTTCAATTCCGTCCGGGACCGTTGTTCACCAACCTGCTGCTGGCGGATGAGATTAACCGGGCCACGCCAAGAACGCAGTCCAGTCTGCTGGAATGTATGGAAGAGCGTCAAGTGAGCATTGACGGGGAGACGATGCAGTTGAACCTTCCCTTTATGGTTATTGCGACGCAAAATCCGATCGAGCATCAAGGGACATTCGCGCTGCCGGAAGCTCAGCTCGATCGATTCCTATTCAAGGTGAAGATGGGCTACCCGACTACGGAGGAAGGTCTGCGGCTGCTGAAGCGCTTCAAGGAGCATGATCCGCTGGAGACGCTTCAGCCGATTGCCGGGGCAGAGGAGCTTGCAGCGGCAAGACAAGCCTATCGCTCGGTAGGAATCGCCGACGACGTTCTGGCTTATCTGCTTGCAATTGTGGAGCGCTCGCGTACCAGGGAGGACGTGGCCATTGGCGTAAGTCCTCGCGGCAGCCAGGCGCTGCTGCGGGCCTCCCAGGTCCATGCCATTCTGCGGGGGCGCGATTATGTGACGCCGGACGATATTAAGGCGATGGCGTTCCCAACGCTTGCGCACCGTCTTGCCTTGCGCGGCATCGCCCGAACGCAAGGGCAGGCGGAAAAGGTGCTGGAAGAGATCATTCGTCACATCGAAGTGCCGGCCGAGATCGGCCTGGCATCCAGGTAGTCTGAATATGTTTATTCTATGGGTGCTGTTGTTCGGCATGGCTGCCATCTATGGCCAAGGGCGTATGTTCAGGCGGTATTCGCTTCGCAAGCTCGGCTACAGCCGGAAATTCCGCCAGCACACTTGCTTTGCAGGGGACGAGATTGAACTGGTGGAGCAGCTGGAGAATCGCAAGAGCCTGCCTGTGCCCTGGCTGCGCGTGGAGTCGCAGCTTCCGGCGCAGCTTCAATTCCGGCAGGGAGAAAATATCGAAGTAAGCAGTGGCAGCCTGTATCAGAACCATCGAAGCTTCTTCAGCCTGGGCAGCTACAAGCGGCTGACCCGCACGCATTATATTAAAGCGCTTAGGAGAGGCAGCTATCGGCTTAACTCCGTAACGATGACAAGCAGCGACCTGCTGGGTGTTTTCCGGCAGCATACGCAATTCCAGCTACAGGACGAGCTGCTCGTCTATCCCCGGCCTGCCGATGTTCCGTTTCATCTCTTGCCTTCCCGGAGCATGCAAGGCGAATATGCCGTTAAGCGCTTTATAGTGCCTGATCCATTCGTAGTGTCCGGATCGCGAGAGTACCAGCCAGGCGATTCCATGAAGCAAATCAACTGGAAAGCGAGCGCGCGAACGGGTGGGCTTCAGGTACACCAGTACGACTATACGGCGGAGCGGAATATGATGATTCTGCTGAACGTAGAGGACAATGAAAAGATGTGGCGCGCGGTATCGAACGAGGCGCTGATCGAGCGGGGGATCGAATGGGCCGCAGGCGTTGCAAACGCCGCAATCTTGCAAGGCATGGCGGCCGGATTCACAGCGAATATGCCGATCGGGTCCGGCCCTGACAGCGTTCGCATCGAGAGCAATCGCGGACATGAGCATATGCTGCTTCTGCTGGAGGTTATGGCTATGCTGCAGCTTAGCCGGACGGTCTCCTTCAGCCAGCTGCTGGAGCACGAGGCGTCGCTTGGTTATTCCAACCAAGACATCGTCATCTTATCGGCTTATTGGACCGATACGTTGGAGCTTGCTTCGGACAAGCTGCGCGCTTGCGGCAACTCGGTGACCGTTTGGGTCATTCCGAGAGAGGGCTTGGAACCGTTCCAAGCCGGGGCGAAGACAGGAGAGGAGGTCAGCGCATGAAGAACGCATCGCGGATTCCTCTCTGGAGAGCTGTCGCTACTGGCTATATCGAGCTATTATTTTATTTTCCGGTATTGTTGACCCTCACCATATTATTATTGCCTTCCGCGACGCTGAACTGGTGGCTGGCGACGTTGCCTCTGGCTTACTGTGTGCCGCTTGCTTTGCTCAGCTTGCATACGCGAATCAGGCTTGTAACCCGCTTGCTGCTGGTCTTAGCGGCAGCGGCAGCCCATGGCGTCGTTGTTGCCATGTTCACTGAAGTGGCTATGTCTCCGGTACCGCTAGTGACCATGACGCTATTAGCCGCAGTGTTCGTGAATAGAGGCTACCAGCAACTGAATCAAGGCTGGAAGGGCAGCTTCCATATTGTGCATATGTTAGTTGGAATAATGGCTTATATTGCGACCCAGATATTGAAGATGGGGATGATCCAGCCGCTCAGCGAGTATACAAGCATTCTGAATGCAGGCATGATTGCTTCCATATTTCTGCTGCTGGTCATTAGGAATGAACGCCATGTCACGAATGAAGTGGTCGATCACCGTTCATCCCAAGCGTTGAGAGCTACACGCAGACAGAACCGTATTTGGATTGTTTCTCTTATGGCTTTGCTTGGTTTGGTGATGGCCATTGCGCAGCTCAGACATGCGATAGAGGATATGCTCCGCTCCATCCTTCGTGCGTTGCTCGCCATATTCGGATCAGGCGAGCCGGAGCCGCCGCCAATTGAAGAAACTCCGCCACCGGGCATGCTGCCAAAGTTTAATCCGGATGGATATCGTGTCTGGGACTATTTGAATATAATAGTTGTTGTCGTCTTCACAATTCTAATGGCTGTAGGCACAGTGTACCTTATTAAGCTGGTGATCAAGAAATTCGGCCATGCCATCAAGGCGATGATCAACCAGCTGCTTGGACGCAGAGTCGCGCAGCCGGAGCCTGAAACGGGATTTACCGATGAAATTGAGGACTTGATGTCTTTCTCCGACCTTCGCAACCGGATGAAGAACAGGCTTCGTTCCTTGTTCGGCTCAGGCGGGGGCAAAGGCGATGAATGGGATTCCTTATCTACGAATCGCGACAGAGTCAGGTACTTGTACCGAAGCTGGGTAGCAGATGCAGAGAAGCGAGGCTATGAGCATAAGCCGCATTTGACCCCGCGTGAGACCGCTGCCGATCAAGGGAGCGTGCAGCAGCCAAGCGACAGGGAGTGGGTTCATCCCTTTATTGATCAATACGAGGCAGTCCGCTATGGAGACAAAGAGCCCCAAGATGATCAAGTACAGCAATTCCGAACAAAATTGCAGACTCATAAACGCAACAAAAAATAACGGCGGATCGCCGTTATTTTTGTTGTTCAAGCATATGCTGGACGATCTTGCGTCCATGGAAGCGGCCGGACTCGATAAAGATTTCATTGGCCTCATGCTTTGAAGCTACGACGCCTGCCAGATAGATGCCCGGCACGTTGGTCTGCATCGTATTCTCATCAAATGTCGGATAACCCTCTGCTTCAATGGTTACGCCGCTTTCCATCAGGAAGCCGCGGTCAGGATGAAAGCCGGTCAAAGCCAGCACAAAATCGTTGGTGAGCTTCTCTTCTCCGCCTTCGTGCTGAATAATAACATACGTATCGGCAATATCTATGACTTGGGACGAAAATTTCATGGCGATGGAGCCTTTGGTTACTTTGCCCTCAAATGTAGGTCTGACCCAAGGCTTAATGCTGGAGGAATATTGCGCTCCGCGGTAGATGACCGTTACCTTCGCGCCGACACGCTCAAGCTCAAGCGCAGCATCGATTGCGGAGTTGCTGCCTCCGATAATGGCAACCTCCATGCCTGCATAAGGATGGGCTTCACGGAAAAAGTGGCTTACTTTATCCTTATCCTCGCCGGGGATACCCAGCCGATTCGGATGGTCGAAGTAGCCGGTTGCGATAATGACATGGCGGCAATAACGCTCCCGCGGCGATCCGAAACGGTCTTCGCCACTCAGCTTGAAGCCGTCTTCGGTACGCTCGATGGACAAAACGGTCTCAAAGGGCTGAACGCGTACGTTATGGCGCTGCGCGGCGGTGCGATAGTAGTTAAGCGCCTCCAGCCGGGATGGCTTCTCATTAGCCGTTGTGAACGGGATTTCACCGATCTCCAGATTTTCGGGCGAGCTGAAAAAATGCATGTATGTAGGGTATTGAGAGATGGAATGGACGATATTGCGCTTTTCAATAATGAGCGGACTAATGCCCTCGCGCTGCAGCTCGATAGCCGCAGCGAGGCCGCAAGGTCCGGCGCCGATAATAATGGTATGTTCAATTGTATCATTAGACATGGATGAATCCTCCTGTAGAGCGGTTACTTGTACGTATTATGATTATTCACATTGTACTTCGGACTGCGCCAGTGCGCAAATTTGGCGAATAACTATCTTGAACGAGCATCTGTTTATTGTATAATATGGTGGAAGCTTTACGTTAAACTGATTAAAACAGGGGGAGTGACATGCGTCGACGATTTGTAATAGAAGCAGTAATGGTGGCAACGTATGGACATCTTCTCGTGCCGAGTCGTCCGGTTGATTATGTTGTTCCCTATTCCTCCATTGCAGAGCTGTATGATATGAGGGACGGTTCGGACCCGGTGATGGACAATCCCGATGATGACGGTCACGTGAAGGAGAAAATCATTGAATTGATTGCGTTTTTCGAGGATTCGCTGAACCGGAAGAAGATTGAGAAGGCGCTGCAGGTGCCTTGGCGGGAAAGCTCGGCGCTCTTGCTTAGTGAAGATATTCATTTTACTGTGGTGAATGCGATGGACAATGCACAGTATGGCGAAATCTTCGATCCGATCGAGACCGAGCTGCTGCTGACCGGTATGAAGCTGGGGATTCCGCTATTGTCGGATCAATTCGAGTTTCAAGATAAGCTGATCGAGGCTGAAGTGCCTGTGCAAGTATATGATATCGAGGATTTCGAGTTTGCAGTAGAGGAAGGCATCTCTGCTGAGGACCTGGAAGTATAACAGCGGCTATGCGTATATGCGAAGATACAGAAGAAGGCAAGTTGGACGGGGCAGCGCCCTAATCGTCCGACTTGCCTTCTTGTTGTCTGCGGTCGATGGCCTCGGCCATCGTCTTGTCTGTCAGATGCGCATAAATTTGTGTAGTCTCGGGTGAAGCATGCCCCAGCTGCTCTTGCGTTTTGTAAATATCATTCTGCAAATAATAGTCCGTAGCAAAGGAATGCCGAAGCTTATGGACGGACAGATAAGGTTTGCCGAAACGCTTGGCGTATTTGATGACCATCGCCTGAATCGCTCGTTTCGTCATTCGTGAACCTTCGTTGTTGCCGTTAGCTACGGCGAGGAACAGCGCTTTTTCCCGTCTCGGACATTTATAACGGGTTTCCCGCACCGACAAATAATGGTTTAAATCCTCAACCGCTTCGTTGCGGAAGTAGACGGGTGTTTTGAAGGTGTCGTCGTTTTTGCCCTTGCGGTATACATAACATAACTTCTTCTTCAGATCGATATCATCGGTGTTCAGATTGACCAGCTCCGAGACACGAAGACCGGAATGAAGAATAAAGCTGATCATGCAAGCATCTCTAATCTTGTTCAGTTCATAGGAATAGGAGGCTTGTTTATTGTTCGCGATCTCTACGCCATACCCTTGCTTAACGTAATCAAGGAACTCCGTAATTTCCTCCTCTTGCAGCAGCTTGCCTTCCAGCTTGGCCGCCGTATCCTTCGGCTTGTGCGTACGCTTGATGGATACCTTCGCCATCACATTGCGCTTCAGCAGCGGATAGAAGTCGTCGTCCTCCGCGATTTGGCTCAAATAATGAAACAAGGAGCGGAGTGAGGACAGCTTTCTGGAGATCGTCGTTCGGTTGTTGCGCTCCGGCTTATACGTAGAGAGGAACATGCGGTACGCATCGATGCTCTCCATCTTCAGTGTCTCCAGGTCCTGAAGGGGGACTTCCTTCAGATTGGCCGCTTCCGTCAGTCCTTCGCTAATGAGCCAATGAAGAAAGGTGTCGTAATCCCTCATATATTCCACAAGCGAGGAGGGCGAGAGATCGGGCAGCTTATAGTTGATGAATTGCTCGATGTACCATGGCATAGAAGGGAGCTTGGCGTCCAGCTCCTGCCGGTCTTTCATTTTAATAATATTCATCACGTGTCTCCTCATAAATCCAGCTCTTTAGCTTATTGTACCAATGGGCTTGGTTGCGGACAATCCTCGATGATGATTATACAGGATTCAATAGAGTATGTATGTATAATGGAAATATTCGTAATCCGAACATTATCTCGAGTGAAAAAACGTAATAGATTTATTTTTATCCTCATAATTCTAACTTTAAATTAAATAAAGCGGATTTTATTAGTAAATTCATGTAATTAGTTCAATTCTGTTACATGATTATCTCATTCATGTTACACTACAACGAGTCGCTTGAGCGTAAATAAATGAAGGAGGTCATGTCTCTAAATGAAGAAGAAGCTTGTTATCATGACGTTGGCATTCGCTTTAGGATTATCCGCATTAACCAGCTTGTCGGTTCCGTCTGCGCACGCAGCCGCACCGCAAACGTTGTTTTATGGAAGCACCGCTCCGGATGTTCCGGACTTACAATATCGGTTAAAAGTATTAGGTTATTTCAATACAGACATCACACCGTTTTTTGGCCCAGTAACAAAAGATTCGCTTGTCCGCTTCCAGAGGGATTACGGTCTTGCCGCTGACGGCATTGCAGGAAAGCAGACATGGGCGATGCTGAAGAAAGTATCCGTAAACAAGCATGAGCTTGATCTATTGGCCAGAATCATCTATGGCGAAGCCAGAGGCGAGCCGTATGTCGGGCAAGTGGCTGTTGGCGCGGTCGTGATGAACCGGCTGGCATCCTCGAGCTTCCCGAATACGGTGAAGGGCGTGATTGAACAGCCGCGAGCGTTCACCGCTGTCGATGACGGCCAATATGATATGGTGCCGAACAAGCAAGCTTACCTGGCGGCACTTGACGCCGTTCGCGGCTACGATCCGACGAATGGCGCACTGTACTATTTTAATCCGGACACTGCGACTTCCTCGTGGATCTGGACACGGACACAGACAGGCAAGATCGGACGCCATATATTTGCAGTCTAGACAGCATGCTCCGCCATTGGAATGGCGGGGCTTTTTTTTGGTTGCCGCTATTCGTTCATTGTCATAGAACATGGTATAATAAAGGTTATATTCATTCAGGAGGTGGAAGTACATGAAAGTTGAAATATGGTCGGACTTTGTATGTCCGTTCTGTTATATCGGAAAGAAGAAATTCGAGGAGGCACTCGCTCAGTTTGCCCACAAGGAACAGGTCGTGACGGAATTCAGAAGCTTCGAGCTTGATCCGAATGCGGATTCAAGCGCGAGAATGAATACGTATGAGATGCTGTCCAAAAAGTACGGCATGACGATGGAGCAAGCGAAAGCATCCAGCGACAATCTGGTGCAGCAGGCTGCTGCAGTAGGGCTAGAGTTCAGATTTGACGGCGCTCTCGCGCTGAATACATTCGACGCGCATCGTCTGGCTCAGTATGGCGAGTCAGAAGGCCGCGGGGCGCAGACGGCTGAGCGCTTGTTCCGTGCCTACTTTACCGATAATGAAGATATTTCAGACAAGATCCGTCTGGTAGAGCTTGCAGTCGAGGCTGGGCTTGATGAAGCAGGTGCAAGAGAAGTGCTGGAATCAGAACAATTCGCGGATGTCGTCCGCGGGCAAGAGGAAGAAGGCAGCCGCTTGGGCATTCGGGGTGTGCCGTTTTTCGTTGTCGACCGGAAGTACGCCGTGTCTGGCGCACAATCTCCGGCCGTATTTCTGGATACGCTGAATAAAGCATGGGAGGCGAAGTATCCGACACTTGTGCAAGTAGGCGACGACCAGGAGGGTGCTGCTTGCACCGACGGGTATTGCGCTCCCGGCATGGACAATAAAGCCTGATTAGGCGAATGGACAGGCCAGTTGCCGTCCATACTAACTATCTGATTTCTTGGGGAGGAATAGGTTGTGGCTGCTGTACAACGTCAATTGCTTGTCTTCTCCGGCTCGTACGCCGAAGAATCCGATCAAGGACTGCGCGTATTCCGACTTGATGAGTCGAGCGGGCAATTAACGGAGACCGGCTCCTATGCCGGCTTGAAAAATCCGACGTTCGTCCATGTCGATCCCGAGCGGAAACGGCTTTATTCGATATCGGAAGGCGTAAATGCTGAAGGCCAAAAAGCGGGAGAAGCGGCGTCATTCCGCATTGACGAAAAAGAAGGAAAACTTGAGCTGCTTAGCCGTCGACTGACGGTGGCAGGCACGACTTGTCATATTCAGCGTGATCAAGGCAACCGGTTTTTGTCGGTGACCAGCTATCACGGCGGGATGACCGGGCTGCTGCACATCGAGGAAGCCGGCACGATCGGCGAAGTTGCCGATGTTCGCCAGCATGAGGGGAGCAGCGTTGATCCCGAGCGGCAGGACAGGCCCCATCCGCATTCCAGCTTCTACAGTCCGGACGGCCGCTTCCTGCTCGTACAAGATCTGGGACTGGATCTTATCGCAGTCTATCGCCTTGATGCGGAGGCAAGCAAGCTCGTACCCCACGACACGGTGAAGCTCCACGCCGGAGCGGGACCACGTCACTTGACGTTCCATCCGAACGGCAAGTTTGCTTTTGTCATTAATGAACTGGATTCCACGGTTACCTCGCTGGCATATGATGCAGCGGAAGGCAAGCTTGAGGTGCTGGGAACGGTTAGCACACTTCCGGCCGATTATAACGGTGAGAACGGCACAGCCGAGATTGCCATCTCCAAGGACGGGCGCTATCTGTACGGCTCTAACCGGGGACATGACAGTATCGTTGTATTTGCTGTGAATCCAGAGAACGGCGGCTTAAGCCTCATCCAGCATATTTCGTCGGGCGGCGGACATCCAAGGCATTTCGCACTCACACCGAATGGCCAATATCTGCTTGCTGCCAATCGTGATGCGAACAATATCGTCTCGTTCCGCGTGGATCCGGAGAAGGGGACGTTGCAGGCTACAGGCTATGAAGCAGAAGCAACGAAGCCAGTCTGTGTTATTCCGGCATACTTTAATGTATAAACAATGAATGACTTAAATAAAAAAAGAGAAATCCGATTGCAATTGGATATATGAAAGGGATCGTTATTGTTGACAACCAGCACAGACACGAAAGAAAATCTTAAGCCTACGAAGATTTGGAAATGCAGAAACGCGGAATGTAAAGCATGGGTAAGGGATGAGTTCGCCGCATCCGAGCAGAAATGTCCAATTTGCAGCGGTCCGATGCACCGGAGCATGAGACATCTCCCGCCTGTTCAGAACAAAGCAAAGTCGCAGCCTCGCAAGCCGAAATCTGATTTTTAACTGCTGATCATACAATCGCCCATGTTCCGTTACGGAGCATGGGCGATTATTAGTATGATTCATTATCCGATAAGTTTGAGGCCAATGACAGCGCCAAGTACAAGTACGATGAAAAAGATACGCATAAAACTTTTGGATTCGCGGAAGAACAAGATGCCGACTAACGCGCTGCCGACTGTGCCGATCCCTGTCCATACCGCGTATGCGGTACCCATGGGCATATCTTTCATGCCAAGGGATAGAAGAATGAAGCTGATCAGGAAGCCGCCCCCCAGCATGAGAGCATTAGGCAGTGAGGCCTTTTTGTTGTATTGGGCGATGCCGGCTACGCCAACAACTTCGAACAATCCTGCCATAATAACGAGAAACCAGCTCATGCCGGCTCACCTTCTTTCTTGGAAGAATGCTCTTCATCTCCGCCGTGCGTGACCATTTTCAGACCGAGAATTCCCACGAGCAGCACTGCGATCAGACCGATCTTGCTCCATCGGAACGGCTCGCCGAATACCGCCATCTCGACAAGAACAGTACCGACTGTTCCGAGACCGACGAAGACGGCATATGCCGTGCTGGTTGGCAGCTTCTTCGCGGTATAGATCAGCAGCAGGAAGCTGACGATGATCGCGACGACCGTGCCGGCCCAAGACAGGAAGTCTTCCGCATGCTTGAGGCCCATGACCCACATCACCTCAAAGCAAGCTGCCACAATGACGAGCAGCCAATACTTGTTTTGACTTGATTTCATAGTTCGTCACTCCTTTTCTATAGTTTTTGATCTTGCCTAAAACTTCATTCATCGGACCAACAGGGCAGCAGATGACTGAAATAGGCACAAAAAAAAGCCCTGGAAGCATCTGGTCGATGATCTCCCGGGCTTTTATCCCTCCGTGTTGCCGCGGCTGCAGCCGCGTGTCTTCCCTCGGACCAGACCGGCTTATGCCGCGGAACCCTAGAAGACTATTGTTTCATGAAGTTTCGTTTGATTATAGTACACTCCAGGGCAGGGGTCAAGTGCAACTTTTCGAGGAATATGATAGGATGAAGGTAATCGAATTGAAAGGGGAGATGTGGCTTGGAATTGCTGCAGAACAACAGTGAGGCTAGTGTCGGAGCCATCGTCTTGATTGACGGGGAATGCCATCTGTGCCAGCATATTACCCGATATTTGATTGGACATGACAAGAAGCGTGCGTTTTCCTTCGCGACGCTGCAATCCGTCGCTGGCCAGCGCTTGCTGCGGCAAGGCGGATTGGATACCGAGAATTGGAATTCCTTCGTTCTGTATGACAACGGACGTTTTTATATGAATTCTGGCGCCGCGTTAAGAGTGTTAAGAGGTCTGGGAGGCTGGCGAAGCATGCTATATGCGTTCATAGCTGTTCCTGCACCGCTGCGCGATGCCGTATATCGATGGATAGCGAAGAATCGCCATCGCTTCGGCGGCGCCGCTCCGTCTTGTCTGATGCCTACCCCTGAAGTGATGTCCCGATTCGTGAAGGATGGCATTGCTTCAGTATCGGCATCGTAATAATCTGCTTTTTTGAATGCGACCATTGGAGAGAAACCGGATGAAAAAGTTTAAAAAGTTTTATATAGAGACGACCAGCATATGCAATCTGTCCTGCACCTTCTGTCCGCCGACGCAAAGAGCCAAAGGCTTCTTGTCCGTTGAGGACTACAGTCGAACGCTGGATCAGGTGAAGCCTTATACCGACTATATCTATTTCCATGTGAAGGGTGAGCCGCTGCTGCATCCGAAGATCGATCAGCTGCTGGATATCGCGCATGAGAAAGGGTTCAAGGTCAACATCACGACGAACGGAACGCTCATTGCGAAAAATAAAGCGAAGCTGCTGGGCAAGCCTGCCCTGCGGCAAATCAATTTCTCGCTGCATAGCTTCGACGGGCATCCCGGCTCGCAGGACAAAGTGGGTTATCTGGCGGATATTTTGGCCTTTGTGAAGGAAGCGCAGGAGACGAGCGATGTCATTATCTCGTACCGGCTGTGGAATTTGGACATGGACAATGACGTGAACAAGCAGCGGGAGAAAAACAGGGAGCTTCTTGGCATGATCGAGGAGGCTTATTCGCTGGACTATTACATTGAAGAACGATTTAAGCCTGGAACAGGCGTGAAAATTGCGAACCGCATCTATTTGAATCAGGACCCCGAATTCAAGTGGCCTGATCTGAAGGAACCGGAGGATGACGGGAAAGGCTTCTGCTATGCCCTGCGCAATCAAGCCGGTGTCTTGATTGACGGCACAGTCATCCCATGCTGTCTGGACGGGGAGGGTGTTATTAATCTCGGCAATATTCACGAAAAGCCTTTTGCTGAGATCATGGATGGAGAGCGTGCCACCAATCTGTACGACGGCTTCTCGCGCAGGGAAGCCGTCGAAGAGCTATGCCGCAAGTGCGGCTATCGTCAACGCTTTGGGACATAGGTACGGATATGGGACTCGTAGATTCCCATACGTCCTGAGACAGCAGTGCTAATAAAGCAAGCGATCAGCAAATATAGCGCACCGTGTATGCCGAATAGCTCCAGGCCAAGAATGGTGCAAGCGACAGGCGTTTTGGATGCGGCACCGAATACCGAGGCTAGACCTAAAGCGGCAAGGAATGATGCCGGCAAGGCCAAGTAAGGCGAGAGCGTGTTCCCAAGCGCGGAGCCGATGACGAATAGCGGCGTCACTTCTCCGCCCATGAACCCGGAACCTAATGTGACAGAAGTGAACAGAATCTTCCACATAAAGGCAAACGGGGAGGCTTCGCCATCGAATGCGTCTGCCATCAACGGGAGGCCAAGTCCCAGATAATCACGGCTGCCGATGCCATATACAAGTGCAATAATAATGACTCCGCCAACAAAGCTGCGCAGCGCCGGATGCTTGAATCCTCGCGCGAACAGCTTCTTCAGTGTGGCGGTAAGACGGATGAACAACCAAGTAGCGAGGCCGAAGGCAAGTGCAGCGGCGGCAACCTTCACCATTACGAGCCAGTGGAGGGTCGGAAGCTCGCCAATAGCATAATGCGTATGCTTGATGCCCCAGGCCAGCGTTACATAGTGACCGGTGAAGCTGGCGATGAGGCACGGCAGAAGAGCATGATAGCGCATAGCGCCTCGGCTGCTGGCTTCCAAGCCGAAGACGGCCCCAGCGATTGGCGTGCCGAATACGGAGCCGAAGCCGGCTCCGATCCCGCATAATACCGCCATTCTGCGTTCGCGCTCATCAAGACCGAGCCATCCTCCGATGGCCGAGGAGAGGCTGCCGCTCATCTGAACGGCGGTTCCTTCGCGTCCCGCCGAGCCGCCGAAGAGATGCGTGAACAGCGTTCCGAACAAGACGAGGGGTGCCATCCGCAACGGAATATGGCCATTCCCGCTATGTACTTGCTCCAGCACAAGGTTATTGCCGCGTATGGCATCTTTGCCATATTTCATATAGATAAGGCTCACTGCGGCGCCGCCTATAGGCAGCAGCCATAAGAGCCAGGCAGAACGTAACTGCATGGCAATAACGCTATCAAGACTAGCGAGAAACATGGCGGAGGCGGAACCGGCAGCAACACCGATTCCTAAGGGGAGAAGAATCCATTTCAGCCATTTCATCAGGTTGCAGCTCCTCCGTAAATAGTCGATTGCCCAAAATAGCAGGCTTCGGTCTAATCATACAACGGATCGCTTCCGTTAGGAATGAGCCTTAGCCAGCTCCTCCAGCACCTGCTTGCGGCGTTCATCTCTCTCCTGCGGCAGCATCTGCGGACAGTTGTAGCATTTCGCGCCATCTTCGCGCCGGTCATACATACAGCAGGACGACCGCAGCATTTGCGGATGGCCTGAAGGGTCCCAAGGATTGTCAATATAGCGTGGCTTATGAAGGTACGGGTTGCGCTTGCGCTGGAATACTTCCGCAGGCAATTCTTCGATAACCTCGAATTCCGCGTCCATTCGGTCGGCTAATCCGGGAATATCAAAGGCTTGCCGCACATAAGCGATTACACCATGCATGCCACCGCCGAACTGGTTCCAGATCATATCTGGTTTGCATCCGCCAGCTGCTGCAATTCCGTTGACCGCAGGGATGATCGTCATTTGGAATAATGTCGTCCATTCACGAACGAGAATCTCCTTGCGCTCGGGTTCATCAGATGGCAAAGAGACGGGCTCCAGCGCATGCAGCTTGAAACCGTAATGGGCGTGGTCGTTATGCTGCTCCAACTGAAATGTCAATGCGTCAAGCGGAAGTCTCAGAAATACATTGTGGCTGGCGGAGAAAAATACGTTCATGACCGTCAGATTGAACAGTGTAATACCGGTGAAGGAGGTTGGCAGATCCATGCCAACGGCTTTCCACAGCCTGCCCATCTCATCAAGTGCTCCTCTGGCGCTTGCCGCTTCCGTGAGCCCGGATGCAGGCAGTTCGAATATCGGCTTATCCGCACCTTCGGGCGAGATATGGTAAAAGTCTTTGATTACACTGAAATCGAGCTCCTGAGACATGAACGTCCCCTCCGATGGCTTTAAAAATAGTTATCACATTTAGAATAGAGCTATTATAGAGCGGGGCGGAATCCCCTGTCAATGAAGGAGAAAAGCCCGTTTGCAGCGGACATGGCCATTAGAAAATGTCCATGTTCCAGCAAACGGGCAGCAGGCGGTGCAGGAGCTATCGCGTCAATCGGGTTAGGGCCGCTTCCAGGAGATGATCCCGTTATCGTCCATAATGCCCAGCGTTACATCGGCAACATCGGGATCTTCCAGCAGCCGGGTACGAATCCGATGATTAATTTCGGTTGCTTCTGCAAGCGAGAAGCCTTTCCGAAGCTCTACATAGGCTTCGACGTGATAATTTTTACCTTCCTGAACGATACGCATCTTGCCGATGTCCGTAACGTCGGGATTTTCCAGAATGATAGCGCCCAGCCGATCTTCCACATCCTTCGGCGCCGCGACGCCGATTAAGCCTACCATGTTGTCATAACCAACCTTGAAGGCGACGCCAATCATCAGGCACGCAATCAAGATGGTGGCGATGCCATCCATGAGTTTGAATGAGGAATATTCGGCAAGAATAATCGCGAGTAAGGCAAAAACAGCGCCGAGGGTAGCGACGATATCTTCATAGAATACGAGCCGGGTCGGCGGTGCGGCACGTCCAGCATTGCGGATGGCGGAGGGGAGTATGCCCATTCCTTTCGCACCGCTTCGCGTTTCTTTGACAATCTCTTTCATCGCTTTGATCAGAATTGAACCGTCAATGACGATGGCAATAAACAGAATGATGAAGTTGAGCCAGAAGCTTGTCGCTTCTTCGGGATGCTTGATCAGCTTTATCCCTTTGAGGAAGGTCTCATACGCCATAATCGTAACCACGATGACAGCGATCATGCAGAACAGATTCACGACCCGGCCAAAGCCTGTCGGGAATCGCTTGGTCGGCTGTCGCTCGGCCAGTACGCTGCCGAAGAAGACGAAGCCTTGGTTTACCGCATCCGCGACGGAATGCATGGCGGAGGCGAACATGGTGCCGCTGCCGCTGATGGACGCTCCGATGGCCTTAATAATGGCTAGCCCGGTATTGCCAAGTGCTGCTGTGGCGGATGAAGTATTGCCTTTTTTGACAAGCGCCCAAAAATTGCCCATAAATAAATTGACCTCCATAACCAAACTTTAACAGCTGTCACACAAGACATTATATGTCTATTATGGTTTTTCTTCAATAAAGAGATGCATGGAGGAGAAACGTCGATTTTTAAGTGATTTTGGCAAACGGTGAAAAATAGCATTATAATGGAGAAGATATGATGAAGGGAGTGGCGAAAGAGAGCCATGCTAACAAGTGAAAGAGTAGAATCGAAAGAACAGCTGGACCAGGCTTACCGCATTCGAATGGAAGTATTCGTGAATGAACAGGGCGTATCGCCCGACGTCGAGATTGACGAGCATGAGGAAGATTCGATTCATGTGCTGGTCAAGTATAATGGTGAGCCAGCCGGAGCAGGCCGAATTCGGGTCGTGGACGGCGTTGCGAAGCTGGAGCGAGTATGCGTGCTTGCGCCGTACCGCAAACATAAAATCGGTGCTGCTGTCATGGCAGAGCTTGAAGAAGTGGCGAGGGAAGCCGAATTGACGAAAGCAAAGCTTCATGCACAGACGCAAGCTGCGGGTTTCTACGAGAAGCTGGGGTATACGGCGGATTCCGATGAATTCATGGAGGAAGGCATCCCGCATATTCGCATGATCAAGAAGCTATAGAGGAGTACGGAGAACGCGCCGGCCCTTTTTGCTGGCATGCATCTATTGAAAGAAGGTTGCCACGTTGATCTTTTCAACTTATACATTCATATTCCTATTCCTGCCGGTGACCTTTCTCGTCTACCGGTTGCTTACCTATGTGAAGGAGCCGAATGTCGCCAAGCTATGGCTTGTTATGGCTTCGATTTACTTCTATGCGCAGGGCAGCGGAACATTCGTCATCCTGTTCATGCTCGATATCTTCGTCAACTTTGCAATTGGCAGTATGATTGTCAAAGCGGGCAAGAGGGGAGCAAGCTGGTCGAAGCGGCTGCTGCTTACACTCGGTTTATTGCTAAATGTCGCGTTCCTGGGCTATTACAAATATGCAAATTTCGCCATCGAAAATGTCAATCATTTGACCGGACAAGCGTTCCCGCTGCTGGAGATTGTGCTGCCGCTCGGGATCTCATTCTATACGTTCCAGCTGATTGCTTATCTGGTCGATTGCTATAAAGGACTGACCAAGGAAACGCCAATTGTCGATTTCCTGCTGTTCATTACCTTCTTCCCGCAATTGATCGTAGGTCCGATCGTGCATCATGCCGATGTCATTCCGCAATACCAGGACAAGGCGATGCGCCGCATCAATCCGGCCAATATTATGCTGGGCATGTTCCTGTTCTCCATCGGCTGCGCCAAGAAGATCATGCTGGCCGATCCGATCACGAGTTATGCCGCAACGTTCTATGCGAATGTCGGAGCAGGCGATACGCTCTCCGCGTGGCTGGCTTCGGTCGGGTATACGATCTCGTATTACTTCGATCTGTCGGGTTATGCGGACATGGCGCTGGGACTCGCGCTGCTGTTCAATATCCGGCTGCCGCATAACTTCAACTCGCCGTACAAGGCGCGGAACTTCCGTGAATATTGGCAGAGATGGCATATGACGCTGTCAAAGTTTCTCTCGGATTATATCTTCCGCAGCTTCTACCGTAAGGGAAGCGGAAGCTTTAACTTCTACTTTTCGGTCATGATGACGTTTTTTGTCTCCGGCTTCTGGCATGGCGCAGGCTGGCAATTTATCGTCTGGGGCATCATTAACGGCGTCTTCGTATGTATGGCCCATTTCATGTACCGCAACAAGTGGAAGCTGCCGTTCATTTTGGCCTGGACCTTGACGTTCGCAGGCGTAATCGGAACCCGGATTCTGTTCGTGTCTGATACGATGGGCGAGGCTTGGCTTGTCATTCGCAAGATGTTCAGCCTAAAGGATTTTGCAGGAATGGATATGACAGCTGCACTGGATCAGGTGGCGAGCTTCGCTGCTTACAACGCCTATACGATCGTACTGCTTCTCGTCGGCATGGCGATCTCGTTCTTCGGGAAAAACTCGGCACAGATGACGCAGGACTTCAAGCCTGGCGTACGACATGCGGTGGCTGCAGCACTGCTGCTCGGCATTTCGCTGGCGCAGATGACATCGGTGTCCAATTTCCTATATTTCCAATTCTGAGGTGATGCAGGTGAAATTGCTCAAATGGTTGATCGCGTTCGTCGCATCGCTGGTTCTGGCGGCGGCGGTCGTGGCCGGCTTTAATATGGTCGTCGATCCCTTCGGCGTATTCGGCGACAAGGTATTGAAATGGCATTCTTATAATATGGTCAACAATCCGCGAGTAGCCAAGATCGGCTACCTGGACCAGTATCATGAACGCTATAATTCGTATATTATCGGCGGTTCGAAGTCCAGCTCGATCTCACCTGAGCTGCTGAACAAGTATTACGGCGACGATGCGAAGTTCTACAGTATGCTCATGTACGGCGGCGACTTCCATGATTATGAGAAGACGCTTTATTATCTCGTGGATGAATACAAGCCCAAAAATATCGTCGTGCATATGAGCTTGCAGGAACTCAGCCACTTTAACGAGAAGGCGACGGACTTCAAGCAATCGCTCCATGCCAAGGTATCGGGCGATTCGAAGTTCTCGTTCTATCTGGATTATTTGAAGCTGAATCCTTCTTATGGCTATGCCAAATTGGAGGGCTACGCCAAGCGGGCGGTCGACTCGTTCGAATACTCGCAATTCATACCGGAGACCGGTGTCTATAACAAGGTCAAACGGGATGCGGAGAAGGTCGATGATCTGGAAGCCTACATGCAAGCGAACAAAGCGGCCTTCGCGCCATTCGGCAAGCTGGAAGCCTCGGCTCTCGACAAGAACGTAGAGGCGCTGGCGCGAATGAAGGCCTATACGGAGTCGCATGGTGCCACCTTCCGGCTTATCACCGGAGCTACTTCCGAGCAAGAGCTGCTCAGCTATGATATGGAGGATCTGAAGACGTATTGGACTAAGCTGGCGGAGGTTACGGACTTCTGGGATTTCTCCGGGTATACGCCGATCAGCGGGGACCCGCGCTACTTCTACGATACGATGCATTACCGCAACACGCTTGGCAGCATGATGCTGGGCTACATCTTCCAAGATGACAGCGTATATGTGCCGAGCGGCTTCGGACAATTGACAACCAAAGACAATGTCGCGGAGCACGCAGCTGCGATATTCCATCGTCCTGCTGCGCCATCTGCGGATGCGGTCAACATTCCCATCCTTGTCTATCATCATATTGATGACGATCCATACGAGCCGAACTCGCTTATTACACCGCCTGCAAAGTTCCGCAGCGATATGGAAGCAGTCAAGGCGGCCGGCTTCAACGCCGTGCTGATCTCGGATCTGATCGATTATGTGGACGGGAAGAAGGAGCTGCCGGATAATCCGGTAGCCATTACGTTCGATGATGGATACTTAAGCAATTACGAATATGGTTACCCCGTTCTGAAGGAACTGGGTCTGAATGCGACCATCTCCATTATCGGCTGGTCCACAGGGCGTAACGAGCACCGCATTCCGGGCAAGCAGTTCTATCCGCATTTTACGTGGGAGCAGGCTAAGGAAATGCAAGACTCCGGCATTATTGATATTCAGAATCACAGCTATGACATGCATGAATCGAACCCTGATGATCCTTCCATCCGAAGCGGCGTGCTGCAAATGCCTGGCGAATCGAATGGCGATTACGCTAGAGCGCTTCTAACCGATATCGGAGGCATGGCGGATTCGATCGAGCAGCAGCTTGGCAATACAGTGAATGTCTTTACGTATCCGTTCGGCTACTACTCCCATTTGTCCGAGCAAATTCTTAAGGACATGGGTTATCGGGCCACTTTATCGACCAAGTCGGGCATCAGCCAAATCGTCAAAGGCGATCCGGATTCGCTGTTTGCTCTGAAACGCATTAACGGTAGTCCAGAAGTGCCAAGCGAAACGTTGGTCGCAAGACTGCAGGGCAAATAGACGAACGATTGAGCATTCCGGGTAATGAGTCAGCTTAGCAACAGAGCAATGAAAAAGACTGTCAGGTATTGGCCTGACAGTCTCAGCATGTAGAGAAACCCACGTTTTTTTGAAAACGCTGGGTTTCTCTTTTTTTTGCCAAAAGGGAGAGGAGAGATAGGAGCTTAGGTCTCGTATCCCCTATAAGAAAGAACGCCAGAAAACAATTCCGTTCTTCCGGTACATGGGACAGCAGAAGATAATATAATGCAGGAGTCCAACTAATAAGGAGAACCCAGATGAAACGTACGATATTCTACGATTACATTATCGTAGGGACAGGACCCGCCGGAGCTGTCATTGCAAAACTCCTCTCCGACGAGAAAAAAACTTCCGTTCTTCTCTTGGAATCTGGCGAAAATAATGATAAAGATAAGCCCATTAGCCATTCGACATTCGCTCCTGAATTGGAGGAGCAGTATTTCCCGGAATACTTTTGGCAAGGAGAAGGCATCCCCCAAGCAGGTGTAGACGACCGCACGTTTGAATGGACTACTGGGCGGCTTCTCGGCGGCGGCTCCTCGATTAACGGGGAACAGTATGTGCGATATACAAGCGCTGTATTTAAAGAATGGGAAAATCTCTTGGGTCCGCTTTGGTCGCCGGCAAGGGTTATACGACGGTTTAAACAACTGGAGAAATACAATGGAAAAACAACCAATACGAATGCACGAGGTTATAACGGGAGAATCGACATACGGCAAGCCCCTGTTCGTCCGACAGCCATGGCTAAGAAGCTGGTTTCTGCTATAGAACGAGCTACGGGGTTTCCGGAGATCGTTGATTACAATAATCCGAGAACCCCTCTCGGACCCTTTACCCGTTGGCAGCTGTATCAAAATCCGAACGGCCGAAGGGTGAGCTCGTCAACTGCTTTTCTATCTTCGGACATAATTAGTCCAGGCGGCCGAGGAGTAAGAGGGCGAAGATTGCGACTGTTATCTAACTCAACGGTTCTTCGTGTGCTGTTCTCCGGCAAACAGGCTAATGGGGTCGAGTTTTTAAGAGATGGGAAATGCAAAAAGGCATATGCCCGGAAGAACGTCATTATTTCCGCAGGCATTAATAGTACTCAAATTTTGATGCTATCGGGTATTGGACCTTACAATCTTCTTAAACAAGCAGGTATAACCCCCGTTTTTAATAATCCCAACGTGGGAAAAAGCTTAAGAAACCACACCTTAAACTTCGCTGTTTTTGCAACCAACCCTAATGACAGGGCATTACCGGCTTCAGATCCTAACTCCCTTTATACCGGGGGAGCTTTCTTGCCGGAGCCTTCAGGCACGAATCCCAGACGCCGCGCAGTACAATTGATCGGCATCGGTTCGGAAGAAAACCGATTGTCGTTAGCGCTTATTTACCTTAGGCCCTTGAGCCGAGGATCGATTAAAATCCAAAACCAAGATCCTCTAAAAATAGTACTGGCAGATGAAGGTTTTCTTGATAATCCTTCTGATATGGAGGCAGTAAAAAACATCTATAAAGTATATGTGCGAAAGATAGCATCGGAGTTAGCGGCAATTGATTCGACCTATCAGCTTATATCCCCAACGATCGATATCATGAACGACGACTCCAAACTGGAGGCATTTATTAAGGACAATTTCAGCCACAATCATCATCAGCAAAGCTCGCTCCGTATGGCTCCATTGAATAAAGGTGGGGTTGTCGACCGCCGCGGACACGTTCACGGGGTGAAAAAGTTAATTGTTGCTGATGCTTCCATTATCCCGTTCACTGTGGATGGGAATACCTCTGCCGCATCATTCCTTATTGGTTACACTATTGCCCGGCAATTAATCATGCATAAGCGAAGACTACAAAGACAACGTAGATTTAAAAAAATAGGAGACCTGTTTGAAAACGATGAGGAGTGAAAATCGCAGGCACTCGGAATGACAGACGTGATGGTAACCTAAGAAACGAATGAACGAAGTCTCGCAACTGCTAAACAGCTCCATTGGGTTTCCGCTATTCGGATCTCCCTTAAAACAAAAGAGAAACCTGGCGTCCTAAAAAAGACGCAGGTTTCTCGACAATCTGAGACTGTCAGGCATTGGCCTGACAGTCTTTTTGCCATTCCCAAAAGGGTTGCAGTTATGCGTCCAGCCAAGGAATCAAGGAGCCATAGGCTTGTTATTAAGCCCTAGCCTGTGGACGGATTGTTCGGCGCATGACCCTTCTGGTTCCGATGCTGAGCCACTGTACCTGCTACGTCGTTCTCGGCTTGCCTTGAGCGAATCGCGTACGACACGTTTTTGCTTGCTGAGGAGCGTTGCTTGTGACGACCCATGTTCAGATTCCTCCATCATGCGTATAGTGGCCCGCAAAGTAAGCGGGCTGTATTAAGTTCTCCGATCTGTTGCCGATCTATTGCGGGAATGCCAGCCATGCAAGGAAGTCATGCGGATAAAAAAGCAGGATCTGGCAAACGATAAGGACGTCTAACTCATCGGGAGTCAGGGGAGATGTCTATGCATGACCATCATACGCCGCTGTCAAGCCATATCGAAGAATCGAGGGAGAAGCTGAAGCATTTTTTGCATGATTGCAACGATGCTTCGATTTATCACTTCAGAATTGGCGAACAATTGCCCGGCATGTTAGTTTTTTTTAACGGACTGACGCATGAGGATCGAATGGATGATCTCCGCAAAGAAATGGCGGGCTGGAGATTCCATGAAGACGGCGGTTCCTTGCAGGAACAATTTCAATATAAAGTTGCGGGTGTATGCTCGGAAGAAATTAAAACGCTGGAAGAGCTGGTTAATCATATCTCGATCGGCAGCGTGATCCTGCTTGTTGACGGAATCGACCGCGGTTATGCCTTTTCCCTGGCGGAGTGGCGAAAACGGGCGATTGAGGACCCTGCCGCAGAGTCCGTCATTCGTGGACCGCGCGAAGGCTTCACGGAAAGCATCGTCGACAATCGGGCGATGCTGCGCCGCAGGCTGAGAAGCCAGAAGCTCAAGATGAAAGGGATTGAGGTCGGCCGCATTACACAGTCCCATGTTACGATCGCCTATATCGAAGGTCTGGCAGCGCCGGAGCTGGTGCGTGAAGTAGAGGAACGCATCGGTATGATTGATGTCGATGGCGTGCTGGAGAGCGGCACCATTGAAGAATACATCGAGGATCAGCCGTATTCGCCTTTCCCGCAGATGCTAAGCACGGAACGGCCGGATGCGGCTGCCGCCGGCCTGCTGGAAGGCCGTGTCGTCATCTTGACCGACAATACGCCCATGGCCCTGATCGCGCCTGTCAGCCTGTTCTCCTTGCTGCAATCACCGGAAGATTACTACGAGCGGTTCCTCATCGCGACAGCCATACGCTGGCTTCGCTATTCCTTCTTCTATATTGCGCTGCTTGTCCCATCCGGTTACGTAGCACTGCTGACCTACCATCATGAAATGGTACCATCCGCCTTGCTGCTTAGCATCGCCAAGTCCAGGGAGGCTATTCCGTTCCCTGCGCTGATGGAGGCATTTATGATGGAGACGATGTTCGAGGCGCTAAGAGAAGCTGGTGTGCGCCTGCCCAAGCAGGTAGGCGCCGCCGTCAGCATCGTGGGTGCGCTGGTCATCGGGCAAGCTGCTACCTCTGCCGGTCTTGTATCTTCTCCGATGGTCATGGTCGTGGCGATTACGGGCATCGCCTCATTCCTGCTGCCGCACTATTCTGTCGGCATCTCCATCAGACTGCTGAGATTTCCTATGATGCTGCTGGCGGGTGTGTTCGGCTTGCTGGGCTTGCTAATGGGGATTATCGGCATTGCGATTCATCTATGCTCGCTCCGTTCCTTCGGAATGCCTTATTTGTCACCCATAGCGCCTATGATGGTCGGGGAATGGACGGATGTTGTCATGCGCCCGCCTGCATGGCTTCCGCGCAAGCGGCCAAGGCTGACGAACAGCGGAGGGGGGAAGCGCAATAAGCCGGGTATGCACGTATCCAAATTGCATCGAAAACAGGAGTGAGATGCAGACATGATGACAAAGGCGCGCAATCTCATTCGTGTTATTGCGGCTATCTCGGCAATCCCGCTTCTTACGGGCTGCTGGGACCGGATTGAGGTGAATGATATCGCCATCATTTTGGGCGCAGGCATTGATCAGGAGAAGGACAATAAAGTGAAGCTATCTGTCGAGATCTATCTGCCGTCTCCCGGCGGCAATGAATCAGGAAGCGGACAAGAAGGGATGGAATCCGAGAGGAAGAACGGCAATATTCTCGTATCCAGCGCCACAGGCACCTCGATGGCTGACGCCATGTCGAAGCTGCAGGAGAGGCTCTCACGCCGCTTGTATTGGGGCCATAACAATGTGTATGTGTTCGGGAAGGAGCGGGCAGAACGAGGGTTCAATGACGATCTGGATTTCTTCCTGCGCTATGTGCGCGCAAGAGAAAGAACGAACATCTACGTGACGCAAGGCAAGGCGATCGATACGATGGGGGTCATACCGAGACTGGATCAGAACTTGATGGAGGCGCTGACGGAGCTATCGAAGACAGAGGTCAGTATCGATGTCGACTTGAAGACGGTTATGGAACAGATCGTGGAGACGCCGGAGCAGACTTATACGATCCCCTATATTCTGACGAGTGCGGTCATGTCGGAGAAAAAGCATCTTCGCAATGCGAATGTGCCGTACTTCAAAGGACTGACGATCTTCAAGAAAGGCCAGATGATCGGGAGTCTCAATCATGAGCTGACGCATGGCTATTTCTGGATTACGAATCAGATTAAACCGAGCACAATACTGACTGCGGCCGTTGCCAAGGATGAAACGATAGCCGTGCATTTGACGACAAGCAAGTCCAGGCTTATTCCTAAGATTGACGGCAGCGGCAAATGGCATATGGAGCTGGTCATCGAATGTGAAGGGAATCTGATTCAGAATGCGAGCCGTCTGGATTATTCCGTAACGGAGCAGCTTGTGGAGATGGAGACGTTATTCGAGCAGATGATTAAGAACCAAATCGACAAATCCTTGAATGTGATTCAGCAAAAATATAAATCGGATATTCTGGGATACAGCAAGCTATATCGAAGAAAATACCCGAAGCAATGGGCGGCTGCCAAGTCGGAATGGAGCGAAACCTTCCGGAGGATCGAGACAAATACGCAAGTCAACATTCAGATCCGCAGACCCGGAGCGCTTGTGAAGCAAATCAATAACATCCCAATGGAGTGATATGCGTATGTCCATCCCCTTAATGCTGCTCGTCTGGTTATTCGCGCTCGCTTTAGGTTATATGAACGGCACCTGGCGCGGCTTGCAAAAGCGGGACGCCTGGATTGCCTGCACGCTGCTGTTCTTAAGTCTGGCGCTAACGATAGGTCTCGCGATTGATCCGCAGCTGACGAATATGACGGAATGGGTAGATCAGGCCTTGAGCCCGCTGAGGCCGCTGCTGGAGCCGGTGAACTGAGATGCTAAGCGGAAAAATCTCCTCACTTCAGCTTGCGATTATTATGTTTCAATTCGTGCTCAGCTCAACCGTGCTGCTGATGCCGTCCATTACAACCCGCTTATCGGCAAAGGATATGTGGTTGACTCCGCTGCTTGGGATGGGAGTGGGGTATCTGGTCGTGTGGCTGGCCTACCAGCTGTTCAAGCTCGCGCCGGAGGGCTCGATCGTCAGGCTGCTGGAATCGCTCTTTGGAACATATCCAGGTAAGATCATCAGTGTGCTGTTCATTGTGTTCCAATTCCATATCGTGGCGATTTCCATTCGTGATTATGCCGAATTTATCGAATCGAACTTCTTCCTCAAGACGCCAATCGTTGTCATAATCGGCACTATGCTTATTTTATGCGGGTGGGCGGTAAGAAGGGGGTTTGAGGTCATTGCGCGAACCGGACAAATTTTTGTGCCGATCATCACGTTGTTTACCGTGCTCATTCTCGTACTTCTAATCCCCGAGCTGAATCCCCATCATCTTCTACCGCTGCTGGAGAGAGGTGCCGTGCCAGTTCTACAAGGCTCGCTGGTTGTGGATGGCTGGTTCAGCCAATTGTTGCTTGCCGTCTATATTCTTCCGTTAGTACGCGACAAAAACAACATTAAGAAGTGGGGCTTTTGGTGTGTCACCGGCATTACGTTTGTGATGCTGGCGTCGAATCTGGCCGTCTTCATGCTGGTAGGCGAAAGCACGGGCTATTATACCTACCCCGTTCTCATGGCGGCACGCTATATTGCGTACGCCGAGTTTTTCGAGCATTTGGAAGCCATCGTGATGATGGTGTGGGTGCTGGGCGAGTATATTAAAATCAGCGTGTACTATTATGCCATTACGCGAGGCATCTCCGAAACCTTCCGGCTTAAGAAGCCCGAAATTATTGTCATGCCAGTGGGGCTGCTGCTGCTGTTCGTATGTTTTTGGGTAGGGCCAGACTTTCAAACGGTCGCTTCATTTATCGGGAATACGGGAACGAGCTATATCCTGATCGGATTTGTCATTTTTCCCATCCTGCTATGTGTTCTAGCCTTTATTCGGGGTTGGTTCAAAGGACCCGGTACCAGTGCAAAATAGTACTGTTCTAAAGCCAGGAATTTCCTTATAGTGGATAAATAGAAAGAGATGTCTATGAGGGGATAGGTGATAGGCTTGGCTGCAAAGGAATCGATTTGGTCGAAGGTGCTGACGGGGCTGTTTTTTGTGCCTCTCATCTGGATTGTCGGCTTTTTTGTTTATATTTTCGCTGTCTTGTCCGGGGTCAGACTGTTTTATATCTGGATTATTTTTAGCATATGCGTCGTACTGTCGATCATGCTGGTGGTCGGATTGGGGAATTGGTTGAGGCGCAAAGTGTACTGGTCTTGCATGGCGGGCGTGCTGCTCGTCTTGGGCGCTGTCGTATTCGGTTATGAGATGAACCGGATGTATCACAACAACATCCCGACGGTAGCGGAGAACGAGGTCGATCTTGCCGCTTATGAGCCGTTCGTCCGCGGTTCCAAGGCAGTGATGCTGGATGAGCCGTCCACTCTTAGAATCAAAGACGAACTGCCCATTATGGACGGGGCTACTGCGTTGTACCCGCTCTATTCGGCGTTCGCTATGGCCGTATATCCCGAGAAGGGTTATGATCATATCCGCAGCGAGGTTCGTTCCACGAAGACGAGCCAAGCCTACGACAGTCTTATCTCTGGGGAAGCGGATATCATCTTTGCGGCTGAACCGTCCGAACGGCAGCGCGGCGACGCGCTGGCTGCTGGCGTAGATCTGAAGCTGACGCCGATCGGAAGGGAAGCGTTTGTATTTTTTACGCATGCGGACAATCCGGTTAACGATCTGACAACGGAGCAGATTCAGGACATCTATTCCGGGGCTATCACGAATTGGGATGAGCTGGGCGGCAAACATGCGTCCATTAGAGCGTTCCAGCGCCCGGAGGGCAGCGGCAGCCAATCTGCGCTGCAGCGGCTCATGAAGGGGAGAAGCTTGGCGCATCCGCCCAGGAAAGATGTGACGCCAGGAATGGGCGGAATTATTGCGCAAACAGCGGACTACCGCAATTATCCGAATGCGATCGGGTTTACGTTTTTGTATTATGCTACGGAAATGATTGGAAACGGAGAGATTAAGCTGCTCTCTGTAGATGGCGTCTATCCTGGCAGGGAAAGCATTGCGAACGAAACTTATCCGCTCAGCAGTCCGTTCTATGCCGTAACGGCAGGAACTAGCAATCCTCATGTCGAATCCTTGATTAACTGGATACGGTCGGAGCAAGGGCAGAAGCTTGTGGCAGAGACAGGTTATACGCCCCTTGCCGCACCGTAGCAACAAGAGAGGAGTACATATATGAAGCCAAACATTTTTGTTGATTATGCCATTTCCGATGCCGTTATGGATTATTTGCTGGAGCATTGTAAAGTCGATGCTTGGAAGGAAGAGGATACCATTCCAAGGGGAGAGCTCTATAAGCGGATTGCCGCTGCGGAAGGATACTTGACGGGGGGCAGGCGCATTGATGACGAGCTGCTGGCGGCAGCGCCGAAGCTCAAAGCTGTAAGCACGATCAGCGTCGGCTATAATCACTTCGACATCGACGCCATGAAGCGTCATGGCGTCACGGGGACGCATACGCCGGAGGTGCTGGATGAGACGGTAGCGGATCTCGTGTTCGCGCTTATGCTGGGCAGCGCCCGCCGAGTAGCGGAGCTTGACCGCTATGTCAGAGAAGGCCTCTGGAAGCGGGGGGACAATGACAATCTGTTCGGTGTAGACGTGCATCACGCCACGGTAGGCATTGTGGGCATGGGACGCATCGGTGAAGCAGTTGCCCGCAGGGCAGCGTTCGGCTTCGGGATGAAGGTGAACTATCATAACCGCAGCCGCAAGCCTGAAGCGGAAGCGAAGTATGACGCCACCTATATGGCACTGGACGAGCTGCTGGCTGCATCGGATTATGTTGTATTGTTAGCGCCATTAACGAATGAAACCAAAGGGTTGATCGGCAAGCGGGAGTTCGGCCTGATGAAGCCTTCCGCCATCTTCATTAATGCTTCCCGCGGGGCTACGGTAGATGAACCGGCACTGATTGAAGCGTTGCAAAAGGGGACGATTCGTGCGGCTGGACTGGACGTCTTCCAGCAGGAGCCGCTCCCTGCAGATCATCCGCTGATTGCTCTGCCTAATGCGCTGCTGCTGCCGCATATCGGCTCGGGCACGTCGAAGACCAGAGAAGACATGGCGATGCTTGCCGCTCACAATCTTGTAGCTGTCTTGCAAGGCGAAGAGCCGCCTCACCGCGTTCCTGAATTCAAATCCTGATCGCTGCATATAGAAAGCGCCACTGTATATTCCATACAGCGGCGCTTTCTTATATCTTATAGGCAAGTTGTGTGTATCCTTCCACGGATTCGTTCAGTCTCTTATTTCACTTCAGCTGCCGGGAGCTTGACCACTTCCACCCGGTTGGAGAAGAAGGTAGCTCCGCCGCCCATATCCGCGAGGCGCTGCGGTGTAAGGGCGTTCACCGCGCTGCGGCCTTCCGTGTCGTCGTCCCACCACAGTCCTTGCGTTACCAAGACACCGGGAAGCACATCTCCGCCGACCTTTAGCGTCAATTGTACCTCACCGCGATCATTGCGAACCAGTACGCGTTCTCCGTCGGCAAGCTCAAGCTTGCCGGCATCATCGGCATGCATATGGAGCGTCGGTCGCTTCTCTAGCTTCTGCAGCTTGGGCTGGTTGGCAAAGGTAGAGTTGATATAGCTGTGGTTAGGCCCGGTCGTCAGCAGGAACGGGTAATACTCCGGTTCGACAAGCGGTGTGTAGGTCGCAACTGGAGGCAGTCCGGCTCCGCGCATCGCCTCGGAATAAAGCTCGATCTTGCCGCTAGGCGTCGGCAGATCGTCCATCTTCGGATAACGTGTGCCGTCACCGGCCTTCATCCAGTCATGCTCCACCAAAGCCTCGAAAGTGATGTCTTTCAATAGCGGATTATGCTTGCTGTCCAGTGCGATACGAATCATGTCCTCTTCGGACAGATCGAATAGCTCCGGCTCAAAGCCCATGCGAAGAGCTAATTCCTTGAAGAGTGTAAAATTCGATTGGCTCTCGCCCGCAGGCGGCTTGATTGGCTTGGAGAGTTGAACGTAATGATGCCAGTAAGAGCTATATAAGTCCAAATTCTCCAGATGGGCGGTTGCCGGCAGGACAATATCCGCGTATTTGCTAGTATCCGTCAGAAACAGATCATGCACGACTGTGTACAGATCCTCCCGCATTAGCCCTTCTCTCACTTTGCGCTGGTCAGGCGCGACGATAGCGGGGTTGCTGTTGTAGACGAACAGCATTCGAACTGCAGGCTCAAGCGCAGTTAACGCATCGCCCAACTGATTCATATTGACGGTGCGCACATCGGGGTCCGGCAGCAGATCTTCCCGCTCGATGGCGGCATTGTTGATTCGGGCATACCAGCTGTTGCCCTTCATCGCGCCGCCGCCGATCTCGGCCCATTGTCCTGTCAAGGCAGGGAGGCAAGCAATCGTGCGGACGATCATGCCGCCATTGTCATGATGCTGCAGCCCGTTGCCGATCCGAATGAAGGACGGGGTGGTCGTGCCGTAGGCGCGGGCCAGCTCCTCTATCTTCTCGGCAGGAATGCCTGTGAGCTCGGCTGCCACGGTAGGGGGATACTTCGCTGCTTCAATCTTTAATTCGTCATAACCGACGGTATGATGCTGGATAAAGCTCTCATTCACATAACCGTCGCGGATCAGAAGGTGCATCATGCCGAGAGCCAGCGCACCGTCGCTGCCGGGACGCAGCAGAATGAATTCATCCGCCCATGCGGAGGTACGGTTGCGATGAACGTCAATATGAATAATTCGCGCCCCGTTTTTGCGAGCTTCTGTAGCGAGCATAGTCTGGTGCATATTGGTGGAGACCAGGTTGGCGCCCCATATGAGGAACAGCTTCGTATGGACGGTTTCCTCGGGATCGATGCCAATGGAGCCGCCCATTGTATAGCTATAGCCCTTTGAGCCTGCGGCATTGCAGATTGTGCGGTCAAGCTTGCTTGCGCCCAGGCGGTGGAAGAAGCGGCGATCCATGCCTTCAGCATTCAGCACACCCATATTGCCGTAGAAGCTGTAAGGAAGGATAGCCTCGGCTCCATACTCGTCCATAATTGAAGTCATTCGGCGCGTAATCTCGTCGTAAGCCTCATCCCACCTGATGCGCTCGAATTGAAGAGAGCCCTTCGGGCCGGTTCTTCGCATCGGGTATAGCAGACGTTCGGGATGATGGACACGATCGGGCAATTGCCTTACTTTGTTGCATATAGCACCCCGGGTAACGGGATGATCGGGATCGCCGGTCACGTTCGTTACGCGTCCGTCCTGAAGCGTGACGTGAAGGCCGCATGTATCGGGGCAGTCGAACGGACAGACGGATCGCACGACCCCGTTCTCTAAGAATGTAGTCATGGTAGGATCACTCCGAAATCTTGTTAGGTTCCAATGAAGAGGTTATCTCCCCATTATACGTGCTGGCGGCGTTCTTTTAAATACGCCGATGGGGAGTGACCGAGCGTACGCTTGAAGACGCGCTGGAAATACGTGATGTCGGAATAACCCAGATAGTCGGAAATCTCCGACACGGTCAGCAGCGATTCCGTCAGCATATAGACCGCAGTGCGCATGCGGAGGCTATGCACATATTCGCTGATCGTCTGACCCGTCACTTGGCGGAACAAAGTTGCGGCGTGATTGGGCGATCTGCCTATGCATTCAGCCAGATGCTCCTTCGTCACTTTGCCGCGATAGTGATTCTGAAGATAAGCCTTCATCCGCTCGATATGCTGCTGTGACATAGCGGTCTGCTCACCTCGGCGCAGCTCCCGGCCCCATAGCGCCAGAGCCTCCAGCGTCAATGCTGCGGCTCGCAGCTTGACATAGGGCAAGCTTTCTTGCCACTCCTTCCATACGGTTCGAAGCCTCTCGATCATCATATCGTAGCAGCCGGCCTTGGCCATAATGAAGGGACCGGATACCGGAAAGGGATCAATCTCATCCGCCATCCCTAAGCGGAACGTTAAAACAAACTGCTCATGGAACACGGTCGGCACGCTCTTGCCGTAATAGCCCGAGCCAGGGGCGATGAACATAAAGTCGCCTTTCTCTAGCAGCAGCTTCTCGCCATTGATCCAGTAGACGCATTTTCCATAAGTCATCACGACAAGCACAGCGGAGCCGTCCTGCACGGTACGCTCCTCGTACCAGTTCATCCCTTGATGTTGGCGCATTCCTTCGAACGACAGCATACGACACCCCGAATCATACTATAGTATATCTATCATACTATAGTGCATGTACGTTGTCTCCTTTTTCCTCTACAATGGACGAAGCTAATGATGGAGGGATGACGACATGAGTCTGACGAAAATTGTATGTACGATGGGACCATCCAGCAATTCGATATCCATACTGAAGGAAATGATGAATGCGGGCATGAATGTAGCCCGATTGAATATGGCGCATGGCGAGTTAAGCGATCATAGCGAGCGCATCGCCTTGATCCGCGAAGCGGCAGCGGCGGCACCGGCTATCGTCGCAATCATGATGGACATTAAAGGACCGGAGATTCGAATCGGTACATTGGAGGAAGGCAGCTACGAGCTGAAGGCAGGCGACAAGCTGACTCTGACCAGCAGACCGATTACGGGCAATGGCAGCTGTGTGGCCGTCAATTACCCGGATATGCCGAAGGTTGTCAAAGCGGAGGATAGAATCTTGATCGATGATGGTTTGATCGAGCTTAGCGTCGATGCGGTGGAAGATACGGAAATCATATGCAGCGTGCTGAACGGCGGTCCGCTTAAACCGCGCAAAGGCGTCAACCTGCCGGGCATTCGCACGACGCTGCCTGGAGTAACGGATCGGGATATTAAGCATATCGCATTCGGTGTAGAAGAAGGCATCGATATGATTGCGATGTCGTTCGTGCGCAAGGCGGAGGATGTTCTGCAAGTAAAGCAGCTGCTGGAGGATGCAGGCGCAAGTCATATTCAGATTATTTCCAAAATTGAGAATCAAGAGGGCGTCGAGAATCTGGATGCGATCATTGAGGTGTCCGACGGCATCATGGTTGCCCGCGGCGACCTGGGCGTTGAGATTCCGGCAGAGGACGTTCCCATGATCCAGAAGGAAATGATCCAGAAGTGCAATCTGGCGGGCAAGCCTGTCATCGTGGCGACACAGATGCTGGATTCGATGCAGGTGAATCCGCGTCCGACGCGCGCGGAAGTAAGCGATGTTGCGAATGCGGTGCTGCAAGGAGCGGATGCAATCATGCTATCTGGCGAGACGGCAGCCGGGAAGTATCCGCTTGAATCCGTCCGCATGATGACGATGATCGCGGAGCGCGCGGAATCGACGATTGACTATACCGAGCTGTTCCGCAGCAAGCTGACGGCTCCATCCTCGTCCACGACGGAAGTGATCAGCCAAGCGGTTGTCAGCTCGTCTCTGCAACTGGACGCCAAAGCCATCCTGGCGCCGACCGAGAGCGGCTTCACAGCGCGTATGGTATCCAAGTATCGGCCGAAGGCTCCGATCATTGGCATTACGGCACATGATCATGTATTGCGCCGCCTGACGCTGGTGCGCGGCGTCGTCCCGGTGAAGGGCGAATGGGCGGAATCCACGGACGCTTTGATCAAGTCGGCAGTGCGCAATGCGTCTCGTACGCAGCTGCTGAAGTCGGGCGATTATTTCGTCATCTCGGCAGGCATCCCAAGCGGCCGGGCCGGCGCGACGAACTTGATCCAAATTCAGCAGATGGACTAGGAATGACTGCCTAGGTGTTGCTTTTTGCACAACCGGCTATTGACAGATCCGCTGCTTGGTGACACAATAAGTGAGGTTCGATTCACGCAGGTGACATCGTTCCATCTATACGCAATCCTTTCGTATAACTCCACATAACGGCCTTGGGCACAGGGTGGGGGTATCTACGGGAAGCCTAACTTCCTTGCTACGAATGGCAGGTCTAATGATTCATCCAGACCTTGCTATCCGTAGCTTTTTTGCGTTTATTAAGCTACTTGCAACAGATATACAGGGGGAGAGAAGACAAAATGAAATATATGATATCCGTATTTGTAGGCGCAGCCAGCTATGGCGTATTATCGACTTTCGTCGTACTCGCATACGGGGAAGGCTATAAGCTTGGAGAGGTTGTA
This sequence comes from Paenibacillus sp. J31R120, assembly GCF_056269225.1. Lineage (NCBI taxonomy): Bacteria > Bacillati > Bacillota > Bacilli > Caryophanales > Paenibacillaceae > Paenibacillus > Paenibacillus sp. J31R120. The sequence continues at coordinate 171,068 of NZ_JBWDNN010000003.1, read as the reverse complement.
GGAAGCCAGCTGATGATCGGCTTCTTGCTGTCGTGGCTGTTCGCGACTTATATCGAACGCAAGCAGAGAAGATCCGCAGCATCCGGCTCAGCGGGGAGCAGTGCAACAGCAGGCGGTGTGAAACAACATCTGCAGAGGCTGAGCTGGAAGACACGGCTGCTGCTTATGGCTGCCGGACTCCCAACAGCGATTACCGGTCTGGTGTACTATCATTCGCTCCGGTATATTCCGGCCTCGCTTGCGATCCTGCTCCTGTTTCAATTCACATGGATTGGCGTCCTGGTGCAGTGCATCAGGCAGAAGAAGCGCCCGAACCGCGCCATTGTGACCACGCTCGTCATCTTGCTTGGTGGCACGATCTTGGCCGCAGGAATTATGGAGCAAGGCGGGGGCAGCTTCCATCCGCTAGGCGTGACGCTGGGCTTCCTCGCTGCGATCAGCTACACGCTGTTCATTCTGTTCAGCGGTAATGCGGCGCCTGAAGTGGCGCCGGCTACACGAAGCAAGTGGATGATGGCTGGCGGTATGACTTTCGTCTTTATTCTGTTCCCGCCGGAGTTTCTGTGGAACGGCGATTTGTTCAGCAGCTTGATCCTGTTCGGGACGTTGCTGGGACTGTTCGGCGCTTTCATCCCGCCGCTGCTGTTCGCTTATGGCGTACCTCATATAGGTGAAGGGATGGCCGGCATTCTGGGCGCAGCGGAGCTGCCTGTCGCGGTATTGCTTTCGTCAATTGTCCTCCACGAGCAAGTGTCCTGGCTGCAATGGGCGGGCGTTGTAATTGTCCTTGCGGGAGTCGCTTACCCGGAGCTGATCAAGCTGGTGAGGCGCAACAAACGCATTTCATCGGGCGTCGGGGCTTAGCCTTAAGCTGGTAAAGTTTTTTTTAACTCGTTTTGTTCCTTTCCCGCTTCCACGGATTGGCAGTATACTTTGGTTGTCGGGCCGACGTATTAACGTGAAGGAAAGGAGCTGATCCGTGTGATTCACAACTTAGAGGTGGTCTCCGTTTAACGGAGATTACCGTAGTCGAAGAGGCCTTCGGGCCTCTTTTTATTTGTAAAAAACGATTGTGCTCAAAAATGGTTTTCTTTATAATGGAAAAGTGACGCTTCATATGAAGCACGGGGACCACCCCAAATACTATTAATCATGAAAGGGAGGCGGCAAGACATGGAAAATGTATTTATGAATGACACGCTGCAAGCAAAACGTTTGAACTTATTTGAGGAGGATTTATACCGTGAACTACAAAAATGGAAGAGACGTGCTTCCCCCTAGTCTCCTGTTGGAGCTGCAAAAATATATTCAAGGTGATCTGATCTATATTCCCAAACCGTCCAACCAGCGCGCAAGCTGGGGAGAAGTGAGCGGCACACGCAAGCTTCTGGCGGAGCGCAATAAGGAAATTTTCCAGCATTACAGCAACGGGGCGACCGTAGCGGAGCTGGAGCGCAAGTACCACCTGTCCAGCGAGAGCATACGCAAGATTATTGTGAAGGCGCGCTAGATGAAACAATACGAGCGGACTCTATACAAAGAACCTCCCAAGTGTCGCATTGATGCGGCGGGAGGTTCTTTTTTTTTTGCAGATGACGGCTCAGGCCGTTTTTCGCTATTAATGGACGTTCGAGGTTGGAAGCGGCACTACGGTTCGCGGATATTTGTAATCGTCACGATAGCAGTTCGTTTCTGTATCGTAGACGGATTGAGAGAGCCGATGGGATACTTCGAAGATAGGCAGATCCGGGTTCACATGCAGCGCAGAACCATAGAACGAGCAACCCTCAAAGTTAAAGTTCAGTGTCGTTATGATGATGACACAGTTTGTAAAGCTGCAATTTTTGAAGCTAAAGCCGTCAAAGTTAATCGTCTCGTTGTTAAAGCTTTCATTCATAATCAATTTCATTCTCGCAACGCTCCTCTGCTAGTTATAGGCGACATGCCTATCATCCTATCAGATTCAGGTTGAAATGTTTGTCACAACATGGCCTTGCGCTTGAATACTTATCGACACTAAACCCAATCTTCCTCCACAAGTCTGCGGTTAATGGCAACTCCCGCCTCATAGCCTTCGCTAGCCGAACCGATCAGCCCCGTAAAATAATGTTTGGCGTCGCCGATCAGATACAATCCCTCGATCTGCGTGCTTCCATGCTCCATCGTCTCGTATTGGCCATCCTGCTCGCGTCCGACTCCCAGTTCATCCGGAATAGTCGTCGCGTCCCGCGTTCCGGTATCTGCCAGGAAGGCAATCCGACGCGCAATTTCTTGTCCGTCTTCCAGCATGATCTTCTCCAGCTGGCCGCCGCTGCTTCTTAGCGACTTTATCGGCTGCTCATACAGAGCAATTCCGCGAGTCTGGAGCGCTTGCTTCTGCTCAAGCGTGAGCATGGAAGCGCCGTCGGTGAATACGCTGAGGTCACGGCTCCAGTTGAAGATCAGCTGCACATAGCCAAACAAGGACTGGCCGCTGCCAATGATGGCAAGCGGCTCGCCGCGATGCTCCCATCCATCGCAATAAGGGCAGGGGAAGACGGAGATTCCGTAGCTTTCCTGAATGCCCGGAATAGGCGGAAGCTGGTCGCGAGCGCCAGTCGCGATGACCAGATACTTGCTTATATAAGATTTGCCGCTGGCAGTGGCGACATGGAAATGTCCGTCTTCCTTCCTCGCACCCGTTGCGGTATCTTGTTCCATTCGAACCAGCTCATAAGCGCGAACATCCTCGCGTCCAAGCTCCCTGAACGCCGATGGCGAGATGCCGTCTCGCGTCAAATAGCCGTGGGAGCTGTGCGCAGCCGCATGGCGGGGCTTGTCCTCGTCGATCAAGATGACAGTGCGGAGCGCGCGTCCAAGCACTAGCGCTGCGCTAAGCCCTGCCGGACCGCCCCCGATAATGGCAACATCCCATACGTTCATCGTGACACTCCTTTTCGGATTCTGAATGATTTCCTTATTCTGCCGCCTCAATCACTGTTATAATTGGACTAGGATGGCAAGGAATAGAATGTCACTATTATGCCGGTTGGAGTTGAAAGTTATGCCTCAATACGAATGGAATAGCAAGGTCTGGCATCCTGTGGTCATGTCCTGGTTTCGCCGCTCGTTCGGTGAGCCTACAGATGTCCAGGCCAAAGCGTGGGCGTCGATTACAGAAGGCCGCCATACTTTGATAGCGGCCCCTACTGGCTCCGGCAAAACATTGGCCGGCTTGCTGCCTTGTGTCAATGCGATTGTTCAAGCGAAAGCTTGCAGCACGACTCCCCCGCGAAAAGGAGTCAAGCTGTTATATATTACACCGCTCAAAGCGCTCAATAATGATATTCAGCATCATGTCCTTTCTTTTGCGAGCCAGCTGAAGGAGGAGGCCATAGCGCTGGACATGCCATGGTCCGGCTTCCGAAGCGGAGTCCGGACAGGCGATACGCCTTCGTCCCAGCGGGCGTCCATGCTCAGGAATCCGCCGGAGCTGCTCATCACGACGCCGGAATCGCTATACATTCTGTTAACGTCGGAGCAAGGCAGGGTCATGCTGAGCGAGGTCCGCTATGTCGTTGTGGATGAAATTCATGATTTGGCGGGAGACAAGCGCGGCGCTCATCTCTCTGTATCACTTGAGCGGCTGGAGCAAAACGCCGCAGAAGGTGTACGGATTCAGCGAATCGGCGTGTCGGCTACTCAGAAGCCGATGTGGAAAGTCGCGCAATTTCTCGGCGGACTTGAACCGGATCGGGGACTCGCGATTGATCCCCATCCGGATGCTCCGGAAGAGGAACGTTATCCGCTTGGCTATGCGCGGCGTCCCGTTCACATTGTCGAGAGCCGGATGGAGAAGCGGATGGATGTCCGCGTAACGATGCCGGATACGAGTGTGCCGGCGCAGACGAGAGACGGCGTATGGCTGCCGATTCTGACGCGAATGTTCGATCTGATGGCGAATTGCACCTCGGCACTGGTGTTCGTCAACAGCCGCAGGCTATGCGAGCGGCTCGTTCTGCGCATTAACGATCATGCCGGGTATCAGATGGCCAGATCCCATCATGGAAGCATGTCCAAGGAGAAGCGCCTTGAAGCGGAAGCGATGCTGAAGAATGGCGAGCTGCGCTGTCTTGTAGCGACATCTTCGCTAGAGCTCGGCATTGACGTTGGTCATATCGATCTGGTTATTCAGATCGATTCCCCGCTTGAAGCGGCTTCTGGCATTCAGCGAATCGGACGGGCCGGACATGCGGTAGGCGATGTATCGAGAGGCGTGATTGTGGTGCGCCAACGGGGCGTATTGCCAGAGGCGGCCGTGCTCGGCGGGTTGATTGCGAATCGGGAGATTGAACCGATCCGAATGCCTGAGAAGCCGCTCGATGTCTTGTCCCAGCAGATTATCGCCATTGTGGCTTCGGCCGAGATGACGGTTGACCGACTGTATGAGCTGCTGCTTGGCAGCTACAGCTACCGCCAGTTGGAGAAGGAGCAGCTGAAGAATACGTTGGCTGTGCTGGCTGGCCTGTATCCATTCGCGCGGCCGATTCTGGATTGGAATCGGGAGTCCGGCTTGCTTGCGAAGAGGGGGAACACATCCATAGCGGCAATGACGGGCGCGGGCACGATACCCCAGTCGTCCCACTTCCCGGTGCATCACCTCGACAGTCGCACTCATCTGGGGGAGCTGGATGAGGAATTCGTGCATGAAAGCCGGGTAGGAGACGTCTTCCTGCTTGGTACGAGCTCATGGATGATCCGCAAGATCGATAAAGACAGGGTATATGTCTCTGAGGCTGCGAACAGCTTCAGCGAGGTGCCGTTCTGGCGCAATGAAGGTCCTGGCCGCACGCTGGCGCTCGGCTTGAAGGTGGGCGAGCTGATGGAGAGCTTGTCCGCCCGCCTTGGGCTTGACCCGTCGCCCGACCGGCCTCGGCAGCGGCAATGGAGCAACTGGCGGTCCGCTTATCCGGCAGGTGAGGACCACTTGAACGCGGCGATGAATTGGCTGGGCAGCGAATACGGCTTGGATGGCTATACGGCTGGCGAGCTCTTAGGGTATGTGGTCTCCCAGCATGCGTTCAGCGAGCTGCCCACGGCCAGCCGAATTGTCATCGAGCATTACAAGGATATGATGAACCAGACTCATGTCATTATCCTGAATCCCTACGGCAGACGCTTGAACCGGACATGGCTGCTCGCCGTTCAACGGCAGTTCGAGCGCTCGCTCCCTTATCAGCTGTACGGGAATGCGAAGGATAACGGCATTGAATTTGTGCTTCCGGAGTGGGATGCGTCCTGGCTTAGAATGATCTGGGAGGTGACGCCGGCCAATGTCGAGCCGCTGCTGACAGAAGCTGTGACGGGCTCGCCGCTGCTGGCAATCGCATTCCGCCGCATCGCAGAGACGTCGCTGCTGCTTGCCAGAAGCTTCACTCGCGTCCCCATGTGGCAGAAGCGACTCCGAAGTGAGGAGCTGCTGCGGGAATCCCTGCCGTATGCCGACTCGTTCCCATTCCTGACGGAAGCGATGAAGGAATGTCTGTATGATTATTTGGACCTTGTATCCTTGCGCTCCCTGCTGGCTTCGATTCAAAGCGGTGAGATCGAGATCGTCGTCAGGGAGACGGAATATCCTTCGCCGATGGCGACGCAGTTTCTGGCGGATTACGTCAACATGCGATTGTATGAGGGCGACGGGCTGGATGCGGCGACGAAAGCGGGTCTGTTGCATATTAGCAAAGACCTGGCAGGCGAGCTGTTCGGCCGCGATGCGGTGAAGCGAAGCGTCTCGAACGATGTGCTGCGCCAGGTGGAGGAACGGATCGACAAGCGCTCCGGTACGATCAGCTCCGCTGATGATCTTCGTGCTTGCTTGAAGATCCGCGGGGATATGAGCTTAACCGAACTGATCTCGCTTGCAGGGGCGAATGCCGCAGACTGGATTCAGTCATTGGCGTCGGCGGGAACGATACAAGAAATGGATATGGGAGGCAGCAATGACGATGGGCCGCTTCCGCGCTGGATATGCGCGGACGAAGCGGACATCTATGCCTCATTCCCGCAAGAGCTATCCTCTTGCCTGTTCATCATTAGCCGGTATGCGGAAGGGCGGATGTCCTATACCGAGCCGGAGCTGTGCGAGCGCTATCCTGCGCTGCAATTGGAGGATGCCTGGCGGCTGACGGATGAGCTGGTGCGGCAGGATATCATCAGGCAGGCGCCGTTCGCGGCGGACGAATCGGAGCGGATCTGGACAAGCGCCAAAGCGGCCGCGCAGATGATCAGACTGTCGATTGGCGAAGCCCGGAAGCAAGTGCCCACAATAGCTCCAGCGAAGTGGTGCGGCTATCTTGCGTACCGGCAGCATGCGCTGCATGGCGCGCAGCTGCAAGGACAAGAGGGATTGCTGGCCGTTATTGGCCGCCTGCAAGGCCTGTTCCTTCCCGCTGCGCATTGGGAGAGCTTCCTCTTTCCTTCAAGGCTTAAGGACTACCGGAAGGAAGAGCTTGACGCGTTATGCGCAACCGGAGAAGTGGTCTGGCTGGGCAGCCGGGCCTCTGGCCAGAAGGAGGGAAGGATCGCCTTCTTCCTTGCGTCGAATTCCGCATTGCTGGCGCCTTATGCGGAGGAGCTGCTGACCAGAAGCACGTCGCATCCTGAACTGCTGCGCATCCTGAAGGAAGGCGGCGCAAGCTTCCTGACCCAACTGAGCCGGCAGTACGGCAAGCCGCCAAGCGAGACGCTGCAGGATCTGCTGGAGCTGGCCTGGGAGGGCCACGCCTCCAATGATCAATTCGCCCCGCTAAGACTTGGCATCGGCAAGAGGGGCAAGGACTGGGCGCGTACAGGCTCCGGCTTCGGCCGCTGGTACTGGACTGGGACGCTGGGCGGCAAGCCGGCTGGAAGCTCAGATGCGGGTCACGAGCTGAATGAGCTTGCCGAATCCACCGGAGCACAGCTGCAAGTCAAGTCGGTTTCTCCGTCTGCTTCCCATTGGATTCATCAATTGATTGAAAGCTATGGCATTATTACGAAGGAGCTTATCACGGCTTATACGCCTTTCCGCTGGGATGAGGTGCTGCCTATAATGGCTAAATTGGAGGAATGGGGCACGCTGACCAGAGGCGTATTCGTTGAGGGGGCAGCGGCTATGCAATTCACGACGCCGGATATTGCCGGGGTGCTTAGCAGTCCTCTCCCCGGCAAGGAAGAGGGGAAGGTCACTGTGCTGTCCGCGCTTGATCCAGCCAATCCATATGGGCTGTTCATTGATTGGCCGGTCAAGACGGCAAGCGCGCCTTCCTACGCCAGGAAAGCCGGCAGTTACGTGGTTCTGGACGGCGGGGAATGGCACTATTGGCTGGAGGGCAACGGCAAAAAGGTATATGAGGTCCAACCGGATGCCGAGCCAAATGAGAAGATGCGTATGGATAAGCTCCGCGCCATGTTCGGTGCCGTGCTGCGCCGGCAGGGTCTCGCAAAGATTGTGGTCGAGGAATGGAACGGAGAGCCCGTCTCTCAATCCGCGGCAGCAAAGCTGCTAACCGGGATGGGAGCGGAGCGAGACCGGAATTCGTATGTTTTATGGATGAGCAAGCTGTAGCTTGGCTTAAGGAACAGATAAGCAAACTTCAATGCGGCTTCCTGTCCGGCAATTACGCCGGAACGGGAAGCCGTTATTTTTTGACGAAAAGATGCGCTTGAAGCCGGGATTTCCCGAGATCATTCGACAATATTTTTATAAATAAAATTTATAATTAAAAATCCCTAATAAGGCCGAAATATATATAAGGATTATTTATATAACATACTTCATCGGTTATGTAAACTTTCTTATTCGGAACGATCAGGAAGGATGTGGAAGGAAAAAGGAGGAGAAGCGGGGTGAGCCCCCCTCAGCAAAAGTTACCCCATCATACGATACATTATCGCCTTTTCCTGGAAATGACCGGGGCTTCGCATTCATGTTAGCCTTGTAGTGACCAAAAAATGTGGGAAAGGTTGGGATGCAATTTGCGCGGAAAATGGTTGGCCTTCATGCTGGTGACCATCATGCTGATTGGTGCCTGTGGGGTGAATAACGAGGCTAATACGGATGATGGCAACAACGGCAAACAAAATGGAGCGGAGCTGACGACGCTGGAGCGGGCTGTAAAGCAAGGCTACATAACGGTAGGTTTTGCGGGCGAAAATCCGTATGCGTATAAGAACGAGCAAGGGGAGCTGACAGGTGAAGCTGTAGAGATTGCTAGCGTCATCCTGGAACGCTTGGGCATTGGGGAGATGAGAGGGGAGTTGACGGAGTTCTCTGCCCTGGTTGCTGGCTTGCAAGCGAAGCGATTCGATATGATCACGGCGGGCATGTTCATTAACCCGGACCGCTGTGCGGCCGTGCTGTTCGCGGATCCCGAATACAGCATCGGAGAAGGGCTGGCAGTCAAAACGGGCAATCCCCTCGGACTTGACAGCTATGCTGCCATCGCCGAGAGCGGGAATGCCAAAGTTGCGGTAATGGCGGGCGCTGTGGAGATTGGTTATCTGACTGCATCCGGCGTAGCCGAGAAGCAGATGGTGATCGTACCGGATCAGGATGCGGCGATTAGCGCGCTGCAGTCCGGCAGGGCGGACGCCATGACGATGACCGGACCCGCGCTGCAATCCAGACTGGTAGCGGCTAACGATCCTGGCATTGAGCGGGTCATGGATTTCGAGCAGCCTCTTGTGGACGGCGAGAGTGTGACCGGCTATGGCGCTACCGCATTCCGCATGGATGATACGTCGTTCCGCGACGCATTCAATGCGGAGCTTGCGAAGATGAAGGAAAACGGCGAGCTATTGGCTATTTTGACGAAGTTTGGCTTTACGGAGCAGGAGCTGCCAGGTGACGTGACTGCACAGCAGCTTTGCGGACGATAACATGATCCAAACCATAAGCCAGTGGCTGCCGTATCTGGGACAAGGCGCATGGGTGACGATCAAGATCACGCTGCTCTCCGGCGTCGTAGCGACGTTGTTCGCCTTGATGTCCGGGCTAGGCAGGCTGTCCCCCTTGAAGCCGATTCGCTGGCTGGCGGGAGGATACATCGAATTGTTCCGGGCGGCTTCGCTGCTGGTATTGTTGTTCTGGGTGTACTTCGCCTTGCCGATTGCGGGTCTGGAGCTGTCCAAGACATGGTCCGCCGTGCTCGCGATCGGTCTTAATATAGGGGCATACGGCGGCGAGATCGTTAGAAGCGCTATCCAAGCCATACCAAAGGGACAGTATGAAGCGTCTATCGCGCTTAATCTCTCGCCGTTAACCCGGATGCGAGCGGTGATCTTGCCGCAAGCCATTGCGAGAATGCTGCCTCCGATGGGCAATCTCTGGATTGAAATGCTGAAGTCGACATCGCTTGTCTACTTTATCACGATGGCGGATTTGACCTATGAAGCGATGGTTCTGCGCAACAATTACTACACGGATACGCCGCTAATCTTTGGCTTGCTGCTGCTTATCTATTATGGGCTCGCATCTTGTATTGCGGTGCCGGTCAAGTGGCTGGAGCGCAAGCTCACGGCTTGGAGGTGAGGGGATGTGGGATTGGGATTACGCCATGGAGGTTGGCGCCGTACTGCTGCGCGCGCTTCCAGCCGCGTTGCTGGCCGCAGCCAGCGGATTTGTCATTGCCTCGACAGTTGGGCTTCTGATCGCAGCGCTGATCCGCTCAAGATTCGCCGCGGTCAGGCGTACTGCGAGCGGTGTCACGCATTTTATTCGCAGCACCCCTTTGCTTGTGCAGCTGTTCTTCTTGTATTACAGCTTGCCGATGCTTGTTCCGGTATCGATGACAGCCTTCTGGACCGGCGCAATCGGCCTCGGATTGCATTATTCGACCTACATGTCGGAGGTGTACCGCTCCGGAATCGATGCACTACCGAAGGGACAATGGGAAGCGGCGACCGCGCTGAATCTGTCAAAGAGACGAACGTGGTTTTCGGTCGTACTGCCGCAAGCCATACCGCCGGTGCTGCCGATTATGGGCAATTATTTGATCGTCATATTTAAAGAAACACCGACGCTATCAGCCATTACGTATATCGAGCTTCTGCTGCGCGCTAAGAATGAGGCTTCCGTCTCGTATCGGGTTTTCGAGCCTTATACGATCGTGGGCATTATTTTCATCGTCGGCAGCCTGTTGATGTCGTTTCTTGTATCCCGGCTGGAGATTAGATGGAAGCGGCGTACGTCGGTATAGAAAGGAGGAAGCGACATCACGGACATACAACTGGCACATGAAAGGAAAGAAGCTGCCCAGTCCCAGGCGGTGCGGCAGAGGAACAAGCCTGATGCCACAGGTGAAGCTGCCGAGCCGCTGGTTGAATATCGCGACGTGACCAAATCATTCGGAGAGCTGGAGGTCATTAAAGGAGTTGATCTCCAGATGCATGCGGGCGAGAAGCTGGCCTTCATCGGTCCGAGCGGCTCGGGCAAGACGACGCTGGGACGCATGCTGATGACGCTGGAGCGTCCGACGTCCGGGACGTTAACTATCGATGGGACTTCCATCTGGCAAATGAAAGACAGCCGGGGGAAATGGAAAGCGGCGAACGAGTCGCATCTGCGAGCCATCAGGGAGAAGGTGGGGATGGTGTTCCAGCATTTCAACTTGTTCCCGCACTTGACGGTGGAGCGCAATGTGACGCTGGCGCTTACGTCTGTGCTGGGTTTGACGGGAGAGGAAGCGAGTGCTCGGGCCCAATCGATGCTGGAGAAGGTCGGATTGCTCGACAAGCTGTACAGCTATCCATCTCAGCTCTCAGGCGGACAGAAGCAGCGCGTGGCCATAGCAAGAGCGCTTGTCATGAGACCCAAGGTTGTCGTCTTTGACGAGGTCACATCCGCGCTTGACCCGGAGCTTGTAGGAGAGGTTCTGGCGGTGATTAAGGAAATTGCAAAGGAAGGCGAGACCGCAATGATGCTGATCACCCATGAGATGGATTTTGCGCGGGAAGTCGCCGACCGGGTTATCTTCGGGGCAGAGGGGCTTATCGTGGAGGAAGGTACGCCTAATGAGATCTTCAATCACCCCCAAAGCGAGCGTCTTCGCACATTTCTAAACCGGCTATAGGAGGTGAACAGGTTGGGAATACGGAATCCATCAACAATTGTCTACCGCAAGCCAGTCGCTGGGGACGGTCAAGACATCTGGAGGCTGATTAAACGGGCAGGCGGTCTGGATGTCAATTCCGCCTATTGCTACTTGATGTTAGGCGACATGTTCAGCGAGACATGCTGTATTGCCGAACGGGATGGCCGGCTGAGCGCTTTCCTCTCCGCATTCCGCAAGCCCGAGGAACCGGGAACGCTGTTCGTCTGGCAGATTGCTGTAGAGCCAGTGCTTCGAGGCAATGGTATCGGAGGCGAGCTTTTGAAGCAAGTCCTCTCGCGACAGAGCAATACCGGCATCCGGTATCTCGAAGCGACCATTAGTCCAGGGAATATAGCGTCTCGAAGCTTGTTCGTGGCTATGGCGCGCGAGCTGGGAAGCGGGTGCAAGATATCGGAGTTGTATGAGGCATCGATGTTCCCAGAGAGCCACGAGACGGAGCTGTTGTTTCGGATAGGTCCTTTCTCTGAAGGAAAATAACCATCTCTTATGTTCACCATAAAGGAGGATGACAATGACTGAATGGAGCAGCAAGGCGGCGCCGAGCAGGCGACCGCTGAATGTATTCGAAAGTCTGGAATCTGAAGTAAGAAGCTATTGCAGGAGCTTCGAGACGGTATTCGTAAAAGGCAGCAATGCGCTGCTGCAGGATCGCGACGAGAGGGAGTATATCGATTTTTTTGCAGGTGCAGGCGCGTTGAATTATGGACATAACAATCCGCATATCCGCACGAAGCTGATCGATTATTTGCTGGAGGACGGCATCACGCACAGTCTGGATATGGCGACGGATGCAAAGGAAGCCTTCCTGCTCCGATTCCAGGAGACGATTCTGAAGCGGCGGGGACTATCCTATAAGGTGATGTTCCCAGGTCCTACCGGCACAAATTCGGTCGAGAGCGCCTTCAAGCTCGCCCGCAAGGTGACGGGGAGAACCAACATCATCTGCTTCACAAATGCGTTCCATGGCATGTCGCTTGGCTCCTTGGCCGCGACTGGCAACGCCTTCAAGCGCAAAGGAGCCGGAGTGCCGTTGCAGGGTACGACCTTCCTGCCTTATGACGGATATCTGGGGCCGCTCGTCGATACAACAGCTCTGCTGGAGAAGCTGCTCCAAGATCCCGGCAGCGGACTTGACTTGCCTGCAGCTGTCATTGTGGAGACGCTGCAAGGCGAAGGCGGCTTGACTGCTGCAAGCGGCAAGTGGCTGCGGAGCCTTGAGCGAATATGCCGTGAGCATGGCATTTTGCTTATCATCGATGACGTGCAGATGGGCTGCGGGCGAACAGGAACCTTCTTCAGCTTTGAGTCCGCAGGTATAAAGCCGGATATTGTATGCTTGTCCAAGTCAATTGGCGGCTACGGATTGCCAATGGCTCTCACATTGATCAAGCCCGAACATGATATCTGGCAGCCGGGTGAGCATAACGGCACGTTCCGGGGCAATAATTTGGCTTTCATTGCCGCCTCCGAGGCGCTTCGTTATTGGGAGGACGACCGTCTAGCGAACCAAATCCGTAATCGAAGTGATGTCATCGCCGAGTTCCTGGGACGGATGGCTTCAAGATATAGCGATAAAATTGCCGAAGTCAGAGGCAAAGGAATGATACAAGGTCTTGTCTTCCATCAGCCGGAAGACGCTTCCCGATTATGCAAGCTTAGCTTCGAGCGAGGCGTCATTATGGAGACATCGGGCCCACGCGATGAGGTTGCGAAGCTGATGCCGCCGCTTACCATTGAAGCCGGGGTGTTGCAGAAGGGGCTCCAGCAGATTGAGGAGGCCTTGTCCAATCTGTATGCCAGCATGAAGCCGAAAGCGGCATTGCAAGGGAAAAGCTAAAGATTGAAAGGAAGGGTGATCCATTATGATCGTGAAACATCTGGAGGATATCAAAGGCACTTCTCACGATATCGATACGCCTACATGGAATTCCAGACGCTTGCTGCTGAGGAAGGACGGGATGGGCTTCTCCATGCACGATACGGTTATCAAGGCCGGGACCGAGACCCTAATCTGGTACCGGAATCATGTGGAAGCTGTGTATTGCGTGGAAGGCGAGGGTGAAATACAAGTCGTCGGCGGGGAGACGTATCCGATCTCGCCCGGCATGCTGTATGCGCTGGACGGCCATGAGAAGCATCTTCTGCGCGCGCGAAGCCAGCTCCGCATGGTCTGTGTGTTCAACCCGCCGCTCACCGGTGCTGAGGTTCATGATCAAGACGGCGTGTATCCACTAATGGAAGAAGAGAGCGAAGTGCAGCGATAAGAACGATAGGAATGATCTATTTAACCTCATTAAGGATTGAAAATAAAGGAGATGAAGCGAATGAACAGCAACAGGACGAGTACGATTGCAACCGACTGCTACCCCTCGCGGGTAGCGGATGTCCCTTCCATGCAGGAACGTAAGGACCCTGTCGTCTATAGTGAATGGACACCTGATAGTCCTCTTACGGAAGAGCAATCTTCCTTCTATGAAAGGAACGGCTATTTATTTCTGGAGCAATTCTTTTCGGACAAGGAGCTGGAGCTCTGGAAAAATGAGCTGAGCCGGCTGCAGCAGGTTTACCGCGACGGGGAAGATGCTCATGTCATTCGCGAGCCGGCAAGCAGCGAGGTGAGATCGGTATTTGCGGTTCATCAGCATAACGACCTCTTCCAGGCGTTATCGAGGCATCCGAAGCTGCAGGCAATCACTTCCTATTTGTTAGGCTCAGATACATACATCCATCAATCGCGGATTAATTTTAAGCCTGGATTTACGGGAAAAGAATTTTATTGGCATTCGGACTTTGAGACATGGCATGTGGAAGACGGAATGCCGGGCATGCGCGCGCTCAGCTGCTCGATCGCGCTCAGCGACAATTACGCGTATAATGGTCCGCTTATGGTGATACCCGGATCTCACAAGACGTTCATCTCATGCGTTGGCAAGACGCCAGACAATCACTTCAAGGAATCACTGCGCAAGCAGGAGTATGGTGTTCCCGATCATGAGAGTCTCCATTCCATGGCGGAAGAGAAGGGGATTCATATGCCGGTCGGCAAAGCGGGCTCCGTTTTGTTGTTCGATTGCAATCTGATGCATGGCTCCAGCAGCAACATCTCTCCGTTCCCCCGCAGCAATGTCTTTATGGTCTATAACAGCGTAGACAACCGGCTGGTTCAGCCGTATTCGGGACAAAAACCAAGACCTGAATATATCGCGACGAGAATCTAGTGACGAATCCGGTCTGGATTGTCGCCCTCATACTGGGCATTAATATAACGTATGTCTCGATGTTCACCTTGCGGCTCATATTGGTCATCAAAGGGAAACGAACGGCGGCCGCGCTTCTCTCGACTGTGGAAGTGTTCGTCTATCTCGTCGGTCTGCAGCTCGTACTGAACAACTTGTCCACGCCGATTTACATGGCGGCGTACTGCATCGGCTTCGGACTGGGCGTCTATCTCGGCAGCCGGATTGAAGAAGCGCTCGCGCTAGGTTATTCTGTCGTACAAGTCATTGCTGATACAGTCAACACCAGTTTACCGGATCAGCTCCGGGCGAACGGCTACGGGGTAACGGTATGGCAAGGTGAAGGGCGAAGCGGTCCCAGACTTGTCATGCAAGTGCTGGTAAAACGCAGCGCAGAGAAAAAACTGCTGGATTCCATATCGGCGGTGGCGCCAAAAGCATTTGTGATTTCGCATGAACCGAGGCACTTTCGCGGCGGATTCTGGGCAAAGCTGCTTGAAAAATAAGAGTCTGAGTAAGGATATCTTCCAATATGGAGGGTATCCTTTTCTTATGGAATTTCGTTCAAATCGCAGCTTGCTCATGAATTCGCTTACTTGGCGACTTCGAATCATATCCTTGAATTGGGCGCTTGACAGAGGGAAGGAAGGCGACTATTATTTAAATAGTTTAAATATATAGATCTAAAGTTTATAGATCTAAAGTGTTTAGTGCTAAGCAAATATAGAAGGAGGTGTCTCTATGCCAACGCTCGTCAGTCGTTTTCAGCGTTCGGTTACGCAGCTTAACCGGCTCTTCGCTTCAGAAATCGTAGATCGGCTCGATTCCCAAGTAACGGGAACGCAGATGTATATGCTTCATTACATCCGTCAGAGTGAGAGATGCCGGTTGACGGAGCTTGCGGAGAAGCTGGATGTGAAGCCAAGCGCGGTAACGGTAATGATTGATCGATTGGTAAAATCGGATTATGTGGTGCGAACGCATGATACGGATGACCGCAGAGTCATACTGGTCGAGCTTACGCCAACCGGCATTGAAATTTTGGAGAAAGCACAAGCGATGCGTGAAGAAATTGTCGGAGCTTACATTGAAAAGCTGGACCCCGATGATGTCCATAGGGCTACAGAAGTGCTGGAGAAGATGGTGCTGATCGCACAAGCGAACTCCAAATGTCATGGGCGGCATAACCGCTAACGAAATTATGTTTAACTCATACAAAGAGAAAGAAGGAACAGGAACCAATGGAACATTTGTCCCACAAGCGCAAAATTACCATCATGATGGCCATTATTATGGCAATGTTCTTTTCCGCGATTAACCAAACGATCGTCAGTACGGCGATGCCGCGCATCATTGCGGTTTTGAGCGGTATGGAATATTACAGCTGGGTCATCACGATCTATATGCTGACTTCGACGCTCGCTACCGTTCTGGTCGGCAAGCTGTCCGATATCTACGGACGGAAGCCGTTCATATTGGCGGGTATTGTCATCTTTATGATTGGCGCATTTTTAACCGGTTTTTCAAAGGATATTTTTCAGTTGATTATTTATCGCGGTATTCAAGGCGTCGGCGCCGGTATTATTATGGCATCCGTCTTCACAGCAGTCGGCGATTTGTTCTCGCCGCGGGAGCGGGGCAAGTGGACAGGCGTCATGATGGCCGTCTTCGGCTTCTCCAGTGTCATTGGTCCGACGCTTGGCGGCTGGCTGGTCGATAACTTCGCATGGAAATGGCTGTTCTGGATCTTCCTGCCGCTCGGTTTTGTCGCATTCTTCATGATTCTGTTCCTCTTCCCTAAGGTCGAGACGAACAAATCGGAGAAAATCGACTATGTGGGCTCGCTCTTCCTGAGCTTGACGATTATTGGCGTTCTGCTTGGCTTCTCGTGGGCAGGCTCGAAGTATGATTGGGGCTCATGGCAAATCCTCAGCTTGTTCATCGGGGCTGCTGTCTGCCTGGCGATCTTTATCTTCGTGGAATGGAAAGCGAAAAGCCCGGTTCTGCCGCTTCATCTGTTCCGCAACGACATTGTAACGATCTCCAATGTCATCGGTTTTCTGATGAACGCCGGCATGATGGGCGCGCTTATCTACCTGCCGTTCTTCGTACAGGGTGTTGAAGGCATTTCGCCGACTTACTCCGGTTATGTCACCATGCCGATGTCTATCGCCATGGTTATAATGAGTACGATTATCGGTCGTCAAATTACGAAAACCGGCAAATACAAGCGTTATGCAATACTCGGCCTGCCGATTATGATCGCAGGCATGCTCATCATGGCATTCATGAACAGCGTATGGCTCGCGGTTGTCGCGATGATCGTATTCGGTGTTGGTCTTGGTGTAGGTATGCCAGTCTTCTCGCTAACGGTGCAAAATGCGGTCAAGCCTACTGAGCTAGGCGTAGCAACTGCTTCGTCCCAGCTGTTCCGTAACTTGGGCGGTACGATCGGTATTGCGGTGATGGGTACGATCATGCAATCCAGCCTGGTTCGCAACATGACGAAGGAATCGGCCTCGGCTGAAGGGTTCAAGTTTGAGAACATCGATCCGGCGCTTGCCAAGCAATTGGAGATGTTCCACAATCCGGAGATGCTTTTGGATCAGCCGAAGCTGCATGAGCTTCAATCCACATTGCCTGCCGATGTTCAGCCGATTATCTCTCAGCTGATTGAGACGCTGCGCGATGCATTAAGCTCGTCGCTGACAACGGTCTTCCTGGCTGGTACAGCGCTTGTTGCTGTGGCGCTCGTGCTTTCGTTCTTCTTGAGAGAAATTCCGCTCCGCACATCTAATGAGATGCCGGAAGTGAAAGAGAAAGAAAAGGAAACGGACGTGCATCTGAAAAGCCCGGCTAATGCATAAGCAATATTAAAAGAAGCCCTCATTTTTCTCTTCGGTAAAGGCCGGGGAGGGGATGAGGGCTTTTTTTACAGGGTAATAATTTGAAAAAGGGAACACTTGATCGCATCGCTGAATGATGTTAAACTATGGAAGAATCAAGGCGACAGGAACGTCTTGCTTTAGACCATGGTAGGACGGTGTATGACTTGACCACAACGACCACCGAAATCGATGAAGTCATTGCTTATATCCATCAGCATATCTACGATCCGCTGCCGCTTGCGCGTCTCGCAAGTCATGTCTCTTACAGCCCTTATCATTTCACCCGACTATTCAAGGAACGAATGGGCATCTCTCCCATGTATTATGTATCGTCCATACGCTTGCAGAGGGCAAAGGACCTCCTGCTTCAGACCAACCTGAGCATCAGGGATATTAGTCTGGAGATCGGCCAGCAAAGTCTTGGCACCTTCACCACGCGGTTCACGGAACGGGTAGGCATGACTCCTGCACAATTCCGCAACACAGCCAATGACGCTAGCAAGCATCTGCAGTCGCTGGAGCAATTGCGCGATTGGCACACGCCGTTATTTTGCAAGCCGAGACATACTACAGTGAGAGGAATGATTAGCTCCGAGCATCCATTCTCAGGCGTGGTGCTGATCGGACTATTCCCGAAGCCCATACCGGAAGGCTTCCCACTACATGGTACATTACTCGGCTCGCTCGGCGAATTCGAGTTTCCCAATGTCGAACCAGGCATCTATTATTTATTGGCAACAACCATCTCATGGGGCACAGGGGCAATCGATATGCTGCTGCCTCAGTCGACGCTTCGCACGCGGTCTAGGGAAGCTGTCGTGGTCAGTCCTGGCACCGACCCAGCCCCCCTGCATGTTACGCTGCATCCGCCTGCGCTGGATGATCCGCCGATTCTCATTTCTTTGCCTGTTTTGATGAATCACTTCCTGGCACGGGTGCAGAATAGGGAGGAATACCGGGTTTAGAGGCCATTTTCGACGGAAATCGGCAATTTCGTTATTGAGTTAAGCACCCTGTAACGCTTATAATATAGCGAGTATGAAGTCTAACAGAAAAGGTGTTAATTCATGAGCATATTGAATGTAGAACGATTGAGCCACGGCTTTGGAGATCGCGCCATCTTCAACGACGTGTCATTCCGCTTGTTGAAAGGCGAGCACATTGGTCTTATTGGCGCCAACGGTGAAGGCAAATCGACCTTCATGAATATTATTACAGGCAAGCTGCAGCCGGATGACGGCAAGGTGGAATGGTCGAAGCGGATGCGCGTCGGCTATCTGGATCAGCATGCGGTGCTGTCCAAAGGCATGACGATGCGCGACGTGCTGAAGGGCGCGTTCCAATACCTGTTCGACATGGAGCAGGAGATGAACGACATGTACGGCAAGATGGGCGAAGTATCGCCTGAAGAGCTGGAGCGCTTGTTGGAGGATGTCGGTACGATTCAGGATACGCTGACGAATCAGGATTTCTATATGATCGATGCCAAGATTGATGAGACAGCTCGCGGTCTTGGTCTTACGGATATCGGTCTCGATAAGGATGTCAATGATCTTAGCGGCGGCCAGCGCACAAAGGTGCTTCTGGCGAAGCTGCTCTTGGAGAAACCGGATATTCTGCTTCTTGACGAGCCTACCAACTACTTGGATGAGGTTCATATCGAATGGCTGAAGCGTTACCTGCAGGAATATGAAAATGCATTTATTCTGATCTCGCATGATATTCCATTCCTGAACAGCGTAATCAACCTGATCTACCATATGGAGAATCAGGAGCTGAACCGTTATGTCGGCGACTACGATCATTTCCAGCAAGTATACGATATGAAGAAGCAGCAATTGGAGTCCGCTTTCAAACGCCAGCAGCAAGAAATTGCGGATTTGAAGGACTTTGTCGCCCGCAACAAAGCCAGCGTTGCTACCCGCAACATGGCGATGTCCAGACAGAAGAAGCTTGATAAGATGGATGTTATCGAGCTTGCAAAGGAGAAGCCGAAGCCGCAGTTCAACTTCAGAGAAGGCAGAACGGCTGGCCGTGTCATCTTCGAGGCGAAGGATCTGGTAATCGGATACTCCGAGCCGCTGTCTCGTCCGCTTGATCTGCGTATGGAGCGCGGGCAGAAGATCGCCTTGGTCGGAGCGAACGGTATTGGTAAAACAACCTTGCTGCGCAGCATACTGGGTGAAATTCCAGCGGTATCCGGCTCGGTGGAGCTAGGCGACAACCTCGAAATCGGCTACTTTGTGCAAGAGGCGAAGGACGCCAATTACAACACATGTATCGAAGAGATCTGGAATGAATTCCCTTCCTATACTCAATTCGAAGTTCGTGCTGCACTTGCGAAGTGCGGTCTGACGACTAAGCATATCGAAAGTAAAATAACAGTGCTGAGCGGCGGCGAGAAGGCAAAGGTACGCCTGTGCAAGCTGATCAACCGCGATACGAACTTGCTAGTGCTTGACGAGCCGACAAATCACTTGGACGTGGATGCGAAGGAAGAGCTGAAGCGTGCGCTTAAAGCATACAAGGGGAGCATCCTGCTAATCTCTCACGAACCGGAGTTCTACCGTGATGTCGTGACCGAGACATGGAATTGCGAGAGCTGGACCACCAAAGTATTTTAATAGATGAATCAGAGGAGAGGCTCTATTGCGCAATTGATTGCGAATAGGGCCTCTTTTTTGTTAAGGGGAAGGGGTTGTTTGAACGATTCGAAGAAGGGGGGCTATTGTTTGTTTTCAGTTAAGCGGAATTATTGAGCTGCTTCCGTAGTCACAGTGAATGTAATACCGAATGCATCCGTAACGGTGCCAAAGGATGGACTAAAAAACGTAGCTTGTAGCGGATTTACGATATGTCCGCCTATGGAAAGTTTTTCGAATACTTCTGTTGCCCGTTCTGCATTCGGCAGCGTGACACAGACAGTAATATTGTTGCCGCGTGCATAAGGTGATCCAGGGAACGTATCGTAGAGCATAAGTTCCGATTCGCCTATCTTCAGATGAGCATGGGCAATCTTATCTGCCACGGATTCCGGTAGCGGGTATTCTGGATTGGCCGGCATATCGCCGAATGCTTGCTGCATCAGTACCTCAGCGCCTAACACTTCTTGGTAAAATGCGATCGCATCCTTTGCATTGCCCTCCATAACCAGATAAGGTGTAAGCTTAATCGACATAATCAACAACTCCTCTACTAATGTTATAACGCTAGTATACCCTGATCGTTGCATACACATTTCTTCTGAATTGCGATGCTTCATCTTTAATTCAATATTTAAACTACGAGATGATTCTTTGAATTTATAAATCATAGTAGTGGTTTTTGTTTCCAAATGAATAGGCTATTCGTATAATATAGTTAGAAACGAATGGGTGTTACGATAAAAGGCTTGAATACAGGTGATAAGATGAGTAAAAAGATAAATCGTATATCATTATTAACAGGTTTAAATTTTGTTACCTTACTTTGTATCGTAAGCAGTTGCTTTCAATTTGTACGAGCTATAAGAAACAATCTCCTCATCATAAAGGAACAGGGACAAGTTATATCAGATGCTTCTTTTGAGAACTTTTCATTGTATATTGTGGCAAATGATATTATTTATGCAGAGTTTTGTTTATCTCTCGTCATTGCAATAGTAGGCTTGTTCTTTAATGTCATTAATTATTTATATAGTTTAATCGCTATTGCAAATGGGAAGGCCTGAAAAATTATTAAGTTGCACAAACGCGATGTGAATATTGGCAAAGCTGACAGCGTACTTAAATCAACGATGAAGGAAGGTGTTCCTAATGAAATCCAAATGGGATAAATGGGAGCTAACACGAGCCAAAGGCAAGAAAAACTACGTGCTTTGGAACGGAGTAATAGGTTGGGGAATTCCGACCGGACTATTATTCTCTGCAATCTCGACTTATATCAATCACAAGGAGTTTGTTTTCAATCAGGATTTTTATCAGACATTAATAATATCGCTGGTGATTTTTTCATTAGGCGGACTCGTTTTCGGATTATGGACGTGGAGCTGGACGGAGAAGATGTACCGGAAGTATAAGGGAAACTCATAGTTGAGGTGAAAAACTAATTGCGGATCTTATGGGACTTTGACGGCACTCTATTTGATACATATCCGGCGTACTCGAGTATTTTCAAGAATATTGTTGGGGACATTGCGAGTGAGCAGGAAATTCTGAAGCAGCTTAAGATATCGATTACACACGCGATAAAACATTTCGGATTAACGGATGACCAGATTCATTTATTTGTGGATAGAGCAAATCAATTACATCCCAGTATGACGCCGCGATTCCCTTATGTAGAACAAGTTTTATTATTCGCCGAGACAAATGTAATGATGACACATAATACACGGAAAGAAGTCAACTCCACGCTAAGATACTATGGGATGGAGTCGTTGTTTCAAGATATCATTTCAAGTGATGATGGGTATCCCCGAAAGCCTGATCCTGCTTCTTATGAAGTGTTACATAGAAGGTACGGGCTAGATCTTGTTATTGGCGATCGTGAAATTGACATCTTGCCAGCCAAAGCGTTAGGGATCAAAACGTGTTTATTCCAGAATCCTACACCTGGCGCTGATTATTATTTGAATTCATATGAGGATTTTTTTGAATCATTAAGTTTATTGAGATAAGTGCAGTTGCTTTATTATCTGATATAAAAGGACGTGGTGTTCATGATCTTTGTGACAGGGGATTTGCACGGTTACACCGATATCAGTAAGCTGAACTCAAGATGTTTTGCGCAAAACACCCTTTTGTCCAAACAAGATTATGTTATAGTGACAGGTGATTTTGGACTTGTATGGGATAATAAAAATGATGAATTATACTGGCGGAAATGGCTAGGAAAGAAGAACTTCACGACACTATTTATAGATGGAAATCACGAAAACTTTAGTTTGCTCGAACAGTATCCTGTTGAAAATTGGAATGGCGGTAAGGTTCATAAGATTACCGATAGTATTCTACATTTAATGAGAGGGCAAGTGTATGATATTGATGGAACTATAATTTTTACATTTGGCGGAGCTGCCTCGCATGATAAGGAATTTAGGAAAGAAAACTTTAATTGGTGGGCGCGGGAAATGCCAAATCAAGAAGAATATTCGGAAGGAATACAAAGTTTGCTTCAGCATGATTGGACCGTTGATTACGTTATAACACACACATGTCCAACTTCAACCCTTGAAGTGTTAAGGCAATGCATAAATACTACAGTGGAACAGGATCCACTGATCAACTACTTAGAAAATATAAAAGTGAGATTAAGATTCAAGCATTGGTACTTTGGTCATTTCCATAATGATATTCAAATAGATGATCAAATGACTCTAATCTATCAGCGTGTTGAAGCACTGCAATCGACGTAATTTTTCGCAGTAGGTTGATAGATAGTTGAACTGAGGAAATAAGAAATGCAAAATAGATAACGTGTCATTCAAACTTATCAGGAGCTTGATGCGCCTAAATCGCAGATTCAAATCATTCAAGGACTCATTCCGGCAATTGATCCATTTTGTATTGTAGATGTGGCTGCTTTTGACAAGATTAAAGTTCAACTAGAACACTCCAACTATATATTTCAACAATTGAGCCAGGCATCCTTATTATTGAAAAATGTTATGAAAGCTTGATTGATCTATAAAACGCAAGCATCGCTAATCGTTAGCAGGAGGTTCCGATGGCAGTCCAAACGAAACTGCAAATCGTAACAGAAGTAATTAATAATTGGGACCCTATTAGACTGCTTGACGGCGGGGCGCCGTTAGGTGAATATAACCCGGAAATAAGGGGTATTTGGGAGCAGCAGATTGAATTCATGACAGAGTTCGAGCTTGCCATTTTTATGCAAGAACTGTTTGAACAATACATAAGTATTAAACCAGCCACACTTCCAACTTTAAAAGCAGCGATGGAGATTTCCCGCAGACTGAAGGAAAGTTTGGACACAGAGGAAATGTAGAAATGATTAATGAAGATAGACTGTCATTTAAAGTTCGGATTGAGCAAAGGAAAGAATATAAAAGCATTTCCCAATACAAGCGCATCTTGGCAACTGTAATTGATTCCACAATTGTGCGGGATTTTCGGCTGCGGAGGATTCTACGTAGATGTCCTGCACAACAAGCAGTTCATTAAATGGTCGATGGATCAGAATCCTTTTGAGGGGGGAATATCGTCTTTACCTCATTCTTTTTCCTTCAGCCGAACCACTATGATGAATGCTGCCAATGCGTTGATTCAGAACTTGGAACAATTAAACGTGTTGCTCCAGGAAAATGACCTGTCTGTATGCTACGATACGGATTACTACAATGGGATTTTAAATAGCTTTAGATAGGGACATTCCGTTTGTTGCGTCTCAATATCTGAAGGAGACATATTCAATGAGCAAACTTCTAAGAAGCAACATCTTTGCAAGTGTATTTATGTCCCCTTTTATTATCAGTATGTTCTTGCTACAACACTTTTTGTTCTGGGTTATATTTTCAATATACTTCTTGTTAATGGGTATATATTTAATCCTTTTAATGATTACATCGGATTCGGATCAAATACCTAATCGATTTAAAAGAGTTTGGGCTAGAACAACAGTAGGTATAGCCGGAACAGGGCTCATTGTTTTTTTTGCTGCTGTTTTCTCACCCGTAGTGTTGGACATTGGTCCTTATCTACGCAATGAGTTTAAGGTTGCTACGGGAAAGCAGATTGATTCCACTGTCATTTCTACAAAGGGTATATTCTTGTGGCAAAACCTTATTATTAAAGATAAAGGTCTGACTGCAATTCGGCTAAAAAATGTTTATCCAATCGGCGATCATGAGGTTTATCGTACGATCAAAGCCGTGTACTTGCCCCATTCTAAATATATCTTAGAGCTTTGGGTAATGGTGGAGTAAGGTATGTGACAATGGATTCATTGGAAGGGACGGTATGAAGATTCTATTTCCAGCAATCATTTTATGTTTGTTTTTAATCATGTCTATCTGGAGCTTCATTGAAGGGGTTCGCAACCGCTCTCGATTTGTAATTCAGGATAGACTGATATATATTCTAATCGTTTTTACTGTCTTTTGTGGGATAACCATATTTCCATTGCATGCGTCAATAAAAGAAGAGCCTATGCTATTTGCCATAGCTGCATTTATGGTAGCGTTAGTTTTGGGCAATGTTATTTACTATACAAAGGTAGAACGTGTTCGTAATGTCTTGGAAATCAAATTCAGAATATTAAAGTATATTTTATTCTCGTTTGCACTTTTGGCTGTTGTTGCATTTCTATCAGGGATAACGAATTAGAAAGGATGTGAAGGAATGAATCCATTCAAGCAGATTCTTGCAACAGAAGACGAGATTAGAGAAATCATCGGTCTTCCTAGTGAAGTGGTGCAGAGGAAAACGATCCATGAACTGGATAGTCACTGCCGAGATTTTATCGCGATGTCTCCACTCTTATTCATGGCTACTTCTGATGCACAGGGCAATTGCGATGTATCTCCACGTGGAGATGCGGCCGGTTTTGTGTACATACTCGACAACTGTCATATGGTTATCCCTGAGCGACCGGGCAACCGTCGGATCGACTCGCTTCGAAACATTCTCTCCAATCCTAGAGTAGGGTTGATTTTTCTCATACCCGGACTTGAAGAAACGCTTAGAGTGAATGGGGAAGCTTATGTAATTAAGGATGATGAGCTATTGGAACAGATGAAAGCAAACGATAAGAAACCGCTTCTCGGCATAGGCGTTCGGGTCGATGAAGCCTTTATCCATTGCGCCAAGTCCTTTAAACGCTCTGGTGCGTGGAATAAGGAGTCTTGGTCAGATCAAAATCGACTGCCCTCCATACCGCATATGATATCTGCACATGTAAATTCGGAGCCATTTACGGTAGAGAAGATTAGGGATGGGCTGAAAGAGAGTTATGAGAAAAGGTTGTACTAACAAATGATACAAGCTAGCTAATCTGAGAGGATAAAATAGGTTCAGGAAATGAGGAAGATAGAAAGAGGGAATAACATGGCTTTTATGCGGGGAATAGAATTATGCAAAAGATTTCATTTTGAATTTATTGAACCATTGCTTGCTAGCCATTTCCCAAGTCTACTATACTCATCGTCATTAATTGGTCCAGGAAGTGAAGTACTCGGCTTTGATACCGAAATGTCAATGGATCATGACTGGGGACCAAGAGTGGTATTGTTTCTTCAGGCAAAGGATATGGATTCGGCAAATGATATCCGAAAAGCTCTAATTACCAATTGCCCTCAACCGTTTTACGGATTTCATGTTGACTTGAATCAAACAGTATTCACTTCACTAGCTCAGTTTCTTCAATCAAAGCTTGCAATAGATATGGAGAAGAAGATTGAAGAATTAGACTGGTTGACGTTTCCATCGCAGGTTTTGGCTGAATTTGTTGGCGGCGAAGTCTTTCGCGACGATACAGGGCAGCTTACCGGGATTCGCACGGAATTAAAGTACTATCCTCACGATGTATGGTTATATATGATGGCTTCTGTTTGGCATAGGATCGGTCAAGAAGAGCATTTGGTACTAAGAGCTGGATATGTAGGGGATGAGCTTGGATCATCTGTCATTGGTTCAAGATTGGTAAGAGATATCATGAACTTATGTTTCTTAATGGAACGTCGATACGCACCCTATCCCAAATGGTTCGGCACTGCATTCAAAACGTTAGATTGTGCAGATGAGTTGCTTGATGTTTTGCATGCCATTCAATCATCTATGACATGGAGAGAGCGAGAACGCTCTTTATGTAAAGCATATGAAATCATAGCGCGCATGCATAATCGCCTAGGCATTTCCGAAATGGTATCCGAACAGGTCACTCCCTTTTACGAACGGCCTTATAACGTGATCCATGGCTCTGCTATTGCAAATACAATCGTTAGTCAAATCACAGATCCCATGATACGAAAGCTATCCCAAAAACGCCTAATAGGCGGGATCGATCAAATATCTGATAACACGGATTTTATCAGTATGAGTCAATGGTGCCAGCAGCCAACATCAAACAATGTTTTACGCGAACTGTATAACCAGATTCTAGAGACATCGTAACTGTACTCATTTGCAAAACTACCCTGATGGAACAGCGTGCTCTTAATTTAGAGACGCTGTTTTTTGTGTGATTTTGGAAATCATAACAACTTTTCCTTTAACCATATCGTCTAGAGAATAGGTGCTGCAAAAAGTGGACTGACAATGATTGTTGTAGCTATTTTGCTAATCATGGGATTTTCATTTGTTGGACGGTCTCGAATGGTGCGAAAAGAAAGTAGCAATATGCTCTTATGGTTGGGATGGATAATTGTAGTAATGGCCGTATTTCTTATTTTGTTTTTGGTGACGAGCAATTTGCATGAAGCTGCTCATCGTGTGGGGCATTGAAATGAATGAAGCCAAGTACATAGGGGGTTAGTGAGTAATGAAATTTCTTGCAGGTCTACTGTTGCTAGCACTAATTGGTTGTGCTGCGGTCGGTCCCGAACAGGAGGAAAAGCCGGTTGCATTTGATTTTGTGTTCTCATATGGCGTGATGAACAAAAACGTATTGGATACGGTTCAAGGGACATATACCAAAGATCTTGTGAAGAACGGCACCAGCTCGACTAAACTGCACTTATCCGATAATGAAAAGAAGCAAGTGTATGCGTTAATGCAAGAAATCGGGTTATTTGATTATCCGAATGAACTTGAAGGAATGAACATTAAACCGTCTTCTGGCTACACTTTTCAAATCTTTGTAGATGGCAAAGAGCAGAACATTCGTTGGGAAGGCGAATTCAATGAAACCAAATCTCATAGAGAGTTTCAACGACTGACGGATACGATTATAGAGATGATTAGAAATAAAGAGGCTTATCAAGCATTGCCGGAGAGTGACGGCTATTATCTGTGAAAATTTGCGTGAAAAGGGGCAATGAAGATGAAAATTTGGGTTTTAATGATAATAATAAGTTCTGCTTTAGTGCTAGCAGGATGCAATGCCAGCACGGAAAAGCTGGAAGAGAAGAAGAGCTCTTCCCAATACAATATGGGGAATCCAACACCTCAAGAGGTGTTAGAAGGAAGACCAGATGCCAACATTATGATGGTTCAAGATATCGTACTTCTTTCAGGCATAGATTGGGTGAATGAGGAAGAGCTAACAAAGGACGCATTGCTGCTAGAGATTACTTTGCAAACGGATGATGCAGCCAAGTTTGTAAACGGTGCTGCTAATAAATTACCTGTTGGGACGAAAGTTTATCGTGTGAAAGAGCGTGGAGATATCTTAATTGCAGACACGGATAAAGGTGATGTTAGATATTACAAGTTAGTTGAAGGATAGTAGTGAAAAAGAGGAAAGTGCTGAGGGGACAGTATGTCATTGAAGATTAGAGATTCGGTAAAAGCGATTGTTATCCAAAACAATGCGTTGCTAGTCGTGTAACGAGTTGGATCAGGATTTGAATCTGAAGGTCACATGTAAGAGGTACTTAAGACTATACTAAAGCGAGAGGTACTGAGTGATGAAGTTGTTTCATTTTAGCGAGGACTCGAACATTCCTTATTTCGAGCCAAGGACGATCTATAATCAGACTGAAGCACAGGTTTGGGCGATTGACGGATACCACGCTCCACACTACTATTTTCCAAGAGAATGTCCTCGGATTTGTCTATGGACAAATGAAGAAACATCGGAAAGGGATATTGCGGATTTCTTCGGAATGTCAACTTCACGCAGAATGGTCGCGATTGAATCGAGATGGTATGAGCGGCTGAGTGCGGAACGTATTTATCGGTATACGTTTGAGTCGGATTGTTTCAGAGAACAGGACGTGAATGCGGGATATTATGTCTCTAATCAAAAAGTAGTGCCATTTGCGGTGGAGCGGGTGGATAATCTGTTCGCTGCCATTTTGAATGAAGGAATTGAGATTCGGGTTATCCCTTCTTTATTACCAATGAGAGACAAGGTACTGGAATCGACGATCGCTTTCTCTATGATTCGGATGCGTAATGCGCAGGAGAATGGTTAGACCTACGTACATGATCGAATGAAATGAGGAAATGCATTTGAAAAAAACTACCGTTTTCATATTCATTTTCATTACTCTTCTGCTAATGAGCTGTTCTTCATCCAAAGATCCCTACCATGAGCTGCGTAAAAGTACGATCCTAGTTGATGCTCTTGGCACCAAAAATACAAAAAGAATAGACCAGTTCATGACAGCCATTAGTCAACAGAAGAGTGATGAGATCGGAATCGTTCATTATACCGTTGAGGGAGCCCCCATCGTTCAAGAGTTAGCTTTTGAAGGCGGCGATTATATTCGTTACTCATACGATAATTCAAGAGATAAGTATGGAGCGGATTATTCAGCCAGCACAACATGCCGCAGCTTGGAAATAAGACAGTCGGTAGAGGAAGATATTCATATCAGCAACTATGTCCTTACTGGCTGTGATGAAATCATCGGAGCCAGCGTTGGGGATGTGATATATGTGCTGACGTTGAGAAACTAAAAAGATGCGGAGGTAATAGGATGGAGATTGTATTTATTAGCCATGGGCACGGTGAGCATCTTGTCGATTATCCCATCAGATTCTATCAAGCAGCAATCATTTCATCATTTCAGCAGCAGTAGGCCCCCGTATGTTCCCTCAAATGCACGACACACCTAGTCATTTATGCGATATATCTTATTCTGTTAAAGAGATCATGCAATTATATCCAGATATCTCTATGCTCAATTGTGAAAGGGTGCCAGGTAGAGAAGGCATTAATAAGTTGGGTCATCAGTTATTCAAAGAAATAGCTACTGACTCTTTTAGCTGGTGCCGCGAAAGAACGAAGCGGCTCTTAATTATTTCACATGATGGGACGATAAGTAATTATAGGGTATATTTTGGTGAGATGGGATTGACTCGGAAGGACTTTCTTGGCGAAGCCGGAATATATCAAACTTATATCTGACAAAGGGAAGTGTATTGATGGAAACGCAGTCGCAGGCCATACCAGAAAATCGGCCTTACCCGCAGTTAATCTCTGGGTTAGGGGGCTGGCTGGTACTGGTTCAAATTGGCCTCTATGTCACCATGCTTATCTTGGTTTATCAAGTGATGAGCACGGTCAGCATTTTTGGAGACGGGACATGGGAGCTTTTTGCGGACAAAAGCTCACTGATTTATCATCCGATGTGGCAACCGCTCATCCTGTTTGAAATTATCTACAATGTTTTATTTTTTGCTTTTTGCATCTTCATTTTAGTATGTTTTTATAGCAAAAAAGCGATTTTGCCACGGTTGATGATCATTTACTTTGGCATCAGCTTGCTAGTTGTCATAGTTGATTACATCCTACTTATGCAAATTCCATTTGCACGAGATTTGGAGGATGCCAGTTCAATCAAGGAAATAATTAGATCGGCTGGTACTTGCCTGATTTGGATTCCCTATTTTATAAGATCAGTTCGTGTTAAAAATACATTTATTCATAAGTGAATTCGGATAAAGAATCTTCATGATAGACTTGATTCTGGATAATATTTGAATTATGGTGGGAGGAGACATTAGATCTCCTCTTTTTTGTTTTCGTGTATCGAATCGCTATTTATTTTCTATCGGTAAATAAATATCAATGGTGTTGTCTTCCTGGTCAAAGGAAGCCTTAGGAGCCCAGTACTCAAAATCGAAACACCGATTGATGCAGAGTTCTTGTTCGCTTATCCAATCATAGGTTTGACCTATTTCGTCTTCCGTTCCACGGTGTGTCACTTTTACAAATGAGCCAGCAGGAATCGTATGGTTTACAAACTCTTTCGATTTTTGCCCGAATTCGTATACTTCCACTGCTACCATACTTGTAAATGGAACATCAGGGGTCCATTGCTCATCCGGATAAATCTGAACTAAATACATACCATCATTTTTCTGATTCGGAATTTGATGACGTTTTTCTAATAGCCATTCACGTAATTGGACGACAATGCCTTCCTCCAAATCTTGATTCAGAGATACTACAACTTGAAAACCAACCAACTTGGTGTCAGTTCGTTCCACTTTTTTCTGTACTCGTAACATAGAATTACAACTCCTTCATGACATCAAATTCAATTTAATGCCAACTAAGCATTGAGAGACTATTATACGTTACCTTTTTGCGAAAATCCATTTTGAGGAACCTATCTTACCTAATTTTTAACAATTTAAGGACAAGGGTGATGGCATTGTACGATTTTTCAGAATTGGAAGGAAAGCGCGTTCGACTCATCCCGCTAGAAGAAGAGCATATTATGCCGCTTTTCACATGCTCAAGAGACCCAGAGATTTGGGCTCATTTCCCTTATCGAATTGATAATGTAGAAGGGATGAGTGCATTCGTACAGCAAGGCTTGGAAATGAGAGAGCGTAAAGAACAGTTCCCCTTTGCGATATATGACAAGGAACTGGAGGCGTTTGTAGGCTCTACAAGGTTTTTGCGCATCTCAGAAAGCCATCAGAATCTGAATATAGGAACGACCTGGTACTCTCCTGCCGTTTGGAGAACAAGGGTCAATACGGAATGCAAATTTTTGATGCTCCAATATGCTTTTGAAATGCTGAAGGTGATCAGAGTTGAGATCGTCACATCAACCGATAATATACGGTCTCAGCGAGCAATTGAACGATTAGGGGCAACTAAAGAAGGGACCCTTCGAAAGAAATATTACAATTTGGATTACGTGATTTATAGCATAATTGCTAGTGAATGGCCTTTGATCAAAAACAAATTGGAACAATTTCTTGCTGAGTAGTTCGTTGCTTAATGAAGAACGTCCTGTAAGAAAGGGGGCGAAGTGTTTCACTATCTATCTGTACATAAAACTAGACAAAATCGTTCATAGTCGTTTTAGAGGAGGCAGCTTCTATTAAATTATTATTCATTTGCAGCAGGAATAAATGGCGGAGCTTAACAGCTGAGAAGATCTTCAGCGCATATCCGATGTATGATGTAAGATCCGCAGGAACAGAAGAAAATGCCCGAATCAAGGTAACTGCTGGTCATATCGGTTGGGCCGATCTAATATTTGTGATGGAAACCAAACATAGCAGAAGACTTAAGTCCAAATTTAGTGATGAAATAGCAGACAAATCAATCATTCGCCTTGACATTCCGGATGAATATTCTTACATGGATGAAGAACTTATCGAGTTGCTAAAGTCGAGAGTATCGGAATATATCGAAGTACCGGATTAATTTTAATTAATTGAATTCCAGAATGGGACTTGTACGTATTGAAGCCCGCTGCCTGACGGAGAACATCGAATCTTCAAGTGTGATGGAGAAGGCTGGTCTGCAATTTGAAGGAATCATGCGCAAGTATGTTTTTTGCAAGGGCGAATATCATGATTCGAAGCTTTATGCGCTAGTGAAGGATGTCGAGTATGTTGTAAGGAGATTACATCATGAAGAAGAAAACGAACCCCATCATTAAAGGCATTGTCTTCGATATGGATAATACGCTGCTGCAATCCAGTATTGATTTTCATGCCATGAAGCGGGATACCTATTACTATTTGGTCGAAAGCCAATACTTGCCTACAGGTTGGAATTTGGATCAACATACGACATCAACCATTATTACACAAGCACTTTCCACCCAAAGTATGAGTCCCGAACACATCTCTGAGATGTGGGATATTGCGAAAAAGTATGAAGTGGCTGGAATGCGAGGAGCCAAGCTAGAGAGCGGTGTCGTTGAGCTTTTGAATGAATTACATGGTGTATATAACTTGGCCGTTGTTACGAATAACGCAGTGGAAGCAGCAGAAACAGCGCTCCTAGATAATGAGATTCTTCGATTCTTTGACCTCGTAGTCGGCAGGGAGAGGATGAACCGGATTAAACCTTCGCCTGATGGTTTTCAATATGTGTTGCAGCATTTTAAGAAGACATCCGCACAGGAATGGATCTCGGTAGGGGACGCATGGATTGATGGCAAGGCATCAATTGCCGCTGGAATCCCTTTTGTAGCGTATAAAGGAGATCGTGTCAAAATGATTCAACAAGGCGTAGACCCTCTTGGCGAGATTACAGATATTAGAGAACTGAAGCGATTTTTATATTAGCAAAGCAAACGGACAATATAAAAAATGGAAATAAAATATCATTTTTGGATAACCAACCGATGCTTCTTGACGTCTAGTAGGTAGTAAATAAAAACAGACCGTACAAGGAGTGTTGGTATGAAGCCTTTTTTATTGAAACTTTCGCTCATTGGCTGCTTGGTAGCTGTAGCCGCTTGCCAGCCATTGAATAAAACCAGTGATGCAGCTAATCCTTCTTCCAGTTTGGCTGAAGGGGTATCCAATAATCCAACCTTAAACCCGTCGCCTACAAGTTCACCAACCCCAACTCCGGAGCCTACATTGGAGCCTATTGTTTCGTCTAAGCCTTTAAGTCCGATTTATTTGGAGGAGGCGGCCTATACGGACGATGAATTAGCCATCGTGCAAGTGATAAATGCTCGATTGAAGTATTTGTGGGAGGAAAATGAAGAAGAGTATTTGAAATTATTATATGAGAGCAGCTCTTATAACGGGTTTCCTGTTTATAAAATAGAGAAAATTGAATTGCGTAGCGATATCAGTATTCAAGAGCAAAAATATGTATTTCAAGCTGTAGCGGGCGTCATCGAATCAAGAGAGGACGGTCAAGAATTTAATTATCTATATGTATTGCTTAAGAAAAAAGAAAAAGGTGCCGTGTGGAAAATAGCGGACATTGATTAATGGTCCATTTATTTTATACGGAAAGCAGGTGAGGGAATGTTAGTGAAGCAGCTCCCTTATAGCAGCAGACTCATTTATGTATTTGTATGGTTTATGGCGTCCTGCATACTTGTCGTATCCGATAATTATCAATCGATCTATCAAAGAATATCGGCAAATCATATCCAAAGTGTCCAAATGAGCAAAGCGGTGTATACGGATGGTAAACCGAATATTCATTTTGAGCGGTTAGAGCTTAGTGAAGAAGAAGTGGGAAAGCTTGTTGAATGGCTGAATTCGATACCGGAATCCACGATTAGGGAGGTACCGGGCTTTACGGCCAGGATCGATGCAGCTATTAAGCTTACAGTTACATCAGGAAAGACAATTCGAATGCAATATGATAAGGACCGCATTTATATCGAGAGGACAGATACGAGGTTCTACCCGGTAAAATATACGATTGAGCACAGCGAGTTAAAGGATTTTTTTGATAGTCATCTAAAAGGTTACTATTTCGGTAAGGACTCGGTAGACGTGTAAAGTCGAGTAAGAGGAGGATTATATGCATAGAAGAACAGTTGGCGTTGTCTTTATTGTAATCGCTGCTTTCTTGTACAGCGTTCGCTATCTAACCGCTGCTATATACGGCTCGAATTTGAGCTCTTGGAGCAGTGAACTATTCGCAGACATGTTAAGTTATGTGGGGAGCGGTCCATTGGTATTAAGCTGGATCGCTTTGATTGTGGGTATTAGTTTCTTTTATCCGGATATTCGTAAAGTGATGAAAAAAAAGTTCGTGACGATCGATGAAAATTGGAAAGAAGCCGAAATACATGTAGAGAAAAAGGATCAAAACTAGCGCTCTCTCCATAAATGCATACTCAATAATGGAAGATGATGGTACACTAACATAAGGATATAAGAGCCCACCTGAATAGGTGGGTTTTTCGTAAAATATTGGGTCAAGCATTATGAAGGAGATAGCGTATGAGCTTGAAAACAAAAAACCTCAGTTTTGATATGCTTCATTTCCATACTTGGAGGACATTCACGCTTACCATTATCATGCAAGTGAGCTTGCTGATGTTTATTTGGACGGCTTTTTTGATCCAATCTGATTTAAAAGTCCCTCTCATGATACTAACTTTTCTTATATCGTTCATTACGCTGGTGTGGCATATTATTGAGGTCAGGAAGATCGTAAAACTCGTGGTTGCCCAGGACCAGCTGCAATTTGGGTCAATGATCCTTCCAGCGGACAATATCGATGAAGTCGTATTAGCCGGTGACAAAATAACGATTCAACTCGTTCACAAGATTCATTCTTATACCGTGCTTCGCCTTAAGCTAAAACACAAAGCTCAAGTGAAACAATTGAATCAGGCGCTTCTTTTGTTTTGCGCAGAGCAATTAGTTGAAATAAAAGATGAAATGCGAATAGTATCACATGTAGTATAAGTGAGCAAGCGTATAGTTTTTTTCATAAATAATTCGAGTTCTCAATCTTTGAAATGGAGTGAAATAATTGTCCGTATCCATTCATCATAAACTGTACACGATGTGCATGATTCAAAGCGGTACAAAAGTATTGCTCATCAATCGTCCCGATCATATGGGATTTCCAGGTTACATCGCTCCCGGGGGAAAAGTGGATTTTCCCGAAAGCATAGTTGATGGAGCCATACGTGAGGTACGCGAGGAAACGGGCCTAATCGTCAAAGATATTGTATATAAAGGACTAGACGAATTTTGTGATCCGTCGACAGGACTTCGTTCAATGGTATTTAACTATTCCGTAATGTCTTTCGAAGGCGAGCTGGTATGGGTGGAGCGGGAAGCTGCGATGAATCTGCCTATGCAGGATTGGTTTCAGCGGAGGTTCCCGCTTTTCTTTCAACCAGGAACCTTTGAATTGAGCTTCATTTGGGATGGGAGCAAAGGGGAGACGCTCAAAGAAACGATTCGAAATTACAGTGAAGCGGAAGAAACTAAAGTAGGAGCACGCCCTTCGAGCAGGTAAGATACCGGAGCTGCGCGACCGCACGCAGCTGGCGATCTATTATTGGCAGAGGAAATCACTCTGAGGTGGGTTGATGCTGATTGGGAAACCGTGCACAGGAGAGATCGGGCAACAGAGCTATCATGGCCTACTAAAAAAGCTTCCAGCAACCGATAACGGTGCGGGAAGCTTTTTTGCTATTCAAGCAGCAGCGGTATGCCTGCTTGCATGGAATAAAGCAGATCAAATTTAATGATTTTGTCCGGATTATTTTTGTAGTATCCTTCAGCATCCGTCGTTACGATTTTAGCATGATATTCGCCTTTGGCTACTTTCTTGCCAGAGCTGTCCTTTTGGTCCCAAGGAATCGTTGTTCGGATCGAACCATATCTCCATAGAATTTCACCAGTAAATGGCTTAGTCGTAAGTGTGCGAAGAAGCTTGCCATTGCTATCTGAAATTTCAACACTGAGCGTAAGCGGCTTGGTTAAGATTACAGAATCTTCTTGGCCAATATTAATGACATTCACAACAATAGGTGTAGTTCCACCTAATTTGCTTTCATAAATCGTATGATGAAGCGCAGGGTTCAGCGGATAACCATAGAATCCGCCTGCACCTGTTACTGAACCTACATACCCTTGACTGTAAGACCAATCCGGCTTCTTCACCACATCCACCTTCAATGTATATTTATCTGGCGTAGCCAT
Source organism: Paenibacillus sp. J31R120 (assembly GCF_056269225.1). Taxonomy (NCBI): domain Bacteria; kingdom Bacillati; phylum Bacillota; class Bacilli; order Caryophanales; family Paenibacillaceae; genus Paenibacillus; species Paenibacillus sp. J31R120. Next base: position 135,312 of record NZ_JBWDNN010000003.1, on the reverse strand, counting down.
ATAAGGGAAGGATGTTCTGAAATTGATGGTATCCCCTTGCTGGAGCTGGGATATAGGCACATGATACGGATCATAAGGCTCGATGGCGCTGCTCACGCCTAACGTGTTGCCTTTGCTGTCCAGAATGGATAGGACGATATCACGGTCTTTAGGGATCACTTTATCGATCTTGACCGTACCTTTAATTTCAGGCATATCATCATCCAAGGCAAAACGAACGTTCAGGTTGCCCAGACTAACGTAGCCATTCTTGTCTTTCAGAGCTAGATCACGATCATCTTCGTAGTAAATGTTGACCTGTGCCCGGTCGCTGCTGGTTGGCGCCGTATAGTAGACAGAAGCACCCAATTCATTAGAGAAGGAACGCAGCGGCACATACAGGGAACCTTTGTAATTCAGAATCTTGGTGTCTTCAGAAGCGAGTGTATGACCTTCCCCTCCTACATGAAAGTTGACATATACGGGCGTTAACTTCGCTCTGACCTCCTCCGATACAGCGGCAGCTGTGAAGACGAGTATCGCCATGCCGCAGATTAATCCCAATAGAAATTTTTTGATAATGGTCACTCTCCTTTAATGAATCAAAATCCCCTGCATTTGGTGTATACCCGCTAATATTTGAAAAGTTGCGGATGTGATCCAATTTAAGCTATTAACGAAAATAAATGGTTCATTACGCTGGAATATGATGGTACAATAGGGGGCAAGATGCTGAACTCGATCAGAATCGGCAATCGGGAGGTTAATCTACGGAGGAATATATGATGATTAATAAATCATTGGCAGTGGAATCACTTATTATCTCATTCTTTATTCTGATAGTCGGTGTCATATGGCAAGTTGTGCAAGGGATGATTCAAGGATATACAGCGACCAAGAAGTATGTACCTGACGTTATAAAAAACTACGAATCCGTTGATTATATGCAGCAACAGGTATCCTTCGGCTACATACAGAGTTCATTTGGGTGGAGAACCGTTCTCTTTATGGCCGCAGGATTTCTCGCTATCGCATTCATTTATTATGCGGTCAGAATGCTGCTTAGCCGAATGTTATAGTTGAAGTCTCATAACCCACCAATGGTTAACTGCCACCGGTGGGTTATGTGTTTACTGGGATCTTTAGTATAAATGGAGAGTGAAAGGATGCGTGAAATGTGAGATACAAAGCCGTGTTTCTGGACTTTTATGGGACGCTAGTTCATGAAGACGATGATATTTTGCCTGCTATTTATGAACAGATTCAACAATCTGCCGCCATCTCTTGCAGTCAGCGGGAGATAGGCAGCTACTGGTGGAAAAGTTTCTCGGTCATCTTCAGCAACAGTTATGGCGGCACCTTTCAGACACAAAGATCGATTGGCATTGAATCGCTTAGGAACACCTTGGAGCATTTTCAATCTGCTGATGAGGCAGAGGAACTGATACAAGTTCAATTTGACCATTGGAGGAAACCAAAGCTTTATTCAGATACACCGTCATTCCTGGAGCAGATTCGGGGGACAACTATCTATATTTTGTCCAACATCGATTCTGCCGATATTGCTGAAGCGGTCCGTAATCATGGCATTGAAGTGGACGAGGTATTAACGAGTGAAGATGTACGGTCCTATAAGCCAAGACCGGAATTATTCCAGGAAGCACTGCGACGGACGAACTTACAGCCACATGATGTGATCCATATTGGAGATTCGATTGTAAGTGATGTGAGTGGCGCGCAGCAGCTTGGCATACAGGCCATTTGGCTGAATCGACTAAACAAGCAGCAACCTGACGGCTACCACCCGGATTATGCATGTTCCGACTTGAAAGAGGTTTTATCTATTTTGCATAGGGGAAATGAGAACAACAATACTTAATTAGGGAGATTTAGAAGATGAACCTGCGAGTCTACAAACCACAAGATTTTGAGAATGGTGTAGCCTTATTTATTGATGTTTTTAATGCAGCGCCATGGAATGACGAATGGACGTACGCAATAGCGTCAAGCTTCATATCCGACCTGACAGCATCACCTGGTTTTCGCGGGTATGTTGTGCTAGATGAAGAAGTGATCATTGCTGTTATCTTGGGCAGAGTGAAGCATTGGTGGAGAGGACGAGAATATTTCATTGACGAATTTTATGTCAAATCCTCAGCGCAGGGACAAGGAATCGGGACTCGTCTGTTGGAGTTTGCTAGTGAGGAACTAAGAGCGGATGACATTCACCATATTACATTGCTGACGAACGAACATACACCTGTATATTCCTTCTACCAAAAGCAGGGGTATGAGCAGCTGCCTTCACTCAAATTTTTACACAAAAGGATATAGCGTTCGTGTCCACGGACATAAATAATTTAAATCGAATTGGTTCTGACCTGTAATAGAAAATAAAGGAATAATGAAACTCCTTTCAACAGGGATAAGGAGGAAACCAATGGGGATCGATTGGTATGACATGATTGCGCGAAGGAATGGCGGGTATAAAGGCAGGGCAATATTCAAAGTGCTCGGAAGATCTGCTGAAGATGTTTTCGAAGAAAGACTAAAGGAACTACTGCCTGCATGCAAATCTGTTCTAGACGCTGGTTGTGGCTATGGAGAGTTTACGCTCAGATTGGCGTCTCTTACCAGCCATATTACCGGATTTGACAATTCTTCGGAAATGATCGCAATTGCCCAGAAGCTTAAGAATGCCAATGATGTCCATCATGTAGAATTTGTTTATGCAACCACAAAAACCGAGCTGCCATTCGCCGACGGGCAATTTGATTTGATCTATGATCGGAGAGGACCAACCTCCATCATCGAGCATAGTCGGATTCTTCGCTCTGGCGGAATCATATTCGGTATTCATAATGACGTCAGTAAGGTTAGAGAGCGACTATCCTCTACAGCGTATACGGAAGTCGAATTCGAAGAGTACTGCGATGCTGTGTTTGAATTCCAGAATGAGGTGGAATTCTCGAAATTTCTGGCTGATACGCCTGGAAATCCTGATTATACGCAGCCAGCTTATCGTGCTCTGCTGGAACAAAAAATGAAAGAGAACATGCAAGATGGAAAATTGGCAGTACGTGAGCACAAATATATTTGGAAGGCGATAAAACGATAAGTCTGACGCACAGACAACTTCATCCATATTGTCAAGAAAGGAAGTAACGGAGCATGCGAATAAAAGAAGTGATTCTACAGACGAGCCGGTTAGATCAGCAACATCATTTTTATCACGTACAGCTTGGAATGCCAGTGCTAGAATTCTCCGATACTGTGCTTCGTTTGCAATGCGGCAATTCTGTGCTAACGTTTGAAGTGCAACATGGGGAAGCCATACCCTATTACCATTTTGCATTTAACATGACACCCAACAAATTAGATTCTGCGATCCAATGGATTAGAGAGCTTGGTATTGCAATAAATCTCGTAGATGGCAGGGAAGTCGTTCATTCAAACAGTTGGAATTCAGACTCTATCTATTTCTATGACCCGGCAGGCAATATCGTTGAATTGATAGCTCGTCATCTACTAACTGGAGAATCAGGGGAAACGAAGTTCAACGTTAACGATCTGCTTGGTATCAGTGAAATCGGTTTGCCGGTTACGGGTGTAACGGAGGTTTCAGCGGTATTGACCGCCTTCTTGCAGGAGCAAGTGTATTTGAACTCGGATGAGCTATTTGCTCCAATTGGAGATGAAGAGGGACTGTTTATTCTCTCCTCTACAGAACGCAACTGGCTTGGTTCCGATAAACCGGTCAAAATTTTTCCGCTCACTGTTGAAGTGGAAGGTTCTATCATGAATAGCTTTCAGCTCTCCAGCCATCCGTATCAGATCTTGATAACGAATAAATCTTGAGCTAACGCAATTGTCTCTCAAAGGAGGATACTAATGACACTACCAACACGTCACTTTATTATAACGGGAACCACAAGCGGAATCGGAGCACAATTAGCAAAGGATCTACTGGAGCAAGGAGCTAATGTTTACGGCATCGCACGGAGAACACCACAGGAGCTGGCTTCTTATGGAACGTATCAGCATTTTTCATTTGATCTCTCCAAGCTAACGGATATGGAAGGACTGGTGAATCAAATTTGCGAAAGGCTGGAGGAGAGAAAAGCGGAGCTGATTTGCCTGGTCAATAACGCTTCCATGCTAGAACCGCTGCTTCCTATCGAGCAATGCAGCTCAGATGATCTTATTAACAATATACAGATTGGCTTGCTTGCGCCGATGATGTTGACTTCAGCTTTCATAAAGTCTACATCGCATATCCATGCGAGGCGTAAAGTAGTTAATATCACATCAGGATCAGGCTCTTATCCTGCGCCGGGCATGAGTTCCTATTGCAGCGCCAAAGCGGGGCTGAACATGTTCACACAATGTGTCGGGCTGGAACAGCAGAACCAGATGAATCCTGTGGAAGTGATAGCTGTCATTCCAGGTATGGTCGATACGGAGATGCAGGCCATAGCCCGCAGTAAGGATGAGCACAGCTTTGCCATGGCTTCACTATTTCGGCAATTGCATGATGCAGGCCAATTGATCACACCGAAGGAGTTAAGCCAGCATTTGCAAAGGATAATTGAAAACCATTATTCCAATGGCCAGATTGTCCCCTATAATGAAGCTTAATTCAAAGGGAGCAAAGCTATGGGTTCAAGAGTGATGCACTTCACCATATCTACAAGGATTCTTGGTGAAATCAATCTTGATCATGAACGGTTTATTCTCGTCGGCATCGGGCCGGAATTGTATGCAAATATGAACGTATCCCTATGAAGAAGAGGCACTACAGAGCGATGGGAGGATAAGAATGGAGTCGGAGCGAAAGTATGCTATAAAAAGGCCATTCGGAAGCATTGCTGTAATTCCTTATGGACTTTTGATGATCGGGTTACTCTTAACGCTAATATTCCGAATAAACTTGCCCGATTCATTAATTCCTCTCATTTTAATTAGTTTCGCTTTTTCCGTACATGCAGCTTGGTTTATTACTGTTGTAATTCAATTCATTATATTTAAACCCCGCCATCTTCAGCTGCTGGAGAACGCCATAGCCCTCTATAATAGGGGAATTCAAGCTGCCGATATTGATAAAATCGTCATACAAGGTTATTTCTTTCCGACGATCGGCATCGTACCACGAGGCAAACGCTTCGTGCCCACTTATTTATGCTTTGCCTTTCGCGAGCATGATGAGGACATTAAAGGTTTAAAAGAATGGGCAGACCAACATCAGGTTGAAGTCAAAGCAGGTCATTATCGGACTTGGATATAGGTCAGGAGGCTAGCAATGGCTTACTATTATTGGAGTTTGGTTGTGCCATCCTTGATCATAGCTATTCCGGTAATGATTCTGTTGATCCTGATATGGAAGCAAACTGAGCGATCGGATGAATATAGCTTGGGCTGGAAAACGGCAGGGTATTTGCTGCTTACGCCTTTTCGTCTCATCCTGAATGGCTTGCATGTACCAATAGGCGTACTACTAGCATGGCTGTTCTACCGAAATGCCAAGCAGAACAAAACCTATAAGCGTCGGGTCATTATTCTTGGCATTATGGTCTATCTCATCGGGTTTATTCCACTCCATAGCGTTGTGCAGGATTGGTTCTATCCTCGTAACCAGATAAGCACTTACATAACGATCGATCGAGAAAATTCGAAACAAGGCTACAGCCTCTTGCTCCATAATCCGGAGGGAACCATCTATTGGTCTTATCATGAACATGATGAAGAAGGCCGTCAGCTCTATGAGACCATCAAGCAATCCGCTCCCGCCAAACAATATTCCTACCAGCAACAAGGCGATGAGTGGAGGCTGCTGCTGCATCAGGACACCGAGAGTTATCGAGAGGCGTTTCGGAGATTAGAATTGTTGATTCGTCCGGACGGTGAGGTGTTTTGGTTAGCTTTTCAAGGACAGCATTATTCCTTCCATGCCTCAAATAATCTAAAGCAATTTCTTCGGCCTCGCATGGAGGTGCAGTTCAATTCATAATGTCTATACGACATTCAGTAAACCTATCGAGAGGGGAAATTAACATGGATCGATCTTTACTTATAGGGTGGCCTTTTATTATGCTATTGGTATATTTAGCGGGTGTCGTACTCGTTTTTATAGCACTGATCATGTTTATTCGATTGGCGAAGCGCGGAATTATTGCACTTGATATCTACATCAACGAGAAGAGAGGAGGAAGACAAGAATGAACATCGCACTCATTGTCATCGATATGCAGGAGATTCATCTGAAGCAAGTGGACGTTGCCCGTGTGGATAGCGCTTGTGAATATATTAATCATGTTGCGGCTATGCTTCGTTCCAGCAACCAGCTAATTGTTCATGTGCAAGATGTGGACGGGAAGGACGAGACGAATCAGGATCAGTATGCTACAATTCCGGCAATTCAGATGGAACCGTCGGATATGGTTGTAACCAAGCTGTACTCCAATTCCTTCTGGCAGACAGAACTGGAGCAGCTGCTGCGGGATCATCACATTGACTTTGTGGTCATATCCGGCTTTGCGATGGAACATTGTGTACTGTTCACTTACAATGGGGCGAGTGAAAGAGGGTTCACGCCAGCGCTTCTCCAGCGAGGCGTATTAAGCGAGCATGAAGACTCCATTGCTGCAGCATATCGTGACCGCCATGTCGTTTCCCATCCCGTCATAAAGCTCATGCTGAAATCCTCATAACCGAAGGCATGGCATAAGCGATCCACCTATGGGCTGCCAGTAAACGGAGGGATGATTATGAGATCTCTGCTGTGGCGAAAGCTGTTTTTTCAAGGGGCAAAACCGTCATTTGATAAAACTGAGCTTAAAAGGTATCTTCATATCTATGAGGAAGCAGTATTGCTTCAAACCTGTCAGTTGGATGAATCGATTCAAGTGGATCTTTTCTTGCAATACTTGTCCAGCCAACATCCGATTTTGTTCCATGGCTCTAACGCAGCGGAGATACAGGAATTCGTACCTAGACCACAAACGTTATATACCGGTCAGATGACGGAGGCGGTATTTGCAACCTCTGACGGCATATGGCCAATTTTTTATGCGGTATTCAACCGCAAGAAGCTGAATGGCAATTTTCGTAATGGCTGTATCGAATCCGGGGATCAACGCTATTACTTCTTCTCGCTGAGCGAGGAAACCTATCATAATGATCCTTGGTGTGATGGCGCAGTCTATGTGCTGCCGCGCGAATCATTTAAGAAGCAAGGCAAAGGGCTGCTCAACTTTGACGAATGGATCAGTCTTGAACCTGTCAAGCCGCTGTTCCAAATTCGGGTGAAGCCGTCAGACTTTGCATACCTGCATAAGGTGTCGAAGCACCGTTCGGCTGAATGCATCCTGAAAACTTGGTTCATGTACAAATCCAGAGTAGAACAAAGGGGCACACATCTACATAGACGGAGGTCTGGTATGAATCAAATGGTTGTGGTCGTTAAGGCCATTATTATTCGCGAAGGAAAAGTTTTATTGATGAGGCGTTCCGATGAGGATCAAGTCGCTGCAGGTGAATGGGAAACCCCAGGCGGCAAGGTTGATTTCGGCGAGCAGTTGGAACCAGCACTTATTCGTGAAGTGATGGAAGAAGCAGGAATTGAGATCACCGTAGAAAAATTGATGTACGCGACGACTTTTCAAACTGGCCCTGATCGCCAGATCATCTTATTGTCGTATCATTGCAGCACAGAACAAGATGCCATCACCTTATCGGAGGAGCACTCGGCCTATGTATGGGCAGATCAGAAGCAGTTAACGGAATTGCTGCCAGAGGCGATACACGATGACTTTCGCAGGAATGGTGTATGGACGATCATCGATTCTGACTAAAGGAGAACCCTGATGGAGACCATTCTATATTTGGTTCGACATGCACAATCCATTTATGCTGAGGGCGAGGAGAGAAGCAGGGGGTTAACTGTGAAAGGCGAGAAGCAAGCCTTTTTGGTAAAAGATTTATTGGAAAGTGAGTGCTTGGATGCTTTCATCTCCAGTCCCTATGAACGAGCCATAGCGACGATTCGTCCGGCTGCCGAGCAGCAAAACATGAAGATTACGCTCTATGAGGATTTGAGAGAACGGGCCATGGGGCAATTTGAGCCGGAAGCTTTTTTCGATGCCAAAAGAAAACTCTATGCGGAGAAAGCATTTGCTTTCCCTGAAGGGGAATCGAGTGTTGTAGCGCAAACTCGCGCAGTGAAAGTAATTGATCATATTTTGTCCGCGAACAAAGGGAAAAAGCTCGCCATTGGAACGCATGGGGATATTATGACGCTTATGATGCAGCAATATGATTCTCAGTATGATTATCCGTTCTGGGCTTCGTTATCGATGCCTGATATCTATAAACTTGCCTTTGCAGAAACACAATTGCATTACGTAACACGCATTTGGTCAGAAGATTAACGGGAAGTTGGCTTTTGGGAAGGTAGTAAAAAGTTATAAGCGACACATTCCTAAACGAGTGTGTTCTTTTTTTGTGGTGCAAAGAGGCATGGTGCCATTAATACCAAATCTGCTTAGAAAGATAGTGAATGACATACGGAATTGACTTTTCGTAACCACACTAATATACTTATTGTGGACACAAAAAGTGGGGTGAAGCAATGTCGTCCAAGAAGATGGGGCGTCCTCCATCTGAAAATCCCAAAAGCGAAATTATTCGAGTACGTGCCGATCAAAACATTTTGAATAAGCTTGACGTTTGTACTGAGAAGCTAAATACGAGTCGCTCGGAGATTATTCGCAGAGGGATAGAGAAGGTGTATGACGAGCTCCAAAAATAAACAAGGAAGCAGCGTGAGTCCCGAGAAGAACACCGCTACTTCCTAGCTCGCAATCGCTTAATAAGCAGACTGCATAAATATCCTACCATGTGCAGAAATCTCATTCAAGTGATGCGATACATTTTGGGAGGATGAACATGAAAACAATTTTGGAAGCTCTGTATCGAGGGCGGATTCATCCCGAAGAGGTAATCGTTCCGTCTCATCCTGAATATCGATTACTAAGCCAAAAATTGGCGGTACAGACGGAGCAATGGCGAGAACGATTGGGTCAAGAATCGTTTCGTGAACTTGAGGAATACTTTGACCTGTGTGACAGCCTGAATAGTATGCAAGTTGAAGCAGCTTTTCTGCATGGTTTTTTGCTCGGCTCAAACTTGATAATCGAGGTTATGAACAAAAAGGAGGAGTTGGTTTCAGTTTAACCTCGGGCTCATCATGATGGCGATCAACGTTCATTTTCAGTACAAGGAATATGCGAGGTAATCGATAGAGGAATCATTATGTGCTTTGACGAGACGTTGTTTTATTATGGGAAGCAAGAAGGAAGAGAGAAGCTTTCAGGTTAATTAGCCAAAAGGCTGGGTGATTGTTGAGAGCGGATGTTGCCTGAAGCTTCCCATTTTTTTATCGGTTGATAATTTAGAGTATAGGAATTTCTAACTATTTTTTCTCAATCCAGTTCAGTTCCTTACCCATCAACTGACCGTAACATGGTGATCGGGCAATGAAAGGGGATGCTTTTCCATGGAAGACAGCAAGGCGGCAAAAAACTTGAGGAGAGTCTTGTATTCATCGATTGGATCAATCATCATCGCTTGTTATTTCATATGGTTTAATCTAACTAACAATCATCCGGCTATCTTGAGTTTTGCGTTTTTTGCGGGCATTCCAGTCCTGTTATTTGTGATCGGCATGATTAGCTTGGATATTATCTATCAGGATAAGCAAAGCTTTGTCGGTACGTTGGCGGAGAAAAGGCACAATAAGATCTATGTTACTGATGCAAAAGGTGATAAATATACTTATCGTCTCCCAAATGAGCAATTCGACCATATTGAAGAAGGCGCTCAAGTAGAACTGCGCTATTACAAACGAACGAAGACGGTAACCTCGATCCAAGCGGCAATCGTAGAAGATTACAATATCTAAAACTAAAGATAGAAATTTTTATACGCTAATATGTGATCGACCGGCGGTATCGCCAGCAGGGATTAGGCAGACAAGGCCTTGCCATGCTGGAAGAAAAATTGTTCCCCCATGGATGCAACCTTGCCATAGATGTGCTTCAACAAAACGAGGCTGGCCGTTCATTCTGGTCGTCTATCGGCTTCAAGCCCTATTCTATTCATATGAAAAATAATCCGACTAACCCCTAGCCGTGTTCATCTATTGTCCCTTTGTAAAAGCCTGACACACCAATCGTGACTAGTCCTCGTCTCCTCAGAGTAATGCTTTCCGTAGTCTACCTACTGCCATCGCAGCACTTCTCCTTATCAAACCACTACATCAACCGCTAATGCCGACCATTTCAAGATGAGGGATATGCAACCCTACCATCTATGTAAAATTTCTATAGAGAATGATGTAACTTCTTGCAGATTTGGAACGTTCTAATAAACTAGAACAACGACAAAAGGGGATTATGCCTATGAACAACAGGAGTCTGTTGCTGGCGGTGCTTTTGGTCATCCTGATCCTATCCGCAGGCTTCTATGCCTATCATTCGACAACGACAGCACAATCAATCCCCGCTGATATTCATCTGGCCGCGAGCGTAAGCAAAAACATGAATCAGAATATGGATTTGGACTATATGCTCGACATCACGCTCATCCAGAAGACCGACAGTACGCATCTCATCTATCCGGTCATTACGGGAATTAATCGCTTATCGTATGATGCCAAGGACGAGGAGCTTGGATTTTTTGTGCCGACCAACATTGTACTGGTGGATAAGGATGAGCCCAAGATCGTAGATGCGGTTGCCTCGAACAATCTCTTCACATGGGAGAGGGACACGTTTTATGGGATCTGGGCGCCTGCTCAGAAGGGGATCTACAAGCTTCGCGCATATTTCAACTCGGATCAAGAGATCGAACAATGGAAGCATACCCAGCTATTGTATGTGCATAGCGAAGAAGGCTGGCTGGGCAATGACTTAAGCTGGACCAAGATAATCGACGTTCAAATAGATAACTAATTGCTTTATCGATCCTAGCATAGAGGAGAGGTACCTGTACATATGGATGCCATTCGCTTCCCAATCGGCAAGTTTCTTCCGCAAGTGCTGTCATCTCATGATCGGATGCAATTAATTGCTGAATTGCCTTCGATAACGCAAACCTTGCGTCAATACGCAGATTCTTTGACCGAGACTCAATGGGAGAAAAATTATCGGCCAGATGGGTGGTCCATACGCCAGATCATTCATCATATGGCTGATAATGATATGAATGCCTATATCCGGTTCAAGCGTGCTTTAACAGAGGAAGCACCGGCTGCAACCTCATACCGGGAAGATCTCTGGGCGGAACTCGCCGATTATAAGCATATCCCTGTAGCCCATGCGATTGGGTTATTGGAGCTGGTTCACGAGCGATTTATCATCATATTGTCCCAAATGAAGAATAGCGACTTCAAGAGGACGTTAACGACAGAGGTGCTGGGCAGTATCTCGCTTGATACCGCGCTTCAGCGGTTCGTATGGCATAATCGGCATCACCTGGCGCAGATTGAATCAGCCATTCTTCAGAACAATGGAAAATAGTTATTCCCATATCTCTGTTAATAATTGTATGATAATAGAAATCTAATGGGGAGGTTCCTATGACACGATCTCTGGCAAACCAAATCTATGATACGGCCCATCTGAACGGCACATTCACATTGCGATCCGGGCAAGTATCCAACGAGTATTTCGACAAATACCTATTCGAGGCTGATCCTGGCCTTCTGCGTACGATCGCAGAGCAATTAGTACCGCTCATTCCAGCCGGTACCGAAGTGCTTGCAGGACTTGAGATGGGCGGTATTCCAGTCGCAACCGCAGTTTCGCTTCAGTCGGGCGTTCCTGCAGCTTTTGTCCGCAAGAAAGCGAAGGAATACGGAACCTGCAAGCTAGCCGAGGGAGCAAGCATAGCGGGCAAGCGGGTTTGCGTGGTGGAGGATGTCATTACAACCGGCGGACAAGTCATGATCAGCACACAAGAGCTTCGCGAAGCCGGTGCAATCGTCGAGAATGTCCTATGTGTCATTGAACGCAATCCGGACGGCAGGCGAAAGCTTGCGGAAATCGGTGTCCGCGTCCACGCCTTGTTCACCATGGAGCAATTGCTCAGCGGGCGCGGGGAGGGCTAGGGATTGGACATTATACGTGATCTGCTGATCCAAAAATTCCATGAAATCGAACGGCGAATTCTGCTTGTCATCAACCAACTGGATGATGAAGAACTGAACTGGCGGCCCAATGACTACAGTAACAGCATCGGGAACTTGATCGTACATATGAGAGGGAACATGAACGAGCGGATTGTGTCGGGCATACAAGGTCATGCTGTAATGCGGGATAGAGATGCTGAATTCGAACCGATGCAGCTGTCCAAGATCGAACTGATTGATCTGACAGCCGAATCCTTCCGAATCATAACGGACACAATCGCTCAGTTGACAGAGGAGCAGTGGCAGCATACTCAACTTGTAAGGGGGAAGGAGAGAACCCATCTTGACATGCTGTTTCAGTGCGCGACTCACTTCTCTGAGCATATGGGCCAAATCTTCTATATAGGGAAGCTGCTTAAAGGCGATGCGTATACGGTCACTTCCATTCCTCGCAAGAAAATGGACGCCATGAGAGTCTCGGCAGTCGTATTGGATCTTGACGGCACCTTGCTGCAATCCAGCAAACAAATAAGCGCACGTAATGCAAGAGCTGTGAGTATGTGCCATTCTCTAGGAATCAAAGTCATCTATGCGACAGCAAGACCTCCGCGTACGGTAAAGCAGTTCCTGCCGATCGAGCTGCAGCAGTTAGGCTCCTTCGTCTATTATAACGGAGCCTATATTCAATGCGCCCATACAGGACTTGAACTTCATAGACCTATTCCAGCTGCCATGACGTCCGATTTGTTGAATGCTTGTATCGAAGAGAATCCAGATATTGAGCTCAGTATCGAAGTGCTGGACGAGTGGATGAGTCTAAAGCCATTTGACGCATCATCACGTGTAGGCGTGAATCAACCTCCGGCAATCATTCCGCTAGAGCAGATGCGTAAGTATGCTGCGACAAAAGTATTAATATCCGGGCCGTTCTATATCGATCGCTTAAAAGAGAAATACGCCTCGCAGCTTCACTTCGTTGTTACGGACGGCGGTGGTCTTATTCAAATTTCTTCCCTTGATGCCGCCAAGGAGCAGGGCGTTGCGGCCATATGCAAGGAATTGGGGATATCGCTCGAGGAAGTCGTTGTGTTCGGGGACGATTATAACGATATGGGTTTATTCGAATGCTGCGGATGGCCAGTCGCGATGGGTAATGCAGTTCCCGAGCTTAAGCAATTGGCCAAAGAAATTACGGGGACAAATGATGAGGATGGAGTAGCTGCCGTATTGGAAAGACTTCTGAAGGAAGCAGCCATTCCGCGATAGAATCGTTGATTAGTATCAAAAAAAGTCGAAACGTCGATATAGGATGCTTGATTTACGAATGGTATAATGGAAATCAATAACAAAACATGATATTTATTCGGTATAAACCGTTACCCAAGCCCCACTCATGGTTAAGCCCGTGGGTGGGGTTTGCTAGTAGACAAGCCTTCTCCGAAGGAGGAGAAGCATGTGTACTCTTAGGTTGGTAGGCTAGACAGTGATCTTCAAGCGCTTCTTCAATCTTATAGCATGAATTCACCGAAATTTCACTTTTTTATTCAAGACAATAACAGGTACGATGGATCATTCGAATAAGCCAAAGGAAGGATTGCTAATAAGGCTTGAACTTGACCGGCTGCCTGAGACAATCTTGGCTGCTTTTATCGGGCGAGACATACAATCCTATGAAATTGTGCGACTGGATGGCTAACCAAACGACTTACTAGAGAGGAAGTACGACATGATTGTCTACCATTACGATGCGTTCACGCATGTACCGAATCAAGGAAATCCGGCAGGCGTTGTTTTTGAAGCCGATCACTTGGATGAAGCAACCATGCTGGAGATTGCAGGGCAAGTCGGCTTTAACGAAACCGTATTTGTGCAATCCTCCTCTGTGGCAACGGTGCGACTTCGATATTTTACGCCCGGTCATGAAATCAATTTATGCGGGCATGCCACGATGGCAGCTATATATGGCCTTCGAACCAGAGGGTATCTGAATTCGGTGCCTGAAATCACGATAGAGACAAAGGCGGGGATATTGCCGGTTGCGCTAACGCTTGATTCGAGCGATCTGCTGACGATTCGAATGCAGCAAAGCGAACCACAGTTTGTGCCTTTTGAAGGCGATAAGGAGCAGCTTATGCATGCGATTGGCTTGTCGCTTAATGATTTGGATACACGATATCCCATTATATACGGAAGCACAGGCACCTGGACGCTCCTTATTCCGATTCGGACCTTACATGCTTTTGCCAGCATGCGTCCCGAGCCCTCCCAATTTCCCGTATTGCTGACCGAGATGCCGCATGCCTCGATTCATCCATTTGGCTTCGATACCACTCATCCTGAAGCGATGATGCATGCCAGACATTTTTCCTCGCCTTATTCCGGTACGATTGAAGATCCCGTTACAGGGACGGCGTCGGGAGTAATGGGGGCCTATTATTTGACTTATATTCAGTCCGAAATGGATCAGTTATCTTGTCTGATCGAACAAGGCCATGAAGTGCAGCGGGATGGCAGGGTTCAGGTGGAGGTGAAGCGAACCGCTCGAGGCATGAATGTCTACGTCTCAGGGAATGCCGTCTTTGTGAAAGAATTAGTGATAGCCCCATTGACTGGGAAGTTGAATCCGTTGGATACGCTAGAGGCTGAAGGGAGAACGGAATGACACAAACAGAAGTAAGACTCATACGGCATCATGAGCGGGATGCTCTTCTGGTGCTCTATAGACAGTTGATTGAGCAAGATCCTGTTCTGGAAGATAGTGAAGAGCTGAGGCTGCATTGGGAAGCGATCATGCGAGACGATACGCTGAATATCATTGTTGTCGAGCAAGATGGGCTGCTTGTGGCTTCATGCGTAGTACATATTCTAAAAAATTTGACGCGGGGCGCCAGGCCCTATGCCCTGATTGAAAACGTCGTAACGCATAACCGCTACAGAAGAAGAGGGCTGGGGCGAATGGCCCTTGATGAGGCCAAGAGGATGGCTGAGGAGAGCGGCTGCTACAAAATCATGCTTCTAACGAGCCGCGCTGACGATTCCGTACATCGATTCTATCAAGCTGCCGGTTATCGCAGCGATGTGAAGACAGGTTATGTGATGAAGCTGTAATTTCATTTGGGAGTCATGCAATACCATATATATAGAAGGGGGATCTATTCATGGCAAGCCCGATTATGAACTGTGTCGACACAATCTTTGTTCATGTACGCAATTTGAATGAATCGATTCAATGGTATGCCAAGCTGCTAGGGATCGAGGTGCTTCCGAAGGACTATATCGGACCGATCTTTACCTTTCCCATGGGAGAGGGGCGCCCAGGAATAACGCTAGACAATCATTGCTTCGATCAAGACTATGACTTTACGCCATCCACGCATCCTTTATTTAACCTCCGTACAGGAGATATTGACGCCGCCTTTCAGCATGTGAAGGAGATTGGAGCTAAGAGCGTAAGTTCCATACAAGTGTATCCGGATTTATCTGAATTTACGTTCATGGACCCGGACGGCAACCTGATTATGATTTGTGATTGTAAGACGGACTAACCAGACAGGAGGAGGGGATATGTACGAATATTGCTTTGTTGAGACTCATCTAGGCGGCTTCTTCACAGAGGCAACCCATCGCGAGACGATTATGGAATACGCTGCTCAAGGGTGGAGGCTGGTGCAAGTATTGCCGACTGACTACAATGGACACGGTAAGCCAAGCGGATATGAGATTGTGTTTGAGAGACCGCGCCAGGACTGATGGACGGGCAGCACCAACAATAATTCTTGGCCTTCCCATACCTGAATATGATGGAAAGTGACGGCGACGTCATGCATGCATTCCATTCTATGAGGAGGGAAAGTCATTGAAAGTCCTGCATCGAATCATGATAGGTTTATTAGCGTTTGTACTAGTCTTAGGTACCATTACGATTGGTACACCTGAGGCAGAGGCCGCAGCGGTCGTACAGGTTGACACTGTCGCGGAGATACAGACCGCCTTGCAGCAAGCTGTTCCGGGCGATATCATTCTAATCGCACCCGGAACCTATGAACTCACTACGGCCAGCACCGTAGGCATCAGACCGGCTTATTATTATTCGGGAGCAAGCGGAACCGCTGCCGCGCCGATTACGCTTCAAAGCGCCAATCCAGCCAATCCGGCTATTCTGAAAGGCGGCGCCATCTCCTCACCGGGTTACACCTTATACTTAACCGGCGATTATTGGAACGTCAACCATATTACAGTTACGCATGGCCAGAAGGGGATTGTGCTCGATAACGCCAATCATGTTCATTTGAACGGTGTAACCGTGCGGCATGTGGGACAGGAAGGCATTCACATCCGAGACGGCAGTTCATATGCCATAATTGAGAATAGTGTTGTCGATGAGACTGGCGCGACAGGCAATGCTACGGACAAAGGCTTCGCCGAAGGCATCTATATTGGTTCGGATCGCTCGGTATGGAACGTCAACGAAGGGTTGCCGGGCAGCAGTGTCGGAATCGGGCAAGGTTATGATCGCGCTGTGCTGCATACGATTGTGCGGAACAATGTGATTGGGCCTGCCGTTGCGGCCGAACCACTCGATATTAAGGAAGGTACTTCCCATACGTTAATCGAAGATAATCTTTTTCTAGGGGCGGGCATAGCTGGTGTAGGCTTTAACTTTGCCGATAGTTTCATCGATGTTAAGGGCATAAATGTGACGATTCGCAACAATATCGGTTATCGCCAGAACAACACAGGGATAACAGCCGATATTGCAGAAGTGAATCGCACAAGCAGCAGTCCGTGGTGTCCTGCGAGCGAGACGTCGAATCAAAGCTTGGGTGACACGAGCGATGGAAATACGTACACGAACAATCAGTTTTTTACAGGACATCCTCCTGTAGCTTGGGATCGGCAAGCGCCGACCGTGCCCGGCGGATTAACCGCAACAGCACCTTCAAGCAGCGCGATTGCGTTAACTTGGAGCGCATCCTCAGACAACGTAGGTGTAGCCGGTTATCGCATCTATCGCAACGGAATTCAATTCGCGACGACGAATACGGCGTCCTATACCGATACAGGGCTAAGCTCATCTACGGCTTATACGTATACAGTTAGAGCGTATGATGCATTCAATAATGTATCGGCAAGCAGCGCCTCCGTCAGCGCGACAACTCTGTCTTCAGGCGGGGGCGGGACATCTTCCCTTAAGATTCAATATGAGGATGGAGACGGGTCAGCGGGCAATAATGCGATTAAGCCATTTTTGAAAATTGTGAATACCGGTACGACAGCTATTCCGCTAAGCGAGTTAACCGTTCGCTATTACTTCAAGCGGGAAGCAGCCGTAGCCCAAAATCTTACGATTGACTACGCCGTCGTCGGCAAGACCAATCTAACAGGAAGCTTCTATACCATGGGCTCCCCGACAGCTACGACCGACGCTTATCTGGAGCTCGGATTCTCGGCCGCTGCAGGCAGTGTGGCGGCATCGGGCGATACAGGGGTTATGAAAGTGAGAATAAACAACAGCAATTGGTCTAACTTCAACGAAGCCAATGATTACTCCTACGCGCCATCCTTAGCTTCATTTTCTGATCATGACAAAATAACGCTGTACCGCAACGGCATACTGGTGTGGGGCATTGAGCCATAGCGTATAGATAGATGCGAATAGTCGAAGGTGTCCGCTATGAATTCGAATAGTGCTTGACACCTTTCGGCTTTTTTCGCTACAATCATTTCCAATCATTGGGTGAAGTTAGAAGCAAGGAGATGTGAGATGAAACCCATCAAGCGATCAAAGGCAAGAATTATGGCGGGTACGGCGTATTATCGGTTTAGAAGACATCTGGCCTGGCGATTCAGCGGCAAGAAGTACGCAAGAACAATCAGTACGATGTCCTTGCCTCATCGTATCAGCTCACATCAGACACCGCTGCTTCGACGACTTAAAGATGTGGATATGACCATGCAGTATAATAAAATCAAAAATTTAAAGATTGCTTTGCAAAGGTTGAACGGCATCATCCTGAGTCCCGGAGAGACCTTCTCCTATTGGAAGCTGATTGGCAAGCCAACCAGAAGAAAGGGATACGTAGAGGGTATGATTCTACACTATGGCAGCTTCAAGAGCGGCGTGGGCGGGGGGTTGTGCCAATTATCGAACTTGCTCTATTGGATCACGCTCCATACGCCTCTTACCGTGGTAGAGCGTCATCGCCACAGCTACGATGTCTTCCCGGATTCGAACCGTACGCAGCCCTTCGGAAGCGGCGCGACTTGCGCTTACAATTATTTGGATCTGCAAATCTATAATGCGACAGATACGCCCTATCAATTGTCTCTTCACCTGACCGACGAGCATCTGGCAGGGGAGTGGAGATGCAATGAACTGCCACTCTATCACTATGAAGTTTATGAACGAGAGCATCGTATGACACTGGAGTATTGGGGCGGTTATACCAGGCATAATCAAATTTATCGACGGGTAATGAATCTAAGCCGTGAATGTGTTGCGGACGAGTTGGTTGCCGAAAACAAAGCGTTAATGATGTATGAACCGCTGCTTGAAGCAACAGGAAAAGGACGGAATAGCGGCTAATTAAGATAGGGGTGAATGAAGCTCAAAGTGGTTAGGGCTGTCCGTCTCTCTGCCGACAGCTTCCGAATTGCCAGAATTTTTTGTCGGCTGATGGACCAGTATCGCGAGCGATCCATCCAGAGCCTGAATCTATGCCGTCCTATGACGGTCAAACGATTCCAGCTGCCAAAGCAGAGGCGGTAGATTAATAGAAAAAGATGTGGAGAGTGAAGACAATTTGAACTATACATTACACAAAGCAACACCAAAAGATACGCCGTTTCTAAGGGATATGTTATTCGAGTCGCTTTTTGTGCCAGCAGGTCAAAAGCCGTTCGATCGTTCAATCTTGCAAGAGCCTTTCATGGCCAAATATATAGAGGGCTGGGGCAGGAGCGGGGATGTCGGGTTTATTGCAAGAGATGAGAGTGGCGCCGCGGTAGGTTCTATTACCGCTCGACTGTTCACCGAGACGAACAAAGGGTTCGGTTATGTCGGCGACGATGTTCCG
Source organism: Paenibacillus sp. J31R120 (assembly GCF_056269225.1). Lineage (NCBI taxonomy): Bacteria > Bacillati > Bacillota > Bacilli > Caryophanales > Paenibacillaceae > Paenibacillus > Paenibacillus sp. J31R120. Next base: position 116,070 of record NZ_JBWDNN010000003.1, on the reverse strand, counting down.
GAAATGGGTATGGCCATTGTGAAGAAGCACCGGGGAAATGGGCTGGGCAAGCTGCTTATGGAAGGACTGATCGACCAGCTTCGGAGAGATGGATATGACAAGCTCTCTCTAAGCGTAGACCCGTCGAATGAAGCCGCAGTCCGGCTGTATAATCGTTACGGATTCAAAGAGATCGGCGTAGTGGGCACTTCGATTACGATGGTGGCGCAGCTATGAGCAGGACGATTATGATCAGCGATATTCATGGATGCCTGGAGCCTTTCGAGAGACTGCTTGAGAAGGTGCGTTATGTTCCGGAGCAGGATCAGCTTATTCTGCTTGGTGACTACGTCGATAAGGGCCCGCAAAGCCGTGAAGTTGTCGAAGCAGTGATGAGTCTTGTGAATCGACATGGCGCCATTGCGCTGCGCGGCAACCATGATCAGCGGCTTGTCGATTTTATCCGGGGAAACAATCCAGTCGTACTTCACAAATTCGCAGAGCATGGTGGCCCGCCTACCTTGCAAAGCTATACAGGTTTCTCCGAAGTAACAGAGCGCAGCAGGGAGGAAGCGCGGCGAATCATGGAGGAGCAATATTCAAGCCATCTGGACTTCTTGGCGGGCTTGCCGCTTTATCTGGAAGATGACCGCCATATCTATGTTCATGCCGGGCTGCGGCCAGGAACTTCCCATTGGACGTTGCAATCGGATCATGACTTTATGTATATCAAAGATGAATTCTATCTTCATCCTACCACAGTAGACAAAACCGTCATCTTCGGCCATACCATCACGACAAAGCTTCATGCAAAGGCCGATGTATGGTTCGCCGGGGATAAAATCGGCATCGACGGAGGCTGCTCGATCGGTCTGCAGCTTAATGCGCTTCTGTATAAAGATGGAGTCTATGAAACAGCTTGCGTAGAGAACAAGAAAGCAAAGGAGTGAATGCATATGCTGCACATACGTCCGGTTACGGTAGAAGAGGCTCCGGTATGGTGGGAACTCCGCTTGGAGGCGCTGCGAACTAGTCCTGAGGCTTTCGGCAGCTCCTATGAGGAAGCGCTAGAGACATCACCGGAGGCTGTGCGGGCGAAAGTCCAGGCAACTGCCAGCCAATTTGTACTGGGGGCTTACGCCGATGGCCAACTGGTTGGGATAGCGGGATTTTTGAGACAGACCGCACGCAAGACAAGGCATAAAGGAATGATATGGGGCGTGTACGTCAAGTCAGATTATCGGAAGCATGGAGTAGGCAAAGGATTAATTGAAGAGGTCATCAAGCAAGCACGCCGAATGGAGGGGCTTGAGCAAATCCAGTTGACAGTTGTCACAACGAATACAGGGGCAACGCAATTGTACAAGTCACTTGGTTTCCAGAGCTATGGCTTGGAGCGAAATGCCCTCATTGTGGATGGGAAACGGTATGACGAAGAATGGATGGCTTATGACTTATAGCTGTAATGAATCCTGTCGCTCGGCTAAGCTGATCTGGATTAACGGCGCTTTCGGCGCGGGTAAGACGCAAGCCGCACATGAGCTATGCAGAAGGCTGCCGGATTCGTATTTGTACGACCCGGAGAATATGGGCTACTTCCTTCGGAAGCATATGCCGTCTTCTATTGCACGCGGGGATTTCCAAGAATTCGCCGCATGGCGCGAATGTAATTATGCCATATTGAAGATGCTTCATGAAGAATATGACGGTCCCATAATTGTCCCAATGACTATTGTAGATACACGCTACTTCGAGGAGATTGTAGGGCGTTTGAGAGCGGATGGAATCGAGGTTGTGCATGTGGCCTTATGCGCTTCGAGAGACGTACTGTTGGCACGGTTGAAGAAGAGGAGAGAGGGAGCGAGCTCCTGGGCGGCGCAGCAAATTGACCGCTGTGTACAGGGACTTCAACAGGAGACTTTCCTCCAACAAATCGATACAGATCGTATGAGCATGGATGAGGTTGTAGATGAAATTGCGACTATTGCCGGGATTCAGCTTCAGCCTGATCGCAGAAGCAAGCTTCAGAAGTGGAAGGACAGATGGTCGACTCAGCTCAAACATATCAGATGGTTTTGAACCTGATCCTGGATTAAGGTGACTAAGAGGAGAGAAAACAACGATGATTCTGGAAGTAGCCATATTGAATATTAAGCAGGGTCTCACCCGCGAGTTCGAAGCAAGCTTCAAGGAAGCGTCACGCATTATAGCCAGCATGAAAGGTTATATCAAGCATGAGCTTCAATCCTGTATGGAGAATGACCACCAGTATATCCTGCTTGTCCATTGGGAGACGCTTGAGGATCATACGGTCGGCTTCCGGGAGTCGCAGCCCTATCAAGAGTGGAAAGCATTGCTGCATCATTACTATGATCCATTCCCGACAGTCGAGCATTATGAGCTGGTTCAACTAGACCATTAACGAACTAGAAAGCAGGGATGACTTATGACAATAACATATCACGAAGCTGATACCATTACCCCGGAAGAGCTGGCTGAGGTATTCCTGCAGTCGGGTATCCGCAGGCCGACGCATGATCTGGAGCGGCTCGGACGCATGCTTGCCCAAGCCGATGAATTGCTGACGGCTAGAGCGGACGGCAAGCTGGTTGGCGTATTGCGGGCTATTACGGATTATGCGTATTGCTGCTACATCTCGGATTTGGCTGTAGATCGGGATTATCACGGGCAGCGAATCGGTGAAAGTCTGATGAAGAAGCTGCAGGAAAAGCTGGGCAACGAAGAAGTTCAATACATCCTTACATCAGCGCCAACGGCAGTCGGATTCTATGAACGGATTGGCATGGAACGCTTGGATAAAGCATTTGTCATTCGGCGTCAGCGCTAGGTACTTTATTTACCGACAAGAAAGGAAGTAGGACGATGTCAGAAGCGCAGTCCGATCTCTACGATGCGATATACAGCTTCAAAAACTATGAGCAGGAAGCAGCTGCAATTAAAAGCTTGATTGAAAGCAAGCGACCGGAAGCCAGATCGGTTCTGGATATGGCGTGCGGAACGGGAAAGCACGCAAGCTTCCTGCAAGCCAGCTACGCAGTGGATGGGATTGATTTGAATGAGTCTCATGTTGAGGCGGCGAGGAAAAGAAATCCGAAATCACGGTTTACCGTCGGTGATATGATGAGCTTTCAACTCCATCAAACTTATGATGTCATTACTTGCCTGTTCAGTTCAATCGGATTTGCGAGAACGCTGAGAGGTGTAGAGCAAGCGGTGCACAGCTTCAAGGAGCATCTGGAGCCGGATGGAATTATCCTGATTGAACCATGGTTTACACCAGAAGATTGGCAGCCCGGTTATGTGACAGTCCTTCAATATGAATCGGATGATTGCAAGATTAGCCGAATGTCTCATTCAAGTACGAATGGTTCAACTTCTATTCTACAATTTGATTATTAGATAGGTCGCAGCAGCGGTATTCAACATGTACAGGAACAGCTTGAGCTGGGCTTATTCTCAAGAGAAGAACTGACGGAGCTTTTCATCCGTGAAGGCTTGCATGTGGAGTACGACGAAAAAGGATTGATCGGCAGAGGCATGTATCTATTAAGCAGGAAGTGAGGCTATCGGATGGAACACCAGGTACGATTAGCGCAAGGCAGATATTGGTATGTATTCAGCGGAGTTTTACTTATAACTTCTGCCTATGCAATCGTTAATGCCTTTTATAAGATAAATCCCATACCTTATGCGGTTCTTATCTTGTTTAGCCTGCCTTTTCTATTGAAAAGCATAAGAGATATGAAAAGAAACTATCATCTGCAATGGGCAAATGAGAGTTTAAGCTTTGGCGATACGAAGATTCATGCCGAACACATTCAAAAAATATGCTTTTATTCGCCAGTTTCTTTCTTTGTCTATCGGAATGATGCCGGGTGGTTGAACAGATCCCTACACTTTCAGTGCGACAAAGCGCGCTTCCCGGTAATACAAAGCGAGCTTGGCGCCTGGGCCGAAAACAGGGGCATTACAGTCGAACATTGAGAGGCGGTGGAAGTGTGGTGCGTCAACTGAGAGCAATACGTATGCTGTTCTTTGTAATATTGGTCCTTACAGCATGCCAGTCGCCTAATCAATCAGAATCTGCTCCTCCAGTCAAGGAGCCTGAACGTTCGAATAACGGCTTCACGAATCACGAAGTAGACACTAATCCAGCTGCTATCCAGATTCAGGGACCAATGACGGTTTCACATAATCCACTCCTTTCTTATGTTGGAGAAGACATCTACTTGGATGTATCGATGGTGGAGGGCCGTTATTTTGAAGATTGGAATCCGGGACCTCTCATGGGTCGAAATTGGTATGGGAGCTTTCAATTCATTATTCGTGATGCCGCTGATCAAATCGTGAAACAATTCGATATCGACAGTTCCTTCTTTCAACAGGTAAATCAGTTTTTCGAGCTGTCATTCGCAGACTATAATGGGGATGGCGACTTGGATTTTGCCCTTGGTCAATATGGGACAAGCAACGGTAATTTCTATCAGCTTTATACGATAAGAGAGGACTATTCCATAGAAAGATTAGTAATCGCAGGGCACCAAGAGCTGTTTGCCAGCGGCGGAAGCCGCAACACTATTGAATTGCAAACCTGGGGCGATCATGGCTTTGAACTTGATTACTATGACAATTCCGAAGGGAAGACGTTCACCAACCGCTATATCTGGGAGAAGGAGAATAATCAGTTCAGGCTTCTAGAAACTTCTGAGAAATAGAAAGGGAGAGCGCCATGATTCGGTTATGCGAAGCTCATGAGTGGACGACGGTTCACGCTATTATTAATGACGCGGCAGTGGCTTATAAGGGCGTTATTCCGGATGATCGGTATCACGAGCCTTACATGTCCTTAACGGAGTTGGAGCAGGAACTGAATGACGGGGTCCAGTTCTGGGGTTATACCGATGCAAGCGGCGAGCTGATTGGTGTAATGGGGTTGCAAGACAAAGGGGATGTCAGTCTTATTCGTCACGCTTATGTCCGGTCTATTGCCCGCAATGGCGGCATAGGCGGCAAGCTGCTTCATCATTTGATAACCCGCACCAACAAACCCATTCTTATTGGCACATGGTCGGATGCAAGCTGGGCGATCGGTTTTTATGAGAAGCATGGATTCAGAGTTGTATCCACACAGGAGAAAGAACGGGTGCTTCGCTTATATTGGAATGTGCCAGAAAGGCAGATGGAGGAGTCTGTTGTGCTTGCCAATCAGACGCAGGATGGGTAAGTCTGCACATTCGAGTAAAGGTGTGAACATAGCTACTATGAAGAAATACGTTTTTCTAACCGTCATTATGCTGATTGCTGCCGTTGCTTCCTATCTTCTGTATTCATTTCATCGACCGATCACTATTGAACAAACCTATCAGGGCATTGTTTATGACAATGATAACAACTTTACGGCTCAAGACACCGTCTCCTTCAAAGGCGAGCTCTCACGATTTCTCTTCGGGAGTGACAGCTTAAAAGGAATATTGACAGCAGGAGATCAGACGTATGACATCCAGCTTAAGAAAGATAGACACTACTATTTTGCAGTACTAACTGAAATAAAAGAAAGTCATGTGACAGGCCTCGGCTCCATATATCTTTCAAGCGACTTTAATCAAATCTGGCTGCAACTTAAACACTATAGTGAACGTTATCCTGTAGATCATGGTTATTTTGTTAACGGTGCAGCGACGATTGAGGAAGCAAATGAGGTCGCAGGGAACCTATTGGAGAAGCCATTCAAATAGGAGGGGGATTGCTATACTTAGCTATTCCAATCACGAGCAATCGGATCGAATTGGTCGCATCCGTGCGGAGGAAAAAAGGTATCACGATCAATGCTATGAGCAGCACAAATTATTCGAGCCCGGTTCATGGCTGCATAAGCCGGTGCAGACGGTTATGGAAGTGCTGCCGGAGCTGATTCAAACTGATGGCATGCGGGTACTTGATCTAGGGAGCGGTGTAGGCCGCAATACGATTCCAATCGCCGCTTATCTGAAGCCGTTCAACGGAACGGTGGTCGCTGTGGATTTGCTAAGCTCAGCCATTGAAGGGTTGAGGAGCTATAGCCTTGAGCATCAGGTATACCCCTACATAGAAGTTGTTCACTCTGATATTGAAAGCTACCGGATAGAAGCAGACAGCTTCGATGCGATCATCGCAGTATCTACGCTGGAGCATCTGGGCTCAGAGGATGAATTGAAGCGCAAGCTTGCTGAGATGGCGCTAGGCACCAAGCCAAGCGGTATTCATTGCATCATTGTTGGCACCAACATACAGGAAACGGCTATTCGTACGAATGAAGCACTTGATCCGATGTTCGAGATTAATATGTCGACAGAAGCGATGAATGTGCTGCTTCAACATACATACCAAGGATGGGAGACGATGAAACATCTCGTCAAACCGTTAGAATTTGAAATTTCCAGGGGCGATGAGTCAGTCAGGCTGGTATCGAATGGTTTAACCTTAGTAGTCAGAAAGCCGTTTTTATAGATTGCAGCTTAAAAGGAGAGAGGGCATGTATCAGACATTTATATTCGATGTAGACGGTACGCTGATCGATACCGAGAAGGCGGTGCTTGGTTCGCTTCAGAAGATGCTTAAGCTTGATTATGGACAACATCTGGAAGCGGAGCAATTATCGTTTGTGCTTGGCATACCGGGCGCAGACGCGCTTCCGCAGCTAGGAATTGAGGATATTGATCGCGCGAATGAGCGATGGAACGAATATATGGTTGATTTTGCCCATACGATCACGATATTTAACGGCATTAATCACACATTAATGGCATTAAATAATGAGGGCGTAACTACAGGTGTCGTCACATCAAAAACAACGGATGAGCTTCAAGCGGACTTCGTGCCGCATGGGCTAATGGACAAGCTGCATTATGTGGTGTGCGCGGACGATACAGCCAGACATAAGCCTCATCCTGATCCGTTGCTTAAGTTCCTTGAGCTATCCGGAGCAGACCCTGCATCATCCGTCTATATCGGCGATACGATTTACGACGCCCAGTGCGCGCGTGATGCTGGAGTCGACTTTGCGCTTGCCTTATGGGGCTGTAGCGATTCCGACGCCATTGATGCGAAGCATCGACTCAGCTCTCCTAGCGAGCTATTAACTTTGATTATGAATAGTGGAAGGGAGCATTCAGAATGATCATTGTGGAAGAAAAATTTGCGCTGCCTTCGAAAAGCATCAATTACATGCTTGCATTGCCTGATGCTTATGAGCAGGATGGTGCGCCAGCTTGGCCGCTTATTCTCTTCCTGCATGGTTCCAATCGACGTGGAGACGACTTCGCGCTTCTTCGGGATTATGGGTTGAACACCAGATTGCAGCAGGATAATGACCAGCCCTTTCTCTTATTGACCCCTCAATGTCCGGGTGATTCGTCTTGGACGGATGAATTCGAGAGCATCATATTGCTATTGGATGACATTTTTGATCGTTACAACATAGACAAGAGGCGCATCTATCTGACGGGATTCAGCATGGGCGGCCATGGCGCTTGGTACTATGCGGCGCACAAGCCTGGACTTTTCGCAGCTGTATCGCCTTTATCGGGCTGGTTCAATCCTGACCAGGCGGAATTGCTGAAGGCTATTCCGATTTGGGCATTCCATGGTGATGCTGATGATGTTGTACCGTTCGAGAGATCGCATGAGATGATCGAGGCATTGCGTGACTTGAATCCGCAAATCCGATTTACCCCCATTCCCGGCGAGGGACATCGAATTATGCATCATGCCTATGATCAGGATGAATGGGTAGAGTGGATGCTGTCCAATCAGCTTAAAGCTTAACGACTTTATTAACTCAAACCGTGCAACTCCCACGAGCGCAAAAGCAACCAGAAACTGATTTCAAGCAGGTTCCAGCCCGTTTGCGCGATAGCCTGTCCACATCTGCCTAAAATCGGTTATAATGATGAAGAATCCATAAAGAAGAAAGTGGGAGCAGCATGGGTCGTAAATGGAACAATATTAAGGAAAAGAAAGCGTCCAAAGACGCGAATACAAGCCGGATATACGCCAAGTTCGGCGTTGAAATTTTTGTAGCCGCCAAAAAAGGCGAGCCGGACCCTGAGTCCAACCGCGCGCTTAAAGTGGTACTTGAGCGGGCCAAAACATACAACGTGCCAAAAGCCATTATCGACCGTGCGATCGATAAGGCCAAAGGCGCCGGAGACGATAACTATCAAGAGCTGCGATATGAAGGCTTCGGTCCGAACGGCTCGATGGTTATCGTGGACACGTTGACCAATAATGTGAATCGTACAGCGCCAGAAGTGCGCTCGGCCTTCAATAAGGCCGGGGGAAGCATGGGCGTGAGCGGTTCTGTGGCGTATATGTTCGATGCTACTGCTGTTATCGGTATATCGGGCAAGTCGCTGGACGAAGTGATGGAGCTGATGTTGGAGTCCGATGTTGATGTTCGCGATATCGTGGAGGAAGACGAGTCGGTAATCGTCTATGCGGAGCCGGATCAATTCCATGCGGTACAGGAAGCATTCAAGCAAGCAGGCATCACAGAGTTCGACATTGCTGAATTAACGATGCTTGCGCAGAACTATGTAGCATTGCCGTCCACTGAAAGCCAGGCGCAATTCGAGAAGCTGATCGATGCGCTGGAGGATCTGGAGGATGTACAGCAGGTCTATCATAACGTGGAGCTGGAAGACTAATTAATCCCCCTCCCATGAACAAAGCCGCGACGGTTGTCGCGGCTTTGTTGGCATAAAATTAGACTTGTACTTGTTCCAAGGTTTCGGCTTCGGACTCGGATTGAATCATGTAATCCCGCTGATCGTACGTCCAACGGTTTTCCTCGCTATAATGCAACAGAGCATTTTGCGTGGCGGCATCGCTTTTCTGGGGAAATAACGTTACGATTAAGCTTAGAGCAAGCAAGATCATCAAGGATTGCAGTCGTTTCAAAAGCGTCTCTCCTTGTACAATAGATTAAACTACATACTCAATCGGCAACTTTTCCATTAAAAAAAGCGCTGGAGGTATCCATTATGAGAGCGATTATGCAAGATTCGGAATCGAACCGCCTGATCATTGGGGAAGCGGCAGAGCCTGATCCAGCTTACGGCGAGCTGTTGATCGAGGTAAAGGCTACTGCGCTCAATAGAGCCGATTTGCTGCAGAAGCGAGGGCTGTATCCGCCGCCGCCAGGCGCGTCCCCGATTCTGGGATTGGAGATGGCGGGTACCGTACTGAAAGGGGCAGGCTCATGGCAACCTGGCGATCGAGTCATGGCTTTGCTGCCGGGCGGGGGCTACGCGGAGCGTGTACGCATTCCTGCCGGCATGGCGATGCCGATTCCGCAAGGTCTTTCTTATGCTCAGGCAGCGGGCATCCCGGAAGTATTCCTGACCGCGTACCTGAACTTGTTCCGGTTAGGCGGCCTTCAGGCTGGACAGTCCGTGCTGGTACATGCGGGTGCAAGCGGAGTGGGGACGGCAGCTATCCAGCTGGCGAAGTCGGCTGGATGCTATGTGATCGCGACAGCGGGCTCTGCAGAGAAGCTGGATGCCTGCTTGAAGCTTGGAGCAGATGGAGCTATCGATTATAAAGAGGGGCCGTTTCTGCCGAAGGTGCTGGATTATACAGCCGGTAGAGGCGTAGATGTCATTATGGACTTTGTCGGCGCGTCTTATTGGGAGCAGAATTTGTCTGCGCTTGCCCTCGACGGCAAGCTTATCCTGATTGGCTTGTTAGGCGGCGCCAAGGCGAAGGAGTTGAACCTGTCACAGTTGATCGCGCGACGCTTGCAACTGATTGGAACCTCGCTCAGGACATTGTCGCCCGACCGCAAGGAAGCTCTGACTGCCGAGTTTGCGGAGCGATTCATGCCGCATCTGATGAGCGGAGCCATCTTTCCCGTCATTGATTCGGAATGGGATTGGAACCGGGCGGAGGAAGCTCATGCCTACATGGAGAGCAATCGCAATACCGGTAAAATTATTTTGACGGTATCGTAATCAGTTACAGAATTGATGACACCCAACCTGTCACCAATCATCCGGTATACTGATGGCACATAGGAGGAATTCAAGGTTGAAACGATCGGACAGGCTAATGGCCATTCTTATCGCCTTGCAGCAGAAGCCGGCAACCGCACAGTCGCTGGCCGATAAGCTGGAGGTGTCCAAACGCACCATTCTGCGCGATATGCAGGCGCTCGCCGAGATTGGCATCCCGCTCTATGCGGTGTCTGGCCCTGCTGGCGGTTATCGCTTGATGGAGGGCTATTCACTGCCGCCGCTGCACTTCAGCTCGGAGGAGGCGCTTGTTATTCTGTTCGCGCTGAATGCCGTAACGCGCCTATCCGATACGCCGTTCCATCAGGCTCGCTGGACTGTCATGGACAAGATCCGCTCCACACTTCCGCCAAGCATGCTGGAGCAGGTCGAGCCGGTGCTGAATCGGCTGGAGATCGAGATTCCGGCTAGGCCGCAGCGCACACCGCTGCTGGACCGCTTGTTGGCGTATGCCGCAGAATCTGCATGGATTCTCGCGCATTACCGCTCGGAGAAGCATCAGCGATGGCTTCATATGCAGCCGAAACGTGTGTATATGGCCCACGGCTTCTGGTATTGCCAGGCCTATTCTTATGAGCATGGAGAGCAGAGAAGCTTTCGGGTGGATCGATTCCTGGAGCTGAAGCAAGCGGCACCGCCTGAATCTGGGGTTTCCGAGTCAATCAGTGACAGCAGCAAGCCCATTATGGCTCCACTCGCCATCCACGCCAAGCTTACTTATCGCGGAGCGCTTCTCGCCGAACAGGATACACATGTCGGACATTACGTTAAGCAGATCGATGACAATGAGTGGGAGCTTCGCTTTAAGTGTCCGGCAAGCGAACGGGAATGGGCGGTAAAGTTCTTTTACGGTATGGGGATGGATGCCACGGTACTGAAACCAGATGAGCTGCGGCGCGAATTGTATGAGCTGGGCTGCAAGCTGGCCGATCGGTATGCCAAATCTTGAAATCCTTTTAGACCAAAGGGAGGTAGATTGCGATGACACAATTACAGCTGTTCGAAAAGGCGAGAGAGTTCATATACCGCAATGCGCGATTACTGGATCGGCAGCGATTCGCTTATGGGTTCGAGGGAGGAAGCAAAGCGAGCGTGCTGGAAGCACTGGCGGCCTATCAGAATGAAGATGGCGGATTCGGGCATGCGCTGGAGCCTGATATTCGTTGCCCGCAGAGCCAGCCTGTTCCGACCGAGCAAGCGCTCATCATCATCGATGAGCTGGAGGCTTATGATACAGAGCTAATGGAAGGAATGATTCGCTATCTCAAAAATATTACATTACCAGAGGGCGGCTTTCCGCTTGCCTTCCGCAGCCTCATGGCATATCCTCATGCGCCATGGTGGATAACGGAGAGGGACGACGTGCCGAACCTCAATCCGACAGGACATATTCTGGGCTTACTAATGAAGCATCCGCGCTGGGCGGAATGGGAGCAGGAGGATTGGGTACAGCGAAACCTTCGCTTCGTCTGGCAAGCCATGGTGAAGCCTGAACCGGGTGAATATCATGAAGGCGTGCAATGGGTGTCTTTCCTGGAGCATGCGCAGGTTACACCACAAACCTCGTTTGCCAAGGAGAAGCTAGACACATGGCTGGCCAAGGACGGCGTCATAGAGCGCAATCCTTATGCGGAAGGTTATGTGCAGAAGGTGCTGGACTGGGTGGCAGCCCCCGATAGCTATGCGGCTAAATTCGTGTCGCAGGCCGAATTGAATGAGCATCTGGATGCTCTGATTAAGCAGCAGTCGGAAGACGGCGGCTGGCCGATCAGCTTCCCGGCGGCAAGTCCGTTAGGCGAGCTGGAATGGCGCGGATCTCTTACTGTAGATAGGCTGAAGACACTACGTTCATTCGGCAAGCTTTAACCTTGCTTAAAGGATCATAAGATAACGTTAATCCTTGTTTCCGGTAATAGTCAGCCATTACAATAAGCTCGAAATTCTGCAAACTTTCATCGCGTTTATTCATGGGCGGGCGTTCCGCTCTCTTTTACAATAAGCATAAGCTTGCTGATGACAGTTCATAAAGGGGAGATAAGCCAAGTGGAAGATGTTCGATACCCGATAGGCACATTCCGTTTCAATGATGAGATAGACGCAGCTCAGCGGAAAATATGGATCGATCAGATTGCATCATTACCGGAACAGCTTAGAGAGGCTGTCGCCGGTTTGTCAGACGAGCAATTGAGCACACCGTATCGGGATGGCGGATGGACAGTCAGGCAAGTGATTCATCATGTCGCAGACAGCCATATGAACGCCTATATCCGCTGGAAGCTGGCGCTGACGGAAGAGGGTCCTCCCATCAAGCCGTACCACGAGGATCGTTGGGCAGAGCTGCAGGATACCGAGCAAGAACCCATCGAGACATCATTGGTGCTGCTCGATGCGCTGCATCGCAGATGGACGACGCTGATCAAGTCCCTGCCGGAGGCAGCCTATGAACGTACGTTCTATCATCCCGAACAGCAGAAGTCGATTCCGCTGGATGTGAATCTAGGCATGTATGCTTGGCACGGGCTCCATCATCTCGCCCATATTGTCGTCTTGAAGCAGCGAAAAGGCTGGTAAAAGCAACAGCTATGCTGACGACTGATCATTCACAGCAAGAAAAATATGATAAAATTTCATGATCTTTTATACTTTGCAATGAATTGTCGAAACACCGCTAGACTGGTCAAAACCTATCCATTAGAATGTATTTCTAGTATATAAAAGGGTGGGTGGAGACATGAGTGAAGTAGAGTTGGAGTTGGAATCCAGAGTCATAGAAGGCGCGCTTGACGCAAGTCCCGGCTCGGTCGATATGGACGAGAGCCAGCTGATTAAGCTGGACGCTCATATCCAGGGATTGATGGCTGCCGAGAAGCTTCAAGGCGGAAGCTATCTGGTCGCAAGACACGGCAAAATCGTGGCATGGCGTTCTATGGGCGCATTGACCGGTACGACAGGCACTGGCGAATTGCTGCCGGACGCCATTATGAAAATTTCGTCCATTACGAAAGCTTTTACCGCTGTAGCCATCGTCAAGCTGATCGAAGACGGCAAGCTTTATCTGGATCAGCCGGTTGCGTCGATTCTGAAGGAATTCGACAACCCCATGCACGGGAACATTACCTTATTTCACTTGTTGACGCACACCTCGGGTCTCGCTCCGGTTACGGGCTATTACAATGAGCCATATCCTCGTCCGTGGTGGGGCGAGAGCGGTATGGACGGCTGGATTGCCAAGCAATTGCAGGGGACGCTCGCTTGCGAGCCGGGCACAGCATACAACTATTCAGGCGGAGGCTTCATGCTGCTGGGCGAAGTGATTCGCCGCGTATCCGGGCAAAGCTATGAATCGTATGTTCTCGACCATATCATTGAACCGCTCAATCTGCGACGCACGTTCTTCCAAGTGCCGGAATATTTGCACGGCGAAGTATTAACAATCTCGCAATATGATTTGGATGCCCTTAAGGAACAAGAAGACGAGGACCTTCGTTATCCGCCGAGATCGGCAAGCGGCTTGCACTCGACCTTGTACGATCTATGGCGATTCAGCCAGATGCTGCTCAATGGCGGTACATTCGAAGGAACCCGCATTCTAGGCCGGAAGTCGGTCGAGCTTCTGACCAAGCGCCATTTGTTCCAAGTGCCGGCTTACCATTGGGGCGGTAAAGTTAAGGACAAAGGCCATGCGCTAGGTATCGATCTCGCCATTGATCATATGTCCTATGAATCTATTGGCACGTATCAGATGGAGGGAGCAGGACGATCGGCAATGTTTGTTGATCCCGAGGAGAATTTGATCGTTACGTTCTTTGTTCCATCGATTTATTCCTGGGTGCCGGAATCGGTGCTCGGAACCAAGCAAATTATTTGGTCGAGTCTGAAATAATACCTACGGCACACTGACCCTTTGTCTTAGCAGCTTTAGCTCACATAAGCAATTAGCCCGCGCTGTCAGCGGGCTTTTTTCGTATTGCGGATTATCGCTTATCCTTCGTTTCCGTTATAATAGGGGCAAAGACGTCGTGGAGGTTTATCGGCATGAATGAGTCTGTCCAAACCAGTATCCAGCATTTGTAATCAACTGACCGGAGCCTGCAAACAAAGGCTTTTCTTGATTTGCAATTCCAAACGGAAGAGGTAGTAGACTGGGCGTATGATGTATGGGACGACCTGGTATCGGACTTGTCCCATTCGGACAATCACTGCAGAGCTATTGCCGCGCAGTTGCTGAGCAATCTGGCGAAGAGCGATCCCGAGAAGCGCATCCTGCGGGACTTCCCCAAGCTGCTTGCTGTGACATGGGATAAGCGCTTCGTCACGGCGCGGCATACCCTGCAGTCGCTATGGAAAATCGGGATTGCGGGAGATACGCAGAAGGACATGGTGCTGGATGCGCTCGCCCAACCGTTACCGTAACTGTGCGGATGAGAAGAACGGTACTTTGATCAGATATGATATTTTGGTAGGATTCCGCCAGCTCTATGACCGGGTGCTTGATGAGAAGATTCGAGAAGGTTCACTCAACCTCATCGAGCTGGAACTAGACCCTAAATACCGCAAAAAGTATGCAGCCGTTTGGAAAAAGTGAAATGGCAAGGCCATATTCGAGCAGGCAAGACGAAATAAGCCCCTCACTCGAGGAGGCTTATTCGGCGTTACTCGTTAGCAGATCGGTTGTCATACGTGAACCCTGGCATTTTCACAACAGGCCATTTTTCTTTGCGCAGATGGGACAAGAAGCCTTCTCCTACATTCAAATTGCTTGCCACAAGCGCTTGTGGCGTCAACGCCAGCCATTGGTTAAGGGAGACGTCGGCAAATCGGTCGCTCTTGAACATTTCCAGAAACCATAACGTTTCGGTGCCGGTATTCTGAATATAATGTCCGAAGGCGAACGGCACATAGCCGACATCGCCCGCTCGTACGTCATAGGTGCGCGCATTGCCTTCTGCGCCGAAGACAGTCATGCGGCCTTGGCCAGTCAAATAATATTGCCACTCATCATTATTGGGATGCCAATGCAGCTCTCTCATCGCGCCGGGCTGAATCTCCACGAGCGCAGCGGCAATCGTCCTGGATATCGGGAAGTTGCTGGAATCGACGATCCTTACGCTTCCGCCCGGCGTCTTCAGGGGCGGCTGCGCCAGCAGCTTATGCGTAAATGGCAATGGAACTTCCCCGTATGGGGATTGAACGGCTTGAGACGAGATCGGTCCCGGCACTTTGCCCTGATAGATATAGACTTGTTCGCGCGGGATAGCAGCGAGCTCCGACTCCGGAATGCCGAAATTGGCAGACAGCACTTCCTTGGGCGTATGGGCGAACCAGTCGGATAGCGACAGCGTATTCAGATCAGAGAAATGACCATCGTCGAATACAAGCAGGAACTCGCAGCCGTCCTCCAGTCCTTGAATGGAATGCGGTATTCCGGGAGGGAAGTACCATAGATCGCCGGGTCCCACATCGGCAATAAAGTTTCTGCCATTCTGATCAACGGCAGTGATCCGCGCGCGCCCGACAAGCATATAAGACCATTCCGCTTGCTGATGCCAATGCAGCTCCCGCACGCCGCCTGGGGTCAAGCTCATGTTGACGCCGGCAAGCGTGGTGGCGATCGGGAGTTCCCTAATGGTGATCTCCCGCGACCAACCGCCGTGATTGAGCTGCATATGTGTATCCGAGAACGAAAATCTGACATTCGGTATGAGTCCGTTGTCCGTCACCGGGGGGACGAGCATATCCGGATTTTGACGGTCTCGCATCACATCGCGCGGTCCTCTGTCGATGCCGCCTGCTCCGTCGCTCCTGATCGGCTGGGGGACCGACCATGGAGTGGATGGATCTCTGGAACCCGGCTGTCGACGCTCCTCACTCATGCAAGTTGCCTCCTTCTGTCATCGATAAGTTCCGTTCCCGGATTAGGGAGTTCGGGACGAAATACGGAACGTAGCGACGTTGTTTCCGTATGGTTATGTAGGGGTACAATGAAATAGACGCAGGTAACCGCAAATTGCAAAAGGTTAGGGAGAAGGAGAGAATGAAGATGAAGAAGTGGAGCGTTCCCTTATTAATGGCATTAATGATGTTCATTGCATCCGGCTGCGGCATATTGGAGAGCGTCAATCAGGGTGTTAACTTTGCAACTGAAACGACTGAATATATGAATAAATTGGATAGCTTCAGGCAGGACATGAACGGTCTGGCTGAGCAAGCGTTAACGGATCTGGACGCAAGAACTGATCTGAAAAATCAGCTTCTGACGCTCAAGGATCAGATTATGAGCTACAAGAACCTGGAGGTTCCCGATTATGCCAAGGATCTTCATGCCAGCATCGTAGGCTATAACGACAAGCTTCAGCAGGGACTGGACCAGGCGCTCACAAACATCGAGCAAGGAAGAGCCGCATTCGAATCAACGGGCATTCCCGACACGATGAACAAAATCAATGAGCTGCTTGGACAATTGAACGCGCTGAACCCAAACTAAGGTATAGTGGAGCCTCCATGGAACGGTCATGGAGGCTCCTTCTTATGAATCAAGTGGAAGGAGTGCTAGCTATGTCGTGGATTGCGAAGCAGTCCTACTATAAAATCGAACGAATCTTGACGGGCACAGAAATGAAAACAGTCAAGGAGCCGCGGCAAATGCTGCTCTATGCCGAGCATCTGCAGACCAAGCGGCGCAGCTTCCCGCTGAATGAGGTACATGATCTCTCGTTCCGTCCGATGGGCGATGCGGGAGGCATCCTCTATGTGCATACTGGCCACGGCGTATATGCGTATACGGTGTCAGAAGATCCGGCAGCGTTTATGGAGTCATTCAAGCGGCATACGGGTGATGGATAAGGGAAATGGATGATTAAATGAAGCTGCATGCGTGTTGTTCAACTTGCTGATTCAATTGCAAATAGACAGATAAGTTTGGCTTTAATCCTTCCAGAAAGCCAAGGTTGCCAACCAGGTCCGGCCACGTTACAATGTGTGAGGGCCTCAGGGAGGCATCATTCACGAGGAGAGTGCAATCGTCTTGTCATCAGCGTCTTTATCATCAGCACAGCATCCATCTTCCTACCGATTGCTGACGCTTCTGCTCGTAATAGTCGTTGCGGGCATGAGCCAAGGCATGTTATTGCCTTTATTATCGATTATGCTGGAGGATGCCGGCGTCTCATCGGATCTGAACGGCATTAACTCCGCTGCGATGTACATCGGTATATTCTGTACCATGTTTTTCATCGAAAAGCCGGTGCTTCGGTTCGGTTATAAGAAAGTAATCTTGACCGGCATTACTTTGGTCACCTTGTCAACGTTGCTATTCCCATTAACCCATTCGCTAACGGCATGGTTTGTACTGCGCCTGATCGTTGGCGTGGGAGACAGTGCCCTTCATTATTCGTCGCAGCTCTGGATTGTAAGCACGGCGCCAGCTGATCGACGCGGCCGCTACATATCCTTCTATGGGATGTCGTATGGACTTGGCTTCAGTATCGGTCCGCTTGGGATTAACTTGATGCCACTTGGCAGAGCGGTTCCATTCCTGGTTACGAGTCTGTTCTTTATTACGGTGTTGTTGCTTGTACTGCGTATGTCCAACGAATGGCCGGAGCGTGCAGCGAAGAGGGTTAGAGCGGAAAACCGCTTCTTGACGACTTACCGGGTGGCGTGGTTTGTCCTTATTCCCGGCTTCTTGTACGGCTTGATGGAATCGTCCATGAACAGCAACTTCCCGCTATATGGCCTGCGAATTGCTATCGACCAGCACTGGATATCGCTGCTGCTGCTGTCTTTCGGCATCGGAGGTTTGATTCTTCAGCTGCCGATAGGGATATGGAGCGACCGAATCGGGCGCAAGCCGATCTTGATTGCTTGCGGCATCATCGGTTCGATCGTCTTTCTCGCTATTCCGGCAGCAGGCAACGAAATCGTCTGGCTGTTCATACTCTTTACCATAGCGGGAGGAGTCGTAGGTTCGTTCTATTCATTGGGGCTGGCCTACGCGGCTGATCTGCTTCCTAAGCCTATCTTGCCTGCCGCGAACGTCATTGCGTCCATTCACTTCAGCATTGGCAGTATTCTGGGACCAACGCTTGGCGGCTTCGGCATCCGATATGTTTCAACAAACAGCATGTTTCTGTTATTGGGAGCGGCGTTTCTTGCTTTCGCTTTGCTAGGCTTGCTGTTCCGGCCAAAACGGATACCGGCTGAAGGATAAGCAGGTACAGCATCTACATCTGCTACAGGGGGTTACTCTGATGTCCATCGATTCAACATCTGTATCCGGTTTTCCGAAGCTGGCTAAGCCCGCTCAGCGAGCGCTGGCGAACACCGGTTACACCAAGCTGTCACAGTTGTCAGGCGAGAGTGAAGCTGAGCTCATGAAGCTGCACGGGATGGGACCGAATGCAATGAAAGTGATCAAGGAAGCGCTAGCTGAGCAAGCCATGAGCTTGAATCCGTAATTAGACTGGAATTAACCCCTAATAAAAGCCCGAACTTACTCCGGTAAGCTCGGGCTTTTTGATAGGGGTAACTGACCACTTGATGAGACTGCCGTTACCAATGTGCATACATGGTTGTGATGTGTCCAGACGTACGGCATAGCTCAACTAGCTGATAGACCCCGCTTAACTGCATCCGATTGCGGCCATGCAGCACATGTAGTGCTTCCTCGGTTACTTCCTTCGCTTTCACGACGTCGTGATGCTCCACCGCTTTGACGATCGCTCGCATACGGTCCAGCAAATATACGGTGCGGCGCAATGTTCGAATGAGCAGGATTTGCCGAATTTGTGTGGCGCCAAATATCCGATAGCCGTTCTCGGGATCGCGGTCGGGAATGATCAATCCTTCCTTCTCCCAGTGACGGATGGCTGAAGCCTGCACATTCGTATAGGCGGCCGCTTCGCCAATGCTCATGCGTCCCAACCGCTTCTTGCCGCGGATAGGAGGAAGATCAGGCTGCTGAAGCAGGGCAAGCGTCTGGTCTGCGACCGACTTTTCTTCATGCAGCAAAGCTTGTTCCCGGTTGACCAGCCAGAAAGCAGCGTCAATGTCTCCATTCATGACAAGCTTCAGTGTCTGGCAGGTGACGCTTACTCCGAAGCCGGGGAACATCGCCCGCAGGCAGCGGAAGTACGCGGCATGCACTTCCGTGTATTGTCGATAGCCGTTAGCCGATCTCTCCGGACTCGGTATGACACCCCAGGATTCGTAATGTCGCAAAGCGCTTGTGCTAATGCCAAGCTCTCGGGCAATATCGATGGGTCGGTAGAATCGCATGGACTGCACCGTCCTTTGTCAAAAAAGTAGATTTCTACTATAACAGACAGATTGATGCGCAGCAAGCCTTCATTTTAAACCTTAAAGTGCTTTAAGAAGGGTGTGTCAATTGTGGTTGTAGTAAGAGAGGGTCAGCTTTAGCACTTGCATCAAGGTAGTATGATGATCTATATCCCCATTGAAAAGGAGAATGCCATAATGAACCTGCAACATGTCATGCCGAGTCCCAAACAATACAACATGCTTGCCCGGGCGGCCGGAGTGCCGGAGAAGGTGGAGGAGGAGCTCCAAGTGGCGCTGAATCGGTCCTTATTCGGTGTTGCCTTGTTAGGAGCGGACGGAGAGCCGATTGGCATGGGACGTATGATCGGTGACGGGAGATACACCTTCCTGATCACCGATCTGATCCTCCGTCCCGAATATGCCAGCGAGGACAATACCCGCACCATCCTCCATGCTCTAATAGACTTTATTGAAGAGAATGCCGCGTCAGGCGCGGAAATTATTCTCATGGCCGATGTGCCATCCATCGCCATCTATCAGAAGCATGGCTTTAGCTTCACCTATCCAAACAAGATTAGCTTGAGCCGATCGATCTGAAGATAGACTAGCTATTGAGGATTGACAACTTCTAACAGTGCCAGTACACTTGTAAAAAAATCAATGGCCGTTCGATTAGCCGCTCCTTCCCTTAGGGAAAGGAGCTTTTCGATTAGGCAGGGGAGAGTAGGGGGAACGCATGACGTTAATCGAATTACTGCCAGACGATTTGGCACGCCCTCATCCCAGCTTTTTGCGCGATGAAGCGGCTTATCAATTGTTTCATATGATCACGCAAGGCGATTGCGCGCACAGATGGAAGTCGAAGGACGGAAGAGTAATGTTCGCCCAGTCGACAGGCTACAAGGGCTGGTTATGGCTGTCGCAGGAATTGACGGAGAAGGAACGCGCTGAAGGGATTGCAGCAATATGCGCAATACTGGAAAAGGATCGTCTGCCCGGCATCCTGTCCGATCCGGAAACAGCTGATCAATTCTCCCATGCCTACAGCGCCATAAGCGGGATGAGCTCCAGCCTTGAAATGAGGATGGAGGCCTATGCATGTCCCGCCGTAAGACCTGTAGAGAACGTTGTGGGCCAGTTGCGCCCGGCCGATCCGCAAGATGCTCACGTTATCGCCGAATTTCTAGCTGGCTTCTCCGAAGATGCCTATGGCTATACGGTTACGGCCGAGAGCCAGCTTCCCGGTGCCGAGAGATTAATGAATGCCGGCCATCTGTACCTATGGATCAATGAAGGAATTCCAGTCTCCATGGCCAATATTGCTCACCGTTCGCCAAGACATGCCCGAATCAATGCGGTTTATACGCCTCGCGAGCATCGGAAGCAGGGATTCGCAAGCGCGCTTGTGGGTGAAATTACAGGCAAGGTATGGAAGGAAGGGCTGATGCCGATGCTGTATGCGGATTTAAGCAATCCTCACTCGAATGGCGTATATCGGAGTTTGGGGTATAGCGAGCAGGGGCAAATAACAGATATCCGTTTTTATTAATAGCATTAACTAATAAAGGTTATTTCACGATAGAAGCGAGACACTTCGTAGACAAAGGAGCAGGACATGCAGATCAAAATCGGAGTTATCGGGACGGAGTCTATCATCGAGAAGACACTGTTGGTTATGAAGGCATTCCCAACCTTCGTGCCCGTCACGCGTATGATTGAACAGGAGAAGGATGCGCCCGCTGCCGCTTTAGAGATATCCGGTGAGGTGGAAGTACTGCTTCTCTCCGGGCCGCTGGCGCATCACTTGGTCAAGGAGCAGCTGCCGCCTTCCATACCGGTTCATTATTTGCCGCTTACGGGTGCCGGATTGTACAAAGCGCTGTTCCGTGCAATGCGGGAGGGCAAACTCCAAGTCGGCATATCTGTCGATACGCTGACCAAAAGCATGGTGACGCGGACTTTGAAGGATCTGGGCCTGGAGAGCACTCGCGTCGTTGTCTACGATGGGCCGGCCTACGCATCGCCGGACAAGCTGGTTGCCTTTCACCAATCCCAGTTCGCAGCCGGTCATTGCTCCGTTGCGTTCACTGGTGTCGAGCTTGTCGCCCGGCAGCTGGAGAAGCTGCAAGTGTCAAGCGAATGGCTGCTTCCCTCGGAGCAGGATATGATCGTGACATTGGAGAGAGCTCTGCTGTCGACGGAATCCCGGCGCAACAAGGAAGCGCAGATTGTCGTTGGCATGATTAACGTCGACGACTTCGGTAAGCTTGTCATGCAGCGGCATAATGAACATGAAGTACAGAAGCTGAAGCTCGATATTCACCGAATGGTGCTTGGCTATGTAGAATCGCTTGACGGCTATTCAATGTCGCTTGGCGGTGATGAATTTCTGTTCTTCACGACGCGCGGTATCTTCGAGCGGGAGACGGGCGGGTATAAGACGATTCCGCTGGCCAAGGACGCGAACAAAAGCTACGGCATCTCGTTAAGCGTAGGAATCGGCTTCGGAGTGACCGCGAATGAAGCCGGGACGAATGCGCGAACCGCGTTGCGAAAGTCGAAGGAAGCAGGAGGCAACACCTGCTTTATCGTCAGGGAAGATGTGACCGTGATTGGCCCACTTGAGATGGCTGATCCCGTACAGGCTGTACTTGCGCCAACAGAACCTGAGCTCATTAAGCGGGCGGAGGAGTCCGGGATGACGAGCGCTTATTTAAGCCGGCTGCTGGCGAACATGGCCAAGTTCGGCAAATATGAATACAAAGTTCATGACCTGGCTTCCGTATTGGGCATATCTGTGCGCAGCGCGCATCGGCTGCTGCTTCTGTGGATCGACAACGGGCTGGCCGAGATTGCAGGCATGGAGAAGGTGCCAAAGGGAAGGCCCCGCCAAATCTACCGTTTCCCGTTTCTGATGGACAAGTCTCAGCAATAAGCTGCGTCTTGTCTTTTTTTATGCTCATTTAAAGTCAATTAAAAGACTTGTCTTTATATCGAAGCGGATCGTATCATGGTGGTAACGACAACCAAGGAGGTACGAGAAAAATGAAAACGATTGCGGAATTGGAAGAGAAGCTGGCCCAGCCCTCTGAGGCCTTGATTCAGGAATTGGCGAAGGTAGATGGTGACTTGATCCTGCTCGGAGTCGGCGGCAAGATGGGGCCGAGCCTGGCCAGACTTGCGATGAACGCGATCCGCGAAGGCGGGCTTAACAAGCGCGTGATCGGTGTATCGCGCTTCTCCAACCAGGAAGCGCGGACCGAGCTTGAAGCGTTCGGCGTCGAGACGATTTCCTGCGAGCTGCTGGATAACGAAGCGCTGACGGCTCTGCCGAATGCAGCTAACGTCATTTATATGGCAGGCAATAAGTTCGGTACGACAGGCAATGAGCATTTCACATGGGCGATGAATACGTATCTGCCCGGAAGAGTGGCCGAGAAATTCAAGGATTCCCGTATTGTAGTGTTCTCCTCCGGCAATATTTATCCGTTCACTCCGGTGAGCAGCGGCGGCGCCAGCGAAAGCGTATCTCCCGATCCGCTGGGCGAATACGCACAATCTACGCTAGGCAGAGAGCGCATCTTCGAATATCACTCGCACCGCAACGGCACACCGATGGTGATGTATAGACTCAATTATGCCATCGATATGCGTTACGGCGTCCTGCTGGAGCTGGCGAGAGCGATCCATGAAGGTCGTACGATTAACCTGGCAATGGGCTTTGCGAACATCATCTGGCAAGGCGACGCCAACTCAATGGCGCTCCGCTGTCTGACGCACTGCTCCAGCCCTCCGACTGTCATTAACATTACGGGGCCTGAGACGGTATCCATCCGCTGGGCGGCAGCCGAGCTTGCGAAGCGTATCGGGAAGGAAGCGCTGTTCGAGGGGTTGGAATCGGAGACTGCGCTGCTGAACAATGCGTCGAAGTCGCATCAGCTGTTTGGCTATCCAAGCGTCTCCTTGCTGCAAATGATCGATTGGACGGCGGATTGGGTGCTTCAAGGCGGGGCGACTTGGAATAAGCCGACACACTTCCAGGAACGAAAGGGGAAATTCTAAATGACCGCTCAACAATTATCGCCAGCGCTGCTGGCGGCGCTGCATGATGGACTGGTCATTCCGGCACATCCGTTGGCGCTAGATGAGAAGCGCAAGCTCGACAAGAAGCATCAGCGGGCATTAACCCGTTATTATATGGCCTCCGGAGCCGGAGGCATTGCGGTGGGTGTTCATTCTACCCAATTTGAAATTCGCGATCCGGAGCATGGGCTATTCGAGACGGTGCTTCGCATGGCAGCAGAGGAAGTGGATAAAGCGGGGCTGGATCGCCCGTTCATCAAGGTGGCCGGAATATGCGGCGGCATGGAGCAAGCGATTAGCGAAGCGCATATTGCGCTGGCGCTTGGATATGATGCAGCGCTGCTTAGCATGGGTGGACTGACCGGCTGGAGCGAAGCCGATATTTTGAAGCGGACCGAGCGAATTGCCGCTATTATGCCGGTTATTGGCTTTTATCTGCAGCCGTCGGTCGGAGGACGTATCTTCTCTTATGATTTCTGGCGCGCATTCGCCGATATTCCGAATGTCGTTGCGATTAAGATGGCTCCGTTCAACCGTTATCAAACCATCGATGTGGTGCGTGCTGTCTGCTATTCGGATAGAAGGGACGAAATTGCGCTGTATACAGGCAATGACGATAATATCGTGGCGGATCTGCTCACGACTTATCGCTTTCAGGTTAACGGGAAAACCGTCGAAAAGCAGATCGTTGGGGGATTGCTTGGCCACTGGGCAGTATGGACGCAGAAGGCGGTGGAGCTGCTGGAGGAGATCAAGTCGTTCCGCGGCGCAGACGTCATATCGACGGAATGGCTCACCCGCAACATCCAGGTAACGGATTCCAACGCGGCGTTTTTTGACCCGGCGAACCATTTTGAGGGCTGCATCCCTGGTATTCACGAAGTACTGCGCAGACAAGGCTTGCTGAAGGGAACCTGGTGCCTTAATCCGGATGAAAAGCTGTCTCCGGGCCAAACAGAGGAGATTGACCGCGTCTATGAACAGTACCCGCATCTCCATGACGATGCGTTCGTTGCGGCTCATCTGGAGAAGTGGCTGAGTCACGATTAACGCATAACTCACATAGAAAGGGACTCGGCCATGAGATTCAAGGATGTATTCTCCATTATCGGTCCCAGCATGATCGGCCCCTCCAGTTCCCATACGGCAGGGGCCGTCAGGCTTGGGCGATGCGCGAGGCAAGCGCTGGGCTTGGCGCCCGAGGAAGCGATCATCCGCTTCTATGGCTCTTTTGCGGACACTTATATGGGCCATGGCACCGATCTGGCGATTACCGCCGGCATTATGGATTACGATACGGACGATGATCGGATTCGGAATTCGATCCAATTGGCAGCGGAGCAGGGGATTGCGATCAGCTTTCAATCTGAGCTGAGGCCCGGTCCGCATCCCAATACCGCGACCATCCTGCTGCGAAAGGGGGCGAGTACCGTTCGAATGACGGGCTGCTCCATTGGCGGGGGCAATATCGAGCTGGTGGGCGTGAACGGCTTTGACGTGAAGTTTACTGCGATCTATCCGACGCTGCTCATCTATCATCGCGACCGCTCCGGCATCCTTGCAGAGATTACCGACATCGCCAAACATTACGGCATCAACATAAGCTATATGGAAGTCGACCGCAAAGCGAGGAACGGGGAAGCCTTGACCGTCATCGAGAGCGACCAGCCGTTCAAGCCGGAAGCAATCGCCAGGCTGGAGCTGCTGCCTGATGTTCAGGAGATTAGCGTGATCGACTTAACGAGCAGGGAGGAAACGCGATGAGATTCTCCACTCTGGAAGAGCTGAAGGAGCTGTGCAAAGCCGAATCGCTGAGTATCGGCGGGATGATGGTGAAGGAGCAGGCCCTCGAAACGGGCAAAACCGAGCTTGAGGTTATCGAGCAAATGTCTGCATATTATGAAGTGATGAAGGAAGCTGTGCACAGGGGGCTGCACCAGGATACGACCTCTCGCAGCGGATTAACCGGGAAGGATGCCCAGCGCGTCTCTGCCTATATGAATCAGACCATTCCGTCGCTGGGGGCCGATGCATGCACCGCTATGGCGTATGCGCTGGCTGTATCCGAAGTGAATGCCTCAATGGGCCGAATCATCGCCACGCCGACTGCAGGCTCATGCGGTATTATTCCAGGCGTATTCGTCAGTACGCAGGAGCGGTTTCAGTGGGGGGACTCGCATATGGTGTACGGATTGTTCGCTGCGGGAGCGATCGGCTATGTCATTGCGAACAAC
This sequence comes from Paenibacillus sp. J31R120, assembly GCF_056269225.1. Classification (NCBI taxonomy): domain Bacteria; kingdom Bacillati; phylum Bacillota; class Bacilli; order Caryophanales; family Paenibacillaceae; genus Paenibacillus; species Paenibacillus sp. J31R120. The sequence continues at coordinate 90,425 of NZ_JBWDNN010000003.1, read as the reverse complement.
TCCTTCGTCTCCGGAGCGGAAGGCGGCTGCCAGGCGGAGGTTGGCTCGGCTATCGGTATGGCGGCCGGCGCGTTGACCGAGCTGCGCGGCGGATCGCCGGAGCAATCGGTCCATGCAATCGGGCTCGCGCTCAAAAACTCGCTCGGTCTCATCTGCGATCCCGTAGGCGGCCTGGTCGAAATACCGTGTATCGTCCGCAACGGATTTGGCGCGGTTACAGCGCTTGCCGCCTCGGATATGGCACTCGCAGGCGTACGGAGCGTCATCCCGTCGGATGAAGTGATTGACGTCATGCTGGAGGTCGGGTCCGCCATGCCGGAGAAGCATCGTGAGACGGCTAAGGGCGGGCTCGCGCAGACGCCTACAGGCCGCAGCATTATGAATCGGTTGTATGGGAAGGGAGGCCAATCGACAACATGATGGCTAACAAATCAGATTTGCGGCGGGACGCGCTTGATCTGGCGCCCGCATTAGTCGCACTGCGCAGAGAGCTTCACGAATACCCGGAGCTAAGCCATGAAGAGTCCGAGACGGCAAGCAGAATAGTAAGAGAACTCGATCGACTCGCCATCCGTTATCGCTCAGGTGTAGGCGGCCATGGCATTGTAGCCGAGCTGACGGGCAGCCAGCCGGGCCCGATTATCGCGCTGCGAGCCGATATGGATGCGCTGCCGATTCAAGAAGAGACGGATATCGCTTTTCCATCGAAGCGCCCCGGCGTCATGCACGCCTGCGGCCATGATGCGCATACCGCGATGCTGATTGGCGCCGCTGAGTTACTGTCGGCTTCTCGGGAGCAGCTTCAGGGAACCGTCCGCTTTCTGTTCCAGCCAGCCGAAGAGGTGAACGCGGGGGCAGCGGCGATGATAGAGGATGGCGCGCTGGACGGCGTCAGCGAAATCTATGGCTTGCATAACCTGCCGACCTTGCCCGCGGGCATGGCTGCTACAAGGTACGGCGCTCTCATGGGTTCGGTAGATCGAATCGAGATCACGCTGGAAGGCAGGGGCGGTCATGGCGCCATTCCCGACCAGAGCGTCGATCCGATCGTATGCGCTTCCGCGATCATCCAATCGCTGCAGAGCGTCATTAGCCGGGAAGTGTCGCCGTTTGATCCTGTAGTGGTCACAATCGGCAGCATCCATGCAGGGGAAGCGAATAACGTTATTCCGCACTATTGCCGAATGACCGGAACGGTGCGCGCATTCCATCCCGATGTGCAAGAGAAGCTGCCAGAACGGATTGACCGCATCGTTCAAAACATTGCGGAAGGTTATCGCTGCCAAGCCGCCCTTCACTATATCCGCCAGACGCCTGTCTTAATGAACCATGAAGAGCAGGTGAAGTTCGTCGAATCTGTTATCGACGATACCATAGGCAGCCAGCACCGCATTACGGCCCAGCCTACACTCGCTGGCGAAGATTTCTCGATCTACTTGAACACTGTGCCGGGTTGTTTCTTCTGGCTTGGCTCCGGTCCTGAAGAGCATGCCGAGCAAGCGTATGGCTTGCATCATCCGAAGTATTGGCTGAATGAAGACTGCCTGCCCTATGGCGCATCGCTGCTCGCTACTATTGCACGAACACGTCTCGCTCAGCTGGCGGGAGGTCCTCTATGATGCTTCAGGAGCCGCTTCGAATCGGCATTATAGGCACAGATACATCCCATGCCATAGCCTTTACTCGAATGATTAATGAGGTTAATGATCCTCATTATGTTCCGGGAGGAAAGATCGTTGCCGCTTATCCCGGCGGCTCTTCGGACTTTCCGCTTAGCGCTTCAAGAGTGGAAGGATTCATGAAGACGCTTGAAAAAGAATTCGGGGTAGCGAGAGTGGATACCCTGGAAGCTCTGGCCTGGCAATGCGACGCTTATCTGCTGTTGTCGGCTGATGGGCGGGTGCATCTCGAACAACTGCGAGCGATTGTTCCTTGTCGCAAGCCTGTTTTTATTGATAAACCGCTAGCCTTATCCCTAAAGGAGGCGAAAAACATATTTGAGCTGGCGAATCATTGGGATGTCCCACTCATGAGCAGCTCTTCGCTTCGCTTCCTGGAGTCGCTTGTGCATGACCTTGATGAGCGCGGCCGACAGCAGGTAACGGCGGCTTCCGTACAAGGACCGCTTACGGTAGAGCCCACTCAGTCAAGATATTTTTGGTATGCCATTCATGCTGTGGAAATGCTCTATGCCATCATGGGTCCAGGCTGCCACGAGGTTCGGGTCGAAAGGGATGCGACAGGAGATCGCTTAATTGGCGTCTGGCAAGATGGACGAATAGGTGAGGCTATATGCCGAACCGATGGTGACGACCGATTCCTGGCGCAGTTGGACCGGAGCGGCGTGCTTACTAAGCTGGATGCGGCGCAAAGCGCAACGCCATTCTATGCAAGCTTAATTGCGAAGATCATACCATTCCTGCAAACAGGACGCTCGCCGGTTCATTGGCGTGAGACAATGGAGATCATCGCATTCCTTGAAGCAGCCGAAAAGAGCCTTGCGGCAGGCGGCACTCCTCAGCCTGTAGCCGGGGTATTGTAAGCGATCCATGCAACGCAATTGAATATTGGCAACCTTTACCTATCCTGTCTCGTCTTAGAAGCCAACAGGGATTAGCATCTGCATCGCTGACAGACAGGATAGAAGAAAGGTGGCATGTTCGTCGATGAAACAATCAACAAAGCGGATGATGCTCGCAACCATACTGTGCACAGCTCTTCTTACCGGTTGCGAGTCTGGAAATACGCCTATCGAAAGCAGCGCCGTTACACCGCCCCCTACGGCAACCCCCTCAGCCAGTCCTTTACCAACTGTGAAAAATCCTCAACCAGCAAATTTATACCAGACGATAAACGGAGTAGTCTCTCTGAATTGGAAGTTAGAACCGGCATCGTACTTTCTGCTTCAATCCGGAGACAGATATATTGTGAATGATGAACAGGGTGACTTTTCAGAAATCCGTACCGATTCCGGTGAAGGGAGATGGATCCCGACTTGGTATTTGGACGAGGAAGCCACTCAAATTCGCAATCTGGAGCCAGAAGTTTTGTCCATAAGCCTGGGTACAGATGCGCTCTGGTTCCCTAACGGCCAGATACCTGCATCTTCCTTGAAAGCAGGAGAGCAGGTATATGCTTATCAGGAATATAGAGATTGGTATGGCGTCATTGCTTCGAGCACAGATGACGCTCCTAGTCCGTTCATGCTATGGATACCTAAAGCGAATGCTGAAAAATCAGGTCAGGCACCAAATTGGTTTGGCAAGGGCGTGGATGAAGAGGCAGCGAAACACATACTGGCAACTGCCGTACCATCTTTATTAGTTCCTGGCACCACACAGGAACGAGTTCGCAAGTTATTCGGTGAGCCTACATATGTGGAGCAATCAGGTAACACTGCGGAGACAGGAGCTATACCTATTACTCTACCTGTTTGGCGATATGAAACTCGCACTTCGCATTTGATTATCGGATGGAACGAAGCAGGCGTATTGGAAACCGCCTATTATCGAGACGCTGACCGATTACTGAACCTGGGCCAATGGACGGGATTTTTAGCCGGCGAAGCTTATCTTGTTCCTTCCATCGTACCGGAGTGGGAATGGCGGTTTCAGTCTGAGTTGGCCTATAATTTTTTGATCGATAAGATAGGCGATACTTTAATTATTGCGGGCGAGGACGGTGGGTTCAGCGGCATGCATATGAAGTCAAACCTATATGCTTTGCATAAGCGGACAGGGAAAAAGATCTGGCAATTTGATTTTGGTCCATACGCCCATATGTATGGAATGTCAAAAGATAAAAGTCTGATGGCTATCCTCAAGCAGGACTTTAATACAAAGACTTACCCTTACGTGCTTGAAGTCATTCATACCAAGACGGGACAACAGGCATGGCGGCATAAGATGGGCAATGTTAATGTGCAAGATTTTGCCGTATCCGGCAATGTGGCGGCTGTCTTCTATGCCGATATGCTGAACGGCACGGTGACAGATGACAATTCCTTGCAGGCATGGGATATTCGCACTGGAAAATCACTCTGGACTAAAAAGCTGCCAGATTATAAAAATATATCTATACTAAGCCATCCAGGGCTGGTCATCCTCCAGGCATACAGGGACGGATATGATCCAGATGGAGGCACCGTAATCGCATTAGACGCGAAAACAGGCAAAGAGCAGTGGACGCTGGAGAAACGCAACACGTCCATGTTCAGCCTATTGGAAGACCCTAATGGGCTCACCCAAAGCACAGGAAGGATATGGACAAGCACAACCGATCGTTTATGGTTAACGGATGTGAGAACAGGAGCAGATATCGAACAATATCCGCTACATCAAGAAGGCTGGTATGAAGTTCTGAACGACCAATACTTGTTTTCCGTCATATCGGATCGTTCAGGAGACGAATGGAAACTTACCAGTTCCCTTATTGACCGGAAGACAGGAGAGAAGCTATTTACAGAGCCGGGCTGGGCCTCATTCGGCATAATCGTCGGGGATAAGCTATATTACCGGCTTAATAATCACACCGTCTCGTTCGATCTGAAAACCAAAAAGAAAACTGGTTCCGAATACGAAGGTAATGTTAACTATAATGATCTTGGACCAACTATCGCTTATGGCGATTTCCTGGTAAGCGCTTATCCCGTGAATGGAACGGTGTACGTGCTGGACCCCGTTACGATGGAGCCATTAGGGAGGCTGCTGGATACTCGGGTCGGACTATACGATATTACGCCGAGTCAATTCCTGCAAGGCTATCTGACTGACATCGATGGCTCACTTTATATCGGCTCAGCGAACGGCTTGTTCAGCAAAATAAAGTCGATTGAGCTGCAGCCTGCGCCCTAATAGAACTGCCCAGGCCGGTAAGCCTGGGCAGCTCTTCTATAACGATTATGTCACCTGCGCTTCCCGCACGACGCGGCAGACAAGGCGCATGAGCTTTCGATGTGCAGCGGGGAAGAGGTGGAAGAACACTTCCATTGTTTTGCGCATCGGAATCGGGCAGATGATAGGTTTGTTTTTACTCAGTCCCTTCAGGGCAAAGGCGGCGAATGCTTCTGGACTCATCATTTTACGCTGCTTGACAGTCTCGTTAATTTTCGATTTATGAAGACCGATCGCATACCCGTTGTCATAGATGGCTGTATCCACGTGACCTGGGCAGATCGCACTTACTTTAATGCCATAAATCTCCGCCTCATAATGCAGCGAGGTTGTAAAGCCAACGACTGCATGCTTCGTTGCGGCATAGGCGGACACCATTGGGGTAGGACTTAGTCCGGCAGCTGATGCCGTATTCGCAATATGGCCGAAGCCTTGCTCCTGCATGATGGGATATGCAGCGCGCGTGCCATTGATAACACCCCAGAAGTTGATATCGACAATTTTCTTCCAATCCTCTGGCTTCATAAGTTGAAATTCACCGTACATCGAGATGCCTGCGTTATTGAACAAGTAATCCAACCTGCCAAACTCTTCATATACATCGCGGACGATTTTTTCGAATGCTGCAGCATCCGTTACATCCAAATAGACGAATCTGGCAAACCCTCCGCGCATAACGATTTCCTGAGCAAGCTTGCCGCCAAGTTCTGCCTGAATATCAGCAATGACCACCATAATCTGCTGCTCTGAAAGCTGCTGGCAGAGCGCTCGTCCAATACCGGAAGCGCCCCCTGTAACAATAGCTATTCTCCCATATTCCATCCCGTTACCTCCCCATAATTGGTGTATGAAGGATCTAGAAAAACCGGATTTTATACCTTAATACTGCCACAACTTTCCACTCGTAGGCAGAGAGAGTGATGGCGGAATCGTGGAGGAACTGCAACGAAATTGTGTCTGATTATGGAAACAAAGCAAATACAGGTTGAAATTACTTTAGTTCTAAAGCACTTTTCATTTGTCGAAAAGAATAAGCCTTTTCGCATATCATCGACATTCACAACATGACTCAAGAATCAGAATATTCCGAATAAAACTGATTCGTCTTGTTTATTGCTCCTTGCCCGCTTCAGGATTACTATTGGGATATATCTATTATTTTACTTATATGGTTTTGGAAACGCTTTAATATTGTTCATAATTCGATATAAATTCCTTCGGGAGTTTATATACACAATTGGCAGGCGAGGAGGGAAGAGGTCGTTTTTTAACAGATAGGCTAGAAAAATAGCAGGATAGAAAGGCGGTGGCATCGGTTAACTTGAATGGGATTCGCATAGGCTTCATAGGAAAGAACGAGTAATTCCTCTAAGTTTTCCCTCAGGGCGGAGCTTCTTCCCGTTTCTACGTTATGCTTTACCACGATAGGTTGTTCACCCCAATCCATATTAGGAGGTTATAAGATGAATTCATTACAATTGACCATGCCGGGTCGGGCAAAAATGATAATGGCCGGCGTGCTTGCACTTATTATGGTCGTATCCATGCTGTTCATTCCTTCAGGTAAAGTATCCGCTCATGGCAACATTACGAATAGCCGGGCTGGTTTATGTGCCAGCGGTCAGAATCAGAATTGCGGGCAAATTATCTACGAGCCATACAGCTTGGAAGGACCAAAAGGGTTCCCGGCTGCAGGACCGGCGGATGGGAAAATCGCCAGCGCTAACACTTGGTTCTCTGAACTGGATCAGCAATCGGCAACTCGCTGGACCAAAGTGAACATTAACGCTGGATCATACACCTTCAACTGGAATATCAAAGTTTCTCATGCTACGACTAGCTGGAAATACTACATGACGAAACAAAACTGGAACCCTAATGCCCCGCTCACTCGCGATTCCTTTGACCTCACGCCATTCTGCAGCGTAAATTCCGGCGGAGCCATGCCGGGCAGTACTTACTCCAATACATGCAACATCCCAAGCCGCACCGGTTACCAAATCATTTTGGCCGTATGGGAAATCTATGATACCAATAATGCGTTCTACAATGTCATTGATGTGAATTTTGGCGGCAACGCGGATGTGACTGCTCCAACTGCTCCATCGAATGCTGCTGCATCCAACATCGGATCAACAACGGCAACCGTTTCTTGGGGAGCTTCCACAGATAACGTCGGTGTTGCCGGTTACCGAATTTTCAATGGTTCGAGTGAGCTTGCAAGCACGACCGGAGCGCTATCTGCTTCGCTGACTGGTTTGACTGCAAATACAGCTTATAATCTGACGGTAAAAGCATTCGATGCTGCGGGCAATCTGTCCAATGCGAGCAATACCGTTTCCTTCACAACCCTCCCGGTAACCGGACCAGACGTAGTAGCCCCAACTGCGCCGTCCGTTCTCCATGTCATGGGTACGGTCACCCATAACTCCGTACCGCTTATGTGGAATGCATCGACAGACAATGTAGGTGTAACAGGGTATCAAATTTTCCGCAACGGCACGCTGGTCGCTACTGTAACGGGCACGACGCTGCAATACACCGTCAATGCACTTAGTTCAAGCACGGCCTACACTTTCACGGTGAAGGCAATTGACGCAGCGGGCAATGTATCGGCGGCAAGCAATTCGCTGAGCGTTACAACAACAGCGATTCCTACGACTTATCCTGCTTGGAGCTCGACGACCGTCTATGTAGGCGGCAATAAAGTGTCTCATAACGGCGTCAATTACGAAGCCAAATGGTGGACGCTAGGCGAAACGCCGGGCAGCGCCGATGTTTGGAAGGTTATTCCTTAATAGAAGTAAAGCAGTGGCCTGCATAGCGGTTATCCGCTATGCAGTTTTTTTTGCTTCTACGAAAGGTGAAACCAGTGAAACAATCTATTGAATGTTAAGGATATCCATAATAGAGAGAATTATATATAATGACATTAACGGACGATTTGCTTACGAAATACGACAGGAGAGAAGATTCATTGAATCTGAAACGACTAGCAGCCATGATCACAACGATTGGATTAAGCCTTACTCTGGTAAGCTGTATGGAGGATGCGCCACAGAATCCGTTCGAGCAATCGGTCAAAACATTGACTGCCTCGGAGATGAAGGGAAGATTGGCGGGCACGGAAGGAAATGAGAGGGCAAAAGCATGGATTGAAGAACAATTCAAGACAATCGGCCTGACGCCTCTTGAAGGAGACAGCTTCGCCGTATCTTATGATCATGTATACCATGATCCAGATAAGCAGTCTATTACTTTGGAAGCTGTCTATTCCAACGAACAGCGCAGCACCTTCAAGCACGGCGTTTCTTTTATCGTCCAAGCTTATGCTGAGAGCTTCGACGAGTCCGCGCCGATCACATCCAACGTGAACGACCCTGAGCTTGCCAGTAAGATATTAATTACAGACCGGGAAGTGTATCTCAGCCAACTCAACATCAAGCCTAAAGCTATTTTAGTGAAAACAGCAGAATTTAAGAAAAATACGATACGTCACAATTCGTATATAGATGTCCCCCTCGTACAAATCAGTCCAACGACTTATCGCAAGCTAATCAAGGAGAAGGATAAGCTGGAGCAGATCAGGCTAAGTCTTCAGCTTCAGCCAGAGAAGATTCAAGCGGATAATGTGATTGGGGTATTGTCTGGTCACAGGGAAAGCGATTCGCCAGTACGCTCAGCCATCGTGGTCTCTGCCCACTTCGATGCCGTAGGCTGGACGAATAATACGGCATTCAGCGGAGCGCTGGACAATGCATCCGGCGTAAGCGCATTACTGGAACTTGCTGCCGGGCTGAAAGACAAGGAGCGGGAAGAGGCGGATCTTGTATTTGCAGCGTTCAACGGAGAAGAATCCGGCTTGCAGGGCAGTAACGCTTTTGTCCAGCAATTAAAAGACTACTATGATATCGTCTACAATATTAACTTGGACTCGATTGCCGGCACTTCAAGAGGATCTACTCTGATTTCGTCGGCGAATAATAGCACAGAGCTTGCCATGGCTGTAGGCGAATCGCTGAAGCAGAGTGGCATTGCCGTCGAATATAGCGAGGATGCCGGCTCTAGTGATCATCTGTCTTTTTCAGAGGACATCTATCAAAGCGTGACGATTTCTGACGATAATCTAGAGGTCATTCATACACGACAAGATACAGCAGAGCACATCGATTATGCCTATCTGGAGCGACTGGTGCAAGCTTTATCCGATTTTCTTCTTGCCAAGAAGCATCATCCAGAGCTGTTCAGATCCTACAAGATCCTTAAGCAAAACCAAGATGAATTTACGGAAGAACAACTTCGGATCATGAAAGAAGAAGCGGAGCGCCATCTCGCCCAGCTTAAGCTGGGACAATACAAATATTTTGTGCATCCTATTACATTCACGAACCAGCCGATCTATAAATTTGAAGCTATTATTGAATACGCAAGTGAGTTTGAAGAGCAATTGCAAGGCATGAAGGTGCCAGAGCAGATCGCAGGATATCCGTTTCAGCTTGCCAATGTGAGTTTTCGCCATTTGTTTGACAGGCTTGTAGAAGCGCCTGAATTGGATGTCATCTATACCGTTGAAGATCTTTCAGCAAAGGACATTACCGCGCTCGGCCTTCAATATACTGAAGGAGAACAAGGCATATATGTCTATTTGTATCCACTCGGCGATGATATGTTCAATGATATGAATTATTCTTCTGCAATCGTCAAAGTAGAGGAGTATAATGCCAGCGAAGATGATCACTATTATTTGGAGTACTACCCGGAAGACGATAACAGTCTAACCTATATTAAAATAATGGAGATCGACGGTCAGATTTACTACACGAGAATTTATGAGCTGGTCAGACAAAATGACCAGGCAAGCTACGGGAGAAATTCTTCCTTAGCGGAAAAGCAAACGCTGGTAGAACGGGCACAGTCCATTCCACTCGAGGCCATCATTCGAGAGATGGGCATCTGATCCTGTCTTTGCGAAGCAAATGGAACGAAACTCGGAGTTTTTTTAGTTGCGTATCCTTTGCAGCAACCTTATAATGGGAATTCTCGTTATAACATCTGTATAACGTCGATCACTTATAAGTAAGCAAAGGCGGGATTACGAAATGGAACGACTGACATCCAGATTGCGGCTATTTACCTTGGACGATTTTGCAAAGGCGCCGCTTGTACTCGATTATTTTAAAAGGAATAAATCCTTCCTAGCGGCATGGGAGATTGTCAGGGAAGATTCCTTCTATACGCTGCAAGCACAGCAGGACATTTTATTTAATGACATGAATTATTCGGCGGCTGGCCAGCTCATCAAGCTATGGATCAGCAAGCAGGGAGAAGATCGAATCATTGGCTCGGTAGCGCTGAGCAACATTGTATATGGCGCCTTCCTGTCCTGCCATCTCGGCTACCGGCTGGATGGAGAAGAAGAGGGCAAGGGCTATATGACCGAAGCGCTTCAAGCTCTGATTGATTATGGGTTCCAGGAGCTGAAGCTGCACCGAATTGAGGCCAATATAATGCCGCATAACGCGGCTTCGTTCCGGGTGGTGGAGAAGCTCGGATTCCAGCATGAAGGGCTGGCCCGCAAATATTTGAAAATTAACGGTAAATGGGAGGATCATGTGCATATGGTTCTCTTGAATGAAGCATTGGAATAGAAAGCAGCAGCATCTAAACTGATCGGATGAGGGAGGCAAACGCTGTGTCAGAGGAGCAAGAAAAGAAGGCGATTGCGATACGGCGGCAGCATTTTTTTCGGCTTAACTTGTTTTTTCTATTGGTATTTGTGTTATTCGCCATCCTGATCATTAGGCTTGCTATCCTGCAGTTTGTCGAAGGTCCAACCATCCTGCAGCAAGTAAAGGACAAGATGGGTAATACGCCTGTTCGAATCGCACCCATCCGGGGCAATATTTATGACGCTGACGGCGTGAAACTGGCGTATTCGACATCTGTGCAGTCTCTTTACTTCTCCATTGAGCGCGGCTTCAAGGCGAAGGATGCCAATGCGTTTGCCGCAAAGCTCAAAGAGGTATTCGACCAATACGGCGATCCTGCCAAAAGCATGACGATTGACCAGATCAAAGAAAATATGGACTTGATCTACCGCAGAAACAATATATCTGTGCCTCGCCGAATTAAGTCTGGTCTGACCAAAAAGGAAGTCGCCTATTTCTCTGAAAATCTGGCGAAGTACGATGGTGTGGATATCGTGGAGGAGAGCATTCGCCATTATGATCCGGATACGGTAGCCGTTCAGCTTGTCGGTTATCTCAAGAAATTCAGAGGCTCCAAGGACCTGTCGTTCTATAAGAACCTGGTGCAGGATAATCCACTCCTTAATTACATCGAAGAGGAGGAGGTCGGCTTCGACGGCTTGGAATATATGTTCCAAGAGCAGCTGAGGGGAAAAAACGGACTGAAGCTGATACCTATCGATTCTATGGGGAGAGTGAATGGCGAACCTCAAGTAACGCCTCCTGTTAAAGGAAATAATCTTCATCTGACCATTAATAAAAAGGTTCAAATGCTTACGGAAGAAGCGATTATGGACCAGCTCAAGATCTTGCAGGAGGGAGGCGACCCCCGAAGCAAAAATGCCCGTACCGGATATGCGGTCGCGATGGAAGTAAAGACTGGGAACATTATCGCAATGGCCAGTATGCCGGATTACGATACGAATATTTGGGAAGGCGGGGGCGTTAACAACGACGAACTGAAGGAAATTCTGTTTTATATGGTTAATGGCACAATCAGAGAGGTCTATCAGCCCATCCATGATGATAAAGAACGCGCCAGACACCCTGGCTCTATTGTGCCGCTAGGCTCAACCATCAAGCCGTTAACCGTTCTCGTCGGCTTGAACGAGAAGCTGATAACGCCGACTACGAGCTATAGTGATACAGGTATCTTCCAATTCGGGAAGGCTGGCATTCACCGCAAAAGCATCCGCAACGCAGAAAATGCTGTTTACGGGCCGATGGACCCGGCGCGCGCGATAGAGAAATCATCCAACCCATTTATGACGGAGAAGATCGGCAATGCGCTGAATATCAAATATAAAGGCAGCGAAGAAGGCGTACAGAAGTGGGACGAATATATGAAGATGTTCGGGCTTGGCGTCTCGACGGGCAGCGGTCTGAATGAATGGCCTGGCACGATTGAATATTTTAACGAAGCCAAAAATGCAAGCACGCAATCCGCACTGATTTATGCTTCCTTCGGGCAGCAAGGCCGTTACACAACGCTCCAATTAGCCCAATATACCGCAACGCTCGCAAGCCGGGGAAAACGCATGAAGCCTCAATTCGTTACTGAGATCAAAGATTCCGACGGCACCGTCATACAGAAGTTTGAGCCGGTCGTGCTGAATAGAGTGGATTTCCCTGACAGCTACTGGGAAGAGATTGAAGCCGGCATGCGGAAAGTTAAAGTGACAGGCTTCGATGATTTCCCGCATGAGTTTTTGCGGAAGACCGGCACGTCGGAGCAAAGCGTTGCCGGAAAGATTGTGGAGAATTCCGTGTTCATCGCGTCTGCGCCAGCGGATGATCCTGTGCTGGCTGTAGCCGTAGTCGTGCCGGAAGGCGGATTCGGAAGCCGGGGAGCCGCGCCAATCGCTCGCAAAATATTCGACGCGTATGATGAGGTATACGGATTAAAGTAAGCCATTATATAGGGATACGTAATAAAAGAGAGGGGGCTAAAGAGCCCCCTCTTTCCGTTTCTATTGAGCAAGTGATTGCTGATATTGCGTCCACAAAGTGCCCACCGGAATGCCGGTGATAAGCTGGAACTGGCTTTCCTTCCATGCGAAGATTTGAGCTTCTGTAAGACCATAAGTATCCAAAGAAGCTTCGTTTAGTTGGCGAATAAATCCGCGATGCTTGGTATCGTCAATCCAACGAATGAAGTTGGCGGTGCCATGGGTGTGCCAGCTGCCTCCTTGCGTTATGCCGTACCGGTCATGATAGCCGGTAGTATAACGCAAGCTGTCCGTCAACGCTTCCACATCGAAATTGCCGTATTGATAGGCATGTCCAATCTCATGATACAGAATGCCGATAATCTCATCGCGCAATGATTGATTAGGATTAGCCGCCACGTTCGCGAGATGCTGGGAATTGAAGGTTAGCGTCTTGAGCTCGCTGTCTCCTCCCATGGAAGCGACCGGACCGGTAGGCTCGATTTTCACTAGTATTTTCTTCACCTCAAGGGGAGCATCTGCCGGACTTAGATACAGCAGCTCATTAACTTTGCGCGTAATTGCCAATATCTCTTGTTCGGCATTGGGAAGCGCCTGCTCGAATGGCGTGAAGCCCGCCAGATTCTGTATTTCAATGGCCGGATTAACAGCATGCCACAAATCATCGGTACGAGAGAACTCTACTTCGCTAAGCTGAACGGTCCAGCCGCTATGATTTTGAATATTGTTCAGCTTGTAGTAACGGTAAGCCGTTGTATGGTTCTCCAGCAAATAATGCTTTCGCTGATGCCGGAGCCTGAAGTTCTCGTTCGTTTTCGTGTCTATCGTCGTCCAGGCAGCAAGATCGTTTGATCCTTGGAGCACCCAGCTCTTGGGATCAGCGTCAGGACTATGATTAGGGGTCTTGGCCGAAGTCAGCGCATAACCGTCGATGGTTACGGCTTCGCCGAAGTCGAATTGCAGCCATGCCGTGTTATTGTAAGTCAACCATTTGGTATTGCTGTTTCCGTCAACCAGATTAGCTTTCACATCGGTTGGCGCATTTTCGCCGCTGGCGGTAACGGTAGGCTTGATCGTTTTGTAGGTCTGCGCTTCGTCGCCGAACAGCTTGATTTCAGCTAATTGCAAGAGACCGCCGTTCTGGTATTGATTCACGAATTGATCAAACTTGATATATTTGTAAGGGGTTGAATTGACGAATGAATACGTATTTGTGTGATGACGCCCCGCAAAGCTTTGATTGGTCTGCGTATTCAAATCCGTCCATTCAATTCCGTCATTGGAGCCTTTGACGACCCAGTTTTTCGGATCACGGTCCGGCGCATCTTCTGCTGACGTAATAGAATAAGCATTCACAACTTTTGCTGTGGCGAATTCATATTGCAGCCATGCCGGCGTACTGAAGGTAAGCCATTTGGAGAAAATAAATTGATCGAATGCTTTGTGCCTGCTTTGGTGATCGCCATTCTCGCCGCTAGCGGTGACTGTTCCGCCTTTTGCGAGATTAGTAGGCAAGATTGTAGTTGTAGACTCCGCAGCTGCTGCGGTCGGAATAGAAGCATCGCTGCCAAAGCCTAGTCCGATTACTGCCGCCAACAGTAGTACTCCCAGTTTCTTCATGTCTCCACGTCCTTTTTATCTATATATGGTCAAGCTCCAAACGAAAACCATTCACCTCCTGATCCTAGTAATAACTAATATGTAAAATATATCATATAAAGTCGAGTTCTCATAGTGTATTTCTCGTAAATATAAGGAGGGCACTTGTCTGACTACTTTATAGGCTTAAATTTTAGCCTCCTAAATTATGGAGCGGAATATAGCAGAGATCATGTTATAATCCTACTAAAGCAGCACATCATCGCACTCAATCCGCAAGCTATTAAGCTTACAACGAGGGGTAATTATGAAATCGCTTCCGCTGTATAAGAGAATTCAAGAAGATATCCGGTTTCAAATTCGGACAGGGCAGCTCAGGCCGGGGGACCGCGTTCCGTCGGAGAAAGAGCTCGCCGAGCACTACCATGTCAGCCAGATTACGTCCAAAAACGCGATTAACGGTCTAGCAGAAGAGGGGATACTTGTCCGGCATCGCGGCAAAGGCACTTTCGTTAATGCCAATCATGAGGATCTGCCTGCGATGAGCCGTCATAAAGGCTTCATCGGGCTGATTTTGCCCAGCATGAAAACAAAGGTCGACCAACGCATTATGAATGCGATTGAACAATATGTCAGAGAAAGCGGCTACTACTTGCTGGTGAAGATTACGCAGGAATCCCCGCTTGAGGAGAGCAGGGCGATCGATGATTTTATGCTGCTGCGGGTGAAGGGGCTTATCATCTTCCCGATTGAGCAAGAAATGTACAACAATGATATATTGCGCTTGACGTTGAATCGGTTCCCGCTTGTGCTGATCGATCGTTATCTGAAGGAAATTGAGACGTACAGCGTCTCTGCGGATAATCTGGACGGAGCTTGCCGCGCAGTCGGCCATCTGCTCAGCAAGGGTCACGAGAACATCGCATTTGTCACCGTGAAGGTGACCAACTCTGCGACGGCGGATCGGGCGGCTGGATTCGAGAAGGCGTTCCTGGAGCGCAATCTGCCTATTCATAAAAGCTTGTGGTGCACGCTGGGCATTGAGGATATCGCATCGGGAAGGAGCGTCTCGATCATACAGGAGTTTCTGGAGGACAATCCCGGCATTACGGCGGTGTTCACTTGCAATGCGGAGCTGACGGGATATACCTATCGAGCCATGAGCACGCTCAGCCAATCGGGGGGGAGAAGGCTGGAGCTGGTAAGCTTCGACCAATCCGAGCTTTCCGATGTGAGCTATGTCAAGCAAAATGTAGAGGAGATGTGCAGGATCACGATCGAGCTTCTGGTGGAGCAAATTCAAGGAACCTATAACCCTAGAAGAGTGGCGGTGCCCGTCACGCTTTTTCACAAAAATATACTTAATAAGATATAAAACCGGAGGGGCCATGGTGGTACGATGTAGGCGTAATATGAAAACGATTACATCAACCGATGGAAAGGGAGGAAGTTATGAAGAAATCGAAGCTACTGCTTGCACTCCTCGTCTTATGCCTGATGTTGCCCGCTTCACTGGCAACCGCGTACCAGAATCCAAGGCCGCTCAGCAACGAATGGCCGACCTATGGCTCCGGCGATCCGTACATTCTGAAGTTCAAAGGCGTCTACTATTTGTATGTCAGCACCAAAGATTCCGAGATTGGCATCAAGGCTTGGAGCTCGACTGATCTGGTGAACTGGACCTACGCCGGATTGGTAGCGACAGACCCCATTACGAAGGCTGCTTACGCGCCGGAGGTCATCTACTGGAACGGATATTTCTATATGTATACCTCCCCGGGGGGCGGGGGCCATTATGTGCTGCGCAGTGAAAGCCCGACAGGCCCTTTCACCATCCAGACTCCGAATAAAGGGCTGACCATTGACGGCCATGTCTTCATCGACGATGACGGACAGTGGTACTTCTACCGCGCAGCGCACGGTCAGATGGTCGCGCATCGCATGAGCGATCCCTATACGTTCGGTCCCGGCTTCAATACTGGCGCAACTGTGAATGGCGGCTGGACCGAAGGGGCGACAGTTGTCAAACGCAACGGCAAATATTATATGACGTACACCGGCAATCACGTACACAGTCCGGCTTATCGGGTCGACTACGCGGTAAGCGACAATCCGCTGACTGGATTCGTACCTGTACAGAACCAAAATCCGGTGCTCATCTCGACAGAGGGGCCAACGATCGGCCTTGGGCATAACGGCTTGGTGACAGGTCCGGATCTGGATTCCATGTACATGTTCTATCATGATTGGAAGGGCTATACGCCTGAGGGCTGGCCGATTCGCAGCATTAATATGGACCGGGTCGTCTGGAACGGCGACAAGATGACCGTCCTTGGACCGACGACGACTTCACAGCCTGATCCAGCGCTTCCTGCTTTCCAGGACCGTTTCAACCGGACAACAATCGGATCAAGCTGGACCAATGTCAATGGCGGCACTTGGGGCATCTACAATCAAGAGCTTATGTGGCAAGATACGATTGGGACGACAACGGCATACAAGCAAATCACCAATGCTGCAACCGCTTCTAATTATACAGCTGAATTCCACGCGAAGCAGATGGCAAGAGGAACGAGCGCAGCACCTCGGTATGGCGCGACCTTCTCCTATGTGGATGAGAACAATTATGGCGTAGCGATGCTTAGCTCCAAGAACAATCAACTGGAGACGAATATGGTTGTTGGCGGAGTCTCCCAAGGCTGGGTGAACGCGGCTTTGCCGGCTGGCTTTGATTACAGCAAGTGGCATAACATTCGGGTAGAAAAGTCGGGGAACTCGTTCAAGATTTACGTGGACAATATGCTGAAGGTTACGAGAACCGCTAATCTGGGAGGCGGTAAAGTAGGCTATGTCTCCGAAGACACCCATGCCGACTTCGCTTATGTCGCCTTTAGCAATCAAGCAGGCGGAAGCAGCGATTGGGACGCGTATAAGCCGATTCCGGGCAAAATTGAAGCAGTCCACTACATGAGCGGCGGCGAAGGAGTCGGATACCATGACTTGACGCCAGCGAATCTCGGCGGTCAATACCGCAGCGATGCGGTAGATATTCGCGTCAATCCCGAGGGCGGCTACAACGTTGGCTGGAATCAGACGGGCGAATGGCTGAAGTATCGGGTGAACGTGGCAGCGACAGGAGCTTACGACGTTACGTTCCGTATGGCAACAACGATGAACGGAGTAGGCATTCGTCTATGGGACGGCGCGACAGCCTTGACAGGCGTTATCTCCATCCCGAATACCGGCGGCTGGGATGCATGGCGATCGGTTACGGTGACGAATATTCCGATGACGCAAGGGCTGCGGGAGATTAGGGTGGAGTTCGTAACGGGCGAAGCGGATTTCGCCAGCATGGAATTCCACAAGCATGCAGCCGTTCCGAGCTTGACGGATAACTTCAACGACAATAACAGCGACGGTTGGAAGCGCTGGGAGGGCAACTGGTCGGTGAGCGGAGGCCAATACCATTCGGCAGGCGGCACCTTCGCGAAGACGACATTCGGCGATGACAACTGGGCCAATTACACGATTGAAGCTGATATCAAAATGAATGAGAGCGGCGGAGATGCCGGGATTATCGTGAGAGGGAAGAATCCGGCAAACGGTCTGGAGCGTGCACAAGGCAATGCCGACTTCTTGCAGGGCTACTACGCCTATATCAAGACAGACGGGGTCTATCTTGGGAAACAAAATTACAATTGGAGCAATCTGGCCGGATTCACAACGCCGCTTGCCATTAATACGTGGCATAAGATGAAGGTCGTCGTGAACGGCACGAATATTAAGGTGTATGTGGGCGATATGACGACGCCGAAGCTGGATTACAATGACCACTCGCCAACGGCGTTCACTCACGGCAAGATAGGCCTGAGAACGGCACACAAGCATACATCGTTCGACAATGTCATCTTGTATCCTTAAATTCATAGACAAGCAGAATTGAAGCAAAGACGGATCCTGCCATGCGGCCGGGTCTTTCTTTGTTCGACAGATCAGATGCGGAGATGATGAACATGGCGGCTCTTGGGAAAGGCAGAACACAATTACGGTCCAGCATTACGTACAAATGGCTGTTGCTGCTCGTGGCGATCACATTGATACCCTTGCTGGTGCTTGGTGCGGTCTCTTATTCCATCACCAAAAATGCAATCGACAAAAAAGTGACGGATGCCTCGAAGCAGCTGATCAGGCAGACGGCGGAGAACATCGATATCCGCTTCTCGGGTTATAAGGATATCGTCATGCAGATGATTACCAATCCGGAGATTATGTCGCTGCTGCACCGGATCAGTCAACGTGACGAGCCATCTGCCGAGCATATATCGCTAACGTCGAAGCTGGCGTACTTTACGGCCGTATCCCCAGAGTTCAAATCCGTGTCCTTCGTAACGGATTCGATGTACATCAAAGGCATATTCCGCTGGGACGACCAGGCCGAGCTGAAGTCCGAATTCTACACCAAGACTATGGCTGCAGGCAACGACTTTGTCTGGTTTCCGACCAGACGAGGCTATTATTCCGATACGGCAGACAGCCATGAGGAAGTCGTTTTCTCCGTCTCGAAGCAAGTGTTCAACATTCATGACGGGCGCCAGCTCGGCATGGCCGTTGTGCTCGATATCCGGGAGGAGATGCTCAGCGAGATATTGAGAAACAATGCGGATGGCGACTTGCGCACGGAGAGCTTTGTCATCGATCAGAACGGCTACATATTGTCCCATGGGGACAAAGGGATGCTGCTTACTCCAGTCGAGAATTGGTTCGAAGCGGAAGAAGCCTCCATACTCATAAGCGGCGGCAAAGAAGACAGCTTTGTCGCCCATTACAAAGGCAAGGAAGTAATGGTCAACTATCAGCAACTCAAAACAAACCATTGGCGGGTCGTGCACGTTATTGAGCGGTCCAGTCTCTATAAGGATTCGGATCAGGTTATTCAAGTGATCGCGATTCTGATGGCGGTTTGCGCATTATTTTCGATAATCGCAGCTTATGCCATGGCGAATTCCGTCTCCAGCCCGTTGAAACGAATGGTGAAAGCCATGAAGCAGGTGCATATCGGCAATCTGTCCACGCGAATCAAACGGGATGACAAGCGCATCGACGAAATTGGCAGCCTCGAATACCATTTCAACGATATGGTGGGACGAATTGAAGAATTGGTGCAGGCCGTCTATCAGGAGCAGAACAATAAGCGCATTGCGGAAGTAAAGGCGCTGGAAGCGCAGATTAACCCGCATTTCTTGTACAATACGCTTGATGCCATTAAGTGGACGGCCTTGTTCCAGAAGGCGAACAATGCCGCCGAGATGGCCAGACTGCTGTCCAGGCTGCTGCACATCAGCATCGGCAAAGGCAGAGACACCGTGCTTGTACAGGAAGAGCTGGAGCATGTGGAATGTTACATGGGCATCCAGAACTTGCGCGCTACAGGCCGTATCGAGATGGTGTATGACATCGAAGAGGAAGTGAAGCTCTATCGGATTCCGAAGGTGATCCTTCAGCCGATCGTAGAGAATGCCGTCCTCCACGGCTTCGCCGACCGCCATGAAGGAGCTGTCATTCGGATCGGATGCCGGAGCATGGAAGGCCGTCTGCTCTTCAGTATTGAAGATAACGGTCACGGATTCGAGTCAGATCTGGCAGATAGCTTCAGCCATCAAATAGAAGATATGCCGAAGAGCGCAACGTTCCTGGGCGTCGGGCTATCGAATGTCGAAGAGCGGATCAAGTTAATTTGCGGCGAGGAATACGGGTTAAGCATAGATAGCAAGATCGGCGAAGGCACCCGGGTAATCATTACGTTGCCGGTCATGAAGGAGGAGAGCAGCCATGTATAAAGTTGTCATCGTCGATGACGAGCATTTGGTCCGTTACGGGATAAAGGCGATGATCGATTGGGAGAGCATCGGCTTCCAGGTCGTCGGAGAGGCCAGCAACGGCCGGGAAGGCTTGCAAGCATTCCAGGAGCTGGCGCCGGATGTGCTGATCACGGATATTAAAATGCCCGTCATGGACGGCATGGAGCTGATCGCGCAGGTACGCATGATTGACCGGGACGCGAAGCTTATCTTGCTGACTTGCCTGGAGGACTTTGAATATGCCCAGCAGGCGCTTCGCCTCGGCACCACCGATTATTTGATTAAATCCAATATGATGCCGCAGGACATGGAGCAAGTGATGCATCATTTGAAAGGCTTGCTAGATGAGGAACGCGGAATGAACGATCGGCCATCTGCATCCAGTGATGCTGCAGCAGCGGAAGCAAGAGAGGCCATCGCCACTGACGCCTTGTTGCTCGGCCTGGCGCACGGGACACTGTCAGCGGGTCATATGTCAGAGGTTATGCAGCGCACATCGGACCTTGACTCTGCGGAAGGGGTTGTTCTGCTTCATATCGAGCTGGACTACATAGAGAAGGTCTGCCGGCAATTGCCGGAGCAAGAGCTCTTGGAGCTGCATACCGGGGGAGCGGGACTCGTGCGCGAGATCTGCTTGGAGATGCTGAACGGCGTCCACTCTTTCTCAGGACGCACCGGAGAATGGAACGTGCTGGTCAAGCATACGGAGGATGTCGAATCGGCAGGGAGAGAGATTATTGACCGGTTATCCGCAGCATGGCCTGTATCCGCCACAGTAGGGATGAGCAGCGCAATTCATAACTTGAAGGAGCTTCGCGACGCCTACCTGCAAGCAGAGCAAGCTTGCCGATTAAAGCTGTTTCTGGGCTGCGGCAGCGTCATTGTTGCAGAGGCGCATCACATGAAGGATACGTCTCAGCAACCAGCGCCGATCACGAACAAAAAGCTGAACGAATATTTGTATTCACTGGACAGCGACGCGATGAGAACATACATCGACCATATCTTCAACGATGCAGAGGGGAGGCTCGATGTGGAGAGAGCACAGCTCATCTCCATCGAGCTGCTGCTTAATCTGACGAATATGTATGCCGACTTAACCCATGATCATGAGTGGCTGTATGATCGGAAGAAGGAACTGTTCGACCAAATTAAGGAGCTGGAAACCTTGACTGACCGCAAGCGCTGGTTCGTTCAGGTGTATGAGGAACTCATTATGAAGGTGCGAAGCGTCTATACCAGCGACCAAGGCTCTATTCCGAAAGTAGTCTCGTATATTGACCAGCATTATGATCAAGAGCTCTCCTTGCAAATTTTAAGCGAGCATGTCCACCTTAGCAAAAATTATTTGGCCAACCTGTTCAAGAAAGAGACGGGAGAAGGGGTCATCGACTACATTACAAGAGTGCGCATCGACCGCGCCAAGTCGCTGCTGCGCGGCACGGAGCTGAGAAGCAGTGAGATTAGCCAGAGGGTAGGCATTCCGGACTCGAAATACTTCTCCAAGCTGTTCAAAAAAATGACTGGCGTGACGCCCAGCGAGTATCGGGAAGCCGTTCATGCGACATCGCATCTGTAGATTTGACACCTGCCGGTACATATTCCACCGCACGGATCGATAGCAGGATTCGTGCGTTTTTTATTCCATCATATTTTACGACAGACACCGTTGATCCTAACGTTTCTGTATGACGGTTCAACCCTTATGATGGATACAGGAACGCGGTGAACGCGCTTACATCATGAGACAAAGCGCTGACTCGCGTCCGAATTCGATAAGGAAAAGGGGTACATCCATGGCAAGAAACAAAAGATGGGTCAACATGCTTCTGACATCGCTTGCAGTCATTCTCGTATTGGCGGGCTGCTCAGGCAACGGCAACAAGCCGGCGAATACGAGCAGTCCGTCGCCGACCGCTTCGAACAGCGGCTCGGACGGCGGTGAATCCGGCCAACCGGTCGAGATTACGTTCTGGAATTTGTTCGGCGGCGGCGAAGGCGACTTCGTCGATCAGATTGTGAGCGGATTCAATGAGTCGCAGAACGAAGTGACGGTCAAGACGCTAAGACTGGAATCCAATGAATATTACGCCAAGTTCGGCACCGCGCTGGCTTCGGGCAAAGGCCCGGACGTAGCTGTCGCACATGCTGACCGTCTGGCTCCGTTCGTTAAGGCAGGCCAGCTTAGCCCGCTCGATGAGCTTGCAGGTCAAGCCGATTTCAACTTCACAGAAATTACAGACGCGAACGTCGAGAGCGTCAGCTACGACGGTAAGCCATACGCCGTACCGCTCGACACGCATTTCCACATGTTCTACTACAATAAGGACTTGCTGGAGCAAGCCGGGCTGCTGAACGAAGACGGCACTCCGAAGTTCAATGACATCTCGCCGGAAGGCTTCAAGCAATTCCTGTCCGAGATCAAGAGCAAGGTGCCTGATGTTACGCCATTCGGCGTCAATACGCCTTACTTCCATGAGCCGTTCTACAACCTCTATTATCAAGCAGGCGGCAGCATCTTGACCGATGATCTGAGCCAAGCGGCTATTAACAATGAACAAGCGCTTAGCGTGCTGAATTTCTACCTGGATCTGTATGATCAAGGCCTGAGCGATATTAACGACAAGACGCCTTGGGATACCTTCCACAGCGGCAAAGCTGCAACCTGGTTCGGCGGTGTATGGGAAGCCGGTTGGCATCTGGGCGAAGAAGGCCTCAATGTCGGCATTACTTCCATTCCTGCTTTCTTCGGTAGTGAGTCTCATTGGTCCGGATCGCATACGCTGGTCATTCCGGAGTATGTAGCGGATGAGAAGAAGGTAGCGGCAATGAAATTTATGAAGTACTTCACGATGGAAGGCGGCAAGACTTGGGGCCAAGCGGGACATGTGCCAGCGGGCAAAGCTGTTATTGCAAGCGACGAGTACTTGAGCCAGCCATACCGCGATGAATTCATCAAGTCTCAGCAAACCGTTAAATATGCGCCGAAGACCGACCAATACAACGCAATCGATACCGTTGTGAAGGAAGCTCTGCAAGGCATCATCTTCAAGACGATCACGCCTGAGGAAGGCTTGAAAGGCATGGAGAAGGAAATTAACGAAATCGTTCAAAACTAATCGATTGACCGCTGTGGAATTGCATCGCTAAGGATGCCGTTCCACAGCTTTATCTTACAGAGACAGATACGGCTTGCCGGCCATTGGAGGAGGATAACCGTGAAAGTTCAGCAAGCTGCCAGCGCCGGATGGAAGAAATACATGAAGCTTGAACTGTCGGCGCTTGCCTTTTTGGCGCCGTTCCTAATCCCGCTGCTACTCTTTTATATTTGGCCGCTGCTGAGAGGCGTATGGATCAGCTTTCATTCATGGGGCATTCTCGGCATGCAGAAGTACGTTGGCCTCAGCAACTATAAGAAGCTGCTGACAGGCGGCGATTTCTTTCATTATCTATGGAACAGTTTTTATTTCGTGCTGTTGATCGTGCCGATCATTATTGCGCTGGGTTTGCTGCTAGCCCTATTGGTTCAGAGAAAGATCCCGCTACAGACTACCTTCCGGTCGATCTACTTTTTACCTTATGTGCTCTCCGTTTCGGTGATCAGCTTTATCTGGCTGCGGATGTTCGATTCGAAAAACGGGCTTCTGAACGTCATATTGGATTTCCTCGGCTTGCCGGCCGTCCATTGGCTGACAAGTCCCGGGGCGGCATGGTGGTCGATCGTCATCGCTACCGTATGGTGGACAGTCGGATTTGTTATGGTGCTGTTCTTGGCAGGGCTGCAAGAGATATCGCCTGACCTGTATGAAGCGGCGGATATCGACGGCGCATCGGCCTTCCATAAGTTTCGTTATATTACGCTCCCTGGATTAATGCCCGTGATGAAGATTCAGATCTTCTTCCAGATTATCGCCGGCCTGAAGCTGTTCGGCCAAGTGCAAATTATGACGAACGGCGGTCCAGGCGATGCGACGAATACGATTATTCGCTATATCTACGTAACCGGGTTCAAAAAGGATATGTTCGGTCTAGCGGCCGCACAATCCACTATGTTCTGCATCTTTATGCTGCTAGTCGCAGCCGTTCAATACATGTTCATGAATCGCAAGACAGATTAGAAGGAGGGAATGCGTATGGCACGTATCTTCATCTACTTATTGACTTTGCTGTTGGCCGTCGTGTTTGTGATTCCTCTAGTCTGGATGTTCGTTGTTTCCTTCAAACCTGAGGGCGTATCCGCCATCACGATCAAAGAATGGATTGATTTCTCGGATCTGACGCTGAGCAACTATGCCAAGGTATTGACAGAATCCCAGATTCTAACATGGACCTGGAACAGCCTGGTTATCGGTGTGATTACGACCGTTATTACGATAGTAATTAGCTCGCTGGCTGGATTTGCATTTTCACGGAAGAAATTCAAAACCAAAGGCTTCTGGTTTCTCTTATGCGTATCCGGGCTTCTGATTCCGACGGAGGCTATGCTTATTCCGCTATATGAGACGGTGCTGAACATTCAATTGCTGGACAATATATGGGGAATCATTCTGCCAAGCCTGACCAATCCACTGGGACTGATCCTGATCAAGCAGTTCATGGACGGACTACCGAAGGATTATAAGGAGGCAGCGCAAATAGACGGCTGCAAGGATCTGCGCATGTGGTGGTCGATTTACGTACCGCTGACGCGCTCGGCTATGATTTCGATCGGTATTTTTTATTTCATCATGTCATGGAACAACTTTATCTGGCCTTATATCGCTATCAACACGCAGGAAAGCATGGTGCTCGCGACAGGGCTGCCGACCTTCCTGGCGAACAACGTGCTGCATGTGAATACCATTATGACAGCGAGCGCGATAGCGGCGATTCCTACTATGATTGTCTTCATTCTTTTGCAGCGCCATATCGTGCAAGGGGTGGCCATGACCGGGGTGAAGGGATAACGGATTGCTGCTTGGATAGATTGACTACGACAAAGGAGTGCAGGATGCGACTATGACAACGAGCAGATATATCAAAGATTATCCTCGGCCGCAGTTCGTCAGGGATGAATGGACGAATCTGAATGGGGAATGGGCGTTCGGCTTCGATGACACCAATATCGGTGAAAGCGAGGAGTGGCCGTCGCAATTCGGCGGTGACCGTACGATAATCGTGCCGTTCACGTATGAGACCGAAGCAAGCGGAATCAACGAGCACGACCACCATCGTAATGTATGGTATCAACGGACAATGGAGGTTCCGGTTGAACAAGCAGGGAAGTCCGTTATCCTCCACTTCCAGGCTGTGGATTACATCTCGAAGGTATGGGTGAACGGCCGGTATGTCGGTCTGCATCAAGGCGGTTATAGCGCCTTTTCCTTTGATATTACGCCATATGTGGTATATGGAGGAAGCAACAGCGTGACAGTTAAAGCCGAAGACAGCATGGACGCCGCCCAGCCGCGCGGCAAGCAGCGCTGGACGAAGGACAGCTTCGAATGCTTCTATGTCCAGACGACGGGCATCTGGCAATCCGTATGGCTGGAATATGTGAATCCGGTACATATCCAAGCGGTCAAAATGACACCGGATATCGACACGCGCAGCCTGAAGCTGGAATATCAGGTTCAAGGCGATCTGACCTCTGGAGACATCCGTCTGGAGACCATCATCAGCCTGAAAGGAAATCGCTTGAAGCAGCTGAGCCTGGCGATTGATCGTCCTTGGCTCCAGCTCGATATCGATCTGCTGCATGAGCAGAACGGCCCATGGAAGATGAGCTACTGGACGCCAGCGACTCCTCATTTGTATGATATCGAATTTGTTCTGTACAAGGGGAATGAGAAGCTGGACCATGTCTATTCTTACTTTGGCATGAGAAAGATTTCGACCAGGGACGGACAGATTCTGCTGAACAATGAACCGATCTACCAGCGGCTGCTGCTGGATCAAGGCTATTGGACGGAGAGCCATCTCACGCCGCCGTCGGAGGAAGCGATTCTGAAGGACATTCATGCGATTCTAGCGATGGGTTATAACGGAGTACGCAAGCATATGAAGGTGGAGGACCCGCGCTTTCTGTATTGGTGCGATGTGCTCGGCTTGCTGGTGTGGTCAGAGATGGCGGCGACCTTCGAATTTAATGACGATGCCATTCAGAGGTTTACCAGTGAATGGATGGATATTGTGCGCCAATATTACAATCATCCCTCGATCATTACGTGGGTGCCATTCAACGAGTCATGGGGCATCATGAATGTGGCCAAGGACCGCAGGCAGCAAGCATTCACGGAGTCGATCTACCACCTGACCAAATCCTTTGATCCGATGCGTCTTGTCGTCTCTAACGACGGATGGGAGCATACGGTCTCCGATATTCTGACGCTTCACGATTATGTGGAGAGCGGCGAGGAATTCCGCCAGCGCTACAGTAACAAGGATAACATTGTTCACAACCGTATTGCCTTCAACAACAGGAAATACGCTTATGCTGACGGATATCAGTATAAGGGGCAGCCGGTCATCCTGAGTGAATTCGGAGGCGTCGCCTTTAAGAACGATGCAGGATGGGGCTATGGCAATCAGGAAGCGACGGAGGAGTCCTATCTGAATCGGCTAAAGGAGCTTCATGAGGCGGTTAAGGCGACAGACTATATTGTCGGCTACTGCTATACGCAAATTACCGATGTTCAGCAAGAAGTGAATGGCTTGCTTGCGGAGAACCGCGATCTTAAGGTTCCGCTTGCGGCCATCAAGGAATTGAATAAGCCGTAGCCATTCATTGTGCTTCAGGTAAGTCTGTGGACCGCGCCCTCGTGTGCGGTCTTTTTTTCTATTGAACTATACGGGCCAATCCCCCATAATACACGATAGAATAGGAGGAGGACTCGAGTCCATGCATATTCAAGCCAACACGAAAGTCGATCACGAAAGCAAGGCCGGGAAGCTCCAGGAGTGGACAACTCCCGGCAAGCAGCAGCAGCTCTATAAGCGCACGCTAGCCATTGTTGTATGTTCTCAATTATTCGGTGGTGCGGGACTTGCGGCAGGCGTGACCGTAGGCGCGCTGCTCGCGCAAGATATGCTTGGCACGGAGCGTTATGCCGGGATTCCGGCAGCTCTGATTACGCTCGGCTCCGCACTCGCATCCTTCCTGATGGGACGTCTAACCCAACGATTCGGAAGACGGTCCGGTCTGGCGACTGGTTTCCTTGCAGGCGGAATTGGAGCTATCGGAATTATTATGGCAGCCGTGGCTGCGAACATTCCTTTATTGTATTTCTCACTCTTTATCTATGGGGCGGGCACAGCCACCAACCTACAAGCTCGCTATGCAGGTACCGATCTTGCGAAGCCGAAGCAAAGGGCAACCGCAATCAGCATCGCCATGGTATCTACGACATTCGGAGCGGTAGCCGGCCCTAATCTGGTCAGTGTGATGGGGAACTTCGCTGAATCGATCGGCGTCCCGAGACTGGCAGGACCGTTCATCCTAGCGGCGGGAGCCTTTACGCTTGCCGGACTCATCATTCTTGTGTTGTTGCGTCCTGATCCGTTCTTGGTCGCCAGCAGGATAGCGGAAGCGCAAGCAGCTGCCCATCCATCACAGAACAGCAAGGCTCAAGCGGGCAACCGTCAGGGGATCAAGCTGGGAGCAGCCATTATGATCTTGACACAAATCATCATGGTCGCCATCATGACCATGACACCGATCCATATGACTCATCATGGCCACGGACTCGGCGAAGTGGGCATCGTCATCGGCATCCATGTCGGCGCAATGTACCTGCCGTCGCT
The DNA here is from genome assembly GCF_056269225.1 of Paenibacillus sp. J31R120. Classification (NCBI taxonomy): domain Bacteria; kingdom Bacillati; phylum Bacillota; class Bacilli; order Caryophanales; family Paenibacillaceae; genus Paenibacillus; species Paenibacillus sp. J31R120. Next base: position 62,598 of record NZ_JBWDNN010000003.1, on the reverse strand, counting down.
CTTCACCGGCATGCTGATTGATCGCATCGGCAGAATCAAAATGGCTTGCGCGTCCGGCGTCGTCTTGCTTGCGTCCGGACTGCTCGCAGCATTGGGACCGGCGGATTCCATGATTTCGCTTATCACGGCGCTTGCGCTGCTGGGCCTTGGCTGGAATCTGGGGCTCATTAGCGGAACAGCCCTTATTGTCGATTCCACTAGCCAAGCGACCAGAGCGAAGACGCAAGGCACGGTAGACGTGCTGATTGCACTCGCGGGTGCTTCCGGCGGCGTGTTATCCGGCATGATGGTGGCGCAATTCAGCTATGCGGCACTTGCTTTGGCAGGTGGATTGTTGTCTCTGCTGCTCATCCCGGTTATGTTCTGGTCATCCAAATCATCCAAATAGCAGGTTGAGTTACGCTGTTCAGGCAACATGCAGGCGGATAGGAAGAAAGCAGCCATTCTTGCCGGATGGCTGCTTTTTGTTATTCCAGCAACCTTAAACCAAGTTGTTTCGTTTAGGAAATAGTAGAAAATGATGGATTTATCAAGAGGGGAGGAACGGATGATGGTTGCAAGGCTACAGCTGAGGTATGGGGTCGTTTTCCTATTGTTCTTCCTGATCCTGCAGGCTTGCAGCGCAAAAGCGGAGGTTGAGCAAAATGACCAGCCTGTTCCAATCCCGCTGCCAGCGAATATCGGGTCTATTACCGTTTTCGAGCAACAGCTCAATCAAGTTGTCGTGGAGCATACTGCTTCTGATACGATAGAAGTATTGCTCAAGGGGTTAAAGCAAGCGAAGCCTTCCTATATCGGCGATCCCGAATACAGCGGTACGAAATATAGGGTTGAATTGGCTGCTCCGAAGAAAAAGCTAGTCTTGGAGCTGAATGACCTGACAGCAACCGCTTCAACCGATGTCAGCGCCAAGGTATATCTGATCTTGCCTGGTGAAGAGCGGGCGAGGGCCTGGTCTCTGCCGTCCGAATGGATACAGAACCTGCTGCACTCAGAGGCTGAACCTGTTATTCAATTGACGCTGGATCAGGTCAATGATTCTGTCACGCTTGCAGCGAATCGTGCGATTGACAAGACGTCCCTAGAGGAAGCTCTGAAAACATATATGGTGATTTATCCGCCTGCAGGAGATACTGCATCTGTATACAGGCTGAATTGGACGGACTCTCGCAGAGTCGTCATCGGATTTCCTCATTTGCCGGAAGGGTCAGCTGCGGAATTCAAGCTGGACGGCGTGCTGACGCAGGAGGGGAAGCCATTCCAGGTTAACTCGCCGCTGGAGGGCAGGTTGATAACGATTCATCAAGGGCTTGCTTGGAGTGGTCTGCAATGGGTAGATCCAGGGGGCAAAAGGGTACGCGAGCATGCTTTTCAAACGGCTGTGTCCATCATGCCGGCAAGCTCCTCATCTCATGATTCGGAGATCATCATTTATAATCATGATATACCAGCGTATCGGTTGGATTTGAAGTCTGGTCATGTTGAGGATATTCTGACCAAGGAGGCAATCGATGTATCTGAGCTTGCAGTGAACGATAACGGAATAGGCTTTATATTTTCTTACAGTGACAATAAGGAACGGCTTTACATGCTGCATGGATGGGAAACCGTCTACCGGATGGAGACAAACGGCGGCCAGAAGAAATTGATTTATACCTCGGACCGGCCGATCTATGGCATGGCCGCATCGCCAGACGGAAAGCATGTAGCGGTATTGACCGATTCGAGCGGGAGCTTGGGGCCTTATGCCGATTTGCGGGTAATCGATGCCGACGGGAAGTTGGTCTCCGAATTCAAGGAGGCGGCATACAGCGGACATAGCGACGGCTGGTATTTCATATATCCGGTGAGATGGACGGACAACGAGAGGATAGAGGTGCCTATAATCGGCAACTCGGGAGAAGCATTTTTCCGAGGCAAAGCGGCGTTCCATTATAAGAAGGGGTTGCAGCAGAAGCAGGGGAATGAGACTTTGTCTGCGGCTGACATTGCGATTCTAAAGGCATCTATTGACGGATGGGACGAAATGGATCTGTTGCGTGTGCTTCCAAGGTCCGAAGCAGCCGGGGAACGGTATATTGCCATTACATTGGCAGGCTCAGGCAGCTGGCTGATTGATCGAGAGGAGCAGCAAGCACGCAAGCTCGGATCAGGGCCGGTAATTGCCTGGACGCCCAAGGGGCATGTGGTTTACTGGCATACTACTGAAGGAATGTCTGCGGACTTTATTTCCATTGATTAGCTCGTAGCGATGGAACAAGCAGCACCCCGTTCAATCACGTACAGGGTGCTGCTCTTTTCATATAGGACTAAGTACGAATCGTCTTCAGAGCGCCGCTCCATGCGATGACTTGATCCAGCATGCCATTCACATTGGTCAAGTGCAGGTCGGCAGGCTTGAATACGGTGCCGTTCTCGAAGTCTGTGAATAGCGACAATGCCGCATGAATGCGAACGTCGGCGACGGATACCTCGCCAAGAATGCCTCTCAGATGCTCTACGGCGCGTGCGCCGCCGACGGAGCCGTAGCTGACGAAGCCGGCAGCTTTGTTGTTCCAGGCGTCGCGAGCGTAATCGATCGCATTTTTAAGCGCTCCGGAGATGCTATGGTTGTATTCTTGCACGATAAAGACGAAGCCGTCCAGGCTCGCCAGCTTAGCATTCCACTTGGTCGCTTGCTCCGTTGCATCCTCTTCGCCAAGAAGAGGCAGCTTATAGTCCGCAATATCGACGATTTCATAGTTGGCATCGCCGCGCTTATCCGCGATTCCTTTTACCCATTCGCCTACCTGTGGGCTTACACGCCCTTGACGCGTGCTTCCGAGAATAATTCCGATATTCAGCTTTGACATCATGATGTCCTCCTTATTATCATTATTAGATGCGGTGCTGGCTGCCAACGATGAGTCGCTGCATCCAGTTCTGTTTCAACCAATCTTTTACACTTATAGATTATGCGGCTGTATGCCTCATTTCATACATGATTTAATGGTAAATCAGCCAGCAGGGGAGACATCATGGCAATCATACGGAATTTGCGCAAGGAAGATAACACGGCGATCGAGCTGGTCGTTCGCAGCTGCTTGATCGAATTCGGCGGCAACCGCGCCGGACTGGCATGGGAGGATGCTAGCTTAGCGGATCTTTTTCACTATTATGATGAACATCAACATGCTTCATATTGGGTCGTGGAGATGGATGGACAGGTTGTCGGCGGCTGCGGGATTGCGCCGTTCGCGGAGTCGGAGACGATCTGCGAGCTGCAGAAGATGTATTTGCTTCCTCAAATAAGAGGGACAGGGATAGCCGGCTCGCTGCTTCAAACGGCACTGGAATTTGCGAAGTTGCATTACCGACATTGTTATCTCGAGACGCTTCAGACGATGGGCGCTGCTAATCGCTTCTATGCCAAGCACGGATTCAAGCAGCTTGACGAGCCTCTTGCCGGCTCAGAGCATTATGCATGCGATGCTTGGTTTATGAAGGAACTGTAGGCAGGGATCACAACTTTTTGCTGGATCAAATTTCCTATACCGTATAAAATGGGAGTAGAAACTTGCGGACAGGGAGAGAAACACGAATTTGACAAGACAACAGATTAGTTACCAGACGGTTATCCGCCTCATCAGTTATGGTCTGCTCCTTTCCTTTTTATCGTTTTGGGTGAGCTTCTACCAATATCCTTTATGGGCTGACTATATGAAAACGAGCGGCACTATTGTCTATCTGTTCGTCACCGTCATTCTGGCATTGTGGCTGGATGGATATATCGACGGGAAGCCGAGAGAGGGTGCCAACCGTTTTCTTTTCTTTACCCTTTTTGCAGGCAGCACAATCATGTCACGTGTCATCTATGGACGGATGGATGGAGCAGATCATGAAATCTTGCTGGTCATCACGGCCTCACTGCCTTACATGATCTATACGTTCTATCTGCTTCGCAAGTTTGTGGCGTTCCTCACCAGGAAGACAGGACAAGAGCTAGGCTCGTTATGGAATATTTTCTTTATCGGCAGAATTTTTTATGCCATCGTGATGGGAACAGCCTTTTTGTTGGGATATGGCACGCATGTCCTGTTATTAGAAGTATGGGGGAATCCGGCATGAACATTGGTGCAGCGGAATGTACAGATTTGTCTGCTATATTGCAGTTGCAAATCGAAGCCTACCAAAGCGAAGCGGAGCTGTATCAAGATTACAGCATCCAACCGCTTACACAAACGATTGAGGAGCTGGAGCAGGAGCTTGCAGATGGCATCTTGCTGAAAGCCGAGCTGGACGGACGCATTATCGGCTCGGTGAGGGGACACCTACAGGAGGGGATTCTGTCGATCGGCAAGCTGATCGTCGCTCCGTCCCATCAAAATCAAGGGATCGGCACCAAGCTCATGAAGGCCATTGAGGCTTGGGACGCCGAAGCCCATCGTTTCGAATTGTTCACCGGTCACAAGAGCTTGAAGAACCTGGCGTTGTATGAACGGCTAGGCTACCGCAGATTCAAGGAGTTTCTGGTGAATGACAATCTTATTTTGGTTTATCTCGCCAAAACGAACGCTTAGTCCTGATCCATTAGCATCCGAACAAAGGAGTCTGCCGCTAACGACAGGTTCATGTCGCGGCGCAGGGCCAGTCCGATGCTGCGGGAGGGGAGTGCTTCCTCCAGTTGAAGCTCGAATAACTCTCCAGCCTTTATTTCCTCTTGGATAAAAGAGCGGTTGATGAATGCAGCTCCATATCCCAGCATGGCGAATTCAACTAACAGATCGACGCTTCCAAGCTCGATATCCGGCTTCATCTCCACGCCCCTTCGATTCAGCCACTCATCAATCGCGCTTCTTGTACTGCTGCCCGGTGACATCATGAGCAGCGGCAATTGCGCCAATTCCTGCGAAGCCAAGGTCCGATTCGACCATTCCTTGAACCGCTTGCCAACGACGAAACAATGCTCGAACGAGGCAAGCTCTCGTATTTGAAGCATAGGGTCGATCAGCGGCATATGCACAATGCCGCAATCCAGCAGCCCGTCCTTCAGCCGATTGGCAATATCGGGCGATTTGCCGTGCGACAGCCGGATGCGGATACCCGGATATTGCTGATGATATCGGTTCAAATAAGGAAGCAGCACATGCTTAATCAATGAATCGCTCGCTCCGATCCGCAGCTCGCCTTCATTCAGCTGCTTCATCTCCCGAATATAATGCTGCCCGGCATCCAATAACGAAAAGGATTGCTCCACATAAGCCAGCAGCGATCTGCCTTCTTCGGTAAGCGATACCCCCTTGGACATCCGGTGAAAGAGCTTCAGTCCAAGCGCATCCTCCATTTGCTTAATCGCATAGCTCACAGATGGCTGGGTAATATGAAGCTGCTGGGCAGCCTTCGTCAAATTCCCTTGCTTCGCCGTTTGCAGAAAAATACGATACCATTCCAGATTGATCATGATATAGACCTCCTTTATAACAGAGATAAAAAATAGGTATTTTCTCTATTTCATTGCTCTCATTATAATCAACTCAAGACAGTCAATCAATGAGTAGAGGTGAGAGGATATGGAACAACTGAAGAGCATCCCCGATATGGAAGCCCGTACACCATGGTCATCCCATCAAGGAATCAAGCAAGTGAGCATTAGCCCTCCACAGCAGAAGATAGCAGGCACCATCCGTGTCTCGGGAAGCAAAAGCCTTACGAACCGCGCTTTAATCCTGGCTGCGATGGCGGAAGGCACGTCTCGAATAAACGGTATCCTCAGAAGCGATGACGCGTATTGGTGTATCGAAAATCTGAGGAGGCTTGGTATAAACGTTACTTTGGAAGGAGAATCCGCAATTGTGGACGGATGCGGAGAAAACTGGCCTGTGAAGGACGGAGAACTGTATGTCGGGGCGGCAGGAACAGTAGCCCGATTCTTGCCAGGCGCGCTGGCGGCTGGACACGGTTCTTGGACCTTCAAAGGAAGCAAGCGGATGGAAGAGCGTCCGATTACGCCTTTATTAACGGCATTAATGAGCCAAGGCGCTCATATCAGCTATCTGAATCAAGAGCATGCGTATCCTTTTGTCTTGGAAGCCAGCGGTTTGAATGGAGGGACTGTCGAGATAGCTGGTGATCAATCCAGCCAGTTCGTAAGCGGCCTGCTCTTAGCTGCACCATACGCTCGTCAGCCAATAACTCTAAAACTTCAGGGATCGACGGTGCAGAAGGAATATGTCAACATGACGATAGAATTGATGCGCGCATTTGGCATACAAGTGGAAGAAGGGGGCGGCTCATACGCTATTCCGATAGGAAACTATGCGGCTCGTTCCATTGAATTGGAGCCGGATATATCAACAAGCTGTTATTTCTGGGCTATGGCAGTTTTGACAGGCGGGCAGATACGGACAGAAGGCATTGATGCGGCTCGTACACGCCAGCCCGACATTGAGATGTTAGGCGTACTGGAGCAAATGGGCTGCATGGTGTCGCGCGGAGAGGGTTATGTCGAAGTAGAGGGAGCGGCTCAGTTGCGTGGGGGCTTCGAGATCAGCATGGAACGATGGTCCGATCAGACGCTGACGATGGCGGTGCTTGCGCTGTACGCAGATGCGCCTATCACGTTGAAGGACGCTGGCCATATCCGCCATCATGAGTGCGACCGAATAGCTGCCATTTGTACCGAGCTGCGAAGGCTCCAGGTTGGCGTAGAGGAGCATGCTGACGGATTAACCGTCTATCCGGGCGCTCCGGTCCCGGCTGTGCTGGATTCGTATGACGACCACCGCATGGCCATGGCGTTGTCGCTCATCGGTTTAAGAGTGGACGGCATCACCATTCTCGATCCGGGCTGTGTGTCGAAGACTTGTCCCGATTACTTCGAGCGGCTTCGCGACTCGGTGTATATTCAATATCTATTAGTCCATAAGCAACAAATATTTCTAAAAAACGTTATGAATAGAAAAAGGAGAGTGGTGTAAAACATGAAAAAGTTTTGGATAGGCATGATTTGCGGGATCATACTTTGTTTTGCCACGGCAGCAGTGGCATCAAAGGCGGTACAAGGTACGCTCTTTCCGAGTAAAATCACGATTTATAACGGCGCACAAGTGAAGGAACTCAGTACGACAAAGGGTACAGTGGTCATAAACTACAAAAATCAAACGTACATTCCATTGCGCCTCTTCTCCGAATCCATGGGATCCAAAGTCAACTTTCAATCTGCATCTTCAGCCAATGGCAATTTGAATCAAATTCAAGTTTTTAGTTCATTAACTTTGTCAGGGCTCCATTTGCAGAGCAATGAAGGCTATGCGTCGGCAGGTCACTTGATGACGAGCAAGAATGACAACGGATATATTGAAGGCGGAATTATCAAAATCAATAAAGAGATGAAGGGCAAGCAGATCGTATTAGAAGCCTTAAAGGATAATGTGGTGGTTGGCGAATCCGATTATTTCTATATCGATAATGAAAATATTAATCCGCCAAAGCCTGGCGACATCAGATCGTTCAAAACTTTTTTATCGTTTGCCTATCCTCATAAAGAGGTCACATTCAGATTGAAAGTGCTTAATTTCGTACATGTAAAGTCTAATCCAATAGGGGAGCTTATGGGACGAGAAGCAGAGTACTACACAGCCCCATTATATGGAGGGATAACGCCACCGTTTGGCTCTGGTGACGGATACTCTATTGCAGATCGAGCCGTTATGCCATTCTCCTTTAGCTTGACTAATGTTAGCGATGATACTCTCGTACTGGATGAAACGCCATTATCTTTTATCGTGTACAAAACAGACCCGGATGGCTCTAATCCGAAAAAGGTGACGGAATACAAGCTTCCGCCTCTGAAGGGCAAGCTTGCCCCTGACGAAGCGTTTGATCTTACTATTCCTTGGTACATGAAAGATGAAACTGGTACAGTCAAACCCGGTGATTATCTAGCCTCGCTGGTCATCCCTGAGAAAATCCATCTTCTTAATGAAACGACGGGAAAGAAACAAGTATGGAATACAAGCTTAAGGTATGGCACACAGTTTGGTATCAAAATGTTATAGCGTACCCATAAGGCGTCCCTATCGATGATGAAATCGAAGGGACGTTCTTTTGCCTACATGATATAATGGGAATGTATGTTCGGAGGGGTGGGTAATCATGAAACTAGAAAATGAGGGCGACATTATTCGTTTAGTAAAAGAGGATAAGTGGATGATGGACATTTTGCATAATGCCCAAACTCTTCAATTGCCTGATTGGTGGGTCTGTGCCGGTTTCGTTCGATCTAAGATATGGGATACGTTGCATGGTTTTACGGCAAGATCGCATCTGCCTGATATTGATGTCATCTATTTTGATAAGCGCAATCTAGATGAAGTAGTGGAAAAGCAGCTGGAACAAAAGCTTAAGCAGTTAGACTCTACCGTCCCGTGGTCTGTCAAAAACGAAGCGAGAATGCATATCGTGAATAACATCCCGCCGTATGATTCTTCGGTTGATGCCATCTCCAAATTTCCAGAAACGGCAACAGCCCTGGGGCTATCCTTAGATAAGAACGGCAACGTAGTTCTCACCGCTCCTTGCGGCATAGAGGATGTACTGGGCTTGAACCTGAGGCCAACGCCTTATTTTCAAGAAACGAATGAAAGAGCAAGAATCTATGAAGAGCGTATTCGCAAGAAAAATTGGGTAAGCACTTGGTATAGAATCAATATTCACCCTATTCATCAAGCTCGGTAATACGTTTATTTATCCCTTTATCGGCCTGGTAAAGGCAATGTTCCTTTTGTGCGCACATACCTATAAATGATATACTTATCTTATAAGACTAAACCATTAGACTCATTAATCATTAATGACATTAATTTAAAGTGAATACCTTGATTCAAGCTGACAGCGCATGTGTTTTTGCGATTTCTATTGACGAAAGGGAGAGGGATATGACGATAGCTCATCAGTTTCCGGTTGTGAAAGCAGAGATGCTTATTCGCAGGCCAACCTATGAAGTGTTTGAAGCATTCGCGAACCCGGCCATAACGACCAAGTTCTGGTTTACCAAAAGCAGCGGAAGGCTCCAGGCGGGCAGCCATGTTCGTTGGGAGTGGGAGATGTATGGCGTATCCGATGTACTCCACGTCAAGGAAATACGCCAAAACGACTATATCCTGCTCGAATCGTCGGACGGTACACTGATTGAATGGGTATTTGCCACACGGGATGAAGACGGCACATTTGTCACGATTGCGAATTCGGGCTTCACCGGCACGGGTGATGAAATCCTCCAGCAAGCGATTGACTCCATGGGCGGATATACGATGGTGCTGTGCGGTCTCAAAGCTTACCTGGAGCATGGCATCATTCTGAATCTGGTTGCGGACAAAGCGCCGGATGCCCATGTGCAGGGATAGCTAACGCATCAACGCAGCAATCCCCCTTAATTGGAGGAAGAATGCAAAAAATTCGTCACGAACTTCATAGGCGGCTCCCTGTCGAAGGTGTATGCTAAAGGCATTACCTGAAAGCAGGGAGGAGCAAGGAACATGTCGCAAGAATCATCTATGATCGTGCAGCAAGCTACGTTGGAACAATTGGAGGAAATCGCCCCGCTTTTTGATGCTTACCTGATATTTTATGGACAGCCATCCGACCTGGAGGGCGCCAGGCAATTCCTGTTCAACCGGTTCGAACATCAACAATCCGTTATCTTCATCGCCACCGACCAAGCAAGCGGAAAGGCTATCGGATTCACGCAATTGTATCCCGTCTTTTCTTCCATCTCAATGAGACGCGCCTGGATTCTAAACGATCTGTACGTGCTGGAGCAAGAACGAGGCCGCGGCGCAGCCAAGCTGCTGCTGGAGCAAGCGAAGCGTCATGGACAGCTTACGGGGGCGAAAGGAATCGAGCTGTCAACTGCACCGGATAACTTAATCGCACAAACTTTGTATGAGAAAAATGGCTATGAGCGCGACGAGACCTTTCTTCATTACTTCTTAACGTTATAGCAAAACCTTTTCGCTAATGATTCCATTGACAGAAAATGGGTAGCGAGCATATAATCGATTAAAGCTTAGTATTTGCATTGGAATTATTGGATAAAGGAAGCGGCCAATCATGAACCACATAGGGATGCGATACCCGACATACTCGCGTCTACCGGATGACCGGAGACTTCTTATGCACCGCCATAAGAAGTCTCTTTTTGTTTTTCAGAAAATCTAGCTGGCGAGAGGGATCATCTGTTCCAATCATCAAAACAGGAGGTGTGCGCTATGAATTTGGAAAATATCGAGGCATTTGTGTTCATTAATCATTATGGGAGCTTCAATAAAGCAGCGGAAGTGCTGTACCTGTCACAACCATCCGTAACGGCCCGTATCCAATCCCTCGAGAGGGAGTTGAACTGCAAGGTGTTCGACAGGCTGGGCAAACAAATTCAGATTACGGAGGAAGGCAGGCGATTCCTGCCTTATGCCCAGCAAATCCTGATGACCTACCAGAAAGGAAAGCTGCACACGAATCAGAAGAAGTCGCTGCCCGACGAGCTGCGGATCGGCAGTACGTTGTCTGTATCGAATTATATCATTCCCGATCTGCTTCCAAGGCTTAAGGACCGATTTCCGAATACGCACTTCAAGCTCATTACCGGCACGTCCGATGATATTATTCATAAAGTCATTAACAAGGAAGCGGACATCGGCTTCATTCGCAACATTAGCCATCCGAATCTGCAATCGGTGAAGTTTTTTGAAGATCCGATACGCTTGTACGTCTACGAGGGACATCCGTTCTTGTCCGAAACGCGAATTCCCATTGATGAAATAGCGGCACAGCCGCTCGTATTCTTCGAATGCGGGGCGCTCGACTGGCTGCGCATCCACCGCATATTCGGCAGTCTGGACAGACCGCCCAATATTCAATTCCTGGTCGACAATTCAGAGACCGCGAAGAAGCTCGTCATGCAGAAGGCAGGCATCAGCTTCTTGCCCAGCCAAAGCGTCCAGCAAGAAACCCGCGAGGGCAAGCTTATTCCGATTCGGTTGCCGGATACGGAGGGCATCTCGCTGCAGACCAACCTGATTTCATGCCACGGCAAAAACGCCTTGTTCTTCTCAGCCATCAGCGAATTCGGCAAGGAGCTGTCGGCGCGAAGGGATGGACTAATTGCTTCAATCGGCTAGCGGTTGAATGGGATCTATTGAAACAAGTCCTCCTATCAAATTATTGGATCGTTGTATAGATTTTCTCTATTATGGGACGGATTGACCACTTTGAAAGGCGAGTGCTACAGTTAGGTCAGCCATAAACCACACTTAACCTGTAGGATTTATGAGTTTAATAATAAGCCATTGGAGGAACCTGTTTTGAAAAAAATATCCGTTATCGCTTTAGCACTTGTCTTCACGCTTGCGGCATCCGCCTGCTCCAGCGAATCCAGCCCTGCTTCATCAAGCGGTGCGCAAAAAATTGTGATCGGCACCGGCAACGACTTTGAGCAAATTGCTTTCCTGGATGACAAAAACAATCTGACCGGCTTTGACGTCGAGCTTTTGCGCGAAATCGACAAGCGGCTGGACGACTATGAGTTTGAATTCCAAACGATGGATTTCTCCAACATTCTGCTCAGCCTGGAGACGAAGAAGGTCGATCTGGCCGCCCATCTCTTCGAGAAGAATCCGGAGCGCGTCGAGAAGTTTCTATTTAATGAAGAGCCTTATGCTTATTGGAGAAATAAAATCATTATCGCTTCAGACAACAACGACTCCATTCAGACTCTGGACGATCTGGTAGGGAAGAAGGTGCTTGTCGGGCCTACCAGCGCACAAGCTCAAATTCTGGAGAACTACAATAAGGAACACAAGGAAGGTATTCATATCGTCTATCAGCAAAACGATGCCAATGACGATGTCATTCAAATTACTTCCGGCCGCGTCTACGCGACGCTCGGCGCAGATTTCTTGCTTCCGATCAAGGACCCGCAGGGCAAGCTGAAGACGGTAGGCGAATCGCTGAATGAAGGAAACATACAGTACGTCTTCCGCAAGGATGATCCAGATTCCAAGAAGCTTGCCGATGCGGTAGACGCTGCAGTCAAAGAGCTGAAAGCGGATGGCACGCTCAAGAAGATAAGCGAGGAATGGCTTGGCCAGGACTTCTCCAAATAATGCGCCAGGCAGCCCGTTAGCCGGGCTGCCGAAAGTGGGGTGAGGACGATAGATGGGGCAACATCCATTTGATATCTCCTATGTATTCGAATATTTCGTCAGACTGCTGCCGTCCCTGCGCATTACGCTTTATATCGTAGTTAGCTCAATCCTTCTCGGCTTGATTGTCGGTCTGCTCGTCGCGCTGCCGCAGTTGTACCGTGTGCCGGTGCTGCAGCGATTGGCGCGTATCTACATTTCTTTTTTCCGGGGAACACCGATTCTGATCCAGCTGTTTCTATTCTACTACGGCATGCCAGAGCTGCTGAAGCTGATCCATATCGATGTCAGCAAGACGCCAACCTTGTTTTTTGTCATTCTGACGTACTCGCTTCATAGCGGGGCGTATATCTCAGAGGTCATTCGCGGGGCTGTCACAGCGGTCGACAGGGGGCAAGTCGAGGCAGCGTATGCAATGGGGATGAATGGCTATCAGGCTTTTGTCCGTATTGTTATCCCGCAAGCGCTGGCGATTTCGATACCGGTATTCGCCAATGTCGTACTCGGCAATCTGAAGGATACGTCACTGGCTTTCTCTTTAGGCATACTCGAAATTACGGGAAAGGCGCAGACGATCGGCACGCTGTCGCAGCGCTTCGCCGAAATCTATCTGTCGCTCGCGCTTCTGTACTTTATCATCTGCGTAGTGCTGGAGCGATTGTTCTTCCGGCTGGAGAGAAGGCTTCTGCGTCATGAGCGCTCCGCAGAAGCAGAGCAACGGCTGCGTCGCATAGAAGGTTCTTTCTTCGGCAGGGTGACCAATGCGGCGAAGCTTCGCAATAAGGAGGCCAGACTATGAAACTCGATCCTTCCTTCATCTGGACGGCATTTACGCTGTTATTGTCCGCAATCCCGACAACGCTAATTATTACGGCAGTAGCCATGGGCTGCGGGACGATCATCGGCACAACGGTCGCTTTGATCCGAATCTACCGTGTGCCTGTGCTGCATCAGCTGGCTGCCGCATACGTGACGTTCATTCGCGGAACGCCGATGCTGACGCATCTGCTGCTTATTTACTTCGGCTTGCCGTATCTGATCGACGGCCTTGCTATACAGCTTGGGTGGTCGTTCCGCTCCGTGTCCATTCCGATGATCGGCTTCGCCTACATCTCGTTTTCGATTACAGCAGGCGCATATTTGTCGGAGGTCATTCGCTCCGGGCTGCTTGCCGTGAATAAGGGGCAGCTGGAAGCGGCGTATTCCCTCGGCATGACGACCAGGCAAGCGATGAAACGAATCGTATTCCCCCAAGCCTTCGCGATCCTGCTGCCCAGTCTGTCCAACAGCACGATCAATATGCTGCATGGCACGACGCTCGCCTTCACCATATCGGTGGTCGACATTAACGCCAAATCGCAAATTATCGCTTCGTCGAACTGGAAGTTCTTCGAAGCTTACATTGCAGCAGCAATCATTTATTGGGGGCTTACGATCTTGATCGAACGAATTACCGCTACCATTGAAAAACGAATCAATCTCTATAACCGGGGTGGAGTTGCATGATCAGGCTGAAGCAAATCAAAAAGTCTTTCGGGCGCCAACATGTGCTAAAGGGGATCGATGTAAGCGTAGAAAAGGGTCAAGTCGTTGCTATATTGGGGCCAAGCGGATCTGGCAAAACAACGCTGCTTCGCTGCATCAACTTCCTGGAGCGGCCAAGCGACGGAGAGATTGAGATAGACGGAATCTCCGTACAGTGCAAGCGGCCCAGCAAGTCAGATATTCATACGCTTCGCAAGCAATCCGCAATGGTGTTCCAGCAATATAATCTGTTCCGTCATAAAACAGCTCTGGAGAATGTGATGGAGGGACTTGTCGTCGTGCAGAAGGTTCCGAAGGAGGAAGCGCGCGAACGCAGTATAGCTCTCTTGAAAAAGGTTGGCCTGGAGAACAAGCTGGACGCTTACCCCAGCCAGCTATCAGGCGGACAACAGCAGCGGGTCGGCATCGCGCGGGCGCTGGCGCTGAATCCGAAGGTCATTCTGCTGGATGAGCCGACGTCATCGCTTGATCCGGAGCTTGTCGGCGAGGTGCTGTCGGTCATCCGCAAGATTGCCAAGGAAGGCATCACGATGATTATTGTGACGCATGAGATGGCGTTCGCCCAGGATGTGGCCAGCCACATCATCTTCATGGATGACGGCCTGGTTGTGGAGGAAGGGACTCCGGCCGAGATTTTCAATTTCCCGAAGGAGGAGCGGACGCGGCAATTTCTGAAACGGTATACGCCTGACGGTGTCTATTCCATCTAGGAGGAGGGGATGTATATGACGATCACGCTCGGAATTTTGGATCAGAGCATTGCGTATGCCGGCCAGTCGCCAGCCGAGGCGCTTGCGAACACCGTGAAGCTGGCTCAGCTTGCAGAGGCTCTCGGCTACGAGCGCTTCTGGGTGTCGGAGCATCATGATTCGGCTCAGCTCGCGGGTTCCTCGCCGGAAGTACTGATCGGCTACTTGCTTGCAAGCACGGAGCGGATTCGAATCGGCTCCGGCGGTGTGATGCTTCAGCATTACAGCCCGTATAAGGTTGCGGAAAATTTCAATGTACTGGCTTCGCTTGCGCCTGGACGCGTAGAGCTGGGGATCGGACGCGCGCCGGGCGGTTTGCCGCGTTCGACCAAAGCTTTGCAGTGGAACGATGACGCAAGATCATTAAGCGATAAGCTTGCCGAAGTAGAGACGTATATGAGCGGCCCTGCGCCGGACGGACATCCCCTTGAGGGCTTGAAGGCAAGCCCGATCCCGGAGCAGCCGGCGGACATCTATATACTGGGCACAAGCATCGCCAGCGCGGAACTAGCCGCCGAACGCGGATTGCCTTATGTATTTGCCTTGTTCATCAACAACGATCCCTCCGCCGCCAAGCAGGCATTCGATATATACCGCAGCCGCTTTGCTAGTACGACAGGTTCAACGCCTCGCTCCATTCTCGCGTTATCTGTCATTGCCGCCGATTCCGACGAGGAAGCTGCGGAGCTGGCCGGCGAGCTGAAGAGTGTCCGGGTGACGCTGGCCAGCGGCAAGACGGTAAACGTCAGCACTGAGGAACAGGCACAAGAGTTCGCGCGTCAAGCGGGCGAGTCCTATACGACAGAGGTTCGCGCAGCCGATATGACGAAAGGGACCAAGGAGTCCGTGCGCAGTCGAATTCTGGAATTGGGCCGCTTGTACGGCGTGGAGGAGTTTATGATAACGACAGCTGTCGGAGAGTTCGAACAGCGTGTCCGTTCATTCACGCTGCTCAAGGAAGCATTGGCAGAGCAGGTTGTCTAATATCAACGGACACAGCATAAGGAGGCATACAGCGTGAGCACATCTGCTGCACAATCCATTCAGAAACAACTTGTCGCGATCAGGCGGCATCTTCATTCTCATCCGGAGCTGTCGCACGAGGAAGTGGAGACAACAGCATATATACGCGAGCAGTTGCAGGAGGCAGGCATTCGCATTGCGGCATTCCCGCTGCGAACCGGCATTGTCGCTGAGGTAGGAGGGCGTAAGGAAGGAGCTCTCATCGCCATTCGCGCAGATATCGACGCGCTTCCCATTCATGAGGAGACCGGCCTGCCATTCGCGTCCCAAGTTGCCGGTCGCATGCATGCATGCGGTCATGACTTTCATACAGCAGCCGTGCTGGGGACGGCTTTCTTGCTGAAAGAGCGTGAAGAGACGCTGCCCGGAACGGTTCGCTTCCTGTTCCAGCCGGCGGAGGAGAAGGCGAGGGGCGCGCTTGAAGTGATCGCCAGCGGCGCGCTTGAAGGCGTGCAAGCCATCTTCGGCTTGCATAACAAACCAGACCTGCCGGTTGGAACGATTGGCATTAAGGAAGGGCCAATAATGGCTGCCGCTGACGGCTTTGTGGTGGAAGTAGAGGGACGGGGGAGCCATGCAGCCGTACCGGAAGCATCGGTAGATCCGATCGTCATCTCCGCTCATATCATTACCGCCTTGCAAACGATCGTGAGCCGCAATGTCGGAGCACTGGAGAGCGCCGTCGTCAGCGTCACCCGGCTGAACAGCGGGACGGCTTGGAATGTCATTCCTGACAAGGCGCTGTTCGACGGCACGCTTCGAACGTTCGACGAGAACGTGCGCACAGCCGTCCGTGAGCGCTTCGAGCGAATTGCAACAAGTGTGGCCCAAGCATTCGGCGGAGCGGCGAACATCCGCTGGCTCGAAGGACCGCCGGCCGTAGTGAATGACGGAGCTTGGGCGGAAGCGGCTCGATCTGCTGCGGGGGCTGTCGGACTGACGCCCATTACCCCATTGCCGTCTCCTGCGGGGGAAGATTTTGCATTTTATTTGAGAGAAGTACCCGGATTGTTCGCTTTTCTCGGAACAGAAGGTCCGCAAGAATGGCATCATCCCGCGTTCGATATCGACGAGAAGGCTTTGCCGCTGGGAGCCGCTTTTTTTGCAAAGCTTGCCGAAGACGCCTTGAACCGGTTAACACATACCGCCCAATCCAGTACGAAAAGGAAGATGCCGCAATGAGTCAATTGCCAGTCGATATCGAAGCTTATCTGCATACGCATGAGCAGCTAAGCAAAGCCATCGGAGGATTAACAGAAGAACAATTAAAGTGGAAGGCAGCTCCGGAGTCTTGGAGCGTCACGGAAGTGATTGCCCATCTTGTTGATCATAGCATTGTCATTGCCTTCCGGCTCCGGGAGATCCTATCCGATTCCACAGTACGCTTGCCCGCCTTCAGCCAAGACGCCTGGGTTGCCGGGCAACGGGCGAACGACGGGAATGTTCATGAGTCCCTAAAGCTGTTCCAGTCGCTGCTGGAATACAACAGCGGGATCTTCAATCGGTTAACGCCGGAGGATTGGGAGAAGACCGGGGTGAACGCCAAGGGTGATACCGTTGCGCTGCCTTTGATTGTGAAGTCCTTCATCGCCCATGTCCAGAATCATCTGGGACAATTGGAGAGAATCAAGAGCGCTCTCGCAGCTGAGACCACGAAGTAAGGACAGGTTTGTTCCCGATTTCAGGAACAAGCGTCTCCTCCATACCAGGAAAGGCAGGTGAGTGTCATGACCCGTATTGTCATACGAGAAGCGGAGAAGACCGATGCTGAAGGGATTCAATCCATTATTCTGAATGCTTATAACCAGTATGAGCAGCATCTGCCGCAAGACCGCTGGGAGCAATATCAGGAGGATATGAAGAATGCAGTTCATAATGAGAAAGTGAAAGCGAGAATAGTAGCCGAGCTTGACGGAGAGCTTGTGGGCAGCGTATTCCTGTACGATTCATCCGAGGCGGCCTATGGGCTGCCGGAGCTCGGCATTCATTCACCGATTATGCGCCTGCTGGCTGTCACGACAGGAGCGCGCGGGCACGGCGTAGCCACGTCTTTAATACGCGCCAGTGTTAACCGATCGCTGCAATGGGGGGCCGAGACGCTGCATCTGCATACCAATGACATGATGAGTTCAGCCATTAAGCTCTATGAGCGGCTAGGCTTTGAGCGAGCATACGAGAAGGACATCATTAAAGGAGATTCCGTAGTAAAAAGCTATCGGCTTCTCTTAAGGAGTGAATATTCATGGGTAACCGCAAGCTACTGAAGCTGGGCGCGCTGATTCACGGCGTTGGCGGAAATATTACGGCATGGCGGCATCCCGATGTGCCAGTGGATGCCAGCGTCAGCTTCCCATTCTACAAGCAGCAAGCTCTGACGGCGGAAGCCGGGAAGTTCGATCTTCTGTTTATTGCCGACGGCCTGTATATTAACGAACAATCGATCCCGCATTTTCTGAACCGGTTTGAGCCGATCACGATTTTATCCGCACTGGCAGCTGCGACTACCAATATCGGACTGGTCGGCACACTGTCCAGCTCTTACAGCGAGCCGTTCACCGTTGCCCGCCAGTTCGGCTCCATCGACCATATTAGCGGCGGACGCGCTGGTTGGAACGTGGTCACTTCTCCACTGGAAGGTTCCGCGCGCAACTATAGCAAAGCGGAGCATCCGTCCCATGATGAACGTTATCAGATAGCCGAGGAGTATCTGGAGGTCGTCCGCGGCCTGTGGGACTCTTGGGAGGATGATGCCTTTGTCCGTGATAAGGAAAGCGGCGTTTTCTTCACCCCCGATAAGCTGCATCGCTTGAATCATAAAGGTAAGTATTTCTCCGTGGAAGGACCGCTTAACCTCGCTCGTTCCAGGCAGGGCCACCCTGTCGTCTTTCAGGCCGGTTCCTCCGAAAGCGGCAAGCAGCTCGCCGCCAAGAGCGCAGACGCCGTCTTTACCGGACATGATACGATTGAAGAAGCGAAGGCCTTCTACAAGGAAGTGAAAGACCGGACCGTCCAAGCTGGACGCTCGCGGGACGATATTGTCATTCTGCCGGGTATTGGCCCCATCATCGGACGCACCCAGGAGGAGGCGGACCGCAAGTATGAGGAGCTGGCCAGCCTTGTCAGCATCGACAAAGCGCTGGACTACCTAGGCCGGTTCTTCGATCATCACGACTTCAGACAATACCCGCTGGACGAACCGTTCCCGGAGCTGGGAGAGATCGGAGCGAACAGCTTTCGAAGCGGTACGGACAAGATCAAGCGGTATGCGAAGGAGTATGGTCTGACGCTCCGCCAGGCAGCGCTTCGTTCCGCAACGCCGCGAACGCCGTTCATCGGCACGCCGGAAGCGATAGCGGGCCTGATTCAGCAATGGTATGAGGAGGAAGCGGCTGACGGATTTATCATCTCGCCGCCGCTGCCGGGATTCTTGAAGGATTTCGTAGACCTTGTCGTACCGATTCTGCAGGAGAGAGGCCTCTTCCGCACCGAATACGAATCCGACACGCTGCGCGGCAATCTGGGTCTGCGCGTCCCGGCCAACCGTTATACGGCAGCCGTTCAACTGAATACGTAGCACTTAACAGTCGCTCATCACCGATCCCGTTCACACGAACGCCGGACCGGGGTTAGCGGCTTTTTTGCTTCAACATAGAGCCAATCTTCTTAATCAAATGAAGGAAAACTTTTCTATTCATAGATAGATTTATTCTATTATCCAAACCCTGTCCGCTGCGGTATGCTGAATACAGATAAAGTTAATTAATCTCATAGGAATTATAAGGATTAGTAAATATGCGAATCCCCTTAAGAAAGCAGGTGAATCGACATGGGGGAACTGTTAAGGGTGGAGCAACTGCAAATTGCGTTCCGCAACGATCAAGGGGAAACCGTATCGGTAGAGGACGTCAGCTTCACGATCCGGCATGGCGAGACTATGGCGATTGTCGGCGAGTCCGGCTGCGGGAAGAGCGTAACCTCATTAGCCATAATGGGGCTGCTGGGAGCAAGCGGCTCCGTTGCAAGAGGCAGCATTCGCTTTCTGGATAAGAGCTTGACCGCGGCAACGGAGCAGCAGCTTCGCAAGCTGAGAGGCAGCCAAATCTCTATGATCTTTCAGGAGCCAATGACCTCGCTGAACCCCGTGATGACGATCGGCCGGCAGATCGAAGAAGCGATCAGGCTGCATCAGGGCAGCTCACGCAAGGAAGCCAGGCGGCTGGCAATCGACATGCTGCGCAAAGTCGGCATTCCGCGGCCGGAATTCATCGCAAAGGCCTATCCGCATGTGCTCTCCGGCGGCATGCGGCAGAGGATCATGATCGCCATTGCACTCATCTGTCAGCCTAAGCTGCTTATCGCCGACGAGCCGACTACGGCGCTTGATGTCACTATTCAAGCGCAAATCATTGAACTGATGAAGTCGCTTCAGGCCGAGAACGACACAGCTATTCTGCTGGTCACGCATGATCTCGGAGTCGTTGCCGCAATGGCCGACCAAGTTGCCGTTATGTATGCCGGGCAAATTGTGGAAAGGGCAGATGTCTATACGCTGTTCCGGTCGCCCCGGCATCCCTATACGCAAGGCCTTCTGAACTCCATTCCCCGGCTGGATGCGAATGACAGAGGGCGAGCACCCGCTATACCGGGGCAGGTTCCCTCGCTTCATGAAATGCCGGAAGGCTGCCGATTTCATCCGCGATGCCCGTATGCGGATGCGAGATGCAGGGAACAGCAGCCCCAGCTCAGTCCGACAAGCGAAGATCATCATGTGAGGTGTTGGCTGACTGTCGCTTCCGAGCCAGATGAAGCCAAGGCGCCTGAAACGCAGAAGGTGGCCCTATGACCGAAGCGGTATCCATTCTTCATGATGAGCAGGCTGTCGAGCGCAAGCCGCTCATGCAGATTGAGCGGTTAAGCATGCATTACCCTATACGCGGTTCCTTCTTTACAAGACGGACGGGTGCGGTCAAAGCAGTGGACGATGTCAGCCTGACGTTGTACGAAGGAGAAACGGTCGGGCTAGTTGGGGAATCCGGCTGCGGCAAGTCGACGCTGGGGCGCACGATCCTTCGGCTGGAGCAGCCAAATAGCGGACGAATCCGGTTCGAAGGCAACGACATTACGAACGCCTCGACTAAGCAGCTTATTCCCGCAAGGATGCGCATGCAGATGATCTTCCAGGACCCGTACGCTTCGCTCAATCCCAGAATGCGCATTATCGACACGCTGTCCGAGCCGCTTCTTGTCCATCGGCTAATAAGCCGGGACGAAGTGCGGCGAGAGGTCAACAAGCTGCTGGAGCTGGTCGGGCTGCCGGCTTCGGCCGGCAATCGGTATCCCCATGAATTCTCGGGCGGACAACGGCAAAGAATCGGCATTGCCCGGGCATTATCGTTCAGGCCGAAGCTGCTCGTATGCGACGAGCCGGTATCCGCGCTGGATGTGTCGATCCAAGCGCAAATTCTGAATCTGCTGCAGGATTTGCAGGAAGAGCTTAAGCTCACGTACTTGTTCATCGCACACGGTATTGGTGCGGTGAAGCAGATCAGCACGCGCGTCGCTGTCATGTATTTGGGGAAAATCGTAGAGCTTGCCGATACAGAAGAGCTGTTCCGTCATCCGCGACATCCCTATACCCGGCTGTTGCTTGACGCTTATCCGCCTCCCGATCCGTCATTCAGGCGGAAGGGTGCCAGCGTAATCCTTCATGGCGACGTGCCAAGCCCGGCCAATCCGCCGGCAGGGTGCCGGTTCCATACCCGCTGCCCATACGCCGAGCAGCGATGTCGGATCGACCCGCCCCAGTTGACCGATCAGAGGCATGCCGTAGCATGCCATTACCCGCTAGCTTGAAGCTCATGCAGAAAGGAGGCTTACAGTGGGTCCTTACTTGGTTCGACGCCTGCTTATCGCCGTTCCTGTCTTTTGGGGCATCACGGTGCTCAGCTTCCTCATTATGAATATGGCGCCGGGCAATCCCGTGGACATGTTTATAAATCCGAATGTTCCGCCTGAGATGCGAGAGCTGAGGAAGGAGCTGCTGGGCTTAAACGATCCGGTCTATCTACAGTATTTGAAGTGGCTGGGCGGATTGCTGAAGGGAGAGCTGGGTTATTCGTTCAGCACATACGCGCCCGTCACTCAATTAATCGGAGAACGTATCGGCCCGACGCTGCTGCTGGCGTCATCTTCGCTGGCCATCGGCCTGCTCATCGCCATACCGGTCGGGATTCTGAGCGCGGTCAAGCAAAATTCAAAGCTGGATTATATGTTGACAGGGCTATCGTTTCTCGGCACGTCCATACCGCCATTCTTTCTTGGGCTTGGCCTTATCTATCTGCTTGGCATTGAGCTGAAGTGGCTGCCTACGGGCGGAATGAAGACGCTTGGCGGTGACGGGGGCATCGGGGATATCGCCGTTCATCTGATTATGCCTGTCTTGGTGCTCGGAATTACGATAGCGGGCAAAAAGGTTCGTTATGTGCGCGCAAGCATGCTGGATGTGCTCCAGCAGGATTACTTGCGGACCGCCCGGGCCAAAGGCTTAAGCGAATGGGCCGTTACGAACCGGCATGCGCTGCGCAACGCGCTTATCCCGATCCTAGCCGTCATCGGAGCCGAAATCCCGCTGCTGCTGGGAGGAAGCATCATTATCGAGCAAGTGTTCCAATGGCCCGGAATCGGACAGCTCACCATGGAAGCGATCCTGTCGCGGGATTATCCGACGCTGATGGGCCTTAATCTCGTAGCTGCTTGCGTCGTGCTCCTGACCAATCTGATCATGGACGTCTTGTATGCGGCAGCCGATCCGCGGATTGAATTTAACTAAAGAGGAGGGCAGACGATGAATGCGACGGAGCTTGCATGGAGCAAGGATGCCTTGGACTCGAAGAAAGGGACCGAAGGCGATCCGATAGCGCCACATTACGAAAGCTACGCCGGGCAAGTGAGACGGAGGTTCATGCGCCATAAGCTCGCCGTGTGGGGGCTTGGCACGACCTTGCTGCTGCTCGCTGCCGGATTATTGGCGCCATGGCTTGCGCCCTATCAGCCGAACGAAATTACCGACTCCTTCTCGGCTAGTCCGTCTGCGGGCTATCTGCTAGGCACTGATCAGGTGGGACGCGATGTGCTGAGCCGATTGCTCTACGGAATGAGAGTATCTTTGCTGATCGGCTTCACCACGGTCGCGATATACGTAACGTTCGGCACGTTCATCGGCATGATCGCCGGATATTACGGCAAGTGGGTCGATATGCTGCTCATGCGTATTACCGATATTTTCTTAAGCTTTCCTTACATGCTGGTCGTGCTCGTCATTGTCAGTGTAATGGGCGCAAGCCTGTGGACCATTATTATTGTGCTTGCTCTGTTCAAGTGGCCCGCGATCGCCATGCTTGTCCGAGGCATTGTCTTGTCGCTCAAGAAAGCGGATTATGTCCGGGCGGGCGTCGCTTTGGGATACCGCACGCCGCGCATTCTACTGCGCCATATCTTGCCTGGCGCAGCGGGCGCCATTATCGTCAACGCGACGTTCGGCGTCGCCAGCACCATCCTGAGCGAAGCCGGACTTAGCTTCCTCGGCATGGGAGTAAAGTCTCCGCAAGCAAGCCTTGGCAATATGCTGCATGACGCCCAGTCGCTCACGGTGCTCACAGAGCAGCAATGGCTGTGGCTTCCGGCAGGCTTTGTCATCCTGCTTACGGTGCTTGCCTTTAATTTTGTCGGCGACGGCTTGAGGGACGCGCTGGACGGCAGGCAATCGTAACGAAGCTTTAACATAGCTTGAACCACTACCGACGGAATACCGGATTGATTCACAAAAGATCATACTCATGAAACACAGACAAGGGGAGAGACAACATGCTGAAAAGAAGATTCAGAACAAGAAAATCAATGATTTTGATGGCCGCCATATTCGCACTGCTGCTGTCGGCTTGCAGCAAGCCGGAAACTCCGGAGGCTAATTCGTCGGCTAAGTCAGCCGGAGAGAAAACAGCTGATCAAACCCAAGAAATACCTGACGCAACGAATGCAGCTCCCAAAACGTTAACGATCGGCATCGTCAATGCGCCGGTCACGCTTAACCAGATCAATACGCAAGGCAGCTCCGCCTCGCTTGCTCCAATCAATCTGCTGAACGATGCGCTGCTCGATGTGACGGATGAAGCCGAGTTTATCCCGAAGCTGGCGGATTCCATTGATACGCAGGACAAACAAACGTACCGCATCAAGCTGAAAGCGGGCGCGAAGTGGAACGACGGAACGCCTTTTACGACTGCGGATGTCGCTTTCACCTTGAAATCAGCGCTGCACCCGAAGGTTGATACCTCGTTCCAGTTAAACTTCATTGAGGGCTTGAATGAAGCAGGCAAGCTTGATGAAGGCGTCACCGACATTACGGGTCTCACGGTGATCGATGCGACGACTTTCGAAGTCAAAACGAAGAGGCCCATTGATCCGCTTGTATTCAACGAACGGTTTGGCGTGAAGGTCAATTTCTTGCCCGAGCATATTCTGAAAGACGTCAACCCGGAGCAGCTTGCCACTCACGAGTACTTCCAGAAGCCGACGGTGACGATCGGGCCATACAAATTCGCCAGCTATGTGCAAGGCCAGCATGTCGAGGTGAAGAAGAATGAAAATTATTATCTCGATGTGCCGAAGATCGATACGATCTTCATCAAAGTGCTTCCGGCCGCGAACCTCGTTGCGCAGCTGCAGACCGGAGAGATCCAGTTGAACTCCCTGCCGGTCGGGCTTGTCCCGATTACGGATTACGATAAAGTAACCGGCTTCGATAATGTGAACGTCACATCGGCACCAGCCTCCGAGCCCGCCGAGCTGTTCTTCAATATCGAGAAGCTCCCGGATAAGAAAGTCAGACAGGCGATTGCCCATGCGCTTAATCGTCCTCAGATTGTTGAGAAGCTGCTGAAGGGGCAGGCCGAAATTATTGACGGCGGTATTCCGAGCAAGCATCCCTACTTCAACGCGAATATCAAAAACTATGATTACGACCCGGAGAAATCCAAGCAGCTTCTGAAAGAAGCCAATTGGGATACAAATCAAAAACTCACATTTCTCATTCCGGTCGGCAACAAAGTACGAGAGCAAGCAGCTGACATTCTGGTTCAAAATTTGGAGGCCGTCGGCTTGAAGATTGACGTGCAGAAGTTCGATTTTCCTACGCTCATCGACAAGGTTGAGAAGGGCGAGCACCATATTACGATATTCACAAGGGACTACTATATCGAACCTAGCTTATACTTCACAACCTACAAGAGCGATGATCCCGAAAGCGTCATCCGTTACAGCAATCCGCTCGTGGATGAGCTGATCCAGAAGGGCGAGAGGGAGATCGACGAAGCGAAGCGCCACGAGATCTACAATCAATTGCAGGAAGTGCTTCACGAGGACGTGCCGACGCTGGCGGTTTATTCCGAGAAGCGGCTTCAAGTCGTGTCCAAGGATGTCCTGGTCGGCAAGCCGCTTAATCTGGGCACGTTCAACAACGTCAATCAGTGGGATATCGCTGTGAAGTAGCTATCATCATGAATCATAGATTTTAGGCCAGTCATTGCTGCGCATGCGCGTCAGCTTCCCGAGCTCGCGCATGCGCCCCAACCTACGGTTGTAGAGGATATTTCCTTTATAATAAATCGCTTTAACCCATCCTATAGGAGGTGCAAGAAACATGGCAAATTTGAATTGTTTGGTATGCAGGTCGGATATTGAGGTGGAGGAGCAGGCTTCTACAGGCGAGATTGTGGAATGCGCTTCTTGCGGACAAGAGCATGAAGTGCAAATCGAGTCCCATCTGGTCTCGATCGCCCTGGCTCCGGAAATTGAAGAAACCTGGGGGGAGTAATCAACCACTATGACACCAACACATGCAGTGCTATTATGCGTGACGAAGCTCAGGGAAGAGGAACAGCGCATTGCCGGCTATCTAGGCGAGCTGGGCGTGCGCGTTCATGTCAATCTGGATTCAATGGAGCTGCCCCTTGGCACAGGAGAAGAATCCTCCTTCGCCATCGCCCTGATACGGTGCCTGTCACAGAGGAGCGCACTGCATCGGTCGCGGCTGCTGGAATTATCGGGCCTGCCTACTTTAAATTCGGTTGAGGCCATTACGATCTGCACGAATAAAATCCATCAGGCGATCGTATTCGAGAAGCACGGCGTTCCGCAGCCAAGGTTCAAAGTCCTATTTACGCCCGCCAAGCTTTATGACGCGCTGAATGAATTTGACGGTCTGTATGTGATTAAGCCGGCGACGTCGTCATGGGGGAGGGGGATTGCAAGAATAACGGGAAAAGAATGTTTGGACGGCTGGATGGCGGCCAGAGAATCAGTAGATCCCAGCCACCAATCGTTCCCGGTACTGGTACAGGAGTATGTCGAGAAGGGGGATTATGACATACGGGTCGTCATCGTCGGCCGCAAGCCGATTGCAGCGTTCAGGCGGGTATCCGCGGAGAACTGGAAGACCAATACTCATCTAGGCGCAGAGATTGAGCCCATCGAGATTAACGACGAGATCGCCTCTATCAGCAGCAAGCTAATTGAGGTGCTGGGAGAGGGCATATATGGCGCAGATTTGTTTTTCGATTATAAAAACCTGCGTTATGTCGTGTGCGAAGTGAATCAGAATCCGGAATTCGCCAAGTCATGGAAGGTGCATGGGGTAGATGTCGCTTACCATATCGCCCAATACGTAAAGGAAACGATTGATCAACAAGTTCATAACCAACAGCCCGCTAACGTTACGATTCATACCTGATAGAGAGAGGAGCTAGATTCATGGGAGAGACGCTGACAAAACCAAAAACGGTCATTCAGAAGGGGCATTACTTTTCATTATCGTTTGTGCTATCGCGCGTACTGAATTCAGGCGTCATTATGAGTATCGAAAAAAACGATCAAGAGCTTAAAGGATTGGAGAAAAGCATAGCCAAGCTGACTCAGACCCGCTATGTTTCCTTATTCAATACGTATACAGGCGCGCTGCACGGTGCGCTTTGGGGTCAGGACCTCGTCCACGGCTCTTCTGCCAGGCTGGCTCATCCAAGCGAGCAAGAGCGCAATTTCCTTCAATGGCTCGGCATAAACCTTGTACATGACACTCAGGTTCCGATCGCCTACGCAACCGTGGAGGTGAGCTGGGACAATCTGGAGCAGCTGGAGACCGCGGTCAAGCAAGCGCGCGCTGCAGCCACCGTGCTGGTGCTGGACTTTACGGCGTTGGGCTTCGGTCCGGCCGCCGCAATCGCCGCCTCCGACGAGCTGGTATGGAAGAAGGCGGAGCGGCTGAAAATATTCGGCGCCTTCGACTTGCAGACGATGTGGACCCAGGAAGAGAGCGAGCCAGAGCTGCAGCCGGCGGTTCAGTTCAATTACCGGCTTAGTCCGCTCGTAGCCGCATGCGTGAAGCTGACGCTGCTAAGGAGGAACAACGCCTCATGAAGACCGACTTCATACGCAAGCCGCTGGCTCTGCCGAAGGAAGAATGGGTGAGCGATCCCCTCGCTTTCCTTGGCGGGCCGTCTATTATACCGGAGGATGTCCGGAAGACTAATTTCCCGATCATTGCAAAGGAAGACCTAATCCAAATGTTCGTCTCGATTCAGCAGGACGGCGAGCAAGTCGTCGAGGAGTTCCAAGAGGCTTACCGGAAGTATGTCGGCGCTAACTACGCCATAGCGACTGCCAGCGGCACGTCCAGCCTGCATCTCGCGCTCGTGGGTGTTGGGGTGCAGCCCGGTGATGAAGTCATCGTCCCGGCCTTCACCTTCATTGCTACCGCGCAGGCGGTCGTCGCGGCCAAGGCCATTCCGATCTTCGTCGATATTGATCCCGTTACGTATTGCCTCGATCCGTCGAAGGTCGAGCGCGCCATTACGAGCAAGACAAAAGTGATTATGCCTGTGCATGTGCACGGATTACCGGCAGACCTGCATGCGCTGCGAACCATAGCCGATCGCTATTCGCTCCGGCTTGTCGAAGATGCGTCCCATGCGCATTCGGCATCCCTTAACGGTCAATTGGCAGGGTCCATCGGGGACGGTGCGGGACAAAGCTTAATGGCGGACAAAAACTTCCCCGTTGGGGGAGAAGGCGGCATTTCCTTTTTCCGAGAGAAGGCGGATTATGAGCGGGCGCTAAGCTTCCTCCGCTCGTCGGGCATCGATTACCGCATGTCTTGGATTGCCGCTGCATTCGGCCTTAGCCAGCTGGATCGGCTGCCGTATTATGACGCCATTCGTGCGCGCAACGCCGCGTATTTGACGAAGGAGCTGGAAGGTACGAAGCTGTTCAGCGGCCCTTTCGTACCGGAGGGGTACAATCACAGCTACAATATGTATCGCGTGAAGCTATCTCCTGAGCGGCTCGGGCTGGATGATCTGGAGGATTACCGGGTAAAGGATGCGGTGCAGCAGCTCATTAACCAGGAAGGCGTATATGCGAGAGAGTGGCAGAACGTGCCGATTCCGGGACATCTGCCGTTCAAGAATCGCAAGGGTTTTGGCAACGGCTATCCTTTCTCGCTGTCGAACCGCCAGGATTTCGGATATGAGCTTCAACATTTCCCTGAGACGCTGAAGATGCTGCGCAATACGCTAACGATTTGCCGTGAGCTGCGTACGCCGATTGAATACGAACGTATCCAGGCTTATGCGCTTGCTTTCAAAAAAATCGACGCCAATCCGGAGGCCATCAGGGAACTGGCCGCGCGAAGCAGCGATTTGACCGTGCTGTACGAAAGGGACGCACGGCTGGGATGACGGAAACAACTTACGGACAAAAACGGGTAGCCATCCTCGGCGGAAGCGGGTTCACCGGCGCAGAGCTGTATCGGCTGCTCGGCAGACATCCCGAATTCGAGGTCGCCTTCGTCTCATCGGAGTCGAAGGCCGGCTTCCCCGTGGACAAATACTTTATCGGCTCCATTCACAAGAAGAAGCCGAGTTCCCTGAAATTTAGCAAGGCAAGCGATCTGGATGGACATTATGACGCCATCTTCTCCTGTCTGCCTACGGGGCAATTGCCCAAGATCGCCCAGCGTGTCGCCCAGCATACCGATTACATCTTCAACGTCAGCGGCGATTACCGGCTGTCTGATGCCGATCTGCTGCAAAAGTATTATCCGGAGACGCTTCAGCATGAGTTGGACGGAAGCGCCCATTACTTTATTCCCGAATTCAGCGAAATCGACCGTTCAGCCAAAGTCGTTAATCTGCCAGGGTGCATGGCGGTAGCGACCATCTACACGCTGTATCCGCTCGTTGCCGCTGGGCTGATCGAGCCGCGCGTTATCACTGACGCCAAGACCGGCTCCAGCGGCGGGGGGAAGTCGACGACCGAGCATCATGCGGAGCGCTCCCAAAACTTCCGGGTACACAAGCTGCACGGCCACCGGCATCGTCCGGAGATTGAGCATGCACTGTCTCTTCATTTGAAGCAGACCGTCGACTTGCAGTTTTCCGTCTTTAGCCTGGATTTGCCGCGAGGCATCATGGCGACGTCTTACTCCTATCTGAAGGAGGAGGTAACGGCAGCTGATGTGAAAAAAACGTTTTTCAGCGCTTATGCCGGCAAGCCATTCTTGCATTACTTCAGCTCCGGCAACGGAGCGCCTATGATTAAAACCGTCGTGAGCACGAACATCGCCGAGATCGGCGCTTATGTCGACGGACGCAGCTGCGTCTCGATTGCTACAATTGATAATTTGCTTAAGGGTGCGGCAGGGCAAGCTGTGCAAGCGGCTAACCTGTACTTCGGATTTCCCGAGGAGACAGCGCTTCGGTTCGACGGAGAAGGAGCGTGGCCTTAATGAGACAAGAAAGCCTGTATGTCATTAAGCTCGGCAGCAGCACCATTGTGAATCATCCCGGTATTTTTGCCGAAATCCATGAAATCGTGAAGCGAGGTAACCGGCTGCTGCTGGTCGCCGGAGGCGCGGAGGCCATTCGCCAGAAATATGAGGTCATTGGTCGTGCGATGCCTTTCTTGACGCTGCCGTCTGGCGATGAAGCCAGATATTGCTCGCCGGAGGAAATGCCTTATATCCGTCAAGCCTATCATGAAAACATCTTGTCGGTTATTCGAGATCAGTTATCGGCGTTAGGGCTGACCGTCTATGCCCAGCTTGGCGGGGAGCAAGGACTTATTCGCGGCCGAAAAGCAAAGCCGATCAAGGCGATTCGCGACGGACGAACCATTATTGTCCGCGACTCGCTGTTCGGCACTTTCACCGAGAGTCTGAAGCCGTTCCTGTTGTCCGCGCTTGACGCCTTTGATGCCGTCGTATTGACACCGCCAATCTGGGACCCCGAGCTGGCTTCTTATATTAATATTGACGCAGATGTGCTGGCTGCCCATCTAGCCAATGAGCTGGGCGCCCACCATTTGCGCTTCGTCACCGGCACGCCCGGATTGCTGCGTAATATGGAAGAACCGCTCTCTACTATCCGGCATGTCTATGCTGAGGACGAGGTCGACGCGGCGCAAGGCCGGATGAAGCAGAAGGTGCGCGCCGCACGAATTGCCTTAGAAGGCGGAGTCAGCGATGTCAGCATAGCTGGACCTCATACGCTGGAAGGCGGCCGTACCTGGTTCTGGCCGTTCAACCGCGATACAGCAGAACGTAATTTGCTTCATTGGACGACAGCTATTCCTTCTGTCTCACGCGATGAGCATGAGCTTGCCCGTTTTCTGCTGGCTGAAGTGAAGCATCCGAATGTGTCGGGCGAGATTGACGGCGCGGGCAATATCGTTTTTCGGAAAGGAAATGGCCCTAATACCTTGCTCCTGCTGGGACATATCGATACGGTGCCGCATGTATGGCCGGTTCGGGCCAATGCGGAAGGCGTAGGCGGAAGGGGAGTCGTAGATGCCAAGGGCAGCTTCGTCAACTTCCTGCACATGCTGGAGGATGTGGATGTGCCGGAGAATGGCTCTCTGCTTGTCATCGGAGCGGTGGAGGAGGAAATCTCTTCTTCCAAGGGGGCTTTCTTCATCCGGGACCATTATACCGCCGATGCGATCATTATCGGTGAGCCGAGCGGGGAAGACAGTCTGACGCTCGGCTATTACGGCCTGTTCAAGCTGCGCATTGCGATTCGCCGGGCGCAAGAGCATACGGCAGCGAAAGACAGCATCAGCGTTATCGACGAGCTCTATGGCGTCGTGGCCGAAATACGCCAGCGCGTCAGCGCTATCGATCCTGAGGGGTTGTCCTCCCTGATCGATATCGAGCATCGGCAGGAGCAAGGCTACTCCACCGTAGCCGGCACGCTGAACTTTCGCATCTCTCCCGCGGCGGGAAAGAACTATAAGGACCGCGTAGACTTGAACTTGGGTGAGGGGATCACGATAGAAGTGCTGCGCGCGACGCCGGGTTTTGCCAATCCGCGATCGGATACGCTTGTTAAGGCTTTCGTTCGCAGCTTCGCCAAGCATGGCAAGTCGATTCGCTATCTTAAGAAACGCGGCACAAGCGATATGAACACGCTCGCGACCACCTGGGAGCATGTTCCGATGGTTGCTTATGGTCCAGGCGATTCCAGTCTGGACCATACGAACGATGAATACTTGCATCATGCTGAGGCGCAAGGCGCGCGATCAATTCTGAGAGAAGCCGTGAGCGAGTGGTTCCGGCTGCGAACGGAGGTTCGAAATGGAGCAAGCGTTATCGGCACCAAGCAGGGAAGCTATTCCTGAGCTGCTGAGAAAAGCGAAAGAAGCCAGAGAGCTGATCATCGATATGGCTGCTACACCGACAGGCTGCCATATCGGCGGAAGTCTATCCGTCATCGATCTGCTGCTCGGAGCTTATGCGAAGAGAGGCGATGACCCCTCGTCGCTTGTCCTGTTAAGCAAGGGACATGCGGCCGCGGCGTTATATGCCGCGCTTTATGTGAACGGAACGATCACGGAGAACCCCGCTGCCGGATATGGACGCGCAGGCTCGCTCTTCACCGGACACCCCAATCACAAGCTGCCCGGCATTCCGTTCGCAACTGGCAGCCTTGGCCACGGGATATCGTATGGAGCAGGATGGGCGCTTGCCCAGAAGCTCAGGGGGAAGGACGGTATTAGCATCGTTATCGGCGGTGACGGAGAGCTGCAGGAGGGACTATGCTGGGAGACTGCGCAAATCGTGCAAGCGCAGTCGCTTGCCAATTTCATCTATGTCGTAGACTGCAACGGCGGGCAAAATGACGGTTATGTGCAGGATATCTCGCCTATGCCCAACTTGCGGGAGCGCTTCGAAGCATTCGGTTTCACCGTAAGAGAGATTAACGGCCACCGCTTCGAAGATATAATGGAGGCGCTAGAGCCAGATCCCGTCCGTCCGGTCGCCGTCCTGGCCCAGACGGTGAAAGGTAAGGGCGTACCGGCCATTGAGGGCAATCCGGAAGCGCATTATGCGAAAATTCCGGAGAAGCTGGCCCGAAGATGGAAGGTGAGTCTGCCATGACGCTATCAGGCCGTGACGCCTACAAGGACGAACTCTCAAAGCTCGCGTATACGGATGAGAGAATCATCTGTATGGAAGCCGATCTTGGCGGCAAAAATCACCCCTTCCAAAAGCAGCATCCCGAACGCTTCTACAATGTGGGCATCGCAGAGCTAGCCGGCATCGACATTGCCGCTGGTTTGGCGGAGGCTGGGTATGTGCCGTTCTTTTCCACCTTCGCCGCCTTTGCCGCACTGCGGGCTTCCGAGAGCATCAAGCTGTCGATGGGCTATATGGGCAAAAACATCAAGGTGGTCGCAGCATACGGGGGAGTATCAGGCGGCTGGTTCGGCACGACACACCATACACTGGAGGACATTGCCGTTATCCAGTCCTTCCAAAATATCCGAATCGCTTGCCCCCATGGGGAGGAGGAAACGAGACGGGTCATTAGAGAAGCAGCCGCATCGCCGGAGCCTTACTATATCCGGCTATCCCGCAACGATACGTTCGACAGCCTATACCGTCCGGAGGAAGCAAGCTGCCGCGAGCTTCTGCTGCAAGGCGGAGCAGATGGTGGAGGAACTCGCTCGCGCTTATGCCTGATCTCGGTAGGAGAGCAAGCGACTGAGCTATGCAAAACCATTGTGGAGGAAAATCCAACGATTGCGCATGCCCATCTCTGCTATGTCGATATTGACAGCTTGAAGTCTTATAGCACGATGCTGACCTCCATAGCCGACCGTTTCCTAGTCGTAGAGGAGCATCGCGCTACAGGAGGGACAGCTTCGTACTTGGCACTGCTTCTCCCGCAGCATGAAATCCATTCGCATGCTTGCGGCGAGCATTGGCCGGTCTACGGCGGCAGCCATTCAGAGGTATTGGACGATTTGGGCTTTGGTCTTGCGCCGCTGCGGAAGCAAATCAGCCAATTGGAAGAAGCAGGTGTAGCGCATGATTTTTAGCGTATTGAAGCCGAGGAACTTTCGGCATTATTTCATTGCGGATATTGTGTCGGGCTTCGGAGTAGGCATGAGTACGATCGGCGCCAACTGGTATCTGATGGATGCGACCGGCTCGCTGACTTCCGTTGGTCTTATGCTCTCGTTGAATGTCATTGCAGGCTTTCTGATCTCTTCCTTTGCCGGTACGCTAATTGACAAGTGGAATCGCAGGTCGATTATTCAGTGGGCCAATATCGTCCGCGCCGCCGCGTTGCTGCTGATCGCTGCCGCTTTCTTCACAACAGGTTTCCGTATCGAATATTTGTATGCTTTCGCCGCTATTAACGGAATGGGGTGGGCGCTCTATATGTCCGCTTCGCGAAGTCTCGTCCAGGAGATCCTGCCGGAGAAGGATCTGATTCACGGCAACTCGCTCATTGAGATCAGCCTGCAGGTGGGCATGTTTATGGCGGGCGCTCTTTCGGGCATTTTGTACAAATATATTGGGTTTGAGATCATCTTGCTCTTGAATGCTGCCGCTTTTATCGTGAGCAGCGTCTTCCTGAGCCGAATCCGCTATACGCCTATTCAAGCGGAGCAGGAGGGCGAGCCCTTCCTCGTGACGTTCAAAAACGGCATTCGCTATCTGACAGATAGGCCGTTTATCTTCCTGCTCGGCATTGTATCGGTCATCCCGCTGGTATCGACCATGGTGTTCAACGTCGTGCTTCCGGGTTATGTCAGTCAGGTCGTTGGAGGCGATTCTGTCGTATTCGGGTTATCGGATATGTTCTACGGCGTAGGAGGACTTCTGTCGGGATTTCTCGCAGCTCCGCTTGCAAAGAAACTGTCTTCGCACGGCGCCATTGTGCTATTCTTCTTGGTTGCTGTACTCAATCTAATTGCTGTAGCGGTGAACAGCACAATTCTTTTGTTGTACGCTGGCAGCGTCTTGATTGGGCTTACGAACTCTTCTCTTCGGATATTGATCACGACAACGCTGATGGAGACGGTATCCAAGTCGTATATGGGCCGGGCAACTTCCGTATGGATGGCGATCTCCCTGCTGCTTCAGACTGTATCGGCCACTGGACTTGGCGTCATCATTGACCGCTATTCACCAGGGATCGGCTTCTTGTGCATGAGCGGCATCATGTTCTTTGGTTTTGTTATTTACTTCGTTCTGAATAGCAAAGCCTCGCAAAAGAAACCGGTGGAAGTGGAGGCTAATTTGAGTTAGATCAAGGGAAGGAAGCGACTTGCCCGGTGTAGTCAGTGCAGGCTGCGTCTTCCTGGTTATGGATGTGAGTTTGCTCACGAAGTAGGTTTGCTCCGCAAACCTTAAGCTCATGCTTACGAAGTAGGTTTGCGGAGCAAACCTTTTAGGAGGATATAACATGTCAATAAAAACAGTAGCTTTTGTGGAACCCAGCTTTTATGGGGTCAGCTTCGCCAGAGTTGCTTACGAGCAGGGACATCACGTCATCTCTATCGTCTCATCAACGGATAATCCGCAAAAATACGGCTACGAAGGCATCTACCATGACCTGATCGTAGCCGACATCAGAGACGAAGAATCACTCTATCAAGCGATTCAAGCTTCGCCTTATGCAGGGAAACTGGATGCGCTTATCCCCGCGACCGACTATGCGTCGCACTTGACTGCCAGAGTGGCAGAGCGGCTTGGCCTGCGGGGCATTCCTTATGAGTCCGCGCTCAAGGCGCGCAATAAGGATCTAGCCCGCCAAGCTTATGCGGAGCATGGCGTACCAAGCGCCAAGTTCAAGAAGGTGAAAACCTATGAAGAAGCGTTGGCCGCATCTGAGGAGATCGGCTATCCGGTTGTGCTGAAGCCCACCAATGCGGCAAGCAGTCAAAACGTCTATTTTATTTATGATGAGACGGATTTGAAAGCCGCGTTCGACATCATTGTAGAGTTCAAAGTCACGTATATGGACTTTAAGGTGCGCGACGAATATTTGATCGAAGAATATTTGGAAGGACCTGAATTCAGCGTGGAGTTATTCTTGAACGAAGGAGTGCCATTGTTCCACACAGTGACGGAGAAGCTTACCTCGCCACTGCCTTATTTTGTGGAAATTGTACACACGCTTCCCACACCTTCTTATGCGGAGCAGGAGAATGACTTGATTCGCACTGCTGTCGACGCGCTTCATGCGATCGGCATCGTAAACGGACCAAGCCATGTCGAAGTGAAACTTACTCCCGGCGGGCCGCGCATTATTGAGGTGAACGGAAGGCCGGGCGGCGACAATATCTCCTCCGATTTGCTTGTTCAAGCGTTCGGTGTTGATATCTTTGAAGCGACAGTCAACTACTACTTGGAACGTCCAATCGATATTCAGAAAAAGCATGAACGCGCAGCAGCGATTGCATACGTAACAGCTGATCAAGATGGCTTGTTCGAAAGCATTAATGGATTCGTCGCGCTTCAAGCGCATCCTCAAGTTGTCCGATCTCATCTTATTGCTGAGCCCGGAGATGCTGTAGCCGTAGCCAGGAGCTCTGATGACCGTCTCGGCTACTTCATCACCACAGCCGATACGCCACAGGAAGCGAAGCAGCTTGCCCTACAGTTACTGGGGAATTTACAGGTCGTATACCGTCAGCAGGAAGCAGGCATTGTATAGTTAATGTCATTAACAAATGAATTTGCGTGAATTTTCTCCTTAGGAAAGGTGGCTAGCAATGGGAATCGCAGTCATTTACGGCAGCTCGCGCCGCAACGGGAACTCAGAGCAGCTGGCCAAACGGCTGGTTGACGGCTTCGACGCCGATCATATTTATTTGTCCGACTATGCCATTCAACCGATTCAAGACTACCGCCACAGCGAGAAGGAACCTTATCCCAATGACGATTATCATCATGTGATCGGTCGGGTGCTGGAACAAGACAAACTCGTATTTGCCACGCCGATCTACTGGTATGGGCCGTCAGGATTGACCAAAACATTCATTGATCGCTGGTCCCAATCGCTCAGGGAAAATAAGACGGAGTTTCTTGCCCGATTAGCCACCAAATCCGCCTGGGTCATAGGAGTCGGCGATGACGTGCCGCATTTGAAAGGAATTCCGCTTGTACAGCAATTTCAGTATATATTTGAATATACAGGCACATCGTTTGAAGGCTATATTTTAGGCAAAGGCAATCGCCCAGGCGACATCTTGCAGGACAACGCAGCGCTAGCAGCCGTCGAGGAAATTCGTAAGAACTGGCAAGCGTAACACAAAAGATAGCGAATCTTGAACTAGTGGCTCAATCGTTGAATTTATTCCAAATACCGTCTTTACTCCTTCAGCCTTCCCTAAGTGGGAAGGTTTTTTGTTGTGCAAAGAGCGAAGCTGCTTGTACGAGCCATAGCTAGACTAAGTCGCTGCGTACAAGAAGCCTCCAAGTGGGGAGATGGATGTTCATTCCAGACTGATCACCCTATTTTAGTTAACATAATATTAGTTATGTTACAATCCGGCCATCTGGGTTTTGATCCCATTATTTCATTTGCTATACATAGAATCATTTAACCATGTTAATTATTTTAATTTAACTACATTAATTATTGGAGAATCATATTCATTTCGGATTCCATTTCCTCGATAAAATAGATGAGGCCTAATGAATTAGACACCAAAATCACAAATAACTTGAGCACATTTCGGGTTTGACGGAAAAGGAGAAGGTGAGCGACAATAAAGGCACTTTACTAATACGTTGACGGCGGGCGATTGCCGTGCATCGGACGGATAAAGAAAGGAGGCTATTGGAGTATGAAAGCGTTCACAACATCATTTTTGGAAACGTTATAACTCAGGATATAGGCCAATCGAAGGTCGCGATAAAGGCGGGAAGGGCGTGTTGGCAGATGTATAAAGCCGTTCTTGTAGATGATGAAACTTACGATCTGATCGGAATGCAACAACTGGTGCCGTGGCGATCGCTGGGCGTCGAGATCGTATTTAGTACAAATAAATCAATGGCTGCGCTGCTCTATATCCAAAATCATAAGATTGATTTGCTGGTCACTGATATTAAAATGCCCCTCATGTCGGGAATTGAATTAGCCCGGATTTCCATAGAATTGCAGCCTGAGCTCAAAACGCTGTTTATTAGCGGACATCAAGACTTCGACTTTGCGAAGCAGGCGCTGCATCTAAGAGCGGACGGCTACCTGCTGAAGCCCGTAGACGAACGAGAAATTGCGGAGAAGATCCGCGTTATTTTATCTGAGCTGGAAGAAGCAAGACAACCTTCACGACCCTTGCCTAACTATGGCATCATACGACAGGACATGCTTCGCCGGCTGCTGGAAGGGACCATGACTGACGATACGCTGCATCAACTGCTGGATACCTATATGCCGGTCGTACATACTGGGCCTTATCATGTCGTTCTAATTGAGATTGATCATGTGGAAGCGGACTTAGAAAACCACAAGACGATTGACTGGGTGCTGCTTCAATTCAGCAATCAATTAGCCCGACTGGCTTTTGGCTTCGGCTGCCGGCTATCGGTCTATCGGGCTGCGATGGTCTATGCGGGAACTCCCGATTCTTTAGAGCCGGAAATCGAACAAGTTCGCCGCTCAGTACAAAGTAAGACATCCTACACGCTAACGGCGGCGTATGGCAGCCATGTCCCGCAACTAAACGAATTGCCGCGTTCTTATCGGGAAGCGTCGGAAGCAATGGACAGCAAAATGTTCGCGGGCAAAAACCGGATTATTCCGCCTGGCCACATCAGGCTTGGAACCGTTCATGGCTCAACTGATGTCAAGGCATTAACCGACCAGTTGCTCGATGCCGTTACTGGCTACCGACTGGTTGCGGTATGCGACACGATTGACGAATTATATAACCAGGCGAGTGTTCATGGTGATCCCGTCCGCATCCGCCGTTTCACGATGCTGTTAATGACCAAGCTAGAGGACTATGTTCAAGAAAAAGAGGAGTCCGTGAACAAGGGCGGAGACTGGGGTCATAGGGAGATGGCTGCGATAGAACGATTCGAAACGATTGGCGAAATCAAATCTTGGCTCAGACGAACGGCTTTCGAGCTATCCGAGACGATGCAGCGGAAGGAAGAAACCAACCAATG
Organism: Paenibacillus sp. J31R120; assembly: GCF_056269225.1. Lineage (NCBI taxonomy): Bacteria > Bacillati > Bacillota > Bacilli > Caryophanales > Paenibacillaceae > Paenibacillus > Paenibacillus sp. J31R120. Next base: position 24,580 of record NZ_JBWDNN010000003.1, on the reverse strand, counting down.
GGCATTGCTTCCGGAAATTGAGAGCTATGTGCAGACTCGACTCAGGAGCGACTTGTCGCTGAAGGAGGTAGCTGACGCTTTTTCCTATTCACAAAGCCATTTCAGCTATTTGTTCAAGGAGCATGCCGGGGTGAGCTTCAGCGATTATATCGTCAGGGAAAGGATGAATCGCGCTAAGGAGCTGCTGCTGTCTCCGGAACTCATGATTTACGAGGTGGCGGAGCAAGTCGGCTATAACAGCTTGACGTATTTCAGCAGGGCATTCAAAACCTATTCCGGCATGTCGCCGGGTAGTTACCGGAAGAGAATGTAACCGAGCTGGATCGTTACGTGATGAGAGAACACCAGATTATTATTACAATTTCCGTTGATTCGTGCAGTTCAACCGAGGTCTCTATCCTTTTACACTCATAGTGAGCAGGTTAACGCCTTGCTCAATACCAATGAGGAGGTACATGATGGAGACGATTAAGAGAAAGAAACCTTCCGGGATACGGAAGGGGCTGCTTACTATGCTTGCCGCGGCGCTTATGACGCCGCTCATCAGTTTCGCTTCACCTGATCCGGTGTATGCGGCGGATTCCTACCTGCTTTCGCAAAACAAGACCGCCTACGCATCGTCAAGTGAAAGCGGCATGACGCCCAATCAAGCTGTTGACGGAAATTCAGGTACGCGATGGTCGAGCGCGTGGGGCTCGGACGACGAATGGATTTATGTCGATCTGGGAGCACAGGCAACGATTGACCGCATCAAAATTCAATGGGAGGGCGCTTATGCAAGTGCATACAAGATTCAAACCTCCAATAACGAAATGAATTGGTCAGACATTCATACCGTCGTGAACGGCGATGGGGGCGTCGATGATCTGGCGATCACAGGCCAAGGCCGGTTCGTCCGCATCCTGGGATTGGAGAGAGCGCTTAGCGCATACGGCTACTCCATCTTCGAGTTTGAAGTATACGGTACGGGCGGCATTAACGAACCGCCTCTGCAATATGGTCCCAATGTCGCTTTGAGCCGGCCAGTCGTCGCTTCTTCTTATGAGCAATCCGCATACTTGCCGCCAAATTCCACTCTTCCGGCACATGCGGTAGACGGCAACCCTGCGACACGGTGGAGTTCGAACCACACGAATAATGAATGGATCTATGTCGACCTTGGCAGCAAGCGCACAATCGGGCGCATTGTGCTTCAATGGGAAGCTGGGGGCCGTACGTATGATCTGGAAGTGTCGGATGATGCCCAGAACTGGACGCCGATCTACAGGGAGCTGTACGGAGCCGGTGGCAAGCAAGATATTCAGGTCTATGCCTCCGGGCAATACGTACGCATGAAGGGCATTAGCCGAGCAACCAGCTTCGGCTACTCGCTCTTTGAGTTTGAAGTATACGATTATGTGGCGGGCCATCCGCAGCCTTCGCATCCGATCCCGGCTTTGCCGCAGCGCAGTATTGTGCAGGCCGGTGAAGGCAGCTACCTGACGAATGATATCGGCATGCCCCAGCCTAATTATCCAAAATACAAAACATCAAACGTCAATACGCCGATCGCCTCCAATGACTGGTGGCAGTCGATGCTCATCAAGCCTTTGGGTGATCCCATCATTACGTTGCCGCTGAAGTCCCGCTTTACGCCGCAAGGACTTAGCATTCTGAATCCGGGTACGGGATGGATGGACAGCGCAGGCAATGCGGTGAACGCAGACGGTCCGCCGGACCTGTATCTGATGGCGAACAATATCAACACCTCCAAAATGTCGAACCGAGTAACAGGCTATAGCGACTTCGCCGTAGATGCTGTACTGAGCGACGACACTACGGATAAGATGAAAGTAACTTTCGTGAAAGGCTCGCCGTATGTGTTCAGCCGGTTCAGCGACGCTAATTCGGTAGAACTGTACTCATCGCTCATTACGCAAATTACTGACGGAAACGGAACACCGATTCTCGCTTCTGACGGCGCGACGTTCACGGGCGACCGGATTGGGATTCGCATTGCCAATACGGACGGCAGTCCGCAAGGTACGATCCAGACCAGATATTATGGCATGTTCGTACCGCCAGGCACCGTGTTCCAAAAAGCAGGATCCAAGCTGAAGCTTCAGCTTGGAAGCGGCGGCAACTATGTATCGCTGGCTTCACTGCCATCCGCTTCTGCACTTGATTTCTATTACCAGCATGCTTATGCGTTCGTAACAGATACCGGTGTAACGTACAGCTACAATTCAGCGGATGCTACCGTTACGACGAATTTCCAAGCAGAGACGCAGCTCGTACGCAGCGGTTTCTCGAACCAGACGCTGCTGGCGCTGTATCCTCATCAGTGGAAAATGACGACGTCCGCGCTCACCTCACATTCGTATCCGTCCATTCGCGGTACGCTGAAGGTGCGCGAGGGCAATTCCTTTACCACCGTGGACCGCTTCTACGGCATGATACCGCAATTCACGGAACCTGCGAATCCGGAATATTCGCGTGCGCAAATGGTAGAGTATCTGGAGATTCTGGACGAGGAAACATCCGGCAATCTGATGGCGGCAGACGCGTACTGGCAGGGCAAGCGGCTTCATCCGCTGGCAATGGGCGCACTGGCTGCCAATGAAATGGGCGAGATTACGCTGCGGGATAAGTTCCTGAGCCGAATCAAATTGATCCTAATCGATTGGTATACGTATACCGACGGCGAGCCGGACTACTTCTTCTACTATGATCCGCATTGGGGTACGATGTACTACAAAACGAGCGAATTCGGTGCTAACTACGGCATAACCGACCATCACTTCACGTATGGCTACTACGTATTCGCATCTGCTGTTCTGTCTACTTTCGATGACGGCTTCCGTCAGGATTATGAGCCAATGATTGATCATCTCATCCGCGATTATGCGAATCCGTCGGACAACGACCCGCTCTATCCGCGCTTCCGTGCCTTCGATCCGTATCAAGGCCATTCATGGGCAGGGGGATACGCGGACAATCCGAACGGCAACAATCAGGAGGCAGCCGGAGAATCCTTGTTCGGCTGGGTTGGCCAATACATGTGGAGCTTGCTGCAAGGCGATACGGCGAACCGCGACGCCTCCATCTATGGCTTTACCACAGAGCTGAAAGCGATCGAGCAATATTGGTTTAATTATGACGGGGACAACTGGCTGCCGGAATGGACGCATAAGTCGGTGGGCCAAGTGTATGGCACTTCGTATTTCTACGGCACATTCTTCAGCGGTGAAGATGAGCATATCTACGGCATCCACTGGCTGCCTACTAGCGAATATTTGACGAGCTATGCCTTTAACAAAACCAAAGCAGCTGAGCTGTACGCTGGCTTCGTAGCCGACAATGGCGGTCCGGAGACGGATTGGCAGCATATTATTTGGCCGATTCAGGCGCTAAGCGATCCGCAAGCCGTACTGGCCAAGTGGCAAACGACGACTATGCAGCGCAATGAGATTTTCAACACGTATTGGTTCGTTAACAGCATGGCATCGCTTGGCGAGAGAACAACGGATGTCTGGGCAACCGGCTGGAGCGGAGCTTCCGTATACAAGAAAAACGGACAATATACCGCTCAGATCTGGAACCCGACTTCCAGCACGGTAACGGTAACGTTCAAAAACAGCTCAGGTACAACTGGCACCGCGATTGTCGGACCCAAATCGCTTGTATCCGTTAACCCGCTGCAAAACACGAATGCCGCAGACGATTGGGTTGAGTGGGATGGCGGAGACGGCTCAGGCGGCGAGCAGCCCGATGTGAATCTGGCGTTAAATCGTCCAACGACCGTCTCTTCTGTTGAAGGTCCTTTCACAGGCGGCGGAGCAGTTGACGGTGACTCTGGCACGCGCTGGGCATCCCAATACAGCACGAATCCGGAGTGGATCGCAGTCGATCTCGGCAGCGAAAAAACGATCAGCTCTATCAAGCTAACCTGGGAAGCAGCATATGCTAAATCCTATAAAATTCAATTCTCGAACGACGGATCAGCTTGGAACGATATCTATAGCACAACGACAGGGGACGGAGGCGTCGACGAGATCGCAGTAAGCGGCAGCGCTCAACATGTGCGCGTCTATGCGACGGAACGAGCTACACCTTATGGATATTCCATTTATGAGCTGAAGGTATACGGAGGGGGCAATCTACCATCGGAGTCCTTGCTGTCGCAAGGCAAAACCGCTTCGGCTTCCTCCATTGAAGTCCCGTTTGACGCTAGCCTGGCATTCGACGGAGACAGCGCTACACGCTGGGCATCCCAGCTCGGCAATGATGAAGAGTGGATCAGCGTAGACTTAGGGCAAGCACGAACGCTGACCCGCATCGAGCTGAATTGGGAGACGGCATACGGCAAGTCTTACAAGCTGCAAGTATCGAGTGACGGCTCAGACTGGACCGATCTGTACAGCACTGTAACAGGAGCGGGCGGTACGGAAACGATTCCAGTGAGCGGGAACGGGCGTTATGTACGATTAAGCGCCACAGAACGCGGAACACCATATGGTTACTCCCTGTACAACTTCGGGGTATATGGTTATTAAAAAAGATAAGGTAAGCTTCAGACGACTGCATCGAAAATCGGTGCGGTCGTTTGTTGATTTTAATTAATGAGATTAAGTTTACATAAATATAGTTACGTTCACAATTATTATATTTGTAACATTTAAAAATGAATCAAGTGGTATATTGTAACTGGAATTAAAGGTATTGCCAATTATTAGAGGCTTCGCTTCAAAAAGTGTGTAGAGGGATCATGAACTCCATAATTGGAAGTAGAGGCTGGTCATCTCGCCCAGCCTCTTGTGCTTGCAGCTGTATTTTAGCTAAATTCATAATTCGCTTGCGGCAAAGCTTGGAATGGAAGGACGGACGCTGCTCATCGCACGCTGCTTCGTCTCGTCGAGCACATGCGTATAAATTTGCGTTGTCGATATGTCTTCATGGCCCAATAACTCCTGAACTGCACGAAGGTCAACACCGCTGCGCAGCAGATCGGTTGCAAAGGAGTGTCTGAGCTTATGCGAAGAAAGCGGCATGCCTCTTAAATGCGGAAATTGCTCCTTCAAGGCGTCAAATGTCGCTTCTGTAACGGTCTGAACCATTCGCTTGCTAATGCGGCGTCCGAATTGCGATATAAAAAACGCATGCTCGTCTTTCTTGTTGCGCGGTTCGAGCCGTTCGTCAGTCAAGTAATGCAGCAGCAGCTCCAGCAGCTCCGGGGGGAGGGGGATGTAGCGCCACTTGTCGCCTTTGCCCCGAACGCTTAGCGTATTCCCGCTGATATCGATCGTATTCAGCTTTACGATTTCGCTGACGCGCAGACCAGCATAAGCCATTAAAGCAACAATAGATACATCACGTACACGATATTTGCCCTCGATCAGCCCCATGCAAGAATCCAGGTACTGCTTTTCCAGAAAAGCGGGCTTACGGTTTTTGTCCACCTTGGCTTTCTCGATATCCATAGCGGGATTGGCCGATGCCGCGTTGAACTTAATCATCACCTTATAGAAGAGGCGAATAGCTGATTGGCATCGGTTGCGATAGCGGGCACCCGCTCCCGTTTCGCGCACGAGGGTAAGATGGTTCATAATATCGATGTTCGTGACGTCCGTTATTTTTTTGCCGTCTATGTTGATCAGAAAATGCTTCAGATCGTGAAGATAAGCCGTCTGGGTATCCTTGGCATATTCCCGGTCTTTCATGTACATTTGGAACAATTGAAGCTCTCGCTCATACGTTTCGGATGGATAAGTCATCAAGTCACACCTGTTCTCGTTGTTTGTAATCAAAGTTGCATTAAATATAGATTTAATGCAATTTTATCATACCTTTTTTTCGGTAAAAAGGGGCTAAAATGAACGATTGGAGGACGTTTCGTGTCAGCGGCTGAATCTTTTTCCAACAAATTCAATTAAACATTAAATCGTTTTGCCTCTGCTGACCGTTAATAGTAATGAGGTGTTGAACATGCAGACTGATGAGGAGCTAATCGAAGAAATCAAACGAGGCTCGCCAAGCGCGATGGAAGTGTTGATCAAGCGGCATTACAAACTGGTGTTTGCATACCTGTACCGCAACACTGGCGATTATCATCTCGCATGCGATCTTACGCAGGATACATTCATGAAGCTGGTCAAGCACATGGGCAGCTACTCCTCACGGGGCAGCTTCAAGCCGTGGTTGCTTCGAATCGCGCTGAATACCTGCCGAGATTATATGAGAAGCAGTGCCCGCCGGAGCCACATGTATGCCAAGGAAGCAGATGAGTCCCTGCAAGACCCAAAAGCCAAGGTCATCGATTTAATCGAGCTAAAGCAGGAGAGCAATCGGATTCGAAACGCCATCATGGAGCTCCCTCCGTATCAGCGCGAAGCGCTTGTCTTGCGCTATTTTCATGACTACAAAATCAAGCTTATTGCCGAAATGACATCAAGCGGGGAATCCGCCGTGAAATCACGGATCTCACAAGGACTAGCGAAGTTAAAATCTATTCTGGATGGGAGGGACGGCCATGAACGGCAACAGTCCAAAAGATAACATGCCAACGGAAGAAGAGTATGAGGACATAATTTCTCAGCTTCAGCGATTCGAGGTCAAGTACCCAGACGAAACGGAAATCACTCGTACGGTAGAAGCCGTGCAACGACATATGGATCAAAACCGCGCCAGCCGAATCCGCAAGGCCGGAAGACGAATTCGCGAGCTGCAATCGCTGGCTTTATCGGAGATTACCTTTATGAATCCAATGTATTGGATCATAAGTCTAGCTATCTACACAGCTGGTGCGCTGCTTATGCTTGGTGGATTAAGCACAGCATTAATCATAACAGCAATAGCACCTATACCATTCCTGCTCGGGCTGCTAGAAGTTTTTAAAGGCAGAGATTCCGGAATGATGGAGCTGGAGGCTTCTTGCAAGTTTAACGCCGTCCAAGTTATGCTCGCCAGATTATGGGTCATCACGATCTATTCCGTTCTTCTCAATTCGGCACTGTCTTTGTTTTCTATACCAGACCAAGGGGAGTTGCTTCTGCGGGACGTCACGCTGTTATGGCTCACTCCCTTATCGCTTACAAGCGGATTGGCGCTGACCATGGCCGCTTCCTTCCGTAGTAGTCGCGCAATTTCCGCATTCCTGCCGATGTGGCTAGTTGGGAATCAAGCTATGCAGTCGATTCCGTCTCTGAAAGCAAACTTTGAAATCATCCAGCCGCCCATGCAGCTAGCATTGGTCGTGCTGGGCATCGTATTCGCTGTCATCCAAGCTTGGAGAGTAGCTGTACGTGCCAAGTTATATTTTGAAAGGAGTATTCCGTATGAAGCTGTCGATTAACGGGCTGACCCGCTCCTATAAACATAAACTCGCACTTGATGAGGTCTCGGCAGAGTTGACACCTGGCGTCTACGGATTAATCGGACCGAACGGCGCTGGTAAGACCACGCTTATGCGCATGCTGGCCGATGTCCTGCTTCCATCGAAAGGGAGTATTCTCATAAACGGGGAGGACATCCGTGTTATGGATGACCGTTACCGGGATATGATCGGATATTTGCCACAGGACTGCGGTTTCTACAGCCATTTTACGGCAGAAAGATTCCTGCGTTATATAGCATCGCTGAAAGGAATAAAGAGTGGTCACGCGGAGGAGAGAATCAGCGAGTTGCTCCAACTCGTAAACTTGCAAGGAGAGCGGAAGCAGCGAATTGGGCGCTTCTCCGGTGGGATGAAGAGAAGACTTGGGATTGCCCAGGCGCTGCTTGGTGATCCCAAGGTGCTTATCTTGGACGAACCTACGGCTGGACTGGACCCGAAGGAAAGAGTCCGATTCCGCAACCTGCTGTCGGATATATCGGGTGAGCGAATTGTCATCTTATCCACGCATATTATTACAGATATTGAATACATCGCCAAAGAGGTCTTGGTGCTGAGAAACGGGAAGCTGGTCAAGCAAGCAAAACCCGAGCATATCCTTAAGGAATTGGAAGGTAAGGTGTGGCACGTAACGGTACCAGCCGAAGAAGCCGATGAGCTAGAGCGTAATTACACGGTCGGCAATCTATTGCGGAAGGGGACAGATATCGAGGCAAGGCTAATCTCTGATGCCAAGCCTGCTCCGAGCGCCACCCTTCAAACACCTCGACTGGAGGATATCTATTTGTATTATTTTGGCGAAATGGGAGGGGATGACCGATGAGTCTGATCAAGCATGAGCTGTATAAATTGTTCAGCCAGCGTGTCTTCTATATTGCGGCGATCGTATTCGTCACGCTTCAAGTGCTCTATTTCTTCGCCGATAATCAAATAGAGCAGCATAACCGAATCAAAGCTGTTTTCCACGAGCTTCAAGCTATGACACCAGTTGAAAAGCAAGCATGGGCCGAAAAACTACAAACTGAAGAACGTAAGCATATCGAAGATCGGCAACTGTATGATGAGGTATTGGCAGCAAAATTCACCGTTGCCCGTGAAATCACGAATCCTAGACTGGAAGGTATGGTTGTCTCCCATGATCTTCAAGGCTGGCGTAAGGTACTGATGTTCAACGAACATCTGGGTTACTATTTAATCGGCGGGCTTACAATTATCGGCTTGTCCGCGATCGTCTCGCGAGAATACACATCTCGTATGGATAGCTTGATCTACAGCAGCAAGCATGGGCGGAGAAAGGCGGTAGCGGCTAAGCTTGCCGCAACCGCACTATACTGTGCGTCCGTCTGCGGCTTATTCGCAGGAATACAGCTCATTCTGAGCGTAATCTTCTATGATCTGAACGGGAGCGGCGATCCGCTTAAAGCGGTTTATCAGTTTTATTCCCAGACATCTTATACCGGCTCTATCTGGAGCTTTTTCATCATTCAATTGTTCTTTACTATAGCAGGCTGCACAGCATTGGGACTGTTTATCGCTTTTCTGTCCTCACTCACCAGACATGCCATTATTCCTGCATTCGCTGGAGGAGTTGTCTTCCTGCTGCCGGATGTCATGATCAAGCTGAACTTGTGGATCCCTTATGTATCCATGAAAATAATTGCGCTTTTGCCGTATTCGCGCTTTGTCAGCCTAGAATATTTAAACTTTGTCCATCTTAGTCCACATTATGAGATAGCCGGCTTTAATTTCTATTATGAGACGAAAACCTTGATCCTCATATCCTTGTACATTGCCGTTACATGCGTGCTCGTTTACTTCAGCATGAGAAAGCGCCAGGTGAGCTAAATGACCGCACTTATCCGCCATGAATTTTTGAAGATAGCGGCTGTCAAAACGATCTATTTCCTAATAGCCTTGTTCCTTCCGGTGCAGCTGTACATTGTTTATTGGCAGCACCGCTGGCGTTCCGGTTCGGCGTGGGAAGGGATTAGCGCTTTGCCGTATTCAATTGGAACTGTCTTTGAGGGATTGATCATATTAATCGCGTTATCTGGCATCTTTACAATGGAATATAGCCAGCGTACGGATGGATTGATCCGGAGTACAAGATACGGACGTTCGCGAATCGTTACGGCCAAATGCGCAGCTGCTATGATTTTTATCGTCTTCATTGTGTTTTACATATGGATCGTCAATCTTACAATGAACCTTGCCATGGAAGGGGCAGGGGGCTGGGCCGAGCCTATGCAAAGTCTGGAGCGTTATCAGCAAGCTCCATACGACTTGGCCGTCTGGCAATACATTGTGGTCCAATGGGCGACAAATCTACTGGGCTGTTTGGGTTTTGGCTTGCTGCTGTTAGCGCTATCCGCGCGTACGTCGTCTATTCTTACGGTCTTTTTTATAGCTGGATTCGTATTGGCCATACCATTCCTCGTACGAAACCTCTCAGATTTGTCTATTGCTTGGATGTTAAAAAATGCCGGATTCACAGAAATCATGCGGGTCGAAAATCTATTTAACCGCCCTCGGCGTGTTATGCTCGGCAACTTCGGCATGACTCTTCATCTCTCCTTTTTTTATCTATATACCGTTCTGTTATCTGCCGCCTTAGCGTGGCTAAGCTATCGGAATTATGAATTGCGCAGGAGATACGGAATGTAACGATGAATGTTAAGACATGAATCAACTTGCAATGCTGCATCGTACCAATTTATGGGCATACGCAATCCGACGAGGACGTTCGAGAGGAGAGCCATTCATGCATCAATTATCGGTTAGGCAAGTCAATAGCTTGTTACAGGGTAACGCTCTGGCTGCCGAACTGCCAGCCATCATCGATAGCAACCGGTCTTTTATCAAAATACAAGCTGTTGACGCGCCGCTATTATTGAATCCGCACTCAGAAGCACTGACCACTATGCGGTTCTATTTAAGGAAATACGAGGTGCCTATCGACTACCTGGAAAATGACTATGATATTTCAGACGAAGAGCTTGTGCATTCAATCCATTTCACTAACCTAATCGGGTTTAGCCAACTGGAAGAGAAGCTAGCGCTTTATCTCCACGACTTCTCCATCTTAATAGAAGAATGGAAGTGCGATAATCCATTGTAATGTGTTACTTGGGTTTCTGAATCGGCTCATCCACTTCGCCGCGAAGCAAGGCGATCTCGTGCTTGTAAGGCGGATTACTGTACTTCTTCTCACCGATAGATGGGGTCTCCAGCAGCTTCGGTATGTCATCTAATTGCGGGTGGTGGACGACATATCGAAGCGCTTCAAGCCCAATGTAGCCATGGCCAATATTCTCGTGTCGGTCTTTATGGGAGCCGCGCGGATTTTTGGAATCGTTCACGTGAATGACCTTTATCCGCTCAATACCAATCAATCGGTCAAACTCCTCCAGTACGCCGTCAAAGTCCTCTTTCACCTTGTAGCCCGCATCATGAATATGGCAGGTGTCCATACATACGGATAAACGCTCATTGTGTTTTACGCCCATCATGATCGCTGCGATTTCCTCAAAAGTACGGCCGCATTCCGTTCCTTTGCCCGCCATCGTCTCTAGTGCGATCTGGACATTTCGCTTCTCGGTTAATATTTCGTTTAAACCTTCTATAATCTTCAGCAAACCGGGAACTGTACCCGCTCCGCCATGCGATCCCGGATGAACGACAATCTGATCTGAACCGAGGTATTCTGTCCGCTCAATCTCCGAACGCAGAAATTCAACCCCGTGCTCAAAACGGCCGGGGTCTGTCGTATTGCCTAAATTAATGATGAAAGGGGCGTGGACGACGATATGGCTAATGCCATGTTCCTTCATATGCGCATGCCCAGCCTCTACATTAAGCTCGGTTAATGGCTTGCGCCGCGTATTATGCGGAGCTCCCGAATAGATCAGAAACGTATTCGCACCATAAGAAGCCGCTTCTTCACTCGCTTGAAGCAGCATTTTTTTGCCGGACATCGATACATGAGAACCAACTAATAAGGCCATTGCGTTCATCCTTCAACTCTTTTTGTTCTTATTGTTGCCTTGTTTTGGATTCAGTAAGCACAGCTGGATCTTTCATGCTCAAAACAATCAGTGGACAAAGGGCTTGGCGCAGATCAAGCTCTCATGGTACTGTGGAAATAGCCATTCACAAGGAAGAATAGACACTACTACTTCATCTAGAAAGCAGGGATTCCATGCTAACTCCAGTCACGCTTCAAGGAAATATTATCCGGCTAGAACCTATGACCATCGATCATGCGGGCGATCTACATGCCGCAGGTATGGAGGATCGGTCAACTTATTCCTATACGAATGTACCGGAGAGTGCTCAGGAAGCGCAAGCTTACATACAGGGCGCTTTGTCCGGTTGGGAAGCGGGCCGTATGCTGCCGTTTGTCGTGCGCCATATGGAATCAGACCGTATCATTGGATCAACGCGATTTCTTGATTTGGACGTGTTTGGCTGGCCTCCGCCATGGCCGCCAGGCGTAACGAAAGGGTTATCGCCATCTGATGCAAATCCGCCAACCGTAGCGGAAATCGGAAGCACCTGGTATTCGGCCACAGCTCAGCGGACAGGCGTCAATACGGAATGCAAGCTGCTTCTGCTTAGTCACGCGTTCGAGGTATGGCGTTCGGTTCGTGTGACACTCAAGACAGATGCCCGCAACATGCGGTCCCGGCAGGCGATCGAACGGATCGGCGCTTTGTATGAAGGGATACGAAGAGCCCATGTGCCCGCTAGCAATGGCGGAATACGGGATACAGCCTATTACTCGATACTTGCTGAAGAGTGGCCTGAGGTTCGTGCGAATTTGACGGATCGGCTTCAAAGAAGCTACGAGTAGCGAAAAATAGGAGGAGGGAACGTTTGTTCGACGTTAGGTATGGATTCAGGTGCAATGGGGGATGCCAGTATCGTAATCAGCTGAATGGAAGAAAAAGCCGTCGCATACGCGTCGGCTTTGTGCTAGTTACGATTACCTTCAAATATCTATGTCTGAAGCGTATGGGACGGCATTTCTTCCTTTACGCGCTTAGCTTGCGTTTCAGGTTTGTAAACCAGGTTTGGGTAAAGCGAGCTTGCTTCTCCCATTCAGCTTCACGAACTTTCCACAGCTGATGCGATACGTAGTCATTCATGAACATGGTTGCCAACTCCCTTTTCTCTTGTCATGCCTCCATTATGCGTCAGATTTCCCCAGAGAAAAAGTGTACATTGCTGCTTCCCGTTTTCCCCTTTTACAGCATCCATTGTCCATCTTAAGAATTGCCGCTCCTACCACGCATCTCACAAGGTGCTTTTCACCCGCAAGGATTTAAGATATAGTAGCCTAATGAGCAAGCCCTCCTAAAACCATTCCAAAAAGGTGATTGACATGACATCGTACGAACGTATCCTAACGATGGTCCCGCCATTTCCCTAGCTAGGCTCCTCCTATAACTAACCAATAGACCATGCTTGTAGGAGGGCATACAACGTGAATAAAAAGGCAGCACCATCTTTATTGTTAATGATTGTATTAGTCGCGTTTCCGCAAATTAGCGAAACGATTTATACCCCGTCGTTGCCGGACATCTCGGATGCTTTCGACGCATCGAATCGTCTGGTTCAAATGACGTTAAGCATTTACTTCATCGGATTTGCGCTAGGCGTATTCTGCTGGGGCTGGATGTCCGATCTGATCGGGAGAAGACCTGCCATGCTTGCCGGTCTTGTGTGCTATGGCATCGGCAGTCTGATGTGCTTACTGTCGCCAACTATCGAGTGGCTGCTCGTGAGCAGACTCGTACAAGCGTTCGGCGCAGCAACAGGCTCTATCATTACGCAGACGATCCTGCGCGAGAGCTTTTCAGGGAATGCACGAAATGCCGTGTTTGCCCAAATCTCGGCGGTTATCGCTTTTACACCTGCGGTAGGGCCGCTTATTGGCGGCTGGGTGGACCAAATCTGGGGATTCGAAGCGGTATTCTTCGTACTGGTCGCCATAAGTGTAGGGCTATTCGCGTATGCCTACGCCAAGCTGCCGGAGACACATCCGCCTGATGCCAGAGTTCGTGCAGCTGTGGTTCCGGTTATAAAGCGGATGATCACCTCACCGCGGGTGATCGCCTTTGCGTTGCTAATAGGCGGCATTAACGGCGTGCTCTTCAGTTATTACGCCGAAGCTCCGTTTATTTTTATCGACCACTTTAAGCTGTCGACTGGCTTATATGGCTTTCTAGGCATTATGGTTGCATTAGCGACGGCAGCAGGAGCGATGTACTCTAGGCGGTTACTGCCTCATTATCGTCCGGAGACGATCATTCATCTAGGATTGGCGGTCATGACAGGCGGTGCATTGTTGCTGGTTGGCGTGAATGCCATGGAGATGGCTGATAGCGTTTTGTTCTGGTCGATAATTGTTTCACTATTCATCATGCTGTTAGGTGCAGGCATGGCATTGCCGAATTGCCTAAGTCTGGCGCTTGTCGACTTCCGCGATGTGGTGGGAACAGCAGGGGCTATCTTCAGCTCGGGCTATTATGTACTCGTCAGTCTCATTACAATGGGAATGGGACTGCTCCATACCGGGTCACTGATGACGATGCCGATTTATTTTATGACATTAAGTATCGGAATGGCTGTGATCGGCTTTGTCTGGGTTAGAAGAAAGCCGTAAAGGCTGCGATTGTAGAGATACTGTTATAAATGCAGAAAAGAAATAAGAAAATGAGCATGATTGGATAAGCGCCGGAGCGGGAGGCGCTTATTTTTTTTGGAATTGTATCCTATAAGGAGAATTAAGATAGCGTTAAGCTTCTGTTTTATTTGACTTTAAACTAATTTGTTACATTAGACTCTCACAAGCACGACGATACAGGGAGGAATTACGTGATGAAGAAGACACTTTTCGTTTTGTTAAAAGTATTGGGCATCATTTTGCTAGTCATCATCGCTTTATTGGTGATTGTGTATGCCGTTAATGCAGCTAGCAACCGGTCAGAGGAGGCTAAAATACAATCGTATGGCCAGCATATGACGGTTGACGGGAAAAATATGAATGTGCTCATTCAAGGGAGCGGGGAAGAGACGATTGTGCTGTTGCCTGGATATGGCACCGCAGCGCCGGCACTTGATTTCAAGCCACTCGTGGACGAGCTTGCTCCATTCTATAAGGTCGTTGTTGTGGAGCCATTCGGTTACGGATTAAGTGATATCACTGAAAAAGAACGTACGATAGAGAATATAACTTCCGAGCTTCATGAAGCTCTTCAGCAGTTAAAGATTGATCGCTATATCCTCATGGGGCATTCTATCTCCGGTATATACGGGTTAGAGTATGTCAATCAATACCGGAATGAAGTTAGTGCGTTTGTGGGGATCGACACCAGTGTTCCAGCACAAGGCGGAGGAGAAGAGCTGCCTGTTGATGCCATGAAAATGTTGAAGGATTCAGGATTTTACCGTCTGCTTTTAAAATTATCTCCAGACCAAGTGATTGCCCCAGACGTCGACGAGGAGACAAAAGAGCAGATTCGAATACTCACCCTTCGAAATATGATGAATGCCAACATCGCCAACGAATCCAAGTACTTTGACGATAACTTCAAAGCGGTAGAGAACAAGCAATTCCCAGCAGATCTGCCACTCATTTTCTTCCTTGACGGAAGTTCGACGGATGTAGAAAACTGGATTCCGATGCATGAAGAACAGGCCAAAGATTCGATTCATGGGAAAGTCGTAACGATGGAGGACGGTACTCATTATTTGCATCACCAGTATTCCAAAGAGATTACAGAGCAATTCAGAGCGTTCATGAGCGAGATTGCAGCTGATTAATCACATTCGAACGACGAGAAATGATCGAGCGGACCGCATGATACGGTTCGCTCTTTTTCATATACAAATCATTTAATGTCGTAAGTTAACATAATAATTATTACGTAATTTATGGAGCTGAATCTTCCTTAAAAAACAAATCCCCCATTCAACGCTTGTTAGCGTGATAGGGGGATTCTCGTTGTTTATTCGTAAATATCCGTCAGCAGCTTGCCGAGCTGCTCCATTGCTTCTTGCTCTTGGTCCCCGTCAATCTCAAGCGTAACCTCATCCTGTGCGGCTATGCCAAGGGTAAGCATGCTGAGCGAGCTTTTGCCGTTCACTTTTTTGCCTTTGTTTTCGACTTTAATCGTGCAAGGGAAGGCGGATGCCGCTTGAACAAACGCTTTGGTAGGTCGTACGTGGAATCCTGTCGGATTGATAATCGTAAATGTTTTGCTAATCATAACGTTGCCTCCTTAAGATTGGCTTCTAACGAAGTCTTGAATCTCATCTTGTGTAGCCATCGCTAATGCCTGTTCAGCTAGCTGCGACCAGCGCTCATAGGAGAGACCGCCGATCTGTGCTCTTGCGGGCAGAATCGAGCTTGCGCTCATGCTGAATTCATGCAGTCCAAGACCGAGCAGCAAGGGAATAGCCGACTCGTCGCCAGCCATCTCCCCGCACATGCCGACCCATTTACCTTCCTTGCGCGCTGCTTCAATAACCATTCGAACAAGGCGAAGGACTGAGGGATTACATGGCTGGTACAGATAAGAGACGGTTTCATTCATACGATCGGCCGCCATTGTATACTGGATCAAGTCGTTCGTGCCGATGCTGAAAAAATCTACTTCCTTGGCGAACAAATCAGCGGATACCGCCGCCGCCGGAATCTCGACCATCATTCCGATTTCGATTGTATCTGAGACAGGGATTCCTTCTGCCAGAAGCTTGGCTTTTTCTTCTTCCAGAAGCGCCTTGGCATCCCGCAATTCACTCAATACGGCTATCATCGGGAACATAATCTTCAGGTTTCCATAGCTGCTTGCCCGCAGAAGCGCGCGCAGCTGTGTACGGAATAGATCGGGGCGTTCCAGACATAGGCGCAATGCACGCTGTCCAAGAAACGGATTTGCTTCCTTCGGTAATTCCAAATAAGGGAGCTCTTTGTCACCGCCAATATCGAGCGTCCGGATGACTACCGGCTTGCCGTTCATTTTTTCCAATACATATTTGTAGCTGGTGAACTGTTCTTCTTCTGTAGGCAGCGAGCTGCGGCCCATATAAAGAAACTCGGTTCGGAATAAGCCAATCGCCTCAGCGCCATTGTCCAGAGCCTTCTGAACATCCTCCAGCTTGCCGATGTTGGCAGCCAATTCTACGCAATGGCCGTCATCGGAAAGGGAATGGCGGCTAACCCACTTGGCTAGCTCCGCTTGCTGCTGGTCGTATTGTTCTTTTTTGCCAGTGAAATCTTGCTGCTGCTGCTCGCTCGGGTTAATCGTGACTGTCCCATTCGTTGCGTCAAGCAGCGCCAACGCTCCTGTCTGGATATCATCGCTTAGCGCTCCGACACCAACAATCGCGGGAATACCCAGCGATCGGGCCATAATGGCCGAATGCGAGGTGCGGCTGCCGATTTCAGTAATAAAGCCTTTGACCACCCCTATATCCAGCTTAGCGGTATCTGAAGGTGCAAGATCGTTCGCAACGATAATACAAGGTTCCGTTAATTGCGATAGATCGGTTTGTGTGACACCGCTCAAGCGTCCGATCAGCTTGCCCGATACGTCACGAACATCAGCCGCGCGTTCTCTCAGATACTCGTCGTCCATTTGCTTTAAAACTTCGATGAAGGAAGAGGAGGCGGTGTGTAACGCGTACTCGGCATTGACCGATTCATTTTGGATCGCTTCCATAACTGCATCTATAAGATCGGGGTCTTCCAATATCATGAGATGACCCTCGAAGATTTCCGCTTTTTCTTCGCCAAGCTTAGCTTTCACGGAGTCGCGAAGCTGCTCCAGCTCTGCCCGTGTCTCGCGCAGCGCAGCCTGCAGCCGCTCGATTTCCGACTTGGTATCTGTAATGGTTGTTTCTTCAATGACGGGCTGACTGTTGCGATAGATCAAGATCGGTGCGACTGCCATGCCTGGCGATGCGTTAATGCCTTGCAATAACCGTGTCATATGCGATCACTCCTTTCCTTCTTCAAGGTATTGTATGCTTCCCGTACAGCGGCATGAAGCGGGTGATTCTCATCAAGACCGGTGAACTCAGTCACCGCAGAGGAAATCCCATCCCGGCTGATCGTTTGCTGAATCTGCACCGCTTCCGGATCATCCTGAGAATCAAAGAGCAGCGCAGCTGCCATTGCTTGGGCCAGGTACGGCGTTTCAATCCCAAACTCATAGGCGGATAGGGCAGGACGTACGAGTCTATCATTTGGAGAAAGCTTGCGAATCGGGGAACGGCCAACCCGAACAACCTCATCGGTCAGATGCGGATTGCGGAACCGCTCCAGAATAGTTTGAGTATAACGTTTATGCTCATCTGCATCAAAGCCATATTGTGCGATTAGCGCACTGCCCGTCTCTTGCATGGCGCCTTCTACTTGCGCCACAATAGACGGCTGCCTCATAACCTCTTGTATGGTGTCCAAGCCTTGCAGATAGCCATGATAGGCTGCGCAGCAATGTCCGGTATTCACGGTGAACAGCTTGCGCTCAATGTAAGGCTGCAGCTGATCCGCATAGTGAACACCCGGAATCTCTTTATGACTGGGTGGCAGGGAAGAGCGGTCAACTACCCACTCGTAGTAAGGTTCGACAAGCACTTTGAGACGATCCTCGTGCTGCTGAAGAGGAACAATGCGGTCAACCGCAGCGTCGGGGAAGAAAGCCATTCGGCTTGCCTCTGCTTGTTGCTGCTTCGTTAGATGGCTATAGACAAGCTCTTGGAGCTGTGTGCTTCCGCCAATGGCATTCTCGCAGGCAATGAGGACTAGCGGGCCGCCTGACTGCTCGAGCCTTCTAACGATACCCGAGGCGATTGAACCGGCAATATGCTTAAGCACATTCACGCCTACGGCTGTTGTGACCAGATCGGCCCCGGCAACCGCCTCGGCGACTTGCGCCTGGTCACTGCCATGAATGGCGGTGACATGATCTACTGTAAAGGATTGTTGCTCGTCACCGGCATACACGACGGAATATTGCCTACGCTCCTGAAGCAGCCGGACAAGCTCTTGATCCACATCTACAAATGTGACTTGGTAGCCGGCTTGAGACAACAGCAGGCCAATAAAACCGCGCCCGATGTTGCCTCCGCCAAAATGTACGGCCTTCATTATTCCATACCTTCTGCAAAGATGCCAAGAAGCTCTTCTTTGCTCGAAGCGTTCAGAATCCGCTCCATATCGTCTTCATCCGATACAAGAACGGCCAGGCTGGACAGCAGCTCCAGATGCTCATCGCCTACGGCGGCAAGACCGATGACAAGACGAGCGGCTTCACCGCCGAAGTCCACTTCATTCGCCAGTACAACGACGGAGATGCCTGTCGATTGAATCAAGCTTTTGGAATCATTTGTGCCATGGGGCATAGCGAGCCCGCCGCCCAGGTAGGTAGAGGAGACTTGCTCACGCTCAATCATTTTGTCCACATAGGCGGCAGGTACGTGGCCCGCATCGACCAGCAGCTGTCCGGCAAGGCGGATCGCTTCGAATTTATCGGCAACGGATGCGTTCAAAATAATGGTGTTTGTTGTCAGTATGCTCATGATGGTTCTCTCCATTCCAATTTGGATTTCATATATATCTCTAGTTGGCGTGACATGAAGGAGCGGATTCGCTCCGCTATCCCTTCATTCAACAGCTGGTTCATCTCTGGCTGAAGCAGCATCGCACTAATCTCACTGAGCAGCTCCAATGCGATCCGGTTCAAGCCTGCCGGAGCCAGCATAATAAGAAATTGCGAGGCAAGCTGCTGTTCCTGTTCATTCATGAGAAGCGGCTCTTGCAGGCGGAACAGCGATATCAACGGCTTTGTTATAAGCTCGCTTCGGGTATGGAACATGGCCAGGCTCGTATCCGGGATAAACACGCTGCCTTGCTGCTCGCGCTGAATGAGCAGATTGGCAATCGCATTCGTATGCTGTCGATCGTCTTCCTTAAGCATGAGCGGCAGCGCATCCTTCAGCAGCCCATTAAGCTTTGGAGAACGCCCGTGGTCCAACTCATAGACATGGAACGACTCCAAAATCATCACCGTTTCCATTGCATAACGGTTGAGCAAATTAAGCCTTTGCCAAGCATCTTGCTTATCATCCTTCTCATCCACGATCTCAGGGGATACCGATAACTCGCAAATATGACTGCGCAGCCGTTCGGCTTCATCCTTAGTCAGAAGGGGACTGAGCTTAATATAACGATCAGGCTCAATCGGCAAATCGACTGTAGATATAATCAAATCATATTTCTCACTCGGCATGCGTGACGCTTCATACCAGGAGTAGTGCCCAAGTAGCTCCACTTGCGGCACTTCCTTAACGATGCGAACGGCAAGCAGCTTGGAGGAGCCGATGCCGCTCGTGCAAACGAGCAAGGCCCGCACTTGTCTTGGAACAAGCTTCCAACGCTCGATGGCTGCGCCGAAATGCATAGCTAGATAGCCTGCTTCTTCTTCGGGTATAACAAGGTCCGGCCATGCTTTCGCAGCGCTGCGAATAGTCGACTCCAACAAAGATTCATAGTCGTTTTTGATTTGAGCGAGCAGGGGATTGCGAATCGCTTCACCCTGTTGCAGCCGCTCCAGCGCATGTCCCAGATGGCTGATCAAGCCTTCAAGCAGCGTTCGATCTTTGTGAAAAGGGGTCCCGGTTTCTTCCTCCATCAAGCGTATGAGTGATATCGCACGCTCGGCGAGTCCAAGCCCGTATTGCTCCAGCAGTGCAGATGCACTGCGCTTTTCTTTTTCTTTGGCCTGATCCAGCAGTGACTGCATATATCTAAGCTCCTCATCAGGCATTGCGTCGATCCCGAGGGAGGAGGAGAGGGCATTCAGCTTTTGTTTGCTTTCCTCACTGATTTGGACGGAGGATAGACGGGCAGCAGACGAGATCAAATGTCCTTTTTGGATACGAATAAAGGCAACGGATAACCGTACAAGGAGTCGGTTATAGTCGGCTTCTCTTAGCCGCCTGACCCAAATCTCGTCCAGCTGCCATAAAGTGCGCTCTACCGAAAACAAGGCATCATGGCCTACGAGCTTCAGCAGCTCATGAGTGGTTGGCCATATTTCTTTTCGAGATAAGGCGCCAAGAAAATCATCGATATATTCCTCCGCCAGCTTGACAATGAAATTGCGGCGGTCTGTTTCCTCACCCGTAATCTCTATGCCGTACCCGCGCCTGCGAACGAGAGCAAGGCCACTGTTCGTCAGTGATGTCTCCAGCTCTTCCAGGTCACGGCTGACGGTAGGAATCGCCGCTTGAACCTCGCTTGCGAGAGAGAAGAGCTTGATCGGTTCATCCTGACTAAGGAGTTGACAGAGGATGAGCACCTTGCGTTCTTCAGGGGAATACGTCTCGGTATCGGATCTCCGCAGCTGCTCTTGAAACTCGCCGAGGCTGCGCTGATCGCCCATGAGCTTAATGCCGGAGCCGGATTTTTTGACAAGTGCTATATCATAGCCAGCCAGTACGGGGTCTAGTATTTGAAGCTCCCGATGAACCGTTCTGGAGCTAATCCCAATGGTCTGACCCAGCTGATCGGCTGTAATATCGTCCTGCCGGCTAAGCAGCAGCTCCAATATTTTGCGTTGTCTATTGGATACTTTCATAGTCCGGCGGCCTCCTTTACGGAAAATTAACGTAACGCGGGCGTATCTTCACGCCAGCGTTACGATTTCTTATTATGTGCCTAATCGGCTTACTAACTCGTCATACTGCGGGCTTTTCAGGAAGTCATCGATGGAGATATGCTCTGCTGCAGGAACCTTCAGCCGCGCCCGATCTGTCAGTGTCTTATGCGTAATGACGATATCAGCGTCACTCGGAAGATCGTTGATCGCCGTATTAATGACCGTCACATCAATGCCTGATTTCGTCATCTTCTTCCGCAGGATGGAGGCGCCCATCGCGCTTGAGCCCATGCCCGCATCGCAGGCAAATACGATTTTCCGAACGTTTTCGATCGTTTTAGGCGCCGCTTCTGGAGTTGGGGACGCTACCGCTGTCCCTTTCGCCTGAGCTTTCATTTCTTTCATTTTGGTCTGTGCAGATTCCAGATCTTCGCCATCCTCTTTTTGCTTGGATGTCTTCATCAGCAGGGCAGCGACGAGGAACGATACAATCGTTGCTACAACAACACCGCTAAGCATCGGCAGCCATCCGCCCTTTGGCGTCATGGCAAAGTAAGCGAAGATACTGCCCGGTGAAGGGGTGGCGACAAGGCCTGCTCCAAACAGAACGAAGGTGAACGTACCAGCAACACCACCGGCAATCGCTGCCAAAATCAGTCTCGGGTTCATCAGGATGTACGGGAAGTAGATCTCGTGAATACCGCCCAAGAAATGAATGACAACCGCGCCTGGAGCAGATTGCTTGGCAGCTCCGCGCCCGAACAGCCAGAAGGCGAGCAGGATGCCGAGACCCGGACCTGGATTCGATTCCAGCATGAAAATAATCGATTGCCCAGTTTTCGTCGCTTGATCAAGTGCGATCGGGCCTAGCACGCCGTGGTTAATGGCATTATTCAGGAACAATACTTTGGCCGGCTCAATAATGATATTCGTGAGCGGCAGCAGTCCCGCGTCAATCAGCCATTGAACGCCGTTAGCGAGCCCTTTGCTGATCATCTCGACAACGGGGCCAATGCCTTTGTAGGCACCGAGCGCCAGAAGTCCGCCGATAATCCCGGAGGAGAAGTTGTTGATCAGCATCTCGAAGCCGGAAGGAATCTTGCCTTCGATCGACTGATCGAACTTTTTAAGTATCCATGCGGCCAGCGGGCCGATAATCATGGCTCCGAGGAACATCGGAATGTCTGAGCCGATAATAACCCCCATCGTAGCCACAGCGCCGATGACGCCACCGCGCGTGCCGTGAATCATTTGGCCGCCGGTATAGCCGATCAGAATCGGCAGAAGATAGGTAATCATCGGTCCGACGAGTGTCGCCAGACTTTCATTCGGGAACCATCCGGTTGGAATGAACAGGGCCGTGATCAAGCCCCAAGCAATAAAAGCGCCGATATTAGGCATAACCATGCCGCTCAAGAATCGTCCGAATTTCTGAATAGCGACTTTGGCACCGCCTTGCTCGGAAGCGGATTGCTGTTGTTGACTCATGATCAGTTGACCTCCTTAATAGGGTTAATTATTCATAAATGCTTTCTTGAAGCTGTAGTCATCATAATACGTAAGCGTTTTCAAGTTCAATCAAATGAAAAGCAGCTTTCGTCATGAAAGCTGTTGACAATATGTTATGATGGCGCAAAAAAAAGCATGAATAATTTAAGATGAAAGCGCATTATAGCAGCATTGTGCAGCTAGTATTGAACATATGCAAGCGATAGGAAGGACATATCAGTGACAACCGTTCGTTATGAGAGGAGCGGCCCTATATATCCTTTATTTACTTTTAATCTAAGCGCCATACTTCTTCCATTTGGCCGCCCGGTTCGTCATGCAGCTGGACCAAGGGAAAGTGAGTTCGTTATTGTAACGCTATGCAACAATGTCATTCAGCATATCGAGACTTTGGATTTGAACGAAAAGTCATATACGCAGATAGATAAAGCAGGGGAGTAGAGCCAAATATGTTGGGACATTCACTATGATTGATGGTGAGTCCTTTTTGTGGCTGACAGGAAAATGGCAATGAAGCGGGTGATGATTAATATAGTTAAATAAATAATGCAACTAGTTGACTTCATTATTATGGATATATCTTGTGTTTGCCTCAGATATATCCGTTCCTTCCAAAGAGTACAGTTGAAGAGCACCCTACTGACGCCATATCCATCGTTCATTCTATTGCTATAACCGCAGTTAGATTTCATGATCTATGAATTCATTTATAATTCGGGGATAGGTTGATGTTGAAACAATCTATCAATATCAACAAAGGCGGGGTAAAACCGGCAATGAAAGGTGAAGCGAATGGAATGAGAGCAACGAATGGGAGATATCTTTTTCAATTACTTCGTGACGATAATGTTGAAATCAGCCTTTACTGGCTCAATGAAGAAATGGATGAATGGATAGAACTGAATAATTTCGGGATCGAAAGGGAGAAGGGCGTCGTAAGCGGTACAACCGACCACTTTACCAAATTTGCAGTATTGCGAAACCTGTAGCGGAAAATAATTCTGGAGTTCACTTAACGATTTGAATGGTCACTGGGCGTTTCTACATGGGCACAGAAGGCGGTCGTTGTCGCAGTAGAGCATGGAATGATTGCCGGTTATCCGGATAACACGATGAAACCCCAAGCCCATGCAACCAGGGCGGAATCGGTAACTGTCATATTAAAAGCTATCGAAAAATAATCAAATGACCCCAAATCAATGTCTCATTTTGTTGGAAAAGGATGAAACTCTAATTTGACGGGTTTCATCCTTTGTCTTGGGACAACAAGAATACTGACCGTTGAAACAAAAGTGGGTGCATAACATTAGTTTGAATCAAAACAGGATGCATAATTAACAGAACTACAACTATCATCCGCTACAGGGCTGGATCGTCTGACTAGCGACCGAAATTATGCTGCTGTCTGCGGGATGATGCAGATCTTCCAGGGCTACTGACTGCGAACGGGGTTAGGCATGATTTGGGGTACGGAACCCATCAATCAACATAAAAGTTATGAAAAAGTCTAGCGTATTACAGGCGAGGAAAATGCTCGTCCTATCTCTTCATATTGGTCGGTTATGAATGGATATCGTTTGTTATACTACCAGCTCGAGCAACCTGAATACCGATCCAACACTCATTTAGTCAACGCCTTTTGCATTCGCAGGTTCTAGTGCTGACAAGTTCTCAACTTTCTGGTTGTGGAATTGCTCATGAACTTTGGCTCCTTGATCGTTCGGAATAGAGGCAGGCATAGCCTCACTCGTTTTATATGAATATGTCTTCACCAAGCTATATTATTTTAAAAAACTAAAATTGGAGTTGTTCTGAGAAATATCGTCCCTACTCATATGTAATTAATTACCTGTAGCTATTGTGAAACAGCCATGTTATATTATTAGTCCGGCCGCGAGATACAAACGGCGGATACGAAAGAGATTGTTCTTTGAAAACTGAACAACGAGCGAAACTGCCCTGTTAATTCTAAGGAATTAATAGATAGAAGAAGAGCTCACATTGACCTTGGTCAGTGTGAAGAACTTCGAAG
>NZ_JBWDNN010000004.1:0-639981 GCF_056269225.1 Paenibacillus sp. J31R120 | reverse complement strand
CAGTTCCCATTGTGCATACAGCGTCACGTTAGCCGAGCCCATTGTCAGCGTGGCACCTGCTGCATATGCATCGCCCGTTCCGTCCGCTTTTGTATTCCAGCCCTCGAATGAATAACCTGCTTTCTCCAAGCTGCCTTGCTGGGCAACCGTTACTTGTGTATTCGGTACAAAGGAGCCTCCAGTTGGAACCGTACCGCTATCACTGGTGTTGCCGTTATAGCTAAGCGTGTACGTAATCAGTTCCCATTGTGCATACAACGTTACGTTAGCAGAACCCATCGTCAGCGTGGAACCTGCTGCATAAGCAGTTCCTGTTCCATCCGCCTTCGTATTCCAGCCCTCGAATGAATAGCCTGCTTTCTCCAAGCTGCCTTGCTGGGCAACAGTAACTTGCGCACTCGGAGCATGCGCACCGCCTGTTGGCACGGTGCCACTGTCACTTCCGTTGCTATTGTAACTCAGCGTAAATGTGATGAGTTCCCACTGTGCATACAGCGTCACGTTAGCCGAGCCCATCGTCAGCGTTGAACCTGCCGCATAGGCAGTTCCTGTTCCATCCGCCTTGGTATTCCAGCCCTCAAACGAATAACCTGCTTTCACTAAGCTGCCTTGCAAGGCAACTGTAACTTGAGCACTCGGAACATGCGCACCGCCTGTTGGCACCGTGCCGCTGTCACTTCCGTTGCCGTTATAGCTAAGCGTGTACGTAATCAGTTCCCATTGTGCATACAACGTTACGTTAGCAGAACCCATCGTCAGCGTGGAACCTGCTGCATAAGCAGTTCCTGTTCCATCCGCCTTCGTATTCCAGCCCTCGAATGAATAGCCTGCTTTCTCCAAGCTGCCTTGCTGGGCAACAGTAACTTGCGCACTCGGAGCATGCGTACCGCCTGTTGGCACGGTGCCACTGTCACTTCCGTTGCCATTGTAACTCAGCGTAAATGTGATGAGTTCCCACTGTGCATACAGCGTCACGTTAGCCGAGCCCATCGTCAGCGTTGAACCTGCCGCATAGGCAGTGCCCGCACCGTTAGCGGACGTATTCCAGCCTTTGAAGACATAACCGCCTTTGGCTAATGTTCCTGGTTGTGCTACGTTCACCGTTTGACCCATAAGGTACGTAGTACTATCGGTCGGAACAGTTCCAG
The DNA here is from genome assembly GCF_056269225.1 of Paenibacillus sp. J31R120. Taxonomy (NCBI): domain Bacteria; kingdom Bacillati; phylum Bacillota; class Bacilli; order Caryophanales; family Paenibacillaceae; genus Paenibacillus; species Paenibacillus sp. J31R120. The sequence continues at coordinate 638,833 of NZ_JBWDNN010000004.1, read as the reverse complement.
ACTGGGAACCATTCCCGTTGTAGCTTACACTATAGCGACTCGGCTCCCATTTTGCATATAAATTAACATCGGATGAAGTGATCGTATACGCCGAATTTGCCGGATATGTAGCTCCTGTTCCATCCGCTTTCGTGTTCCAACCTGCAAATGTGTATCCATCACGTACCAACGTGCCCTTATCAGATAACGTTATGATTGTACCAATATAATCTTTGTTGGAAGGTGCAGGTGCTACACCGCTTGATTGACCATTGCCGTTGTATACAACATTGTAACCCGTACTAACATCAGATATCGTAATGTTCTCCAAGTTTATATTTGACGGCGCTAGTTGATCAGTAAACTTCCAAGTAATCTCCACGATTGCAACATTGGGAATAGAATAACTTGAAGACGCACCTAGCAGCGCCGACAATTGCGTAATCGTGGTTGTAATTCTAACGTTCGCAGAATTATTCAGAGTCTGAATGATTTGATTGTTATGATCTTTTAACACAACAGACAGTTGAGACAGCTGATATCCTGTACCGCCGCCCATATCATAACTGCTGAATCCAAAATCTTTAAAGGTGAAGAACTTGTTGGTCGTTGTCCCCTCAGCCTTTAATACAAAATGACCTGTTGTATTAGAAGCTTGTTGAGTCTCCGACCATAAACTCGTGGTTCCCGGATCATTAACAAATCCATTGCTTACTAAAAACTTGTCCCCGCTCTTCTTAAAATCAGAAACGCCAGAAACCGTTAACGGCCCGCCAAAATCATAAGTCCCATTATTGGTCCCTTGCCACGCTGCTTGAGCCTTTTCAATTCCAAAACTGGTAATTCCCCATAGAGTCGTTGTTATCATAGCCACAACGAGCATCACAGCGCGAATCGTACTGTATGCCCCTTTATGCGTACCGATGCTATCTTTCTTCATTCGAACCCTTCCCTCTTTCCTACATCCGCCAACCTATGATGTATATGCAACACTCTGTCCACTTACGCGGCAATAGGTATTCAATTTATTGAACTCTGATACTAATAACACAGAAAACTGCATAGAGCCGATTGCTCTACGCAGTTGTCATGTTGGCATGATAATCCTATAAGGTTGATGGCTTCGGTTATTACTGTCTTGGAGGGAATACACCTTCCAGAGCGATAATAAAGTTCATTGCCAGAAACGGTTGCATATTGTTATGCGGCTGGCTTCCACCTTGTACAGACAGAGCTGTCGGCAGCATCTGAACATTCGGCTGTTGACCATTGTAAAGAGGTAGCTGCTTTGGCGGGCGGCCTCCAGCCGCAGTCTCCGCCCAATACTGATTCGCCGGATTGCTAGACGCTCCCGGTTCATTGACCGCTTGCGGGACATGCGTATGCTTTGGCATCTGATCGTTCATCAAGGTTTCGGTTTTGGTTCCCACTTGCTGTCCGATCGTACGCGGCGACAACCCCGGTCCTTGGCCAGTTCCCATTGAAGCTTGTCCCGTTAGATTCGGTAATGCGAAGGTCGACTTGCCGTCACCGCCGTATTGAACGCCAATGACACTATATAAAGCTGTAAATTGTCGAATTTGCATCAGCTGTCCGTTGCATAGCGCCCAGCCTGCAGGCGGATAATTCCCTGCGAATATTCTTATCTCTCCGAGATACGGATCCATGGTTTACCCTCCTATTGTCTTGGTGGATATATGCCTTGTAAAGCAATGCAATATCGCACAGTCAGATAAGGCTGCATATTGGAATGGGCTTGACTGCCGCCCGAAGTGCCGATGGCACCAGCATTCATGCTCGTCAATGCCGTCGCTTCGCCATATCGGTCACTAACGCCTGCCCATCCTTGATTTTGCGGATCTGGCACATCTGCCGGATTGGACGATGCCAGCGCCTGATGCGTATGTGCAGGTATTTCATTCACCGTTAAGGTATGGTTCGCCTCGCCGGCCGATAAACCGTAATTAATGCCCGCGCCTACATGGACAGGCACCCGTCCACGCAAGTCCGGAAGAGCAAAATTGCTTCTGCCATCTCCGCCGTACGTTGCGCCAATCAAGGAAAACAGCACCTGATTAGTTTGAATATTCATCAGTTGTCCTTCGCAAGGCATCCAACCGCGCGGGGTTCTATTAAAAGGAAACAATCGCAGCTCTCCCACAAATGGTTCAGCCATCTTAATCCCTCATTTCATAAAATAGTGATAGGTAGAAGCCTTAACCTTCGGAAGGAAAGATTCCCACAAGCGCGATAATAAAAGAAACAGCTGTCGTTGGCATCATGTTGTTATGCGGCTGGCTTCCGCCTGATGGAGTAATCGCATTCGCACCCATCGACACGACCTTGCTTGTATCATCCGAATAATTCGTTATGGAAGCCCATACCGCATTCTCGGGAGAAGCTAGATTGCCGGTATTCGTAGTAGCTGAAGCAATATGCGTATGAACTGGAAGCTGCTGCGTCATCAAAGTGACCGTCTCCGTTCCGCCAAGGCTACCCAATGGCATTGCGCTGCTGGTATGAATCGGAACTCGCCCTCTCAGATCGGGCACTCCGAACGTAGTCTGTCCATCGCCGCCAAAAGTCGTCCCTAGTACTACGTACAATACTTCATTCTCCGAAATACTCAGCAGTTGACCATTGCACAGCGCCCAGCCCACTGGAGCGTAATTGCCAGCAAACATTCGAATCTCTCCAACATATTGATCACTCATATGAATTCACCTCTTGCATAGAATTGTAAGCGGTAACACTATTGAAAGATCATTTCGACATACATTTCATTTTCTGCCGACTTCGTAAAGCCAAGGCGCTCATAGAGCCTGATTGCGCGATTGGACCTCATGACATGCAGCATGGTTGTCCTCCCCGTTGCCAGCGCTTCTTGCATAAGATTGTTGATGACAAAGGTTCCGATTCCGTTACTTCTGTAGTGAGGGAGTATAGCCAAATCTACTAGTCGAATGGTTGTATCCTCTCTCGCCACCAACAGATGGCCGACTTTCACCCCGTCATATACAATGATCTGATAGGATTCATCGGGGTAACGGGCGGCGTATGACCTTTGCTGCATCATAAATTGCATCCGAAGAAAGGCGTCCTGCTGGATTTCATCCCAGCCCATTAGCTTCATCTCCTCCAATCGGGTACTTGCGTATACCTCATATTGAAAGGATTGATCATTTAGACCTTCCTCGACGGGGTCAAACGTAATGGCTTTTTGAGCATCCATGACTTTTACCCCCCCCTGCCATTTAATGCATATTTACTAGTTTATACCGAAATTCTATTTAATTCTAGTTAATTTTATGTGATGAACCAATGATTTTGTCGATATATGCAAGTTACGTTTAACCATTTGTCATTTTCTTCTTTCCACTTTACTTCCTCCCTACTATACTAGTGTTCGTATACCATTTTTCCAACCGAGGAGAATGCCAATTGAAGAAGAAAGTTATCATGCTGTCGCTAGTTTTAATCCTAGCTGCTGTCGGGGTAGTCAGCGCTGCTGCAAAGTGGGGGACGTTCGAGGGTTATAACATCGTCAAGCTTGTCATTAATGGAAAAGAGGTTATTCCGAAGGATACTCCGCCGGTTATATTAAAAGGTCGCACCATGGTGCCTTTGTCCATGCTGGAGCAAGCCGGAGTCAAGTCGACATGGGATGCATCAACCTATACCGTAAATGTAGAATCGAATGCCCCTGTCAAATCCGACGGAGAGCAACAAATTATTAACTACGTGGAAGCGATGGATTTCTACAAAACGCTGGACGACCTTGGCCTACGATTAATGGATTTGGCCGATAGTCTGATGGACGCTTACGATGATATTATCTATTACGACCAAACCGATACGCTGGACAAATGCTATGACTATTACAATGCAGCTTCCAAGAACTATAATAGCTTGCTGAAGGAATATGAAGCGTATAAGAAATTGTTCACAAGCATTGGCGTAGATACCAAAAGCGTCACCAAAGCATTTACACTCTACAAAGGCGCTCTCGATGATTACAGCGACGGACTCGATTATTTGGAGGACATCTATCTGAATCCCGATTCTGAAGCGCTAACCGATAAGTTTCTCGATGCATTCGTCTCGGGGCATGGCAAGTCAACCGATGGATCCATTATCGGCATGCAAGGCTACTATAAGTACAGGGGCCTCATCCTGGACTAACTCGATCTGCATGATAAATAGACCCGCAGGCAGGTGCTGTACATACAGCGGCCCGCTTGCGGGTCTTGTCATGAGAAAAGAGAAATGAAGACACTTATTCTGCCAATGGATGATCTTGATGAATGTGAACGCTCAGCGCCAAGCCAATCGACAGCATATTCGTTAATAATGAACTTCCGCCATAGCTTACGAAAGGCAGGGCGATACCCGTTAACGGCATTAGCCCGGTATGCATCGCGATGTTCTCGAATATCTGCAGCACCAGCATAGCGATAATACCGACAATGATATAAGAGCCCGCCCGATTCTGGCATTTGTAAGAGATGATAATCATTCGATAAATGAGTAAAAAGTAAAGCAAAAGCAGCAGCGTTGACCCGATAAAGCCAAATTCCTCGCCAATAACGGCGAAGATGGAATCCGCGTAATGATACGGGACATAGCCACCCTGTACGAGACTTCCTTGCATGAAGCCTTTGCCGTACAGTTCACCTGAACCGATCGCCGTCTGTGCATTTTTTACATGCCAGCTATTCTCCGGGTCCAGCGTGGGATCAATGAAAGTCTGTATTCGCTCAAGCTGATGCGGCTTGATCACCTTGGAGAAGAGATCGAATTGCACAAAATATAAGGCTGTTACGCCAGCTGCCACCACCAATAGAGCAGACAATCCGATGACGATCTGCTTCCACTGCATGTTGGCCATCCACAATATACTGACGAGAATACTGATAAAAACAATGGAAGTCCCTAGATCAGGCTGCTTGAAGACCAGGTAAAACGGAATAATAAACAGAACAAACGACGGTACGATGTCTCTCCAGAAGCGTGGAGATTGTCCGTTTAGGTTACCAAAAAAACGAGCCAGCGTCAGAATAAAGGCGATCTTCATCAATTCGGAAGGCTGGAACTGCTGCGAGCCGATCTCGATCCAGCGTGTAGAACCATTCAGATTGACGCCAATGACTAGAACCATGATGAGCAATATCACACCGATTACATAGGAAGGATAAGACAAATAACGAACAATGATCCGATAATCCATCATCGCGACGAGCAGCATTGGAATCACCATAATTGCATACATTTCAATGTTCGCGATATGCAGCCCTTCATAGCGCGTCCCCATCGTAGCACTCTCAATGACCAGTGTGCTAATGAGTGCAAAACAGAATACGATACCGAGAATGACCCCATCCAATCGTTTAGCCTTTTGAAACATCATTTCTAATTAGTCCCTGCTTTCCGATCGAGTGAGATTTCGATCTCGTTAACCGTTCAACCCTATTGTACAAAACTGGAAGTAATCCATTCAATAATTTCAATAAGTTGCTACTGTCGAATCAACTAGCCAAGTCGGGAGCGTCCATGGAGGTCAATTGCTCCATCAACTCTTCCAAACTCTCATCGTCCACCACCACGAACGGACTTTGCCATTGTCCAGGGAATGACAAGCTGTATATTTGGTCCCTATCAATTTTGCCGTAATAGGCTTTCACCATTGAGAGCATCGTGCCTGGTGCCATATCCGTCTTGAGGTTGGAGGTGACGATGTCCACGATCTCGAAGGTTTTCGGAAGACTGTTCCATGAGGTCAGCTTATGTACCAATGCGGTAATGACCTGCTGCTGCCTCAAGCCCCTATCAAAATCATTAGAATGGTAAGCCTCTCCGCGATTATCCTTGCGGAACCGCGCATACTGCAGCGCCTGCTCCCCGTCCAGCACCTGCAGACCTGGATAAAGCCGAATGAACATATTTTCGCTGGGGGCATCATATTCCATACGCCGCTCTACATTGATCTCAATTCCGCCCACCGCGTCCACCATAGATGTTAACGTCTCGAAGGATACGAGAAAGGTATAATCTATATTTATGTTGAAATAACGCTCAATCGTCTCTCTTGTCGTAACCATTCCCGAGCTTATGTATTCCTCAGCGAACGTAAACTGTCCCAGCTTGACTTTCTTGCCGGAGAGCAGCTCCGGATGATCCCGTGCTTCGCGTACCGCATACTGATATCCGCTGGCGAACATGGAATTAACTTTCGCGCCAGTCCCTCGCAAATTGGTGACCCGGAGGTCCCGCGGAATCGATAGAAGCTTCATACTGTTCGATTGCGGAATGACATGCGCAAGCAACAACGTATCCGTATTCATGCCGCTATGGCTGTCGCTATGATCAAGACCGATGACCAGCATATAGAAGTCTTCCTTGACTTCTTCTATACCATCTTCGAATTTCTCATTATCTTCTTGGCCCCGGATCGTCTCCAGCAGCTCTTTATCAAGAATTGAATTATCCAAATTAATAGTCGTTCCTGACATCTGCTTATACACCGCAAAACAACCTGCTGCAAGAACCAGCAACAAGACTAACAATACCATATGCAATCGATTGATCCTCAAACGAACGACCCCTCCTGATGCTGAACGCGACATAGACAAACGTCTTCGCGACGTTGACACTAATATATCGAATTCGTTGACAAATTGTCAACAGACCGATATATTCATTGAAAACCGTAGACTCCATATCGCATAATAGAAGAGCAAGGAGCCATTACGAAGGAAAGGATCGTGCATTCATTATGAGCGAACCGAATCGCCCGAATCCATTAGGGGAACTTATCAAGAGCAAGCTGCAGCAGCGCGGTCTCTCTTTGCGAAAATTCAGTGAGCTCACAGCTGTCGATACGGCTACGATCTCGCGTATTATTAATGGGAAGCGCAAGGCAACACCTGAACATTTGCAGCAATTTGCCGAGTGCCTTCAATTGCCAGTGTCGGAATTGTTTTTCGCCGCAGGTTATTCCGTCGAGCCGCGCTTGACGGATCTGCAATCATCGATTGCCGACATTCAATCTCTTCTAGCGCACTCTAATCTGAGTACACAAACCTATAGCATGACTAACATGGAACAAGAGCTGTCCAAATACGAGTTGTTCTCGCAAACGGATGAAGGAAAGACTATGATCCTGAAAAAATTCGATAAGAAGCTGTCCAAAGCGGGAAGCACTGGACCGTATATACAATTTCTGAAGGATATGTACACCAAGTATCGTCTGAACAAAGGAACCTGGGAGCGGGCGCTTATCGGAAGCGCACTGATTTACTTTATTATCCCGACGGACCTGATACCGGATTATATTTTCCCGCTCGGTTATATTGATGATGCCATCGCTGTGAATCATGTGGCGCAAAAGCTGCATCTGAAGAACCCTACTTTTTTCAGCTAGACGATCATTTATAACTCCTGATTCCTTATCCTCTGTTCATAGCGGCCATTCTAGCATGTTGACAATTTAGCAATGAAATTTACTTTTTTGTCAATCTAGGTTGATCCCCCCTCCAAAATAAGATACGATAGACCAGATTATAGAGGAGGGAATGAAGCACAGTGGAGTGGAGGAATCTTTACCGGGGAGTGCTTATGGGCATTACCGATCTCGTCCCCGGAATAAGCGGCGGCACGATTGCCGTCATGCTAGGCATTTATGAGCGGTTGCTTGCAGCAATCAGCGGGTTTTTCAGCAAAAATTGGAGGCGCCAGATCGGATTCCTGATTCCGCTAGCCGTTGGCATGGGATCAGCCTTGCTTGTTTTCAGCCGTCTCATCAAATATTTATTGGAGCATCACTATGAGCCGACGCAGTTTTTCTTCATCGGACTAGTTATCGGCGTACTGCCGCTTCTGTTGCGTCAATCCGGGGCTAGAAAGAACTTTCGCCCTGGACATGTTATTTTGCTAGTCCTATCGGGCTTGCTTGTCGCATCGCTCGCTTTTTTCAACGCAGACAAATCGGGACTGCCTATTGACGACCGTTCCGCTTTAACTCTGCTAGGCCTGTTCTTCTCGGGCTGGCTCGCCAGCATGGCGATGCTGCTGCCTGGCATTAGCGGCTCCTTCGTGCTATTGATTATCGGCGTATACCCGACTGCCATCAATGCGCTGTCTTCGCTGGACTTTTTGCTCATTGCGGTCATCGGCGCTGGTGTTATGATCGGCTTCGTCGTGAGCAGCAAAGCGATTCGAGCGCTCTTGACCCACCATGCCAATCTGACCTACGCGCTTATGATTGGGATGATCATGGGTTCTGTAGTGGTCATGTATCCTGGGCTGGCGGATGATACAAGCACACTGTTGCTATGCGTGTTGACCTTTGTCCTTGGCATTGCTGCCACGCTGCTATTCAGCTTAAGAAAAAAGGCTTGATATACCTAAAGAGGCTCTGCTTTCGTTCCGTTGAACGAGTGCAGAGCCTCTCTTATCAAGATTAGTCGCTAGTTAATAAGACATAGAAGTCATAGCCTTCAATCCATAAGCCTACAACTGTTTTCCCTTTGGAGTAATAGACGATTTCTCCAGTCGAAGTATCTGCTTCGTAGACATAACCGGCCTTCTCCAGAGCGGTTACATATTTGGTTAGATTGCCATCCGTTGCATCTGTCACATCATACTTATACAGAACGTGGCTCTTGTCCGAGGCTTCAATACGTTTGCCGTCAGAGATACCTACCACCGACGCAAAGTTAGGAACATCCTTCGTATACTCGCCGTATACCTTCTTCTGCGTGTTCACTCCGGATACAACAATTTCAACACGTTTCTTTGCTTCATTCCATTGGTAGTTGACCCCTGTAAGATCCCCCAGGTTAGCTAGCGGCACATACGTGCTGCCCCCGTAGTTCAAGATAGGTTTTTGTTTATCCTCATACTTCGTGCCATTCACAAAGATAGGATAGGAAGCTTCCGTCAATACATACTGCTTCACCGCTGCATAACCCGCCGTTGTCCCCACCATTAATAATGCGCCAATAACTGCGCCTGTTAAAATGTCTCTAACTCTTTTCAAGTTTTTTCCTCCTCTTTATGTTTCATTCTATTATAGCATCCTATTTTTGGACGTTATTAAATATTTCTATAGCAGTATTATTTATCTCAAGTTTTCTACTTTTTTCAACCTATTACCACAAGACATCATACGAGAATACGCCTATTTATGTTTCAATTCCCCTTCTTTCTTTTCATCCCAACAAAAAAACGAGCACTCACGAAGAGCGCCCGGTTGGTAAGACATACTATAAATCTATTTCACCTGTTCCTTGTTGATAAGACCTGAGTTTTGCAGCAATCGTTCGATCATTACGGCTACTTCCGCTCTAGTAATCACTGCTTGCGGCGCCAGGCTTGCATCCATTCTGCCGGATACAATCCCCGAACTTACGGCGTCCGCTACTCCAGTGACAGCCCAGCTAGCGACTTGAGCGCCATCCTTGTACGCTGCTACAATGCTTGTACCGCTGCTGCCATCGGCTATGCCTTTCAAGCCGGTTAACTTCATCGCTTTGGCCAGGATCAGCATGGCTTGCTCCCGCGTAATCGTGTCCTGCGGCCGGAACGTGCCGTCCTGGAAGCCGCTAATTAAACCATAGGTATAGGCAGTCTGCACAACGCTGCTATACCAGGCGCTTTGCTCCACATCCGTAAAGCTGCCTTGTGACGGCTGGAGCTTCAAGCCTAGCGCACGTACGACTATCGCTGCAAACTCTGCACGAGTAATGTTGCGGTCTGGAGCAAATCGTCCATCGCTTACGCCGTTAACAATAAGTCTTGCACCCATGTTATGAATGCTTTTGCTTGCCCAATGTGTGGCTGCATCCTCGTAAGCAACCGTGTTCCACACGACCGAATATACACTGTTCGTCAAACTGTTAATGTGTGCATAATACTGGCCGTCTTTGCTTTCAACTTGAGTAGGAACGTGGCGAATGCTGCCATCCTCCTCAATGACAACTCCTGTTGTCATTTTCACAGGGTCAACGCCTTCAGGAACCATAATCGTACGCTGGACATACGCATTAAAGTTCATAATCTCAATCGTTGCATCCCCGTAGACAGCATAGATCGTAAATTCTAATGGAGCTGCAACCATTGCCAAGCCATTTGCCTTTATTGCATTCTCTACATCTTTAACCGTCTTATCGCTTGGCTCAGCTATTTTGATAAGAAGTTTAACGTCCTTCAAGTTGCTTCCAGCCCCAAGCTTAGCCGCTAATGCTTCTATATCAATCTCCGTCGAAGGCAGCGTGTACGCACCATTTTCGTTGCGAATGACGATTTTAGCTTCATTATCCTCTAATGCCTTCATCAACTGTCCGTTCCATTCACCAATGACAACATCACTGCCTGAAGGGAACGGAATCGTAATGACCGCTTGCTTGCCTTCTGCTGCAAGACGCTCCATGATTTTGGCCTCATCGACAAGGATAGTAGCAACAAGCTTGCCATCGATTGTTTCTTTTTTCAGCGTACCCGCATTCTGAACTTGACCGTTCACGATGACCTCGACCGTATCATCTGCCGGTGTCGTTGGCACACTGATTGGCGTCGATCTAGGTGTCACCGAATAGTAAGGCAGTAGTTCGCTTTTCCCTACACTATTGATCGCTTTTACCGTGAAGGAATAGGTTATGCCATTGGTCAGACTGTTTACTGTAATCGGACTGGCATTTCCAGTTGCTACAACATCGCCTTGCTCATTGATTACTTCATATCCTGTAATCTCGCTGCCGCCGTTGCTGGCTGGTGCTATAAACGTCACTCTAGCCTGTTGATCTCCAGCAAGCACTCGCACATCCCTTGGCACTCCAGGCACAGTCATAGGAGTAACCCGGACTTCATTGGAGTAATCACTCAAGCCCCCAGGATTGCCCGCCTTCACCACAAAAGTATACTCGGTGCCATTCACCAAGCTATTCGCTGTATAACTAGCCGCCGTAACCGTGTCGATCAACGAATATTGATTCTCGCCTGTCACCCGGTAAACCTGGTAGAACGTCGCTCCCTGAACAACATGCCAAGCCATGGTCACTTGAGCATTGCCGCTTGTCGCAGTGACTTGCTGCGGTTTGGCAGGCGGATCAGGCAATACGACTTTCTGTGTAAAAGCAAAGCTCGCATTCGTCATATTCGTCGCCGAAATCGTTACCGTCACCTTATACGTCGCTGCTGCCAAGCCTTCTTTTGCTTGAATGCTAAAGCTGGCAGATGCGCCTGGCTGCAAGCTTGCATCAGGCTGTGTCACAACAAAATGATCCGCATCGCCACCGCTTAGCGTTATCGTCACATTCGTTAAAGCTCCCGTGCCGTTATTTCTGATGACGACCGTTTCAGCTTCGCTTGAAGCATAACCTTGGGTTAGCTCCTTTGCTGGCAGATCAGAAATCGCTTCAATTGTGTACGTATGGCTTACCTTAACTTCAGCCACGCTGCTCGTCGTGCTGGCAGTCTTCGTACCGTTGACGTTATTGTTCGTGTTCGTCACGATCACATAGTAATAGAAGGTTCCTGCTGTATTCGTTGGCACATCATACGTTTCGCTGTTCGCTCCTGCAATAAGCGTGCCGCCTGTCGTGCTATTCGTCGTATTGCGGTACCACTGATAGCTGAGCGTACCTCCGTCTCCAGAAGTTGCTCCTACACTTAGACTCTTGCTGTCGCCTACATGGACCGATTCATCCGCAGGCTGCGTGGTGATGCTTGGCGCTGCTGCATGTGCCAGAACAGTAACCTCGACTGCACGGGTTGCTGCAGTTGCTGTCTTGGTGCCATTGACGTTGTTGTTCGTATTCGTAACCACAACATAGTAGTAGAACGTACCCGCAGTATTCGTTGGCACTTCATAAGCGGCACTATCCTCTCCCGCAATAAGTGTACCGCCTGTGTTGCTGCTCGCCGTATTGCGATACCACTGATAGCTTAGTGTACCTCCGTCTCCGGACATTGCAACTACACTTAGACTCTTGCTATCCCCTACGTTCATAACTTCATCAGATGGTTGTGTCGTGATGCTTGGCGCTGCTGTATGCACGAGTACATTAACCTCTGCTGCGTGGCTTAATGTGCTTGCGGTTTTCGTACCGTTAACATTGTTGTTGATATTAATGACACCTACGTAGTAATAGAAAGTCCCTGCTGCATCAGTCGGCACATCATACGTTACGCTGTTCGCGTCAACAATTGGAATGCCTCCCGTTGTGCTGTTCGTCGTGTTGCGGAACCATTGGTAGTTGAGTGTACCGCTGTCGCTTATGGTTGCCCCGACACTCAGCGTTACGTTAACCCCTTTATCCACTGTTTCGTTAGAAGGCTGAGTTACAATGACAGGTGTAGCTGCATGAACAACGGAAACTACCGTGAAGCTAACCTGGAAGCTATGGCTGATGCCGCCATCTGCTGTAATCGTTACCGTCTCCGTATAGGTTCCTGGCGCCAGACCTGTCCTCGGGAACACTTGGAATACGGTGGATAGCACGCCTGCTCCCAACGAATCCGAAAGCACCGTTCCTGTTGTGAAGCTGCTGCTGGCGCCTCCGCTGAAGCTTACAGCCAGATTGGAAATCGCCCCGCTTCCGACTCTCGTCAGCGTTATGCCTTTTTTGATGCCATTGACCTGTGAAGTCGTATAGCCTTCATTCAAAGAATTGAATGTAACGGTCCCCGTCTCCGATACCGTGAACGTCGTTGGATGAACCGTAAAGCTAACCTGAAGGCTCTCGCTGAGGCCGCCATCAGCGGTGATCGTTACCGTCTCCGTATGCGTTCCAGGCGACAAGCCTGTTACCGGACGAACCGTAAATGATGTTGACTGTACGCCAGCTCCAAGAGCCTCCCCCTGCACAGTCCCTATCGTAAATTTGCTGCCGGCACCGCCGCTTGCACGGACAGCCAAATTCGAGATGGCTCCATTCCCGACTTTCGTTAACGTAATCGTCTCGCTAATCGTATTGGTTTCAGTTGCTGTATAGCCCTCATTTAATGCCTCAAAAGCAATATTGTCTACTGGCGTTACGGTAAAAGTAGAGTTAACAGCTACACTAGCCGCATCGCTCACGGTTGTTGCCGTAGTTGCTCCAGTAGCGCTGGCATTCGTATTCGTTACCACGACATAATAATAGGTCAGGCCGGTTATTCCTGTCGGCGGCGAATAAGTGGCGCTATTCGCTCCGGCAATCAGCGTTCCGCCGCTATTGCTGTTCGTGGTATTGCTAAACCACTGGTAGCTTAATGAGCCGCTATCGCTGACCGATGCTGATACACTAAGCGTCGCAGTTCCATTTATAATGACGTTCTGATTGGCAGGCTGTGTGTCAATGCTTGGCGCCGCTGCATCTACCAAAGGCAGCACAGTCAAGCTCGCGCCATTAGAGGTAGCCGTCGAAGTAGCAGCTCCGCTGACGATGACTCTATACATGTAGCCATCCATCGACAATGGCACATTCGTGATGAACAATGTATCGGTTGTCGCTCCACTATATAGGCCGTCATCCGTAATATTGTTGTAACCCGAACCTGTGTCGACTTGCCACTGATAGGAAGTTGCATCGGTTGCTGTTACAGCAAAGCTTGCATTGCCTCCTGCGCTAATCGTTGAATCAGCAGGATGATCTACAATGGCAACCGGAGTCGCGGGTGGTGAAGCAGAACCTATATCGTATAGATATAGCTGGTTAGTGATCATGTTATAAAATCCAAACCCGGATTCATAACCGGAAAAAATATACGGAGCAAAAGTGTAATAGCCTGCAAAATAATCAATAACGGGATCGGTCCCTCTTTGCGTCCAATCCTTCAGCAGCGTTCCGTCTGAGCTGTAATGCTTGGTATACAGATGAGTAGTGGTTCCCACGGTAGAGGTATCGTAAACAAGAAACCCTCCGTCCTTCACAGGAAGGGCGCCTCCCGCAAGATCATCGTGTACCAGGCCAGAGGCAATGGAAGCTTGAACGGCACCTTGATTATCGATAATATCCATGGATATATTGGAGTTCGTAACGTAAGATATGCCAAACTTTCCGCCAGACAGGCCAATGGCATAGCTCCGTGCATTTGAAGGCTTGGGGGCTAAATAAAAGTGATGAACGCCATTCGTTAGTTTTCTCGTGCCGTCATTGTCATACATGGCGCCAATATAGTTGGGGTTTTGATAAATATCATACGTAATTAAAAACTGCCCTTGATCGTTAGCGGACAGGGAGTGGGTATATGTAGAATTGTGTGCGAAGTTATCTTCTCTCGTGCCGCCTTTTTCTACGGACTCTGGGTTAGTAACCGCATTGCCATTGGCATCAAAGACCCGGTACAAATACTCATCGCCTACGTTTTGCCACATGAACGCGATATCGCCATTGGATAGCTCTGTTGCGCCCGTATAGCAATTATAAGGCGCTGCAACCGTGCTAATATCAGTCGGCCCTTTGACAACGGTGCCATCTTCATCAATGATAGCAAATTGATAAGCTCCGCCGCAGCCGTTGTTCGTACCTTCCCAAGTGATAACGGCCTTGCCATCGGCAATGGCATAAGCGGCGAACGTAGACACATTCGTCGCACGCGCTCCCATTAGCGCGCTGATATCAACATCCGATAGGACTGATCCTGCAGTATTGAACACCTTATACCTTACTTTAAATGTCGTCCAATTATTATCCGTTACGCCATACAGTACGCCTGTATTGCCTTCCGACAAACCAATGACAGACATGACTCCTTCATTAACCGTTGAATTCAAAATATTGTCGATGACAATCGGGGCATCGTCACCCGTCGAGGCATGCAGCGTCACAGGGACGCTCATAAACAGCAATGTTAATAGTAGTAGATACGCTAAACCTTGTCTCATCCTTTTCCGCATCTTCAGTTCTCCTCTTAGTTAGTTAAAAGCGGTAACGATCTAGCAACTCTATTAAATGATTATTTTTGCTGTATTCCCCCTTGAAATGATGTACAAATACATAATTAATACCGACTCGTTGTTAATAATTCCGCAACAACTGATAATAAATGTTTCTTTTTCTAATATTACTTCATCCCACTAAAATCGTATATAAAATTTCGACGCAATAAATTTAATTTTTTGCAATGGAAAAATGGGAGTGGAGAGAGCTGTTATTGAGCGGTTAAATACACTGTAAGGGAAGCAATTAGGGGTTGTAGTCCTACTAAAGTTGTATATGGTTATAGAAGATCGACGCTAATCTAACTCAAAAGAAATAGACCGCCCCTCGGATAGGATCGGTCTACTCTTGTGACTTGATTCGTCATAGCCACCGCTCTTAAAAGCAGCAGGATGTGAATGAGAGCCGTGTTCTAGCATCTACAAATTCCTTCAAATGATAAAACAGAGTGACGCCCCAGTCGGAGGGGCAAGGAGGAGTGAGGCGTCAACCTCAATTACCGCGTTTTATAGTGCCGATACAACCATTGTAGCTGGTTCGATCAAATCTCATCTTCTATACCTTATGGAAGTACCTTAAACTACCGTTGATAATGTTTTTTTAATTGATTCTGTTAAATCAAAGCTAGTATTGGCATACTTTAGAGCTTGCATTAATGTTATATAATTTTTAACGAGAGGACCGATTCGATACAGGGCTCGATATACTAATTCAGAAGTGAAGAAACGGAAGGTGACTATGGAAAATGTATCTAATGCTGATAAGTTCGAATCATTAAAATCGTTGCAATCAACAATCAAAAAACTCGAGAATGCCTTGTCCCAGATGACTCAAAATGGCGCAAATACTACCCTAGTAAAGAAACGTCTCAATGCTGTTTCCATTGGCTCAGCTGTTCTAGAAAAGGCTTGGAATCAAAAACCTCATCCATACACACATGAAGATTTAGTAGAAGCTCGTAATGTACTTTTGGGTTTAACCCCTTCTGTTAAGAGCAGTTATACTAAGTCAAAGGCTGGTAGTCCACAAAGAACCCTTTTAGAAAGAAGACTTAAAGCGTTGGAACTAGTATTTCAAGCGATTGACGAACTATAGTCTAAATAATTTCAAATCGAAGCGACAGGAGATAGCTAAACGGCTATTCTCCCTCTGCTGCTCCAGGTACTCATTGAACTGATAGAGCCATGGTTGAGCCTTACGCAACTCAATTATCCTCCACGAACCTTTCCAACAGTTCCAGATCAATATATGTATTCTGCCTGATATCATCTGCGCTTAGTTCACCTTTCGGTAGTCGTCAAGGAGCACCTGCAGATGACGTTTGGTCATCTCTGAACGTGATATTCGCAAAAAATGTGGCTTTTTCGTGATTTTCCATAAAAAACGAGACCCCTAGAGGTCCCGTTTTCCTTAATATTTGGCCTAATGATTACCGCATGGAGCAGTTTCCAGCTCCATCGGCAATGAAATCTACCGCTTAAGCGCGGTCGCTCATCATCGAATTACTTCGATAATGATTTCATTACATCATGCCGCCCATACCGCCCATGCCGCCCATGTCAGGCATGCCAGCGCCGCCAGCGCCTTTTGGTTCTGGCTTGTCGGCAACAACTGCTTCAGTTGTCAGGAACATAGCCGCTACAGAAGCTGCGTTTTGCAGAGCGGAACGTGTTACTTTAGCAGGGTCAACGATACCCGCTTCGAACATGTTCACCCAAGCGCCAGTAGCTGCGTTGTAGCCTACGCCGATTTTTTCGTTTTTCAGACGCTCAACGATGACGGAGCCTTCTTGGCCAGCGTTCGCTGCGATTGTGCGGATTGGCTCTTCCAGAGCGCGAAGAACGATGTTCACGCCAGTCGCCTCGTCGCCTTCTGCATTTACAGCCGCTACCGCTTTATATACGTTCACAAGAGCTGTGCCGCCGCCGGATACGATGCCTTCTTCCACTGCTGCGCGAGTGGAGTTCAGGGCGTCTTCAATGCGAAGCTTACGCTCTTTCAATTCAGTTTCAGTAGCTGCGCCGACTTTGATTACCGCTACGCCGCCAGCGAGTTTCGCCAGACGCTCTTGCAGCTTCTCTTTGTCGAAATCGGAAGTTGTTTCTTCCAATTGAGCTTTGATTTGATTTACACGAGCCAAGATATCAGCGGAGTTGCCAGCGCCGTCTACCACGATCGTGTTTTCTTTTGTGATGCGGACTTGACGTGCGGAGCCCAGTTGCTCAACAGCAGTCGATTTCAGCTCAAGGCCGAGCTCTTCTGTGATCACTTGGCCGCCAGTCAGAGCAGCGATGTCTTGCAGCATAGCTTTGCGGCGGTCGCCGAAGCCAGGTGCTTTAACCGCTACGCAAGTGAATGTGCCGCGCAGTTTGTTGACGATCAGCGTCGCTTGAGCTTCGCCTTCCACGTCCTCTGCGATGATCAGAAGCTGCTTGCCGGATTGAACCACTTTCTCCAGAACAGGCAGGATCTCTTGAATGTTGGAGATCTTTTTGTCTGTGATCAGGATGTAAGGATTGTCAAGAATCGCTTCCATTTTATCCGTATCCGTGATCATGTAAGGGGACACATAGCCGCGGTCGAACTGCATGCCTTCAACCACTTCAAGCTCCGTATTGAAGCCTTTGGACTCCTCAACGGTAATAACGCCGTCGTTGCCGACTTTCTCCATCGCTTCTGCGATCAGTTGGCCTACTTCTTCGTCAGCGGACGAGATGGAAGCAACTTGTGCGATCGATTGTTTGCCTTCGATTGGCTTGGAGATTGCTTTCAGCTCTTCAACAGCAGCTTTAACAGCTTTCTCGATGCCTTTGCGGATAACCATTGGGTTAGCGCCAGCTGTAACGTTTTTCAGACCTTCGCGAATCATCGCTTGAGCCAGAACAGTCGCCGTAGTCGTACCGTCGCCTGCTACGTCATTTGTTTTTGTTGCAACTTCTTTAACAAGCTGAGCACCCATGTTTTCGAATGCATCTTCCAGCTCGATTTCTTTTGCAATGGAAACACCGTCATTAGTGATGAGCGGGCTGCCGAATTTTTTCTCCAGAACGACGTTGCGTCCTTTTGGTCCAAGCGTAACTTTCACCGCATTTGCCAAAGCGTCAACCCCGCGGAGCATGGAACGGCGAGCGTCTTCGCTAAATTTGATTTCTTTAGCCATGTGCAATTACCTCCCGAAATTTGGATTAAAGATTAAGTATGTGTACGCGAACTTATTCGAAAATCGCGTGAATGTCGCTTTCTTTCATAATCAAATATTCTTTGCCTTCATATTTGATTTCTGTGCCCGCATATTTGGAGAACAGAACGCGGTCGCCTTCTTTTACTTCCAATGCAACGCGAACGCCGTCTTTCAGCGTGCCGCTGCCCACTGCTACTACTTTGCCTTCTTGCGGCTTTTCCTTAGCCGTATCCGGCAGCACGATGCCGCTCGCAGTTGTTTCTTCCTTCGCGATTGGTTCGATCAATACGCGTTCACCCAAAGGTTTGATCATTGAAAATAGCCTCCTTCTAAATTTGTCGCTTATTGTAAATTCGTTAGCACTCATAAGCGTGTAGTGCTAACAACCATTTTTATCATACTCATTTTTGCGATTGATTTCAAGTGCCTGGCTCTATTTTTGCACGATTTTTACACCCGTCTCATCACATGCTTGTCCGGCAAACCTCTAAGCCGCTGCATCATTCCCCGTTATAGCGCAAGCCATGCAGGATAAAGTCCGTCAGATCTTCAGCGAGCGTCTCCACGTCCGGTTTCTTGTCCTCGCGAAGGAGCATCCAATACTCCTGATCCCGATGGAACAGCAAGGTTCCCGTTACCGACATGAATGCCGTATCGAGCGAACGGAATGCAAAATACCCCTGCTTGCGCCCCTCCTCCATCCAATGTCTGAGCATCTGCCACATCGGCATGACATGCTCACGGATCTTTTGGATGCGCGGCGTATTCAGAATGATCTCCTGTTGAATAATACTAATCAGCTGCGGCTCCGAATGCCGGTACAACGTCACTTCGTGTATGACCAGCTTAACCCCTTCAACGGGATGAAAGCTCGGATCGATAGAGGCGATTTTTTGATTCGGAAAAAAATTCTCGAACAGCGCGCCGAATAAATTTTCTTTCCCGCCGAAATGATACGAGACAAGCGCCACATTGGCGCTTGCCTCCTCGCAAATTTGTCTGATTGTCGTACCGTCGAATCCTTGAAGCGCAAACAGCTTTTTGGCTGCAAGCAGAATCCGTTGTTTAATATCATGTTCTTCGGCTAATGTCATAATCAACCTCCGATAATCATTATCGCTTACTTATCTTTGCGCTGACTCGCTATCGCAACTTCCGGCTGGCGAACCGCCTGCCGTCCTTTCGCGAATACGGCAACCGCACTGATTGCAATAGCCGCCAAAGCAATGGCTACGAGCATTCCCGCATCAGAGCTTACGCCCGGACCGCCGAACAATATATTCATCGTCCCGTCAACCGCGTACGTAGCCGGCAGCCACTCGCCGAGTCCGGTATAGAAGTTCGAGAGCAGCTCGCGCGGTACGATTGCACCCGAGGATACGAGCTGTGCCGACAGCAGCATAATGTTGAACAGCATGCCGGCCATGCCGAACAGGAACAGGAACATTTGGGATACGAACATAAAGGTTAGCAGGAACAGACATTGGAATCCCCACAGATACAGGAACCCATGATCGAGCTGGCCTCCCAAAGCTACGAGCAGCGCGGCGCCTACCAAGGAAACGAGAATAGAAGAAACAACATTGATGATCGCTCTTGTGCCGAACCGTCTCCATTTGCTTACACTGGCGGCTGTCGCCATCGACGATTGCTCCAGGTTCATCCCCATAATCATGGCTCCGACATAAGATGCAAGCACCAGCATCATCGGCACCATCTGGTTGTTCATGCCTTCTACAACATTGGATGACTCGACAACACCCTTAACCCGTTCAGCTAGCAGTGGTGCAGTCGATGCCGCCTGATCGTCCGGCATCTGCATGCCGGTCAGCGTCTTCTGAATGCCCATCGTGACGGCTGTGCGATTCACTTCAGCCGTTATTTGAGATGCGGCACTGCTCATCATGCTTTTGATCAGGGCAGGATTGGATTCATTCAAGTAATAGTGCAAATCAGCCTGCTCACCAGGCTTGCCCACTTGCTCGCTGAAGCTTGCTGGAATATGCAGCACCATCTGAACCTCGCGTTCATTTAGATCAGCTCTCGCTTCCTCCAGAGACGTACTCTGAACGATATCGAATGGCAGCTGCTCCGCCAGATTGGCCGCAATCTGCTGCCCCATCGCCGTATCTTCATTCACAACCGCTATTCGGAGCTGATCCACACGATCCGTTACCCCATTATAACCTGTCATCCATATGACTGCGAAAATGATTTGGAACATAAACGCCGTAATAATGCCTACCCATGTCGTAGGCCTCTTCATAAATGCTCGTATTGCTGTTTTCATGCCATCCACTCCTGTATATTTATCTATTAAACATTTGTTTAAAACGTTTGTTTAAATTATGCTCCTCACCTGCAAATCTGTCAAGAACAAAAAAAGACCTGCCGTAATCACGACAGATCTTCTGTAAGCTATGCCGGGCTTCGCCCTATTATTCTTCCTCTTCCCGCCACTTCGCATCCGCAATCTGCTGTTTCTTGTAGATCACGTCAGACATGAACAAGCTAAGCTCGTACAAGGTAATAAGCGGAATCACAACCAGGATATCCGATATAAAGTCCGGAGGCGTCACGACGACTCCAATAACCGCCAAAATAAAATACGCGAGTCTGCGCATCTTGCGGAGCCGCTTCGGATTCAAGATCCGGATCGCAGTAAGGAACATAATCAGAAGAGGCAGCTCGAATAATAGTGAAATCGGGATCAGTATGCCGAACATAAAGGAGAAATATTGAACAATGCCATACGTTTCCTCCAGATTCAAATGTCCCGCGATCGTGCGGGTGAAGTTGAAGGCAAGCGGAAAGACGACAAAATAGGCAAATGCCAATCCAACCAAAAACATAATTAGTGCGAACGGCACATATTTCAACGTAGAACGCTGCTCATGCGGTCTTAATGCTGGCTTCACGTATGACCATAGCTGATAAGCTATGAACGGAAGCGTCACGATTAGCGCGATTACGAACGCAATCTTCATGTACATTCCAATGCCGTCCCATAACGAGAACGTATGTAGACTTAATGTGTTGGCCGGCTTTTGGCTCATCAGGAAGTTATAAGCTGGCTCGGCAATGGCAATTCCCAGCACCAGGCTTAGCGTAAGCACAATCATGACATAGATAAGGCGCTTCCGCAGCTCTCCAAGATGCTCTAGCAGGGGCATCAGCCCTTCTTCGCGTATCAGCTTCCTTCGTGATATCGCAGCCCCATCGGTTCTCTCTTTCGTCATGCCAATTTGCTGCTCCTTTCTACCCGGGCTTAAGCAAGAAAAAAGCGGACCCGTTTAATCCGGAAGCCGCTTATTTTCCTTCTCGTTATGCTCCGACCGATTCGCTTCGGTGCGATTTTTGTCCGAATCTCTGCGATCATTGTCGTCCATAATATCACGAGCGCCGGATTTGAACTCACGAAGCGTCTTGCCGAAAGCACGTCCCAGCTCAGGCAGCTTGTTCGGTCCAAACAGCAATAATGCAATCAACACTAAAAAAATAATCCCTGTAGCGCCAATACCACCCATAGGTTAAACCTCCGCATCTGAAAATTTTATTCTAGTATAGGCTATAAAATAAACTCATTCAACCTTGCCGCCTCTATCAGCGGCCAAGCAATCCGCCGTAGCCCATGCTTACGATATCCTCCCGGACAATCCGGTCTCCTGCCAATAACTTGGGCAGCAGTACGTCGAAGGAGGTATACGGATCATGCATCACACAGCCCGGCAAGCCCATAATCGGCACTTCTCCTATGTAACCTATCAACAGCATCGATCCCGGGAGCATCGGCGTTCCGTAGCTCACAATATCCGCTCCAGCCGCCCCAATGGCGCCCGGCGTACGATCATCGGGATCTACCGACATACCGCCAGTTACCAGTATCATATCATACCCTTGGCTCAGCAAATAGTGTATTTCCTTGACAATTATTTGTCGATCATCCGGCGCGAACCGCTGCTCGGCCACCTCTGAGCCTAGCGCGCTCAGCTTCTCTGCAACAGCCGGACCGAATTTATCCTGTATTCTGCCGTGATAGACTTCTCCGCCCGTCGTGAGCAGACCCGCTCTCAGCTTGCGGAATGGACGAACTTGAAGCGGCGCTTTCCCTTGCTGCTCCCTGTACTCCGCAGCGATCCGTTCGACCTGCTCGACCTTCTCCTTCGCAACAACAAGCGGAATAGCCCGTGTCGCTGCAAGCGGACTGCCCTCCTTCACGACAGCATCCGTCTTCACCGTTGCCAGCGCAATTTCGCCAATTTCATTAATCGCCTCGACCACTTCCTTGGCAATATGCGTGATTCCCACGATTGGCGACTTTATGCTGACCTTCCCTTCATGAGGCTCGGTCAGAAGGAGCGATTCATCCGCAAGCGCCTGCGCCATGCGAATTGCGGCATCATCCTCATGCAGCTCCTCTTCATCCAGCTCCATGATATAGATATGCTCTTTGCCGATATCGAGCAGGCTAGGAATGTCCGTTTCCGTAATGGCATGTCCGCGCTGGAACAGCCTGCCCTTGAACGTCCCCGGGATGATTTGGGTCAGGTCATGCGCTAGCCTAAGTCCAATTGCGTCCTGAACCCGCACTTCCTTCAGTTTTGTTTTCATACCGGAGGCGGTTATATCTGTATCGATAGATTTTTCTGTCTTTTTCATGCGTTATGGTCCCCATGCTGGCCCGATAGAATAGCAAGCGCGTGAGGCAGCTGATCCATGATCGCCATGAGACTCTCATGAACGCCTTTGGGACTGCCTGGTAGATTCACGATCAATGAGCTGCCGCGGATACCGCAGACGCCTCTGGACAGCATCGCTCGCCTCGTCTTATGCAGGGCGCCCATCCTCATCGCTTCAGCGAGGCCGGGAACTTCCCGGTCAATGACCTTAAGCGTCGCTTCCGGCGTAATATCACGCGGCGCCAGCCCCGTCCCTCCCGTGGTCAACACCAGATCGGCCTGATAATATTCCGTCATCTCGATGATTGCCGCCATAATCTCGTCTTGTTCATCCGGCACAATCCGATAATCTACAATCACTCCGCCAAGCTCTTCCTCTACAAGCTCCCGGATAACCTGCGCGCTCGTATCCTCGCGCTCACCCCGCGAGCCTTTGTCGCTCGCCGTCAACAACGCAACCTTCCACTGCATATCCCGTTCCTCCCTCTCTATTTCGTTCAAGGGTATGCCTAGCGTCTATAATCCCCGCTCTTCCCCCCGGACTTTGCCATCAGCTGCGTCGGTCCGATAACCATGTCCTTCTGCAAGGCCTTGCACATATCGTATACCGTAAGCGCCGTAGCGGATACAGCCGTTAAAGCTTCCATCTCTACGCCGGTTTTCCCTTTTGTCTTCACTGTTGCTTCTATGTAAAGTTCATCTGATCCGTTGTCGCTAAAAGCAATATTTACACCCGTTAACGGGAGCGGATGGCACATGGGTATCCAATCCGATGTTTTTTTGGCCGCCATAATTCCAGCTACTTGAGCGACCGCCAGAACGTCGCCTTTGCCGATGCTGCCTTCCTTTATCCGCGCAAGCGTAGTATCCGCCATTCGTATGGTCGTCTGGGCAGTCGCTTCCCGCACCGTGATATCCTTCTCCGATATATCAACCATCTTAGCCCGTCCCTGATCGTTGAAATGGGTCAGCTCCATTCTTATCGCCCTTTCCGCCATATCGTTTGGCTATCGCCTGAATGTCGTCAATTCTCGTTCCGTTACAAGTCCATCCAGCCGCAAATCATGCGAATCGCTTGGTACATGCTCCTTCAACACTTGCGCTTCGAATCCAGCGCCTATCCAGAAGGGCTTAGTACCCGCACCCGATACCGCTTCCGCAAACCGGTCGTAATAACCGCCGCCATAACCCAAACGGCCTCCAGTACGGTCAAAGGCCAGTCCAGGCACAATGACAACATCCGGCACCGTTCCCATCGGTAAGATGGGCGAGCGAGCCGGGCCAGGCTCCATAATGCCGTAGGCTCCCGCTTCGAGCTGATTCCATTCCGTTACGGAATGAAGCTTCATGGAGCGATCGGCTTTCACACAGCGTGGCAGAAGCACTTCGATCTCCTTCTCCCAGCACCATTCTATGAATTCGTTTATATTCAATTCGCTTCTGAACGATACGTAAGCCATGACAGTTCGGCAAGAACGCTTCTCCAGCCACTGTGCCAGATGCCGGCAAGCTAGGCTTGACCACTCTGCCCGGTGTTCTTCCGCCAGTCCATTGCGCATGTTCGAGAGCTTTGATCGGTAAGCTGATTTATCATGCCCCGCGTATTCCGTCGGCATTTGACTTCATCCATTCTTTCCTGTATGAACTAATCTTACATGTAGTGTACCATTGTTATACAACTTTCGCCAATGGTGGCGCCAGTTTGTGGTACACTAAAGGGTAATAATTGATGCCATTTAGGAGTGGAGGATTCATCATGTTGTTGCAAGTTTCCAATATTTCCAAAAGCTACGGCGTAACCGCCATATTATCACATATATCGATGCAAGTTTTGGAGAAGGAACGCATCGGACTTGTTGGCGTCAACGGCGCGGGCAAGTCCACCCTGCTCAAAATCATTGCAGGAGAAATGTCCGCCGATTCCGGCGACATTCATAAGGCGAAGGAACTGCGGCTCGGCTATCTCGCTCAGAATAGCGGCTTGCAGTCTGAACGCACTATTATAGAAGAGATGCGCGCGGTGTTCGCCCATCTGATCGAGGCCGAACAGGAATTGCGCGAGCTTGAAGTCAAAATCGCTGACCCGGATCTTCATAACGATGAAAAAAAATATGCCGACGTGCTAGACCGCTATGCGCGCCGTTCCGACTGGTTTCGCGAGCAGGGAGGCTTCGAGATCAGCACCCGGATCAACAGCGTGCTGCACGGCATGGGGTTTGGAACATTTAACCTCGACACGCCTATATCCACGCTCAGCGGCGGACAGAAGACACGCCTTGCGCTAGCTCGCATCCTGCTGCAAGCACCTGATCTGCTTATGCTTGACGAGCCTACCAACTATCTCGATATCGAGACATTAACATGGTTGGAATCGTATCTTCGCGGATATCCCGGCGCGATTGTTGTCGTCTCTCATGACCGTTATTTCCTGGATGCGCTTGTCGATACCATCATTGAGATCGAACGGCATTCCGCGAAGCGGTATACAGGCAACTACAGCCGCTACCTGGAGTTGAAGACCGCCGAATACGAAATTAATCTCAAACATTTTGAGAAGCAGCAAGAAGAGATCGAGCGAATGGAGCAGTTCATTCAGCGGAATATCGTCAGAGCCTCCACAACCAAGCGTGCCCAGAGCAGGCGCAAAGCGCTGGAGAAGATGGACCGCATGGACAGGCCTGCCGGCGAGCTGAAGAAGGCTCACTTCTCATTCGAGATCGAACGAATGACCGGTAAGGACGTTCTTACCGTCGATAACCTGTCGGTAACCTTCCCTGGTAAGGACGAAGCTCTGTTTCGCAACGTCAGATTCAACCTGACAAGAGGCGAGACGGTTGCCTTAATTGGACCTAACGGAATCGGCAAGTCTACGCTGCTGAAGACACTTGTCGGCCAGCTTGAGCCTTCAACCGGCACCATCCAATTCGGCTCGCATGTCAAGCTAGGCTACTATGATCAGGAACATACAAGACTGAACGGACAAAATACGATTCTGGAAGAAGTATGGGGCTTATATCCACATATGGAAGAAGCTCGGATTCGGACCGTATTAGGCAACTTCCTGTTCAGCGGCGAAGACGTGCTGAAGCGTATATCGTCACTGAGCGGCGGAGAGAAAGCTCGTGTCTCGCTAGCCAAGCTGATGCTGGCTCAAGCCAATGTGCTGGTACTGGACGAGCCGACGAACCACCTGGATCTGTTCAGCAAGGAAGTACTGGAGTCAGCTCTGCTGGATTACGAAGGCACGCTCTTCTTCATTTCCCATGACCGTTATTTCCTGAATAAAATGTCCGACCGCATTGTCGAACTAGGACCGAACGGCGTCGAGCATTTCCTGGGAAATTATGACGAAATGTTGGAGAAGAAACGCGAGCTTGAAGATGCAAGGCTCGAAGCGATCGCAGCCAGAAGCAAAACCCAAAAGTCTGGCGAAGCAGCCGATAGCGCACCGGCAACCTCATATGAAGCGGAGAAACAAGCCAAGCGAGATGAGCGCAACCGTCAGCGCAAGGCAGAGCAGCTGGAAGCCGAGATCGCCACTCTCGAAGAGAAGATTGGTGAATTAGAACAGCAGCTTACCGATCCGGAAGTGTTCAATAATTATATTCGCATTCAAGAACTCCAAGCTGAGATCGACGAGCTGAAGACGAAGCTAGCCGCTGCCTATGAGCAGTGGGAACAATATATGTAGCTGGACCAAAGGCGGCCTCATGATGGATTCATGAGGCCGCCTTCGTATGATCTCTTCTATTAATATTGCTCCATGCTGATCAATCCCAATCGCTTTGCTTCTCTTATCGCCTCTGACCGCGATCGTACATTCAGCTTTTCGAAGATTTTGGTCAACTGGTATTCCACGTTCCGCTGGCTGACATGCAGCATCGCAGCCAGCTCCTTGTTGCTTACGCCAGCCGCGACTTCATGGAGGATCGTCATTTCCTTCTCGTTAATCGACACATCGTCAATGGACAGCTCCGAACGCGAGATCGCAACCTCATGCCTTCTGAGTTGCTTGAGAAGCGGTATCGGAATAACCGCCTCTCCCCGAAGCGCGCACCGAATGGAGTTGTGCAGTTGATCCCTGGATGCCGTCTTCGAGATAAAACCGGACACGCCTGACTCCACCAGAAGGTTGAAGTGCGTTCCGATTTCATAGCCGGAATATATGATGACTTTCCGTTCAGGGTCAATCTGAATCAATCGTTTGGTTAGCTCCAGGCCACTAATACCCGGCATGTTCAAATCGCATAAGATAATGTCAAAAGGTTCGGAATGAACCTTATCCAGTGCTTCCAGCGCCGACAGCGCCACCGTTACTTTCATGTCGCTATCTTGCTCGATCATCGTTTTGGTTCCTTCGCCAACCGATGGATGATCGTCAACTAATAAGATACGAATCACGCGATATACCCCTCTCCGAAAGTCCGCTCGACACAATGATCGGCATCAGAATAATGACCTCGAGGCCTTTACCGCGTTCCGAATAGAAGGAGATGTCTCCTTCAAGGCTAGCCACACGCTCTTTAATCCCAGACAGGCCCATATGCTCAAACGTCTCTACCATATAATTCACATCCAGGCCGACTCCATCATCCTGATAGCGGAAGTAGATCGTACCCTCTCGCAGCTCCAGTTCAAGCTGAACGAGCTTGGCTCCGGCATGCTTGTCCGCATTGCGCAGCAGCTCCTGCACAATCCGGTAGATGGCCGTAATTTGCTCCTCATCCATTTGTTCATGAATCGCCTTGGAGCGGAACTGTACTTCAAAGTTAACCCTCATCTGGGTATGCTCAATAATCGATTCTACCGCTTCAACTACACCCATTTCCTTCAGCAGCGGAGGACGAAGCTCATTGCATGTTTCCCTGATTTGATGAATGACATCAAGCAGCCCTTCCTTGATATCTTCAAGCTCCCGGCCGAGCTTATCCGAGATCGGATGATCCATCATGACAGATTCCAGCTTACGGTACCATAACAGCTGATCCTGCAGCGCCGAATCATGCAAATCCGCTGCAAGCTTCCTTCTCTCATTCTCCGACAGGCAGAAGAGAAGGCGCAGTACCCACGGCGATGTCGTATGCTCCTTGCGCACTTCTGACTCCAGATCCTCAATTAATCCTTCAATTAAATATAGATTCTCAAATACGATGCTGGAGTAATTCGCCATCGTCTTCAGCCATCTAATCTCATCCGAGTTGAACCTGGTGTGGTTAGTCTTCAGACCAATCCATAGGATATGGTACCGGGAACGCTGTCGTCCAATAATAAGGCCCAGCCCGTACGGCAGATCGATCAGCTCGCCTAACTTGAACGTATTCATCACGCTGAGCAGGAAGTCGGCAGTCACTCTCTCCTCATGGTCATCCCCCATCGGGAAGACGGCGTGTTCCGCCTGATCGACAATAAGGAATTTAATGCGGCTTACCGGAAGCAACGAATCAATCTCTTGCTTCAATACCGCCTCCAGATCAGCTTGCTTCATAACGCGGGCAATGCTTCTGGAGAATCGGTCCAGACTGTCCTGATAGCTATACATCGCTTTGAACAGCTTCGGGCGGAAGCGCTGGTCGATCTGTTCCTTCGCATACAGGAACAAGGTTATACCAATAAAGATTACCAAGAAAATTCCGATCCAATTCGTCCAATAAATGTCCGGTTTATCCATTAATACAGCAGCAATCAACAGCGTGATCACAATCGAAGGAATAAGCGAAAGCGCTGTGTAATATTTGAATCGCGTCAAAATAAAATCGATATCGAACAATTGGTTCGAGGTCGACAAGTAGAAGTAGACGACAGGCAATATAAATAAAAACAACGCCGTGAACGCCGGAGGCAGAATTTGACCAGCGCCGAACATTTGCGGCAATAAGTTAAGCGTTGCAAACGGCGTGAACGCTACAAGATGCGACGTTAATGTAATCGTGAACAGAGATTTCAGCTTTGTCTGGCGATGCTTGATAAATTTCCCGATCAGCTTGAGTGCGCATATCAAATTACCCATTAAGACAATGGCACTATAAGTACCTTTAATATACGTAAATACCTCTATCGAAAACAAATTTGTCCATATATAAATTAAGCTAAATAGACTCTGTGCCCCTACAATTGCGTAAAGCACAGCCAGCGTCTTATTCCCGATTAAATAATTCTCAAACCGCTTCAAGTAGATATTCATGAAGCTCATGAATATTAACGGTATATTAGGCAATACGACATAAATGATGGATATCCCTATCGGGTCTCGCAATATCGAGGCGGAGGAGCTGTAATAGGAAAGACCTATAGATAAAAAAAAGAGAATAAGCATGATAACAGCCGGGTCATGCCTTCTTTTCACGTAGAGAAAGACGGAAAACGCACAGAATATAATTAAGGATATTCCAGGTATATAGAGTTGAAGCAATAGTTCTAACGTGGAATGGTCTCCAGACCATGCTTTGGAGAACGTGACAAGCTTCGTCGTATGATCACGATCTACAATGAGGACATTATCGGCGTATTCCAATGAATAATATTTCGTTACATTCTGAAATTCTTCAGCAGGACGGTTATTGACCTCTATAATCCGATCACCAATCTGCAGCCCCGTCATCTTGGCTTGCCCTTCCGGTTCAATGGATTCGATCGTATATCCATTAACCGGATCGTGGGTGAGAACGGCGCGAATAGAAGGCGCTCTTGTAATAACCAAGGTCAGATATAAGAGGAGTCCAATAAATACCGCCAGGAAGAAGGTTGTAGTGATGCGATTCAACAAAGTGGATTTCATACAACCTCTTCCTTTCAGCCAGTTAGTCCTTTAGTTCCAGATGAATGCGTATCCATTTTTTTCTTGTTTGTTGTTCATCTCATTAAGTAGAGCCTTTTGTTCTGCTGCGGAAACACCTGCTAGCTGAAGCTGTCCTCCCATAGCCAGTGACATCTTCTCTGTGCTGTTGACCAGTTGACGAATTGTTTCTTTCAACATTGAACTCCTCCGCCTCTCTACTAAATCTTATAGTATGTAGCTAGTACATTTATACTATAACAAGATTTAATAGGTTAGCCAACGCAAAACTCATTCGTATTTACCGAAATGGGTTTTGCGCGATTGTCGAAAAGTCTTATGCCGTCTGGCCTCCCGCCAGTTTCTGCATGAGCTTGTCCTTCCAAAACGCATCCGCTTGCAGCTCCGCAAGAAGCTCTTGAAACCGATTATAGTGCATACGGCTTACGACAGAACCGTATAATTCAACACCCGATTGCTCGCATGCCTGCAAAAATAATTCTTTTTTCCCGGTTACGTCATGCTTCGTTCCGCTGCCGTTGTAATAGTCCCTTATCCACCCGACTTGTTCATCGGGTCCTTCAAGCAGATACATCGTAAGCAGCGTCTGCTTGCGGTTCAGAAAATCGCTTTTTTCGTCCCACCGCAGCAAATCTCTGCAATCATTCCGAAGCTGGGCGGATATACCCAGCTCGGCCGCATATTCCGCAACCGTCTCATTCCATGGTCGACCGGCAAGCAATACGCCCGCCATACAAGCCATGACGAGAAGCGATGCCGACTTGCCTCTCACCATCTGGAAGTAGCCTTCTTCTGTAAGAGTATCGTTCATCAAGTCCATCATTTGCCCGTTAGCAGACTGGATCAGCTGCGTATTCATCATCACAGCCAATTCACCGCGCAATACCGGATCAGACGTGCTGTGCAGCAGCGCCTGCTGAGATAGCGTAACCAGCGACGTGGCAACGTGCAGAGCAACCGGGAGCGGAGCTTTCATCCATGGCTTCGATGGCGCATCTCCGTCTTCCAGATCATCCAGAATATCGGACGCCAGAATAAAGAGCTCGACCGCAGCGGCAGCCCCGTCAATATCGGCATCCTTGCCCACGAACATATGATAATGAATGACGGCAAGCTCCCCGAACATCATTGTTTCTGCCAGCTTCTCTTCAATAAAGGAATAAGAGAAGTCGAGCAGCGGCTGCGCAGTAAACCACTGGGCGGCATACTGCTTCATCCGAAAGCCGACTTGCTCTTTCACGATTGACACGGTACATCCTCCGATCCATGCAATAATATTCCAATTATACTATGAATGCCGGATCGTTTCATCCTTAATTGACGGCTTCTTAATTCCCCCCTCGCTTCTCTTCATCAGGAGATGTGCAATCATCTCCATTCGTTTCTCCACTAGGCTCTTGCGCTCATTGGCCGGATCGTTGCCGCGTTTGCCGAGATTCGTGGACTTAAACTTCAACACCTCCTGCATTGCTTACGGCGTAATGCATATATACAGCTTCCATGGTCAATCCGCCACCAGGAAGTTCTGCAATCAATTTTGTCGGGCTGTCACAAGCAACTAAACTCCCCTCCCTCATGACACCAACACGGTCGCAATGGTACTGAATCTCGGTCATATCATGCGATACGATGACGATGGTCTTGCCCTGCAATTTAAGTGAAGCCAGTATCGCCCAATATTCCTTCTTCGCCTGTGCATCCAAACCAGTCGTCGGTTCATCCAAAAAGACGATCGAGGGATCATTCACAACGGCGATCGCGAGTGTCGTTCGTTGCCGAAGTCCGCCAGACAACCGCCTTACAACTTTATCCTCATACGGTGTAAGTCCGAATTGCTTTAGAATACCTTCAATGTTCTTCTTCTGATGATAGAACCCCTGAAACATGTCCAAGGCCTCCCGCACAGTAAGGCGATCCACAAGCGAAGTGCTTTGCGAAAATATATTGATATGCTCCTTCAGCTTGTCCCATTCCGTGCTCATATCGATGCCCATCACGTTTAATGCGCCTTCATCGAGAATCTGATTGCCGGATAACAGCTCAAGCAGCGTCGTCTTGCCTGCCCCGTTCTTGCCAATTAAACCGAATAGCTCGCCCTTCTTTACCTGAAAGGATACTTGCTTGATCGCATTATTCGTCCCATAGTGCTTGCTGACTGTGTCCACCTGAATAATCGCTTGCTTATCCATTCGGTCTGCCTCCGTAACTATTTTATTGATTCTACGATAGCGCATTCATAACGTGATTTCACCGAAAATCTCACTCGTAATTTACGCAAAACGATTGCGTTCCGAAATACCCCGAAAAAGTTATGCACAGATCTATCCACAGACGTGAATAAATTGTTAGTTAATTCTGTCGAAATATATAACGAACTGTTATCCGAAAAATGTCGTTTTGGCGCTCCCTTGTTTCTTCGCAATAAAGAACGTGGATCGTTATCCACGTTATACACATTATCCACAGTGTATAAGTGAAAAAACTATCCACGTTTGCATCATTTATTTAGCGATTGTAAACCCGCATTATTGCACATATTTATTAAATTATTCACACTATTCTGTAGGTATGTGGATAACTTTGTGCACAATTCATTCATCCACAGCCTTTTTTGCTCCAAAATATCATTTTCGCCGTCCAATATACAAAAGATGAGTCGAACTGCCAAGCATGGACGGGTCCATCGACCATTCTATAATCAGTTCCATCAGTTGATGATAGGTTTCTTCGCCCTGCCCTCGCCAATATTCGTATGCCTGATGGTCCAATGCGGATGCGAAGCAGTCTGTTCCGACCAGATTCAACGTCTCGAAGCCCTCTCCCTCCATCTGGGGAATGATGTGTTCGATCTGCTCGAAATATACACCGGTGAATCTTCCGGCATCACTATGGTTATATACCCCCGTCCGGGAGAATTCAATCAGCGCATCCATGCGATCATTCGGCTTCCACTGCATGGGATTACGGATCGACTGCTGCAAAAAGGCGATTCGCGGCATAAAAGCCGCACCTACGATGCCGCCCGGCTTGGTTACACGACGCAGCTCCCGAATGGCCTGAATCCTCTCTTCCTGTCCTTGTAGATGATATAGAGGCCCCATCATTATGGCTGCATCAAATGATTCATCTGCAAAACAATCCAGCGTGGTTGCGTTGCTGATGTGAAAGCCCGAGAATTGGCTATCTACCCCTGCCGCACTTGCCTTTTCCTGTGCTTCCGCAACAAAACGCGGAATCAGATCCGTCAGACCTACTCGATACCCCGACTTGGCAAGCTCAATGGCATACTTGCCCGGGCCCGAGCCGATATCGGCAATATGTCCGCCAGCCGGCAGATATCGCCGTAAGTAATGAAGGTTGACATAAAATTCAAGCGGCTCACGATCGAGCCGCCCCCATTCATCAAATGTTTCATAATAGTCCCGTACTGTCGTTCCCATCGGCCTTCAGCCTCCGCTTATTCGTTTGCCGTACGTTTCTCCTTCGCTCTGCCCCGCGCTCCAGCGGTCATAATCGCTTGGTTGCAGGCCGAGATATAGGCTTCTGCCGCCGCCAGAATAATATCCTTGTTCGCAGATGTTCCGCGATACCGTGTCCCATTGTGGATAATGCTTACGACCGCTTCACCATGCGCGTCTTCGCCGGTAGACAGCGAATGCAGCTCCAGATCCTCGAATTCCACCGATACTGGAATTGCCTGACCGATCGCATTAATGACCGCTTCCACAGGGCCCGCGCCCATTGCCATGTAGGATTTCTCCGCATTTTGTTCATTCTCGCGAATCGTAACCGTTGCGCTTCGCGAACGCTGCGTTCCGGCATGTACAAGCAGGTCGACAAGCGCAAATGGATCAGGCTGCGTCTTGGTCATTTCGCCTGCAATTCGGATCAGTTGATCATCCGTGACAATCTTCTGGCCATCCGCAACTTCCTTGAAGCGGCTATAGACGCTTTTGAATTGCTCCTCCGTCACTTCCACGCCGAATTCAGCCAGACGATGCTTAATGGCATGGCTGCCGGAATGCTTGCCCAGAATAATCATGTTGCGGGAGATGCCCATCGCTTCCGGGTCCATGATTTCATACGTATTGCGGTTTTTCAGCAGGCCGTCCTGATGGATGCCCGACTCATGCTGGAAGGCATTACGCCCGACAATTGGTTTGTTGTACGCAATCGGGAAGTTCATCGTACGGCTGACAAGACGCGATGTCTCATAGATCTCGCTGACATCCACATTCGTCTTCGCCTGCACCGCGTCCTTGCGCGTCTCGATCGCCATAACCAGCTCCTCCAGCGAGCAATTGCCTGCCCGCTCGCCGATGCCGTTCACGGTAACCTCGATTTGCGTCGCTCCTCCTTGAATTGCCGCAAGGCTGTTCGCTACGGCCAGACCCAGATCATTATGGCAGTGGGCGCTGTAGCGAACCGTCTCGCCGCCTCTGGCTTCCCGGCGAACGGCTTGGAACAGGTCGATAATCTCATTGGGCAATGCATAGCCAAGCGTATCCGGCAGATTGATAACTGTCGCCCCTTCAGCAATAACGGCTTCCACCAGCTGAATGACGAAGTCGCGTCCCGATCTTGTAGAATCCATC
The DNA here is from genome assembly GCF_056269225.1 of Paenibacillus sp. J31R120. Taxonomy (NCBI): domain Bacteria; kingdom Bacillati; phylum Bacillota; class Bacilli; order Caryophanales; family Paenibacillaceae; genus Paenibacillus; species Paenibacillus sp. J31R120. Next base: position 604,685 of record NZ_JBWDNN010000004.1, on the reverse strand, counting down.
GCCGAGAATTCGATTTCATCGACAAATTGCTTGCCGTAGGCCACCATCTCACGCGCAATCTGAACAACCTCGTCGCGCGACTTGCGCAGCTGATGATTCAAGTGGATGTCCGACGAAGAGATGAACAGATGCAATCTGCGCTTCGCCGCATCTTGAGTCGCCTGCACCGCAGCATCGATATCCGCCTTGACAGCGCGTGCGAAGCCGGCAATCTCCACATTTTGCAATTCTCGGGAAATTTGCTGCACAGCAGCGAACTCACCCGGACTGGATACAGCGAATCCAGGCTCAATCACATCAATGCCCAGCTTAGCCAGCTGTCTGGCAATGATAATCTTCCTCTCCGGCGCAATGGAAGCGCCTGGGGATTGTTCGCCGTCTCTCAGTGTTGTATCGAAAATTTGTACATTCTTCATTGTGTTCGTCATGGGTATATCCTCCTAATGGGTTTTGGATTTTGGGTAACAAAAAAGGCATGCCGTCTCGATGAAGAGACGACATGCCTTCGCATATGCCGTGGTACCACTCTACTTGGCAGCATCGCTACGGAACGCCGCTTGCATAGGATGCATGCTGCATGCGTTCGTGGACAACTGCCCGCTTGGAGCCGAGTGACGACGGCCAGCCGTAACGGAGTAATGGCTTCCTTCACCGTATGCCGGTGAAAGAGCTGTTCCCCCGTTCCGCTCCCAGGCGAGTTTCAAGTCAGGCATTCGGCTGCGTCGCACCATCCCGCAGCTCTCTGCTTGATGCATGGCCTCCTCATCCGAGGCAGCTATGCTTCATATTCCTGCTCTGACTTTACTTGCTCCTGTTCATTGCGTTTCCTGCTATGAAAATGGTTGGTTAATGGTTCATTGCATCTACTTGCATCTTCCAGACAACAAGAAAAGCCTGTCGCCTCTATTCAAGAGACGACAGGCTATAATGACCCGCGCGGTACCACCCTTGTTGACTGTCACACGTTATGAATTCACAACGAGAGACATGCCCACCTTAGTCATAAGACCGGCTCCGGATGCCGATGCTTATGTACCCCGTTACGGAGGTTAACCGTAGCCATGTACGCAAGCTCGCCATCATGCGTTATTCGCACTCCGGCTGCTTCTTTCCATCGCTCCGCTCCCAGGTGAGCTTCGAACCCTTCTTCGGCTGCGTTGCACCATCCCGCAGCTCTCTGATTCCCGATTGGTTCTACTGTTCCTGTTCCCAGCGTTTCATCCATATGTGATTGAAGTATTGTTGCTTATTATATCCATTCCCTAATTATCTGTCAATTCAGAACGGATTATTCCTGCAAAAATAATTCACGCGCCCGCTGAAACAGACCATTCCTCCAGGGAAAGTCCGGGATCGGCCTTCATGTCCAGCTCCGTGAATTGGCCTCTTGTCAGCTTGAGATGCGCGGCTGCTCCGATCATCGCTGCGTTATCCGTACATAGCGATCCAGGAGGAATAAGCAGCTGTATGCCAGCTTCCTCGCACCGCCTGGACAGCTCCGTCCGTAATCCGCGATTGGCGGCAACGCCTCCGCATAACAGCAATTGCTTCGTCTCATATTGAGCCACGGCTCGGAGTGCCTTGGTCACCAGCACATCAATGACGGATTCCTGGAATCCTCTGGCAAGTAGCGCTTCATCCAGCTCTTGCCCTTTCATACGAGCCTGATTAATGACGGACAGTACCGCCGATTTCAGCCCGCTGAAGCTGAAATCGTAGCTACCCGCCTCCAGCCAAGCCCGCGGCAGCGTGATCGCCTCGGAAGCTTCGCCTGCGAGCCTGTCAATATGCGGCCCGCCGGGATACGGCAATTTGAGCGCTCGGGCTACCTTGTCGTAAGCTTCCCCTACCGCATCGTCGCGTGTCCGGCCAATCACGCGGAATTCACCTTCGCTCTCCAACAGGACCAGCTCCGTATGACCTCCCGAGACGACAAGCGCCATGCATGGATATTCCAGCTCATGCACAAGCGCATTGGCATAGATATGGCCCGCAATATGATGTGTGCCAATCAACGGTATATCCAGCGCCAGCGCCAAGCTCTTGGCAGCCACAATTCCGACCAGCAAAGCGCCGACCAACCCAGGACCCTGCGTCACGGCGATTGCTGTCAACTCATCCAGCTTATGACCGGACTTTTGTACCGCTTGCTCCATGATGAGTGTAATCGTCTCCACATGCTTGCGGGACGCAATCTCCGGTACAACCCCGCCGAATCGTTCATGCACATCAATCTGGCTGGAGACGATATTGGACAGGATATGCTTGCCGCCTCGTATGACCGATGCGGATGTCTCGTCACAGCTTGTCTCAATAGCCAGTATGAGCGAGTCGTCATAAGCTGCCGATGCGTGATTATGTTCTTGCTGTATGTTCAATTTGATTCCTCTCCCGTCTTAAGCCGCTCCTCATCAAGCTCCGCCCACATAATTAGCGCGTCTTCGTCGTTATCGGAATAATAACGAGGCCGGACCCCCGCAGGCTGAAACCCGAATTTGCGATACAGATGCTGGGCCGTCTCATTGGATACCCGGACCTCCAGCGTCATGCGCGCCGCTCCATAGAACACCGCCGTTCGCTGGAGCTGCTCCAGCAGCAAGTGGCCGAGCCCCTTGCCACGCAGATCAGAGCGCACCGCAATATTGGTAATATGCGCTTCGTCCATAATGATCCACATGCCGCCATAACCAAGCAATTCACCTCTATACTCCATGATCAGGTATTTGGCGAACATATTATTGGTCAGCTCGTTCATGAAGGCCTCAGCCGTCCAGGGGCTAGTGAAAGCTTCCTGCTCAATGGCGATAATAGCCGGAATATCGGCCATCTCCATCGCCCGATACAGCAGCTTGTCCGGATCCATGCTCATCGCTTGGCCTCTTCCGCTTCCTTCGCCTTCCACTTCACTTCCGCCTCTGTCAGCTGCGTATAATTCGGTGTGAAGCTATGCACATTCTCCAGCAGTCCGCTTCCATAACGCTGCGCGCCGAGATAGGCTAGCGCGCTTCCCCGAAGCACATGGGGCAGCAGCCGCACTTCAATACCCGCAGCCGCGCATCGCTCTAGCAAAGAAGTGGCAGAATCACCGTGCAGCGACAAATCGCCGGTCAGCCAAATCGTCAATGGGCCGGATTTCGCCTCCGCTTCGGCCGCAGCCGTCAATTCATCCGTCCAGTCTCGCATGATCCGAACGCCGTCGTTCAGCCAGCGGCTCCAGCCTTCCTCCGTATCCATCGAGAAGCCCGCACTGTATACTTGTCCGCGCCGGGCATCCATAATCGGCAGCAGCCAATGCTTGCCCTGCATCTCTGTCGGAAGCGCCTCTCCATAAGCCATTCCGAGTCCCGCATGCAGCGCTCCGAAAGCGATCGCCTCCAGACTGGAGATGCCGACAAGCGGCTTCTCCCAAGTCCAAGCCAGCGTCTTCGCTGCCGTCACCGCGATGCGCATCCCCGTGTACGAACCGGGACCATTCCCCACTATAATCGCATCGAGATGCTCCTGTTGCATACAAGTGTCCCTTAGCATATCCTTCAGATGCGTAATGACATGGACGGAATGATTCCGCTCGGCAAGCGATTCAATCTCCGCCAGCACCTCTCCGCCCCGCGTTATGGCGGCTGCCATAGCAGCCGTCGAAGTGTCCAGCGCAAGGAATGTTCCGCGTATCGTCTGTTCCATTAAGTCGTCGCTCCCATCTTGTCCCATTCATCGCACCAATCGGCATAAGGTCCTCCGATGCCCTTCGCGCGAATAAGCCGCTCTTCTCCGCCCGCATGCTCGATATACAGCTCCAGCCGGCTGGCAGGCAGCAGCTCCTCGATTAGATTCGCCCACTCGACCAGTGTTACGCCCGAGCCGAAGAAATAATCGTCCAGTCCAAGCTCGTCAGCTTCCTCCACCGATATTCGATAGACATCCATATGATAGAAGGGCATAGAACCACCCTCGTATTCTTTAATAATGGTAAACGTCGGGCTGTTCACAATGCCCGGCACGCCAATTGCAGCGGCGAACGCCTGAGAGAACGTCGTCTTACCGGCGCCAAGGTCGCCGTCCAAGGCGATGACTGTACCCGGCAGCACCTTCTCTGCCAGCAGGGCCGCAAGCTGCGCCGTTTCCTGCAAGCTGCCAATTCGCCATTCGGCGTAGGTTATTCGTTGCTCCATCTTATTCACCCGTTTATGTTCCAAAATGATTAAAACCTCTCTTCGGCAGCGGCATCCTTGGCCGCCTATCTTCCTTTGCACCAGCGCTGCTTCCATCCCATCCGCGAGAAAGCGGAGTCAGCTCCACTCCCGGACTCCCTGTCTCCGTCCTGCCAATCACATAGAAGGGCAATCCGTGCCGCTGGAATTCCGCCTTTACCGCCGCCTCGCCACGGGCATCCATCGTGCCGACAAGAACATAATCCTCACCGCCATACAGCATCCAATCCAGCGGATTCACGCCAGCTCTTGAAGCATAAGCACTCATACTTCCGCTCTTGGGCAGAGAGTGCTCGTCCAGAACGATCCGCAGTCCCGAGGCCTCCGCTATTTCCCACGCTTCGCTAGCAAGCCCGTCACTCACATCATTGAGCGAATGACATAGCCCCGAGCGAAGCAGCAAGCGGCCGGCCAAGACAGATGGCGCAGGCTGCTGATGGGCAGATAGGAGCGACCGATAAGCCGGATCGTCTACTGCCGCGCGATTCGGCTCCTCCGACACCGCAGCTTGAAGCATATGAAGGCCGGCCGCCGACATGCCGACCGGTCCCGTCACGAAGACGGCATCGCCGGGCAACGCGCCTGACCGCACAATTTCCTTGCCCGCTTCCACCGTCCCCGTCAGCGATACCGAGATGACCAGATGAGCCGGCGACGAGGTCGTATCCCCGCCCACGATCGCTACATCATACTGCTGCGCACAGGCATACAGTCCGTCATAGATTCGCTTCATGCGATCCGGCCCGCAGGATGAAGGCACGCATACCGAGACAACCGCATGCAGCGGCACCCCGCCCATTGCAGCTATATCGCTGACATTGGCCGCCAGCGCTTTATAACCGATATGCTCGTCCTGCATCGTATGGGCAGCAAAGTGTATCTGCTCCACCATCGTATCGGATACGAGCAATTGCCTTCTCTCGCCTATGATGCCGTCCTGCGCGGAGCCAAAATCAAGGACTGCCGCATCGTCTCCGATGCCCAGCGCGACTCCGCGTGCCAGCTGCCAGTCAGCCGACTGCCGCTCCGAGGTCCAATATCGTATGCGTGCGAACTCATCCACGAACGTCCAATCTCCTTCTACGGCCATGCTCTATTTCTCATCATTTTACCTTAATCGCCACTAGAATCAAAGCCATAGGGCATAAGCGACAATCGAGCCTTTCTTGTTGCGGCTGCCCATGTGCCGGAACAAGAAAGGCTCGATTGTTCTACATTTCTTTTATGATCGTAATATGCGGAGTATCCTTCAGTTCAATATCATACGGAGATGCTGGCGGCTTGCCGTCCATCTCCTTAATGACGCGAACGCGCGGACGATGCACCGCCAGTTCGTTGTTTTGCGAGACAACCACCTCTTGCCCCGTGCTTAAGAGCAGCGTCGTCGCCACCGGGTATACCGAGATATGGCTGCAGAACAGCTTGATCAATTCCAGATCAAAGAAGGTCCCGCCAGCAGCGAACAGAAATTCAATTGCTTCGCTTGTCGTATACCGCTTCCGGTGAGGTCGTGGAGACACCAGCGCGTCGTATGTATCAGCCAAACCGACGATTTGCGCATAAATGTGAATTTCGTCTTTCTTTAATCCGCGGGGATAGCCCGAGCCGTTATACCGCTCATGATGTTGAAGGGCGCAATGCGCAGAGACGATGGAGATGTCATGATATTTTCTTAAAATATCGAATCCTTCCATGGGGTGGGTATGGAGAACTTTCAGATCTTCCGCTGTGAAGCGCCCCGTCTGCGTGAGCAGGCTTTGCGGCATCTTCGTCATCCCGATATCGAAGAGCAGTGCCCCGATTCCGAGTTCCTCCAGCTGATTCCGGTTAAACCCTTTTGCGATGCCCATAATTCCGGCCAGCACCGCCACGTTGAATGAATGCTGGAACAGATACGCATCCCTGGAATGTATGCTTGACAGATTCACCAGCATATTCGGCCGTGTAGCCAGGTCTTGCATGATGCTGCCGAATACAGCGCGGAAGTTGCGCCCCATATCCGGAGCGATCGTCCGGCCCCTCGTGACGATTTCTTCCTTGAAGGAATTCATCGTTTTATATATGACATTAACCGCATTCGAACGCGTTTCGTCCCGGATGGTATCCTCCGGCACGATGTCAGTCGTGTTCCCGTCCTCAATATACAAGAAATCAATGCCCAAATTTTCCAAGCGCTGAATATAACGCTCATTCAGCTCTACACCCTCACCAAGAAGAACATTGCCGTTATCTTGGAAGATGGATTTTGCAACCTTGTCTCCAGGCTTGACCATTCCAAGTTGCACTTTTCTCATTGATTTGTTCCCGCCTTTTAAACAAAACTTTGCACTTGCAGCCAGATAAAACTATATTAACAGACTGTGACCTTTCTTACTATGTAAGGAGCAGGTAACTATGATATGGAAACTTTTACCCTGAGCTGAACGCCCTCCGCTACGCAAAAAATCCCGTACATCACGTCGGGACTTTATGCTAATTTGCGCTTAACGATACGGTTGCGTCCACTGTACTTCGCTTCATAGAGCGCAGCATCGGCTTGAGCCATCAGCTCGCGGAGGAAGGCCTTCGGATTATCCAAGTCCGACGAATCAAATTGTTCAATCGAAATCACGCCCATACTGATAGTGACCGCAACCGATGCATCGCCCACCCCGGTAGACACCAGGTTCTTCTCTACTGCGGACTTCACCTGCTCGGCGATGACATCCGCCTGCTCCCGGTTCGTATGCGGGAGGTAGACCGTGAATTCTTCGCCTCCGAACCGGGCCAGCACATCGGTCAGCCGCAAGGCGCTTCGTACCGCATCGACCGTGCTGCAGAGCACCTCATCGCCGATCAGATGGCCGAACCGGTCATTGATTGTTTTGAAATAATCCAGGTCGAAGATGAAAATCGAAAACGGAATGCCGTATCGGATATTGTTGACGACCTCGCCTTCCAGCTGCTGCAGTAAATATCTGCGGTTGTAGCAGCCCGTGAGACCATCCGTAATCGCCATATGCTCCAGCTTCCGGTTCGCCTGGTACAGCTCGTCCTGCATAATCAGAAGCTCGCGGTTCCTCTCCTGGAGCAGCTCGTTCTGATTATTCGTCTCCTCGACCAGCATGCGCAGCTCCGTCACATCATGGAAGGTAAGCACACGCCCTACAATTCGCTTCTTCTGGTTCAGAATCGGCGCCGATTGGACAATGACGTGGCGAATATGGTTCATATCAAGGGACAGCTCGATTTCCAGCCGCTCCATTGGCCGCACACGCTGCGCTTCAAAAAAAGCATGCAGCTGCCGGGCGGTCTCGCTCTTGAACTGCGACGCAAGCGCATCGGGATTGAAACTGTCCCCGATCCGGATACGAAGAATCGGCTTAATTACCTTATTGACCTCAATAATCGTATCGTTCTCGTCCATGACGATAATGCCCATAGACATCGTGTTCATGACGTCCTTCTGGACGATCTGAATGATATCGAACACCTTGTTCCGGCTGATGGCATGAACAATATAGATGGCGGTTACAGTCATCCCTACAGAAATTAGTGGAATGTAGCGCGCAAAATAATCAATATAAGCCACATTGACGAAGAAGTCCGTAATGGAGAAAAACGAAAGCACAAACACGCTGTTCAGTGCGGTTCTGACCATCTTGCGCTGTCTGACGGAATCATCTTTTCTTCCCAGCTTGTACAGCAGAATGACAAGAGAAACCGATAAATACAGCACAAGCTGGATAATCATCACCCAATAAAGCGAGCCGTGCTGAAGCTGTTTAAGCGGTTCCACAGATTGGTTAATGTCAAGGAATCCGCCGTCCGGATTCCATATAACGACAATAACCGACACAAGTGCCGGTATCGATAGCAGAAGTAAGCGACTCTTCCGAATGATGTAGTACTGTCCTGTCAAAAAGAGAATAAAAGCAAACCAGCCAATACCAAGCAACGAAAGACCTATATAAGATGCAGATAGGTAAAAAAGCCTATAGCTGACCATTGTCGTCGTCTGCGAGGCAAATTGAAACAGGGGCCACAGCATGAAGACGATATGCAAGAAAAGATAGATTCGGTGCAGAACCGTGACTGAGCTTGATGAGAATAAATATAAAAAAAGGCCCAGAAGCACCGCAAACGTACTAAAGTCTAACCAAATCATCCATTCCAATACGGTTCACCCATTCATTTGGTAGCCATCTTCTTCCATTGTAACAAATGTTATTCCTATCGACAATTGGCTATTTCGTCGATTTCACGGAATTCTTTTCTGCGTCCGGCCAATGATGGGATAACATGCTCTCTAGTGCTGGAGACAGATGCAGAAAGTCTCTGAAACTTTCATATTGCTTCCACTTTGCTAGCGATAGTTCTTTGTGCGGAGTCGCTACAGCTCGAATAAGCAGGTTTTTCGGGGTATGCTCAGGGTCCACGAATTCCAGCATACTCACCTTATAGCCGAGCACCTCCAGCAGGTTCCCACGGATGGCATCAGTTGCCAGAGCCGAGAAGCGCTCCTTCAGCAGCCCTTGCGACAACAGCGGGGCCATCACATCACTCTCCACTTGACGGAACAGCTCATGCTGGCAGCATGGCACAGACATAATGACAGAGGCTCCCCAGCCTACCGCCTTCGCCAAAGCCGCATCCGTTGCCGTATCGCATGCATGCAAGGTTACCACCATATCGGCTGCTTCAAGACCTTCATATTCCGCAATATCCCCAACGAGAAAATTCAGCCTGTCATACCCAAGCTTATCAGCCAGATTGGAGCAGAAGGCGATTACGTCTTCCTTCAGATCAAGCCCGATAACGGAGATATCGCGTCCCTGCTCTACCGCAAGAAGATGATACAGGGCGAACGTCAGATATGACTTCCCGCAGCCGAAGTCGACAATCTTCAGCTGGCGGTCCCGCGGAAGCGCGTCCAGCACATCCGTCACCATCTCCAGGAAGCGGTTGATCTGGCGGTACTTATCCTGCTTCTTCGCATGCACTCGGCCATCCTCTGTCATAATGCCCAGCTCTACCAGGAAAGGAGCAGGCTTGCCTTCCTCCAGGATACGCTGCTTCTTCCGGTTATGCTCCTGTGCCGCGGGCTTGTCTCTCCCGCTCACTGCCGTCCTTCGTACGGTCGCTTTGCCTTTCTTGCTGAACAGAAGCTGGACGTCCTCATCCTGCGTCTTCACCAAGCCTTGCCGGTACAGAGGGCCGACAATCTCAATCAATCGCGATACCGTCTCATCCTCGTCCAAGTTGTGATGCAGCACTTTATTCGTATAATGAGACTCGAACTGATAACGCAGCCCTTCCTTGAGCCTCACAGGCCGTACGACCGTCCGGGGAGCCGTCGTTTCCCCGCCTCCCCGCGGCGAGCTAAGCGTCGCTTGCAACAGTTGTCCCTTTCTGATCCAGCTTTCGATATCCTGTTGCCATTGTTCCGTCATGCTTGACTGGTCACTCCCTCGTTGCCTTATGCTTTCAATGCCGATTGCAGATCGGCCATGCCTTGACGGATCTCTTCTCTCGGAAGTCCCCCCGCTGCCAAAGCCTCGTCGCTCTGCTCCAGCAGCCTGCGATACGTCTCGGAGGCTTCCTCCGGCGATATCGCGCTCGCTTCAAGCAGCTCATACATGACATTTTCGGTCTGATCGTAACGCCCCTCCGCCTCATGCCATTCCATCAGCAGACGCTTCGCAGAATCGGGCAGCTCATACACGCTAAGCAAATCGAGCAGCTCGTTAATTTGCTCTCTGGGCTCTACAATCGTCGGCTCCGCCCCCATTAGCGATAAGCGTAAGAAGAGCCGGAGTGAACGCACATACATCCCGTAGCACTCCGTCTCCCGTCCGAGCTCCCCGTGAAGCAGCCCCTCTTGCTTCATCAGTATGGCAATGGCCTGAAGATGGTCGGTATCGATCACACCGTTGGTCGTCATCACTTTGATCAGATCCTCATCGGACAAGGATCGGATCAGCTTGCTGCTAAGCCGAAAGTGCTTGTCCAAGAGATCGTCCAGCACAAGCAGCGCTTCCTCCTGCTTCATCTGCTTGCGCAAGCCAAGCACTTGCCCTAACGCTTCTGTCATCTGACTAATCATTCTCATGAAATAATCACGTTGGAACATAGGCCGCGTCCCCCCTCGCCCTTACTTATTCCTATATCGACCTTACGAAAGAAGCCATCTCTTCCGCAAGCTGCGGTGCGCATTCCATCATGCTCATATGGCCCGCCTGCTCCAGCTCGACCTTTCTCGTCTCTCCGTTAACGGCGGAGAAGGTGCTCTCCGCCGGGATTACTCCGTCTTGGGCACCTGCCACCAGCAGCACCGGAAGGCCGGAGCCAGTGATCACCGCGCTGCGGTCCGCTCTTGTCTTCATCCCCTTGGCTGTCGCGATGGCACCGTGCTGTGCTGTGACGTAGCCGATTCCCTTGCACCAGGCTACCTCCGGCCCCATGCCCTCCAGTCGATCCTTGGCGAACAGCTTCGGAATCAGGCCGTCCACGAACGCTTCTACACCGCTCTCCTGAAGCGAAGCGACAGCCTTGTCCCGATTGGCACGGGCAGCCTCGCTATCCGGCAGCGGAGTGGAATGAACCAGTCCAAATGCGGACAGTCTGTCCCCATGCCGTTCCGCGAAAGCGAGCGCAATATAGCCGCCAAGCGAATGGCCCAGCACGATCGCACGGTGAATGGATAATATATCAAGCAGACCGGCCAGATCGTCTGCGAACAGCTCCATCCCGTACACTTCTTCCTCCGGGGCGGAGCTTCGACCATGGCCTCTCGCGTCAGGCGCCACTACCCGGATAGACGCCGCCAGTTCGTCCACAATCTTCGCCCAATAAGCGGAACTGCCGCAATAGCCGTGCAGCAGTACGAGCGCCGTGTCCAGCCCATGCGACTCCTTCGAATCATAGTAAGCCAGCTTGACGCCGTTTTCGATTACTGCCGTTTCCTGCGCGATTGATTGGCTGTGGCCGCCCGTTTTTTCATTCTGTTCCATCTTGATCAAGCCCCCTTATCGGTTTGAATCCCACTACCCGTTATTGGCTTCCGCCAACCATGCTTCACGGATCGCCCTTGCCGCTTGCTTCGCCATGCCCATGACCAGATGCAGCGATGTCGTCTGCAGCATCCCGTACGCCTTCACTCCGTTCAAATTGACAACACCGGCGATGCTGTAATTGCCTACAGCGGGAAGTCTTCGTCCCGTCGCCGCTCCCGGCTGCAACGATCCCTCCCGGGTGATAAAGCCTCCTACCGATTGCGGCTTGCCAAGGCAAGCGTCAACGGCAATCAGCGTCAGCTTGTCGCTGCCTTGCAGAACAGCTGCTCGGCATACAGCCGATTCCACTGCATGAGCGTCGCAGGGTTCCTCCAGCGTGCCGATCACATGCTTCCAGCCTTGCTCCTTCAGCATCGAGCCCAGCAGCGGACCGAAGGCATCTCCGGTCGACCGGTCGGTCCCTATGCAGATAAACAATATTCGGTCAGGATCAGGCTCCCGCCGTGCAATCGAAGCCATAAACTCCGATAACCCGTCTGCATCCCGTATTGCCAGCGTATCGGCTTCCGCTTCCTTGCTCTTCCCTCTCGACCGAGATCTCCTCGCTGGGCCTTTTCCAATCGACTGCTCCGTCATCCGCACCTTACTCTTCACCCGTTTCCGTACTCTTTCCCAATACCGTCTATTGTACCGAATATTGCCCTTGTCTTCAATTTGTGGCGATCCCCTCCCCAGTCGTGATACAATGACGGGAGCCAACACCCAAGGAAAGGGGCGAATCATATGAGCAACCTGGATCAGCACACCCAAGAAAACGTCGAAATCATGATCGAAGCAATCAAGACCAAGCTAAGAATGGCGTCAGGCGCCGCCATGCAAGCCTCCAACTTCAACGTAGACCAATACGAGGATATAAAGGAACTGTACGATATCGTAAATGCGAAGGAAAGATTCAGCATTAGTGAAGTTGAAGCACTGGTATCGGAGCTAGGCAAGCTGCGTAAAAAGTAAACAGATTCAATAGAAGTAATATATCGTATATTTTGCCATTCCAAACCATTAATTATCATTATTCGACAAAAAAGAACCGGGATCGTTCAAGACGATTCCGGTTCTTTCTCCTATTGCTCCATTACTCCTGTGTTTCCGAATCTTCATTCTTCTCCGTCTCCACCGCTTCAATAGACAGCTTGATAGAGATATCCTTGCGTTCGCCCTTCAGGAAGTGCGCCAATCTCTCCAGCTTGTCGGCTAGTTCAGGGCCGGTCAACGTCGTGTTAAGCTGGTAGTCGAATGAATCGGAAGGAAGCTTCGCGCCATAGCTGCCGCCGCGCCAGCCGCGTTCATCAACATGACCCGGGCGCTGGTTCAAGTTTTCTTGCGCAGGGTAGAACTTGTCTGATTTATTCACAACACGCTCATAGATTCTAAGTTTCTTCAACAACATGTAGTATTGCGCGGAATGCTTGAAGTTCCAGGCCTCCCGAATATCTTTCAACGTGTAATCCATCTTCCAGCGCTTCAGCTTCTCCACCTGCTCGTCTGAGCTGAGCTGCAAAAATTCGTCGAGCGGCAGCATTTTTTCTGGCATTTCTATCCCTCCATTATGAGCTAGCTTCATTAAAATTTATTAATTCTAAAAACAATATTTATTATATAAAAAATACCATAATTCATGAAAAAACACAACAAAGAACCTTCCCGTTCATCGCATTGCCGATTTTCAGGAAGGTTTGCTATTCATTTTGGACTTGCTCCCACCGAAGCAAGAAATTGATGGAAGGACGCTCTGCCCTGCTCTGTACGCTTGAATACACCCGCATCCGTCAACACGTTAAGGAATCGTTCTCCGGTTTCATGCTGCATGATCGCCCATGCTTGCGCAACTGAATTTGCGGTACCATGATTCTCCGCCAGTGACGCCAGCCACTCCCCGTGCTTGTGCAGCGGATGACCGGTCTGACCAAGTCTCTCTATATCCTCTACAGCATCCGGCGTCAGATACAAGGACAAGCTTTTCAGTTCTTCGCTCAGCCTGCCCGGAAGCACTGCCAAACCCATAACCTCGATAAGTCCAATGTTTTCCTTCTTGATGTGATGCAGGTTCCGATGAGGATGGAAGATGCCATCCGGATGCTCGGGGCTGGTCCGATTGTTTCGCAGGACCAGATCCAGCTCATATTCGCCGTTATCCCGAAGACGCGCAATTGGCGTTACCGTATTATGTGCCTCACGCCTCCCGCCTTCATACTCTGTCCATGCCAGCACCTCGGCAGCTTCATCACTGTAGCCTCTCCAAGCATCCAGAATCTCATTTGCCGCTTCCAGCACCGCTGATCGGGAAGCCCCGTTCAGACGGATGACCGACATGGGCCACTCTACGATGCCGATCGATACACCAGGACAAGCGGCAGCCGTGAACACGGCCTCTACATTCGCCGTTTCCATCGGGAATTCATGCCGTCCAGCCTGGAAGTGATCATGGCTTAGAATGGAGCCTCCTACGATGGGCAGATCGGCGTTCGAGCCAATAAAGTAGTGAGGGAACTGCTCTACAAAATCAAGCAGCCTCACAAAAGTGTCATGAGAAATCGACATCGGCTCATGCGCCGCTTTCAACACGATGCTGTGCTCGTTGTAATAGACATAGGGGGAATATTGAAAGTACCAGTCCTCGCCACCGAGCTGGAGCGGCAACACTCTCAGATTCTGTCTTGCCGGATGGTCGATTCGCCCGGTGTAACCTACATTATTCGCACATAGAAGGCAGCTCGGATAATGACTCTGAGGCATCGCTCTCAGCTTGGCGATTTCTTGCGGGTCCTTCTCCGGCTTTGACAAATTGATCGTCATCTCCAGGCTTCCGTAAGAAGTGTCGTGCTGCCAGTACAGATTGCGGGCGATGCGATCCATACGTATATAATTGCTCGCAATGTTCATCCGGTAGAAGGCACTCGTCGCACTTGACAGCCCTTCACGCTCCGCTCGCTCACGGAAGCGCGCCGCCGTTTCCGATGGCCTTGGCATTAGCAGCCCCATAATACGCGCATCCAGCAAATCCCGCTGCGTCGTCGTCCAGTCCGGCACCAGCCCGATCGAGCAGCCGTAATCCAGCAGCGGCTCCAGCAGCTCGGAGGCGTTATCCGTCCTCTCATCAGGGACCGCTGCCCCATAGGGTTCGTCAAATCCGAACAAATCGAGCAGGGCATTGCGTCCATAGGATAAATCCAGCTCATGCAGCAACTCCTGTTGCTGCGCGAACGCCAATAATCGTTCGATCAACAGCAACGCTTCTTCGTTAGAAGGCGTCGCTTGCGTGGCGATACTCATGCTGTCCAGCTCCTCTTACGCAGGTGCGGGCAGATGCCTCTTAGCCCTCATAGCCATTCGGGCGCGACACATGCCAGTTCCATGCGCTTGTGATGATATGCTTAAGCTCGCTGCGGCTTGGCTTCCACCCCAGCTCCGTCCGCGCACGCTGCGAAGACGCCACTAATACGGCTGGGTCCCCTGCGCGGCGCGGCTCAATGACCGCCGGAATTTCCTTCCCGGTAACCGTTCGCGCGATTTCAATTACTTCTTTGACGGAGAAGCCTTGACCGTTGCCCAAATTGTACACGGAGCTGTCAGCGCCCGTCCGCAGACGATCGACCGCCAGCACATGGGCATCCGCCAGATCGCTGACATGGATATAATCACGAATGCATGTGCCATCCGCAGTATCGTAATCGTCGCCGAATACGGAGATATGAGGACGCTTGCCGAGCGCTGCTTCCAGTACGATCGGTACCAGATGCGTCTCCGGCCGGTGATCCTCCCCGATCTTGCCGCTTTCATGAGCCCCGGCGGCATTGAAGTAACGCAGGGAGATATATTTGATCTCATGAGCCGTATCGAACCATTTCATCATTTTCTCCATCGCCAGCTTGGTCTCTCCGTAAGCATTCGTCGGCAATGTCCGGTCATACTCGTCAATCGGGACTTGCTCCGGCTCTCCGTATGTTGCTGCTGTCGACGAGAATACAATCTTCTTAACGCTGTATTCATTCATCTTCTCAAGCAGACATAAGGTTCCGTACACATTATTGTGATAATACTTCCCCGGCTGCTTCATGCTCTCCCCGACCAGTGAGTTAGCGGCAAAATGAATGACCGCATCGATCTCGTTTTCTGTGAAAACCCGATCCAGCACCTCTGCATCACGCAAGTCGCCGACGTAGAGCTTGCCGCCAAGCAGCGCCTCCTTATGCCCTTGCTGCAAATTATCGAGCACAACGATGTCCTCACCGCGTTCGAGCAGCGCGGCGACCGTATGGGAGCCGATATACCCTGCTCCTCCCGTTACTAATACTGCCATCTCACCAACTCCTTGTTCATATTGACGACAAGCGAATCAAGCTTCCAACCGCTCGACACCATTGCCGATGCTGCATACATAGAACTCCGCCTTGAGGCCGGTAGCCTCCGTATATAGACGGCCGACTTCTTCCTGGAACAGGGCCGCGCTATCCTCTTGAACAAGCGAGACGGTACAGCCGCCGAAGCCCGCTCCGGTCATACGGGACCCGACTACGCCCGGCACTTCGCGAGCGGCATCTACAAGCGCGTCGAGCTCAGAGCCTGTCACCTCGTACAAATCGCGCAAGGACTGATGAGAGGCATACATGAGCTGGCCGAAGCGCTCCAGATCCCCATCATTCAGCGCCTTCACCGACTGAAGCACGCGCTCGTTCTCCTCCACCACATGCTGCGCACGTCTTCTGACGGTCTCGTCTTGAATCAGATGCTTGCTGGCATTGAATTGCTCCGTGCTTAGCTGGCCGAGCAGTTCCAGACCTGCATGCACCGCACGAAGCTCCTCCACTGCCCGCTCGCACTCGGCGCGCCGTTCATTATATTTGGAATCAGCGAGGCCTCTGCGCTTGTTTGTATTGGCGATAATCAGACAGTAGCCCTCCGTGCGGAAAGGCACCTGTTCTACCTTTAACGTATCGCACATCAGTAGCATCGCATGGTCGCGCAGCCCGTTCGCGACAGCGAACTGATCCATGATGCCGCATTTGACGCCATTGAACTCATTCTCCGATTTTTGGGACAATAATGCAATTTTTGTTTTGTTCAGAGGCAAGCCTTCCATGGACAGCAGCGCATACGCCGTTACCACTTCAATAGATGCGGAGGAGGACAAGCCTGATCCGTTAGGAATCTCGCCGTGATAGAGCAGATCATACCCTTGGCTGAACACGATGCCTTGGCTGAGCAGCTCATGGACAATTCCCTTCGGGTAGTTCATCCATTCATCCGCTTGGTCATAACTGACGGAGTCAATGGAAAGCCGCTTCGATAACGGGAAGTTGGTCGAAGCCAGACCCAGGCTCCGGTCCCCTCTGCCCCGGATTAATAATGTCGTGCCAAAGGTAAGCGCCGCCGGGAACACGTAGCCTCCATTATAGTCCGTATGCTCGCCGATCAGATTGACTCTCCCGGGCGCATGGAAAACTTCAATATCCGACGGTTGTCCGCCATAGTGTTCGATGAATTGGGTTTTAAGAGCTTCTATATTAGCCATTCGCTTCACGTTCCTTTGCTGGTGGAATGAATCCTCTACTCTCATTAGCCTTAGTATAGTGGAAGTGCGCTGGAAGGGAAATGGCGGAATGGTTGCAACATATGGATTTATGTGACTTTCCCGCCACCAATGAAGCATGATAAGATGAAAAAAACGACCTCGGATTACAGCATCCCGGAAAGGGGTAATACCTTATGAAGCCGGAAACCTATCGCGTCGCATCCAACCCGGCCATTGAGAATAGCGGTGAACCGTCCGCCCTGCGCGTTTTGTTCTCAGGAGAGAGCCAGACAGCGCCCGGCCATTTGCTTGGGCCGAAGGTGTATGACTTTTATTTGATGCATCTAGTCTTATCTGGCCGAGGCATCTTCGAGCTGAACGGCAAGAGCTACGAGTTGGAATCAGGCCATACCTTCCTCATCAAGCCCGGTCAGCTCATACGCTACGAATCGGACGATGCGGACCCCTGGCACTACAGATGGATTGCATTCAAAGGGACGGAAGCGACTGCGTTAGCAGCAATAGCTGGATTGGATACCGGAGACATACAGCATAATCGCCTATCCGACATACGCCGGGCATCCACACTATATCGATGCGTCTTTCATGCATTAAGCGGAGAAGGGAACTCAGCCGACCTGGAGGCCGCTGGATATCTCCAGCTTCTCATGGCTGCATACCGCAAGGCGGCCATTGCCGCCAGCCGGTATCCAGAAGAAGCAGAAAGTCACGGCGAACAGCTCCATCAAAGGGTTGTCCGCTTCTTGTCCGCTCAATATACGCATGCCGTGTCCATTGAAGCGATGGCCGATTCTCTGGGCTACAACCGAGCCTACCTGTCGCGCGTCTTCAAGAAGAAGACCGGTCTCTCCCCTGTCTCCTTCCTGCTCAGGCTTAGACTGGATCGGGCGAAGCTGATGCTTCGCGAACGGCCGGAATTGACTGTGGGGCAGGTTGCAGCATCCGTCGGCATGCAAGACGCTTTGTACTTCTCCAAGCAGTTCAAGAAGCAGCATGGCTTGTCTCCGATTGCCTACAGGCAGGACATATTGGGACAACAGGGGGATTCCTGATATACGGCGGTGGATATACTACGGATAGAGCTTTCCAGGGAAGGGTGTATCTATGAAGGAACTTCACACAGGTCAGCTGTATTGGCCGACTACACGGCCGGATTCGAGGCCTTATCCCACACTGAAGGAAGCGGCCACAGCCCAAGTTGCCATTATTGGGGGCGGCATGTCCGGCATTAACTGCGCCTACGCTTTCGCCACAGCCGGTCTGGATACCCTGCTGGTCGAGCGGGGAGAGATTGCGGAAGGAAGCACCTCAGCCAATACAGGCATGCTGCAATATTGCAACGATACGATGTTATGCGCTCTGGTCGACCAGATTGGCAAGACGAATGCACAGCTATTCTATAAGAGATGCTTGCAAGCGGTCGATGAATTGGAGCAGGCAGCGGCAAGCCTGCCTGTTTCTGTCGGCTTCAAGAGACGGAGCAGCCTCTACTTCGCATCCACGGAACAAGATCTCCCCAAGCTGAGAAAAGAGTACGAAGCGCTAAGCGAAGCTGGATTACATGTGGAATTCTGGACAGCCGATGAGATTGCGAAGCACTTCCCGTTCAAGAAACCCGGAGCTATCGTCACACACGGTGACGCTGAGGTGAATCCGTTCCAATTCGTGAATACACTAGCGGATGCAGCAGCCAAGGCCAGTGCACGGCTGCATGAGCATACCGACATCGTGCGGCACGAGAAGCTTCCGGACGGGAGGCACAGGCTGCATACTTCAAGCGGCCATACGATTGATGCCGACTACATCGTCTGCGCGGTCGGCTATGAGCCGGAAGAATTGCGCAGTAAGCTGGTGCAGTCTAGCATGAACCGCTCTTATTCGATCGTCACACAACCTATGCCGGAGCCACTGCTTAAGCAGTGGCATCAACAATGGCTGATTTGGGAGACCGCCAGACCCTATCTCTATATGAGGACAACTGAGGAGGGTCGCATAATAGCCGGCGGGCTCGATGAAGGGATCGAGCAGCCTGTTCACAGCGAAGAGATCCTCAGAAAAAGAGGCGAGCAGCTTCTGGATAAAATACAATCCTTATTCCCCGATTGGCCGCTTACCATTGAATATAGATGGAATGCCACTTTCGGAGAGTCGCAAGACAATCTTCCCTTTATCGGAGAGGACCCTGCCCTTCCTGGCGTATATTACAATCTGGGTTACGGCGGCAATGGCACCGTCTACTCCATGATTGGCGCGCGGACGATATTAGGTTTGCTGCAAGGCGAATATGCCTCACATCCTCTTCCCTTTATCGGCATACGTACATCGGCTACCTCATAAAGTAAAGCTGCCTCCTCGGCATTATACCGAGGAGGCAGCTTTCTTCTTACTTATTACAATAGAGAATTAAGCCGCCGCCTTTTTCCTCTTGCCCTTTCCTTTTCCGGGCTTGATTCCGAACAGGGCAACCACGGAGCATATCAACGCTACACCCGCTAACAGATAAAACAACCATTCCTCATGACTCATGAGAGCGGAAGCTGTTAGAGGTCCGACGGCCACACCAATAAATCTCATGCTGCTATATAGGGATGTAATGGTACCCCGCTGCTCCTTCTCGACGCCTTCTGTTATGAGTGCATCCAAGCTTGGCAGTGATAATCCGATTCCAACGCCTCCGGCGAACATGACCGATATGAGAAATATGATGCTCTTCGTATTCACAAGCCCGCATGTCAGCATACTCGCTGTCAGAAGGACCGCCCCGATGACAGAGAACCACTTCATCTTCGGCTTGTTCTCTCCAACCAGCCTGCCGGCAATGAAAGAGGATAAGCAGATGGCACAAAGCGGTATCGCCAGCACGAGCCCCTTCCATATTCCGTCTATATGATAATGCTCTTCCAATATGGATGATAAGTAATAAAGGAACCCGAACATCACAAACATCAAGATGCCGCCAATTGCGAATATGCCATAGAGCCAGCGATTTTGCGCCAGAATATCCTTCGTATTTTTTACAAATTCCCCTAACCCTTGCGGACTGTCCTTCTTCTGCTTCTTCGGCTTGGGCACCTTAACAAAATAGGCGACCGCTATTATGGATATCGCAGAGAACAGTGGAATAACAGCAAGCGGCATAAACCAGACAATCAACGCTAAAGCCGATCCAAGAATAGGGCTTAGCACTTTGCCGAATGTGTTGGATGTCTCAATCATGCCGAGTCCGCTGCTGATCTGTTGTTGACTGCGGAACATATCTCCGACCAAAGGAAGTACAATCGGGAATGCTCCCGCTGCTCCTAAACCCTGTACCAGCCGCCCGCCCAAGATAACATAATAAGCCCCTTGCTCCTGCAACAGCCATGCGCCTAATCCTGATATGATACCTCCGATTGCCGCAATCGTTAAACCGATCAGAATAATGAGCTTTCTGCCAAAACGATCCGACAGGTAGCCCGCAATCGGGATGCATATAATGGAGACCGCGGCGTACACCGTAATAATCAGGCTGGATTGAATGGCCGTTATGTTCAGCTTCTTCTGCATCAGAGGCAGAACAGGGATTAACATGGAATTGGCGAGCGTCATTATGAGGGGAATGGAGGCTAGTGCCGCCAGATCCCATTTCTTCTTATCGCTCACGAATACTCCCCATTCTATATTGGGATAACAACGATTGGATGAACGAAAGCGCCGCACCGCAGCCCTCAGAGGTCTACACCGATTAATTTGTACGGTTAGGCCCAATATAATTCCGTTCCCATGCTGTCAGAATATGAATAAGACAAGGTTTCCTACCCATAGGCTAATGAAGGGAGGGATCGTACATATGGATGAACAAGCTTGGTTCGAGCACCGATTCTGGCTGCAAATTTTGGGCGATCATGCCAGATTCATTTATAACGCGTTATCGCCCGTAGAATTAAAGGATATCCAGACCGCCTCACGATTCATTCATCATTTCGATCAGTTGCTGACGCAAGCAAGGGAACAATCGCTTCCCCTGGCCGAGCTGAATGCGGCAGCTGACAACCTGACCGGGCAGCTTCGTTCCTTCAAGCTGGAGCTGTTGGATCGATCCCTGCAGGGCAAGGTCAAGATTGGCTTGACGCCCACTTTCCTGAATCATATGGTGAATGAACTGGAAGAGTATGCGAGAATTCTAGCCTCCTTGCTGGAGGGAAAAGGAGTCCCTCAGTTCCCTTCTCTTCATCATGATCTGCTCTGGCTGCAGGACGCCTCGGGACATGCTGCAGCAATCGCCATGGATCTGGATGCGGTCGAGAAGCGGCTAATCAAGAAAAGTCAGAAGTTCGAAAAGCACTTTACCCAGTATTATATGAAAGCGATCGAGCTGGTCGGTTACTTCCGCACGATGCGAGAACGCTATCCCGTATTGGGTAAATTCCATAACGACGTCAATATGGAGATGAAGGTGTTCATGTCCTTTCTGAAAGAACTGGAAGAGCTGGAGCTAGGCGAAGAGCTGCTCAGCCGTATTGATCCGCTTATGCCCAATCACATGTACCGGGAAGAATGCTATTATCTGCTTAAGCTGTCCCAAAGCGGAGATATTGCACAACCCCAATGTGATCCGGCAGAACCTAGAATCTGACAGGAGGTTGTCCTTATGAATCAGCAGCATTATGCCCAGCGTCCGACAGGCCATCATGAACAGCTTGCAGCCGCTTACCCGGCCTCGCCCATGGCAAGAGTCGTCTCCCATCTGGCTCCCATCGTGCAGCCTGCTTACGTAGGCGGCATGCCTGCTGCCGGAACACCCATTCAGCCCGCTGCCGCTATCCCGCAAGCGATGCAATACGTAACCAGCCTTGATCCCGTATTTGTGGATCATCTCGGGCGGCATAAAAGCCTGGCTGTATCCATTATGACAACTGCCGGCTTGTTATCCGGTGTGTTGTCCGGTATAGCGGTTGATCATATCCAGCTCACCCTTGAGAACAATCGGGCCGTACATATACGCATTGCGCAAATGGTTTATTTTGAAGGCCATCCCATTACATACGCTTAGCGCACCAAAGCATACAGCAGAGGCCTGCGTTAGTGGACATATTTCCCTTGGCGAGGGACGGCAATTTCGGCAAAGCGATCCACAAGCCGGGTCAATTGAGCTGCAAGCTCGTCATCCTTCATCGGCATGCCGTGTCCGGTAATGACAGAACGCGGCTTCAGCGCCTCCAGCTTGCGGACAGATTGATGGGCAAGCTCCCAATCGGTTGTCAGGTATTTAGGCGGGCCGCTGATCTCTTTTTCTTGTGTGAATACCTTATACAGCGATTCTTGTTTAACGGTGACAAAAGCATCTCCGGCAATCAATACATGATCTTGCTCCCGAAATAGCGATATATGCCCTGGCGTATGTCCAGGGGTATGCAGCCATTTCCACTCGGGCAGATGCGGGATCGTCCCATCATCGGGCAGCGGGTGAATATATTCGCCTAATTGAATCGGACGAGTCGGGAACAAAGGTGACAGCTTGGCAACCAGCCCGCTATCGACACTTGCATCAGGCTCAGGATAGCTCTGTCGTTCGGTCAAATACGGAATCTCAAAAGGATGAGCGTACACAGGCATACGCCAATGTCTGATTAGCTCAATAATCGCGCCAACATGGTCGAAGTGGCCATGCGTCAGAATGATCGCTTGCGGCCCTTTGCCACTCCCGAATCGCCGCTCTGCTGCAGCGATGATACCATCTGCCGAGCCCGGCATTCCAGCATCGATCAGTACCCATTCCGCTTGCTCCGGCTTTCCGATGAAACAGATGTTCACGATTTGAACCGTATATCCCGCAACATCCGGCGCCACTTCATGAATGTCACCGCTCTCCAGCGATGTTACCGGAAGGTAATGATAGTCACTGCCGTAAGATAAGGAATCGTTAGGCGTCTCCTTCATCTTCTCTCCCACCTTCTTAGCTTCCGTCTGCAATCCGGTACGCGCCGCAGCGGCGGAAAGCCGCTTCTGCAATACCGAGCTTCGAGAGATCAGGGCCGCCATCCTTGTCGAGCAACGACTTGCTTTCATCCGTCTCCACAATAAAAGCAATCGCCCCCGCTCTTACGGCTTCCGAGCAAAGCTGCGACTCCTTGCTGTCAAGCCCGAGAGCCTGATAAGCGCGGGTACTGCTATTATCGATAAAACCAAGGGGCGCTCCAGTGGAATAGTTGGCATTCCATCCGCCGCCTGCCGAACCCAGGAATGAAGTCATTCCGTATCCGCCCGCCACATTGGGATAGCCATTGCTTGGATTGATTACTAGGCCCATATAGCTTAGCTCTCCTCCCCTTGTACCTGTTTCCTCCAGCTCACGCATTTCCTCCACATGGGTATCGGTCTCCGTCTCGATTCGTCTGGAATGCTCCCAGTCCTTGGTTAGAATAAGCATCTCGCCCGGTGTGAAGCCCGCTTGTTCAAGCTCCCCGATTGCCGCTATGACATCCTGCTGCCTTTCGAATAATCCAATTTTTTTGGCCATGAAGATCGTCCGCTTCCCTTCTTTTGAAGTGATTGTCCCTAAAGATGGTATGCCCAATGCGGTTAGGAATCAGTCGAATATGTCGTTTGAGGCAGAAATTTGACAAATAGCGTCAGATCGGGAATGACAGGTTGTGCGGTTAGCCAAATTCGGGGTATGATGTTGAGTAGATATGGGAGAAAACGGAGAAGGGGGATGGAAGAATGATTCATCGGATGCTTCGTTATCCCGCGGGCTGGGAATGGCATGTCGTTCAGCAAGCCAGATACGAGTCCCTGGATCAGCAGCCGCTCCCGAGCAGGAAGGCCGCCGCAAGAGGCGAAGTCTCTCCTGAACTGAAACGTGCGAAACCAAAGCCTTCGATGTCCGAGACGCAGACACAAGCTGAAGAGCATATTGCCGAATTGAAAGGCGAGTTTCCGGAATGTGCCATTTGGCTGGATGAATGCCAGGGCAGACGAACCAATCATATCTATGTGGACGATCAACCGGATATTGGCCCGCTTATATGCGGCACCTTAATGATTCAAGTAACGGAAGATCAATCCGATGTGCAGCCATTCCACTTCTGGTTATCCCGAAGTCGGCTCATTACGATGCATGAGGATATGCGCATCCCGCTCAGGCTGCAATCCGGCAGCTATACGCTGAAATATGACGAGTGCCAGATTGCGCCGGAAGCTTTTTTCATTATGATGGGCGTGCTGCTGGAGACTTTCCACAATGGACTAGACGGATTCGAGCGAAGACTCGGCGAGCTGGAGAAGACGATGAGACAGCGTAATCAGACCGGCTTACTCGATGTCATCTTCGAGAGACGTTACGATCTTCTGCATTGGAGCCATCTGTTCATTCCGCTTCGCGAGGTGTACGGCGCAGCCAAAGAATCATTCACGGATACGCTGGAGGAGAAAGAAGCTTTCATCCGGATTACGCATAAGCTGGAGCGCATCGAGTCGCTGCTGAAGCATTATGCGCTGGAGATTGATACGCTCATCTCCATGGATGACGCCATATCCAGCTTCCGGGGCAATGACATTATGAAGACACTGACGATTTTCACCGTGCTGTTCCTGCCTGCTACCATTGCAGGTTCGCTTATGGGAAGCAACTTCGACAAGCTCCCCTTCAAGAATCATCCTTGGGGATTCGCAGCCATGGTAATCAGTATATTCGCGATTACAATCGGTATCTACATCTGGTTATATAAGAAAGGCTGGACCGGCGATCTGCTGAACAAAAAAGGCGGGCCTCCCCTTCTGACGGATTCCGATTCTGCTTCCGATGCGCAGGAAGGGCGCTCGCGCCTCCATGGCAAACGAAAGAAGCCGTCCAAACGCTCTCATACGGCAGCTCCTTCAGACTCTTCTCATACCAACACTCAGCGTTCCCGTAAAAATCGCGTGTAATCGTGATTTATTCGGGAACGTTTTTCATTGGGACTCCGCTGGTACCTATCCTGGGCTCTCGACATACACTATCTCATCAGTCGGTTGTGACGGAGGGATAACGATGATGTCAGAGTCTGAGCATGCTCGTGGGATTGAGCCGGAGCTGGGTAGCGCGCTATTTATGGCTGCAATTTGCGGACAGACTTACGTACAATTCAACAACAAGGAAGACGGCTTGTTCCTAGTCCCCCGCACATACAGTCTGGTAGGGGAATTTTCAGCCGCAAACGCCTATGATCAGCGCCAGGAACGATTCGGCTTTTTGATTGTATCCGAACAATGCGCCATATTAGCCTTCCGGGGCACCGGCTCCGCTG
The DNA here is from genome assembly GCF_056269225.1 of Paenibacillus sp. J31R120. Taxonomy (NCBI): domain Bacteria; kingdom Bacillati; phylum Bacillota; class Bacilli; order Caryophanales; family Paenibacillaceae; genus Paenibacillus; species Paenibacillus sp. J31R120. Next base: position 579,625 of record NZ_JBWDNN010000004.1, on the reverse strand, counting down.
TCGATTGGGTATCCGATTTCATTGCCCATCAAACTGTATATCGTCCAGTCCGCAATGCCGGGCTGACGCATAAAGGGTTTACCGATATTTATATGTCTGCGCGTGACCAAGTGCATGCTCTGCTTGGGCAGCTTCCTTATGATAAACCTCTTTTCATTACGGGCCATAGTCTAGGAGGCGCCTTGGCTACGCTGGCCGCGCTGGATATTGCTACGAACACACCGTTTTCCGCTCCTATGGTCTACACTTTTGGCGCCCCGCGAGTCGGCGATCCGAAGTTCGTTCAAGCCTACAATTACATCGTACCCGTACACTTCCGTTTCCAGAATGAATTCGATATCGTCCCTCATTTGCCTCCGCTCGTCTATCAGTCGCCCAGAACCAAAGGCACATATTTTTATTTGCATGTGAAAGGCGAGGTGCAGCGCTCCTTCCGTATGGGCTCCGTCTCCGCCAATCATATCTTATCCGGCTATTTCGCCGATCTGGCCAAAGAAAAGCCCGCAGACGCAGCACTGATGTGTGCCGAGCCTCCGGGCTGGTGTCCAGCTGTTGAGGTTGAATAAGAGATGTGTTTATGCCGGCAGTACGTAGAGCAGAATCGCAAAGAAGTGAACAATCGATCCCGCCAGTACGAACAGATGCCATACCGCATGATGATAGGGAAAGCTGCGCCACATATAGAAGATGGTCCCTGCCGTATACAGAATGCCGCCAGTTATGAGCAATTGAAGTCCGCCTGGCGCCAGATGCGTAGTTAACGGCTTCCATGCGAATACGATAATCCAGCCCATCGCGATATACAGAATCGTCGAGGTGAACAGATATCTGGACGGAAAAATCGACTTGAATACCGTTCCGACGATGGCAATCCCCCATACGATGCCGAACAAGACCCAGCCAAGCGCGCCTTGAACGATATGGAACAGAATAGGCGTATAAGTGCCCGCAATAAAGACATAGATGAATGAATGGTCAAGCGACTCGAATACACGCTTGGCCTTTCCCACGGGAAAGCTATGGACAAGGGTCGAAGCCAAATAAAGCAGCAGCATGGCGGAGCCATAGATCGTGAAGCTGACGACATGCATAGCCGTACCCTTCAGCGATGCAAAGACGATAAGCAGCACGAGTGCCGCTATGCTGAGCAGCGCTCCAATCCCATGTGTGATTGCATTAGCAATCTCCTCGCCCTTGGAGAACGTATGTGTATTAGCCATAAGATAACCACCTCTTCCAACCAACTGCCGAAGCAATCGTTTCTGGTAATGATGCTTATCTTCCAGTCTAATGGATTACAACCATTCTTTCAACCACGCCCGCACCCGTCCGATCGTCTTATCCAGATTGCATACCGCCTCCATGTCCATGAACGGCTCCGTATTGCGGAAGTAATCGGCATGACCGCCTACAGTCGGAATGCCTTCAACATACCCTGGTGCATACTTGTGCCTATTCCAGGTGGGCATCGTTCGTCCTGACCTTGTCCAGCCGCCCCAGCTGCCAATTCGGCTGATGGGATCATTCAGCTTGCCCAAGCTGTCAATGGAGTGAAAATAACTTACGCGTTCCCTCAAAGTTGGGTGAATCGGCGTGCGAGGCGATCCCACCTGTACAACACGGAAATCCCGTACCGTTCCTTCCTCTTCCAGCATTCGAGCGGCCTGATAGGCTGCGGCGCCGCCTCCGCTGTGACCGATGAACAGCGCCTTCTCACCTTTGACGGTATCCTTGATCTGCTGCCATACATATTTGCCGCCGATTCGGCCTGCCCGCATCCGGTTGGACAAATCCGTCTTGACCTCGAGCAGTTGTCTCATCAAGCTTCGGCTGGCATCTCCATAGGGAAACAGCACTTGGATCGTATGCTCGATTCCCTCAGAGTGCAGCTGCTCAGTAAGCCTGGCTTGGCATTCGTTAAAGGCGCAAGGGGTTGTCTTTACTCCGGCAAGCAGATAGACGCGGAGCGACGATGTATTGGCTGCCATAGAGAATCCCTCCAGTGAATAATCGATGTGAATCGTTATCCTCATTATGCGGGGACTCCGGGATAATCATTCTTGAAATTCGCTGTCAGTTCCGACCACACCTGTAACCCGGCTATACGTCCCAATATCGTTATTACCCATGCGTGTATGCCATTGATAGCGTTCACACGACAGATTAGGCTATATCCTATTCACCCATTCGGCGAGATGCGAATCCGCGAATATAAAAAGAACGCCATCCGCATACGCGGCTGACGTCCCGTTCAGGTGATATTGCGTGTTATACGCCCATTTTTTTGCGCTGGTTGTTAACCTTTTTGGTGTTCTGGCTCTTCAGTTCCTGAGTCCCCGTAGATAGGTGTTTCTGGCCTGGCTTGCCGCCAGATGCAGCTTGTTTCTTCTGAGCCAGCAATTGCTTGGCACGCTCGGCCTGACTTAGCGCCTTGGATGGCTGAGCTTCGTTTTGTTCATTCGTAGACATAGGGTTCACCTCGCTTTATGCTCCAATCCATTCTATTCTACTACACTTACATATCGTGTAAAAGAGCCTTTCGTCAGCCTTACCTGATTCCTTAACCGGAAATTCGCTTTTTTGAAACGCTCCGTTATGTCTTCCGTGGTGACGATTACCGCCAGACCTGCTATTCTGCGCACCGCGCGCAGCATATCCAGCGACTCCTCCTCCGGCAAGACGGAGCATAGATTATAAGGCATGTCCACGATTGCCGCGTCATAGCGCTTCGTCTCATCCCGCATATCACCCAGCCTTACCGTATTCGGATAGCCGAAGTGGGACAGGTTCAACCTCGCTCCCCGCACTGCAAGCGGATTCCGGTCAATGCCATCGATTGCGATGCCCATCGACATCGCTTCGATCAGTACTGTTCCCATGCCGCAGCATGGATCGATCATGTGCAGGGACTGTAGACTTTGCTCCCCGGCAGCAATGTTCACGATCGCTCTCGCAGCGCGGGTAGGAAGCGCGGTGGAATAGTTCTGGGGCTTACCCTGATGCTTCAGCCAATGCGATTCAGCGTCCTCGCAAGGACCGAACAGCCAGCTTCCCTTATACCGGATCAGCCCGAAGAGCTTGTCCGGCCTGCGCATCTCCGCTTGCCCCTTCAGCACCGAACCCGCCATTCTCTCCAGCATTCGCCGCTCTTCATAAGCGTGATGCTCGTCTCCTTCCGTATACAGCACTTTGAAAGTTCCGCTGATAGGCTGGAGCAGGGCCAGACGCTTGGTCAGTTCCGACATGCTCGCCGCTTCCTCGATAACCTCGATGCGTCGCTTGAAGAATGGACTTCTGTTCACAGACGGCGAGACTTCGCTTGCCGACGATACGATGCCGTGACCGATAGCCGCCTCGTCACCGAACATAGAGTGAAGCTCTAGCCCACATAACTCCGCTTCATCCTCATGTCTTGCATATGTATAGATGGCTTTCATGCTCTCACACCCTAGCGTTTGCTCTCGTCTTCTCCATCCGGCTGGCTCTCCGGCTGTTCCTCGGAAGCTTCATTCTCCTTCGCGTCGTATGCGAAGCTCGCTTCGAACTTATCCGATGCGTCTGGCTGCTCGGCGATACGCTTCTCCAGTGACTTAACCGTCTTCTGCAGCTTATAAATGCGCAGCATGCCGAACAAGCCTACCGTCAGACCGCCAAGCAATGTCGATACCAGAATAACCAGAATAAGCGGCGTATTCGTCTTGGCGAATAGAAAGTTAACTTGCACTTGATCCACATTGATGACTGCAAATACAGCAATGACCAGCGCAAATGCGAATGCCGATATCAGTATGCCTTGTCCCTTCATGAACGATCCCTCCAGTTCTTAGGTTAAGATTCTCACAATTAATCCAAATAGTCTAGTGGCAAAGAGGAGATCCCGCGCGAGCAAAAAAAGAGCCGGCCCGCTCGTCATGTGGACGAGCAGCCAGCTCCTAAATTCATAATCGAAGCTTAGTAACCACGGATATAGGCTGTCGGCACATGCGCGCGGAAGTCGCCTCCCGTTTCCTTGATCGCATGAATGGCCCAATACGGGTCGCGCAATAATCCGCGGCCAATCGCGACCAGATCGGACTTGCCTGTCGCGAGCACCTCAGCCGCGAAGTGAGGATCGTCCAGCATGCCGACAGCGATTACGGGAACGCCCAGCGCCACCTTCACCGCATGTGCAGCTTCCAACTGGAAGCCCGGCTCTACCTTCGGCCGCTTGGCAGGTGTCGGCGTACCTTCACCGCCCGTCGAGATATGAAGCAGGTCGACGCCCGCTTCCAGATAGGTGCGGCATAGCTCGATACCGTAATCGATGCCATAGCCGTCCTCGACGTATTCGAGCGCAGAGATGCGTAATAATAACGGCATATCTTCCGGCATATGCTTCTTCACTTCAGCAATGACCTCTCGGCCGAATAACGTCAGGTCTTGTCCGTATTCATCGTCGCGCGTATTCGTGCGCGGCGAATGGAATTGGTGCATTAGATAGCCATGCGCGCCATGCAGCTCGATCGTATCGAACCCTGCCTCTACCGCTCTGCGGGTGGCGTCGCCAAATTTCTTGACCATATCCTTGACTTCATCCGTCGTCAGAGCGCGCGGTTGTTTGTACGTCTCGTCGAAAGCGATAGCCGATGGCGCTACAGGCTGTGCGGCATCCTGCGCTTTCCGTCCTGCATGCGCGATCTGGATGCCGATCTTGGCGCCATGCGCGTGCGCAGCGTCCACAATACGCTTCAGCGCCGGAATGTGGTCATCGGACCACAAGCCCAGACATTGGTCGGAAATCCGGCCGTCAGGCTCGACATTCGTCATCTCCACGATGATAAGGCCAATGCCTCCTAGCGCACGGGATGTATAGTGCAAGTAATGCCACTCATTGGCGATCCCGTCCTTCTTCGTAACGCTGTATTGACACATCGGTGCCATAACTGTGCGGTTGCGAAGCTGGAGTCCTTTCATAGAAAAGGGTGTTTCTAATGTGAATCCACTCATTGGTTTCTTCCCTCCTGAATCTGTCTGCATGACCGCGCCGTTCGAACGGTACGTGGTAATCTATTGTACAGCTGCGTTCACAGTCATGCAAGCACTCAGAGGGGGCCGCTGGCTCCAACCGCTTGAAGCCAAGCTCTAGCCATTAACGCATGTCCGGCCGGTGTAGGATGGACGCCATCCGGCGCCCAATATTCAATGGGGGCTCTTGCTCTCGCTTGCGCGAACAAGCCGTCCAGCGGCACATAGATAGCCCCTACCTCCTCCGCCAGATTGCGAATCGCATGAATCTTCGGATCGAGATCCTCACGGCATTGCCGGTGAATTTCCGCATGAGGGAGTACAAAAGGCTCCACGAGGATAAGCTTCGATCCGCAGGTCTCCACTGTCTTCAGAAGCAGCTTCCGGTAGATGCCGATGAAGGTCTCTGTCGGCAGATGCTGATCACGGTCATAGCGTCTCATCGCATCATTAATACCGATCATGACACTAACCCAGTCAGGCTTTAGCGCAAGGCAGTCCTCCTGCCAGCGGCCCTCCAGATCGATAACGCGATTGCCGGAGATACCTCTGTTTAAGAACTTCACGCCAAGCTCAGGATACATAGCGCCGAACAGACCGGCCGCCATGAACGCATAGCCGCTTCCCAGACTATGCGGGTCATGATAGTCGCGGGCAGCATCAGTTATGCTGTCCCCGATAAACAATACCGTCTCGTTACTCTTGATCACAGAACCGGACAATAACATCATCTCCTATCTTATGGTTACATTGGCGATTTCGATTAGGAACTCCTAACCTACTATGGTCAGTACTGCCCGCTACTTATGATTCGTCCGCTTCGTAGCGAATCAGCGTAGCAATTGACTTCCCCGTACTTCTATAATTATCGTAAGCTTCCGAAGCATGCTCTAGCGGATAGATATCTGTAATCAACGGCTTCATCGAGATGCGCCCTTCTCCCAGCAAGCGGATGTATTCCGCTATATTGCGGCCTTCCGTCCACCTAACATGGCCGCTTGGATAATCCCGGTTCTCCAATTCATATTGCTTGTCGTAGCGTCCCGGACCGCCAGCCCGCGAGATCAGAATCTGGGCTTCCTTGGCAAACATGAGCGCTCTGGAGTACGTCATGGACAGATCACCGACAATGATGACCTTGCCGCGATCCCGAATCCACTCCAAAGCCTGATTAATCAGCGATTCGCCCGGACCACCAGCGCATAACAATACCGCGTCCGCTCCCCCTGCTCCTGCCGCATCGCTAAGATTGCTGGTTAACTCCGCTGCATCGTGATACATATGCGGATAGCCCTGGCTTCTCAGCATGGCCGCACGTTCTTCGGTGACGTCGATGCCGGCGGTCCGAATCGCAGCAGCACTGGCAATCTGCGTAATCAGATTGCCAAGCGTACCAAGTCCCGCGACAATCGCTGATTCGCCAAATCGAAGATCCGCTACGCGCAGCGCATGAACAGCAATCGCACCGAGTCCCGCAAAGGCCGCTTCCTTCGGATCAACATGATCAGGCACGACGGCCGTCAGATTAGTCGGCACATTCAACCACTCGGCGTGTCGAACATAAGGCACGCCGTAGCAAGCGAGCCGCTGGCCCCGTTGCACGCCGCTTACGCCTTCGCCCACGTCTTCCACAATGCCCACAGCGCTATAGCCTAGCGGGGTGAGCGTATCTGAGCCGCGAGTAACAAACCCCATCTCCGTGCCGGGACTGATCGCCGAATATTCCGTTCGAATAAGCACATGGCCCGGCGGCGTCTCCGCTACCGCCATATCGGCGATTACGATCTTTCCGTGCTGCGTGGCAACTGCTTTCATCTTCTTTGCCTCCCATGCTTGTCAGCCCGTATTTTGTTTTTGCTTGCGATATTCACTCGGCGAGATGCCGTAATATTTTTTGAACGTCGTCGTAAAGGTAGAGGAGTTCAAATATCCCGTCTTCTCTCCGATCTCCGACACACTGTAATTGGAATGCTTAAGCAGCTCACGCGCATGGGACAGCCGCACTTTGTTCAAGTACTCCACATAATTGACGCCGAACGTTTTTTTGAAGTAGCTGGAGAAGTACTTAGGCGAAGTGCCCGTTACCTCTGCCAGCTGATCCAGATACAAATTCCGCATATAGTTCAGTTCGATGTACTGAGAGACGTAAGCCTTGTTCAGCTTGCTCGCCGGTTCAGCCGCTTCGCTGTGATGAACGATGTGCTGCGCCGCATCATGCAGAAGCTGCTCCAGCTTCTCCGGGCTTGCCCCCGACTCTACAGTGCGGAGAAACTCACTTTCAAGCAAGTACAACTCATCATTCCGGTTGGCGGAAGGGGCTGCGTGGCGAACCATGGCATAGAACAGCGACTTCGCGATATAAGCGAATTGGTGCTGATGCACATTCCGCTCCGCCGTCTCGCGAATCGTCTCCGTAACGATTGTTTTGCTCTCCTTCAGCTTGCCGTTCATCACGAAGCTGGCCAGCTTCTCCAGCTTCTCGATTGGAAGCGGCATGCTCCATTCATACTCCAGCTTGCTCGCATCAATGATCGATGCCCGCTCATTCACATGCCGATAGGCCATGGCATTCGCCAGGCTCTGATAGGCCCTGCTGCAATTAGCAAGCTCCGATGGATATACCTTGCTTACGCATGCGATTCCGGTATAACCGGACAGTTCACCCTGCTGCAGCTGTCCGAGCAGCAATCCGAGCAGCTTGAACAAGGTTTCTCGCTCGCTTGCCCCCCTGATGCCAATCAGCGCCAGGAATTGCAGCTCTCGCTCATGGTAGACGTTCGCCATAGCCTGCCTCTCACGCAGCCCCGTCCGGAGCAGCTCCGCAATCGACTCGGCCGATGCTTGTGTCCCATCCCCCGATTGTGCCGGAGCGCTCCAGCGGAACATGACCATGACGAACTGCTTGTTCAGGAAGAAATCCGCTTCATAACGCTGGATGAGCAATTCATGCTCAGCCGACAGCTCGCGATGATCCAGCGCCAGCAATAGAATGCCTCTGCGCGCCTCTCCATCGACAAAAGCCAGTTGTTTTTTATACGTGTCGTTCTCCGCTTGCATATGCTTGATCCCGCTAAGAATTTTCGCAAAATCATTACCGCTATGCCGTCCGCCAAGCTGATGCAGGATGCGCTTCACCGGCTTGTTCAGATAGATGCTAAGCAGGATGGACAGCAAGATGGCGCATAAGATAGCTGTAAACATAATAAGACGGTTCGCCTGCGAGACGGAATCGATGTTCTGGAACTGGAACGGAATTTTCTCGATATAGATAAACTCGTTAAAATCCGATTTATAGAAATGATATTCGTAATTTTCCCGTGTCAGCGAGGTTTCCTGGGTCGAGCTCAAATAAACCTCTTCCATCATCCCGGTCATATTAAGCGCCGAATCGGTGCTGTACACGACTTGCTGATTCTGATCGAGAACGATGAGCGAAGCGCCTGGAATCATCAGATTCTGGCTGACTTGCTTCATGAATGCCTTTTCATTAATAAGCAGCATGACATTTTTATTGGACAATCTCACTTTATTGCCGCCTGCTGCAATCATGAGCTTTTTGGTCGTTTCTTTGAATGTATCCGAAGAAATGCGGTAGTAATCGCCCTGAAACAGCTTGAACGAATTTCTCTCCTTCATATAAGTGCGCCAGTAGGTAGCATTGAACCGGTCATGCTTGTACTTTTGGTTGAAAAATTGCGTCATGCTGCTCGTCCCTGTGGATGTGATGACGAGTTCCTGATCATCGTAGAAGATGACCGCATCCTCGATAAAGTCGACCGAAGACACAAGCGATGACAGATTGTCTTGCAGCAAATAAACATCCGACATATCCACATGCCCGTCTTCGCCCGGCTCCAGCACATTGTAGGGCAGCATATGAATGGAATGAATCAGATTGTTGATTGATCGGAAGTTGTTGTCGAAGGAGCCGATCATCGCCTTCACGGCTAACGAATTGTTTTCCGTCATCCGGTCATAGATGCCCGAGATTGAATTTCTGTAGAGATAGTACATGGAGATCACCATGATTCCGATGACAAGCAGCATAGCGAAGAAAATCTGGAAGGTCCCTTGATTTTTCAATAGTCGCTTCATCCTGTCGGCCACCCTTTCTTCTCATGCTGTATCCCATCTATTTCTACATCGAGATGAATTACCCCTTCTCCGCTCCCAACATTACGCCCTTGGCAAAATACTTCTGCACAAACGGATAGATGAGCAATACCGGCACCATCGACAATACAATTGTGGCATTCTTCTTCGCTTGCGGCGCAAGCGCAGAGGCATCCACCAAGCTCGCCCCGCTGCCTTCATTAAAGATCAGCATATCTCTAAGCACGACCTGGAGCGGATACATATCCGAATCATTCAAATAAATCATCGGCAGAAAGAAGCTGTTCCAATGCCCCATGAAGTAGAACAGGCCGATAGAGGCAAGCGCCGGCTTCGACAGCGGAATGACGATGTTGAACAAGATCCGGTATTCCGAAGCGCCGTCAATAAGCGCGGCTTCACGGATTTGCGAGGACATGCTCTCATAAAAGCTCTTCAATATAATAAGCTCCATCGTCCAGATCGCATTGGGGATGACCAGCGACCAGACCGTATCCGTCAGGCCAAGCTCGGAGACGATCAAGTAGTTCGGAATGATGCCGGGATTGAGGAACATCGTCAGCACAATCCCGAACATCCAATACTTCCGCCACAGGAAATCAGGCTTCGATAGCGGATATGCGGCAATCGCCGTTACAAGCAGGTTAATGGAAGTGCCCAGCGTCGTATAAAAGATCGTATTCAGATAGGCACGCGGAATGCGGGCATCCTTCAGCACATCCACATACGCATTGAAATTCAGGTCGATTGGATACAGCCATACGTTCCCTTGAATGACCTGGGACGTGCCGCTGAGCGAGATCGCGAATATATAGACGATCGGATACAGCGTCACCAAAGCCGCAATCGTGAGCACCAATCCATTGAACACGCCAAATAGCGTAATTCTCGATTCCCCTACCATAAGCCGCGCCCTCCTAGCCTTCTACTGATGAAATTAGCGGTTAGCAGCATGATCATAGCAATCAGCGCTTCGAACATGCCGACCGCCGCAGCATAGCTGTAGTTCGTCTCCAGCAAGCCTTTGCGATAGACGAAGGTTGAGAAGACGTCTGCTACCTCATAGGTCGTTGGTGTGTAGAGCAGCAGCACTTTTTCATAGCCGACGCGAATCATCGAGCCCGTCTTCAGAATGAACATGATGAGCACCGTAGGCAAGATGCCCGGTATCGTAATATGCCAGATGCTGCGCAGTCTGCTGCTGCCGTCCACCCTCGCCGCTTCGTACAGCGTTGGGCTAATGCCTGAGATTGCAGCCAAATAGATGATCGCTTCATAGCCGGCGGTCGACCATATATCAGATACAACGTAGACGGTTCTGAACCACTCCGGCAGGATGAGAAAGTAGATTTTCTCCAATCCGAGCCATGCGATGATCTGATTAATAATGCCGCTGCCCGGCGACAAGAAATCAATGATCATGCTGCTGATAATGACCACGGATAGAAAGGCCGGGAGATAGGTGAAGGTTTGCACCGATTTTTTGAACCATTTCACCCGAACCTCATTAAGCAGAATCGCGAGAATAATCGGAAATGGAAATCCGAATAGGAGCGAATAGAAACCCAGTAATAACGTGTTCTTGAACAAGAGATAGAAATCATCGCTCGTAAAAAACTTGGTGAAATGCTTCAGTCCTACCCAATCGCTTCCCATTATGCCTTGAAAGACGCTGTAATCCTTGAAGGCAATGATCAGTCCGTACAACGGACCGTAGCGAAACAGCAGATAAAATACAATGCACGGAATAAATAGAATCAGAAGCTGCCGGTCGCGCTTCATATGCTTCCAAGTCGCATGCAGCCGCGATCGGAATGAAGCGGAACGCTTCTTATGCTTCTGGACCGTCGTCCCCGTGACTGGACTTGGCATGTGCCGTTCCCTCCTAACGAGGATGGCGGCGGCATCCGCTTGTGAATTGGGACAGACGCCGCTCGCATCATCCTAACCGATCGTTATTTCGCTGCAGCGTCCAGTCGCTTCTGAGCCGCGTTGTAGACTTCCATATACTTGCTCTCGCCCAGCTTCTCTGCTGTCTTCTGCCATTCCGTCCACTCTTTCTCGCCATACGACTTGTTCAGGATATACTTTGCATTAAACTCATTGGCCGCTTTCTCCAGCGCGACCTGGTATTCCGCGACAATAGCGATTTCTTCATCCGTCAGATTAAGCTCAGGGTCCATCGGCTCGAACTTGTTCGCCGATACGATCTTGTCCTGCGCCTCCTGTTCCTTTTCGGTGAAGTTATAATAGACGGAGCGGCGGTCAGGAGCCAGATACATGCCTTCCAGCCATAATCCGTAACGGTCTTCCAGCACTTTAATATCAACCAGCGGAAGATCAGACAGCTCCGGATAGACCGGCTTGCCGCTTGCGTCGAAGCTGAACGTCTCGCCTTCCACGCCCAGCGTAACAAGCGCGGCGCCTGACGGACTCGTCAAATAATCCAGCAGCTTAAGTGCCGCTTCCTTGTTTTGATTGTTAGCGACAGCAATACCGAAGCTCGTATCGATTTTAGGCAGCGTCCTATTGTTGCCTGTCGGTCCAATCGGATTACCGTAACGCAAATTGTATTCCGGGTTATCCGCGCTAATCTGGTTGTAGAACAAGTCCAGGCGTCCGATCCAGTCCCAGGTCACGAACGACTTGCCTGTCGTCATCTTCGACGTCCAGGAATCCGGCGTGTCGGTCAGGAATTCGGGATCAAGCAGCTTCTCATCGTACAGCTTCTTCAGGAAATCGAGCATTTCCTTATGCTGCGGCTGCGTAGAAGCGAACTTCCACAGCTTCTCCGATTCATCATAATAGGCCGGATAGCTTGCTCCCCCGAGCCCCCAGCCATAAGCCAGATCGCGGAAAATGTATTCCTTCGTCTTGGATGCCATGGGGTACGAATCCGGGTATTGCTCCTTTAGTTTCTTGAGCGCGTCATAGAACTCATCCGTATTCGTCCACTCCGGGATTCCGTGCTTGTCGAAGATGTCTTGACGGAACATCATGCCATGATTGACGTCGCGGTTCATATTATAGATCGGCCAGCTGTACAGCTTGCCATTCTGATCGCCATGGGAGGCGATAACCGACGTATTCTCGTCGATATACAGCTTCTTGAAGTTCGGCAGCATGTCTGCATAATCGTTGATCGCGACCACGGCGTTCTGCTGGCCGATCTTCTTCAGCTCAGCCGGCTTAAGACCATGGAAGATATCCGGCAGCTTGCCTGAAGCAAGCGTCATCCGCAGCTTATCCTGGTAGGTGGCCGAGGAGTAATTCTGAATATTGAGCTTGATACCTGTACGTTTCTCAATTTCTTTCACGATAAGCTTGTCATTGACCGGATTCTCGCTTACAAGCATCCAGGTCAGCGTGGTTGGCTTATCTACGAGCGGGAGCGTCAGCCCTCCTGTATCCCCGTATGGGTTGACCGCTTCTCCCCCGTCGTTGCCTCCGTCGCTCGTCGGCGATGGCGACTGTGTCGGCGTCACGCTCGGGCTATTGCCGCCGCTGTTGCCGCTGCTGCAAGCTGCGAGCATCGATACAACCAGCGTCAAAGCAAGTACAACTGTCATCAGCTTCTTTGACATTTCTGTTTCCTCCCTGTGGTATGGTTTGGCTTGATTGATAAGTGCAGTTCACCGTCATCCGGCTGATTCACATTGTATAGAGGGTTTCTCGGCATCGTAAATAAAGCGTTTTCATTTCTATCGTCTTTTTGCTCTGCTTTACGAACATTGTATCCCTAAATCCAGTCCTATCAAGGGTTTTGAGGCTGTGGAATTTGCTAAACCGATTGAAATTGCTAAATTGTCGCATGAAAAATAAACCTATTCTTTTCGAATGGGCTGGGAGCAGAGCAGATCATATGGCAACAAAAAAAGACCTCTGCTGCAGAGATCTTTTGGATTAAGCGGTACGGAATGCGCTGGCTGCCGGTATGCTCTCGAAGCCCGTATAGGAATGCAGTCTTCCGTGATAGACCAGCTCCAGCTCCGGCGTATGCTGCAGATCGCCAGGCGTCACTAGCAGTGGTGACTTGTCTACCAGACTCACACCGCTTCTCTCGAACACCGTAGCAACGAATTGAGAGCAGAAGTAGGCGTAGCGCCGTTCCCACTCGATGTTGAACACAACACCAAGCATGCCTACCAAATTATATTTGTACAAATCTTGATATTGTTCGAAATGCTGTATTTGGTTACGAATGCTATTGTATGTCGCTTGGCTCACATTACAGCGGTACAGCGCGCACATCGATTCTTCGAAAAAATCGCCCCGCACATTTTCTTTCACGAATCCGGCGAAGAAAGGATTGCTTGGATTCTTCCTGCCGAAGCTATATACTTCGTCCAAATCCTTGTCAAAAGCAATAGATGCATGATTCAGCGGATCTTTCGTGAAGGTTCTTATAATTTTTGTTAAGACGGTTCCGGTATCGGTTAGCAATACATATATTTCTTTATCTCTGTTCATGACTTTCTGACCTCCACATGAAAGAACTCTTCTAGGTATTAACTTTAATGCAGGAAACGCAAAATTATTAACCTGCTCAGGTAATAGATGACCCTCGACTTTAGTCCAGTTGTGCTCAGCCTCTCATGAAAGAGAAAAGTGAAAATTTGATGAACGTCATCAGTCCTTCTTCATTCTACTGGATTTTCCAGCTTTCCTCAACCTATCAAACAAAAGATTTCATCAAAATAAATTCATATTCTGTCAGGATTTGTAGGAGCCTTGCCTGCGGCCATGATATAGTAGGAAAAAAAGCTTGTTTCCTTATATCCTACTCTATTCATGAACGGGAGATCGGTTACGATGGACTGGTACCAACGACATGTTAACAGCTTGAGCTCCGTATTCCGAAAAGCGCAGTTGCAAATTGCACAGTTCCCTCGCCCGCTTGGTGACATTGGGCATGCGTATGCGATGAACTATAATCCGCTGGATGATTCGGATAAGGGCAAAGACTACATATGCGTCCTGCTGCCGTACTGGATGCAGGAGATGACCGGCATCTCGGACGAGCAGTGTGATAGTCTGGCGCTTGCCAATATATATGGCATGCTTTACTTTTTTATTCTTGATGATGTAATGGATAGTACGCAGATCGAGCGGGTGAAGTCTCAACTTTCTTTGGCAAGCCTCCTGCAATTGGAGATGTACGCTCTGTTCCGGGAGCTGTTCCCTTCAGAAAGTCCGTTTTGGGCCTACTACGACCGCTACGTGACAGCCTGGGCGGATTGTGTTGTGAATGAGGCGGAAGCGGATTACTTTGTTCATGATCCGATTCGTACAGCCGGAAAGGCAGGTCCCGTGAAAATCTCAGCTGTTGGCGCATGCTTGCTTGCCGGAACCGAGGACCGCATTGCTGAAGTCGAGCAATCGGTCGACCTGGCTCTGATGACCTTGCAAATGCTGGACGACTGGGCGGACTGGCAGGAGGATATGTCTGAAGGCAGCTATAACGGGCTGCTCGCGTTGATTGCTTCCGAGACGGGCTTAACCTATAGTACGCTGACCGAAGAAGCTGTCCGGTCGCGCATCTACGTGCTCGGCTGTATGAACCGATATGCCGATATCGCAAGTCGCAATCATGACAGGCTGATGAAGCTTGGCCATCGCATCCCTGCCATCGAAGAATACCATCACTATATGGTAAGCAGCCTTCGCCAAATAGCGGACGGGATCGAAACGACGAAACGAAAAGCGCTGGGCGGCGGCATTAACTTTTTCCGCTAACGACACACAAGTCCATCCTCCTAGAACCACAAGACTAGAAACGTGTAGAATATAGTAAAAAAGTTGTAGTAAATGTCGAATAATCATGCTATCCTAGTCTTGGTAATCCTATACATATTTGAGAGGATGATTACGGTGCCAAGCGAAAAGGAACTACGAGAAAAGATTATTGAGAAGGCGTGGTCCGACAGTGCATTCAGACTGCAACTGTTGACTGATCCCAAAGCAGCGATTTTAGATGCGTTTAGTATCGATATTCCTGCTGAATTCAACCTCAAAGTACTGGAAGAAACGAATGATACTTTCTACCTGGTTCTGCCTAAGAAACCGGACGATAAAGATAGCGCTGCCACTCAAGTCTGTGGACCAAGATGGATTTAATAAATAAAAACCGTGATCTCCTATTCTATTCGAGATCAACGGTTTTATTTTTATGCTGACTGAATGGTTATGCAAGCTTCTGTTCCTATACCTTTTGTACTTTGAAACTTTAAATTTCCATTCATTGCTTCTATTATTCGATAAGTAACCATGAGGCCTAGTCCCGTACCTTTAGTTTTCTTTGAATAATAGGGTTCTCCTAATCTCTTTAAATCTTCTGGGTCTATTCCTTCTCCGTTATCTTTAACTTCAATAACAACATCATTATTTTCATTTTTATATGCATTTATCTCAACGGTTCCATTCTCACCCAAAGCTTCAATACTGTTCTTAATAATGTTAATTAGGGCTTGTTTAAATCTAGATGAATTACCGCGAATCAATAACCCTTCATCACAATTTAATTTTAAGGACCCGCCTGACATTGTTGCTAATGGGGCTATGATTGCTGCTATTTGTTGCAATTCCTCAGATACATCAATTTGATTTACTTCGCCTAAGTCTGGTTTTGCAAAAGTAAGGAAGTCTGTAATAATCTCTGATGCTCTGTCCAACTCATCTATTGCCAAAGTCATGTAGCTTTTATCTCTTTCATTTGATTTTCGACCTAATAATTGCAAGAATCCTCTTGTTACTTGCAAAGGATTTCGTACTTCATGCGCTATTGATGCAGCTAAGTTGCTAATCAATTCAATCTTCTCGGATCTTTGAAGTTCATTATTAAAAATCTCTATTTGCTTTGAATATTGTATAGCTTGTTCATAATTATGCATTACTCTGCGAACTAAAATAATAATAAGAGAGGCTAAGAAAAATAAAATACTAATTTTCCAATAGAACATTTTATATAATTTATTATTGTAGATGTACCATATTAACTCTATGAGAACTACTCCGGCAAATATGGATATTCCTGAAGATAAAATCATGGCTTCTTTATTTTTACTTTTAAACTGATAAGCTAATGAGACCAAGAGTATTATGTTACCAATCAAAATAGAGATCGTAAACCCGATAAAACCAACACTATAATAAATCTGAGATATCTCATCAGAATATAGGCTTGCTATTAAAAGACATAAATACACAACTACAATGTACTTTTGAATCGTTTTATATTTTGAAATTAAACCAAAAGGTCCACTCCCAAATATTTTTTCAAAAAATGAAAATAATGCGGGAATTAATAACGATGAGGCAATATCAAAAAGGATATACACTAATCTACCATACTCGGGAAAGAACTTATCAACAAATGAAGAATAAGTAAAAATCATAACCCCAATTGTCAACATCACCATAAATAGCGAATTCCATCCTGGCAGGAATCTGCGATTTAAAAATAACATGCTTACCATCATAAAGAATGCAATAAAAATCAAACCCGTCCCTAAAACCACATCAATTAAATCAAACTTAATATAGTTTTTGTATAAATCATCAAACTCTCCAATCTCAATTGAGTTTTGTAATCCTAATCTTTCAATGTTCACAACAATCTTCACATATATAATTTTAAAAGATTCAATATTTGATAATGGAACGATTACCTCGTTAATATCGTATGAATAATTTCTATGTCGCTCCATAGTTACGCTATTATCAATGTAGATAAGCATGTCTTTTGCATAGAGCTTGGTAATATTCAAAGCCGGTCTATTATAATTCAATTCAGGTAATTGGATTTTTAACCATGCCGATTTAATTCCGTCGGGAAGGGAAGGATACTCCTCGCCAGCCTTAACGGGGAACCATCCACCTTGATCGCCTAACGAGGTGACTTGCTCGATCGTCATCTCTTCACCGGGCTTCTCCCAGAGCATTTGCCAATCCGTAATGGCATTGACTTGCTCCTTGCCTTCCGCATAAAGCTGGGCCCCCGGAACTAGCAAGGACAAAAGAACTAATGCAATGGCAACTTTATATATAGATCCTCGTGTTTCCCCCATAATAGACACCGTTGACCGACCTCTTCACGTTGATATTTTTTTCATAATTCGACAATCTTCTGCAAAATTTCCTACTAACATTTTCCTCTATTCCAAATATAATAGCAACAGTCTAAATGGGCTGTTTTGCAAAAAAAATGTCCCGATTGCCTCTCACCCCGTGAAGAAGTGATAAGCATCAGGACATAATGGAGTACAACATTTAGATCAACTTGCGCTTGATGGCCACCGTACGATGCATGCCATAATTCAATGCCATTATGATGCCGACGATGAGCAGAACGAGCAGCATTTCTACTACAAAGGACATCGACAGCCCTGTCATGTTATAACCGAACAGCTCGATCGGTCCGGTACCGCTCACCATTTCGATTAAGATAATAGGGACAAGGGAGAGGATAGAAATGGCTATGCCACTCTTCCAGTTAAAACGGTAGAAACTGCTCCCGATCATCCAACCAATAGCGAAATAACCCAGGAATCCGAGGAAGAACTCCACGCCGGATTGCAGTAGCGGAGGTGTAACCAGAATCTCCTGCCCTCCGAACCAATCTGTCAGCAAGCGCTCCACAGGGAAACCGATGATCATCACTACAGCGCTTATAAGTGACATCAGCATGGTGAATAGGATAGCGCCTCCTACAAAATGCTTGCGGGTTATGCCGCTGGAGACGAAGCTCGACAAGGATACGGGTGTCAGCAGTATGCCAATCACCAGAAGGTATATTTTCGGCGAGATACTGGCGCCTGTCCAGATGCCCTGTCCCACTCCCAACTCTTTTGACAGATTGATGGGCAGACCCAAGTGAATGCCAACAAAGATCGCCACAAATACGATCCAATATCCAATAAGCGAGAGCCGATAGCCGTTCCATAGGTTGCTTGCTACAATGAGTACAGGGTGCTTTCGCTTCGCTGTCATACTCCCCCGCCTCCTTTCTTCGTTAAATGTACGAACAGATCTTGCAGCGGCACAGGTCCAAGCTCCAGTCCGTCCTTACGCGCGCGGTTCACGTGCTCCTGATTCAACTCTCCGTATACCGTCACAGACTTGGTTCTGCCAAGCTTCTGCTCTCCGAGTACCTGCAATCCAATCACATATTCATCCACCCGCTCAGCAGGTCCTGTAATGGAGACGCCCCGTTGTCTCAGCGATTCCGATTCTTCGTGCAAGAGCAATCGTCCGTTATCCAGAATGAGCACCTCTTCGAACAAATTGCCCACTTCCTCGATCAGATGTGTCGAAAGAATGAAGGTACGCGGATGCTCCATATAATCACGCAGCACCTCGTCATAAAAGGCATACCGGGTAGGAGCGTCCATTCCTAGATACGCTTCATCGAATATCGTTACAGGAGCCCGGCTCGCCAGGCCAAGCGTAACGCCAAGCGCCGATTTCATGCCTCTCGACAAGCTGGAGATACTCTTCTTCAGCGGAAGCTGGTACAGATTCAGCAGATGATTCGCATATTGCTCATCCCAATTCGGCCAGCAGCTTGCGGCCAGTTTGATTGCATCCTTTACCTTGTAGCCGTCCGTCATATGGCCATTTTCTTGAATGAAGCATACCTGACTCATAATTTCCGCATTCTCGAATGCAACCTTGCCGCCAATCAGCACTTCACCCGTTGAAGGCTGCCTAAAGGAAGCTAGGGTCGACAGCAGGCTGGTCTTGCCCGATCCGTTCCGTCCAAGCAAACCATAGATTTTGCCGCCCTCCAGTCTGAAGGACACATTGTCCACCGCTACGGTACGTCCGTAATGAACGCCTACGCTTCTTATATCTATGCCTAGCGTCATCGTCCCTCGCCCTCCTTCCGGCTTTCAATATGGTTCAATATATCTGTGATCGGTACGCCGATCTGTCTCGCTTCCTCGACCATCCGGTCAACAACTTCCTCGAAGAAACGTTCCTTGCGCGCTTGAACCAGCGTCTGCCGCGCATCTGCACTTACGAACATGCCAATCCCTCTTTTCTTATACAATATGCCTTCCTCCGTCAAAAGCTGAAAGCCCTTCGCCGCCGTAGCCGGATTAATCCGGTAAAACGCCGCATACTGATTGGTCGACATCACCTGCTCCTCTTCCTTCAATGCGCCGGATACTATGTCAGCCTTGATTTGATCAGCGATCTGCTGATAGATCGGACTTCGTTCATCGAACACGTCATCACCTCTTTGCTTATGTGGTTCATTACTTATGTAACTAACCATATAACTTCTACCGGTCATCGTCAAGCCCAATTCCAAAAAATTCGAAAGATCTTGCGCACAAAAATGGTTTCCCTTACCATGTGAAGGGAGATGAGATCAGAATTGCACGAACCCTAACAGCATGATTTTGCTGATGGGAATTGTAACTTCTGGAAAGGTTTTTGCGTTGAAGAGGATAGCAACCGGGGATTCTGACACGGAGAAGACTGGCATCACCTTATTGATCAAAAAGGGAGGAACAATCATGAAGCGAACTGCCTTATTGGCGGCTTGCCTGGCGATCGCACTATGTCTTCCGTCGTCGCTTCCATGGACGGCCACAAGCGAAGCTCTTGCATCACCGAAGCCGATTCGCATCGAATTGGAAGGCAAGGAGCTGCCGCTTGCGGCGCCCGCCTATATTGAACAAGGCTCTACCCTCGTACCCGTTCGGGAGATTGCTGAAGCATTGGGGGCAAAGGTTACGTACGACAAGAAAAACGGGGAGCAGACCATTCGGTTGACCAAAGGCGAACGTGAAGCCTTGCTTACGATTGGCTCGAAGGGGATGCTTGCGCAAGGAAGAACCATCGCGCTCACTGCCGCCCCGCGTACCGTCAACAGCGTCACGTTCGTCCCGCTCCGGGCGATATCCGAAGCGCTCGGAACTGTTGTGACATGGGACGGCCAGACGCGTACAGTCCATATCGATAAGCCGCTGGAGCTACCGGCTGTCGGAACAGAAGAGAAGCTGATCGAGCTGCTGAAGTCGACTCCGACTGATGACAGCGCCATCATCTCGCTTCCGGGATTATCCATCCAAGGCAAAGAAGAAGTCCCCGTAGATAGTTCAGCTCCGCCAGTAGCAGAAGCTAATGGAGAAGCCGGGGCACCTGGCACCGACTATTCTCAAACGAACATTCAGGTCAGCGGCGTAGACGAAGCCGATTGGGCCAAGACCGACGGCCGGTTCATCTATCAGATCAGCGGCTCTCGCGTCGTCATTACGGATATTTCCAACCCTGACCAGCCGCGTCTAGCCAGCGAATTAACGTACAGCTCGAAAGAACAATTCCAACCCGAACAGCTGTATGTAGACGATACGCGCCTGATCGTAATCGGCTATACGACAGACTATGGCGTGGATACGATTCAGACGCAAAGCGAGCAAACTACCGTTATGCCTGAAGCCGAAAGCATGCCGCTATTGCTGCCGTCACCGATGAAGCAATCGGTAAGATCCTATATTTACGACCTTCAGAGCAGCGGTCGGCCCAAGCTGAAACGCACACTGGAGCAGGAAGGCAGCTACCTCTCCTCCCGCAAGATCGGCGACGCTTTATACATCATCACCAATAAGCTCTATCGCAATTATTCCCTATATGCCAAGTCAAAAGGACTTCATCTGGATGCCATGACAGGACAACAGACGGACTTCAACCAGTTGGCTGCTTCCTTGCGTCCCGGCTATGCCGATTCAGCAGTGTCAGATAAGCCGCAGAACGTATCGCTTGACGATATTCATTACTTCCCCGACATCATCGACTATTCGGTGCTGCTCGTTGGTGCCATCGATCTGGGCCAGCCGGAAGGCCAGCTTCAAATATCGGCTTATCTGGGATCGGGTGATAAAATTTTTGTCTCCCAGCGCCATCTTTATGTGTCCCAACTGCTGTATAAGACAAAGGACAAAGATTTTGAAATGGTTACGAAGTTCCACAAGTTCCGGCTGGATTACGGCAGCGTACTCTATATGGGAGAAGGGACCGTTCCCGGCTATGTCACCGATCCGTTCTCAATGAATGAACATGAGGGCTACTTCCGTGTAGCCTTGACGAATGGCGATCTCACATCCGATTATCCGGGCGAGTCCAGCCAGATCTACATCCTGGATGAGAAGCTTCGTATTATCGGGAAGCTGGACGGCATAGCGCCGGGCGAACGCATGTATTCGGTACGCTTCATGGGGAAACGAGCCTATATGGTCACCTTCCGCAACGTCGATCCCCTCTTTGCCATTGACCTGAGCAACCCGCAGCAGCCGAAGATTCTTGGCCAGCTTAAGATTCCGGGTTACAGCGATTATTTGCATCCTTATGACGAGAATCATCTGATCGGCTTCGGCAAGGACACAACCGAAATCAAAGGCTTCGGATCAAATGATACAAGGGCAATAGCCACAGGAATGAAGATCGCCCTGTTCGATGTCAGCGATGTGAGCCGTCCAAAAGAGAAGTTCAAGGAAATCATCGGAGACATCGGCACTCAATCAGAGCTGCTGAACGACTACAAGGCGCTGTTGTTTTCCAAAGAAAAAGGGCTGCTTGCCTTCCCTGTCACGCTCTATGAGATCAAGGATAAAGATGCTGAGGGGAACGCAGACTCATTCGCCCACGGCCAGTTCGCCTATCAGGGCGCCTATGTGTACAGCATCGATCTGGAGAAGGGCTTCCGTCTGAGAGACCGAATTACGCATCTGTCAGATGAGGAAATGCTGAAGAGCGGCATGTATAGCTACAACTATTCGAAGGCTGTCAGACGAATTATGTATGCGGGTGATACGCTGTATACGTTGTCGGATGCCATGCTGAAGGCCAATTACTTGAGTGATCTTAAGGAACGCGGCGAGCTGCTATACCCATAGCCATTGCGCACGGGAGGACAGTGAATACACTGTCCTCCTTCACTATGATTGGATTTATACGCCAATCCTAACGAATCTGGTATACTATTGTCCGTACGAAAAAGCAGTGCATTGCACGTTTAAAAACAAGCCTCGAATAAACTCATGAAGAAACAGAAGCTATGCTAACCTGAGGAGGAACTCAACATGCCACAGCCTTACGACTTGCCCTTGGAACAGCTTCGCGCCTATAAGCCGCTGCCGACCAGACAAGACGACTTCGACGATTTCTGGAATACGACCCTGGAGAAGCTTGCGGAGGTCCCTCTCCACTATGAACGCACCGAGCTATCCTATCCTGTAAAAGGGATCAAAGTGTACCGCGTGCTGTACACCGGATTCCATCATGCGACCATTGAAGGCCTGCTGGCCTTGCCTGAGGGGACCGATCCCCTGCCGGGAATCGTAGCGTACCACGGCTACAATTGGTGCCAGGACAGCGATATCCATGAGACCGTCAACCTGGCGTTGAAAGGCTACGCGGTCTTGAAGATGATGTGCCGCGGCCAGCACGGCCTGAGTGTCGACAATGTGGTGTCGTCGAACGGGCATGTGACGGGCTGGATGGCGAAAGGCATTCAGAACAAGGACGAATATTATTACAGGGCCGTCTATATGGACGCCGTGCGCGCCATCGACGTTCTAGCCGCGATGCCAGAAGTCGATCGTGAGCGTATTGCCGTAACAGGCGGCAGTCAGGGCGGAGCCATCACTCTTGCGGCAGCTGCATTATCCGACAAACCGAAGCTTGCGGTCGCGGATTATCCGTATCTGTCCGACTTCCAGCGGTCGATTGATCTCGCGCCGCGCGGTCCATACGGCGAGCTGAATGAGTACTTCCGGCGGCATTCCGGCAACCCGGAGATCGAGACGAACGCACTCAGAACGCTATCTTATTTCGATCTGGTCAATCTGGCTCCGCGCATTCGCTGTTATTCCTGGATGACGATCGGACTTGTCGACGACATTACGCCGCCGTCTACCGTATTTGCCGTCTACAACCATCTCCAGTGCCCGAAGGATATTGCCGTATACCGGTACTTCGGCCACGAGCTTATGCCCGGTTCAATAACGACCAGGCTCCAGCTGTTCATGGATTATTTGCAGCCATCCTGACTGGTCTGATAACTGTATATCCTCTATATGTACCACCCTGCGCCCCCTGAGCACAGCTCGAATTGAACGACAGAAACGGAATGCATGTACATTCCGCTTCTGTCGTTCTTTATTTTCCAACCATTGACAATATACTCATTTTCCATTATCATTTTTACCATGGCAAATAATTTTTCCCTAAGGAAACAATTTAGATTGCGAGGTGAACGGAATGCCCAGAGCCGCTATTGAGCACCCACTATTCGAGCAATTGATTGCGTTCCGAACGACCTACCCCAAACAAACGCTTCCGTATGACGGACTGCAATGGAAGTATCATATAAGCGGCAAAGGAAAGCCAGCGCTGCTGCTGTTGCCCGGCGGTCTAGGAAGCGGCGAAGCGTTTTTCGCGCATTTCATGGAGCTGACGAGCCGCTATACCGTCATTGCTCCTTATTACGGCAGAGCCGAGGATATTGGACAACTGACGGAAGGTATCATAGCCATTATGGAGCATGAGCATATCGAATCGTTTCATGTGCTGGGCCAGTCCTTCGGCGGCCTTGTCGCGCAAGCGCTGCTCTCGAAGGTGCCGCACCGGATCGACAGGATCATCTTGTCCCATACCACCACCGCTTCTCCAGACCCTGCAGCCGCTCCCAGTCAAAAACGCATCATTCGTATCCGAAAGCTGATCCGCATCGTCAAGATGGTCCCACGCTCCATGTTCATTACCGTATCCCGCAATAAAGTTCAGAAGCACTTCCGCTCCATGCCTGCCGGTGAAGTCCCCTTCTGGCAATGGTACTTTGAAGAGCTTATAAGAAGCCAGACAAAACAGGAGCTTCTTGCGATCTATCAGTGTATGCTGAACTTGGATTCGAAGCCTGTCCCGCCTGTGAGCCCGATATTCGATCAAAGCAATATGCTCATTATCGATTCTCCCGCAGACGCATCCTTCTCGGAGGAAGAACGGGATGCGGTTCGAACGCAATTCCCGGATGCCGACTTTTTGCGGTTCAAGCATGCCGGGCATCTCAGCATAATTACAGAGAGAAAGCAGTATATGAAGGAAATCCGCAAGTTTCTAATCTCTTAAAACAACAGCACGCCCAGCATATTCGGCCCGATAAACTAATAGCCGAGCATGGATTGGCGTCGCATCCAATTGTTCGTTTTCATATACGTCTCCCCCTTGGCATGCTGGCTAACTTTGGCTGACCTCATCTTATCAAGGAGGGGCGGGGGCTTATAAGGAACATTTCCACCGCATTCGTATCACAAAATGACGCATTTTCCGCCCATCATACCGCCTGCTTAGATCGTGGATTTGTTCTATATGCGTGTCGTAGGGAGGGGCGTGCTGGGCAGAGGTTTCTGGCAACACTAATTCACCATTTCCGCCGCATTCAACCAATTAGTTGTTTCTGGCAACACTATTTCACCATTCTCGCCGCATTCAGCCAATTAGTTGTTTCTGGCAACACTAATCCGCGATTCCGGGCTAATATCTCCGTTTATGTGTTTCTGGCAACACTATTTCTGTGAGCTACAACTTCTGTATCTAACTAAGCGCCAGCGTCCAAGACGCTCCCTCCCTCCTTAAAAAGAAAAAGCAGGAACATTCGTCAACTACGAATGTCCCTGCTTCTCCTGCAATCCAACTATCCAGTCATGCCCTGCTCTTCTGAATTCTCTCGTCCCAATCTCCGAAGTTCGCCGCAATTGTGCTGCGGACCCGAAGACCTACGCCTGCTGCTGCATCTTCTCATACTCATGCACCAGAATAGAATACTGATGCGAGTCAAGCCATTTGCCTTTGTGGAACATATGCTCACGCATATGCCCTTCATAGGTCATGCCGAGCTTGCGCATGACGGTGGCAGAGCCGATGTTGCCCGGGCGGCAGGTCGCGTAGACCCGATGAAGGCCAAGCTCCCGGAATCCGTACCGCAACAGGGCACCAGCAGCTTCGGTTGCATAGCCCTTGCCCCAATGCTGACTGTTAAAACAATAGCCAATCTCGCCTTGCGACGCTGGCAGGACGTATAGCCCCGTACCACCGATTAGCTTCCCGCTTTCCTTCAGCACAACGGCAAGCTCATATCCCTCTCTCGGCTTCTGCGCCTGAATACGTAGCATATGAACAATAAAATCCCGCGTATCCGTCTCCGAGTTAGGTCCCCATATCATATGAGTCGTCACAACTGGATCTGACGCATATTCATGCACTGCTTCCTGATCCTCATGAGTAAACTCCCGAAGCAGTAATCGTTCCGTCTCTAACTGCATATCACGCCGCCTCCTTTAGTCTGCCTAACGTTCAAACAGCACTCTATGCCTCTGCGATGACTGTAATGATTTCTCTGCTTACAGCGCTGCCTACTCTCTTCCATCAATCCAAAACCGCTTCAAAACTACACCCTTCTCCGTTGTAAAAGGGGAATCCGGCACACCGCCCGCCCCTCGGATCGTCCGCTCCGAGGCTTCGTTGTCGTGATCGCATACCAGCAGCACGCGATCGATGCCCATCGCTTTCGTAATCTTCAGCGCTTCCGCAAGCTGCACCGACGCATATCCTCTGCCGCGGCGCGAAGGGCGAATGCCGTAGCCAATATGTCCGCCGCTCTCCAGCAGCTTCTGATTAAGCCGATGACGGATATTGACCGCCCCGACCACTTCCTCATCCTCGTTGATCAGCCAATAAGTGGAATGCGGCACAAAGGCGTCATCCTTCAATTTCTCCTCGCTGTCCGCAGCACACAAAAATGCCAGATAAGCTTTAAAATCCCACGGATCTTGTTCCACCACCCAAGGCACGATAGCATCAACGCCCTCCGTCATCCAATCTTCATAAAAATTCATATACGCTTCACGGTAAGCCAGCGACGGCTCCACCAGCCTCACATTGCCCATGCGGCATCCCTCTTCTCCAATTTCCAACATCAAGATAATGGACACTATTATATCGATGCAGCTTCAACAATGCAATATGAAAGACCGTCCCAAGGCTCATCAAGAGCCCAAGGACGGTCTATTCCGAACTATGTGATTCTTCCAAACATCCCGCTTACTTCTGCTGCTTCAAATAATCGTTATGACGCTGCGCCATCCGAACCAGCGTCTCGTCGCCAGTCTGGTTGCCGAGGAAATACTTCTCGTATTCCTGCGAACGCAGATCCATGACTTCCTGCGGCACGCTGCGGATGAGCCATTCGCCGATATTCAGCATCGCCGCTTCACCACCGAGGAATACATTCTCCACCGGCATTTTCGAAGTCAGCTGTTCGCCGAGCAGCGGAGTCGTCTCTTGCGATTCTCTCGCGTCTATCCTTGCTTTGCCATCGATTTATCTAAGCTCCCTCGTCAGCAGCCAAATCCTCAGCTTCCGATGGCGCATCGGATGGCTCCAACCCTTCAGCCGGTAACTCCGTCTCTGTGACTTCTTCAGTCGGCTTGCTTCCGTCACCGGAAGCATCAGTCCTGGCCAGAAGTGATTCACCTCTTGCTTGAAGCGACTCCAATGCCTCCTCCAGGCCTTTGCTTCCATCCTGGACGGCTTGAAGCTCCTCGTCCTTCATCCAATAAAATTCATTGTAGAAAGAATCGGGCAGCCTGTTCTCTACTGCTGCCTTTTTATTGAACGATGGTTTTAGCTTGTAGAAAGCCTCAAAGTGATGTCCCGCATCGTCGCGGATATACTTCGTATGAATCGGAAGCCCTCTGCCAAAGCCGAGCTTGGATTTCAACCGAGTATGCTCTTCATTAGCCACGAAAGAAATCAGCTTCCACGCTGCCTCCGGGTTCGGGGAATCTTTCATAATCGCAAATACTTCCGAGAGAAAAAATCCATTGGAACTGTCCCGATTTTGTTCGCCAACCGGCACGGTAACCATATCCCAATCCTTGATCAAATCGCCGCTATCCTCCCCCAGCTTGCTTATTTCCTCCAATTCCCGAAGCAAATAGCTTTGATCGATGAGCATAGCTACACGATTAGACAAAAACGGATTTTGCTTCAAGTAGCCTTGGTAGGTCATAGACACTGGATTGCTCTGCTGATCTTGACGATAGAACGTATCCGAATCCGTCAATTTCTTCGCCACCTCCACTGCCTCTTGCCACGCAGGTGTGTTGACCGTTATTTGCCTCGTAGCTTCATTGACGTACTTCAAGCCTTCGCTGCTCATGATCATATCCGAGATTTCATTCAACGTCCCGGAGTAACCCAGCTTAATTCCATATATGCGATCCGTTGGCTCTCCGTCTGCTGGGAAACGCTCAGCCAATTGGATCACCTCGCTCCAGGTCATTTGATCAGTCGGATAAGGGATGTTATGAGCATCGAATAGTCCTTTGTTGTAATAAAGCACCCGTCCACTGAATGACGATGGCATGCCATACTGCTGACCATCCCCTATCTCCTTCATCATATCGATAATGCCAGGCACCAATTTATCCGTATTGATCTTATCCCGGGCCATGTACGTATCCAGGCTTAGAAGCTTGCCTTTCTCCGTTAACGTCTCCAGGTCATACAGGTCAATTAACAGTAAGTCCGGCTTTTCTTTTTCAATTAGCTCTTGTTTGGCTTTAACGGGATCTACTTCGTTGCTGTTGTATATCCGCTGCAGGGAAACAATCTCGAACTCGATCTCCGGATACAACGTGCTGAACAGCATTCCGTAATTTCGATAAAATTCTTCTTCGGAGTAGTACAGAACCTTCAATGTAACGGGATCACTCGTTTCCTGCTCCTTGCCTCCTAAGCTGCATCCGGTGAACATCATGCATACCACTAGCAGCAAGGAAAGCTTTTTACACCAGTATGTCACTTTCTTTCCCCCTCGTTACTTATTAGTCCGAAAAAAATCGGTCATCAACCACTCATCATTTTACTTATAACGATTGCTTCTTATATTTTTTTCCATATTTATTCTAAAAAAATGAGACATCCCTTATGGCTTTTTGCCATCTGAATGTCTCATTCGTCAGTTAGTTCATTATTCTACAACAACAGATTCTACAGTACCGGACGCTCCGGCTGCTTCTTGCATTTGCTTCATTTGTTCTGCGTTACGCTCTTCCCATAGCTTGTTAACCTCTTCATCCGTCATGGACTCTTGAGCAAGCAGTTCTTCACCCTTCGTATGCAAGGCAGCAAGCGCATCATCCACAGACTTGTTGCCGTCCTGAACTGCCTTGAACTCCTCTTCCATGTAAGAGTAATACATCATGCCGAATTGCTTCGGAAGCTTCTCGAACTCTTTGTAGTCCATGCTAGGCTTCGAAGGCTTCAGCTTGTAGAATGCCGCATAGTTGTGGCCTTCATCATCCTTGATATACTTCGTATGAATCGAGAAGCCGTTGTTGTAAGTCAGCTTCGACTTCACGCGCGCATAATTTTCACCGGAGATATAGGAGATGAACTTCCAAGCCGCATCAGCGTTCGGCGAGTCTTTGGCAATTGCAAAGATATTGTTGTACCATGTGCTTGTGCTTTGATCCGGCATTTGCGGACTGACCGGGATTGTGACAATATCCCAATCCTTCACGATTTTACCTTCATCCTTGCTGTAATACTCAGCAGCTTCCTTCAAGTCGCGGATATAATAGCTGCCATCGATTGTCATCGCTGCACGATTGCTTGTGAATGGATTGCGCAGCATGTAATCGTCGTAATTGCCCGAGAAGCCCATATTATTTTGTGCTTCAAAGTACAAAGCTTCGGATTTAATGGCGTCATAAGCCGTTTGGACCGCATTTTTCCAGCCAGCTGTATTAATCGTCATCGTTTTAGTTGCCGGGTTAACATAGTTCAGACCTTCGGATTGGGCCATGGTTTGCGCCAGCTCGTTCAGACTGCCGCTGTAGCCAGCCTTCAGGCCGTAGACGCGGTCCTCTTTTTCTCCATCGGTCGGGAACTGTCTAGCCAATTGGATAACTTCGTTCCATGTCATATTATCAGTCGGATACGGAATATTGAATTTGTCGAACAAGCCTTTATTATAGAACAACACTTGGCTGCTGAAGCCGGAAGGAAGACCGTACAGTTGGCCGCCGCCGAGCTCCTTCATATAGTCGATCATTCCCGGCACAAGTCCAGCTGTATCGAACTTATCCTTGGCAATATAAGCATCCAGGTCGGTGAACTTGCCGTCCTGTGCCATCTTCTCGTACTCTGTAATATCAAGCATCAGTATATCTGGCTTTTCCTTATCGATCAGTTCCTGTCTGGCCTTCTCATAGTCAACCTCTTCGCCATCCTCGCCCCTATTGCCGCGATAGATGCTTTGTGTTGTTACAACGGAAATATCAATTTCCGGATATAACGTGCTGAACAGCATGCCGTACTCCTGGAAGAAGCTTCCTTCATCATAATACATCACCTTGAGTGCTTGCGGCGTACTCGAGCTCTCCTCTTTGCCGCCCAAGCTGCAGCCTGCCAGAAGTGTCGTTACGAGCACGACAGAAGCTGCTTTTTTGAACCAGTTTTTCATTTCTTTTTCCTCTCCCCGCTTTTTTTCTAACTCCCATGTCATCCAATATGTACCATAGACTATACGTTTTTACGAACATAAAAGTTGCAAGTGACATCGTTTTTCCATGCTTTTTTTGATAAAAGCTGGTTTTCTATGCTCGTTTAGTCTACAGGTCCCCGTCTCCTCTTAACTATAATCGGAATTCCTGTTTTAGTTGTAAACATCTTGTAAATATGTTGTAAATATTTTCTTAAACTTTCTTAAGAAGTACCCCGAATCATAATAAAAGAGCCGGTTACTTGAACCAGCCCTTCTCCTTGAATCTCGTAATTGCCTCAATCCGATTGCTCACGCCCAGCTTATCCAGAATGACGGAGATGTAATTGCGTACTGTCCCTGTTGTCAGGAAAAGCTCATTTGCGATCTCTTTCGTGTTTTTGCCGTCGGCCACCAGCTCCAGCACTTCCTTCTCCCGCTCCGTAAGCGGATTATCAGAGCCGCCGCCGTAAGCTTCGTCCATCAGCTCGGAAGCGTACACCTTTCGACCGGACATAACGCTTCGAATGGAGCTTGCCAGCTCCTCGCTGGGACTGTCCTTAAGCAGATAGCCGCTGACACCGGCCTTAATCGCTCGCTCGAAATAACCCGAGCGGGCGAAGGTCGTCAGAATGATGACCTTGCTCGCGCCTCTCATCTCTTCCGCAGCTTCCAATCCGCTCTTAAGCGGCATCTCGATATCCATGATGCAGATATCCGGCTTATGCTGCTTAGCCAGAGCGATCGCTTCCTCACCATTCGACGCCCGCCCTACTACCTTCATGTCGTCCTCCAAATCCAGAAGCGAGGACAGCGCGCCAAGCAGCATGCGTTGATCCTCCGCTATGACGATTGTAATCATTCGCTAGTCTCCTCCTTCGTGGGACGCTTCACAACATGCGGCACCGTAATATTCAGCTCGGTTCCTCTGTCAGATCTAATGCTCAGACTCCCGTTAACGAACTCCAGTCTCTCCTTCATCCCGCGAAGCCCGTTGCCTCGATAATACCCGGGCCGTACTGTCATGCCTATGCCGTCATCCGATACGGTGACCGAGAAGTCGGTCAGGGTCGATGTGAAGGTGATCGTGCAACGCTTGGCCTTACTATGCTTCACCACATTCGTGACCGCTTCCTTCATAGACATGCAGAGCACGTTTTCGGTCAGCAGGTTCGTATCGTTTAGCCGGTAGTCCCCTACTACGTGAAGCTCGATATCTGCTGCGGCTAATATTTGCGTAACGCGATGCAGCTCCTCGTCTAGCCTGGCCCCCCTCATCTGGGTGACCATCTCGCGTACTTCCTTGAGGGCGGTCCGGGCAGTTTGCTGCACGTCGCGTATTTCGGCTTGGGCGCGAAGCGGATTTTTATGAACCAGCTTACCCGCCAGATCGCTTTTGAGTCCGATGAGAGACAGCTTCTGGCCAAGCGTGTCATGCAGGTCACGCGCGATGCGCTGACGTTCCTCCTGCTTCACAAGCTCCGCTATCCGTTTGTGGGCATCCTCCAGTTGGCCTTCCAGCTGGCCTTGCTTCTTCTGGTTATACGTATTGAACGGAAGCAGAATAACGACGATCAGGCTGATCAGAATAAACGGAAATTGCGTGAAAAACAGCTGATTTTGGGTAGCAAAGCCGTAATTGACCGTAATGAACGTACTTGCCAGATGAATCGCATATAAAGTGAAAAAACCTGCTCGGTTCTGAATATTGCCAATAAAAAAAGCCAGGAAAATGGAGAAGTACACGTAGCTGAACAGAAGCGTCATCGCAATCGATATGAGAATTTGCACACTCGTCCAGAAATAGACAAGCCATCCTTTGGAGACAAAGGACAGCCGGTAGCATACGAAAAATAAAATGATCATGACAATGCCGGAGATGACCTCCGGCGTTGACGAAGAGCGGAATATAAAGTAAAACGGCAAGATGCAGAAGACGACCCAAACGTATGGGCTCAGCCCGGTATTGCGGTGAAAGATTTGATACCACTTATTCATCTGCAACCACATCCTCTGCCTTCCGACTCATGCCGTGTCTTTCTCGTTATTGTAGCATACTCCGCATTAGCTTGCCTTGCGGGGATTACCTGAAGGCGTTACACGGCTAGTCGATGACGGTCGTCTCAGACGGTCCTTCACAGCGCGGAAGCTGACGAACCGCTTGCCTTCTTCATCCCACAGTCTGAACTTGAGTGACTCGAAGCTCTGGCGGATCGTAATCGTAGTCGCCTTATGCAGCGGCGGTACTGCATCATGCGCCGTCTCCAGATAATAGTTCGGCACCTTCGGGCTAAGATGATGCACATGGTGGAAGCCGATATTGCCGGTCAGCCATTGGAACAGCTTCGGAAGCTTATAGTACGAGCTGCCATCTACAGCCGCCTTCACATAGCTCCATTCTTCCTCATGCTCGAAGTACGAATCCTCGAACTGGTGCTGTACGTAGAACAGCCATACGCCAAGCACACCGGACAGATAGAAGATCGGGCCTTGCACCAGAAGGAATGCCTGCCAGCCGATTGCCCAGCACATAAGCGCGTACACGGCAACAATAAGCGCGTTCATCAGATACGTATTCATGCGTTCCTTGCGGCGGGCACCCTTGCGGTTGAAGCGGTATTGGAACAAGAATACATAGATAGGTCCGATACCAAACATAATGATCGGATTCCGATAAATCCGGTAAGCGAGCTTCTGCTTCCAAGATGACGCAGCATACTCCTCCACCGTCAAGATCCACAAGTCACCTACGCCCCGCTTGTCAAGATTGCTGCTTGTTGCGTGATGAATGGCATGTGAGTTTTTCCATTGCTGATAAGGGACTAGCGTAAGCACGCCAGTTATAATACCCATGATGTCGTTGGCCCGCTTGCTCTTGAAGAACGAGCCGTGGCAGCAATCATGGAAAATAATAAAGGCTCGAATAACGAAAAAGGATGTGGCTACGCCAAATGCCAGCGTTAGCCAATAGGATATGGACAAGCTCCAGTAAGCGGCATACCATAAGACAACCAGCGGGAGCAGCGTATTGAACAATTGCCTTATGCTAACGTTAAGTTCGGAATGTTCAAAAGGGGCTACGCTTTTTTTCAATTGCATTTGTTTGGGATCAGACATGCTGACGTCCTCCTCTGAGTTCCATAGAGCGGGAGGAACTAGCCTTCTCCGGCTCTTGCTTACTCCATTGTAGAATAACGACCGTACCTGCTCCTAGTCATAAACGTCAAGTCGCCTATATGACAAATGTCATATAGGCAACTTCTTCATCATGTATGGATACAACAGAATAAGGCCAGCTATGTACAAAAACACTGCCACAAATGCGGGAAGAAGATGCATGAAATCGATGTAGCCGATGCCGTAATGAACGGATAGTCCGGCATAAAATCCTGGCGCCCCTCCGATCAAGAGCGTCCACCATAACCATCGCCTGCCTTGGCCGATCCCCCAAAGGGCAATAATGAGAATCGCGATGGCATCGCACAGCAGTGCGCCTCCAAAGCCTGCCCGGTCATGGGCAATTAGGGAGATCAGCTTCGGATTGACGGCATTTAATTGATCTGGCACAGTGCCCAGAAAGGCCAGATCCGCCTTCACGAATACATGGGTTACGCCAACGCCGGCAATTGCAATGCCGCCAGCCGTAAGCGCAAAGCCTAATGCAACAAAGCACAGCTGCCCCCACATCGCCAGCCTCCATGCCCGGTCATTGCGCAGATTGACCGGCTTGCGGCTCGGTCTGTCGGCATGGCCTCTGAGGGAGAAGATGAACATGGGCAGGAGCACGGCAGCCGCCAGCGCATGAAGCGGATCAAAGTAGCCATAGCCCAGGTAAAGAAAGAAACTGGAGAAGCCCACTGCACAGGAGGACACAAGAGCCGTACGCGCCCAATGCTGTCCGTATCGCAAGCCGTATCTGGCAAGCTGATAATACAAAATGCCGATGGAGATCATCGTACCTGCCAGCGTAATCCGGTCATGCGACATAAAGTGGAGCAAGTGGTGGTTCACATGATGGATCTCTGGGATCGACATTCCGAGGAATCGTGTATCGTAGGATAGCAGCACATCCGTCGCCCCGATCCACCAGGCCAATAGTCCG
The DNA here is from genome assembly GCF_056269225.1 of Paenibacillus sp. J31R120. Taxonomy (NCBI): domain Bacteria; kingdom Bacillati; phylum Bacillota; class Bacilli; order Caryophanales; family Paenibacillaceae; genus Paenibacillus; species Paenibacillus sp. J31R120. Next base: position 545,852 of record NZ_JBWDNN010000004.1, on the reverse strand, counting down.
CCTATGATCATGCCGACGCCAAGCAGACACATCCATCCCCAATTGCGCCAGAAGGGAATTGGCTCTGGCGGTGACTCCTTGCGAACCGTCTCGTAGATGATCGCCTCGTTAATCCGCTTGGGCAAGCCGGGGCCGGAATGAACAAGCCCGCTGTGCAGCATGATGAGATCGGCTCCCGCTTCAAGCAGTCTTAGCGCGTCCAGCGGCTCATGGACACCCCCGCCAGCCTTGATGATGAAGTCATCACCCATCCTCTCGCGTAGCAGAGCGGTCTTGCCCAGCGACGGGTCCAGACCAGCCTTGCCCACGACAGCCTGCCTTATTGATTTGCCGTTCGTCGTTCCTGCGGAAGCTGGCTGACCAGTCTCAGATCTTGATCGGTTATCTTCATCTGGCAGGATATGCTCCAGCCAAGCTTCGCCGATAACGGCACCTTGCCAGCGGACTTCTTCCGTGCACTCTATTAGTTGCAGCAGCCGCTCATCAGGCAATGATAGCGGGACGTACAGGAACAGCGGCAGCTCTTGGTTCATTCGCAGTTTCGCAAGGCCATGACCTATGCGCTCAACTTGCTCCCATGGTTGATCACCAGAAGCTATGTCAATATAAAATCCGGCCGCTCCCGACTTGGCCAGCGTCTCCATCAACTTATTCAGCTGCTCCAGCGCTTCGCCGGACGATGCGCCAGGCATCGGCGTCAGGCGCGCATAGGAAGGCAGCTTATGCTTCCTATGCGCCAATCGCTCTGCTATAGCGGCCAATCCGTCATTCTCGAAGTAGTCAGGATAATAGATCGTCTCGCTTGTGCGGTCATTCCTTATCGGATCGTCGCTCCGAATTGCGCTTACCGTCACAGGCCCCAACTCCATGAAGCCAGGCCCGAACTGCGCAAGCGCCTCCTGCGCGACTCCTGCAGGATCGACCCCTCCCGATACCCCAATCGGCGAAAGAAGCGCCAAGCCTGCTGCTTGACGCTTCAATATCGGGGACAGCTCCATATGGCCGAGCGTCCGGATGACGAACGAGCCGCCCGGCAGGCGGCTGATCGCACCCATCGCTCCCAGCGTGAACGAGCGGCTGACGCGTGACGGCAGCCGGGACAAGAGCGGACGGAATAGGGTTTGATAGGACCAATCCGGCATAGCGTTCAGTTCTCCCCTTCCCTAAGCTTTACACCGTAATTACCACTGGTGCATTAGATCGCCCAGGCTCCCTTGCGGAAGACAGGCACGACTGTGCCATCGGCTTGAATGCCGTCAATATCCATCTCGGCAGAGCCGATCATGAAGTCGTTATGTGTAATGCTGGAATTGACGCCATGAGCTTCAAGCTCCTCCGGCGACATCGTCTTGCCGCCTTCCACGTTGAACGCATAGCCGCTGCCGATTGCCAGGTGGTTGGACGCGTTTTCGTCGAAAAGCGTATTGTAGAACAGGATGCCGGACTGGGAAATTGGCGATTCATGCGGCACAAGCGCGACTTCGCCCAAGTATTTTGCTCCTTCGTCCACATCGACCAGCTTCTTCAGAATTTCTTCGCCTTCCTCGGCTTCTACTTTCACAACTTGGCCGTTCTCGAAGGTCAGCTTGAAGCGGTCGATAATGTTGCCGCCATAGCTAAGCGGCTTCGTGCTGGACACATAGCCGTTCGTACCCGTCTTCAGCGGCACGGTGAATACTTCCTCTGTCGGCATATTCGCCATAAAGGAGAAGCCCTTCTCGTTCGTGCTGCCTGCGGCTACCCAGATATGCTTCTCGTGCAATTCTACTGTCAGATCTGTGCCCGGCGCCGTGTAATGCAGCTTCTGGAAGCGATGCGCGTTCAACGTCTCCGCCTTCTCGTGCAGCGTTTCATTGTGCTTCACCCATGCTTGCACCGGATCAGCGTCATGCAGGCGCACGGAATCGAAGATCGCCTTCCACAGCAGGTTCACCGCTTCGCTCTCGGATACGTCAGGGAACACTTTCTTCGCCCACTCTGCTCCTGCCGCAGCCACGACCGTCCAGCTCACCTTATCGGATTGAATCGCTCTGCGGAACTCGCGCAGGCCTTGGCCAGAAGCTTTCTGGAAAGCAGAGATGCGCTCCGACGGAATACCCTTCAGCAGGTCGGGGCTGGATGCCGTAATGGAGATGAACACCGCGCCGCGATTCACAAAGTCATTGCGCTTGGCTGTCTCCCATTCCGGGAAATGGCTGAACACATCATCCGCTGCCTTTTCATATTTCAGACGGGACAACTGGTCATCCGTCCATTCTACATGCACATTGGAAGCTCCCGCTTCATAGGCTTTGGCAGCTACAAGACGAACCAGCGGCGCGATCTCAATGGAAGCTCCGTTTATGTAAACCTCTTGGCCCTGCTGAATGTTAACGCCTGTGCGAACGATCAGTTCGGCGTATTTCTCAAAATACTGCTCCATATTTGTGCTCATATGTACATCTCCTCTATCTTCAAATGATGGATCAGGCATGTGCCTATCCGTAATTTATGCACGGTTCCAGTATACCACTCGCAGCGCCTCGATTTCATCCATGACCATCTTCCTTAGTACGGATGGCTCTAGCGCTTCCATGCTCGCTCCATAGCTCATAATGATCTGGCAGGCCGACTCCAGCGTCTCAAATTCCACGCGAGCAGACGTCCATCCCGAGGTGTCATCCTCCTCTTCTTGCCGCATAGAAAGAACATACCTCTCCGACTCCAGACGGCGCAGGAGGTTATTCTTGAGCCTGACCACCGCGGGGTAACGCGGCAGCTGTCCTTTGAAATCCGCCAAGGAACGCTCCCAGTATGCCGCCAGATTGAATGTCTCTGGAGGACGGAATCCGTTCGGAAGCAGCTCTGCTGACCTCAGCCTCGATATGCGGAAGGTGCGGACGTCCTCCGCTTCTGTCAAAGCTGCGACGTACCAGACATTGCGCTTCGCCACCAGTCCAAGCGGCCTTATGACGCGGTCTGAGGGGACGCCATCGCGATCATAGGCAATACGAAGCTCCCGCTCCTCCCAGACCGCCTCCTGTACGATCGGCAAGTGCGGGTGTTGGTCCTTGCCGTATTTCTCCGCATGCCAGCCGGCTCCGTCGATATGGATTTTGCTGCGGACCAGCTCTGCATTCTTCCTCGCCGCATCCGTCGTCGCCGCCAGCAGCTTCCGAAGCCCCGCCTCCAATGACTGCCGTTGGCCCAAATCGCCCAGCGCATCACCCTGGCTCGATAGAAGCAAAGCGGTAAGCTCATCGGCGTGAAGTCCCGTCAGGCTGGAGCGGTATCCTTCCGTCAGGAGCCAGCCGCCTTGCGGTCCGCGCTCCGCATACACAGGAACGCCCGCACTGCTTAGCTCCTCCATATCGCGCAGAACCGTCCGCTCGGTCACCTCCAGACGCTCCGCAAGCTGCTTCGATGTCAGCTTCCCCTCGGATTGCAGCAGCAATACAATGGACATCAGCCTTCCTGCACGCACAATCATCACCTCTTCCCAACGTTGTTCATCTGCTTCCATCTTATCATGTTTATATGACAGAGGATGTCGTATATGAGCCAATATACTAAGGAAGCAAGATACTTATCCATACAGAGAGCGAAGGAGTTGGCTGAATAATGACAACCATGGGACCGTTGCAAGGAAAAGTCGCCATTGTAGCGGGGGCTACAAGAGGTGCGGGAAGAGGCATCGCTGTCAGTCTGGGCGAAGCGGGCGCAACTGTATATTGCACGGGACGCAGCATGGCCGGAAGCCCGTCGGACCTGAACCGGAGCGAGACGGTACAAGACACGGCGCGGCTCGTCACCGAAGCGGGAGGCGTTGGCATTCCCGTTCGCGTCGATCATACGAATGAAGCCGATGTGTCGGCGCTGTTCGAGCAGATCAACCAAGAACAGAATGGACGGCTCGATCTGCTCGTTAATAATATTTGGGGCGGCGAGAAGCTGGTCGAATGGGAGACGCCATTCTGGAAGCATTCGCTTGTGAACGGCCTTCTTATGCAGGAGAGAGCCGTTAAAGCCCATCTCATCACCAGCTATTACGGCGCGCCTCTCATGGTGGAGCAGGGATCGGGCCTTATTATTGAAGTAACGGACGGCATTGATTACCGCTACAGAGGCAATCTGTTCTACAGCTTGGCCAAAATCTCGCCGATTCATCTCGCAGCCGCAATGGCCGAGGAGCTGAAGCCGCATGGCGTGGCGGCTGTTGCCGTAACGCCGGGCTTCCTCCGCTCCGAGGAGATGCTGGAGCATTACGGTGTGGCGGAAGCCAACTGGCGGGAAGCCGTCACCAGCGGCTTGCCGAATGCGGAGCACTTCGGACAATCAGAGACACCGCGCTTCATTGGCCGGGGCATCGCCGCTTTGGCTGCCGATCCGGATTACGCTTCGAAGAGCGGCTCCGCGCAGGCGAGCTGGGATTTGTCGGACTTATACGGATTCAAGGACATCGACGGCAGCTCTCCGCATTGGGGACGCTATGCGAAGGAACACGGCTTTCTATAAGCGGAACATGGAACAGGAGAGGCCGGACATCGGCCTCTCCTTGTTCGCTTCAACATCATCGTCTTATCCGTTCACGATTTCTCCGCCGTTAATATGAAGGATCTGGCCTGTCATATAACTGGAATCCTCGCAGGCCAGGTAGACATAAGCTGCTGCCAGCTCATGGGGCTGGCCTGGCCTTCCCATCGGTGTGTCCGAGCCGAAGGTCGATACCGCCTGCGGATCGAACGATGCCGGAATAAGCGGCGTCCAGATGGGACCTGGCGCAACGCCGTTGACACGGATGCCCCCGCCTGCGAGATTAGCGGCCAGCGCCCGCGTGAACGACACGACAGCCCCTTTGGTCGAGGAATAATCGATCAGCGTAGGATTCCCCTTATACGCCGTAATGGAGGCGGTATTAATAATCGATGCCCCTTGCTTCAAATGAGGCATAGCTGCAATCGTGACATGGAACATGCCGAATACATTGGTGCGGAACGTTGCCTCCAGCTGCCTCGGCGTAATATCCTCCAGCTTCTGGCGCACATGCTGCTCCGCCGCATTATTCACGAGAATGTCCAGCTTGCCGTGTGCTTCGATTGCTGCGCGGATGAGCCCTTGCCCGAACGTTTCTGAACCGATATCTCCCGCAACCAGCTTGCATTTCACTCCATGCTGCTCCACGATCTCCTTGGTCTGATTGGCATCGTCATGCTCGTCTTTGTAGGCGATGACTAGCGATGCTCCTTCCTTCGCATAAGCAACGGCAACCGCCCTGCCTATACCGCTGTCTCCGCCTGTAATGACCGCCACTTTGCCCTTCAGCTTGCCTGCCGCCTTGTACTGGTCCGTCTCGAAGATTGGAGGCGGGCTCATCTCCGATTCGTTGCCGGGCTGCCGCTCCTGATTTTGCGGGGGAAAAATCTGCTGTTTTTTATCCGAATTCGCCATCGTCATCTACTCCTTTATTTGGATATGTGATAAAAGATTTCGTCCATCTCGCGCCTGAGCAGCCGTTCGATCTCCGTCTGTTCGCCTTCGCTTAGCGAATCCTTTGTATACCCGAACAGGTAATTGTTCAGATCGAATTGCTTCAGCCTGCATTTGGTATGGAACGTATTTTCCTGATAGATGTTCACGTCAATCATGTCATAGAGTCTGCTCTGCTCCTCCGGGATATAATTCTGGATGGAGTTGATCTCATGGTCGATGAACAGCTTGTTGCCGTCGATATCCCGGGTAAAGCCGCGCACTCTGTAGTCGATCATCATGATATCCGTATCAAAGGAATGGATTAGGAAGCGCAGCGCCTTCAGCGGCGAGATCTCGCCGCAGGTCGATACGTCGATATCCGCGCGGAACGTGCTGATCCCTTCGCTCGGATGGTACTCGGGATACGTATGCACCGTAATATGGCTCTTGTCCAGCGCCATCACAACAGTGGACGGCAACGGGCCCGGTGTCTCCTCGAAAGTGTCGACCGGCACTTCCACCACTGGCCCCTCCGATACAAGCAGCGTCACGCTGGCCCCTTGCGGTACATAATCCTGCTTGGCCGTATTCAGCACATGGGCGCCAATGATGTCCGCTACATGATTCAGAATAGATGTCAGCCGGTCAGAGTTGTATTGCTCATCGATGTAAGCGATATACGCCTCCCGCTCTTCCTTCGTCTTCGTGTAGCAAATGTCGTACATGTTGAAGCTTAGCGATTTCGTCAAATTGTTGAAGCCATGCAGCTGTATCCGCTGCTCCGGCGTTAGATTCACTTGGGAGCACCTCTTTTCCATACCTACTATTTCCTTTTACCCCTCTGCCAATTCCATGAATCGACTTTCGTCATATCCCTGTTACCCGTCCATATAAAAAAAGGCATCCGCCTTGCTGCCCGCACAGAGAGCAAGGGGATGCCTTCATCCTTAACTATCTTCGTTTTCTTTGACATCCACTACGATGCTTCCCATCAGTTTGCCGTTCATATAAGGGAGCAGCCGCCATATCCCCGGCTCCGGCAGCATCATGGACGATGGCAGCTGGTCATAACTGCCTGCAGGCCGGTACTCCAGGATGGTAACCAGCTTCTCGTTGCCTTCCCTTACGGCCTTCACCTCGAAGTTGCCTTCCTGTGCCAAGTTTCTATCGAGGAAAAACCACATATACTTATTGTGCTGGTTGGCAACAAACCCTGGATCTATAAAAGCTATCACATCCGGAATCCCCCTCAGCTCAAATGTCTCCACAGAGAAGGTAGGTGTAAGCGACCAGTCCGGCTCTGCTACATCCAGCACCACATCGGCATAATACTCGCCATCGAGGCTGATCTCATAACGCCACATGCCGCCCAGCGGCAGCGCGAAGCTTGCGGTCCATCTCTCTAGTCCCGCATAACCGGAACTCGGCACCTCCACAACCGTCGGTTCTACTACAGTTACGCTCTGTCCAGTAGGCAGATGCACCGCCTCGATGGAAAGCGACTTACTGAGCAGATCACTGAAAGGCGCGGCAAAGTGAAAGAGGTATCCGAACGGAGCTCCGGCTCTAAGCTCGGGATCTGGGAACACCTCCACTATCAACTTTCCGTTATCATAATACGCATGATGAGCCGGGGGAACCTCTCCTTCTGTCTGCCAGAACGATAAGCGGCCCGCGATTAAAAATAACACCATTCCCATGATTGCGATGGAGGCCAGTAAAGCAGCCCGGAACATTCGTTTATGCCTATAGGTTTCTCCCCTCATCCCTTGCCTCACCTTGCTCTTCAGTTCATTCGTGAAATGAGAATGATAGAAGGGCGATTCCTTCAGTCCAGCCTCCCAGTTCCCATTGCGACTATCCATCGTCCTTGCCTCCTTCCTGTTCCTCTTTCAGCAATTCGGACATTTTCTTCTTCGCCCGGAACAGTCTGGACTTGACCGTCCCCTCCGACAAATCGAGCGTCGCTGCGATCTCATCCATCTTCATTTGATAATGGTAAGCGAGCAGCAGCACTTCCCTGTGCTTCCTTGGCAGCTTCATTACGGTCGCCCATACTTCGCGGGAGGACATCCGCTCGAATACGACTTGCTCAGCAGAAGCAGTCGAGCCTTCTGCTCGATAAGTCCCCATCAGCACAGCCCTTCGTATAAACGCATTTCTCAAGTAATTCAGCGATTTGTTGCGGGCAATGCTAAGCAGCCAGCTCTTCACGCTCGCCTCTCCCCGGAATGTGTACATTCGGTTATACACGGTCAGAAACACTTCTTGGGCGATATCATCCGCAGCGTCACGCCGGCGAGTAAGAAAATAAGCGAAGTTCCATATATCCTCGCCGAATTCCGTCATCATATCCTCCAGCACGGCAGAACGGTCGAAGCCCTGCGCCAGATGATGCAAGTAATGCTTCTCCAAAGTTTTCACCTCTATGAATAAGACCCCGCAGACATCCCAATAGTTCCATTTTTCCATATTTTTTTCGTTTCATATATGAGATTCAGGTTTACTTACCTTTAAAAATCATGAGCTATGGATCGCTTGTCGCATGAAAGGGGATAGCCGCATGTCTTGGAAAGAAAAAAAAGGATTCAAATGGCTGGTAATGGCCATTCTCGTGCTGCTTCTCTTTTATTTGCTCAGCCTGAATCGCAGCTGGTTTCAGCCTATTGGCGTCGTTCTAAACGCGGTTTTTTTTCCGTTTGCTGTAACCGGCGTGCTTTACTATTTATTCCGCCCGCTTGTGGAATGGCTGGAACGCCGAAAAACACCGCGAAGTATCGCGGTGCTTCTCGTTTTTCTCGTAATCGCCCTGTCACTTGCCGGAATCGTTCTGACGGCCGGCCCGTTCTTCCAAAAGCAATTCGCCAGCTTCGTCGCTCAAGTTCCCGAGATGGTCGAATTTGTGGCGGATGGCATAGAATCGCTTCGCAATGGACAGCAAGCTCTGGCCCCTCCTATACGAGATGCCATTCCGAATTTGAGCCAAGAGATCGGCTCGGAGTGGAATCGATATGCCGGCTCGATCGCCAATAGTATGCTGCGTATATTCAATTGGATGAGCAACGCCTTATTCGTACTGGGGCTTGTGCCGTTCATCCTCTTTTACGCGCTCAAGGATGGAGACAAGCTTGTTCCGAAGCTGATTGACCTTGCGCCATCCTCCTACCGGGAGCATGTGCCTCCCTTACTGAAGGATTTGGACGATACTCTCTCCTCCTTCATTAGAGGCAAGGCTGTTATTAGCCTCGTCGTAGGCATCCTGCTCCTCGCAGGCTATTCCATTATTGGACTGGAATACGCGCTTGTACTTGCCGTTATTGGCATGCTGGCGAATATCGTACCTTTCTTCGGTCCCGTTATCGGCGCAGCGCCTGCTGTGCTGGTTGCCCTTATCCAAGATCCCGTAATGGCGCTTTATGTCGTACTGGTCACGGTTATCATCCAGCAAATCGAAGGCAACTTCATCTCGCCGCAAATTATGGGAAAAACGATGGACATTCATCCGGTAACCGTCATCGTACTAATTATTGCTGCTGGGAGCCTCACTGGACTGATTGGCATTCTGATTGTTGTACCGGTTTACGCCGTTGTGAAGGTATTGATCAATCATGGGCGGCTCATCTTGCATGCCCATAAGCGCCAACGCATTCATCCCCAATAAGGGATAAAGGTAAACACGTGAGAGCATAGGCAAGGGCTGCCTCAGAAGTCGTATATGACCTCTGGGCAGCCCTTTTTTCCAAACATACGTTGATTGAACAGCCTGGAACTTTGCCTTACAGGAATATAATCATGGAGAGAACAAACATAAAGATGACTCCGGCAATCATAGGAACCGACGTTCTTTTGACAATGGCAATCGGATCTGCCTTAACGGTTCCGGCCACGATCAGGATAACTGCGGCTACCGGCGAAACGGCACGGAAGAGATTGCCCGACAGACCAAGCGGAACGGATATCGCAATCGGGCTAATGCCCGCCGCAACCGCCAATGGCACAATCAAAGGCACCATCGCAAAGATCAGCGCTGTGCCGCTACCGCTCAAGATAACGATAAGAGCAGTTAATGCTACCAGGATAAGAGGCAGAATAAAGTCCAGCCCATTCCCCTGAATATGCTGCATCGAGGTTTGAAGCTCGTCCACCAAACCAATTGATTTCAGACCTGTTACGAACACGGACGCCGCTACGAGCAACGCCACGATCGGAATAGCTCCGCCCATACCTTTGAAGAAGGCTTCCGTCTTTTCCAAGACGCTCTTATTTCCTTTATGCCTGATCAATTCACACACAATAGCAAGAATCAGGGATACTAATGTCGCTACTTCTACACTAATACTGATCGATTCACCTGTCGTAATCTGAACCGCATACACACCTAACAACAAGATGATAGGGAAGATCGGAAGAATGGCATAAACGGTTTTAAACAGTTTGCCTCCGCTGATCTCAGCGACGGCTGGCGCATCCATGTTCTCCGCTTCATTGGCTTTTGTATTCAGCTTTTCTTTCTTATCCATTCGCTTCTGCCAGAAGTAATGAACGATAGCGATAAATATCAGCGTCGGAATGGACACGAGAGCATGATAGTTGAATACATAGTTTGTTACGTTCATGCCCTCGAACATGGCATGCTTGGCCAATTCCTCGGCAATCGCCACGTTGTCGCTTCCGAGCGGAGTCGGTACAATGGTTGCCGACGTAGCGATTACCGCACCTGCGGTTAGGGCTGTCATGCCGGCTTTTCGCAAGATCGGGTAAAGCGTGGCAAGCAAGATGATCGCCAGGTTGGATGCGCTAGGAATAACCAGCGACAATACGTTGCCCAACAAGAACACGATAGGGACCAGGAAATAAACGGATTTGATTTTAGCGATAGGTTTCGTTAAAGCATTAACCGTTACTTCATTGGCACCGATGGATGACATGTAAGCTGTATATCCGCCCAAGATAAGGACGATAAAGCCCGCCGCTCCGAAGGTTTGCTTGAATTGGGCGACGATGACTTCAAGCGGATCGAGCCAAAATGATCCCGTGGACTCAAATCCTTTAATAGCGATTTCTTTGCCCATCCCCATACTAATGAGGATGAGAATAATGCCCATCAAGAAGAGTGTAATTTTAATATCCATCTTTTTGATCAGCATATAAATAACGATCGATACGGCTATAATGGCCGAGGCATACATGACGATGTTAGAATCCATGATGTTATTCCTTCCCTAGTTGGAATGCTTATTGTTTAATTGCATTTCTTCAAACTTTCCATAAACCATTGCTTGAACATGTCCGGATCCAGATCAACGCACACTTTGGCGTTGCTAGGCTGCTTCAGGTATCCCTTCAAATCCACGACGGTACATCCTGCAGTTAGTGACCCGTTCAGTTCCACATCCACGAATGTGTCCACCACTTGGAACATTTCCGGCTGCAACAGGTAGGCAATAGCGCAGCTATCGTACATTTTCAAGCCTGTTTTCATGCTGCCGCCTCTGTATTTTTGGAACAATTGATAAATCATGTTCCCCGTCTCATTCATCACTTTCAGCTCAGCGCTGTCTTCCGGGTACACCAGAGCCTTCAAGCCAACATCTAGCCCCACCATGACAACAGGCAGACCGGCTGAGAAGACAATCTTCGCCGCTTCCGGATCGGCGAATATATTAAATTCAGACATGACGCCCATATTCCCGCGAGTTGTGGAGCCGCCCATCAATACGATTTCAGCAATCTTCTCTTTCACTTCCGGGTACATCTTAAGCAATAGCGCAATATTGGTTAGCGGTCCGATCGGCACCAGGGTGATAGGCTCTTCGCTTGCCATAATGACGCGGTGCATGGCATTCACGGCATTCTCTTTCAACACCAGATCTTCCGTCGGCTCTTCAAAGTCAAAACCGTCCATCCCCGTTGAACCGTGGATATCGCTTGCGTCAATAGGGTCCTTAATAAGAGGTCTGTCCGCACCTAGTGCGACCGGAACGTTTTTGCCAAAGAACTTCAGCAAGCGCAGGGCGTTAGTCGTTACTTTCTGTAAGCTGACATTACCGGCAATCGTCGTAATTAAGCGTACATCCAGCTTTTCACTATAGAGAGCTATGGCAAGGGCTACCGCATCATCAATCCCCGGGTCTGTGTCAATAATGATTGGTCTTGGTTGTTGAGTCATCGTATAATTCCTCCTAAAATGAAAATATGAAGTAAGCGATTCCAATGCATATATAAAACAGCCGCCGGGTCATTACGCCCGGCTCTTCATAAACGCTTCCACTTCTGCTGCTGTAGGCATTCCAGTCTGTGCGCCAAGCTTCGTTGTGGACATAGCTGCAACCGCGTTGCCATAGTAGCAAGCGTCTCGGAGTGGCATACCTTTCGAAAGCGCAAGCGCCAGTCCTCCATTAAACGAATCCCCAGCTCCCGTCGTATCCACGACATCGATTTTGAAAGCAGGAATGTGGATATCCTCGCCGCCCTCACGAATCGAAACCCCTTGGCTTCCTTTCGTGACGATCAGCTTCCCATCCAGCTCCTCTTCGCTTCTCCCTTGTCTGAGCAATGTTTGTTCATGTTCGTTCGGGGTCAAATAATCGATATCATGAATGAGTTCAGACGGCAGCTCTTGAATAGGGGCCGGATTAAGAATGACAGTTACTCCGTTCTCCTTCGCAATCTCAACTGCCTTCTGCACGCCTTCCAGCGGAATTTCCAATTGAACAATGAGAATATCGCTTGCTGCAATGGCCTCCCGCTTGGATTCAACGAATGCAGCCGTTACATAATTATTAGCCGCAGGCACAACAATAATACTATTGTCCCCGTCAGCTACCACAATTGTTGCCGTTGCTGTCGAATCTGTAACCGGTTCCACATTGCTTACATTAACGCCTTCGTTTTGCAGATGCTTCAGAATATGTTGGCCAAAATCATCATTGCCAATACAACCGATTAATTGAACATGAGCTCCAAGCCTGGCGGCAGCTACTGCTTGATTAGCTCCTTTGCCTCCAGGATTCATTTGAAAACGATTGCCGAATAGCGTCTCGCCTACCTTCGGCACTTGGGAAGTAATCGTCACCAAATCCATATTAATGCTGCCTACAACTGTAATTTTGGGTTTCTGCTCCACTCCGGTAAACTCCTTAAGTAGAATTTCTCTCTATAAGCTCTACATCCAATTTATAATAAGTGTTCTCTATAGGTTGGTGTTCCATTAAACTAATTAGCATTTCAGCAGATACTTCTCCCAGTTTGTAAATAGGCTGAACAATCGTCGTTAGCTCCGGCGTCATGACTGTGGATAGCTTAATTCCGTCAAATCCGATAACGGCAAGCTCTTCAGGCACTTTCTTGCCAAGCTGGTGAGCGACTTTGAGCGCCCCAATAGCCATAATATCATTGGCGGCAAAGATACCGTCTATCTCCGGATGCAGACGCAGCAGCTCTGCCGTAGCTTCAATGGATGACTGCATATCGTAGTTTCCATTCACGACGTAGCTTTCTTTGAACCATGGCTCATTCGCAACGACTTCTTTGTAGCCTTCATAACGCTCTTCCGCATTGACAACGCCGTATGAGCCTCTGATGTGGCCGATGTTTTTGCACCCTTTGCTCTGCAAATAGCGCGTAGCCATCATAGCGCCCTTCTTGTTCTCTACTACAATTGTCGGAAGTCCCTTGCTGATCTCTCGGTCAATGCTTACGACAGGAATGTTAAGCTCCTCAACCTGCTGAGCAGTCAGTGTATTGGAAGAAACAATAATACCGTTTACATATTGTTGTTTCAGTACATCCAAGTAGGCTTGCTCTTTATCTCCATTCCCATCGGAATTGCACAGTATAACATTATAGCCAAGCTTAGTGGCCATATCTTCAACAGCCCGGGCAAGCTCGGTAAAGAAAGGGTTCATGATATCAGGAACAATTAAGCCAATCGTGCTCGACTGCTTCTTAAACAGGCTTCTCGCCACTTCGTTAGGCTTGTAGCTCGTCTCTTTGATGGCCTTTTCAACCTTTTCTCTCGTGCGCTGACCTACATAGCCTTTATCGTTCAGCACTCTGGACACCGTCGCAACAGATACGCCCGCAATCCTCGCAACGTCTTTAATTGAAGTCATGTTCTCACTCCACCCTGATAGGTAACCGGTTACACAATTAATATACACCTGATTATATCGTTAGTCAATATCTCAGATTTTGTCGGAATGGTGTCTGCCGAGGTTCACTGAAATGTCAAAGAGGCCAGTCCGGCAAGCGACTGGCCTCTTCTTCTTGGTGATGAGTAAGTATCATCCTAGCTGCATGCGAGTTTTTCGGCATGAAAGACAATCAAATCAGGCCGCATACATGCTTGCAAGATGTCCCTTCTTCTGGCCCTCTTACAGCAATAGCTCAAGCCATTGCTCCTTCGTAATCGCGCCAAAGTAGTACGGCAAATCCAGGCTATCTGTCAGTTCTCGCAGCGAGGCCGCATCATAGCGGGTTCCTGCTAGGCGTTCCGCAACCTCGGCGCTGTCGCCCCGGCCGAAGTAATCGCCATAAATTGCCGCTTCCGTAATGACGCCCTCTTCTACTTGCAGACGGACATCGAACGTGCCGACGCCTTCAATGCGCTTGCGCTGCTGCACGTTGAACGCAGGCGAGCGGCCATAGTTCCACTCCCAGCTGCGGTAGCGCTCGTCCGCCAGCTTGCGGACCTTATCCCAATCCTGCTGAGTCAGCTCGTATAGCGGAATCTCTTCCGAACCTTCGAACAGCGATTGAAGCAGCTTCTGCCGGAACTCCTCCGTCGTCATCGGTTCCTTCAAGAACTCAGATATGTTCGCCACACGGCTGCGGATCGACTTGGTCGACTTCGACACATACTTCTCGGCGTTCACCTTAAGAGCGGATACCACGTTTTCGATCTCGGAATCGAATAGAAGCGTGCCATGGCTGAACATTTTGCCCTTCGTATGGAATTGCGCATTGCCAGAGATCTTCCGCTCGCCGACTTGCAGGTCATTGCGCCCGGTCAGCTCGGCCTCTACGCCCAACTTGCGAAGCGCGCTCACGACAGGCTCCGTGAACTTCTTGAAGTTATGGAACGAACCGCCGTCGTCTTTCATGATGAAGCTGAAATTCAGATTGCCAAGATCGTGGTACACTGCGCCGCCACCAGACAGCCTGCGCACGACATGCAGGTTGTTATCCTTCACATAGTCGGCGTTGATTTCTTCCACGGTGTTCTGGTTTTTGCCAATGATAATGGACGGCTCATTAATATAGAACAGCAGGTAGTCGTCTTCGTTCGGCAAGGAACGAAGGATGTATTCTTCAAGCGCCAGATTAAGCGCCGGATCGGTAATGCCGTTGTTGCTGACGAATCGCATGAGTCATCCTCCTTCACGTTGTCGAAGCCATGCTGGCTTGGCCAATATGACTTCGTTAGGCATGGCCTTAGGGAGATTATACCTGTGAGCGGTGCTCCGGTTCAACCGGGATGGATTTTGCCGTGGACGAGGAGTAGAATGGGTAAAAACGAAGAGGAGCTGATTGGATATGGAATACCGTCGTTTGGGAGATAGCGGGCTCAAGGTGTCCGCGCTGGGGCTTGGCACGAATGCGTTCGGCAAGCGGTCCGACGAGCGTGCTTCAATCGATATCATTCATGAGGCGCTGGACAGCGGCATTACGTTCATCGACACTGCCAATATCTATGCCGGTTCAGAGTCGGAGCGAATTATCGGTGTGGCGCTGGAGGGCAGACGGCATGACGCTGTACTGACGACAAAGGCGGGCCTGCCGCGCGGCGCAGGCGCTTATGAACGCGGATCATCCAGGCGCCATCTGATGAGCGAGCTGGAGGGCAGCTTGCGTAGATTGCAGACGGATTACGTGGATTTGTATCAGATTCATACCTTCGATCCCGAGACACCGCTGGAGGAGACGCTGCGGACGCTTGACGATATGGTCCGCTCCGGCAAAGTCCGGTATATCGGCGCATCCAACTACTATGCTTGGGAGCTCATGAAAGCACTCGGCATCAGCGATAAGCTGGGACTGAACGCGTACGTGTCCATGCAGACCAGCTATTCGCTTGCAGACCGGACGGCGGAGCGAGAGCTTATCCCGCTTTGCCTCGATCAAGGACTCGGCATCATTCCATACTTCCCGCTGGCGGGCGGCATTCTTACCGGCAAATATGCCTCGGCGCAGGATGCGCCGGAGGGCTCGCGCGCAGACACCGATCCCGGCTTCAAGCGGTTCATGGAGGATAAGAACCTGAAGCTGGCGCGCCAGGTGAATGAGCTGGCGGCGGAGCTAGGCACAACGGCAAGCACGCTGTCGCTTGCTTGGCTGATGGCCCGCCCTGCGGTCTCGACGGTCATTGTCGGAGCGACACGCGTCAGCCAGCTTCGCGACAATTTCGCCAGTGTAGACCTTAAGCTGAGCGCAGAGACGCTGGCCCGGCTGGACGAGATCAGCGAGCCGTTCAGACAAGGCGATCCGTTCGCGGTATACCGGCTTTCTTAGTCCAGATGATCGCTTAGTTCGACTGCCCGTTGCTGGAGCTTAAGTCAACAGCCGGCTCCGTTACGACACTCACGCGGCTTGCCCGGATAATGAGTTCATTCATGTCCTGCAAGCCGCTGCCTGCGTCTAGCAAAGCGCGCAGCTCGAAGCCATTGCCGCCTACATCCAGCTCCTCGTAAAGCCAGTGGTTATCGAGCAACGAGCTAAGCGATTCATAATGGGTCACCCCTTCGAACCGAAGGAATAGGTGATCATGGCCAAGCATCGAGCCGCTGCCATCCAGCAGCAGCTCGATGCTTTTTTCATCTGCACTGATCGTTTCGGCGATAATCTTGGCATCATGGAGCCGATGGATGACGCTGCGCTCTTCAGGCAGCTGCGATTCAATCGCTTTGTAGCGCGCCCAGTACGCATCCTTTGCCTCGTCCCACTCGCGGTCAAACTCTTGCCTCCATGCTTCGACCTTCTTCCGAAATGCTGGGGAAGGCATCCCCATTCTCTTCAAGTCGCCTTCGCCGCGCTGAATAGCTTCCTGCAGTTCCTGCGGCATATGACGGTCAAAGATAGGCTCCAGATAAGTATAGAAAGCGATTGATTCCTCCTCGTAATCCCTGTCATTCTCCACATACCACTGCCTGTCGGCTGCATAATCCTCTTCGCTTTCATGAAAGACGAGAAAGCCTCGAATTTGCATCTTCCGGTACTGCTCCGCCGTGAAGTATTTCATCCTATTCCCCCTCTTCTTATGACCGTCAAGCATGGCAAAAAAAGGCCGGATACGAACTCCCCTCGCTCGCTCCAGCCTCATGGTTCATGCTTATCTATACGTTATCGGCTGGGTAGATAATGCCGAGCTGCCTTCTGGCTTCGTCCATAATCTCCATTGTAATAAGAGACACCTCATGCGTATTAACGGAGGACTCTCTCTTGCCTTCTTTCAGCAATCGGATAAATTCATCCAGCTCGTAGTACATCGTATGTTCAACCGTCGGTCTGGTCAGATCCTCTACCCGGCCGTCGCGCGTATGCAGCTCGATCCGTACCGGCTCGCTGATTTTATTAATGACCAGATTGCCGTCCTCGCCATGAATCTCATTCGGCAGTGTCGAGCTGGTAATCTTGGAATGCATCATCACCGCATCCATAGAGCCGTAGCCCAGAATGATGCTGCCTTCTCCGTCTACTCCGGTAGCCAGTTTATACCCATCCGCCTTGACCGTAAGGGGTCTGCCGAACAGGGCAACGGCGGGATAAATACAATAGATGCCGATATCCATCAGAGAGCCGTTGGACAGCTCTGGCTTGAACGCATTCAGCACTTCGCCGGACTTGTAGGCGTCATAGCGGGAGGAGTATTGGCAGAAGCTCGCAAAATAACGACGAACCGGCCCGATCCGCTCCAGATTGTCGCGTATCGCGCCAAAGCCCGGCATAAGCGTAGACTTCACCGCTTCCATCAGCAGCGTACCCGTGCGGTTCGCTGTATCGATCATCTCTCTCAGCTCGCGGGCGTTGGACGCTGCTGGCTTCTCGCACAAGACGTGAATGCCATGATTCATCGCGGTGATCGCATGCGGCGCGTGAAAGCTGTTAGGACTGGCTATGTAGACGGCATCGATCTCCCCGCTGGCGAACATAGCGTCCAGACTGGTGAAGCGATGAGGAATTTGGTGCTTGTCCGCGAATGCCGCGGCTGTCTCTTCCGTACGGGAATAGACGGCTGTCAGGCTGAATTGGTCATGCAGCTTGGCCGCTGCGAGGAATCTTTCGGTAATCCAGTTTGTTCCGATAAGGCCGAATCGTATCATGTTGAGCAGCTCCTTCTCATTTTGACAAAAACATATGTTCTATATTATATTGGGCGAGAGCATCAGAGATATCCTAACGGGAGGTAGAGTATTGGACACATTGATATTGCTTATTCCGGGTCTGATCGTATATATTACCGTTCTGCTTGTATACGGGACGCAGGCGAAGCCGAAAAACGGCATTCTGTTCGGCCTTAAGCTGCCTGAAGCCGCGCTCCAGGACTCGCGAATCGCCGCGCTCCAGGTGCAGTTCCGACAGTCATACCGCTGGTACGCCGTCGCCGGACTGCTCGGTCTGGCACCTTTGCTATGGCTCGGTTCCTATTTTTCTTTATCTTTCATCTACTTTATTTTGTGGGTCGCAGGCGTCATGTACACCTCCACCGTACCATTTAAAACCATCCATCACAAGGCCGTCGCGCTAAAAAGGGATGAACAATGGTTCGTTGGCAAGAAGCGTTACATATCGGTCGAAAAGGACATTGCCCGGCTGGCTGCCATGAAGCCTTGGTCGCCCTATTGGTTCGCATTGCCCGCCGTGCTGAGCATTCCGCTGATCGCCCTGTCGATCTCGCATGACAATCCGCTGCTGCGCCTGACCGGCTTCGCCTCTTTGGCAATGACCGCCGTCTTGCTGCTGCTGTCGCTCAGCTTTACCCACGGCAAGCCGCGGGCCTACAGCCGGAATCCGGTAGCGAATAACGCCATTCATCATGCCGCGAGACGCTATTGGTCCATCCTTTGGCTTATTCTGGCGATATTCGAGGTCGCTAACGCATTTATCGCCTACAACGTATTATCCGAAGGTACGATGATCCATATCAATCTATGGATGGGCGGCATCGCGATGGTCTCGCTAGTCCCTCTCCTCGGCATCTATTACGTTCATAACCGCGTCAAGGAGCTGGAATACCGCTTCGGCAGCACCGACGGCAAGGGCTATCATGCAGAGGACGACGACCTGCACTGGCGGCATGGCTTGTCCTACTATAATCCACAGGATAAGTCCCTGATGGTACAGAAGCGCGTCGGCACCGGCACAACCGTCAATCTGGCTACCAAAGGCGGCAAGCGGATTTATTACGGAAGCTTCATATTGGTAGCTCTCGTCATTCTGCCTGTGACGTTCATGATGGTGCGCGCGGATTCCTCTCCGCCTAAATTGCTTATCAGTGATCAAGGAATAGTGTCGATCAAAAACACTGAATACGACTACAGCTTTGCTATCGACGAGATCAAAGAGCTCACGCTTGAGGGTGCTGTGCCGACCGGCTTCCGCTCGAACGGCATCGCGACATCCACCTTTGCAAGGGGCAACTTCAAGCTCGCCGAGCTCGGGCCTGCCAAGCTGTACGTATTCAAGAAAACGCCGCCGTACATTGTCATGAAGCTCGACGATCTGGTTGTCATCTACAATGATGAAGAACCGGCCAAGACGAGATCGCTCTATCAGGAGCTGAAGAAAGCGTCGGGTCTTTAAATCGGATTGCTACTACCGTGCAACCCTATGATGCACGAAATCACGAATGTTCTCATGATCGTGATCAGTTTCAATCAACCATCTGGAATCATACGCTCATTTTAAATAACATCAATAGGCTGGCTGGCCCTTCGGGGCCAGTTTTTTTCATTCCGCTGGCGGACGCAGTTCTATCCGATTATCGATGATTGCTTGCACCACGTGTCCTCGTCGATCATGATGGGGCCGAGCATAGGGGCACATCAAATACATGGCTCACATCGTCGTCAGTCGAATCCCTCTTCCAGCAAATCCTTCAGCATCCGGTCCCGATTGTTCAGAAATTGTTTTGTAATGATGTAATGCTCCGTCTCTTCCCATGTCGTCGTCCCAATGCCGTCCGCTGACAATTCATAGATAACGGAATCCGGGTAGGCCATCACGATTGGTGAATGGGTCGCGATAATAAACTGGGAGTTATCCTGTATGAGATCATGCATGCGGGCGAGCAGCGCCATCTGTCTGGATGGGGACAGCGCCGCTTCGGGCTCGTCAAGAATATACAGCCCGTTGCCGCCGAACCGGTGCAGAAAGGTCGAGAAGAACGACTCCCCATGCGATTGCTGATGGAGCGACTTGCCGCCATAAGAGGATATGATAGGGGGGCCAAGCCCCTCGCGATCCATCTCATCAATGCTTGAAGCCAGATTGTAATAGCTCTCTGCCCGGAAGAAAAAGCCGTCCCGCGGCCGACTTGCTCCCCGCACCGGCTTCAGATACTGGTGCAGCTCCGAATGCGTCGCCTCTGTTTGAAAGGTAAAGTTAACGGTTCCGCCCTCCGCATTAAAGCCGAGCGCCACTGCGATCGCCTCCATCAGCGTAGATTTGCCTGAGCCGTTTTCACCGACCAAATAGGTCACTTTCGGGTGAAAGTCCAGCTCATCCAGCTCTCGCACCGCATTCAGGCTGAACGGGTATTGGCGGAAGGAAGGCACGTTATCCCGAAGCAGGGCAATTTTGCGCAAGAACCCGCTTCTTTCGTGAATGGACATGCATCATCGCTCCTCTCCTGTGTCCTTGAATTTGTTATCCGCTATCTTATCTCTCCTGCCACTTCTCGCCTTGCAGCTGCTTCCATACCGTCTTGTTGCTGTATTGCTTCTGCGAGCTGATGTCCTCACCGAACCACTCCGGCGCCTGGAAAGCGTTCGCCTCCTCCAAGGAAGGGAATTCTACCTCCAGCACGGACAATTGAATTTGGTCGTAATTGTCGATTTCAATCGTGCGCCCATTCCATGAGGCAGTGATCCGGTTTTTCGTCAGTGGCGTAAAGCCGAAGGCTTCAGTCACCTGAGCATACATACTCGCCGAGATGCTGTACTCCACTTCTTCTCTCACCAACCCGTTGCCGCTCTTGAACGTATGCGTGTGCGACACCTGTCCAGTTGCCAGATCGATTAGCCTGCGAACCCTCAGTTCTTCATTTTCATCAATAGCCAGGTAAGTCTGTTCGATTCGTTGCTCCGATTGCAGGACCAGTTCTCCCGCTTCAATCTGCGCCTGCGGGTATCGCGGCAATAAAAACTTGCGTTCTATCTCCAATGACATACAAATTCACTGCTCCTCTATAATTGCTTATTCTCCAAACTACCAAATTCGCTTAACCGAATCAACAGCACTTCCCCGACCTTTATAAAAAATACATTTCGATGGGAGCTTCACGCTGATACAATAATAGCTAATCTATGTGCAAGGAAAGGATATGCCACTATGCAACCTTCAACCGTCATTCACAAGGCGTTAACGATAGCCGGATCGGACAGCGGCGGCGGTGCCGGCATTCAGGCCGATCTGAAAACCTTTCAGGAGCTAGGCGTATACGGCATGTCTGCGATTACTGCCATCACCGCGCAAAATACGCTTGGCGTACAAGCCGTCTATCCCATGGAAGCCAGCGCCGTTGCCGAGCAGCTGCGCTCGTTAGGCGATGATCTGCCGCCCGACGCCGTCAAGACGGGCATGCTTGCCCATGCCTCAATCATTACTGCCGTTGCCGAGCAAATTGCCCATTATCGATTCCCCCATCTCGTCATCGATCCCGTCATGATTGCGAAAGGCGGTACATCCCTGCTGCAACGCGAAGCTTTGTCAGCGCTGGTTAAGGAGCTGATTCCGCTCTCTTTCATGATCACGCCGAACATACCGGAAGCCGAGGAACTAACGGGAATGAGCATCACAAGCTTAAGCGACAGGGAGGAAGCGGCTCGGCGCTTGCATCAGATGGGCAGCGACTATGTCATGCTGAAGGGCGGGCATGATCCCTCTACGCGCGATCAGGTCGTGGACATGCTGTACGACGGCATGGCGTTCCGCTATTGGGAGCAACGGCGCATCGATACTCGCCATACGCATGGGACGGGCTGCACCTTCTCCGCAGCCATCACCGCCGGACTGGCTCAGGGCATGACCGCTTATGAAGCGGTTGACCTTGCAAAAGCCTTCATTCATGCGGCGATCGAGCATTCCCTTGAGATCGGGGCAGGACACGGACCTACGAATCATTTTGCTTATCGTCGACTTCATGGGGATTGATAGCTATACTCTCATTTACTGCAACCTTTCACGGCATAGGACCGTCTAGTTGTTCGACTTCATGAGAATAAGGAGAGAACAGCATGATCAACAACAAGAAGTTATTCAAGACGGCAGCCGCTCTGACGATTGCATTATCGTTACTGGCTGGTTGCAGCAACGGTGACGGCAAAGAAGCTGGCAACGCAGATGCCAGCCCTAATGTGACCGCATCGGCAACGCCTGAAGCTACGGACAATGCGGGCAACGAAGACACGTCTTCTTCGCCAGAGCCGTCCGACGAGGCGGAGCTGCAAGCTAGCGAGAAGCCGACTGATGAAGACGCTGCAAAAGAGAGCGCCGCGCCATCCGCTACAACGAAGCCATCTGCCGATGCGGCAGCAACGGCGAAGCCGACACCGAAACCAACAGCGAAACCATCCGTGAAGCCGTCTGAGAAGCCAAGCACGAAGCCGACTGAAAAACCGTCGACCACCGCGCCAAGCCAGAAGCCTTCTCCCAAGCCGACTGTGAAGCCTACCGAGAAGCCGAAGCCGTCGCAGAAGCCGGAAGCTTCTGATAAGGTGAAGACATCCGATATCGTCGACAAAATTTTAGAGGATATTGAGCTGCCAGTGCTTATGTCCGTTTCAGGTGAACAGGTAAAGGACTCGTATTATTTTGATCCGAGCGAACTTGTTGCAGAGGGTTCGTATCATCAAGCGATGATGAATACAAAAGCTACGGAGCTGGTGGTTGTGAAGCTGAAGTCGGACAAGCATTACGAGGCTGTGAAGGAAGGTCTGACCAAGCGCGCCGAAGACATCATCAAGACGTTCTCGCAATATTTGCCGGACCAGCACGAGGATGCGAAGAACTACCAGATTGTGCGCCAAGGCAACTACGTGATGCTATCGATCTCCCATGATCAAGCAGGGATTAAGAAGGTATTCGAAAGCTTCTTCAAATAAGCTAGTTTGTGTTTGAAGCTGCAATATACATAAAGAGGCTGTCCCGCAGGTCAACGATTGACCTTACGGGACAGCCTCTTTCGTTTATTTCGCCTATTGAGTCCATTTAGTGGTGCTACACAACACTATTCCGCTCGTATCGTCGATTCTGTCTATTTAGTTGTGCCACACACTATTCCGCTCGTTTCGCCGATTCAGCATCTTTAGTTGTGTCACACAACACTATTCCGCTCGTATCGTCGATTCAGCACATTTAGTGATGTCACACAACACTAATTCACTCATCTCGCCGATTCAGCACATTTAGTGTTGCCACACAACACTAATTCACTCATCTCGCCGATTCAGCACATTTAGTTGTGCTACACAACACTAATTCGCTCATCTCGCCGATTCAGCACATTTAGTTGTGTCACACAACACTATTCCGCTCGTATCGTCGATTCAGCACATTTAGTGGTGTCACACAACACTATTCCGCTCGTATCGCCGATTTAGCACATTTAGTTGTGCTACACAACACTAATTCGCTCGTATCGCCAATTCAGCATTAGTTGTGACACACAACACTATTCCACCGAGTTCAACCGATTATTTCACTCATCCCGCCCGATGGCGAGCTTGCAAGTCGATTCCATCAACCTAATTCATTCCCATCGCCCGACGGCAAGCCTTTAAGTCGGTCTCACCGACTTATTCCCACCATCTCGCCCGACGGCGAGCCTTTAAGTCGGTCTCACCGACTTATTCCCTCATTTCACCCGATGGCGGGCTTACAGGTCGATTCCATCGACCTAATTCATTCCCATCGCCCGACGGCGAGCCTTTAAGTCGGTCTCACCGACTTATTCCTCCATCTCGCCCGATGGCGAGCGTGCAAGTCGATTCCATCGACCTAATTCATTCCCATCGTCCGACGGCGAGCCTTTAAGTCGGTCTCATCGACTTATTCCTCCATCTCGCCCGATGGCGAGCTTGCAGGTCGGTTCCATCGACCTAATTCATTCCCATCGACCGACGGCGAGCCTTTAAGTCGGTCTCACCGACTTATTCCCACCATCCCGCCCGAGAGCGGGCTTGCAGGTCGGTCTCACCGACTTATTCCCCCATCTCGTTCATCAGCGCACTTTTAATCCGCTTTCTCGCAATTGAGTGGACTCGTCCCCTCAACCGCGGGCAACGAAATACATCCAACCTAGCGCTCCAGAGCATCCGGAATGATCAGTCCGTTGTACCCTTTCATGCCCAGGTCATTGTCAAGCTCCTTGTAGCCTTCCTGATACTCGGTTTCCAGCATGCCAAAGTCATGGAATATCCATTCAAATTCGTCCAACTTCAAGATCGCCTCCAAATGGGCCGCCCACCCAATCGAGTAAAATAAATTGAACGTAAACGTCACTCGAATGTTGCCGTACTCGTCATACCGCGCGTTAATTGGCTGCCAAGCAAATGCGCGGGACGGAGTTCCTGCTTTCTCCAGCTTGGCAAAGTCAGTCTTGAGCCGCTGAAAGCCAGGGTTGTTCCAAGCCTTCTCCGTGAAAAGCGAACGCAGCTTCACCTTATCCATTTTGCCTTCCGGCAACGCAATATCAGTCAAACCAAGCGCCTGCTCCAGACGATTCGCATATCGTTCTACAATTGTCCGGATGCTCTCATCTTCCCTCGTCCGATCCTTCAGTTCAGTCAACGTAAGGGACTTCGTCTTCACATCCGCCTTCCAAGCCAACTCAACACGCTTTTCTCCCATGTACGACTGGAGTATCATCGATTGCCCCGAGGTCCCTGTCGCGGTTTCTGTATCAATCATACCGATAGTATCCGCCAACTGAATGCCCCCAGGACTTGCATAGCGAAAGGTAAGTGGCGTCGCTTCACCGTTCTCAGTGACTGCGTATGCGTACACATTAGTAAACTTTTCGCCATAGCTTTTGCCGATCCGTTGTTGATGCGTCTTCAATAAAATCAGATCAAAACCATCAAAAGATAATACCTTCATCTCACCAACAGGTCGCTCTAGCTCAAACGCCACTTTTTCCAAAGAAGGAAGCCTGATTTTTTTGCCAGCGGTATTGGTGAATTCCACATCGTATCGACCATAATACTGCCGTGCTCCCTTATAATGTTCAAGTTCCCCTTCCGAAGACCGTATTCGCAGCGTCCCGTAACGGCTCTTGCCAAGCGCACGATTTTCATTCCCAGGAAGACTAATCAGAGTGTCGCTGTTTTCGTTCCACCACTCATTACCTCTGAGACGAACAAGCTCACCCGAGAGAATGGGCAACCCTTCATCATTGAGTTCCGGTTCTGGCTTCGTATTGAAGAAAAGGAACGAGCTTTCCCCACGATCCTCCAGCATGAGCCAGTCTCCGAGCGCCTGGCGCAGCTGTTGTTCTGACGAGCTTGTGCTATATACCAGACGGAGTAACTTAGCCTCATCATCCCATTCAAAAATGCGCTGTTGCATGTCAGCATCGGAGACGTCGATATAGAGCTGCCCGCCGCTCTGATGCGTCCGCCCTTTCACATCGGGTGTCCATATCTTCATGTTCTTATGGTCGACATACACGAATGCCTTGGAATCATAGGTCCCTCCAGCCATCCTGAGGGTTACCGTCTCCCCATTCGCCAGCTTGCCTGCGTCCTGCTCCTTGCGGTAGGCTGTTAGCTTCCCTGTACGCAAATCGTATTCTTTATAGACGATATCTCCCTTGCTCCAGCCTCCGCTCGTCCTCTGAACTGGGCGGTAGCTCTCTACCAGCAAGCGATGCTCATCCAGCCAATTATAAATGCTGAGCCTCTCTCCTTTCGCGGCATGAAGCACACGCGACCTCTCTCCGTTCGAATCATAGAAAGCGATTTGCTGCGCGAAAACAACCGGGCCACTGTCATACCAGACCCCCATTTCATCGCCTTTCTTCGCATATTCCAGAAAAAAACGGGTGCTCTCTTTATTCCATACCAGTCCGGAATCCGACAACTGCATCGTATCGTCTATACTGAACAACTTAAGCACCTTGCCGCTTTTCGAATCCGCGACCATAAAGTGGTTGCTTACAAAGATAGGGTCCTTTCCCGTAAAAGAGTAGGCGAATCTCTCCAGGTCAGGTGTCGGATTCATGAGCGGCCTGGACGGGCCACCGCTGCCGGCATCACCCGTAGCAGGATAGGTCTGACCTCTATGCCCAATAAGTTTGAATGCTTCCATGTCCATCTGCCATCTCTTGCCTTCATAGCTCGTCAGCATGACCTCAACTACATGTCCGTCCTCATTCCATTCATAGTGGGCACTCAGCAGAAAGTCACGTTCTTCATCACTATCGGGATGAACCTTCCAAAAGGGCGGCAGCGTATGGAAATTTCCACTACCTAATTGAACGACAACAAGCTGGTATTGTATGATCTCCCCTTCTTTCAGCCGTCTAATAAACATCACTTCATGCTCGTTCAAAATCTTGACCTTAGGATAGTAATAGTGACCTGTTCCAACTTCCTCCATGTACAAAGGGTATATATCCAACTTGGCGGAATTCGGCCTCACGACAGCCAGGTCATACCGCTTCACCCAACCTAGTTCGGAATCGCCAGAGTCAATCTCCCGCTCCACCACATGAACGGAAATATCCCCTAGCGCATCTTCAGCTACACTGCTGGCATTTAGGGCTTTGCCTTTATCCAGTACCAAACGGATGCCGCCTATCGCTGGTTGCAGGTAGGCGTTCAGCGGCGGAATGGGGTCTTGGTTACCTCCCTCCCCTACGATGTCTGACGGAGGCAGCGTTACCTGTTCTGGTGCAATATCTATAGAAACCGGAGCTTTTGTGTCATTCACTACAAGCTGCTGCTCATCCCTCGGTCTCTCTAGAGCCGGAATAATCAGAAGCAATATAATAACTGCAGATACCAGCGCCATCAAGATCATTTGTCGATTCATCCATCTTCTCCTTATGCTCTTAGTGATGCTTGCAGCCTAGTAGACGGAACAAATCTTGAAATTGTTACACTTTTTTACAAATCCATCATTCCGGGTCCAATTTCTTCTACATGTCCAGCCCTTCCTGGTATATAATAGGGTCGTCCCACTCGGACGTCTCCATACGAGAATGACAGATACGAAGGAGAATGAACGTGGATATCATTGAACTTCCGATTGCACTAATTGATGAAGACCAAGACCAGCCCCGATACCAATTCGACGAGGAAGCCCTGCAAGAGCTCATGCGCAGTATTGAGGAGCTTGGCTTGCTGTCTCCGATCAAAGTAAGAACAACCGCTGACGGACGCTACAAAATCATATATGGGAACAGACGCTACAAAGCGACCGAACGCCTTGGACGCGCCACGATTCCTTGCATCGTATCCAATACGACCGATGAAATGGAAATCTATCTGGAGCAAATCGCGGAGAACCTGACCCGTGAAGGCTTCTCGCCGATAGAAGAAGCGGAAGCTTTCGATAAACTTATGAATGATTCCAGATTCCGCAGCTCGCTGAAGTTTTTGGCAGCCAAGCTCGGGAAGCCGGAAAGCTATATTAAAAATAAATGCGAGCTGCTGAAATTCAGCAATGCCGTAAAAAAACTGATCGTCAGCGGTATCGAGATCCGCAAGGACAAGCTAACGGAAGATCAGCTCATGCCGCTGAAGGATCTGCCTATGGAGCACCGTGATCCGCTGGCGCTCATTGCCGCCCGTGACGAGCTTCCCGTCAGCGACGTAAAGAAGATTGCGAAGCTGTTCAAGGACAAGACCATCTCGGACAACACCAAAGAAAAGCTGCTGCTGAAGTCAGGGCCAGGCCTTATCGAGACCTGGTCAGTGTATGAGCAGAACCGGAAGGAACGCTCCCGCCAGCAAGAGGAGCCGAAGCCGCAGAAGCCAGCAGCCCCAAGCTCCCAGTCCGATGCTTCAAGCGCAGCACCTAGCGTGACGCCGCCAGAGAACAAACCGGCCGCTCCTGCCAGCCCGGCTCCCACAGGACAAGCGGAGACTGCTGCAAATTCAGTCACTGCGCCAGCAGCACAAGCCGCGGCCCCATCCGCCAGCGCGCAGCCTGCCGAATTGCTAGCGCAATTGCAGACGCAGCTGAAGCGGCAGGATGAGCTTGCGAATCAGCTCATCGCGCTCGACAAAACAAACGGCGGAGTGCTGTTCCCGCACGAAATTGACGATATTATCTCGCAATTAGAGAAGCAGATCGCTCAATGGAAAGCGTTGCTGTAACCCATCACAGGCTGCCTGGAGTCTTCCCGCTCCGGGCAGCCTGTTCCTTTTTTCATAGACCGTAATCTCCTCTCGTCTGTGCATATTTCCCATCCCCGATGAGCACCTTATTCTGGGAATGGGTGGGGAATGCCCCGTTCCATATTGCCCTACGGGAGGGATGCAAGCTGGCTATTTTCAAAGATTCGCTGCTCGTGATCGGCCGCATCTATACCATCTATCCGTTGCTCCTGGCCATCACCTTGTTTATGGGCAGACGTTCGATCGGACAGCTCCCTGTCTTCGACTTCCTGATCTTCTTGTCGCTCGGCTCCGTGGTGGGCGCCGATATTGCCGATCCGAAGGTCCAGCATATCCATACCGCCGTTGCGATCATAGCCATTGCCATCATGCAGAAGCTGTTCTCCTATTTGCTAATCAAAAGCGGCAAGTTCGGGAAGTGGATGACGTTCGAGCCGGTCGTCGTATTGAAAGACGGCCAGTTCCTTAGCTCCAACCTTCGCAAGCTCCAATATAGCGTGGACGATATTTTGCGGATGCTGAGGGAACAAGGCGTATTCGATGCCGCACTGGTTGAGGTGGCGATACTGGAGGGCAATGGCGAGTTAAGCGTGCTGAAGAAAGCGATCCATCAAGAAGCGACGCCTTCTATGCTCGGCGTTCCGAACGGAACACTCGGACTCTCCTACGCGGTCATTAAAGAAGGAAAGCCTCAGCTGCTCACGCTTGGCGCTCTTCAGCTTACTGAGGACTGGCTGGAGCATAAGCTTAACAAAATGAACCTCCGAATAGAGGACGTCTTCTTCGCCTCCTTGGACGAAAGTAAAGAACTGACCGTCACATCCTATCGTCAGGAACCGAAAATAAAAGTTTTTTTCCGTTAAATGTGGTTCGGACCTGATCAGCAAAAAAAGCCTTGGCCGACTAATGGCCAAGGCTTTTTTGCATATGAGCGAATCAGATCCGATTCGCAATTAATGCCCCATAATCGCGGGGTCCGGATTGTCCACGCCCGCGACTCTTTCTTCTTCCTGCGGCTTCGGCTTGCGCAGAAGGAGTGATAATGCGACAGCCGCGGTCACGAGGCACGCGGACAGGAAGAACGTATCGCCGTAGCCCGCGACGACGGCGGTCAGCGGATTGGCGTCTGCTCCCGCGCTTGCGGCATGGGAGGCAATTTGCGACGTTAGATAACCCGTCAAGCCCGCAACCGCAAATGAGACGACGACTTGCTGAGCGGCTGTGGTCAGCGGTGTAACGCGGCCCACCAGATGACGAGGCGCAGCGTTCAGGACATGCGTGTTGAGCGGCATCATGGAGAACCCCATGCCAAGACCCATCATGCAGATGCACGCGATAATCTTCCATAACGGGGTATCCACCGAGATACCAGATAGAATATACAAGGCGACGGATACAACGGTAAATCCGGCAATGGCGAGCGGGCGAGCCCCAATCTTGTCGAACAGTCGGCCGCTGATCGGCATGCCTATTGCCGCACAGAGCGCATAAGGCATCAGGATCAAGCCCGCTTCCAGCGCAGAGTAATGCATGACGCCTTGCAGATACAGCGGCACGATCAGCATGGCCCCGAACAGAGCGAGCTGAACGACCCACGTCAAAATGATGCTGCGAGTAAAGTCGGACGACTTGAATACTTTCAGCTCCAGCAGCGGCTGCTTCTGCCTCAGCTCCACAATGATAAAGAGGATGAGCGCCACGCCGCCAACGCTCAAGCCTGTGATCGTCGATGCGCTGGACCAGCTCGTGCCGCCTTCGCTTACACCATATGCCAGCATAGAGAATGCGACTGGTGCGAGGCACATGCCCACGATGTCCAGATGCGGCGCTGCTTGGCGGTCGGATTTCGGCAAATATTTGTACCCAAGAATAAAAGCGATAATACCGATCGGCAGATTAATGAAAAAAATCCAGTGCCAGCTGACCGAATCGACCAGCCAGCCGGAAAGCACCGGACCGAACGCCGGCGCTACCAGCAATGGAATGCCGAGTACGCCCATGATCGATCCGCGGCGCTCTGGGGGCGCGAGCTTAAACACCATCGCCATCCCGATCGGGCCTACCATCCCGCCGCCCAAGCCTTGAATAATACGGAATAGGATCAGCTGTTCCGGCGTTTGCGCAATCCCGCACAGGACGGAGCCGATCGTGAACAGAGCAATCGTCGTTATAAAAATGTGCTTGGAGCCGAATTTATCGGTCATCCAGCCTGCAAGCGGGATAACGGCGGATAGAGCCAGCGTATAGCCGGTGACGGTCCATTGGATCGTCTTCAAATCGGTGTCGAAATAATCTACGAGCTTCGGAATGGCATTATTAACGACAGTGCTGTCGAGAATCACCATAATCATGCCGGCAATAATCGCGATAAGCGGAGGCAGAATCGCTTTCAACGAGAAGCCGTCCCCGCCGGCTGCCGCCGGTTTGGTTTGCGTAGGAGTGGACATAGATCCCTGCTTTCTGCTCAGCGAGCTTGATATGGGTAAAATGATTAATGCGTTGGTTGCTCATACAAATCCCCAGGCAATGTCTGCACAAACGGCGACCAATCGCCCGTCGTGTATAGATGAAGCCGGTGCATCGCCCGCGTACATGCCGTATACAGAAGCTTCCGCTCGTTATCTCGTCCGTAAGCTTCGAGAGAAGCATCACAGACCATGACGGCATCGAACTCCACGCCCTTGGCGAGATACACAGGAATGACCATTACGCCTTTCTCAAAGTCCGGCGTTTCCTTCGTAATGAGCTGAAGAGCTTCGACGCCATGAATCCGCAGCGATTCATAGACCTCCCGGCTTTCGGCCGCTGTCTTCGTAATGATGGCGATGGAGTCGTAGCCTTCCGCCTTGAGCGAAGCGATATCTGCCGCCATTTGCGCATCACGCTTCCCCCTGCCGTCCAGTTGGACCAATAGTGGCTTCCGGCCTCTCCGATCGAACGGTTCTATTTCTTCCCCTCCCGGAAGCATCGATTTTGTAAATTCTACAATTTCTCTCGTCGAACGATAGCTGCGCAGCAAGCGGACCAGGCTTGTTTCATCCTTGCCAAAAAGACGAACGAGTGGTGAATCGGGCGCGTCCAAGCTCGTAGCCTGCATAAAGATCGCCTGCCCGAAATCACCGAGCACCGTCATCCGGGCACGGGGAAACAGTTTTTTTAAATATTCATATTGGAACGGCGAATAGTCCTGTCCCTCATCGACAAAAACATGCCGAATCTCCGTGTTCGTCCGAACGCCTTCGATCAGCTCCTTCAAGTACAAATAAGGAGTCGCATCCTCATAAAATAAAGCTTGCTGATCCAGCCTTTCTCTGGTTTGCTTGCAGATGTCAGGCCATAAATCAGGAAGCCCTGCCCTATTGGTTCTCTCGTGATAAGCGACCTCACCCTTGAACAATTGGCTGTATATGCCTTTGACATCTACAAACGAGAACTTCCTCACGGCTTTCCTAAGCGGTTTGAAGCTTTCTTTCGCCACCCTGCGGCGAAGCAGCTCCTCTTCTTTCGAGGCGAAGTCAAAGTCGGCTTCATCTTCCCGGCGCTTGTTGCTCAGCTTCTCGCGAACAGAGGTGAAATGCTCCGTAAGGTCGAATAGCTCCTTCTCTTTATGCAGCGTTTGGAAGGCTTCCGCATACTGATCGGCGTCGAGATAATTCAACTCTTCTTCTACCCAAGGCGCTTCCCGTTCCTTGCGCTCCAGCGAGGCCAGTTCATTCAGCAGCCATTCCTGCAACAGAGCGATTCGATTAAACAACGGCAGGGTACGTTCATACTCGTAAAATTTCGTCCGCATTTGCTCTGCCGTAATCAGATTGCGGTTCCGAAAGCGAATGCCGTTGAAGCGCATGCCTTTCTGCCCCAGCCAATTCCCATAGCTCTGCAGGTCTTGCAGGAAAGCTTCGGATGACTTATATTTCATCCCTTGAAGCCGAGCTTCATACGATGGCTCTCCTTGTGCAGTCAGTACATATTCCATCTGATCAAAGGGGTCCTCCGGCTGCAGCGAGGAACCTAACCAATAGTCGAGATATTCTTGAAACGTCGTCTGCTGCATATTCTCTTCGCCGAGCTCCGGAAGGACGGTAGAGATATAACTGGCAAACATCGTATTTGGTGAAAAGAGCACGATCCCATCAGCTTTAATCGTTTGGCGATGTTTGTACAGCAGGTAAGCCACCCGCTGCAAGGCCGCAGAAGTTTTGCCGCTGCCGGCCGCCCCTTGTACGATCAGCATCCGGCTTGTGTCATTGCGGATGATGGCGTTCTGCTCCTTCTGGATCGTGGCCACGATACTCTTCATCTGCGAGTTTGCACCTTTGCCGAGCACTTGCTGCAGCAATTCATCCCCAATCGTTTCGCTCGCGTCAAACATGTTGCGGATTTGACCGTTTTGAATCTGATACTGCCGTTTGAGCTCCATCGTCCCTTCGATTTCTCCGGATGGCGTCACATAAGACGCCGGCCCAGGAGAGCAGTCGTAGTACATGCTCGCGATTGGCGTACGCCAGTCATAGATCAGGAAGCTCAATCCGTCTTCGTCAACAAAGGAAGAAACGCCGATATAGATTTGCTCGCTGTGGCCAAGGCCATCCTCCTGAAAGTCGATGCGTCCAAAATAAGGATTCGGGAGCAGACGGTTCATGCTTTTCCATTGCTGCATCAGCAGCTTGTGGCCGCGCTCCCGCTCGGCCAATATGGCGGACTGCTGATTAATCGAGTAGAAGCTCTCTTCGAAATCTTCGTATGTGCTTGTGTTAATCGTCACTTCTTCCCAAAACCGCTTGCGGATATCTGTAGCCTGATCGCTCAGTCCGGCAACCTCCGGCTCCAGTTCAGCGATTCTCGCTTGGAGCTTGTTCCTGACCCGCTTCAGCCGCTCCTGTTCCTGCTGCCAAACCTTCGCTTCCATTTCTTTGAACACTCTCCTTTTTCCTTTTTATGGATTTTGAAAAGAGCATTGACAAAACAAAGTTCAAGACGTACAATTAAAGTGGGAATAAAACTGGATACACACTTGATTTAATTTGTCAATGACGCTATCGATTATATCATAGCGCTGTTTTGCATTCAATTGATTTTTTTCTGTTATTTTCTGACACGTTCAGCCTTGATCTGAATGGGCACCATTTTAGATATATGACCCTCGCGGTAAGCAACAAAAAGAGGACCCTTGAATAGATC
This sequence comes from Paenibacillus sp. J31R120, assembly GCF_056269225.1. Lineage (NCBI taxonomy): Bacteria > Bacillati > Bacillota > Bacilli > Caryophanales > Paenibacillaceae > Paenibacillus > Paenibacillus sp. J31R120. The sequence continues at coordinate 512,661 of NZ_JBWDNN010000004.1, read as the reverse complement.
AAGGGTCCTCTTTTTGCATAAGCACTGAATCCTAACAGGCGATGTTTCCGTTCGGGGATCGAACTTTTTTCTCCTTACAAATAAGGCAAGTGGAAGGCCTACCCAACATTTGTAACGAAACTGAAATATTACGTTCATCCTCCATTAATGAAAGGGGCATATAATAGAACTCGACCCCCTTTTTTATAATATAAACTTTTTGGCCCGCTGCCCGTTGCAGCGGGTCCCTTTTTGCTTCTATACAGTGTTGCCTTTGCACGGCGAGCGCGGGACTTGCGCATCTCGCGCCTTCGTCTCGATACGCTCGCCGTGCTTTCTCCCTCATTTTCTTCATCTGCTTCTTCGGGAGTCTCCGTCGCTACCGTATTGGTGCTGGGTGCGTACTGCCGTATATTCCCGAATATTATCGTACCTTCATTCCTGAAGATCTGCACATTTCCGAGGCAACAGGGCATAAGATCATCCGCCTTCTCTATTCATCTATTACGCCATATACGATAGCGTATGCGGATGATAGAACGGACGAATTGGCGATTCCTACAGGTCATTCGCCTCTTTTCCCGGCAATTGTTCCCGTCGCTCTCTACCCCGCCGCTTGCGGGGTCAACTCCACCAGCACAATCTCGGGCTGATTGAATAAACGAAGCGGGAAGCGGCTATTGCCCAGGCCGCGGTTGACGATCATCGCACTGTCACCAATCTCGTGCATGCCCTCTGTCCATGCAGGCCACATACCTTGGCCTGGTGCGAACACGCCGCCCTTGAACGGAACACGAATCTGTCCGCCATGGGCATGTCCCGTCAAGCTCAGGTCGATTCCATTCTCCGCATAGACCGGGAACAGCTCCGTGCGATGGGATAGGAGCACCGTGTAGAGATCGGAGCCGTACGCATCCGCTAGAGCTTCGGCCAGATGGGCATTCATCTTGTCCGCATCGCCGTCGCCCTTGTGGTTATACGTCGGATCATCTACTCCAATCAACCGGAATTCGCCATCTCCAAGCGGAATATCCTCATGAGCGTTCTTCATAATGTGGACGCCGAGCGCAAGCAGGCGCTCCTCTAAATCCGAAGAGTATTCCTCAGCTCCCTGTTCATGATTGCCCCTCGCGAAGTAAACCGGTGCAATCTTCGCCATGCCCTCCATCAATCTGAAGCTGGCCTCGCCGTCATAATGATTCCGGTCTACGAGGTCGCCTGTCACCACGATGATATCGGGCTCCAGCTTCTGCACCTTGCGGATCAGCGGACGCTGCTCCTTGCCGAACTCCTTGCTCTGAAGATCGGACAGCTGCACGATGCGGTACGAATCGAATCCGTCCGGCAGCTTGTCGCTTGCGACCTTATAGGTCGTTACGACGATTGAATTGTTTTGCGCGTACAGAAAGTAAATGCACAGTACAATGGCAGCAGGCAAATAGATAAGCAACCATCTCTTTGTTCTGCTCATCTCTCCACCTCCTCTTTCACTCCTTTATCACGGTAATTGACGATGATAAGACAGGTTCCACGATTGCCAATGGTTCCGCCACTGCGCTTCTCCCTCGTACCCCTTAAGAATACTCTCCAGCTGCGTATATTCCGGATGCTTCTCCCACAGTTTCACAATAGCTGGAGCGGCATCGGCTGACAACGTCCCAAGATAATACATATCGATTTTCCCTGTCTCCTCAAACCGTGCAATGTTATTGACGGCAATACGGGCGTCAATGTTCGCGAAATTCATTATTACGTACGAAGTTATGGCTAAAGCAATATAAATCTTCGCTAATGAGAACCTTGTATACCAGATCCGGACAAATGCCACCGCCATAAGCACCCCAAGGAAAATCATAAATCCGTGGACCAGCAGACGCAGCTCCGTATAGCCATAGACCTCTTCATACATCGATAGACGGCTGTAGGCCGAGACCAGCATCACGAGTGTACAGCCCATTAAGACGCTGAGCATCACTTGTCGCAAACGCTCGAACAGCGTGCTGCCTTTGCCGATGAAATGCAGGCCTACCAGCAGGATGCCAATATTGATCAGCGCGACGATTACCAGCTCAGAGAACCCTCTGCGTGCATATTCGGCATATGCCGTACCGTCAGGCAGCATGCCTTCAGCCGCTCCGAACAAATACGTAAATTGAATAACGGCAAATAAAACATAGACCACGTTGACGCACACGAGCACTGTAGCCGCAGATATCGGATCAAATTTCTCCCGCTCCGTCCCTGGGCGCAGCTTCGGTTCGCCGTCGGGAGTCAGCTCCGCAGCGCTAAAATCTGCGGCCTTTCTCTTTTGGAACAGCAGCCCCCATAAATAGCAAAACACATAAATCGATACACAGCAGGTAAAGATGATCCTGCTCACGACACTGTCGATAGAGTCGCCGGCGAACAGAGTGCCGAGCTTGTTCACCCAGAACATAAAGATGCCGTCGGCCGATGCAAGCAGCAGAACAACCACAAATAAGAGCGGAGCCGCCAGCATAAGGCCGAAGCCGACTTTGCCTGCTACCGATCTCGCTTTGTTCGTATCCCTTCTGCTGCTCACCCAGTCCGCCATCGTATTGAACGGTGCCGTCAGATGGGCGAAAGGCGTAACGAGCCATTGCTTAATATGCTCCAGGACGAATCTGGGGCGATGCCACGGCTGCGAGCCGCCGCGCGCCAGAAGCATGGTCTGGGCTACAATCAATATAAACATCACAATGGGATTAAGAAACCGGAAGAGTTCATTCGCATATAGAACGAACGTCATGGATAGCAGTGCAATCGGCGCGAATAGGAACCATCCCATTCTCGATTGCCCTCTCCAGCGGTCGAAGCCCCCCATTCTTCCTTTCATCGCATAGAAAAACAAGACATAGAACAACGCGACGAATATCGGTACGGACACGCCGGCCGGGCGTCCCACGAACAAATATTGTCCGAGCACGCCGAGAAGGATCGATAGTATCCACATGTTATTGTATCGCCTCTGCCATGGCGCGGGATCTCTCATCGCCCATAACCTCCCTTTGTAATGAACTCCCTTTTATTGTAACCTATAAAATAAGAACAAAAAGTGCAACTTTCTATTGCGGAATTTCATATTTTGCGTATAGCGGAGGTTCAAGTGAAAATTCGAAGACATTATTTCATCCTGAGAGAATCCTATCCGCAAGCGACTGACGGAGTTCCTCTTGAAGTGACGACAGCCGAGCTTGCCGAGAAGCTGGATTGCACTCATCGTAACATGGTGCTTCTGCTTAAGCGAATGGTACAGGAAGAATGGATCGAATGGGCCGCCAGGCGCGGCAGAGGGAACCGCTCTCTGCTCACCTTCGCGAAGCCGCTCGATTCTCTCATGCTCGAGGAAGCCGAGGAGCTTGCGCTACGGGGCGATCTGCAATCGGCGCTGCAGCTTCTCCAGCCGCGGGGCGCGGCTTTGGTCGGCCGGTTCCAGCAATGGCTGTCTGGCCAATTCGGCTTCCAGACCGTTGTAGAAGGGGAACGGCGCACCGACACGCTGCGCTTCCCAATGCCCGGCAAGATCGACAGCCTGGACCCTGCCCGCATCCATTATGTCGGGGAATCTCATCTGGTGAACCAGCTCTTCGACGGACTGGTACGGATGGATGTAAGAGGCGACGCCGTGCTGCCGCATCTCGCCCATGCGTGGGAGACCAATGAATCGCGGACAGAATGGACCTTCTTCCTGCGCAAAGGCGTCTTCTTCCACCATGGCCGCGAGATGACCTCCTGGGATGTGAAATATACGCTCTACCGCCTGCATCGGCTCGCGCCGAACGGACTATACAGTTGGGTGTACAACGGGATTGAGCATATCGATACGCCGGATGACTTGACCATCCGCTTCCGGCTCAAGACGCGTAATGAAGCATTTCTGTCGTTTCTCTCCACGAACCGGGCCTCGATCGTGCCTGAAGATCTATGCGAGCAGATTGGAGATGCATTCGGGCAGGCAAGCGGCGCCGTTGTAGGCACCGGTCCATTCAGACTCTCAAGCAGCAGCCATGGCATATGGATACTAGAGGCATTCCCCTCCTACTTTCAGGAGCGCCCGTTCCTTGATCGTGTGGAAGTATGGACGATGCCCGCTGATGCGGACCGCAAGGAAGAGGATATGGAGGAGCTGCGCCAATTTCAGGTCATGCACAATGTCCGGATTGAAGGCATGGCCGGCGGCGAGTGGGAGCAGGTCCGGCAATCAGGCACGACATGCAAATTTCTGACGGTGAATGAACTGAAGACCGGGCCGCTAGCGAATGCGGCATTCCGTTCAGCGCTTGATTATGCCATCCATCGGACAGAACTGCTCAGGCGATTGTCCGGCGATGTCATCGAAGAAGCAACCAGCTTCTGGTCCCGACCGGCAGCAGATGGCGGCCGGATCGTCACCGATGATGCTGACTACCTGCAGACATGCAGCGCCATGCTGCGAGAGTGCGGCTATGACGGCCAGCCGCTCGTCCTGACGACCATACCGCAATATGAACATGACGCCGCCTTGATCCAAGAAATGCTAGGCAAAGCAGGCATTGATCTGCAGATTCATCTCATCGCCGCCGAGCAGTTCAAGGGCAAGGAACGGATGTCCGCAGATCTGCTGCTATTCGCGATCATGCTCGACGAGCATCGCGAGCTGCGCCTGATCGATCTGTACAAAAGCATGATGCAGCATATGGATCAGTGTACGGGTGCCGTTCTGGGAGATGCGCTGCAGTGCATACTCGGCGAGCCGGACGCCTCCGTCAGAATGGGTCTGTTCATGGAGATGGAGGAAGAGCTGATCAAGCGGCATACCCTGCTTTTCCTGTACCGCAAGCATTTGAAGACGGCCTTTCATCCTTCCGTCCAAGGCATCTCGCTGGAATCGCTGGGATGGGTCAGATTCCGCGATCTGTGGTTCAGATAAGTGCAACATCTGATGGAAACAGGACGTATTAGAAGTAGTTCGCGATAAAACACAACCGACCATCAGATCAGGAGGTTATCTCTATGCCAGACTTCGGGCCTGGGCCGTCATTTCCCGGTGGGGGCGGCGGATTCGACTTTATGTTCACGGTCATGCCCATCATCATTATCATTGGCTTTATCCTCGTATTCGGAGGAATCCTGTACGCGGCGGTGAAACACTTCCGCAACGCAAGCGCCCCGCAAGAGAGCGCCTATGCGAGGATCGTAACCAAGCGGATGGATGTTCAAAGCCACACCAATCATCATCATCATCATGAAAATCAAATCGGCCATACGAGCTCTTCTTCCCGCACGTATTATTACATCACACTTGAGTTCGATAACGGCTCGCGCAAGGAATATCTAGATGTCAAAGGATTGTATGGGCTGGTCGTGGAAGGCGATGCCGGCTACGCCGCAACCAAAGGCGACTGGATCGTCGCCTTCGAACGGAGTGTAGGATAAGGTGATGAGCGTTGGCTAACTGATTTTCTTCTCCATACAGAGGCTGGATTGGCAGCCGATGTATTCGCCGAACGCGGGGATCTCGTAGAAGCCAAGTTTCTTATAGAAGGCGATCGCCTCTACCTGCGGAGCGCCCGCCTCCAGCCTCATGATGGAGCAGCCAAGCTCAAGCGCTTGCTGCTCCAGGTACTGGTACAGCTGACGGGCGACGCCATGCCTTCTCATGCGCGAATCTACATAGAACCGCTTCAGCTCTGCCGACTGCCCGTCCAGCTGCCGCAGACCGGCGCAGCCAATCGGCTCGCCATCCCCATATGCAAGGACGAACACCATCTCCTCTGTCTTCGGGTCATTGAAATCGACGACAAAGATATCCTCCGGCGGATACAAGCCCTCCAGATATTGGTCCAGCTCGCGGATCAATGCCGCGAGCTCGGGACTGCCTACAGGCACTCGTTCAATGACAAGCTTCTCCATGGACTAGCCCTCTCTCCGGCCCGACATCTGCTTCTCGAACCATTCCCATCCGAAGCCGACCTGCTCGGGCTTATGCGAATCGGAGCCGTATACACATGGAATGCTCAGCTTTACGCATTCTGTCAGGAACCACTCCGGCACATACGGCTTGCCGCATGTCGCCACCCGCATCCCTGCCGTATTCACATCAATGCCTACGCCAGACTTTACCAGCAGCGGCAGCATCCGCTCCAATCGGCTGCGTATGAGGCTCTCATCCATCTCAGGCAAAGCCTGATGGAACTTCTCGATCAGATTGATATGACCAATCCGTTTGCGCATAGGAAATCTTGAAGCCCACTCGATCGCCGCTTCGACATGGTCATAATACTCATTCACGACCCGTTCCATCGAGCCGTAATACGAGAGCAGCTGCTCCTTAAAGTGCTCTGCCTTGAAGTCGATGCAGCGCATGCCGTCTCTACCGGGCAAGTAATGCACGGAGTAGACCACATCCTCCAGTTCATCCTGCCATCTGTCCAGCATCCGTTCCGTATAATCGAGCCTTCCCGGCAAATAATCAAATTCCAATCCGGCCGCAACCTCGATCTTGCCCTCGTAAGCTCGTTTCATCTCTTGCACATAGGCCATGTAGAGCGGAAGCTCCTCCTCCGGCATCGCAAGCTCGTCCCATATATCATGATCCGCAATCCAGCCTTGCGGCAGCGGAGGATGCTCGCTAATGGTATAGCGCTCGAATCCTAGCTCGATCGCTCGATCCAGATACAGCTCCTGGGCCGCATCGCTGCCATGATAACAAAACCTGGTGTGTGTATGTCCATCCCACTTCAGCATGCCTGTCTCGCTCCTGTCCCTGCCCCTGTTTCTACCTTGGTTTTAATACCGTACGAGGCTTCTTTTTCAACTAGCGTATCATGCGGCGAGCCCGACGTAAATATCGTTCAAAAGTCATAGAAGACCCCCTATTTCCCGGCATTCCGATAATTCTGCAGCATAATCGCTCGAAATAAAGGATTTTTTTGGAGACATGTCGAATAGGAGGAAGTTGAAGACGTATTGGAAAATGTAGGAGGAAAAACATGAAGTGGATGTCGAAGCGATTCACGTTCGTCGTTATACCGGACGCGAATCAATCTGTCCAGCGCTACAACGTGCCTGGACTTATCATCGTACTCATACCCGCCCTTATCATACTGCTGGCGATATGCGCAGCCCTGTTCATTGTATTATTTTCGGGAAAGGCCAGTCATCTCAACAATGTGTTGCATCAGCTGTCCCTCTCCGAGTCGGGTTATGAGGAGCAACTGAAGGAACGTGAAGACCTGATCGCGGCGCTGGAGTCCGACGTATCCGCCTTGTCCGCACAAGCCAAGCATGTCGAGAGCAAAATGTCCGAAATTACCGAGCTTGAGCTTCAGTTGAAGGAGATTGCGGGCATTCAGGAACCCGAGGTTCGGATCTCATCGGATGTAACCATTGAGGAAGGCGGCCAAGGCGGTGAAGAGCTTCTCTTGCCCCCGGATGTGAATGATACGCTTGCGGCGGAGACGCTCCAGGACTTGTCCACCATGTCCACGCAGATGGACGAGCTGAAGCCAAGTCTGGAAGCAACGAAGGACGCACTCCTCAAGCACCAGCGCATTCTGGAGATTACACCGACGATATGGCCCGCGGATTCCCGTAAAATCACATCTACCTTCGGTGTTCGCCGCGATCCCTTCACGGGACGCGCAGCCGTACATTCCGGCCTGGATCTGGGCGGCAATCGCGGCGACCCGATCTATGCTGCGGCAGATGGGGTCATTACCTTGTCAGAGAGAACATATCCGCATGGCAACAACATCATCATCGATCACGGCCGCGGCATTGAGACCCGCTATCTGCATCTGAACAAGCGGCTGGTCGAGGTTGGCGATAAGGTGAAGAAAGGCGATCTCATCGGCGAGCTTGGCAACACGGGCCGAAGCACAGGCCCCCATCTTCATTACGAGGTAATCGTAGGCGGCGAGCATGTCGACCCTATGCCTTATCTAAAAGAAGACAGAGAGGAAAAGTGACCATGTTCAAAAGCAACAAATCGGGAAGCGGAAAAATTAATCCGGATACAACGGATACGCTCATCGGCGAAGGCACGATCTTCGAAGGCAAGATCAAGTCCGAGGCCAGCATCCGCATTGAAGGCAGCATCATCGGAGACATTATGTCAAGTGGGGATGTCATTGTCGGAGAGAACGGCGTGGCCAACTCCAACATTACAGCTCGGGACCTGGTGCTTGCCGGCCAATTGAACGGTGACGTCGAAGCGAGAGGCAAGCTGACCATCTGCGCCACAGGCGTCTTGAATGGCAACATTACAGCACAATCGCTCATTATTGAATCCGGCGGCGTGTTCAACGGCAGCAGCAAGATGGCCACAGCGCCTGCGACTGCAGCGCAATCTCAGAAGGAACTGAAAGCAACCTCTTAATGAAAGAACCGAAAACGGCGGCATCAGCTCCGGTCTTCGGTTCTTTTTTCTAGCTATGAGCAGCAACACGATTTTAACAAACCTTCATATCGGCTTGACATTCCCTTCACACTCGTCCGTTACACTAAGTCTGTTCCGACATCCGTGATGAGGAGGAGTTAGCAATGAAGCTGCCAATCCGTAACACGATCCTGATCCTGCTGGCTGCCGTCACGCTGTACGGCGCACTGGCCAGTCCCCCTGCGCCGGAGCATGCGCCTGTCGCAGCGCCGATCCTATCGGCTCAATCCCAATCCGCATTCAAGCTGGCATCCGCGAATAATTCCGCCTATACGCCGCTCCATGAGCTGGTGAATCAATACGGGGGAGAGCTGACCTATAACCGAGAAACCGATACGATCGACCTGACCGTAAATAGCATGAACTTCTCCCTCTTGCTGGGGAGCGGAAGCATCCTACAGAACGGCCATGAAGTCCCCGGAGACTTCTACATGGAGAACAGCCTTATCTATATGAGCGCAGATCAGTTCCGGAAGCTGTCTGTGCTGTCCGTTTTCAGCTCTTAATGTTGCGATGCTTCTCTATCCACTCTACCCCATAATCAACCAAGCTGCGGATCGGCATAAGCCGCACGTCTGCATCTCCGACTTTCCCTGCACGAACCGCATCCCCATATTCCTGCTCGAACGCTTCTCCGATGGCGTCGAAGTCGTCTGAATCATAATCCAGATCCTGATATACCGTCCATTCACGCTGACCGTTCACGAGGCATGGCGCTCCTTGCTGCCGGTATTGCTTGGTCGCGTACTCCCCTCTATGCTCCGACAAGTGCAGAGAGGTATTCCGATTGTAGCCTACGCCCAGCAACATGACCCAGCCGTCCAACTCATATAGCTTGGCCAGCGGTGACTGCTCGCCCAGACTGTCCGTTAAGGCATGATACTCTGTTATTCGGCGTGCATGTTGACCGCGAGCGGCGAACGACACTTGCGGATGCGAGCTTCTCAGCGTCCCATCCTGTTTGCGGAAACATTCTGCCAGTTGACCCATACGCCTGGATGGCGTCAGGTCTGCTTCGAACGGCGGCATTTCCTCCCGGATAATAGGCCACCACGATTCAGGGACGGGCGGATTCTGCCAATCCGAAGGCTCAGACAAATCCGACGAGTGCGTCGGCATCACAAGCGTTCCCTGTGGCCCCAGCGCATGCTCCAGCGCTAGCACAACGGCGGAAGGCCCTCCTACGATCCAGCGATTGGTCAATTTCAGTGAAGCGTGAACGATGAGTGACATGCCGGGTTTCAACCCGAGCACCTCAAAGTCCCGCGCCAATCCTGATACGGTTAACGGCAATTGTTGTATATTCACAGGCTTTCTTAGCCTCTCCTTTCGCATACCTCTATAGCGATCATTGTATCTCTATTCAAGTGGAATGCGCCATTCTACATTTGACTATAGTTAAAAAATACAAAAAACCATGTCCGTACAGCATGCGGCTGCAGGGACATGGGTTCATCTCAGGTTCTTATCGTATATCTATAGCATGGGTCTGCTGGTTACAGCTGAGCCGCATTCTTCAGGGCATGATCCCAGCTAGGAAAATAGAACAGCGCATTCCGCATTAATTCAGGATCACTCTGCTTCACTTGCTTCTTGCTGGTAGATCCTCCGCTCGTTTGCAGCTGCTTAATCCGGCGAACGACTTCGTCCGCGCCAAGTGTGAATTCCATCGGCTTCGCTCCTTTCCTAGGTTGCTCCCCCACTCTCTAGTCTTTCATATTGAGAGAGATCTATACCTATGGAAAAGCAGTTTATGGAAGCCGCTAGAACTGGAAGTAGATAAAGCTGCTTGATTCACCCTTCATCAACAAGAAGAGAAGCACAATGGCAATGACCGCATATACCGCGCCCCGTACAATGGAAGGCACGCTAAACTGCCATGCCAGCGACCATTTCTTGAATCGGGATACGACGATATATTCCATAATATGAAGCACATACAATCCCGCTGCAACCGCGAGCAGCAGCAGATGCGCCTTTGTTAACTGCACGCCGTCCAGCATCGTCATCTTCTTCAGCATGTAGACTGCGTCAGACCAGCTATTCGCTCGGAAGAATACCCAGCCGACTACAGTCAAATGGAAGAAGACGAAGATCGCAAACACTTTGTACAGCTTGTTGTCCAGCGCCTTCTTCCAGCCTAGACGAGCGATGCCCTTGGCGTACATGCGATGTCCCGCGGACAGCAGGCCGTGATAGAGACCCCAGATCACGAAGGTCCAGGCTGCGCCATGCCAGATGCCGGATATCGTCATCGCGGCAATAAGGTTGGCATATATGCGCCAGTTCTTTACTCGCGAGCCGCCCAGCGGAATAAAGATATAGTCGCGAATCCATTGTGACAGCGTAATATGCCATCTTCTCCAGAACTCGGCCGGACTCGCGCTTAGGTAAGGCGTCTTGAAGTTCAGATCCAGGCGCAAGCCCAGCAGGAAGCCGATACCGACCGCCATTTCGCTATATGCCGAGAAATCGAAGTAAATCTGGAATGCGAATAAATAGGAAGCAATCCATGACTCGACTCCGGTAAGCGTCTGCGCTTTGGAGAAATAGTCATTCACATACGGCGCGACCTGCTCGACGATGACCACTTTCTTGAACAGGCCAAGCAGGATGAACGCCAGACCCAGCTTCACGCGAGGCGCGCGGAACAAGATGGAGCTGATCTTGCGCAGCTGCGGAATAAAGTCATTGCCCCGCAGAATGGGACCTGCCGCAGAATGTGCGAACAAGGAGATAAAGACCCAAAACTCCAATAACGAGCGGCTAGGCTTCAGCTGCCCTCTGTGCACATCGACCAGATAAGCAATGAGCTGGAACGAGTAGAAGGAGATGCCGATCGGCAGCGCAATACTGCGGTCGTCGAACGCCGTTCCTTGCAGAGAGAAGGTCATCCCCAGCAAGCTCTCGATATTCTCCAGCAGGAACATCGAATATTTGAAGAACAACAGATTCGCAAGCACAACGGCCAGTCCCAGCCCAAGCGCAAGCTTCCCTCTTGGACCATGCAGTCCTTTGGATATAAAGTACACAGACGCTACAATTGCGCCGAACAACAGGAAGTAGCCAAATCCTGCATAAGCATAGAATGCGGCGTTCGCCAGCGCAAGAATGACCATTCTTCCGCGAGGCAATGCATAATACAAACCAAAGACGACGGCCAGGAATATGAGAAATGTCGGTGAATTAAATAACATGATTAGGCCTCCTTGCCCGTCCAGGCGTCCCAAATGATACGGGCAAGCAGTTGATTGCCTTCTTTGGTCAGATGAACATGATCGGTAAATAAGTCCGGATCAATACGATCCTGCAGCATGACATATTCCCCGCCAAGCTCCGATAGATAGGTATCGATTTTTTCGGTATTGGCGATATAGCCGGGATGCGTGACTTCCTTCTTGGACAGCTCACCGTTGCTTCCTGCTACAAATACAAAAAGACGCTTCCCTTGTTGATGCTCGGCGATCCGATTCATGAAGTAGACGCTCCAATTGGCCTCCGACATATCGAATGGCTCCGGATTAAAGAAATTCAAATATTGCTGCGACGTAATCCAGTTCTCCGAAAATTGCTTTTCATTCCATGCGCGCGGATCGCCCATCAAGTCGCTATCCTTGCCCATTTGCTTAATTGATTCCGGAATTACGGTTTTATAATGGATAACCGGCACCCATTTTGAGAGTGCAGCGATCGCGTTATGCTCCGTTTCCTTCCAGCCCGTCACATTTTTATAGCCGGTCGCTTCCAGATGCGGAAGCACCTTCTGGAATACAGCCGGATCTTCTTTTTTCAAATCATCGCCCAGCCAGAACACCTTCCGCACGCCCGGATTCCCCCCTACGAAGGAGGAGTACGTTAGTCCGATCATAACGTTATCCGTCTTGATGCCATGTTCGTCGAGCATCAGAAGCAGCGTGTATGCGTCACCCGCCATCATCGAAGGCGCCGACAGATTGAATACGGCCTGCAGCTTGCCTTCTCCGTCGGCTGTCGCGGAATCGGACAAGTATCTTCCCAAGGAATGGTCCGAGCTTTCATTCGTGCCCCAAGCTACGGAATTGCCGATCAGTATTGCATAGTCGGTCAAGCCCTCATCCTTAATATGGCGGGCAAGCTCTTCAACAGCGATGCCCATCACCTTGGAATCGGCAAGAAACATATCGTAATTCAGCCTGTGCTTGTACACGGTATCCAGCTTCACCATATAGCTTGCCGCAAACTGTGCCAGTATGAAAAACAGCAATCCAAATGCAACGCCATAGTACCCGTATCTTGCTTTTCGAAGCTTGGAGTAGGGTGCTTTTTTCGCTCGCGCAGACCGCTTAGCTGTCTGCGAAGAAGTGTTTAATTCGGGATTCATAATCGTACTGCAAGCCTCTTTTCACCTGAAAATGTGTAGATGTCGAATGATGTCACTACCATTTATACCACGCATGAAGACAATTGGAAAGATGTGTTGCACGTTGAAAAAATTTGTTTGCTGGTGATTGCCAATCCTAATTGCAGCCCGCTATAATGAGTCGTTGAGATTCGGGGAGGCCATTATTGCATGCTGCTCGCACTAGGAATTTTTGTACTTACTATAACGTTTGTGATTTGGCAGCCGAAGGGATTGAATATCGGCTATTCGGCAGCAGGCGGCGCTGCCATCGCCCTTCTGCTGGGCGTGGTAACGCTGCAAGACGTCTGGGATGTTACCGCTATCGTCTGGAACGCTACACTCGCGCTAATCGTCATTATGATCATATCGCTGCTGCTTGACGAGATCGGTTTTTTTGAATGGGCGGCGCTGCACGTCGCCAGAATATCCGGCGGCAGCGGCCGCAGGCTATTCGTCTATGTCATTCTGCTGGGAGCAGGCGTATCCATCTTCTTCGCCAATGACGGAGCCGTGCTTATTCTGACGCCGATTGTGCTGGCTATGGTTAGAGCGCTACGATTCAATGAACGGATGGTACTGCCCTTTGTCATGGCGGGCGGATTCATCTCGGACACAGCCTCGCTCCCGCTCGTCATCAGCAATCTGGTAAATATCCTGTCTGCCGACTTCTTCGGTATTGGATTCATGGAGTATGCCAGCCGTATGATTGTCCCGACGCTATTCGCCATCTTATCCAGCTTGCTGGTGCTCTACCTGTTCTTCCGCAAGAGCATTCCACAGAGCTATAATAGAAGCGGCTTGAAAGAACCACGCGCAGCGATCAAGGATAAGCGGCTATTCACCCTGTCCTGGTACGTACTTGCCTTGCTCCTTGCCGCTTATCTGGCAAGCGAATATATCCCGGTTCCGATTTCCGCTATAATCGGTACTGCTGCGATTGTGTTGCTGATCGCCGCTCGCAACAGCAAAGCTGTCCGCACGCGCGAAGTGATAGAGAAAGCGCCATGGTCCATCGTGGTGTTCTCCATCGGTATGTACGTCGTCGTCTATGGGCTCCGCAACGTCGGATTGACCGATCAGCTTGGAGCATTGTTCCAGTGGGCTGTTGATCAAGGTCTGTTCGCCGCTACGATGGTCGTCGGCTTCTGCGCCGCGTTCCTTTCCTCCATCATGAACAACCTGCCGACGGTTATGATTGACGCTCTAGCCATCGAAGGCGTCACGGCAGGCGGGGCGCTGCGCGAGGCCATGATCTATGCCAATGTCATCGGCTCCGACCTGGGTCCCAAGATGACTCCTATCGGATCGCTGGCGACGCTCTTATGGCTCCATGTTTTATCCAGAAAAGGCATGCGGATTACATGGGGCTACTATTTCAAGGTCGGCATCATCCTGACGCTGCCCGTCTTATTCCTAACGCTGCTGGGCTTATATTTGTTGCTTTTTTCCATCTACTAATTTGTAACAAAATAGATAAGATAAAGGTATCTCTTACGGGCCGCTTGCTCCCGAAGAGATACCTTTTGTTTTATAGGATGATGAGAACGACACTGGTCGTAAACAGACAGGCGCGCGAGATGGCATACATGACCTCATATTGGGGCTTAAGCAACTCCATTTGACTGTTATCCTCCGATACCAAGCGCTCCGCCCGCAGCCCCTATCAAGACGATAGCCCATGGCGGCAGCTTCCAATAAGAAAGCAGAAGAAACAGGATCGCGGCGAAAGCAACGTCCTGCGTCGAGCCTATGGCGCTCGTCCAGATCGGGTCATAGAATGCGGCAAGCAGCAAGCCGACGACTGCCGCATTGACACCAGCAAGCGCCCGGCGCGCCAGCGGCATCCCACGAAGCGTATCCCAGAAGGGAAGCGCGCCCGCGACCAACAGGAAAGCCGGCAGGAAGATCGCGATCGTAGCAATTGCCGCGCCTAGAGGCCCTGCCATAACGCTCCCAAGATAAGCCGCGAACGTGAAGAGCGGACCCGGCACAGCTTGAGCCGCGCCGTATCCGGCCAGAAACTGCTCGGTGTTCACCCAGCCACGTCCTGCGATCTCATCCTCCAGCAACGGGAGCACTACATGCCCGCCCCCGAATACAAGAGAGCCTGAGCGATAGAAGCTGTCGGCCATCGCCATCATGCTCCCCGTATCCCGCAGCAATGGCAGAATAAGCAGCATGCCAGCGAATAACAGCAAGCAGATGATGCCGAAGCGTCGAGACAGCGGTGCATGCCACTCCTGCGCCGTCTCCCCCTGCTTGATTGCTCCGGCTTGGTCCGGCTGATCCCGGCATAGCCATATCCCTGCCGCTCCTGCCAGCGCAATAATGACAATCTGGGTGAAGGCAGTCGGCCAGAGCAAGGCTGATGCCGCTGACACAACAGCTATCGTCGCCAGCAGCCGCCCCGAGGCCAGCTTCTGGCCCATGCCCAGGATGGCATGCGCGACAATCGCAACTGCCACAAGCTTTAGCCCGTGCAGCCATCCGCTCCCGTCCATTCCCGATGCTTGCATGTACCATCCGAAGAGCATCAGCGCCAGTACAGAGGGCCACGTAAAACCGATGAATGACAGCACCCCGCCGAGCAGCCCGCCCCGTTTCAGCCCAATGCCTCCCCGACCTGGCTGCTTGCCGGGCCGGGGAGGAACTGGCATAACGCAACCAGCTCCGCATATTCCTGCTCGCCAATCCACTTCCTTCGGCGCACATATTCGTCATGAAAATAACCTAAGTGGGCGATAGGCCCACCGAAGGAAGTCAGCCCGAGCTTCGTCGACACCCCTAACAGCTCCAACCATACCACTGCCTTGCTTTTCACGTAGAGAGTCCTCCCCTGTTCATTCCGTTCCTAGAGCTACCGTCATTGTAAAATAAGATCAATCGGTTGGGAAGAACCCTATTTTCACGGCAGCAGGCAAGAGAACGTACAGGGCAAAGCCCTATCCGGCGAGCGTGCTTTCCCCCTTCTTCGAACGAACCGCTTCGACAGATGCCCGCAAGCCCGCCGCTGTCGTCACAATGAAAAAGGCCAGCGCCGCAAGCGGCAGCAACGACCATTCCATCAGTGTCCTCTCCTGCAAGGTTTGCAAGCCGATTGCCAGCAGACCGCCGATGAACGACACCCCGGCAATATGAATCAGCGTTCGCTGCAAGCGCGCTGACATCGCACCCCTCACGACAAGCCATGCTATAACCGGAAGAACCTGCAGGGCGTGAAAACCTAACCCATGGAACCAAATTAAATTGCCCTCCAGACCGATGAATCTGCCTCCGTTGATGGAGATGCAGAAGCCGCCTACAAAAGAAAACATAACAGCGGTCATAGCATATCGAACACTCAATACGACGCTTGGCTGCAGCTGCGAGGCACGCTTCCGGAAAAACGCCGCCGCAAAGCCCAAATAAAAAACGGCCAGCAGCATGGCGACCATTCCAAAGCTATTCGCGACCGCAAGGTCAAAAGCGGAGCCGTCCGTTACGAACCGGGGATTAACTCCGCGGATATGCTGAACTGTCTCTGCGAAATAAGAAAATAGCGCTAGCGCAATGTAAGACCAGCGGAAGAAGGCTCTGCTCTTCCGGCCCATACCCGAATAGGGACTGACAGCGGCCGTTGACAGCAAGAAGATGCCAAGCGCCGCATTGAATGAAAAAGCTTTGGCCATGCCGGAGCCCGGCGTTTCGTCCGTGCCAAGCAGAAGCGCGCCCAAGCCGCACACGAGCGCCAACGCGATTCCTAGAAGCCCCGTAATGACCGTCCATTTCTCGCCTTTAAACCATAACGGTTGATCCTTCACCCTGACCATTCCTCCTGTAAAATCTGATAGTTCAACTTTACAGAAGGAACAGCGGCTTCGTTACGGTCGGAGGCTGTATTTTGAGTTACGACATTGGTAGATAACGATGCCAGACTACAGTCGCATCGTCCGTCATCCTACAGACAGAATTTGGCCATCGCTTCTGCGACTCCTTCGCCATAACCCCGCTTGCAGACATAATCGGCAGCAGCTTTCAGCTCTTCATGCGCATTGGCAACGGCTACACCAATCCCGGCATATTGAAGCATGTCCAGATCGTTAAGCTGATTGCCAAGCGTCATTATTTCCTCGCGCTTGATGTTCAGCCGTTCCGCGATTCTGCGCAAGGCCGTCCCTTTGCTTTGTCCACTCGTTATAATCTCCCAGTAGTCCGCCTCCGACTGGAAGGAGGCAAAGCGGGCATGAGCAGATTCATGCAACGCCCACACTTGGCGAATAATCGGC
This sequence comes from Paenibacillus sp. J31R120, assembly GCF_056269225.1. Classification (NCBI taxonomy): domain Bacteria; kingdom Bacillati; phylum Bacillota; class Bacilli; order Caryophanales; family Paenibacillaceae; genus Paenibacillus; species Paenibacillus sp. J31R120. Next base: position 495,596 of record NZ_JBWDNN010000004.1, on the reverse strand, counting down.
ATATCTCCGATTAAAATAACCTTCTGAACGTAACTCTCCCTCCACTCATTGTCATGTTCATTCAGCAGCATGCAGCCGATTTGCTCCTTCTCTTCATAGCGGCGGACCGCCTCCGACGAGCGGAAGACGAATACCCCATCCTCCCGGAACAGGAACGCATCGAGGCCGGCTTGCCTTGCATCCGCAAGCAGCGCGTAGACGTCTTCTGCCAGGAAGGATGCCGACTCCATCACCTCACCCTTTTGCGCAATAACGGAGCCGTTGCACAAGATATAAGGCAGTCCCAGTGCCAACTCCCTCTCAAACGGAGCAGCCGTCAGCAGCGGCCTGCCCGTAGCGAAAGTGAATAGTCCTCCCTGGCTTGTGAATGCCGCTACGGCTTCCTTGACCGGGTTCGTCAACTGATGATCAGGCGACAACAGCGTGCCATCCAAATCGCTTACAATAAGACGTATCGCCACCTTTTCCCCTCCTAAGCAAGCTTAAATCGCACTTTAGTTCTCCTTTTTTGCCGCAACAAAAAAACCAAGTCGCCACACGAAGCGAACGGATGACTCGGACCCGTTCATCGCCTGATTCCTCGGTTATCTCGTCAACTCGATCCCTGCTTATACAACTGTCGTTCGTTACGTCCAGAAGCTCGGATGGCCGACGGACACATAATCCGCACCGCTAGCCAGCGCCTCTTTAATCTCTTCTTCATACCGAATCAGTCCGCCGACAATAAGCGGTCTGTTCACCTTGGCTTTCACCTCGCGGATGATGCGCGGCATGAGACCCGGCATCATCTCCACTTCATCCGGCTTGCTTGTACCCGTCAGCCTGATGCCCGTCTCCACCGCAGCGGTATCGATTGCGAATACGCGCTGAATACTGCGGATGCCGGCTTGCTTGGCTGCCGCAATAATATGGCTCTTCGTCGTCACGATGCCGTCCACTCCAAATTCTCTTGCGATATAATGTACGGCGGAGGCATCCCGTCCAAGTCCGTTCACCATCTCCATATGGACATACACTTGCTTGTCCATGCTGTGAAGCTTGCTTACAATGCCGCCCAGCGTCGTAATATCTCCTGTCATCAGGATGACGCGGGAAAGCGGAGCGTCCCATACATGCGACAGTTGCTCCTCATTCGTAATTGAAGCAATAATCGGGCTGACCATCGTCCATTCCTCCCTTGAAGCTTACTTAATACCCGAATGAATAAAGCTGTTCATGAATTGGCGCTGGAACACCATAAACCCTAGCAGCAGCGGCAGGATCACCAGCATCGTCGCCGCCGTTACCTCACTCCATTGCGCCCCTGTCTCGAAGGACTGGGCGAAAATCGCCAGACCAACGGTAAGCGGCCTATTCTCGACGGAGTTGGTAATAATGAGCGGCCACAGGAAGTTGTTCCAATGATAGCTGACCGAGACAAGTCCGAAAGAAACATAAGCCGGTCTGGCAAGCGGCATATAGATGCGCCAGAGGATTTGCCACAAGCTGCAGCCTTCCATGCGGGCGGCTTCGTCCAGCTCGAACGGAATCGTCTTAAACATCTGCCTGAGCAGGAACACCCCGAAAGCGGAGGCGAAATACGGAATCATAATGCCGAGCTTTGTATCCAGCAAAGACAAATCTCTCAGCACCGTATAGTTGGGAAAGATGAGAATATCGGCTGGAATCATAATTTGAGCGAGAAACAGCAGGAAAATTGCCGACTTGCCCCAAAACTCAACCCGCGCAAAGGCGAACGCAGCCATCGACACCGTCAAAAATTGAACCGTAAATACCCCGGCAACGATGATCAGCGTGTTCATGTAATAAGTTCCGAACGGCGCAGCGTTCCATACATGAGTAAAGTTCGAAAGCGTGAAATCGATCGAAATGGATGACGACAGCGCCAGCCGCTTCGGACGAAAGGCGGTCCATACCGTCCATACAAGCGGAATGAGCCAGACCGCCGCCATTATATACATCAAGCCATAGCTTATTTTCTTCATCATAGAGCGCTTCCTCCTATCTGTAATGAATGCGGCGGTCGAAGCCGAAAAACTGTATAGCCGCAAGCAATAGCAGGAGAATAATCATGACCGTCGTCAGAGCCGACGCCATGCCTTGGTCCCAGAAGCTGAAGGCCGTTTCATAAATGTAGAACAGCAATAAATTGCTGGCGTTCTCCGGTCCGCCTTTGGTCATAATCCATAGGTGGTCGACCAGCTTGAACGAATTGGTGAGTGCAATAATGGAGACGAACAGCGTCGTCGGCATGAGCAGCGGGAAGGTAATCCGCCAGAATACACGCCATGCTGGAACTCCATCCACTCTCGCAGATTCATACAACTCCTCGGAGATGTTCTGCAAACCAGCCAGATAAAACAGCATAAAATAACCGGCTTCCTTCCATACAATCATTATAATCATGGCCCACATGACCAGGTCTGGCGTGCCGAGCCAGTTGGGACCCTTGATGCCGAAGGTTTCGAGAAATCGGCTGACTATGCCGTATTCCGGAGTATAGATGAACAGCCAGATGTTGCCGATCGCAATCATCGGCACAACGGTCGGGTAGAAGAATGCGGTTCGCACCAGTCCTCTGGCCCGCATGACTTTGTTCGCAAACATCGCCATCAGGAGAGACAGCAGGATGCTCGTCGGCACCGTGCCGATTGCGAACCAAATATTGTTTTTGACCACTTTCCAAAACACGCTATCTTCCGCCATGCTTTTGTAGTTGTCCAGCCCGATATAAGAAGGCTGCGGAGTGCCGAGGTCAGCCTGGAACAGGCTGAGCTTCAGCGCCCCCGCAACCGGATAGAGCGTGAACACAAGGAGGAAGATGAGCGAGGGGAGCAGGAGCATCCACGCGAATGCGTTCAGCTTCCATGCCCGTCTGCGCCTTGTCGCCATCTTCATGTCGTTACCCCCTGCTTATTTGTTGAATGGCGCAAGCGCTTTGTCCGCCTCTTCCTGCGCCTTCTTCAGCGCAGTAGCAGAATCGGATGAACCTGTCAGTACGGACTGGATCGCATCGCTAAAAATTTTGGACACCTTGCCGTTGTTATGCGTAGACAGCTCCGCCGAAGCGTATTGCAGTTGGTCGCGCGCTACAAGAGCGGCAGGGAATTCCTGAGCATACGTCTTCATTTTGTCTGTCTCATAAGCAGAGATTCGCGGCGCTACATAGCCTGTATCGATACTCCACTGAGCAATGCGCTCGGATTCCGTCATGAACTTGATGAATTTCCAAGCTGCTTGCTTCTTCGCTTCGCTGATGCCTTTGAACATATAGAAGTTACCGCCGCCTGTTGGCGTACCGTATTGCTTGTTTTTCGGAAGCATCGCTACGCCGAAGTCGAACTTGGCATTGTTCTTCACGTTCGTCAAGTTGCCTGTCGTATGGTACATCATCGCTGTCTTGCCTTCGATAAAGTCGGACGGAACCGTACCCCACTCGATCGCGCCTTCCGGCATCGCCTTATGCACCGCTGCGAGGTCTCTCCAGAATTGCATCGACTGCACATTTTCCGGTGTATCGAAAAATACTTTCTTGCCGTCTTGCGTCATAATGTTGTCGCCGCTTTGCAGCGCGAACGTCTGGAACATCCAATACAGGAAGCCTGTCGACGGAATTTCAAGGCCCCACTGTCCGTCCTTCGTCAGCTTCTTTGCGGAGTCGGCCAGTTCTTCCCAAGTCGCAGGCGCTTTCTCCGGATCAAGGCCAGCCGCCTTGAACATTTCTTTATTGTAGAAAAGGACGATTGTACTGCGTTGGAAAGGAATCGACCATGTCTTGCCGTCTGTCTGGCCATTAGCCAGGAAAGCCGGATAGAAATCCTTCAAATATTCATCGCCGCCGTCAGCCGCAATTAGCTCATCCAGCGGTTCGATAGCATCCATGTCCAGCAAAGTGAACAGCTCCGTGCTCAGAAGCACAGCGAGATCCGGAGGCGTCTTGCCTTGGATAGCCGCTTGCGCTTTGACCATCGTGTCGGCATAGCTGCCTGTGTATACCGGCTTCACCGTAATGTCCGGATTTTCAGCCATAAAATCCTTCGCCATGTTCTCGATCACTTCCGTGATCGGGCCGCCTACCGCTACCGGATAATAGAAGCTGAGCTCTACCTTCTCCCTTGCAGGCTTGTCCGCTTCCTTCGCTGGCACCTGTGTTGCCGTGCCGTTACTGCCGGCATTGCTTGCGGATGGCTTCGCTCCGCCATTGCCGGAACAGCCGACGACAAACATGGCGCAAGCGCAAATGACAATCAGTGCTTTCATCATGGAACGCATGGGTGGATAACTCTCCTTTTACTTGTCTTTTTTTATATAACATGGCCGTCCCCACAACCGTCAGCGCGCTGAAACAAGATTTGCGGCGGAAGGGCTGCCAACGTTATTGCAGCGTGATGCAAAAGAAGGCAATAAAAAAGAAAACACTTATTTGAGCAGAAGTCATCATCACGGCATTCCCCTTGCGGAATAATCTCTCGTGAATGACCGTACATCTTTTCAAACAAGGGTTTTCTCATATTCTCAACCCGTGTGCCCTCGTATTCTGTTGGTGCCTTGCTTCTAGGACAACTATAGCGCCCAACTATTAAAGCAGTGTCAACGAAATGTAGAGATGTTGTAAAGCGGAAAGCTGCTTCAGAAAAAAACAAGCTCCGGGCTGCATCAGCCTGAAGCTTGCTTCTAATACTAGCGTTTTCTATATGTGGATTCTAAGCTATTTACGGCAGCAATTGCAGCCGGACAATAAGATTGTATAAGGCCTGCACGCTTTCGGAGCGGCTTGTCTGCTCCAGCGGCGCAAAGCGGTCATTGCCGCGCCCGTTCATCAGTCCAAGCTTTAGCGCTTGCTCGACTTCATCCTTGGCCCAATGAGCAATATCCCCTTTGTCGCCAAAGCTATCTATTGTTCGGGTGGCATCGCTGTCCTTCAGCGCATTCCCATGCTGCTGCGCCCATTGTGTAGCACGGACTAGCATAATCGCCATCTGCTGGCGCGTAATCCGCGCCTCTGGCGCAAAGCGCTCCTCCGATACGCCGCTTACGAGTCCCGCCTGATAGGCTGCCGCAACGGAATCGGCATACCATTGGCCGCTGTCGATATCCAAGAACGGCATATCTCTATCAGGTGCCTGCAAGCCCAGAGCCCTGACAAGCAGCGCTGTAAATTCCGCTCGCGTCACCGCCCGCTCCGGCGCAAAGCTGCCCCCTCCCATACCTTCGACAATATGCTTGGCAGCAAGTCTTGTTATCGCTTCGTGTCCCCAATGGGAGCTTGGCACATCCTGGAATACCGGGCTGTATTCCATGACCGTATAGCGGCTGAAATGCGTCGAGCCGGCTTCGATATATCCGTTGTTTACTTTTCCACGGACATAATGCAGCGTTCCGTCATTCATCAGCTGATAGATGCCAGCAAGCCATAGGTCGGTTCCTTCTTCAAGCTGGAAGTGCATATTGGCCTCTTCACTGAAAGTTGTCACAACCGTCCGCATGCCTTCGCGATCAACGGCCTCCAGTTTGAAATCCATGATTATGCCGCGCTGCTTCATTCCATCAGCTAGATTCTGCTCAGCCTTAACCGGAATCATAGAGAGCTCCAGTCTGCCATCCCCTCGTTGTTCTTCAGGCAGGGCTTGCAGCGCGGCCAGCAAAAGCTTGGCTGGAAGCTGCAGCGTCCACGAACCGGATTGAACAGATAAGCCATCAGCAGGAAGCCAATCGCTCATGCCGCCCGGAAGGGATACCAATGTCTGCTTGCCGCTGAGCTTCAGCTTGCCACCAAGCGCGGCAAGCTCGGCTGCAGTTGGCTCATATCTGGATGCGTATTCCGAACCCTGTCCGCCGTCGCCCGGTGTGCTCGGTGTAGTCTGATTCGCTACCGTCACCCGGATCGGCTCCGAATAAACTCTCCAACTCGACTCCGGCACAGCCTCACCTTCCACCGGCTGGAACAACGGGAAGTCATGATAGAGTTGCAGAATCGCATGGCCGGGTTTAACCGCCTTAATCAGGTTGCCTTCCAGTTCCACAGCACCTGAAGCTTCGCCTAGAATACGAACTCCGCCATTCAATGGAATGTCTGCTCCAGTCCGTGATGCAACTGCAACCAGCTCATCCCAGGACAACTCTGCTCCCGGACGCAGCGTGTAGCTTCCGTTCGCCCGCAGGCTGCTAATACCGGTCGGCAGCTCATTCATCCAGTTCGCATAGTCCGTAATAATGCCGCCGACTCCGCGCGCCGCCAACTCCTGCATGCCGCTCTTCGTATTCACCGTCCAGCCTACGGATGCAACGCCGCGCTGTTTGGCATAAGCGACAAGCTCAGGCGTCATCAGCGTCGTATTGGCCAGCAGGAATGCGCCAAGCTGCACATTGTCCGTGATCAGCTTCTCCGCTTGCACCAGCTCTTTGCCCGCTTCAGGCACGCCGCCATCCAACACGAAGCCGATGCCGATCTGCGGATTCTGCTCATGCACCCGCTTCAGTACTTCACTGCTGAAGCTGGACACATAAACATCTGCCACCATATCGTAATGCTCAATCAAATCAACAAGCTCCCGTTCGTAACCGATCCCCTTCATTTCCAGCGCAAGTACAATGTCTTTATTCTTGGCATAGGCCAGCAGCTCAGCCAGCGTCGGAATTCGAGCATCCGGGAATTGATCATAGATCGGCTGCCATGCTACCTGATCCGTGCGATTGGCCGTCAGCGCCTTCAGCTCCTCAAGCGTCATCTCGCTTGCCCGCCCGCTGCCGTTCGTCGTCCGATCTACCGTGAAGTCATGCAGCAGCACCAACTCGCCATCCTTGGTGCGCAGCACATCCGTTTCAATCACATCGGCATTCATCTCTACCGCAAGCTTGAAGGCGTCCATCGTATTCTCCGGCGCCAGTGAGCTCATGCCGCGATGCGCGACGAACAACGGCGGAACGCCAAGCGTCGCTTGCTCGTCATAACTCTGAATCGCTTCGACCCCCGCTTGCGGCTTGCTCGTCATCAGTCCTGTAACGCCTGCCGCGATCGCCCGGTGAAGATCAGCCTCCTGCTCCATTCCGTATGCCCATACCGAGATTCCCCGAGCCGCCAGGTAAGAGGTCAGCTCGGCGCTTGCCGCCCGGTAATCCAGCAGCGCTGTCAAGCCCGTGCTGTTTCTTACGCTAATGACGATATCGTTCCATTGCTCCCGCTTGAGGCTTGTGCCTTGAATACGCACAACTCCGCGATATTCATCATCCAGCTCGCGCATGTCCTTCACGACAGTGGCATTCCCCGACACGATCATGACATCTTGCATTTCAAGCTCGCCAAGCAAGCCGTGTACCGCCAGCATAAGCGAACGGTCTTGCAGCTCCAGCATCGGCAGTCTGTGACCGTCAAGCCGCTGCAGCGCATCCTTCAGCTCCATGTTCACATTGATTGCCATCAGCTTGCCGCCCGATAGACCAACCGTTAGCAGGAAAGCCGAAGTTCGTGAGACGAATGTTTCAGGAAGCACTCCTGATGCATCAGCCACTGTTGGCGCTGCCGCCAGCTTGCTCTCTGGCTCCTCGGTCAATAGCACATTCTCCTTCAAGTCCGATACCGGAATCAGATCCAGGCGTCCGTTCGGCCCGAACAGCAGCAGTCCCGGCGTCGGGTTCGGCTGATCGACAAAGTCGGCGCGGCTGTTTTTCGTATCCGTATCGCTAATACGCTCCAGTGAATGCCCTCCCGCAACGCCCGGATGGGCTTCAATGCCCATATACATGCCGGACCGATACACAACGACATCGATCAAAGCTTTGTTGCGGTCAAGCAGCAGCACCTCGTCGCCCGTATTCGCAAGCTGCATATTGCCGCAACCCCAGTCGCAATTCGGAATCATTTTCGCCACTTCGGGATCTGACTCGTCAAGCTCGAAGTCGGCTTTGATGCCATAGCGCTCCTCAATGCCCTTGGCATTCTTAGCCACGACAATGACTTCATATGGCGCCAGTACCGTTCCTTCCGGGAAGTTGTACATCCCTTCCGCAGCCGCCTGTCCTTCTGTCTCTTCATCGCCCAAATAATAGCCGCTTATATCAATCGGCTGCGTGGAAATGTTCGTCAGCTCGATATATTCGCCCGTAATCTCTTCGAAAAGCGGATCATACACCACTTCTGTAATGAGCAGCGTCTGGCTGGTCGGAATCGGAATTGGCTTGTTCGGCAGATCTGGCGGCGCAGCCGCAAAGTCCGCTGCCGGGACATCGGTATCGCTAATGCGATGAATCGCATTGCCGTTGCCGCCAGCCGCAGCCGTCACTCCTTTGTAAGCAATGCCGCGGTAAGTCATATCTTTCAGATAAGGCACAAAATCAACAACTTCATTGGCTCTATCCATCAATAGAATCTCGTCGCCGCCATTCGCCAGCTGGATGACGCCGGTGGACCATGTCGTCGGCAGCAAATCAGGTACGGCCGGATCATCTTGCGGCTTGAATACGCCCTCCCATGGCACTTCGAAGTCCGGCGACACGCCGTATGTCTGCTTGAATATAAGCGCGGACTGGCTGACAACGACAACCTCGCCCGGCTCAATCACCGTACCGGCCGGGAATTCAGCCATGCCCTCGCCGCCGCCTTCGTTAATGCCGTCGCCCAGCTTGAAGCCGCCGATATCCACCGGCTTCGTTCCATAGTTGCGCAGCACAATGTATTCTTTGCCGTCATCGGCGCCCGGCGCATCGTACATGAATTGCGAGACACGAACCGGCGGACGCTCAGCTGCCGGAGGCTCGGAGCCATAGCTCTCCCATGCCGCCAAGTCCAGCTTCAGCATCCGGTCCATGATGAACGTAGTCGTATACCGGTATTTGTTCGCCCCGGATTCCAGCAGGACATACAGCTCTCCCCCGGCCACGGCTATGCCTTCCGACATCGGCACCGTAACAAGCGAAGCATTCGTTTCTGTAGCGGCTTGGCCGTCCAGGAACCACAGCGGCACAGTAACACCATTCACAACAGCGCTCGCATGCGGCGTTCCTGCCAGATCCGGCGTACGGTAACGGTATAGCGTGCTGTCATTGGCGCGCCCGTACGAGGTGCTCAAATAGACAGTGCTGTCGTCGAATGCCGCTCCTTGCACTTTTTCCCGAATAGAGAACAAATAATTAGGTGTTGCTGTTGTTGCCTTATTGCCATTCCAGTTGTCTGCGCCCGGAAGGCCTGTGTCTGTCGACAGCTCGTAGCCCGCCATCCAGGCATAATGCGTCTCGCCATCCCGGTTCGCAATATGATGCTGAGGATCGGTCGGATATGACTTTGCCTCATAGAACTCGCCTACCCAAAGCACTCCGTCCGCATAAGTCATGAAAGCTGCTTGCAGTGGCACCGGAATGACTCCGGTGAACTGCACCTCTCCCCCATGCTCCGCCGCCCCAATATCAGCAACATCGAGCCGGTACAGGTACGTCTCCGAGGCGACCCACACATCGTCGCCGATAATCGATACGCCCCCGGCATGACCCAAGTACGGCGTGCCGTCCTCGTTCATGAGCGAAAGCGACTTGAGCTGGACGCCTGTCGATTCCTGCATAACCGATAGCACGCCGGGACGGCCGTCGTCCATATACGACACGGTTACAAGCCAGTCCAGCTCTTCGTCGTAAGCAATGCCCTGCGGCACGACGCCTTCGGCAAGGCCAGGAATAACCGGTCCGGCTTCGCCGATCGCCCAGGTCAGCGCATATTTCTCCGGCTGCTGAAGCAGCGCGCGTTCCGTCTGCGTCAGCTTCTGATGCCCAGGCTCTGCCGAAGCAATCGCAGAAGGAGCAGACTCCTTGTCTGATGTGTTCACTGCGCTGACCTGAAAGTCGTAAGAGACATTGCCGACAAGCCCGTCCACTCGAAAAGAAAGCTGCGATGCCGGCACTTCAAATTGCAATTGGCCGTCCATATAGATGCGGTAGCTCCAAAGATCGGATTCACCGTTCGGGGACCAGCTTAGGTCTGCCGATCCTTCGCCTGCAGCAGCGGTGAGCCCTATAGGAGACTGCGGCGCTTCGGTATTCACGACTGGCTTCGGCGGAGCTTGTCCCGCCACTACATAACCCGGTGTCGGCGCCTGCAAGCCGCCAATCAGCTCCATGGCCGTACTGCCGCCGCTAGGATAGCGGAATGTGATCGATTTGCCTTCCGCCACATGCGAGGCGGAGTAGGAGGCTTTGGCAATCTCGTTGCCAGAGAGGCCCCGAATCGTGACGTTCTGATTGCCGCTGTTCGTAAGCCCGCCAATGTTCTCAAAGATACGGTAACTGCCCTCGGGCACATATTTGCCCGTATATTCGGCGTAATAATAGCTGTTGAACGCTTCCATGCCAATTGGAGCAATCTCTCCTCTGCGCGTCCAGATGACATAGCTGCTCCATTCCGGCAGCACCAGTGATTCTTCAATGGTCACAGACCAGCTAGCGGAAGCAACCGTATGGCCTTGAAGCTCTACGGGATGGCTTGCTGCATTGTACAGCTCGACAAATTCAAAAGCGTCATACCCGGCAAAGTTAGCCGTATCCGGTATCAGCTCTGTGATGAGCAGCTCTCCCGGCAGCGGCGCCGCAATATCGCCATCACCTGGCGATGGTGCAGGCTGAGGCTCGCCGCCCGGATCAGGCGCCCCCGGAAGCTGCTCCGCCAAGAGCGTGGCCGGCGTCGGCGTCTCGTCATTGCGCAGCCGCTTCATCTCGGCGGAGTCTCCCTCCTTGTAGATGACACTGCGGTTCAGCATGCCGTCGGCAACGCCTTCGTTGAACAAGGCCGACACAAGCGGTAGACCTGCGGTATCCGCTATCGCTACTTTGCGCAATGCGCTGTCATGAAGACCCTGCGCCGATGTTGTAAGCGCTATCTCAATAACGTCTGCGGAATCCAGTGAAACGCCGTAGTTGGCGTTAAAGTCCTCCAGCGGGACATTCGGGTAGTCGAATTTTTTTAGCCATAGCACCTTCGTCTCCCCTGCCCCAATTGTCGTATCGCCTATAGGCCAGCGATTGGCCGGATTCGTCATGCTGCTGGTAAAGTATTGAAGCTGGTATTGATTCAGATTGATCGCTGCCTTGCTGCTGTTGTGCAGTTCGATAAATTCGTAAGGCTGGCCCTCTCCCCCGGAACGCGGCACAATCTCGGTGATCCACAGCGCTGACGGAGCCTCGGCTGCATACGCGCGATCTGTCCATGACTGCGGCCACAGGCCTGCCAGCAATGCAGCAACCAGCACATATGCACTCCACTTCTGAAACTTTTTCTTCAACACGATCCCTCCCAGTAATATTGGATTCTACCAATCTCACAACCTGTGAATCCGGGTCCGACATGCCCCTTGCAACAAAAAAAGAGAAAACCCCGTTTGATTCAGGTAGAAGCAAAATGCTTCCAGCCTTCGTGCAAACAGGGTTTTCTCGTTTTCTCCGACCCATATTCCATTCAGTTGTTAGCTTTATTATATACACGAATTTTACGAGAGTGTGAAGAAGTTTTTGAGAAGTTGTAAAAAAAGAGGCAGAGAAAGAAGACGAAGGCCCAAAAAAAGAGAGGGAAATAGACTTGTAATCTTCAAGAATGACCAGCTTGCGTGATCCATAGAATAACAAAATAAAGGAAAGTGTGCGAAAGGAGCTGTTCTGGCATGACGATTTTGAACAGAAGCGAAAGAGGCGCGGAAAAGGAAGGCTGCGATTTTACGATTGAAGTAAGCGGAGAAGGCGTGACATCGGCAGCGCCGGACCGGACGATCATCACCCTCGGTGTTGTGACTGAAGGCAAGGAGGTTGCGCCGGTCCAGCGCGAGAATGCAGACGCAATCCGGGCTATTATCGAAGCATTGACAGCGCTTGGAGTGCCGAGATCAAATGTGCAGACAAAATCGTATAGTATCGAACCACAATACGATTACGAGGATGGCAAGCAAGTATTCCGCGGATACAAAGCAACGCATCTGCTGCAAATTACGCTGGATGGCGTGGAGCATGCCGGCACGGTGCTGGACACGGCAACCGCCCATGGCGCCAATTTGGTCTCCGAGGTCGCCTTTGCCTCCTCCGAAGCGGAGAAGCATCAGGAGGAAGCGCTCGCGCAAGCCGTGCGCCGCGCCCAGCAGAAAGCAGCCGGGATTGCGGCAGCGCTTGGCGTCTCCCTATCCGCCGTGCCATGCAAGGTACAGGAGATCGGGGGAGATGGCGAGCCCATCCGCTTCAAAACGATGATGGCGGCCAGCGACGCTACGCTGATCGAGCCGGGTCAATTGACCTTCAAAGCGGCTGTGCGCCTTTGGTATCTCTTCGCATAAGATGCGTTCAATTGTTGACGATCTAGCTCAGGGTAATCCGCCAGCCTTCCTTCGTACACCTTCTCCATCCGGGGGTGGTGGTGGAAGTGCTGCGGCGTAACAAGAGCAGGCGGCAGTTCTCCCGCTTCCGGGTTATTCCACAGCGAGAGTCCGCCTCTGCGGAGCACCTCCGCTACGAATTGCGAGCAGAAATAAGCGTCCGGGATTTCAAGGTCTCGGTTGAGCAACACCCCGATTAGACCGATCAAATTGTAGGAATAACGCTCCCGCTCCTGGCGGAACTGCTCAATCGCCGCGGCGACAGCTTCCTTTTCTTTGCGCGTTACTTCCAGCCGCAGTAGGATGCATGAAGTTTGTTGATAATAGCTATATGTTCCGTAATAGACGTCTTCTTGAACAAAACCGGCATTAAGCGGGTTACGTGCCGTCTTGCGGCCAAAGCTGTACAGCTCGTTCAGCTCAGAATCCAGCGCGATGGACGCATGGTTATAGGGGGCATTCGTGAAGCATTGAATCAGCCTCGAAAATGCTGTTCCCGTATTGGAAAGCAGAATGTATAAGTATGATTTACGGCTCGTTGGATTCTTTGGACGGTTCGTTTTGCCTGCTGTCATATCCGTCACCTCTTCGTTCATAATGGCAGCCAGTCGAATTGTTTATGACTTGGTACCAATATATCAACGAGCCGAGAAACGGAATAGTACCAACTCTGTCTGGTACTGGTCTTCGGGTCTGAGGGGGAGGATAGTGTGAGCGGAAGGCGCGCTGTGTTTTTCTACATGACGATGTTCGGCTGATTGACGGGCTGTTGGGGCCCGTCTGTTACTCATTGGGTGATCTAGTAGCACTCTCTTATGACGGAACTTCCGATGCTCATCTGCTGCTGACTGGTGTTTTTAGTTCCTGCTCCTAATTAACGTTTTGTGGCAATACTATTCCGTTCAGACGGCTTGAACACGCATTTAGTGTTTTGTAGAAACGTTAATTTGGGATTTTTAGCTCCTGCTCCCAATTAACGTTTTGTGGCAACACTATTCCGTTCAGATGGGCTTGAACGCTCATTTAGTGTTTTGTAGAAGCGTTAATTTGGGATTTTTAGTTCCTGCTCCCAATTAACGTTTTGTGGCAACACTATTTCGTTCAGACGGGCATGAACGCACATTTAGTGTTTTGTAGAAACGTTAATTTTGGATTTTCAGCACCTGCACCCAATTAACGTTTTGTGGCAACACTATTCCGTTCAGACGGGCTTGAACGTGCATTTAGTGATTTGTGGAAACGTTAATTTGCGGTTTTTAGTTAACCGGCATGAATAACGGAGCGACTCAACGCAAACTATATGGGATAAGAACAACGTGTTTTAACAACACTCAAAAGAGCCCCGCCGCCTCTCGGCTGCGGAGCTTCTTTGCGCATTCTTGTTGGCGTCGTCCTACAACTGACCTGCCAAGACTATTAGCCAAGGTTCAACGTCTGAGCGAAGTTGTGCTAACGACACCATAACGGGATAGCAGCCTGCGGCCGATCCAGGCGACTGCGCGATCAGTCAGGAAACCCATGAGGCCAAGGCAGATCAGGCCGACGAAGATCCAGTCCGTGCGGAAGAACAGACGCGAATTCCAGATCAGATAGCCGACGCCCTCGTTGGATGCAATCATCTCCGCGCCGATAATCGCCATAAAGGATGTGCCCATCGCGAGCCGGATGCCAGTGAACATATAGGGTACGGTAGCGGGAATAATAACATGCAAGACGATCTGCCATTCCGATGCGCCCATGCTGCGGGCAGAACGAATCTTATCCTCTTCCACCGACATGACCCCGGTTAGCGTGTTCAGCACGACGATAAAAAAGGTCGCGTACAGAATCAACGCTATTTTCGAGGTTTCGCCAATTCCGAACCATACCAGAAACAGCGTAATAAACGCGATAGGCGGTATAAACCGGATAAAGTTCAAAAACGGCTCCGCTACAGCACGGATCGCACCTACCTTACCGATAATCAGTCCGACAGGTATCGCTATCAGGCTCCCTAGCGTCCAACCCGCCAATACACGGTACGAGCTAATGCCGATATATTGCAACAGAGTTCCGTCCTGCAGCAGCTCATACCCGCCTTGCGCCGTATAGATCGGTCCCGGCAATATCTCCGGCCCGTACACCAGCGACAAGAGCTGCCAGACCGTCAAGCCTCCTAGCAGGAAGAGGCTATGAACCCCCCATTTTTTCAATCTCGCGCTCATGGCGATCACTCCGTTTCCCTTTTCAAATCATACGCCGTGCCATTGACAGCAGAACTCGCTATTCCTCAAAATGCGATTGAATCACCTCATGCAGCTTATGGAATTCTGGAGAGGCCAAATCGCGTGGATACGCTAGCGGCACATCGTAGATATGCGAGATATGTGACGACGGTCCCGCCGACATAATGCCGATTCGGCCACCGAGCAGAAGCGCCTCCTGAATGTCGTGCGTCACGAAGATGACGGTCTTGTCGGTGCTGCGCCAAATATTGACCAGCTCCCGCTGCATCGTGCGGCGGGTCATGGCGTCGAGCGCCCCGAACGGCTCATCCATGAGCAGAATGTCGGGATCGTTAGACAATACGCGGGCCAATTGCACCCTCTGCTTCATGCCGCCCGACAGCTCGCGCGGGAATTTCCCTTCGTGACCGGAGAGACCGACCATGGCAATGTACTTGTCGGAGATTTCCTTTCGTTTGGCAGCGGGTATCCGCTTCATCCTCAGACCAAACTCTACGTTCTCCCGAACGGTCAGCCAAGGAAAGAGAGAGGAGTCTGCCTGCTGGAAGACGACAGCACGATCCTGGCCGGGACGCACCACTTCCTTCTCCCCGACACGCACCTCGCCCGAGGTCTTGGAGACGAAACCGGCGATGAGACTAAGCAGCGTCGACTTGCCGCAGCCGCTCGGCCCAAGCAGGACAAAAAATTGTCCGCCTTTAACGGTCAGGTCCACATCCTTGATAATGTAATGCAGTTCTCCCGCCGATGGCTGCGAGTAGCTTTTATTCAATCGCTCGATGTAAATTTCATTGCTTTTCGACGCTGCGCTCATCCCATCATCCCCCTATTTCAATTCGACGCGATCCGGGAATGTCTCCCGCACCAGTTCCAGATTCAATTTATCGTCCAGGTTAAAATCCTTCTCGATGATGCCGTTGTCAACCATATACTGCTTTTGGCCTGCCATGCCCTCATAGGCCTTCTGCGTGAAGCCGATATTCCACGGATTTTTTGGCAAATCCTTTAGCGTAGCCTCACGAGGCTGCTTCACTTCCTTGTACAAAATGTCGGCCGTCTCGTCAGGATGGTCCTGAGCGTACCTCGACGCTTCGTCGACCGCCTTCAAGAAAGCGATAACCCCTTCCCGATTGCTGCCGATCAGCTCGTTGGAGGTGATTAGACCCGTGCCGAGACGCACCGGCGTCTGGGACATATCCGTCAGCTCATAAGCTTCTTCCAGCGCGCCAAATTTTTCGTTCAGAACCGCCCCATAGACCCATGCCCCGTCAATCTCGCCTTTTTTCAAAGCAACATAAGCTTCATCAAAGCCGCCTTGGCCGATCAGCTCGACCTCCGACAGATCAATCCCGTTCTCAGCCAGGTAAACATCCCATAGATAAGGAATAAAAGTGCCTCTGGAGAAGCTCAGCTTCTTGCCCTTCAAATCCGCCGCGCTGCTGATCTCCTTGCGCACGAACAGCTTCCACTCGCTGGCGCTCAGTTCGGTAGCAGTGCCGGAGGAGGCAATAATGGAATAATCGCCTTTGCTGACAGCGTTCAGCAGCGGGAAATCGGCCCCGAACGCGACGTCTACTTGCTTGATAAAGAGCGCATTGACACCCTCGGCCGGAGTCGCGAACGTCACCAGTTCAGCGTCAAGGCCATGCTTATCGAAGAAGCCTTTGCTCTTCGCAACCTGGAATACCGTATTCGTCGTAATGTCTGCAATTCTGAGCTTAAGCTTGGGACCATCGCTTTTTCCGCTGGAGCAGCCGGCCATTAGAACAGCAGCTGCAACCAACGTCAGCAGTACCAAACTCCATCTGTTTGCCGCGCTACGATTCTTCATGGCTATTCTCCTCCTTCGCAGGGGCTTCATCGGTACGTGCCACGCATAAAGCACCCTCTTCATAAGACAATGTCCCTTCTACTTCAACGGCTGTAATCGCTCCTCTTGGCGCTGCGCCCGGCAGACGATAGTCCGCCACATCCAGCGGCGCAATCTCCGTCTCGACCGGCTGCTCCAGCTGAGGCACCCATTCGTAAGGCACGCGGTATGCGCGATATACCATGTTGGAGTTTCGTTTATTTTTGTAGGGGGAGATATGCTCCCATACCAGCTCATGCTCGTTCGTCACCTCGAAGATGCGTCCGTCCGCCCCTTCCGTAATGAGGGTATTGCCGTTCGGCAGCCGCTGGGCGGAGCTGATATAGGGGCTGTAGAACCGATAAGAGTCAAGCGGCGCCTGGAAGCCCGCTTCCGTCGGCGTATACTGCCATTCGATCTCCAGCGTAACGGGATTGATCTCCAGAATGCGGGAGTGGTCGCGCCGCGCGTTTTTCAGACCGTCCGGGGACTCTGGGTTCGGCAACCCGTAGCCGCCCCAGCCGCCATTGTCGAAGATGAGAATATTGCCCTCTCCCGGCAGTCCTCTCGGAATCATGTGAGCATGGTGCTGGCCGATAATCCAGCCGATATGCTTAGTCGCTTCGTCATTGTAATTCGGCCCGAGCTTCCATACGATGTTCCCTGTTTTTTTATTTATAATGGCAATAATATTCGTCTCGCGCGCATCCCATATGATATTGTCCGGATGGAACCGCTCGTCGCCCTCGTCGTAAAATTTGTTCGGCCCAAGCACCGAAGCAGAATTAATATGCATCCAATCGCCTGCATTGGCGCCAAAGAATCTCGTGTTGGGGTCCTTGTACAACGCCCGCTTCGCATCCTCGTCAAAGCCCAGCTCCTCGAAGTGATCGCTGCACGTCCACTCCCAGATGACGTTGCCTTCCCAGTCGACTTCAAGAATCGTATCGTCCAGCAGCTCCTTGTCGGAAATTTCCGGACGGCTTACATTTTTATGCGCCAGCACGATCGTATTGCCGGAATCCGTCTTCGGCTCCTGCCCGGGCACGTAATAGCCGACGGGATTGCCTTCACGCTGGTAATCATGATGCTGGCGCGCCATCCACTGCGCAGGATGCCCGGGATCTTCAATCCACTGGTAGCGGTCGAACTTCCAGACAATATTGCCGTACCAATCCACCTGCACCAGATTCAGCTCATCCTGAAAACCATACTGCGGATCGCGCTCCGCCGTACTGCCCAGCACATAGCCGCCGGGAAGCAGCTTGTTCGGAAAGCCTCTCAGCCCCTTCCACAAATGCACCTCTCTGCCGTTCATATCGACCAGCAGCGCGCCCGTCTCCGCCGCCTGATAAAGCGTATAGCCGCTCCATGCCTTTCTCGGGTTATATACCGTCGTTCCTGTCGGATAAATCGTAGGGTGTCCCATCGTTATTACTCCTCTCTCAAACCAAATTTAGTAGGATATAAATCGATTCGTCCGGTTCGTTAATTCCGCGCCCTTAGTCTTCTGGGCAGCCTGCTTCTCTTCCGCATAAGCCATCACGGTATCCGAGAATCGTTCCACATTGTGGCTCAATCTTTTGAAAATCCCGATTTGCGTATCCAGTTCCTCGGACGTAAAGCCCTCGAACAATACCGAGATCATATAAGCTCCCGCATCCCGGTTGCGCTTCAACAGCTCCCGCCCTTGCTCGGTAATCCGCAGAATAACGGTACGGCGGTCTTCCTCGCTTCGCACCCGGGCGGCGAACCCGCCATCCTCCAGCTTGTCGCATAACGCAGTGACCGCTCCCGACGTAAAGTCCAGCTGATCCGCCAGCTCCCCGAGACGCTGCTCTCCCTGCTGATGAATTAAATTCAGAATGAGCAAGCCCGGCAGCGAAATGCCTTCAATCGTAATTTTGTCGCGCTCCTTCACGAAACGTCTGACCAGCTTGCGGAACAGCCAATCCGCTTCCTCAAGCAACTCCCAATTCCTGTTGTCCATATATCCCCCTTCATCCACACGCCGGATGAGAAAACCTCTATCGAGGCTTTTCCAAATAGAATTTTTATATCCGATCCCCCGGAAAACTTATAAATTCTATTGTGGTAACAAAAAAACTCCTGGCTTCCTCTAGCAAGTAGAGAAAAGCAGGAGCCTTTGGCGGTCCAATCGGCGACTGATTGATTTAATTTTAAGATAATGAACATTCATCAAATGATTAATCATTAAATGAGTGTTCGTTGATTTGCGTTGGATTCAGACTAAACCAATTATTCACACCTGTCAAGTAGGAATAATAAAATTTGATAAATAAAGAAGCCTCCACCACCTCGTTCAAGGATGCGGAAGCTTCTCGTTTTTCAAGTATTTCGAAATTTAATAGCGGGATTAGCTGCAAGTTACATCCACTTCATATGCTTGCCTCCAACCAGCTACTTCCCGGAAGCGGCAAGGCCCGTCTTGCGCAAATATACTCTCCAGCTAGTGCACCACAGAGCCGGATCGTCGAGGGACGATTCGTCAATGCGATGCACGGTGCTGGCATGCGGCGCGTCCTTGACGATTTGCGGCTCGTTGTAAGCCTCGTAAGAGATATGCTCCAATGCGGCAATATACTCGTCCAGGTCGTCCTTGGAGTACGATTCCGTCGGCTCCAGCGTGAATGGCTGCGGCACGATATACGGATGATGGCTGGTCCAGTAGTGAAGGCCGAAATCGCACATTCTGCGTTGTACGTCTTCTGTCGTAACACCTGTTTCTTGCGCAAGCTGCTCCCAGCTATAGCGCACCTGCTCCAGACGCATGCCTTCCACATACGGAGCGCTAGCCCCGCGGATTTTCGTAATATGGTGATACAAATAATTGTTGTTCAATACGGCGATCTGGGCCACATTGAGCAGCCCGTCTGCTCCAAGGCTGCGAATCCAGGCGTACGAGCGCAGCACGGTCTGGGCGACGCCGTGGAAGGAGCGCACCTTACCAATGCTATACTCCTGATCCCACTTAAAGGTGTAGCGGCCGTTCTCTTCCTCGACATAAGGCCCTGGCAGGAATGGCTTCAGCTTCTCCACGACGCCGAGCGCGCCAGTCGCTGGACCGCCGCACATATGCGGCGCGGCAAACGTCTTGTGCAGGTTGAAGAAGCACATATCGAAGCCCGCTTCCTTCGCTCTCGCAATGCCGAGCAGGCCGTTGGCGTTCGCCTGATCGTAGAAGCACAGCCCGCCCGCTTCATGCACCAGATCGGTAAATTCGCGGATGCGCGGATTAAAGATGCCCGTATCCTCCGGGTTCGCCACGACAAAGCCCGCCGTCCGCTCCGAGATGACCCCCTTCAGCTTCTCGATATCCGGGAAGCCGTTCTCATCCGGGTACAAAGTAATAATCTTATAGCCCTTGACCGCAGCCGTTGCCGCTTGCGATGGATGAGAGAAGATCGTCGTAATGATCTCATCGCGCTGATCGCCTTCGCCGTTCGCCTCATGATAGGCCCGGACGATCGACGCCATGGCGAACAGCGCCTGCGTGCCGCTGCTCGGCTGGAAGCTGAATGCATCCATGCCTGAAATCTCGCGCATCGCCAGATCCATGCGGTGATAGATTTCCAGCATGCCCTGCACGGTGCTCTCATCCTGCAGCGGATGCAGATCGGCTACCTTGTCGCTGCGAATCAGAAACTCGTTAACACGCGGAATATATTTCATCGTGCAAGTGCCTTGCCCAATCTCGACATTGAGATCGGAGCCGAGCGTCTCCTGCGATAATCTCAAATAATGGCGCAATACCTTCGCTTGACCGATTTCCGGCAGCTTGGGCGCCTCGCTTCTGCGCATGGACGCCGGAATTAGCGATACGCCGTCGCCAACCGCTTCCTTGATTTCGGCTTCCG
This sequence comes from Paenibacillus sp. J31R120, assembly GCF_056269225.1. Taxonomy (NCBI): domain Bacteria; kingdom Bacillati; phylum Bacillota; class Bacilli; order Caryophanales; family Paenibacillaceae; genus Paenibacillus; species Paenibacillus sp. J31R120. The sequence goes on along the minus strand of NZ_JBWDNN010000004.1, from coordinate 475,309 downwards.
CCTCAGGCATCCAGACGCCGCGCTCGCCGGGCTGATGCAATTCAAATATAACCGGCTCATCCCATTTGGCCTGATGAAAGGCTCTTACCTTCTGCTCTCTCTTGATCGGTTTCATATGATCGCTCCTCCCCTTACGCTTTGTCCGTCAGACGCTTCAGCGCCGCAGCCAATCGGTCGATATCTTCCTGGAAAATAACCTCCGTCACACAATAAAGCGCACATTGCCCAAGCTCCGGAAAGTCCTCCGACAGATCCTTGCCGCCGAAGATGCCTTCCGCCAGCAAGCCTTCATTCAACTCGCGCACCGTCTTACCCGTCCCGTTGAAATCCACGACAAACTCCTTGAAAAACGCGCCTTCAAACCGTACCTGGACACCCGGAATTTGACTCAGCTTTCGCGCCGCATACTGCGATTTCTGCATAATCGTTGTACCCAGCTCCTGCATGCCATGCGGTCCCATAATGGCGAGATAGACACCTGCTATAATGCCCCACAGCGCGGTCTGCGTGCCGACCGATTCCTTGCCCTTCTCCCGCTTGGCAAAGGAAGTCCGCTCATACGCCACGTCGCCGAAGCCGTATTCGCCCTCCACGCTGGTCGGCGCAATGCCGAACAGACGGGACGGATATTCCATCACATAACGCTCCTCATCTCGCGTGGCGATAAAGCCGGCTTGGCCTCCTCCGTAATTCATCCGAATGCCGAGCGGCTGCAAGTCGCCGCAGACGATGTCCGCTCCGTAAGCACTCGGCGGCGCAAGCACGCCAAGCGAGCTTGGATCGACGCCGACGACAAACTCCGCTCCATGCGCATGCGCCAGATCGGCGATCTGCCCGCCGTTCGCTTCAATCATGCCGAGATAGCCCGGATTCTCGATATAGACGGCGGCAACATCGTCGCCAAGCTTGCTCTTCAAGTCCGCCAGATCAAGCGCGCCCGTTGCCGTATCGAACTTGACCGTCTCCACTTGGATGACCGGGGTGCAATAGTTGATAATGATTTTGAGCTTGTCAGGCGAGACGGAGCCCGCTATCAGCACGCGTCCTCTTCCCGTCATCCGGGCAGCCATGCGCAGAGCGGTGGATGCCGCCTGCGCCCAGTCGAACGTCGGCACATTGACGACGTCCATATCGATCAGCTCTGCCATTAAGCTTTGATACTCAAACAATGCTTGAAAACGTCCATGATCTTCGTACGGCTCGCCCGCATACGCCGTAACGAACTCGGAGCGCTGGCTGATCTCGTCGCATACCGCCGGAATAAAATGCTGCCAGCAGCCCGCCCCCAGAAAGCTTACCGCTTCCTTCGCGCTTGTGTTGCGAGCAATCAGGCGCTCTACATGGCGCTGTAGCTCATATTCCGTCAGCGCCGGAGGCATATTCATCGCCTTCGGCATCCTCAGATGGGCGGGGACGCCTTGGTACAGCTCTTCTATATCGTTAATGCCAATGGAGCGAAGCATCGCTTTGCGCACCTCGGGCACTGTATTCGGAATATAAGGATGGACCGTTCTGTTAGGGGAAGTCATGCCATTCGCCTCCTGATTCTGATGAAAATGTTGCAACGCTTCTTTAAAGTGCGTGTTCAAAAAGTCCGTTTTCAGCACATGAGCTTATGCTTCCGATGATGCGTTTTTTCAAAACGCTGCAGAAGATGGGATGAAGCTGAACAAGCTCTTAAGCCAGCCCGCCTCCGTCTACGACCAGCACAGAACCTGTCACCCACTGCGACATATCGCTTGCCAGGAACAGCACCGCATTCGCGATGTCCTGCGGCGTGCCTAACCGAGCCAGCGGACGATCCGCCGAGGAGACGAGGAACGACTTCTCCTCCAGCTGGAGCTGCCGCGCTTCATCCCGCAGCAGCGGCGTGTCGGTGTCGCCGGGGCATACGCAGTTGACCCGGATGTTGTCCCTGCCGTGGTCAATCGCCATTGCTTTCGTCAGATTGACCATGCCCGCTTTGGCCGCGCAATAAGCGGCCGCCTTGTCGCCGCCCTTAAGCCCCCAGCCGGAGCCGGTGTTGATAATGCTGCCGCCCCCATTCTCCGCCATGAACGGAATGATGAATTTGGAGAGCAGGAAAGCCCCTTTCAGGGTAACGTCAAGAACGAGATCCCATTCCGCTTCTTCGGTCTCGACAACGGTTTTGCGGCGGATAACGCCTGCATTGTTGAACAATATATCCGCTCTGCCGAACCGCTCGCGAATGCCCTTTACCGCCGCCTCACATTGCTCCGCCGACGTCACGTCGCAGCGGAAGCTTTCCGCTTCTCCGCCGCCTTCGCGAATGCCCTCTGCGGCAAGCTGCGCTTGCTCCCCGTTCACATCGAGAATGGCGACCTTGGCTCCATAACGGGATAGCGTCTGCGCCGCTGCCAGGCCAATGCCCGATGCGCCTCCGGTTACAACAGCTACCTTCCCCTGCACATTCAGCAATTGTTCGATCATGTCCGCTCCCCCCATTGTCATGACTCTCGCTCTCCTCTCGTTGTTAATTCCGCGCCCAGTGCAACAGGCGATATTTCCTCCGCATGGTACGGCTTCAGCTTCACCGCGAATTGGAACGGCTCCGGCTTCGCCTGATACGGCGGAAGCTGTGCCGGACCGCAGCTGTTGCTGCCAAGACCGGATTGCTTCCAGTCCAGATGCCAGATGATATAATCCCGCTCCTTCAGCTCGGAGCGATGCTTGGCAATATCAAGATCCTCGGTCGTGTAACGATGTGCGCTGAAATTCAGCTCCGGCGCGCCCGCCGCCATCAGCCCGATTCCTCTGTCGTCATGCAGCGTCACCCAGCGAACATCGGTCCGGTTGCCGTTCTCCTGCGGATACACGTACGGGAATTCCAGCTCCTCCACACCGCTGCGGTAGATGCCCACGGGGTTCGCGCGCTTGCTGTCCGCATAGTTCTCGCCCGGTCCGCGCCCGTACCATACAGCATGGCGCAGCGTCTGCGGCACCTCCAACTCCCAGCCGATGCGCGGCAGCATTTCCGGCGGCTTGCCTTCCGGCAGGCCCGATACATCCAGCGTAACCAGTCCATCCGGCGCAATCCGGTAGACGACCTCGCAGCGGAAGCCCCAATCATAGACCGGAGGCGCGATGCGCAGCGAGAAACAGATCAGCCATTCGTCGCCATCCGCTTCGGCATGCCATCCATCTACACGCGTCTGCATCCGGTCCATATGCGCTTTGTGCCATTCCTTCACAACATACATATCGTTGTCGATCACAGCGCGCCAGAAGCTCATGCTTGGCCCTTTATGCAGCAGCGTGCTGCCTTCGAATGTCCACTCCGTCAGTTGCGCCTTGTGCAGATCGAACGCAAGTGTGAATCGATCCCCGGCAATGACAGCGCGGTTCCCCTCTTGCTCATAACGCAATGCGCCGTTCATCTCTCGCTGTGGCTCGGCTCCCGCGACGCCTTCAGCTTCAGCAACTGCCGCAAGCGGCAGCGTCCATTGGTCGAAGGCCAGCTCATGGCCCCGCGGCGCCCAGCGCTGATCCGACGCAAGTGTCACGTTGACGCGCAGCCAAGCGTCACCGCTGCCTGCATCCAGTTCTCCGCGCTCATATGGCAAGTTGACAATGCCCTTTTCCCCTGCCGGAATCGGCGGCAGACGAAGCTCTCCGCTTTGAACAGCCTCGCCATTCTGCACAACCGACCAGGACAGCGACAGATGGTCCAGCTTCAGAAAATCATAACGGCTCAGCAGCTCCAGCTTGCCGTCTGCGGCATCCAGAATCTGCATCGTAACCGGCTCAATCGTTTTCTTATATTCCAGCAGCCCCGGTGATGGGGTGCGGTCCGGCAAGATGAGGCCGTCAATGACGAAGTTGCTGTTGTTCGGCTCGTCGCCATAATCGCCGCCGTAAGCATAATCCGTTTTGCCGCCCTCGCTTTTCAGCAGCAGACCATGATCGATCCACTCCCATACGAATGCGCCTTGCAGCCGCTTGCTGCCGCGGAACGCTTCCTCGTATTCCAGCAGCCCGCCCGGGCCGTTGCCCATCGCATGAGCGTATTCGCACAAGATATGCGGCTTGCCCAAATCGTTCTTTTCGCCAAAGCCGATCATCTTCTCCACCGAGGAATACATCGTGCTGTAGACGTCGCATACCTCCGCCTCGCGGTCTCCTTCATAGTGGATGAGCCGCGTCGGATCAGCAGTCTTGCACCATGCGCTCATTGCACGCTGATTGCAGCCAAAGCCGGATTCATTGCCGAGCGACCACATGATGATCGAAGGGTGGTTTTTATCCCGCTGCACCATACGCGCGACGCGGTCAACATAAGCGGCTTCCCATGCGGGATCATCGCTCAGCATATGCGGCTTGCCGATCAGCTCTACGCCATGGCATTCCAGATCGGCTTCGTCCATGACATACAATCCGTACTCGTCGCACAGGTCATAGAAGCGCGGATCATTCGGATAATGCGCTGTACGAACGGCATTGATGTTATGCCGCTTCATCATGAGCACATCCTGCTTCATGACCTCGTACGGGACATAACGGCCCAGCTCAGGATGATGGTCGTGGCGATTCACACCCTTAAGGCGCACAGCCACTCCGTTCACCTTTATCAGCCCTTCGCTCACTTCCACCTGACGGAAGCCGACGCGCGCCGGAATAACCTCGACTGTCTCACCGTCCAGCGTTTGCAGCGTCATAAGCAGCAAATACAAATGCGGCTCCTCTGCCGTCCATTTCCGTGGATTGGCAATCGTCATCTTCTCTTGCAGCGCGGCCTTGCCGCCTGCGTCGACGCGAACCTTATCACTCGTCCACGATGCGATCTCCCTGCCGCTGCCCCACTCGGACAGCGCATAGTGAACCCGATAGTCGGCTGCAATCCCGCTGCCTTTGCCCGCAAGCTCGCTGTCAATCGACAGCAAGGCGTCATCACCCCCGCCTGCAAACTCGGTACGAACCGCAAAGTCGCGAATATGCGTCTGCGGACGGGCGATGAGCGATACGTCTCGGAAGATACCGCTCAGCCACCACATGTCCTGATCCTCGATATAGCTGCCATCAGACCATTGGTAGACTTTCACAGCAAGGCTGTTTCTCCCTTCCCGCACGTAGTCGGTAATATCGAACTCCGATGGCAGGCGGCTGCCTTGGCTGTAGCCTACAGGCTTGCCATTGACCCAGACATGATACGCGCTGTCGACACCTTCGAACCGAAGCGTAACGCGGCGCGACAGCCAGCCGCCTGGCAGACGGAACTCCTTGCGGTAGCAGCCCGTTGGATTGTCGCTTGGCACTCGCGGCGGATCGATCGGGAACGGATAATACAAATCGGTATAATGCGGCTTGCCGTAGCCTTGCAGCTGCCAATGTCCCGGCACGGCAATGCCGGCCCAAACGCTGTCATCGTAATGCTCTTCATGGAAGTTCTCCGGCGCCAGCTCCGGCGCTTCGGCATATTGGAACTTCCAGGTTCCGTTCAATAGGCGAAACCAAGGCGACCTGCCCCGGTCATAAGATCGTGCGCTCGCCTTGTCGGGATAGGCGATAAAGTAGGAACGGCCTTCCTCACGGTTCCGCTCCAATACGTCGAGCCGCTGCCAATCCGGCAGCCCAGTAGATGTTGTCATGCTGTATGTCCTCCTGTCTCTTTATGTTGCAATAAGGGCTGTACAAACTTGTAGTAATAACCGTAGCCGAGCAGTAGCATGACGCCAGTCACGGCAAAGGGCAGTTCTATTCGACCGCCGGACAGCAGCAGCCCCGCCGTATAGGTGGCTCCCGCCGAACCCACGCTGCGGAAAACGGAGCGCATGCCCGCGTAGATGTTGCGGTCACGCTCATGGAGCACCGACATCGACTGGCTGTCGATCATATTGCTCAGCATGGTGAATCCGCCGCCCCTCATCAGCAGGAGCATAGCGAACATGGCCACCGGCAGTTGCATGCTTAGCACGAATGCTAGCAGCGCATTGCCCAGATAGACCCAGCGGAACGCCTTCGCAATGCCGAAGCGCTCCAGCACCCACGGCGTCAGCAGCGAAGCTATGAACAGCAATATGCCATTGGCCGTAAGCAGCAGCGAGATCGCGCTGTCCTCCCAGCCCGTCCGGTGCTTCACCATCACGTTCAGGAACCCGCTAATCATCGCAAAGCTGATGCCGCTAATGAACGTATAGCAGGCTAGCGTCCATACCGTCCGGCTCGGCTTGCGCCATACGAACGTCTTCGGTCCGCGCCCGCTCTCTTGGGAGGTTGCTGCCGCTGCGGCAGACTGGCGGCTTCCCGCAGCCTGCGCCGGATGCTCTCCTTCTGAAGCCGATGACGCCATTCGCCCGCCCCGGCGCTCCGGAGGGAGCCATAGCGCCCTCAGCAGCCCAAGCACCGCGAGTGTGCCCGAAGCGCAATAGAGCACCGCCCGATACCCGGCCGCAGCTCCTTCCGGGTCCGTGCTGCTAGAAAGCCAGCCCGGTATCATGCCGCCAAGCAGCGTCCCTGCTCCAACGAACATGGTGAACACTGCAAACATCAAGCTGAACGACCGGGTCTCTTCCTTCCGCGACCGGGTGTAGGAGAACAGCAGCTGCACCTCCGTCGTCTCGATACAGCACAGTCCGGTCGATATCAATAATTGAGCCGCATAAAACCGAATCTCTCCACACCCGGAAGCGAATAAGGCAACTCCGCCTGCCACGGCGAACACGCCGGATACCAGCAGCGGCTTGCGCCCGACCTTGCCCGCCAGCAGGCTCACGGGAATCGCGAGCCCGCCCATCACGAGAATGCCCGTCGAGACGATGCCGCCAACCTTCGCTTCGGTTAATCCCATCGCTAGCAAATAGTAATTCAGCACGAGCGTGTACAGGCCGATGCCGATGCCGTACAACGCCTCGCTGGTCAGAAACCGGCGCGCGCCTTCGCTCATTTGCAGCGTATCTCTAAAGTAGCTGTTGCCTGCCATGATGTGTCAGAACCCTTCTTGGGCTCACCCTTTAATGCCCGTTCCCGCAACGCCTTCGACGATATGCTTCTGCGCCATAAAGAAGATAGCGAGCGGCGGGATGCAGATGAGCGTCGTTACGGCCATAATGCCTTCCATGTCGACGCCGTACATGCCGCGGAATTGCGCCAGTCCAAGCGTCAATGTATATTTGCTTTGATCGTTCAGGAAGATCAGCGGTCCAAGGTAATCGTTCCAGCTGTTCAGCATATGGAATACTCCTACCAGTACCAGCGCCGGCGTCATAAGCGGCGTAATAATACGGAGGAAGATTTGCACAGGATTGGCCCCGTCGATTCGAGCCGCTTCCTCCAGCTCCACCGGGAGCGTCATAATGAACTGCCGCAGCAGGAAGATGAAGAATGGAGCGCCGAAGAACGAAGGCACAATGAGCGGCTTCAGCGTATTGATCCAGCCCAGATAGTTAAACTCCATATAGAGCGGGATCATCGTCACTTCCCACGGAATCATCATCGTCGCCAGGAGCAGGATGAACAACGCGTCGCGTCCCTTGAACTTGTATCTCGCAAAGCCGTAAGCGACAAGCGCAGAGGACAGCAGTTGTCCGATCAGCGACAGGCCCGTGACGATCAGCGAGTTTTGGAGAAACAGACTAAAGGGCTGGGACGTCCACGCCTTGGCAAAATTGTTGAAATGAAGCTCCGACGGGAGCCATTTCGGCGGGAATAGATACAGCTCCGTTGGCGCCTTCAGCGATGTCGTCAGCAGCCAGAAGAAAGGAGCCAGGAACAAGGCGGACAGGAGCGCCAGCAGCGTATAAATGATGACTTTTTTCATGCGCGTCCCCTCATTTCGCTTTCTTTTTGTTGCCGTTCTGCTTCATCTCGCCCTCGTAGTACACCCACATGCTGGAGGACTTGAATACGATCATCGTCAGCGCCAGCACAATCAGGAACATGAACCAGGCGTTAGCGGAGGCATAACCCATCTTGGAATATTTGAAGGCGTTCTCGTACATGTACATGGCGTAAAAGTAAGTGGACCGCATCGGTCCGCCGCCTGTCAGCACAAGCGCCAGCGTCAGCTGCTGGAACGCCGCAATAATCGTCGTAATCAGATTGAACAGCACCGTCGGGCTGAGCATCGGCAGCGTAATGCTGAAGAACTGTCTGCCGCGTCCCGCTCCGTCTATGGAAGATGCCTCATAGAGCTCCTTCGGAATGTTTTTGAGTCCGGCAAGGAAAATCAGCATCATCGTCCCTTGCCCCCACAGGCTGGCGATGACGATGGCCACCGGCGCCCATGTCGTATCGTTGAGCCAGTCCGGTCCCGTAATGCCGAGCAGCGACAGGAAGTAGTTCAGAATGCCGTATTCGCCGCTGTATACCCATGCCCAGATCATCGCCAGCGCTACTCCCGAGATGACGGAAGGGAGATAGAAGATCGTGCGGAATATCGCTTTGCCTTTGACATTCTGGTTGAGCAGCATCGCAAGCCCCAGCGCAATGATGATATTCAGCGGCACGAATAGCGCAGCAAACTTGAGCGTGACGCCCAGCGATGTCCAGAACATCGGATCTTCCGTGAACATTTCCGAATAATTGCGAAAGCCTATAAACTCCACCTGACCGACAACCGGCCAGTCAAAAAAGCTGATAACAAGCGAAAAGAGGAGCGGCCCCAGCGTGAAGGCGAACAGACCAATGATCCATGGGAGAATAAAGAGGTAGGGTGTTGCCCTACCCCATTTGATCTTGCTTCGCCGTTTCGCCGCTTGCGGGGGGATGATCGCTGTCTCGTGTGTGCTCATGTTAATTCCCCTTTCCCCGGCGCTTTCTATGTTATTTCAAAAACTTCTCCGACTCCTTCACAGCCTGGTCCAGCATCTCCTGCGGATTGTTGCCGAGCATGATCGCTTCCACCGCAACCGACAGATTCCGGTTGATCTGACTCCAGTTCGGATGCAGCAGGAACGCTGGCGCATTCGAGGAGCGCTCCAGCATCGTATAGAACGGTTTGTACAGCGCGTCTTCCTTGAAGCCCTTATCTTCTACAATGCTGATGCGGATCGGCAGGTCGGCCGTTCTCATCTTGATCGCTTCCGCGGAGACGTAGAACTTCACGAACTCCCATGCCGCTTCCTTATGCTTGGAATCCTTGGCGATGGAGACGGCGGATTGCGCCAGCACGCCCTTCACATCTTTGCCCGGGAAGGTTGGCGGCTCGACCGTACCGACGTCGATGCCCGCTTCCTTGAAGCCTTCCAGCGGCCAGATGCCGCTTTCCCACATGGCGATTTTGCCGGCTTTGAAAATATCGTCGCCACTCTGCTGGTTTTTGCCGCCGACGAGCACGCCATAGCCTTCCTTCACTGCTTGGCCGAGCACGCCGATTGCTTCCGCTGTTTCTTTGCTGTTCATGTAGCCCGAGATGGCGGTTCCATCGTCACTGATCAAGCTGCTGCCGTTGCTCCAGACGAAGCCTTGCAGATCGTAGGTGTCGTTGTCGGCGCGCACGCCGATGCCGTATTGCTTCTTGCTCTTGTCCGTCAGCTTCTGTGCGATTGCTTTCATGTCGTCCCATGTCCAACCATCCTGCGGATACGGGATGCCCGCATCGTCGAACAGCTTCTTGTTATAATAAAAGACCCTTGTCGTAAAGCCCGCCGGCAAGCCGTACAGATTGCCTTCTACTTTGTTGTAGGCGAACAGGCCCGGATAGAAATCGTCGATTTGCAGCGTTTCATCCTTCTCGACAAAGCCGTCCAGCGGCTCCAGCGACTTATAGTACGTCGGGAAGTCCCACATGTACATCACATCCGGAGGGTTGCTTGCGCCGAAGCCCGCAGCCAGCTTCTGGTCGAAGCCGTCGCCGTAAGGCTCCACCTGCACCTTGATGCCGGGATGCGCCGCTTCGAACTTCTTGGCGATCTCCTGCTGAATCTTCAGCGCTTCTCCGGTATCCCAGGTTGCGAAGCGAATCGTAGCGTTGCCTCCATTGTCTTTCCCTTCATTTTGCGAGTTGGTGTTGCCCTTGTTCTGATCCTTGCTTCCCTCCGAATTACCGCCTCCTCCGCTGCAAGCGGATAGGGCCAGCACGATGACCATCATGATTGCGGTCAGGAGCATTGCGGACTTCCTCATTTCGAATTCCCCCTATGTGGTGTAGGATCGTTACCGGTCCAAAATAATTGAACCGCTTTCATTGTAGCTCGAATGAAAGCGGTTCAAAAACGTTCACGCGTCCGCTCTTAGGCATCCGTTTGTTCGATAACGGGCGAGCTTCGCGAATTTGTATGTTAGGATTCTCCTTTTTGTTGGCCTCGATACTGGCTCGGGGTCATGCCGCTTGAGCGCTTGAACCATTTGCTGAAGTATTTGCCGTCGATGAGGCCAATATGCTCTGCAATATCCTGCTGCGTCAGCGTTGTATGGGCCAGCATGTCGCGGGCGGCGCGCAGTCGCATTCGGTGGATGAAATCAACGAAGTTCTCTCCCGACACCTTCTTAAACAACGTGCTGAAATGGCTGCGGCTAAGCCCTACGCGATCTGCTACATTGCTGACAGACCAAGGATAGCGGAGATCCTTCGCCACGATGGCGACCGCCTTCTGCAGCGCCTCAGGCCATGACTCCGCATGGATGCCGTAGCTTCGGTCGCGCTCAGCCTTTGCATGCAACGAACGGACGGTACGCAACCAGCCTTCCATCCCGAGCTGCGCGCCTTCCTTGTACCAGCGGAAGGACGGGTCCTTGCCCAGCCGCTCCATCAACAGCGCATCCAGTTCCTCCTTCAGCTCAGGGGCAAACACGATATAGCAGCGATTATGACCGCATAACATCGTGGCGGCTCCTTGCTTCTCTGCAAGCGCTGCCGCAAGCTCGCTCAGCCCTTCCTCCTGCTGCAGCAGATAAATCTCATGCGCGCCCTCCATCCAGCTCCATTCAGCAGCCCAGCGCTGCCGGAGCCGCTCCATAAATTCTGTTTCATTATGCGCCCCGTATACCCAGGCGCAGAACATATCGTCCAGACGGCCGGTGGCTTTCTCCACTCGCGGTTCGGCCGCCAAAGCGGACAATTCGTCGCGGAAACCTCCGAGCAGCCGCTCCATCTCCTCATCCTCAAAGGCGGTCTTAAGCAAATAGCCCGCCACGCCCAGCTTGATGCCCTGCTGCGCATATTCAAAATCGCGGTGGCAGCTGAGCAGCAATATTTTCGTATGGGGAGCCAGCTCCTTGATTTTGCGCGTCAGCTCGATGCCGTCCATCTCCGGCATGACGATATCCGTGATGACGACCTCCGGACGATGCTCCAGAAAGCTCTCCCACGCCTTGCGGCCGTTCGGCACATCCGCGACGACTTCCATGCGGAATTCGCTCCAGTTCACCGTAGCACGCAGTCCTTTGCGGACAATGCTCTCATCATCGGCGATCAATACCTTAATGGGTTCATTCATCCGAAGCCGACTCCTTTCTGGGCCATACGATCACAATAGTTGTGCCTTGCTCCGGCGTTGATTCGATGGATAGTCCGTATTGCGGGCCAAAATGAAGCCTGAACTTCTGATCGACATTGGCGACGCCAAGCCCGCCTCTCGTCGTCCGCTTGCTGCCCGGATTAAGCAGCGCACGCGCTCGCTCCTCCGTCATGCCGCGTCCGTCGTCCTGGAGCGTCAATCGAAGCAGCTCTTGCTCCTCTTGCAGCTTCAGCTTGATCGAGCCTTCGCCGTCCTCGAAGCCATGGAAAAAGATATTTTCGAACAGCGGCTGCAAGCTCATACGCGGGATGAGCGCCTCTGCCGCCCCTTGATCGACATTCGCCTCATAGCTGAACATATCGCCATAGCGAATGCGCTGGATATGGAGGAAGTGATCGATCATCGCCAGCTCTCTATCCACCGTAACAAGCTCCTGCGTAATGTCCAGATTGCCCTCCAGCACCATCGTCAAATGATAGAGCATCTTGCGAATTTCCTCATTGCCTTGGAGCCGTGCCTTCCACTGGATCGAATTAAGCGTATTGAACAGCAGATGGGGGTTGATCTGGTAATGAATCGCCCTCAGCTCCGCCTCTTTCTTCTGCTGCTCCGTACGGGTCACCTCATCCAGCAGTGTCTGGATTTGGCCGACCATATTGTTGAAGCTGCGCCCCAGCACGCCGAGCTCGTCATCCGAATCCACCTCGATCCGGGTTTGAAGTTTGCCCGCTCCCGCCTTGTTCATGGAATCCTTCACCCGCTTAATGCGCGAAGTGAATCTCGACGCAAGCAAAAAGGCCAATATCAACGCAAGCAGAACAGACAGCGCAAGTCCGACTGCCGTATAGGAGCGAATGACATTCGACGATTGATAGAACGTCTCGTATGGCAGGCGCGCCTCCACCGTCCAATCGTTCTCTGCAAGCGGCTGCGACCAGATCACATCGTCAGGCTGCGGCTCCCTGTCCCCTAGCGAATCATAGATGACTTTCCCCGCGCCGTTACGAATAGTAAGGGAAGCGTCCATGTCGCGTTCGAAGCGCTTCAGCTGATCGTAGATATCGTCAGCTTCCATCTCAATCAGAATGCTGCTTTCCTTCAGAGGCCCTTCCTGGTTGCGAATCGGTACGACCAGCCCCATCACCTTGCGCGAGGCATCGCGATAATCGGCGCGGTAATGATGCGTCTCGTACAGGCCTGTCCAGTATTGTCCCCGGAATTCGGGGCTGATGCCGGTCCACCAGCTTTCCTGCCGCAATACATCCGGTATCAGCGTGTTTTCACCATAGAAATAACCGGACTTGGTGACGATGAATACGCCGGCATGCATTTCGGTTTTAAGCGCTTTCAAAAAGTCTTCCAGATTGTTTTTCTCCTGAATTTGCGAATAGGACTTCGGCACTTCTTCCGTAAGGACGCTTTTGGTCGGGTCCAGCAGATAAGAGTGAATATATTCGGCCGTCAGCCTCATCTGGCGAAGCTGGGCATCAATTTGATATTGAAGCTGGGATACCGCATTCTCCCCGTATTTGCCGAACTGCACATGCAGCAAATCCGAGGAGGTGCGGTACGATAAAAAGCCCAGCGACAGCAGCGGTATTATGGCGACTACCAGAAAAAAAGTGAGCAGCTTGAAGCGTATGCTCTTGCGCGGAAGCTGCAATCCTCTCCGAATCCAGCCTTGCGGCGTTCTGTCCACGCTAGTCGCCTCCTCCGGGCATCATGCTTGTGTATCAGAAGTGTATCATGCCGGATGTCTCTCTTCAAACGGTGGAAATATGTTCCTTAGACGCATATTCATTCGCCAAAATGAGGAAGACGCTTGATGTCCAAGTGAACGCCCGGTCCCGCAACCCTTCGCCGGTCAAGGCATTGTAATTCTCCGCCATGCCGCTTATGCTCGCCATGCGACAGAAGCGTTCCGCAGCCGTTCCTGCAAGCCCGCTCTCTCCGGCGCTAGCCAGTCCGTCGGCCAACAGCATCATGACCGGCGCCCAGATCGGTCCGCGCCAGTAGCCGTCAGGCGAATAATAGGCGCTGCCGACGCTTTCGGTAGCAAAGCCATGCGCCGTCAGGAAGCGGCCTTCTTCCTCCAGCCCTGCAAGCAGATGTCGATAGAGCGGCTCCGGGAGACGCTTCCCGAGAATAATCGGCATATACATCAACAGGCTGTCGCCGCTGCGCTCCAGCTGTTCGTCGCGAACCCACGCACTTAATGATGTTCCATCCCAGAAGTGTTCGACCAATCGATCCGTAAGCGCTTTGGCACGATGCCCCCATTCTCTTCCTTCGTCATGCTTGCCCAGTTCATGGGCAACCTTCGCCAGCGTTTCACACTGAAGGATGAGGAAGGCGCATAGATCCGGTGTCTCAATCGGACCGCCGAAACGGAACACGGTACTGTTGTCCCAGCCGCTGTCATTGCCGTGCTGGTACTCTGGAATGCCGTTCCCATTGTCGTCACGTTCCTCAAACCACCAATTCGTCCATTTCACTAGCGGCTCGTATACTTCCGCAAGCTGCTCCTTGCCGATCCAGCCGGACCGCTCCATCATCCAGTTCAGCGTCCAGCCGTGGATAGGAGGCTTACAGCAATTCCATAGCGCATACTTGTCATTGATAAAGTCAGGCAGCGCTCCGCTTTCATCCTGCGCATCAAAGAAAATCATAAATTGATCCCAGGCCAGCTCAGGCTGATGACGGATTAGCGCCATGGCGTTGAAGCAGTGATCCCAGCTCCATATATTCGTCATCCAGTTCTTCGACATATACATAGCTGGTCTCGTCAACATGCCACGCTTCGGCACGACGCAGGACCAGGTAATGTAAGCTGCCAGCTTGCGTGCCTCGCTCCACTTGCCGTCTGACGGCAGCGTGCGGCTAAGCCATTCCCGGTACTCGTTCCCCACTTCCCGCTTGCAAGCCTCCAGCATCCGAGTTACCCGGATCGGCGGACGCACTGTCCAGAATTGCTCCAGCTTCACTTCAGCCAGTCCGCTCTCCGCATCCCTGCGAAGCTCGACAATGACATGGCTGCACTTCGTCCCCGACCATGGCGCGTCCACCGCCAGTTCGCCCGAGACGCTCTCCAGCATGAAGCGCGACTCTGTCGAGAAATGATTCACTTCCCAGCGTCCGTCCTTCATCGGCGAAGCGTAATCATAGCCTCCGCATACAAGCGTCAACCGGATGTTGACCCCGCAAGAGAAAAGCTGCATCGTTAGCTCGCCCGTCACACAGCATTCCGCATACCCATCCGCTGCCAGCAGCCGCACGCTTTCTGGCGATGCAATCACCTGACTGATGACTGCTTCACCCTCATGGATAAGCTCCAGCTTAAATACCGCTCCATGGCTGTTATCCCCGCCATGCACCGTGCGAATATAGATACCTTCCTCCAAGTCTCCCTGCTTCTTCAATGGAGATACAACAAGAAACGACCCGTAGCGGCTATAAGGCACTTGATGAAGATCATAAGTAAACATGGTCGGCAATTCCCCCTCGCATCAATGCAAATCTACTTTAAGTGTAGAGGAATTCGGTTCGTTAGCAGACTTGCATCAGTCGCTTATTGCTCTTCATTTTGTTCGGCCTGAGCTCCAAAAGCGCTTACATTCGTTCTTTTGTTGGTCAGGATTCTTCTTTTTGTCTTGAACAAATGGTTTATGTTAGATCATCCTTCTGCGTATAATAAAGGAGAATTGAAGTATAAATGGGTAAATTAGGATATGAGAGGGAGAGTTGTACAATGTTAATCAAAAAGAAAAGGACATTGTTTTCACTGGCCTTGGTTTTGATCCTTGCAGCAGCAGCTTACTATTATTTTACCATTTATCATTCTGTTCGTGACATATCTACAGCAGCCACTTATAAAGGCTATCCAACGGCAGAAGCATTGTTCTCAGGTGCTGATTTAGTTGTTATTGGAAGTCCGATTAAAAACTTTGATAATCGTGAAGTGCTTATGAAAGAAGGAGCTCCGGGTATTCTTATGTATATTCTCACTTCTACAGAAATTAATGTTGAAAAGGTATTGAAAGGGCCGAAAGAGGATGCTGTTGATCTTAAGGTGATTGAGCCAATCGGTCAAAGACAGACTATTAGAGGTAAAGAAAGAATAGCAATTGAAGGATATACGGCCATGAAAAAAGGCAGTCAATACTTGATATTTTTAAGCAAAAACACTTTTGGTCAATACGGTGTCATTAATATGCAAGCTGGTAAATTCAATCTGGATGGAACAGATCCAAATGATCTTTCAGGAGAAGAATCACATAATAAACAAAGAATATTTACAGAAATAACAACAGAATTTTCTAATGAATTAAAATGAGACGGGGATAAATCTCCACTATTCCTTAACTAATCACGTAGAAAATAAATGTAGCCCGGTCCTATTCGACCGGGCTACATTTATTTTTCATTCTATATTTACACGATCACTTCAGTGTATCCCTCAATCAACTTGCTGCTTATTTAAACACTTTCACACGCTCTTCAAGCGAACCGAATTGCTTCTCGCCTGCCGGAGCAACCGGCTTGCCGAACGGCATCTGAGCAAGCAGCTTCCAGCCGGCAGGAATGTTCCATTCTGCTTTCACCGCTTCGTCAATCAGCGGGTTATAATGCTGAAGGGAAGCGCCGAAGCCTTCAAGCTCCAGCGATGTCCAGATCACGAACTGCAGCATGCCGCTCGATTGATTGGACCATACCGGGAAGTTATCCGCGTAAGCTGCGAATTGTTTTTGCAGGCCTTCCACAACGGTTTGATCCTCGAAGAACAGCACTGTTCCGTAGCCGGCACCAAACGCATTCATCTTCTCTTGCGTTGGAGCGAATTGATCAGCAGGCACGATCGCCTTCAATGTATTGGTAGTGATCTCCCACAGTTTTTTGTGTTGGTCGCCCAGCAGCACGACAACTCTTGCGCTTTGCGAGTTGAACGAAGACGGCGTATACTTCACCGCATGATTGATGACTTCATGGATGCGCTCGTCCGATACGACCCCTTCATTGCTGATGCCATATATAGAGCGTCTTCCCTCAACGGCCGCGTAGAAGTCCATTGCTGCCGCTTCCGAATTTTTATTTCCTGCTCCAAATAAAGTGTCCATAATTCCCATTTTAAGTTCCCTCCGATTGGTTGTTCTTGTTGGTGAGTGACATATTCCTTATCCAATAAAGCTTTATCTATGTGTAACGCACCGGCCCGCTTACGCTTCGCCGACAACGGTGTATCTTTGGTTGAGATGTTTCGGATTTTCGATTTCATCTACTACCGCAATAGCATAGTCGGCATAGCTGATATAGCTGTCGCCCTTGGAATTGACAAGCAGATGATCCTGGCCGGATTCATACGCGCCTGTTCTTCTGCCTTCCGCATGGAAGAACGCCGAGGGACTAAGGAATGTCCATGTCACATCTTGCTGGTTCTGGAGAATCTCCAGGTTTTTGCCCTGATTCTGCGCTGTCGCCAGATAAGCCGCAGGGAAATCCGGCGTCTCGAATACGCGGACCGACTTGGCTTCGTCAACAAACAAGCTGCCTGCTCCTCCTACGACGAACAGGCGCACCGAAGTGCCTTTCAGCGCATCGATAAGCGCATTCCCTGCATCCACATGAAGATGCTCTTGACCGGGCGCAGCGCCAAACGCATTTACGACTATATCGAAAGAAGCCAGATCAGCTTGCTTCAGATCAAATACATCCTTCTCCAGCACGGCTGCGCCCGTTACTTGCACGCTCGCCTTGTTGCGGACAATCGCTGTCACTTCATGGCCTCTGCTAAGAGCTTCCTGTGCGATCAGCTTGCCTGCTTTGCCGCTTGCTCCGACGATACCAATTTTCATTGCTTTATACGCTCCTTTATTCGTTGGATCAGATTGCTGCTACTAATTGTAATGCTATTCCATTCGGGTCCTTCGTCCACAACGATCCCTCTCGCAGCTCCAGTTCTACGCCTAGCCGCTTCGCCCGCTGAACCGTCTCTTCCAGCTCAGTTGCATTCGGCACGATTATCGTAAAATGCTCGATACCCGTACCGTTTGGCTTCACAGGCGGCGCACCGGCTCCAGCCCATACATTAAGTCCCATATGATGATGGTAGCGGCCAGCCCCGATAAAGAGAGCGCCCATCTGCCGCATCAAATCCGCCTCTACCTCGAAGCCGATCGCATCGCAATAAAATTGCTTGGACTTATGAAGATCGCCGACATGGAAGTGGACATGGCCGATGACGGTGCCGTCTGGCAGCCCGTTCCACTCGCTTCCCTTCGCTTCCGCAAGCAAACCTTCCCAATCAATGGGATCTGTCGCCATCTTCACAAAGCCTTGCGCATCATATTCCCATTGTTCCCTCGGACGGTCCCGGTAAATCTCAATACCATTCAAATCCGGGTCAGATATATACAGCGCCTCGCTGACCAAATGATCCGCTTGCCCGATCTTCACGCCTGCATCCATCAATCTGCGAAGCGACAGGCCAAGATCCTTTCGGGTCGGCAGCAAAATTGCAAAATGATACAACCCGCTCGATGAACGGAGCGGCGTAATCGACGCGTTCGGCACTTCTTCCAGCACCAGCAGCACGTTACGGCCGTCGGCAGTCAGCTCTGCTATGCTTTCGGTTCGCGACAACACGCGGAAGCCGACAATATCTTCATAAAACTTGAGCGAGCGCTCCAAATTGCTGACTCGCAATTTGACTTCGCCTAAGCGCGTATCGGCATGCAGCTTGTTAGCCACGCGATCACCACCTTGTTTTTCACTTGTTACTTACTATTTGTAATTAAGTATATAATCAATATATACTTCAGTCAAGTGTTATATTTTCCTCCAAAAGTAGAATGCCCTCTTGCCGTTATTTCAAGCCTGCACACGCAAAAAGGATCAGGGAAACCAACGTCCCCCTGATCCTGCATCTGGCATGATTTAGTTCTGGCTCTGTCCGGTCAGAGAAGCGATCTCGGACAGATTATCGGCAAACCCGATGAATACATGGCCGTCAATGACGATCGTCGGAACAACCTGCTTGCCTGTCAATTCCCATACTTCCCTGCGGTACGCCTCCTCTTCCTCGCACCTCAGCTCCGTATACGACAGCCCGCGCTCTCCAAAATACCGTTTTGCAAAGGCACAATCGCTGCAAGTGGGAATCGTATAGATTTTTATGGAATGGTCCATTGAATATCCCTGCCTTCTGAGTTATATCTTCATACGCTGCAGACGGAGCGCATTCAGTACAACGGATACCGAGCTCAGCGCCATGGCCGCGCCCGCCACCCATGGGGCCAGTAAGCCAATCGCCGCGATCGGGATGCCCAGCGTATTGTAGCCAAGCGCCCAGAACAGATTCTGCTTAATGTTCGACATTGTCTTGCGGCTCATCATGATGGCATCCGGAATGCTTGACAGATCGCCCCTCATCAGCGTCACATCTGCCGCTTCCATCGCCACGTCAGTTCCAGTGCCAACCGCCATGCCGACATCTGCCGTAGCCAGCGCCGGTGCATCATTGATTCCATCGCCGACCATCGCTACCTTTTTGCCCTGTGCCTGCAGCTTCTTCACTTCCTCGGCTTTGCCCTCCGGCAGAACCTCAGCAAGTACATGATCGATGCCGACTTCGGACGCTATCGCTTTGGCGGTCCGTTCATTATCCCCTGTAATCATGACAACCTCAATGCCCATGCTTTTCAGTCTCGCTATTGCAGCTGGCGAGGAATCCTTGATCGTGTCCGCTACTGCAACCATGCCTGCATACTCGCCGTCCACCGCTGCCAGCATCGCAGTTTTGCCTTCCATCTCAAGTGCCGTCATAGCCTTCAATGCGTCTTTCGCTTCTATTTGATAGCGTTCCATCAGCCTTCTTGTACCTACGAGCACGTCCCGGCCATCGATTGTCGCACTTATGCCGAAACCAGGGATGGCTTGGAAGGATTGTGCATCTACAAGCTTGATACCGCGAGCTTCAGCGCCTGCTACAATGGCTTCCGCAAGCGGATGCTCCGAGCCTTTCTCTGCCGATCCTACCAAACGCAGAAGCTCTTCTTCATTCCATGCCGTTACGACATCTGTCAGCTCAGGCTTGCCTTTGGTTACCGTACCTGTCTTATCCAGAACAACCGTATCGATGCGATGAGTACCTTCCAAATGCTCGCCGCCCTTGAAGAGAACGCCCAGCTCTGCCGCACGGCCGGAGCCCGCCATGATCGAGGTTGGAGTCGCCAGTCCAAGCGCACAAGGACATGCGATAACCAGAATCGCAATCGCCTTCTCCAGCGAGCCGCCGAAGTCGCCCGGCGTTACGATAAAGTACCATACCAGAAATGCCACAACAGCTATCGCTACTACAATAGGTACAAAGATGCCGGAGATGACATCCGCAACCCGCTGAATCGGCGCTTTCGAGCCTTGCGCATCTTCCACAACTTTAATAATTTGTGCCAATGCGGTATCTTTGCCGACCTTCGTCGCTGTAATGCGCAGCAAGCCGTTTTTGTTAATGGTGGCGCCAATGACATGGTCGCCTGTATTTTTCGTCACGGGGATACTCTCGCCCGTCAGCATGGATTCATCTACAGCCGAGCTTCCTTCAAGCACCTGGCCGTCTACCGGAATTTTTTCGCCCGGCTTCACAATAACAATGTCGCCTTTTAGTACTTCTTCAATCGCAACGGCGCGTTCTTCACCATCGCGAATGACGAGCGCTGTCTTCGCCTGTAAACCCATCAGCGACTTGATGGCTTCCGAGGTCCGGCCTTTGGCCAGCGTCTCAAACAGCTTGCCAAGTACCACGAGCGTGATCAGAACGGCGCTAGTCTCGAAGTACAGGGACGGGCCGTGTTGCACAGAATGGCCGTGATGCGCGGACGCTCCGTCCGCCCACCACTGAAGCGTCAGGTAGATGCTGTAGAAATAAGCCGCCGATGTTCCCAATGAAATCAGCACATCCATATTCGCGCTTCGGTTGCGAAGCGCCTTATAGGCTCCCCTGTAGAACGGCGCGCCTACATAGAATTGTACTGGCGTAGCCAATACTAACTGGAACCACGGATTCATGAACAAATCCGGTACGTACATCCATGTAGTAAATGAGAAGTGGCCGACCATACTCCAGAGCAGTGGAAGCGAGAGTAGCGCAGACAGGATAAGCGTCAGCTTATGCTTTCTCGTCTCACGGGAACGATGCTCCTGCGTCTCTTTCTCTTCTGCCTTCAGCGCCGCGGCATAACCCAGCTGCTTCACCTTGCTCTGCATATCTTCTACGGAAATCTCCGAAGACGAGAAGCTGACGCTGGCGGTCTCCATTGCGAAGTTGACGCTGGCCTGAGACACGCCCGGCATTTTGTTAAGTCCCTTCTCAATGCGGTTAGCACAAGCCGCGCAGGTCATGCCGGATATATCAAATGTCACTTGATCGTTGCTTGCCGTTAAAGCTTCCTGTTTCATATTGAACACTCCTATGCTTCTTGATCAATTTATAAGTTCATCTATTCCTCACTTCTTCACTCCGCATCAGCTTTCGCTCTCTTATCGGGATGGATGAGGAACCTTTCATTTCCTGTCGACATCATCAGTATACCCCGTACCCCTATATTCGTCAACGAAAAATTACAATACCCCCGTACCGTATTTTATTGTTATTAAAAAACCGACATGCTACTTCGTTTTTAGAATCGTCTTATTTCGCTAAAACTAAAAAACAACCTGGCATACGTGCTAGGCGCAGATTACGTCAATCCTTTTATAGCATGCATAAAAAAGCCTTGAAGTACCTATTTGATCATAGGGCTCAAGGCTTTCACTATAACAAGAGATCGTATTTCGTTTCTATTCCACCGATCGAACCGGCACCCAGCGCCGTTCCTCTGCTGCCTGCATGACAGCCTCCATAACAGACTGTGCGTAATATCCGTCGGCAAAGGTAGGCGCGTCGGCTGATGCTTCCGCTGTACCTTCCTTTCGGTCGATGATGCGGTCGATCCACTTCCATACCTCATTGCGGTCCGTCAGCCGCCAAGGCCTGAAGCTCGTCTCCGAGGACGGTTCGTCTTCATTCCACGCAGGGAGACCATCCTCCTGAAGATCCACTACCGTCTTACCGCCTTCATGCAGCGTATAAGACAAAGCGGAACCTAGATGGCTGACGGCAAATTCGATAATGCCGAGTTGTCCATTCAGATGAATACGAATCGTCTGCCCCTTCGTCCCCTGATGCTCGATCCAGCTCGTACGGAACGTATGCTGCGCACCCTGCAAAGAACGGGCTAAGAAGATGACGGCGTCCGCCGCCGCATCCGGGTTCATATCCCGATGCGCGAACGTGGCATCCGCGCTAACTTCCGATAAGCCGTCTCCGGTTACATATTGTGCCAAATCGATCAAATGAGATCCCAGATCCGCAAGTACGCCGCCTATGCCGCCCTTCGCAATGGAGCCTCTCCAGCCCGGAGGCCCGGCGACGCCATAGTCTCCTGTATATTCAAAATGCCCGGATTGCAGCCGGCCGATTAGACCTTCCTCTACCATTGCCTTTATTCGGCGCACTCCGGGATGTTCCCTGTACGTAAAATTAACGCCATGGATCATTCCGCTTCTCTCCGCGAAACGCATCATCTGCTCCGCTTCCTTCAAGTTAAGCGCCAATGGCTTCTCGCTCATCACGTGGACGGCCCGATTCATGGCCGCTTCCGCGATCGTCACATGCACATCGTTGGGCGTAATGATACATATGCCGTCAAGACCCGCTTGCTCCAGCATCTCCTCATAAGAGCCGAATACATGCGGAATGCCGTATTTGTCCGCCATCCGTCTCGCGCTTCCGCCGCCTTCGCTGCATATGGCATGCAGCTGCGCATTCGGATGCATCTGAACGACCGGCAAATACCACAGGTCTGCAAACCAGCTTGCTCCGACTAATCCTATTTTCACTTGCTCCTGCTCAGCCAACCGCAATCCCTCCTCGATTGATGTTGTCTTGCCGTCAATTCCCGCGCAAGCGCCAGGCCTATCCTGCAACAGTCTATTGCTCAGGTCCCGACTCGCGTCTTGTCTCTATTGTAGTATAGGCTGCGCCTTGTTGCACGGAAATGCCTGTTCCGGATACTTTTTGTACAATAATGACTTTGCGCCAAAGCAGCCCCCCTAAGACAAGACTCAATAAAGCCATAACGATGACACCGGCGATGACAGCCTCTTGAAGCGATCCCCACTCCGCCCATAATCCGAGTACAATCGACGTCAGCATAATGAGAATGGCTTCGATAAAGCCGTTCATACTGCCGAATCGGCCCATCATCCCCACCGGAATGTTATTTTGATAGAATGTCGCAAATCCCGCATTGGCGAAGGCGATAAAAAACGCAAGAATAAAAAATCCGGCTGCCGCCATTCCAAAAGCAGAGGAGGTCGCATACAGCAAATATCCTCCGCTTACGCCAAGCACGCCGAGTCCAATTAATGCCGCTGTCGGCACTCTTCCTGCCACCAACGTATTGACCAAAGCGCCTGCGATAATGCCCGCTCCGGAGACGCTTACCAGCATGCCGTAGCTGCTCTCCGACAGACCCAGCACCGTCAGGGCAAATACCGCCTCCAGCGAATCGACGGCCGAAGCCATGACCATCATAATAGCGCCGAACAGCAGGCATACAGCCGTAATGTATACATGCGAACGATAGAATCTCAGCACCGTTCCCCAGTCCGCCTTAATCACGGACCATTCCAGCTTGCTGCTATCCTCTTGGGCAAATACGCCCTTCTCCAAATTCGGCATGAGCAGCGTAATCAGCCCGGACAAGAACATGGCGGCGGCGTTGATATAGATCGCCATAACCGGAGAGCCTGCAAGAAACAGCAGTCCGGCAATAGCCGGACCGATCAGGAAGGCGCCGGAGCCGATCAGCGCATTCAGCGAGTTGAAGCGCGGTCTTTGGTCTGGCGGAATCAGCATCGTAATATACGTGCCGGAGGCCGGTCCAAATACGGAACCTGCCATTTGGATAAAGAATACCAAAACGTATATATACCAGATGGACGAGTAGAGAGGCAATAAAACGATAAGACCTGCTCTTAGCACATCCAACAGGACCATCAGGCTGCGCTTGTTCGTCCGGTCTATGAGACTGCCCGCCCACAAACTACTGGCCAGCGTAGCTAATGGACGAATCAAATAGAGCACGGACACCGCCAACGCGGACTGCGTCATATCATACACAATCAGATTCAGCGCGATAAAATAGATCCATTCCCCGACATTGGATATGCCGATGCCGAATAATAGAATGAACGGATACTTCCACTTTTCCAACCAAACATTCCTCTTCATAGATGTGGCTCCCTTCACCTCATGATGATCAACAACAAAAAAATCCCACCCCCAAGACTTTTGGTCTTGGGGGCGAGATTGATCATCGCGGTGCCACCCCATATTCGCCAGCCTGTCGCCAAGCCGGCCTCTTCAAGTACGGCATGAAACATGCTTATACTCTAGCCCTGTAACGGGAGCACCCGTCACACCATCCCGGGGCTGGTCGCACCCGTTCCAATGTGCCGCTCGGAGGCTTGGTTCGGCCGTATGTCCGATGACTCCTTCGCAGCTGGCGGAGCTCTCTGTACAGGGACATGGAGGCTTACTCTTCTCGTCATTGCATTTGTGATACTCTACCAGATCGCCCCGCCGGTTGTAAACCACCCATTCACAAAAAATGATCGCAACGCTAACGGACACGCAATCTCGTAGCTTGAATCATGCCTCTCGCCGCCCGCGGGGCCAGCCTTGCAAGCGCAGGCAGCGCACGGGACAGAAAAGCGGAGCTGAGCAGAAATTCTGCGAACCGTCCCCAGCGCAGCGGCCTGCTGAATTCCCGCATAATGGCCTCCTTATATTCACGTTCCCAGCCGTCTAGCGAAAGTTCACCGCGCAAATATCGGTCTGCATAATCCGAGCAAAGCTCAGCGGAGCGCAGCGCCATCGACATGCCGTCCCCGCACAGCGGCGGAATGCGGCAGATGGCATCGCCGATTAGCGGAATGCCGCTCCATGCCACTGGACGCATGCTGATTCGAACAGGCGATACGGCGGCGGCTGTATCAGGCAGCGGAATTAGCGCCTCAATCCTTTCACGTAGAGACGGATGGCGGCGGGCCGCCTCCTCCAGCATCGCGGATACGGAGCGGTGCTTCGAGGGAATGTCGTCTCGATCAAGCAAGGCCGCGATATTCACCTTTCCATCCTCCACCCCGTTAATCCCTGCGTACCCTCCCTGGAAGAAATACAGTTCTACTGCGCTATTCTCCTGTACGCTTAGCGGAGTGGGATCTGCCATCCGGTAATGCATTTTTACACCGACGAGGCCGGATACTTGGGCCGAAAGGCCTGAGCCCCTGTCACGGCTGGTCAGATTGCCCTTGCGTGAACGAGACGGCTGGCTCCCGTCCGGCCGCTCGCTTGCCTGTCCTGCCCCGCCCCAAGCCGCGATAACCGCACGCGCCCGCAGCACTTCTGTCTGGCCTCCGCTTCGCAACGTCAGCGAATAGTGCCCATCCTGCAGCCCCGCCGACAGGACGGTTGCGCCTTCCCGAATCCTTGCGCCCGCCGCCTCAGCCTCCTGATGAAAGGAGGCATCCAGCCTATAGCGGCTTATGCCAAGTGCTGCACCCGGCAGCGGAAGCCGAATGACGCCTCCATTCTCCAGATACAAGCTCGTACGGGTAATCAGACTAGGCGACAACCCTTGTACGGCCTCCAGCAATCCAAGCCGGGCAAGCGTCTCCTGGGATTCCGGCGACAAAAATTCTCCGCATACCTTATGCCGAGGGAATCGCTGCCGGTCCAGCAGGACAGTGTTCCACCCCTTCGAAGCAAGCGACTTCGCTGCCGCGCTGCCTGCCACCCCGGCGCCGAGCACCGCGACATCATAGATCGTTGTCATGGGTCACCACCTCCCATGATGCTTGCCGCCATCCTTTCTAATCATGACCGAATACCGGAACAACGGCCGCCAGACATATTTGAATGCCGATGGACCAAGCGATAACGCCTTTCGCAGCCTCCCCCAGTCTTCTCCCCGGAAGCCTTTGGCAACGGAGAGGGGTCCGTCATGCCGGATATAAGGATTGCGTGAAATAAGCCGGGTCGTCAGCCATACGGACAGCCACGATACGGGATGACGATGGATATCATTAATAACAACGCCAATGCGCGATGCCCGCATCATCTGCCTGACCGCCCGTTCCAGCTCATGTCCGGTGAAATGATGCAGAAATTGAGTGCCCGTCACCACATCCGCCGAATCGGCCTCCAGCTCGAACAGATCGCCTTGGCATACACGCACCCGCGACTCGTTCCAAAAGTACAGGCTTGCCTCCTTCACTGCTTCCTCGGTCGTATCGACAAGCGTCACATTAAGGCGTACCCCCTCCTCCAGCGCCCATTGGAGAAGCTTCCTGTTCACATCTCCCGAGCCGGCCCCGATATCCAGAATCGACAGCTCCTTGGGTGAACCCGCCGCCTTCCACAATCGCTTCACGCCGTATAGGGTCGGGGAAGCTGCGCCGAACAGGCGGTTCAGCCGGCGCAGATGAACCAGCGCTTCTTGCAGCTCCGGTCCGCCCTGTGTCCTATCGTCCATGTATTCGGGCTTCAATTCCCGATTCTGAAGAGCTTTAAGCATAAGCATCAGCCTCTGGAACGCCTTCTAACGAACCTCCCGCCTTGCGAGCTTGCGGAGTTGGCGAATAAGCGATGCGGATCATCTCGGCGGTGACGCCGGGGCCGAAGGCAAGCGCCACGCCCGCCTTGTAGCCGGCCTTCTCTTCGCGGAGCGTTCGCTTCATCTCGCTCAGCACAAACAGAATCGTAGCCGAGGACATATTGCCGTAATTCCGCAGTATCGTTCGGCTGGCGGAGGTCTGGCCATCGCTCAGCGCAAACGTCTCCTGCAAGGTATCGACAATGCCTCTGCCGCCGGGATGGATAGCCCACAGTTCCGGCTTTGGCACACCATCCAGCAGTCGGTCAACTTCGGCCGGAACATGCTCACCGATCAGCCGGGGGATCGATGGCGACAGGTACAGGTCGAACCCATGGTTGCCCACCTCCCAGATCATCTCCCCCGCGCTGCCGGGCAGCAATACTGATCTCTCGTCTCCCAGCAGGAATACGTCCCGGTGATGTACCTCCGGTCTCCCCACTACGCAAGCGGAAGCGCCGTCCCCGAAGAAGGATGCTCCATATAGCGCCTCCCGATCGCTAGAGGGCTGGATATGAAGCGTGCATAGCTCCACGCATACGACCAGCGCCTTCGCACCGCTCTGATTCTCAACAAGCCCTTTGGACAAACAGACCGCCTTCAAGCCCGCCGCGCAGCCGAGGAACGTAAGCGGTATCCGCGCAACGGTCGGACGGAGCCCAAGCTCTCCCATTAACGCGGCGTCGAGTCCCGGCAGAAACTGTCCCGTACAGCTCACGGTAATTAAATGCGTAATGTCCTCTGGATGTGTCCCGCTATCCGCCAGCGCCTTCAATGCCGCCTCTGCCGCAAGCGGAACAGATGACCGCTTGTACACTGCCATGCGCCCGCTTGTCGAAGGCACTTCCGCTTGCCCGTCCGCACTCGGAAAGTACCTGCAGCTTGATGCGGGCTCAAGCAGATTCGGCTCGCAGGTATAGCGGCTCTCGACGCCACATTGTCGGAATATTCGCTTCGCCCACCGGCTGGAATCCGAATGTCCGGCACCTGTCAGCGCCTCCGTCAGCCTGCGAGACGTATCCTCTTGATCCATTCGATAGGGCGGCACCGCCGTCCCCAGTCCCAATATTGCCGTATCCGATTGCTCTATGCTCATTATCGCATCCCTCTTTCCCTCAATATTCAGACTTGTCCCCCTATCTGACCGTCAGACAAGCCGCCTGTTAAGGAAAGTGTATTCGAGCTTGTACGGGATTATGAAGAAAGACGGCAGCCATATAAAGCAGAACCCCTTTCTGAATAAGATTTGGAGCCAAGGAAACGCAAAAAAGTCCCGTCCCTTGCAATTGGCAAGAGGCGGGATCGGACGCGATCTTATGCGAGTTAAGAATGATCTCCCGTGGAGTGGCGGAGCTTCAGCTCATGCGGCACCCAAATCTTGACGGGTATCGTATATCGCCGGTTCAAATAGTCGAGCAGCGTACCCGTCTCGCACATTTATGCGTTTCTGGCACCGCTAAACTCCTCAAACACCCCGTTTCGCGTTCCTCACATCACTATTCCCCTCCAATCAAACTTCTCTCGCAAATAAGCGTTTATTACTCTGCCAGTTTCCTCTAACTCCCCCGATGCGCCAGTCGGCCTAGTGTGCTTCATTCCTAGCGAGCCGATAACGTTGCACAAACACACACAATAAAAAGCGGTTAACCGGAGGCTTAGCTCCCCATTAACCGCTTTTTCACCATACCTTTGGCTCTTACGATGAGCCAAGCAACGCGTCCATCTTCCGCGCAGTATCATCTAACGTCTCTTCGACATCCTTGCCCCGCATGAACATATCCTCCATAGCCGCATTGTACAGCTTCTCGATCTCATTCCACTGCGGGATTGGCGGGCGGTAGAAGGCATCTTCGATCCCTTCCATATACGGTGCCAAATAGCGGATTACAGGGTTATCCGAATGGCGTCCCGCTTCAAAAGCTTCCGTATTGGCCGGAATCAGCCCCGCATCCATCAGCTTCAGCTGCGTTTCCTTGTTCGCCATCCAGCTCATGAAGGTCCAAGCCTCTTCCTTGTTGCGCGCCCCCTTCGTCATGACCAAGCTCTCTCCGCCCATGATGGAACGGTATTCTCCATCGCTTGGGAACGGCACCGGCTTCGTACGCTGCAGCAAATCGACCTCCGTATTGGCGATATTAAGGAGGATGCTGTAATACCATGGACCTTCGTCTATCATCAGAAAACGGCCAGGCGCATAGACCTCCCGCCATAAGTCAGCATTCCCTTTCAACAGCCAAGGATTAATAATTCCCTCCTTGTGCAGCTGGAGCAGCTCCTTCATCGCGCTTATGCTGGCCGGGCTATTCAGATACCCTTCCGTCCGCGAGAACGAAGGGTCAGCCAGATTGCCCCCAAGTGCAAAGAAATAAGGCAGGCTGTTCCATAGATCAATATCTGACATCCCGAGCGAATAACCGTGCTCACGGGCCAGCTTCACCGTCTCAGCGAAGGAAGTCGGAGGCTCGGAGATGTCCAGCTTCTCTAGCAATTGAACATTGTACAGCGCAGCCTTCGTGGTCATGTTAAGCGGAAGCCCGTATACATGGCCGGCGTAACGGTTCGTATCCATCATGCGGCCCTGCAATTGGTCGGACACCTCCGCATAACCCGGAAAAGACTCGATCGGATATAGCAATTCCCGCTGCGCGAATACCGGAATCCAGGTATAATCCATCCGGATAATATCCGGCGTCTTCCCCGCTGAAGCCCGGGCTTGCAGGGCGGAATGATACTCCTGGTTATGCGTCTGCCTAACAGACTCAATGACGATACCCGGATGCTCCGCTTCGAATGCCGGAATCACTTCCTTCTCGAACAATATCGTCTCCTCATCGCTGTACGTATGCCAGATGACAATCGTTTTCTGAGGCTCGTCGCCCAGCTTCTTGACCGTACCGGGATCGTCGATAATCGAATTGCCCAGACAGCCAGACAGCAATACGGCAAGCACCGCCATAAGCGCCAACGACCGCATCATCCGAAGCGTCACTCTCCCCCTCCTCCCCTCTCGCAGCAACCCTCTGCCTTATGCAGCTTCTGTTCCCGGTAATCAACCGGCGATTGTCCCGTCATCTTCTTGAACAGCTTACTGAAATATTTCACGTCATTGAAGCCCGATAGCTCGGCAACTTCATAGACCTTCAGCTCCGAGCCGGCCAGCAGCTCCTTCGCCCTCTGGATACGCAGCGTAATGACGTAATCGATGAAATTATGGCCTGTAACCTTCTTGAACAGGATGGAAAAATAGTTTTTGCTCACGTGAACAATATCCGCCACTTGCTGCAGCGTCATCGTCTCCAGGTAGTGGGTCCGAATGTACTCCAGCGCCTTGTCGATGGGGTGGCTGAAGCCTGGAGCGTCGAAGTCTGAGCGGGTTTTGCGCAGCTCACCCGCGACAAGAAGGAGTGTGTCGCATAATTCCGCCAGCGTCTCCGTCTTGAACAACCGATCGAATGATTCTACGAGCGCATACGGATCAACTTGATGCTTGAACATAATAGAGAGGACACGGCTCGCTTCTTCCTTGAGCGCAAGCGGAGGACAACCGCCCTGCGACCAATCTTCCTTCCACTCCGCCACGAGAGTCTGAAGCTTCTCGTCAACCAGCCCCTCCGCCTCCTGATACATGGCGGGCAGCCGCATGCCTTCCCTGTCGCGGGAACTTGCGGACTCGCTCGAATAGATGCCGCTCCCTTCGAAGAACCCTCTGTCGGAGGCTTCCTTGCTGCCGAGGAAGACGGAGCGGATATCTCCGGCTCCCCAGCCCTCGGCATAACCGATTGTGAGGCCGGCGCCGCCTTCGCTCTCCAGCTTATCTCGAAGCCGCAGCAGCCTTTCCCGCAGCTCAGCAGCACGCTCTGCTGACGCAGCGTCAGGCGCCGGCATGAGATAAAACAGCTCATGCTCCCCCGACTGAACCGCCAGCCCTTCCGGCTCGGCTCCGTACAACACTTCGGTCAATTGCTCCATTAATACGGATTTGTACAAATAACCTTGCTGCTCTTCAATATAGTAGACACGGTTGGGATGAATAAGGAGACCGGCATATTCCTCATTAAGCCACTCCGGGTAAGCTCCCACAGGCAGGCTCCCGCTTCGCTGCAGCAAGTGCTGCTTAAGGTCGCTCTCATAGCTTTTGCGAAGCTTCACCCGCTCCTCTCTGCCGGACAGACTCATTCCGCCGTCTCCCCCGCCTTCTCTCTGCAGCATGCCGATACATCTGCGGACGACCTGCACCAGCTCCTCCGGCTCCAGCGTATGCTTCAGAATATAATCCGCTACGCCCAGCTTCAGTCCCTCGCGCACATATTCAAAGTCATTATGGCTGCTTACCAGAATCACCTTCATGCCGGGGTTCAGCGACAGCGCCTGCTGCGTCAGGGCCAGCCCGTCGAGCACCGGCATCTTGATATCCGTGATCAAAAGGTCGATCCGGCGAGTCTCCATCAGCTGCAGCGCTTCGGCTCCGTTCGCGCAGTCCGCCGCGATCTCGACGCCTTCGCGCTCCCAATCCACGGATGCTTTGATGCCGTATCGAATAATCGGTTCATCATCCACAATCATCGCTTGCCACATTAAGCCTCACCCTTCCTGCCGCGATGTTCTCTTCGGATGCAGCACGACTTTCGCTAGCGTGCCGCCTTGTTCACGGGCTTGGATTTCCACCCCTGAGCCCCTGTCAAAATAAAGCCGCGTACACTCGTACACATGCTGCAGACCAATGCCGGATTGTCCGTCCCTTACGGCTTTTTCAACCGACTCCAGCATCTTCTCTTTGCCCGGCAGCAGACCAATGCCGTCATCCTCCACCTCGATGATCGTTGCGCTTCCTTCCCGCCTTACCGTTATAACAATCTCGCCGTCGCTGTCCTTCGGCACAATACCGTGGAAGATCGCATTCTCTACGAGCGGCTGAATGAGCATTCTCGGCACAAGCAGCTCTGCTGCTGCATTATCCTTGTGGATCGTCAGCGCGAATCTGCGGTTATAGCGCATCTCCAGAATAACCAGATACTTTTCGATAATGTCCAGTTCTTCAGCGATTGTAACGAAGTTGCCCTTCCGCCCCATGTTCGCCTCCAGCAGCCGGGTCAAGGCGGAGATGCCTTCATAAGCCTTGTCGGATTGTCCATACTTAATCAGCCATCTGATCGTGCCGAGCGTATTGAACAGGAAATGCGGATTAATCCGGTGCACCGCCGCCCGCAGCTCCGCCTCCTGCTTCAGCTTCTGTTCCTCCGACACTTGTTCCATCAAGAGGTTGATGTCGCTGATCATTTTGTTGAACTGATGACTCATCAGGCCGAATTCGTCATTCGTGTCCACATCCGTCCGCACCGTCAGATCGCCTTTCTGTACGAGCCTCATACCCCGGGTCAGCTTCTGGACAGGCCGCGTAACACGGCTGGCAATGACAAGTCCCATGCCGATGCCGAGCAAGGTGAATACGCCGAAGGACAATAGAATGGTACGATGCAGCGCGCTCAGCCGGTCCGTTATTTCATGTACAGGCACGGTGCCAACAAGCAACCAGCCGTTGCTCAGCGTCTGCTTAACGCCGTAATAAGGCACGTCCCCGTTCTGGAATTCAAACTCGATATACGGATCGCGAATATGCGCAAGCAACTCCCCGTTCTCCACCACCCCGCCAATCTGCGACGTGTCGGAGGCGACCATAATGCGGCCTCCCTCATCCACCACAAGGAAGCTTCCCGTCTGGCCCAGCTTCATCTCCTCAATCTTGTCGATGACCTTGCGGCCGTTCAGATTAACCACAATGTAGCCGAGTGTCTCCTCATTCGCATCGCTATGAATCGCCCGCCCGATCGGCAGCACCATCTCGGTATTGTCACCGCCGCTGCTAAGCTGATCCGCCCGAATCTCATGCCAGACGAGCCCGCCGTCCAGCGCTCTGGCTTCCTTCGCCCATGACTGGGCCTCCACGTCATAACGCGCGAGCTTCACCTTGGAGAATGTGCCGCTTCCCCAGCCTGTCGCCGGGTCCTTCAACACATACACAATGCCGACGAACGAGCTGGAATAGACAATATTGTTCAGGAAGCTCTCCATATACTTTTCGTTCTCGCGCCATAACAGCAGGTCCTCTTCACTTGTCGGGTTATTCACAAGCACATGCTGCACGCGGGAGTCGATATAGATCATGTCCGAGACATCACTGCCCGCGTTGAAGATGAAGGACAGGGAATCCGCGCCTTGCTTCGCAATCTGGACGGACGCCTCGCGGACGTTCTGCTTGACCGTGGAATTGGATACGACGTAAAAGGAGACGCTTGTGAATAGCGTCGGAATGAGAATAACGAGCACAAAAGCTGCAATCATTTTCGTTGTAAAAGACATTCGCATCCTCATACGCAATAATTCCCGCATACTGCCCCTCCTCCCTAACGGCTTGTTCCCTCATTGTAGTACATTCTGAATACGATTAGACATGCGATATCTCAAGTTCTCCGGACAACGACGCAAAGACGCCCCCTCCGGGCGTCTTGCGCTTCATTAGTATTCCAGCACAACCATATTCCAGTATTTCAGATGCGGCAGTGCAAGCTCCACAGCCCCGTTCTTCTCGGTGAACTCCAGCGGCAGGGCCGATCCGTTGTAATAATCAGGTGAAGCCAGCCACGCTTTCTTCACTTTGCCGTCCGCCTTCACGGTCAGCTTCAGATCGGCAATCTCCTTCGGCTCCGCTTGCGAAGCCTTATTGTCCTGCCATTCCATCACGGTCGCATCGTTGAAATTGATCAGATGCAGGATCGTCTTGTCCTGCGCCTCCTTCGCGAAGCTCCATACCTTGCCTCGCTCCGGCATCGCCGACAGCTCTGCTCCCTCTGCCGCCGCAACGTCCAGCTTCTTGTCGACCGTTCCGTCACGCAGCAGATTCTGATATGCGGTCATGAAGTCGTAATACGACACCAGCGCCTCTTCCAGCTCCGCCGGAATGGACAGATTGCGGTTCGGGAAATATTCCTTCGCCAGCATGTTCTCGCCCAGCTCCAGATGGGAGCCGCCGGAGGCGAAGATAACGGCGTCGGTCAGCAGCACGCCCGGCGTATTGAATTCCCCTCGGGAGTCCGCATGATCATAGTTCATATAGGCTGCAAATACCGTATTCAGCTCCCCCGCACTGAACTTCAGATTTTGGTCCACGATCTCCTTCAGATTGCGGTATTGCGGATGCGCGTCCCATACCTCCGTATACAGAAACTTCACAGGCGTCTTGGCAATGTAGCTCTGTCCGAACTGTCCGACAGCATTCATTACATAATCGACATCAACGGCTTTCTTCGCCGCATTCATGAACGGAACATAAGTCTCCGGCAGATTGACCTTATCGGCATTGCCGTCATACAGGATGCCCCGGTCGCCAAGCTGATCGACATGCCAGCCATCGAAAGGCAGATGCTTGAACACTTCCTGCTCCGCCTGGAACAGATAGTTCTGCCATAGCTCATTCGCCGGGTTCATCAGCATAATGTCGCTGACCCAGCTGTCCGGCAGCGGATGGCGGTCCTGAGTGGCAAGCAGCGGATCTCGGAACAAGCCCCATTCCCGCTTCACGCCATCCTTCTCCGCGTCCTCGAACGCGCCGAAAAGCAGATTGTAGTTCATCGCCTTCATATTTTTGCTATGCGCGAGGTCGATATAGCCCTTCACCGTATCGTACGAGACTAGCCGGCCCGCAATCTCCGGCCACTCGCTCGCCGGCTGGCCGTTATCCAGCTTCATCGGTATATGGTGCTTCCACTGCCAATCGTAGAACTGAATGCCATTAATACGGAAACGGTTCAGCCGATCGACCGTTTTCTCCTGCTCGCCCGCGTCCATCGCCATAAAGTCGGCCAAGTAGCCGTAACGCGGGAATTTGCCCCAATCGGACGAGACATCCACTGCAATGTTCGTATGGTCAACGATCTCTTTGCCCTGCTTCAAAAAAATTTCCGCCATATACCCCTTATAATCATCGGAGGAAGGCTTCCACTCCCATTGCACCTCCGCCGCCGATCCGTCCCACTTGATCGTCGACTCGCCCATGGTCCGGTCGAGATGCTTGTAGCGAACGATCAGATCGCCGCCCTCCTCCGATGGCTTCATGGTCAGCGTGTAATGAACCGGGTCTCCGGGGTTATATCTCGCCTTGTCTGTCGTGACATACGCCAGCAGACCGGCATCACCAGCTTTCTGCGGATCGACGACTGCTTGCTTGCCGCCCAGGCAGCCAGCCAGCAATCCAGTAATGACGAGTACGCTGGCGCATACCGCTGCTGTTTTTTTGCGAAAAACATATCCTGGCATCGTAGTCTCCTTGTATTGGGATTCGTTATCGTTCGGTATGTCCCTTATCGCCAAGCCGCTCCATGCGCAGCGCCTGACGACCTTGGCTAGGACTTGACCTCTGAATGCAATCTGCACTCTGGCGCTTGATCAGCCCGATGGCTGAGCGCAATCTGCATTCTGCCGTTTGACCAGCCGATGGCTTTTAGCCCTTCACGCCGCCCTCGTTGTAGCCGGACTGAACAAATTTTTTCTGGAATATGATGTACAGCAAAATAACCGGCAATAACGCAATCATCGAAGCCGCGAATACTTGGCCATAGTTGGTCGAATATTTGTCATTGAACATAAGTATGGCAATTGGCAGCGTGCGCATAGCTTCGCTCTTGATCAAGGTCAGCGCCAGGAAGTATTCCTCCCATGTGCCCTGGAAGATGAAGATCGCCAGCGTGCCAAGCGCAGGCAGCGATTGGGGCAGGTAGATGTTCCAGAAGATGCGCCAGTTGCCCCCGCCGTCGATCAGAACGGATTCCTCCAGCTCCTTCGGTATGCTCTCGAAGAATCCGCGCAGGAAGAAGACGTTCCCAATGACGCCGCCTGCTATATAGACAAGCCATAAGCCGCTGTACGTATTGACGAGCCCCATATCCTTAATAATGACAAACTGCGGAATAATGTTGATGACACCCGGGATGAACATGGTCAACAGGAAGATCCGGAAGACCAGCTCCTTGCCAGGAAATGTGAATCTCGCAAAACCGTATGCGGTCAGCGCCCCGAGAAACAGCGAGCCTACCATCGCAACCGAAGTGACGATAACACTGTTCATGAAGTAGTTCACAAAGTTGTTTTTGTTCCATACAGTCACGTAGTTGGCGAAGTTGATTTTGACCGAAAAAACTTGTTCCGGCTTAGGCAGTGTATTGGTGCCCTGAAAGAAGGTCGTCAGAATCATATAGATGAACGGGAAGACAAAGAGAAGAGCGCCCGTTATGATGATCGCGTAGACGACGATCTTGTTGATAAGTGATGTTTGCATAGGCGATCCTCCTTAGAACATTCTCTGTCTTCCGATTTTTTTCATCTGCGTATACGTTAATATAAAGACGAGCACACCCATCATGACGCCCATAGCCGACGCCGGGCCAAACTTCAAATTCTGGAACGCTTCGATATAGATCAAGCTCGGAATAACATGCGTCTGGTTCATCGGCCCGCCTTGCGTAATAAAGTACACTTGCGGGAAGAAGCCGAATGCACCGTTAATTAAATTGATTACGATGAATAAGGTAATCGGCTTGAGCAGCGGTATCGTAATCTTCCAAAACTTCTGGCCTGCATTCGCCCCGTCGATCTCAGCTGCCTCATACAGATCCTTCGGTATCCCTTGCAGTGCGGCAAGATAGATCACGACGCCCCAGCCGACTGTCTTCCAAATATGGAACAGCCAAATCATGACCATAGCGGACCAATAGTTGTTGCGCCAGGAGATCGGCTCGGCGATCAGGCCCAATTGCTTGTGAAGAATGAAATTGATAAAGCCTCCGTCACCGTCCGCGAACAAATATTTGAACAGCAGCGCGATGATAATCCATGAGGTGACGATCGGCAAGTAGTAGATGGTGCGGAAAGCAAGTTTGAATTTGACGAATCGGGCGTTGATCATGACGGCAAAGAACACCGCCAAAAACCAGTTGACCGGCACCGTCGCTGCCACGTTCAGGAATGTGTTGCGCAGCGCGATCAGGAAGCGGTCGTTCGGGTCCTGGAACACCCGTGTGTAGTTATCGAAGCCGACCCACGGATTCGCCGCATTCGGCATAATGCTGTAATCCTGAAAGCTGATCATAATGTTGCGGATCATAGGATAAATGACGAATACGGCGATGCCGATAAAGCCGATCGCGACAAAAGGCAGCACGGTCATCCATTGCTTCAGGCCCAGCTTGAACTTGCGTTTGCGCATCATAGGCAGTTGCTTCGTATCCGGTGTTAATGCGGAATCGGGCATAGGCGGAAGCCCTCCTTTCACTGGTTGAAATCATGTCTGGTTGTTGCAAGGAGGAAAGGGCGGCTTCGCCGAAGCAGCCGCCCCGCAAAGTTACCCTTCCCGTTGATGTTGCTTATTTCAAAATCGCTTCGATCTGCTTCACCGCTTCATCCAGCGCAGGCTTCGGCTCTTGCTCACCTCGAATCGCTTTCTCGAACGCCAGGTTGAAGATCGCTTCCACTTCGCCCCATTGCGGGATCGGTGTGCGTGGCAATGCCGTCTCCAGCTGCTCCACGAACGTATCGACGAATGGGATATCCATCGACTTCATCGCATCGGCTGCCGTTTTGTTGGAAGGAATCAGACCTGTCTCCGCCATAATTTTTTGCGGCTCTTCTGTCAGCATCCACTTCGCGAACGTCCATGCTTCCTCCGGATGCTTCGAATTCGCGAACATGACCAGATTCTCGCCGCCGATGACCGAACGGCTGCCGCCGTCTCCCGCAGGCATAAGCGCTCTAACCGTCCCCTCCAGCGGATCGAAGCCCGTCGCTTCCTTCTCTGCAATCTTCGTGCTGTAGAACCAAGGGCCGTCATCGCTCATCAAGTATTCGCCGCTGATGATGCCATCCCAAGTGCCTGGCTCGCCGCCCAGCATAACTGGAAGCACCAGACCTTTGTTGTTCCAATCCATAATCGTTTGCAGCGCCTTCACGCTTGCCTCGCTGTTCAGATAACCGTCAGCTTTGGTGTAATCGTCGTTCGTGATGGAGCCGCCGAGGCTCCAGAACCACGGAGCGAGACCCCAGGCATGAATGCCGGATACGCCCATGCCGTATTTGCCCTTTGCCTTCAGCGTTTCTGCCGCAGCGACCAGCTCATCTATCGTTTTCGGAGCTTCTGTCAAGCCCGCTTCAGCAAGAGTAGCCTTGTTGTAAATCGCAACCTTCGTATTCGTGTTGACCGGTACGCCGTAGTAGCCGTTGTTGAAATAGTTCGTCGCCATCGGCGCATCGAATACGCTAGCTTTCAACTCATCGAAGCCATCCAGCTTGCTAACCTCCATCAGCGCGTTCTGAGCTGCGAACTCCGGCACCCATACGATATCCATGCGCATCAGGTCTGGAGCGGCATCACCGGCTACACCGGCAATGACTTGCTGCTTCAGCCCTTCATAAGGCATGCGCGTGAGCTTCAGCTCGATGTTCGGATACGCTTCCTCGAAGGCAGGCTTGATTTTATCGGTCAGTACCACCTCTTCGGCGTCGCTGTACGTGTGCCAATATTCAATCGTTACTTTTTTGCCTGCGGGCTTGTCAGTTCCGCCGTTCCCCGTTCCTGTACCGCCATTGCCCGAAGACCCGATATTGCCTCCGTTGCCACCTGAGCACGCGGCCATTACAAATACGAGAACAAGCGCCATAACGGCGATTGCCGCTTTTCTTGTCTTTTTCATTCTCTATTGCTCCCCTCACGATTGGTGTGTGATCCATAGGTCTATTATCACCCACGGGGCCGCGCGGAAGTAACCGCTTACGTTCTCATTATCGTGTCGTATATTCTCTAGTTCTCTTACGGAAAAATGACCATCTGACGTTAAGTTGAAGGGTTTGGTGTTCGATATTATGCGGAAGTGTTCGATGTACTCTTGAGCGCGGGGTTAAGCGAATGGTTGAGTGGGGGACTTGCGGGAAGGGCTGTTGGGGCAAAGCGCAAGGGCTTGCACAAGGGGGATTAAAATACGATGGGGTGTTGATTTAACACCCCATCGTAAGAAACGAGCTTATTTCGTTAACGAGTAGACACGAGCTTCATAAGGACGAAGCGTGAATCGGTTGATGTCAGCGGCCGGGTCAATATCGTCATAATTGGCGATCATCAGCTCTCTGGCGCTATGAGCCAGTTCGCCCGGGAGGATAAATTCAGTCTGCTCTCTGAAGAAATTAAGGATGACTAGCCACCGCTCTCCGTTCAGCTCTCGTGTGTAAGCGTAGATGCGTTCATCCTCCGGCAGAATCAGCTCGTAACTGCCGTATACCATAATGTCATGTCGCTTGCGAAGCTGGATCAGCCTTTTGTAATAGTGGAAGATGGCGTCCGGGTCAATGAGCGCCTGCTTCGCATTGATCCGGCCATAATTAGGATTGGACGCCAGCCACGGAATGCCAGTCGTGAAGCCGCCATTCGGCGAATCGTCCCACTGCATCGGCGTGCGCGCGTTGTCCCTTCCTTTCGCATAGATCGAGGCCATGACCTCCTCTTCCGTCATGCCATGCTCATGCCGATGCTCCCGGTACATGTTGAGCGTCTCGATGTCACGGTAATCATCGATAGACGGGAAGCGAACGTTGGTCATGCCGAGCTCCTCGCCCTGATAAATGTACGGCGTGCCTTTGAGCGTATGCAGCAGCGTGGCCAGCATCTTGGCGGATTGCTTATGATACGCGCCTGTGTCTCCGAACCGGGAGACCATGCGCGGCTGATCATGATTGTTCAGATAGAGGCTGTTCCAGCCATCCTCGGCCAATCCCACCTGCCACTTGTGCAAAATATCTCTCAGACCTTTCAGCGTCCAAGGCTTCAGGTCCCATTTGCCATGTGGCCCGGAATCTACGTCCATATGCTCGAATTGGAACACCATGTTCAGCTCCCCGCGATACTCGCCCGTATAGAGCTTGGCCTGCTCAACGGTTGCGCCCGGCATCTCGCCAACCGTCATAATATTGTACCTCGACAGCACCTCGCGGTTCATTTCCTGCAAGTATGGATGGATGTTCGGCCCGTTCATAAAGTGCTCGCCGCCCCATGCATACCGATCCTCGCCGACACTTGGCAAGTCCGGCGTCTTCGAGATGCAGTTGATGACATCCATCCGGAAGCCGTCGATTCCTTTGTCGAGCCAGAACGTCATCATGTCGTACACTTCCCGGCGAAGAACGGGATTCTCCCAGTTCAGGTCCGGCTGCTTCTTCGAGAACAGATGCAGGAAATATTCGCCCGTCGCCTCGTCATACTGCCATGCCGAGCCGCCGAAAAACGAAACCCAGTTGTTCGGCTCCTGGCCCTGCGGGCTTGCAGGCCGCCACATATAGTAGTCGCGGTAAGGACTATCTTTGGAGGACCGCGACTCCATGAACCAGGCATGCTCGTCCGAGGAGTGGTTCACGACGAGATCCATCATCAGCTTCATGCCGCATCCGTGGATGCCCTCCAGCAGCTCCTCCCAATCCGCCATCGTGCCGAATTCGTCCATAATATCGCTGTAGTCGCTAATGTCGTAGCCGTTGTCATCGTTAGGAGACTTGAAGACGGGGCTTAGCCAGATGACGTCTACGCCTAGCTCCTTCAAGTAATTCAGCTTGGAGATGATACCCTGCAAGTCCCCGATTCCATCACCATTGGAGTCCATAAAGCTCCTTGGGTAAATCTGGTATACAACCGCTTCCTTCCAAAATGCTCGCTTCAGCTCGCTCATTCCTCAATCACTCCTGTTCGCTCTCTTCGTCGTATCTGCTTCCTAGTATGAAGATGTCGCCCGCGCGCGAAAACGTACATCCTTCACACGTTGCGGAATATAATGCACCCTCGGGTGCGTGGCGCAGCTACTGCTGCGTGACTTTCGCAGGCTGCAAGCCGAGTTTCTCGGCTTAGAGCGCGCGGCGCGGCACTTTCGCAGGCTGCAAGCCGAGTTTTGCGGCTTGGAGCGCGCTTGCGCGGGCCTTTCGCATGCTGCAAGCCGAGTTTTGCGGCTTGCAGCGCGCGGCGCGCCCCGCTCCAGCTCGCCGCCGGGGCGTAGCCCCTCGTGCTGCGTTGCAAAGCAAATAGGCCCTGTCTCTTATGCTGGACCAAAAGAGAACAGAACCTATTGTTCAGCGTATGCCAGCTGCTTCAACTTTAGCCGGCCCGCTTTATACCCCAACCGTACAAACTAAAAACCAAAATCAAACTGCTTACTTTTCTTTGCCAATTGGCTCGATCGGCTCCATCCGTCCGGAACGGGTTGCGGCACCTGCGATAGGCGCGGCCCAGCGAACGGCGTTGCCGATGACCTTCAGCACTTCCGGCTGATGGTAGATCGGGAATGTCTCATGGCCCGGACGGAAGTAGAACAGCTTGCCCTTGCCGCGACGGTAGCAGCAGCCGCTGCGGAACACTTCGCCGCCCTCGAACCACGAGATGAAGACAAGCTCGTCCGGCGCCGGAATCTCAAAGCGCTCGCCATACATTTCTTCCTTCGGAATTTCAAAGTAATCTCCCAAGCCCTCCGCAATCGGGTGACCGTGCTCGATAACCCATACTCTCTCTCGCTCACCGTCATCACGCCATTTCAGCGTACCCGTCTTCGTGCCAAGCAGACGCTCGAACAGCTTAGAGCCATGGCCGGAGTGAAGTACGATGAGCCCCATGCCATCCGTCACAACGCGGTCGCGCACCTTCTCCACAATGTCGTCGCGCACTTCGCCATGCGCCAGATGTCCCCACCAAATCAACACATCTGTATTCGCCAGCACTTCATCGGTCAAGCCATGCTCCGGCTCATCCAGCGTCGCTGTGCGAACCTCAACCGGCTCATTGGTCTTCAAATAGTTGCCGATGGCATTGTGGATGCCCTCTGGATAGATGCTAGCTACATGCTCATTTTCTCTCTCATGCCGATATTCGTTCCATACCGTTACACGGATTGTCATGATATCTCCATCTCCTATTCCTGCTGCAATTTGTTTTCACTTCCCGCAATGCCCCAGCCTTACCTACATCGCTTCCAGCTTGGCCACACCGTCGCCCTCAACTGTCGACACCCAGCGCTCCTCCGCAAACGATTCAATAATAGCGTCCAGCGTCAGCTGATTGATATAGCCATCCTCGATCGTTGCATCCAGCCCGTCTCCTTTGCCCTGCAGCAAGTTGAAGAAGGACTGCATTTGCTCCGCTGCGCAGCTCTCTGGCACGGCCGCGTCCCTGAAGCCGCCCTCTTCATCCGCAACGTTCACCTGCAGCGAGTCCGATTCCTCCAGGTTGTACACTAGCGACCCTTTGGAGCCGTAAACCTCGATGCGCTGGTAGTTCCCGCGGCCAAACGCAAACCGAGAAATCTGCATGGAAGACGAAACTCCGCCCTCCATCCGGCCCAGCACATGGCAGAAGTCGTCAACATCTACCTCGCCAGTACCATTGCCGCCGATCAGCTCACGCTCCCGAACAATCGTGTCAGCATGCGCGATGACCTTCTCCGTCTCACCCACCAGGAATCGATGCAGGTCCAAAATATGCGACCCCAGATCACCAAGCGCGCCAGAGCCGGATAGCGTCTTGCTAAAACGCCATACGAGCGGAAGCTTCTCATCAATGGCCCACCCTTGCAAATATTGGCTATATATATGATGGATGCGTCCAAGCTTGCCCTCGGCAATCAGCTGCTTTGCATAACGTGCAGCGGACTTGTAGCGGTATGAGAAGCACACCATATGAGGAATCGGAGACTTCCGCAGCTCTTCGCGCAGCACAAGCGCTTCCCCCGTGTTCATCGCTATAGGCTTCTCCAGCGCAAACGGTTTTCCGAATCGAATC
The DNA here is from genome assembly GCF_056269225.1 of Paenibacillus sp. J31R120. Taxonomy (NCBI): domain Bacteria; kingdom Bacillati; phylum Bacillota; class Bacilli; order Caryophanales; family Paenibacillaceae; genus Paenibacillus; species Paenibacillus sp. J31R120. Next base: position 433,295 of record NZ_JBWDNN010000004.1, on the reverse strand, counting down.
GCATCCCGTGCCACTGCAAAATGATTGAAGTTCGGCGTGCCGATCATGACCGCGTCAATCTCTCCGTTCTGAAGCATATCCTCATGGCGCGCATAACGTCTTTCCGCCGGAATGCCCAGCGACTCGCCCCGCTCCGCAAGCGCAATCTCATTGACGTCACAAATGGCCCACAACTCGGCATCCGGACTTTGCTCAATGCCCCAGATGTGATAATTCGCAATTCCGCCAAGCCCAATGACCCCGATTTTCAGCTTCCCCATATCCACCATCCATTTCACATTCGAGTTGGCCGTTCACCAACAGTATAGAGTGTGCTAGAATAATCGAAAATGAGCAATGGTGACGCTTTTTGTACAATACCGACTTTTCCAAATAGAGGGTGTGAACCTGTATGTTAAAAATGAACGTCGACAAAGTCCCCAAAATCATGCTGATGGGCTTCGTTTCCTATACTGCGCCATGGATTCATTTCGACCGCAATACCGACGAGCATATTCTGTATATCGTTAAAAACGGCGAACTTCATATGAGGGAGAATGGCCGCGACTACGTGTTGAAGCGCGGGGACTCGCTGCTGCTAGAGCCTGGACTTGATCACGAGGGCACCAAAAAGGCTACATGCGACTATTATTACTTTCACTTCAAGCACCCGGGCTTGTCATCCGCTGAGGACCTGAATCCTGTTGAGCTTGCTAAAAGCATTTTTTTGGAGGAACAAGTCGATACGGAGGAGGAAACGACTTACTACTTTCCCAAGCTGCATTCGCTCTCGGACAAAAACAGCTTCAGCCAAATGATGCATGCTCTTAATGAGCTGCTTATTCTCTATAGACGCAAGCATTACAACCGCGGATTAACCGCGCTGCGCTTCTCTGAGCTGCTTATCGAGCTGTCACGGGACTACTTCCTGCACAAGCTGCGGCATGAGGGCGGCAAAGGCTCCAAAGCCGTAGCCAAAGTCCATGCCCTCCTTGACTATATCCACCAGCATTACACGGAGAAAATCGGCAGCGCCATGATTGAGAGAGAGTTCGAATCCAATTACGATTATTTGAACCGGATTTTCAAGGAGACGACGGGCTACACCATTACAAGGTACGTTAACAAGGTGCGCATCCAGCATGCGCAGGAGCTTATTCAGGCGACACATATGAGCTTTGGGGAAATCGGATATTTGACAGGACTTGAGGACCCCTACTACTTCAGCAAAGTGTTCAAGCAGTTCACGGGCGTAGCGCCGGGGCAATATTATAAGCAGGTGAGAGAGCTATAGCCCCGCCCAATAACAAACGGCCATCCAATGGGGATGGCCGTCAAATCGTCAGTATGGTGTGAAGATTATCGTTTCAGCCGACGGCTGATTGAGGTTTAGGTTTAGGTTTATGTGTACGGTAGTCAATGTTTCTTCGCCTTCTATCACCTGACATGTTGGCAGCCCTGCATGCTGCGCGTCCTTCGATGCTCCATCATAGTTACAAAACAATCTAATTGGATGCTTAAGCGCTGAGTTAGCAGTTAAAACAAGCCCGCGCACCTTCCCATTAGTACAACAACCGCCACAAATAAAACGTGGCATATGCTTCCCAGCCGCGCCAGCCTTCGGACAAAGCAACCAGCTCCGGCTTGGTCGGCTTCCGGTCCATGCCAAGCTGCAGCTTGATCGCATTATGCAAGCCAACATCGTCGATGGGGAACGCATCCGGCAGCCTCAGGCAACGCATGATCGCATAATGGGCTGTCCACGGCCCGATCCCCCGCATGCCGGTCAGCAGCTTCTCCGCTTCCTTCAAGCTGCCTGCGGCAAGGAGCCGCTCCTTGCTCAGCGCGCCTGAAGTGACAGCTTCGGCAGCTCCAATCAAATACTCGCATTTCTTCACCGTCATGCGCAGCGGCTCCAGATCGGACACCGACAGCGAGGCGATCAGCTCCGGCTTAGGGAAGAGCCAATGCGAGACGCCTTCGGCTTCCACCGACTCGCCGTAGGACTCAACAAGCCTTCTCTTCAGCGTATAAGCAAAAGCCAAGTTAATCTGCTGTCCGATAATTCCCCAGCACAGCGCCTCGAACAAATCCGGTATGCCCATCAGTCTTAGGCCATGGAATTGCTCAACTGGCTCCTGCAAGAGCCTATCGCCTGACGCAAGCTCATAAAACGGAGACAAATCCCGGTCCAGGTCAAACCATTCCCTCACATATATCTGTGCAGCAGCTATAAGCCTATCACGAGCCTCCACACTTGCAGGAACTCCTATTAACTCCAACCTTAGTCCACCGCCAGGAGACGGACCAACCTTCATCACGGCCTTATCTTCACCATGCGCTATCGCTTTATAGACAAATCCATCCTCGATCCGATACATGCATTCATTCGCCGATCTCTGCAAATAAGCAATGTTTTTCTCAAAACTGAACGCCTTCGGCACCTGCAGTTCCATAACTATAGGGTTCAAAAGTACTCCTCCGCTTCCCTCACGCCTTCTCTTATATCTAGTTGTAGCATAGAACAGAGAGAAATAAACTACGGAATCTTGCTCTTTTAATCTGCGGATGACGGTTATTCTAAAACAGAAAGGAAGTCAGACTGCGTCAAGCAGCAAAGCTTCGCACATCGAAGGGGCTCGTTGCGAGGAATCCAACCGTCATGCAAAAAGCGCAGCCCCTGTAAAGGAACTGCGCCATAACCCGTCACGAATATGAATCTATTAGTCCGCTAAAAAATCATATTATAAGCAGCGCCATGCTTGATGGTGTCGCCTTCCTCCGCCGGCAGAGACGTGCGGTCTACGCCCTCCTCCACGCAGGAGATGAGGCAGAAGAAGTTGCCCGCTCCGAAGCCGCCGTCGTCCGCTGCATATTTGCCGCCCTTGAAGTGCGCGCCGATCGAATGAAGCCGGTTGCCCGTGCCCTCGATATGAAAGTGGGCGGTATCCGCATCGGCAGCTGCGCTGACGATCTGACCGATGTTGAAGGTAACGGCGTTGCCCGATTCAGTGCTTTTGAAAAAAGCTTTTTCCCCGTTGGTGCCGCTGAAATGAGCCCCGCCGCCCAAGGTGACACTTTGCGCCGCGTTGCCGCTTGTCGTCTTGTCCCAAGCTCCGGTCAGTACGAAGCCGCAATTGATGAAGCCGCCGCCTTGAATGACGATTTCCTTGGTGCCTACCCGGACCTTGCCGGTCGTCGGCGAAGCGCCCTTGAACCAGGTGTTGATCAGCGTCAGCTTGTTCAGACTGCCGATATTGACGTCCTCTACATTGAAAAATTCGCAGTTCGATATATGCAGGTCGCCGTTAATTGGCGTGTAGCCGACGGTATTCGCCCGAATCGGCCGAGCAATCTCGTAGCCGTTCAGCATGCCGAAGGAGCTGCTGTCGATGATGTTTTTTCGCTTGGAGAGGGATGAGCCTTTTGAAAGCGTAATCATATTTTCCGCCGTACAGCCGCGCATATGCAGCCCATCGACGTTAGCCCAGATTGAGCCCGAGTTGGCGAGTCCCTCCTTCACGATCGCGTAACAATCCTCCAAGGTCAGATCTGTCAGCCGTTTGTTGGCGACGATGCGCGTGGCAATATGCTTTTTCACCGTAATCCGCTTGGCGCTGTCTCCCCATGTCGTGCCGCTGTTCGCGAACGAGAGCAGGCCCGAATTCCCGATGTAGACCAAATCATGCTCATACTGGCCGTGCGTCACGAACGGACCGTAGTCGTCGCCGTCTCCATGGCAATTCTCCACCATGCTGTAAGCCGCGCATGTGAAGTCATTCAAGTGGCGGGCGTTGCTCGTATTGCAATCCCGGACATGCCCGTAGAGCACATTAAGCTGCTGGGTCAAATACCCCGTGCCGCCCCAGTCCCGCTCCTCCGGGTTGATCAGCTCGCATTGCTCAGTTATGTAGTGGGAGCAATAACGGCGCTGGATAACCGGCCAAAACACTTTGGTCGCACGAATGCCCGACACATTGCACTCTACTGCAAATTCGTAAGCTACGGGATTGGACCCAATCTGATCCCATGTCTCGAATGGACGTACGCTAGCCGATGGATTGTGAGGCACAGGCACTCCGACAAACTGCATGTTGCGTACATGGCAATGAAAGACCGGATTCATCTTCGTATAGGTAATCGTTCTGCCTGCCGCGAGCGGCCAGCCCAGCTTATAATTGACACGAATGCTTTTGGAAGAGAGAATCTCCGTCACTTTGACCAAATAATCCAGCTCGCGCTGCGCGCCGCCGCCGGAATTATTGCTGATTCTAGCAATCCACCAATCGTCGACCTGGAACGCGGAAGCATTCGATACCTCCAGCACATCGCTGCCCTCCGGAATTGTGGCACTAATCGCAACCGACTGGCTGCCGCCCGCCTGCGTGCCCTGGAAAAACAGCACCGCGCCAAACGGATTGTCTCTCGTATTGAGCTCTATTCCCTCGGTGGTGACCGTATGACCCCCAAAGTCCAGCTCAATATGGCTGCGATGGAAGACATGCCTTCGGGCAAAGTTCAAGTCGGTATGCGCTTCAATCCGATGAATGGAAGGATCGTTCACCATCGCATCCAGCGCGCCATCGGCATTCTGGCTCGGCCCGAATATGCCAAACCAGCGGAAGTCCGCCACTCCGTTATGAATCGTCAGCCAGCGGCCGCCGCTCATGCCCGAAGATTGATGCACGGTTCCCCCGTTAGCCTGCGCCGTGCTGCTTTGCGACCAACGAACAACTTGACTGCCTCCGTCGCCAGCCGAATAGTATCCGCTTACATAAACAAGCGTGCCTTCTTTCAATTGGCCTTTGGGTATGGATGAGAGAGCTTGTACATTGGCCACTTGGAGCATGCTGGACGGAGCGCCCTTGTCGATCTTCTGATCATCCTTGCTCTGCACTTCGCTATCGGCGAAGGCCAGCTTGGGAAATAAAGCGCTGCCTGCAAGCATGACACTGCCGATGCCTATCGCTTGAAGCATCTTCCTTCGGCTGATTACTCCTTCTTCCTTGCGTTCAACCGAATTGCCCGCTTCCATCTCGGCTAATGGCATATCCCCAGCGAGATTATTGATGTCTTTCTGATTCACGAAGATTCCTCCATTCAATCAGTTAGATTGCAGAATTTCACAGTTAAGATTCTTTTTTCTTTTCTTCGGCTTGTTCTACTGACTTCCCTGGCTCATCCTCCGCCACGAGCGCTCTTGTACCGCTTCGAAATTCGCGAATCGTTGTCCCCACAGCTTTCCCCAGTTCAGGAAGCTTCTTCGGTCCAAATAGCAGCAACGCCAAAATCCCAACGAGAATAATTCCGGTAATCCCGATATTAGGCATATACAACCTCCTCATCCCGCATTTGATTTCCATCTAATGTACATTATTTGTGATAATCAAAATATTAAATTAGTTAATGTACATCTGATATACAGATTATACAAGCCACTATTTTTGGATGTCAATCTAATATTTTGAATGGTGTGAATTGAAAGATAATTATCCGTGGTATCGCAATTGCGCTGAGTACGACGATAGTCAGAAAGCATAACAAAAGACGACCTCATAAGAGGTCGCCTTTCTACTTCACGCCGCGGCCATCGGCCATGACGAATGAACACCATTGCGTCTAAGCGACGTCGACCCGATCGATATTCCGGATGCTCAGAAGCGTTAGCAGGATACCCAGCGCCCCCAGCGACAGCGGTATTGCAATGATCGAGCCAAGGCTGAAGCCCATATTGTTGGAGCATACGACCATAACAAGCAGCACGGCTGTCACGATCGTAGACGGAACGGACTTCTTCCTCATCCCGATCGTCAAAGGAAGCAAGCTCATGCCTGCTGCTGCTATCGCATTGGTTATGATAGAAATCCCATGATTGATCAGCAGCTCAGACGTAATCGTATCCGGCACATAGCCCAAGTTGGCATTGACCGTCAGAAATATCGTGCCGATAAGAAAATTCGCAATGATAACGTTAGCCAAGGTCCATACAAATACCATCGACAGCTTGGCCGTCAGCAGCTTCTTGCGGCTCACCGGATAGGCGAATAGAAGAGCCATCGTCTTGTTCTGGAATTCTCCGATCACGAGTTTGGACAACAGAACCGATGCATAAATAATAAACGTAGCACGTATAAGCGTGTCAATCAGGCCAAGCATCTCTGCATTGCTTTGGAAGATAGGCTCTTGTTGTGTAGGACCCTCTACCATATAGATGAGGAGCAGGAACCCGAGAATCACACCATACGTAATGAGCGATCCCCATAGATATCCCGTCATCCTGCCTTTCTTAAACTCCAGCTTAATTAATTGCATCATGTCCGCCACCTCCTCGTGTCAATTCCAAGAAATACTCTTCCAGCGAGTGATGGCGCCGATTGATGGCGGTCACCGGAACATCGTTCAAGATTAGTCCCTTGAACAGCTCCTCCTGCGTAGTCGACATCTCGTAGATGCGTACCGCCGTGTTGCCTACAATCTTGTAATTGCGAATGCCCAAACGGTCATCCAGCACAAAGGCGCACAGCTTCACATCTGTCGTTGAAATTTCCACGTAATCGGTCTTGGATTTACGGATACTCTCCATGGACACTTCCTCCAGCAGGCGTCCGCGATCCAATACGCCGATTGTATCCGCAATTTGTTCAATCTCCGCAAGCATATGGCTCGAGATCAGGAGCGTCATGCCGTATTCATCGCATAGTCTTCTGAACAGCGAACGCGTCTCCTGAATACCTTCGGGGTCCAAGCCGTTGATCGGTTCGTCCAGCAGCAACAGCTCCGGGCGGGTACAGATCGCTCTGGCAATGCCGAGCCTCTGTCTCATGCCAAGCGAAAATTGCTTGACCGGCTTGCCCTCGATGCCGCGCAGTTGAACCAGCTCCAAGGCTTCCTTGATGGCTCCTGGGCGGTGATAGCCCATATATTCACAGTGCAGCTCAAGATTCTGCTCCGCGGTCAGCTTCTCGTAAAAGACCGGCGCCTCAATCATATGGCCGATCCGCTTAAGCGGCTCAATCGTACCCGGCAGTAGCCGCTCGCCGAACAGCTCAATTTCGCCTCCCGTCGGCTTGACCAGATTCAGCAGCATCTTCATTAGCGTGGACTTGCCCGCTCCATTCGGCCCAAGGAAACCGTAAATTTCCCCTCTGCGAACTTTCATACTGACATTTGTAACGACGTCTGCCATGCCGTATGTTTTGCTTAGCAGCCTCGTTCGGATTAATTCCGCCATGTGTTCACTCTCCCGCTTGTTTTCGTTATGAGCTAATCTTATCGCGGGACTCTCACTTTTTTCTGTCTGAAATCTTACTTATTTCTTACTTCCCGCTCTTGCTGCCGCTAGGTGTTCTGCCGCCTTCAGCGTTACGGTAAAGCTTGTGCGGATATCCGGTACGCTCTGAACCGCTATGCTGCCGCCGATTCGCTCAATCAAGCGCTTCGTAATCGTAAGGCCAAGACCGCTCCCCTGTACGTTCTTATTCCGTGAATCCTCCAGCGTATACAGCCGCTCGAATATTCGTTTCTGCTCGCGCGAAGGTATACCGGGTCCCCGATCCGCGACCTCAATGACGATCTGCTCGTCCCGCCGCTTGATGGACAGCCCCAAATATTTGCCGATCGCTCCATAGCGGACAGCATTCGAGAGCAGATTGTCCAGAATACGCCTCAGAGCCTCTTCATTCGCGTATACCTGAAGCGGCTCTTCCCTAATATCAATATCGACCTCATAGCCCTCGGAAGCGAGCAGATCGTAATAAGCCAAGATACGGTGGCGGGCCAGCTCCCCAATATCGAGCACCGCCATTTCCATCTCCGAATCGTTCGCCTCAAGCTTGGCCAGATCAAAAAACGCATTCATAAGCGCAAGCACCTCCTGCGTCTTCTTGTAAATCTGGCCGAGCAGGCGCCGCCGCTCCTCCGGCTCCAGATTCGGGCTTCGATCCAGCATCTCGGCATATCCAAGAACGACCGTAAGCGGCGTCTTCAAATCATGCGATACATTAGACAGCATGCGGCGCATCGCTTGCTCCGTCATCGCATAATCGTAGGCGGATTGGCGGGCGCGATCCAGCAAATCATTGATGGCGCGCAGCAGCTCCCGCAGCTCGCTCAGCTCCGTCATGACCTGCACTCGTTCTACAGAAGAAGCCGGACGAGCGGCAATCTCGTCCAGCTTCGACTGGATATAACGAAGATGATTCCGGGTTTCCCGGTTTTTAGAGCGCTCACGGATATACAAGATGGCGAATAAAAGCGCAAGGCCAAGCGCCAGCCACAGCATCTAGACTTCCCCCAATCGGTATCCGATTCCCCACAGCGTACGGATGTAACGAGGGGTTGAGGGATCGTCTTCAATCTTCTCCCGCAGCCGTCTCATATGGACGTTAATCACGTTCTCGTCGCCGTAATAGTCATCATTCCAGACCAACTGATAAAGCAGTGCTTTCGTATAGACACGTGTCGGATGCTGGACGAACAGCTTCAAGATCTGAAATTCCTTGGCTGTCAGCTTCACATCCTCGCCCCGCTTCGTCACTGTGAAGTTATCCGGGTCGATACATAGATCGCCGCACACCAGCAGCGCCTGGCCTGCCTCTTCAGCAGTCGGGACGGAATCGGGCGCCGACACATATTGTGTCGCTCTGCGAATCGACGCGCTTACTCTAGCTGCCAGCTCCAGCAGAGAGAAAGGCTTTGCAATATAATCATCTGCGCCGAACCGCAGACCAAGTGCCTTATCCACTTCACCATCCTTTGCAGAGATGATTAGAATCGGCACTTTGCTTCGCTCACGGATGCGCTGCAGCAGATCAAGACCGTTCACATTCGGCAGCATCAAATCCAGCAGCACCAGATCGTAGCTCCCTCCATCGAACGCCTGCAGCGCGGAGCCGCCATCATTAACGGTCGTCACGTGGTAGCCTTCTTTGGATAGATAGTCGACGACCATCTCGCTAATAGACGGATCGTCTTCGATGAGCAGCAAGCTGCCGGTCATGCAGAGCGCCCCCTTCTTACTTCTTTCTAAATACGATCAGCAGCACTGTAATAAGCGTGAATGCGATCAGTGCGAGGAACGGAATTGTAACGAATCCAAACCAGTTAATATATTGCGCGCTGCAAGGAACCCCTTGCGTGCACGGCTTGATAGCCGCAAAGCCCGGAATCTTCTGCTCCATGTAGTGGAAGGAAGAGACCAGCATGCCCAGGATGGACAGCGGCAGCACATACTTCTTAATGGAATGCTCGTCATAAAAAGCGGCGATGCCCAGCAGCAAGCTTAACGGATACATCAAGATACGCTGATACCAGCAAAGCTCGCAAGGGATAAATCCTCTAATCTCACTGAAGTACAGGCTGCCCAGCGTCGCCACAACGGCAACCAGCCAAGCAAAATATAAGACGTTGCGTCTCATCAGCTCCATGATTGACCTCCTATTTCAGCTGTTGCTCGATAACGGCCTTAATCGCCTCGTAATCGAGAGGATTTGAAAGTTTCACATCATTGACCATAATGGTCGGTGTCGCTCTTACTCCGAACTGCTTCACAAGAATTTCGTCAAGCGCAACAAGCTGCGCCGCTTCCTCCGTTGCCATCGTTGCTTTCAACGCTTCTTCATCCAGATCCGGTACAGCCGCTTTGGCTGTCTCCATCACCTTCTCCTCTGTCAGCCACAGGCTGTCATGGTCTGCGCCCGGCTGTGCGTCAAATAGCTTCTTGTGGAAATCCCAGAATTGATCCGGGTGCAGCTTCAGCATCGACTCACTTGCAAGTGCGCCCAGCTTGGACTCTTCGCCATGGAACAATACGTTGATGTAGGAGAATGTTGCTTTGCCTGTGTCGATATAATCGGCTTTCAACTGCGGCCAGATGATCTCTCCCCAAGCTTTGCATGTCGGACATTTGTAATCGCCGAACTCCACAATGGACACCTTGGCTGCGGCATCGCCCATCACAGGCTGTGCTACAATCGAAGGTGCACTGCCGATCGATTCATTGGCGTCTCCGCTCTTGGTCTGCTGGTTGATGACAAACAACGCAACGACAACAACAATAATGACAGCCGTATACACCACAAAATAACGCGATCCGCCCGGCTTGGTTCCTTTTTTGGAAGCCATATTTTTAAAACCACCTTTTTCAACATATTAGATTGGCATGCTATCTCACCAAACAATATCATATCAAGGACTCTTCCACTATAGAGCAGAGCGGGCGAAAACGCACAATTTTGAAAACGCTGATGGCTTCAGGCAAGCGCGTGTATGCGGTCTGAAGGCTTCTGCGATGGCTTTATTAGAATAACGCGTTCTGGTAGTAGATCAGATGATCTGCCCACTCGCCGTGTTCGTACAGGAACGCTTTCCTGGTGCATTCCAATTGCATGCCGGCACTCTCCGCCAGCTTGACGGACAGTTCATTGTCCAGGTTAATATGAGCCTCAATGCGGTGAAAGTTCAAGTCGCTGAACGCGAGATGGATTGCTTCGATTACAGCTTCTCTTCCATACCCCTTCCGCCAATATTGATTGTGAATAGAATATCCGATTCTCCCCCATTGAAATTCGTCCCGCGCCAATGTCGAAAAATCGATCATGCCCAGGTGCGCACCGTCCGCTTTACGAAATAGCCCGAAGATGTACGCTTTGTCATCCAGCGCCAGCTCCTGGTGCCTGTCCACGAGCCGCTCGAACCATCCCTCCGTACATTCGCTCATATCCCTCCTCCCCTGGTCATGCTTGGATTGGGAAGGATGTCGCGCTTCAAATGCGTGAAGCCAATTGCTGTAATCCTGTTTGGCCAGTGGCCGTATAACTAACCGTTCTGTCTCCGAACGGGAATGAAATCCGTTCAACCTGTTAACTCCTCTGCAGCATCATGTATGCCTACTCTCAGTTATATCATGGCTCCCCGCATCCGACTATAAGAGCGAACAAAAAAGCACAAGAGAGAAGCTTGCCTCGTCCTGTGCTTATGCTGTGCATTCGTTACATTAGCTATGAAAATCCGTACCGGAGAGAACAGGCTTCACATAACCCGTGCGAATAACGAAATCGCCGAAATGCTCGTTATGATCACGCTCCGCCGCATAGCGATGAAGAATCGGCTTCAGCGTATCAAGAATTTCGTTCTCGTCCACATTCTCGCGGTACAGCTTGCTAAGGCGGTCACCTGAGAAGCCGGCGCCCATGTACATATTGTATTTGCCTGGCGACTTGCCGATGAAAGCAATCTCGCCAAGCGCAGGACGCGCGCAGCCGTTCGGGCAGCCGGTCATACGGATGTTGATCTCGTTGTCACGCAGGCCGACCTCTTCCAGAATCGGCTCCAGCTTATCAACCAGAGTCGGCAGGTAGCGCTCGGCCTCCGCCATCGCCAGTCCACACGTAGGGAAAGCTACGCAAGATAGGGAGCTGCGGCGAATCGCGGAATGATGTCCGCCATCCGTAATGCCATGTTGACCAAGCAGCTCCATAATTTTGGCTTTCTTCGCTGTAGTGATGCCTGCAATCATCAGGTTCTGGTTCGCCGTCAGACGGAAGTCGCCCGTATGGATTTTCGCAATCTCGCGAAGTCCCGTCTTGAGCTGATAGCCCTCTTGATCGGCGATACGTCCGCTCTGGACATACAGCGTCAGATTCCAGCGGCCATTCTTGTCCTTCTGCCAGCCATAGCGGTCGCCACTGTTCTCAAAGTGGAACGGACGAGCCGGTTCCAGCTCCCAGCCGAGACGCTCGTGCAGCTCCGCTACGAACCAGTCCAGACCGTGGCGGTCGATCGTATATTTGAAGCGTGCGTATTTCCGAACGGAACGGTTGCCATAATCGCGCTGGATCGTCACCGTCTTCTCCGCGATATCATTGACTTGCTCCGGCCTGATAAAGCCGATCACGCGGCCAAGCTGCGGATACGTATTGGTGTCGCCATGCGTCATGCCCATGCCGCCGCCGACCGTAACGTTGAATCCAACAAGCTTGCCCTTCTCGACGATGGCGATATAGCCCAAATCCTGCGAATAGACGTCTACGTCGTTGGAAGGCGGCACTGCGATGCCGATCTTGAACTTACGCGGCAGATAGACCGGCCCGTAGATTGGCTCTACCGGGTCTGCTCCTTCCACCTTCAGCAGCTCCGTGCTGTCAATCAGCTTCTCGCCTTCGAGCCAAATCTCATGGTAAGCCGGTGTGCGAGGCGCCAGATGCGTCGTTATCTGCTGCGCCCAGTAGAAAACGTCGGAATGCACCTGGGATTGCTCCGGGTTCGGGTTGCACATGACGTTGCGGTTGACGTCGCCGCATGCGGCAAGTGTCGTCAGCAGCGTATCGTTAATGCTTTTGATCGTATCCTTCAGGTTCCACTTCAATACGCCATGAAGCTGGAATGCTTGTCTGGTCGTCAGTTTGATACTGCCGCTGCCGTACTTCTCGGCAAGCTCGTCAATGACGAGCCATTGCTCCGGCGTCGAGACGCCGCCCGGTGTTACGACACGAAGCATGAATTGGAACGAAGGCTCCAGCTTCTGCTTCTGGCGCTCATTGCGCACATCGCGGTCATCCTGCATGTAGCTGCCGTGGAATTTCAGCAGGCGGTTATCCAGTTCGGAAAGCCCGCCTGTAATCCGGTTTTGCAGCGATTCCACAAGTGAACCGCGCAAATAGTTGCTTTCCTTCTTCAAATGTTCAACGTCGCTCGGCGGTCCGCCGACCGGCTCTACTTTATGTCCCTTTGTCATTGCTGCAGGCTCCTTTCACCGTTGCGCTTCAAGCGCACGCGCTAGCTCTATCGATTCGATTAATATACGTCACGTTGGTAGCGCTGCTGCGCCTGCAATTCGGCCAGATAGGCTTTCGCCGCCTCGGCGTCCAGTCCGCCTTGCTGCTCAAGAATGGTCAGAAGCGCGTTATGCACATCATGCGCCATATGCTTCTCATCGCCGCACACATACACATGTGCGCCTTCTTGCAGCCAAGCGTACAGCTCTGCCGCCTGCTGCAGCATCCGGTGCTGTACGTACACTTTCTCCTTGGAGTCGCGGGAGAACGCCACATCCAGCTTCGTCAGCACGCCGTCATTCAGCATGCGCTGCCAGTCAGTCTGATACAGGAAGTCCGTCACGAAATGGCGATCGCCATAGAACAGCCATGTCTTGCCTTCCGAGCCAAGCTCTTCTCTCTCTTCCATAAATGCGCGGAAAGGAGCGACGCCCGTACCCGGACCGACCATAATAATAGGAGTCTCTGGATTAACAGGAAGCTTGAAGTTCGGGTTGTGCTGAATAAAGATCGGCAGCGAATCGCCTTCTGCCAGACGCTCCGACACCTGCACGGAGCATACGCCTCCGCGAGCGCGCCCATGAGATTCGTATTCCACCTTGCGAATCGTCAGATGCACTTCGTCTTCATTCGCTTTGTTGCTGCTCGCGATGGAATAGAGACGCGGCGGCATTTTGCGAAGGATGGAAACTAAATTCGCGGCTGTCAGCCTCCAAGGACCGAAATCCTGGAGCAGATCGAGCAAGTCGCGTCCGTTCGTATAAGCTTTCAGCTCCGCTTTTTTCTCGGGAGCAAGCAGCTCGGCTAATTGTCCATTGTCCGTAAAAGCTGCAGCCTTCTCCAGCAGCGGCTTCGTCAGCACCGTAATCTCGAACTGGCGAAGAAGCGCGGAACGAAGAGTGCCTTCGTCGCCGTCTTTCGCTGGCACGACAACCTCGGAAGGTGACCAGTTCATCGCTGCAATAATCGCATCGACAAGAGCCGGATCATTTTCCGGGTAGATGCCTACGCAATCGCCCGGCTCATAAGAGAGGCCTGAGCCTTCCAGCGACAGCTCCAGATGGCGTGTCTCCCGGTCCGAGCCGCGTCCATTCAGGTTAATGGTCGTCAGCACCTCAGACTTGAACGGATTGGATCGCGAATACTCGGATTCTGCTGATGCTGTTGCAGAGGCTACAGCCAGAGCCCCAGTTGTTGCTGCCGCAGCTCCCGTTCCGGTTGCAGCGTCAAGCGCGCCGATGACGCTTGCCATCCACTCGGAAGCAGGCGCTTCAAAGTCGAGGTCGCAATCGACGCGAGCGGTCAGACGTTCTGCGCCAAGCTCGGCCAGGCGCTCGTCAAAATCAATGCCCGTTTTGCAGAAGAATTCATACGATGTATCGCCTAGTGCCAGCACGGAGAACTTCAGTCCGTCCAGCTTCGGCGCGCGCTTGGAATATAGGAATTCGTGGAATGTCAGAGCATTATCCGGCGGATCGCCTTCCCCATGCGTGCTTGCCACGATAAACAAATGCGCCGTCTTCTTCAGACCGTTCGTTTTGTAGGTACTCATGGCAGACAGAGTCACTTCAAAACCTTGCCCCTTCAGCTTATCCGCCAGCTTGCCGGCCAGACGCTGCGAGTTCCCCGTCTGCGAACCGAACAAAATCGTCGCTTCGCGCGGAGCTGCCAGTACGCTTGCAACAGCTTGCACTGCTTGCGCCGCTTGCTCCAATGCTGGCGCAATGAGTTGCGCGCTAGCTGCGGTTTCGGCCGATGCCGCACCCGCCCGATAAAATGTCAAAAAACCGCCGAGCCATTGTGTTTGCGCCTCCGTCAACGTCGGCAGGAGCTTGTTAAGCAGTTCGGCCTGCTCTTCCGTAAACGGACTGTTCGTCACCTTCAGTTGCAACAACATCCACCTCGCATCAAATCTCATTCATCATCAATTCATGGTTCACGTTCGTTCATTTTCAGGCTAATCCCAAGTATAGCACTATGATTTTATTTTCTGCTCTAAACCTACCACAGACTTACATATATGGTCAACGAAATCCGTCGCTTTCCCTCTATAAGAAGTTTTGAATTTAAAGTGAGGGTTTGCTTATAGGTTAAAAATGGTTGTATTTAGGCACTCAGAAAAATAAAGTACTTTAATCCTGTTCTTACATCGAAAATTATTCTTGTGATCAGACGCACAAAGGTTCGTTAGACAAATGCGCTAACGAACCCTGTGCTTAGTAATAATATAAAACACCATACGGTAGAGGAGGCTAGTAACTACGAAAATACTTCTGCAACACTTCTTTCTTTCTCAAATAGAGCTGCATACAACCCGCCTTTTGAGAGAATTTCGTCATGCTTGCCAGCTTCCACAACCGTTCCTTCATTCAAAACATAAATAATATCCGCATTTTGTATCGTCGTTAGGCGATGCGCAATCACAATCGTAGTTAATCCTTCTCGCGCCTCATCTACCGCAAGCTGGAGCTTTCTTTCCGTTTCCAAATCCAAAGCACTAGTCGCCTCGTCCAGAATCAGAATTTCCGGTGTTCCCAACAATGCGCGAGCGATAGCAAGCCTCTGCCGCTGTCCGCCTGACAAAGTAACTCCTCTTTCCCCGATTTCAGTGTCCAGTCCATTAGGCAAACTATCAATTAATGACTTGATTTGCGCAGTTTCGCAGGCTGCATAAATCTGCGCCTCGCTCAAATGCTCCCTTCCCATTAACAAATTCATTCTGATGGAATCCGGGAAAAAATAAGGCTCCTGAAATACGATATTTACGCGATCGGACCAGTCCTGGCGGCGAATATCTTGAAGCGGCGTGCCATCTATTAAAATTTCACCATATTGCGGCTGATAAAAACGCGCCAATAATTGAGCGATCGTCGATTTCCCGCCGCCGCTTGACCCTACAAAGGCAATTTTTTGGCCCATAGGTATACGAATGGATAAATCCTTAAGCACCAAAGGCGAATCTTCCGCATATTTAAATCCTACATGATTCAGTGAAATCGCTTGAATCGGCTGTTGCAGCTGTTCATTTCCTTCCTCCCACGTCTCATGTTCCAGAACTCTTTTTAGCCGCTCAACTGAGGCCATCCTACCCGATATTTGCAAAGCAAAGTTAAATAAACCTTGAGCGGCAACCATCAATTGTACCGCAAATTGAAAGAGTACGACAAATGATCCAAGTGACATAGAGTTGTTTATAACGAGCAAACCGCCAATACATAAAGTAGATAATGTTACAAACCAACGAAGCGGATCGCTAAACAATAATTGTTTATTGAGTAATTTCCCTTCCCGCATAACCGCCTGAAAGTACTTTTTATAGAAGGTTGCAAACTTTTTTTCTTCCCACTCCAAACGATGAAATGCAATCACTTCCCGGGTAGAAGAAACCCCTTCTTCAATATGTACTTGCAAATCAGAACCTCGTTCCCGGACCTCCATAGCCGCCTTCTGAACTTTAGGGCCAAAATACAGGGCTAACCATATATATAGGATACTTATAACAATAATTGAAATTAGAATAATCGGGCTGATCCACCCTATAAATCCGCCTATTACAACTAAGCTGACTGCATGCTGAATACCCAGAGGTATAAAACCTGGAATAATAGCCGAAACGACCTCAACATCCCCCGAAAAATGATTGACTAATTTTCCTGTACGCTCCTTCTGCAAGGCGTTTGTCGGCCATTTATGGAGCTTCTGCATAAGCTGATCGGTTAACTTGCGGAATAATTGAAAAGAGCTGTCGTCCAAATATTTTGCAGCAATAGCATGGAAGGAGTTGTAGACAATTAAACATACCGTGAATATAGAGAGATATAAAACAGCCCGATTATAATTTCCAGCTATAAAAATATCATCAATAATCCACTTCTGCACACCTGTCATCGCAATTTGGGCTACAATTTTTATCGTAAAAAGAAACAATCCTACAAATATGCCCCATCGTACCCAGGAAACCATCACCAACAACCATTTAAAGTTACTCATGAGTTGCCTCCATCCCACTCCCCTGAACCAGTCGATAAAACGCTTTTCGACTTGCCATCAGTTCCTCGTAACTTCCTTGCTCAACGTTAGAACCTTCATGAATAAATACAATTCTATTGAAATCTTTGACGGTAGATAACCGATGTGCCACCGCTATCGTTGTTCTACCGGCGAGCAAGGAATCAAGCGCCTTTTGCACTTCGCTTTCACTTATATTATCCAAAGCGCTGGTAGCCTCGTCCAACAATACGATAGCCGGGTTTTTAATAAACATTCGTGCAATGGCAATTCTTTGTTTTTGCCCTCCTGATAACATAACGCCCCGTTCTCCAACTACAGTGTCGTATCCATCCGAAAGCTGTAAAATAAATTCATGTGCATACGCAGCTGTGGCCGCAGCGATTACATCGTCTTCTGATGCTTCAGGATTTCCGAACAATATATTTTCGCGAACCGTTCCTCCAAATAAATATGTTTCTTGGAAAACATATCCGATTCCTGAACGTAGCTGTGCAAATGAATATTTATGAAGCGGAATATTATCCAAACATATCTCGCCCTCGTCGGGATCGTAAAATCTACAAAGCAGTTTTAAAAGGGTTGACTTGCCGCCGCCGCTCGTGCCTACAAGCGCAACCTTTTCTCCCTGCTTGATTTTCAATGAAAAGTTTTGAACGACATTAGGTTGAGCATGATAACCGAAACTTACGTTTTTAAATTCAAACTCGCCTTTTAAGTCGGAATGATGATGAGACTGATCCGTCTCTTGCACTGCCGGTTTTTTATGCATAAATTGATAAACGGTATCCAGTTGCTGCAACAATAGACGCTGCTCCGTTGTTAAGGTAACCACAACAGTTAATACACTTATGACTTGAAAATACAATATGGAATAGGCTACAAATTCCCCAACTGTAAGAAGATTATGTTTCACTAGCCAAATGCCATTGGCAAAAATGGCCACAGCCCCTAATCCAATTGTGATTCTTCTTACTGTTCCGCGCGAATAAGCATAAAAATTCCGTTTCAGCTGGGTAGTATGCAATACTAAATATTGGTGAATCAGCCTGCCAATACTCCATTTACTGGCTCCAAATGCGCGCACTTCATGCAGTCCCGCAATTGTGTCGTAAGTTTGCTTATTAGCCAATTGCCGTTCCTTATTCGCTTCTTTGCTCCAGATTGTAGCCTTTTTTTCGAAATAGGGACCGATCAAATAATACATGAGGAAAAAAGGCAAAATCCAAACGCTGAGTCTCCACGACAAGCTGATCACAAATGCTAGCATAATAAAGAGCGAAATCGAATACCGCACTAGTTCCGGCGTATAATTTCGGTAAATACGATGGGCTGCCGCCAATTCTGTATGAAATAAACCTATCGTTTCGCCAACAGGCCGCTCCTCAAAAAAAGCAAAACCCAATTTGCGGAGCTGACGAAACATCCCCAACATTAAATCCTTTGAGGCGTTCTCTACAATTTCACGCGACAATATGTTGCTCCACGCTTGAGAAAGCAACATTAGAACCACAAGTGCCCCCAGAAAAACGAGGCTCCATACAAACGTTTCTACCATCTTGCCCGGAACTATAGTGTCTACAAAATACTGTATGTATTTAGTAAATGACAACTCTACTAAGGTAATGACCAGTCCACACCCAATGAAAAAAATCATTTTTTTCCAATAAGGTTTTAAATATGATAGAACCCAGCGGTAAATAGACATAGAATTCCCCTTTTTAACTTAATCCCTCGAAAATCAAACTCTATGACAGGCTCGGGCTTTAATGGGCTCTCTCACCACTTTCCCGTCTGATCCATGAAGGAATCCGCCATTCTGTGTATTTTGTTGAATTCGTTTCCGTAAAATAATACAAATATACGATAGATCACTTTAGATTCTTTACTAACAGGGTGTCGGGCAAACGTATACACTAAAAAACCATTTGAATCATCCGGCATGATTTTTTCTTTTAAGGTTTGTAGAATCGAGTTAAAATCCCTTATTTCTTCCGTTTCAATACGA
Source organism: Paenibacillus sp. J31R120 (assembly GCF_056269225.1). NCBI lineage: Bacteria > Bacillati > Bacillota > Bacilli > Caryophanales > Paenibacillaceae > Paenibacillus > Paenibacillus sp. J31R120. The sequence goes on along the minus strand of NZ_JBWDNN010000004.1, from coordinate 414,527 downwards.
ATAAACCTGCTGAAAATATATTTATATGTATGTTGTAGTCTTGAAACTAGAGGAAGCACATACGTCACTTGTGTAAATCTTGCATTTATCTCAATAATCGGATACAGAACTCCATTGTCGCCCAATATAGAGTCTATCCCACATATTCCCTTGTATCCTCTTTTCAAGAGTATCTGGCCTAAACGAATCATCTCTGTTTCATATGCTTTGCGCGCATCAGCAGTATGATTAGGAGTGAAATCAGTACCTAAATATACCGCCTCCTGATCGATCTTCTGTTCAGTGATCGCCAGTATTTGAGGGCCATTATCATCAATCCATAATTGGCAATTCATACTTTGTTGCACCGGATACCAGCCTTCAATTAATAAAGTGAAACTTTTGCTTCTTCGTTCAATAAACTTTAACAGTAAATTAAAGGAGTTTTCATTATCAATTATTCTTAATCCTTTTCCAGATGATCCATATGGTATTTTAAAAACACATTTCTCAAAACCTAGTTCTCTTAATGTAGCGTAAGCCTCTCTCAATTCAGAAGAGCTTGTGCAAAAATAACCTTTTGTAACTTGAAATCCATTTTCCTCTGCAAACTTTCTTGTATAAAATTTACTATTTATTTTTTTTACCAGCTCATAATCAGCTCCAAAAACTTTAAGATCGGAGTCTCCGGAAAATTGTTCAGCTAATTCCTGGGTCACAATATATGGAATTAATAACGAATGTGAAGCATCTCCCAATATGTTACCCATGTCACTAACTGCAATAATTTGAGGCAAGCTAACTCCTTCTTCAATTAAATAATTTAAAAAACCATCATCGGGATGATGGCGAAATAATAAAGTATCCTCGTCATTTGCAATAAACAACATCTGCTGTTCCATCTGCTTAATTAACTCCAACTGCTGCGTATCTTGTACGGACGGGAACACTGAAGCCTCATTCCAAACCTGTTCTTGGTTTATGTTATAGTACCAATATTTTTTTTGATAGTTTGTTGGAATTACGTTTTGGGGATTAATAATCATGACCCTACCACCATTTTATCCTGAATACGATCGGTCATCTTTTGGATCGTAGAGAAATTTTCGAACATCAGTTCTTCATCATCAAATGCGATATCAAAAATCTCTTCCAGTTCAACAATTAATTGAACTGATTTCATTGAATCAAGTCCCATGGAACCCAAATCGTCCTCTAAATGAATGTCTCTCTCATGAAGTTCTAAAAGTTCCTTGAGCTTAGTTTTGATTTTTATCTCAATTTCTTCTTTGCTCATTTCTTTCACCTCAATTAATTTTATCGATCAATTTTTTTAAATGATATTCTTTTCTGTATTGAGATGGTGTTGAATTAAAATATCTTTTGAAAACCTCAGTGAATTGTGAACAAGATATATATCCGATGCTTTTTGAAATTTCATTTATTGAAATATCTGCACTAATTAACAATGCAATCGCTTTATTCATTCTTAAGTTTTGTAAAAACCTCATAGGAGAAATACGAAATACCTTTGAGTAAGTATTACTTAAATAGATCGGGTTACACTGTATCATATCTGCGAGTAATTGCAGGGTGATCGGTTGACTATAATTACTTCTAATGTATCTATTAATTAAAATCAATCGGCTATCAATTTTTCCAAACAACTCTTTGTTATCGGTGGATCTTGTAAGTTCACACTTTTGATTCATCTTTAATAATAAGGAAGGCATTACTTCTGCAACTTTATTATAAAGTTCCTTCCCATCCGTTATTTGATTAAATGAATTTGATAATTTGAGAAGTTCTTTATATTTATATTCACTTGCTTGAAAGAAAACCGGTTCATTTAGTACCGGAAGAGAATCTGCTTGAATCTCAACCCCTCGTGTTACCGCAAGTTCAGATCCACAATTGTATAACGCAAACTTTCTCCCCATAAGAAATTGACCTGTTTGAATCCGCTCGTATTTTTTTCTCCACCTTACATCCAATGTCCCTAATACTTCAACAAATACCACCCCTCCTGATTCAATATCTTCTTGCAGCTTTTTTCCAGGAGCGATTATTTCATGTTTGATGCTTCTAATTGAAAACTTCACTATATCACCTCAAACCTTATCAACATCCGGTAATACCAATGACAGCCCTTTTATGTTTGCTTTAAACTTATTATTTACCATCGATTTTTAAGAGGAATAAAACCAAGTGCTTTTTTGGCAAGCAGCTCTTTCAATAAATCATCATTGGGTTGATGAAAAGTCGCCGCCCTAACATCTCTATATAATTTTTCCAATGGACTTTTGTTAAACATTGATCCCATACCTTCTATTTGCATAGCTTCCCAAATGATCTTATTACAAGTATGTGATATAAAATATTTCGTGATTAGCGATTTTTGATGTAATCTGTCTGAGAAGGCGCCCTTTTCCCTTTCTTCATCCGCAAGTTTCGAGAACATCATTAATTGACTCTCTGCCGCATCATAATTAATCATCATGTCTGACAATGAAAATTGGGCTCCAGGCATTGTAGCCATTTTCTTATTTGTTAACCTATCTCTTTTTTCCTTTAAAAGAGTTGTGATGTAAGAAATTGCATGTTTAGCTAACCCCAAATAAACAGAAGAAATAGCCATGCGCGACCAGTAAACCAACTCTGCTGTATCTTCAATACCTTTCCCTTCTCTGCCAACAACTCTCTTCTCTTCAATGAATACGTTGTTAAAAATCACATCATAGCTGCATGTAGACTTCATTCCTGAGCATCCCCAAGTATCGCCAATTTGAACTCCATGGTCATTTACAGTTGCAAGTAATGCAGTAATTGCATATCCTTTTTTATCCTTTACGACTTGATTTACATAAATAGGGATGTATTTAAATCTCAATATACCTGAAACAAATTTTTTAACTCCATTTACTATATAGCCGCCGTCAACTTTAGAAATAGATATACCAGTACTGTTGGACAGATCCTGATTCGCCACTACTATGTTCACATTCGGTTGATTAAACGAAGAGGTAAAATGACCATTTTGAACAATATCATTAAAAACAATCTCTTTCTGTTCACTGTTAAAAGCACCATCTAGGCCACCTACTGTGTAGTAATGCATCGCCATACATAGTCCAGTAGATGGACAGCCCGAGGATAGTTCCGTTAACACCCTGCTTATCTGTTCGAAACCAAACCCCATTCCCCCGTAAGATTGAGGAATTGTTAATTTATGGATCCCTTCTTTAACAATCAGGTCAAAGTTATCATGTGGAAAGGTCTCCGTTTCCTCGTAATGATTAGATCTGTTTCGTAAAAGAGAAACGATTTCCTCTAATTGCTCTTTACAATCTATATTCTTAGTATCTTCCACTGTAAACAATAATTACTTCTCCCTTATATAATTTTTATAAATGCTCATAAACCTTTATCAACTCACTAATTGTAATAAGCTTATATCCCATCCCCAGTAATATGGGTATGACTTTTCTTGTAGCTTCAACCGTTTGATCCCTATTGCCGCCAGCATCATGCAAGAGTACAATTGAACCATTTTGGGCTTTGTTCAATATCTCTTCAACCATTTTTTCTGTGCCAGGCAACTTCCAGTCATCAACTTGCATTTCTCTGGACCATAAAACAAATTTATAATTTAGAGAGTTTACTTTTTCTACAATCTCGTTAGCAAAGATACCATAGGGTGGTCTAAACAAGTTACAACGATAATTTACACTTTTTTGAATTGCTACTTCCCCTGTTAGGATCTCCTCTTCGATTTCAGTTAAATCAAGTGTAGTTAATGTAGGATGTGAATATGTATGGTTTCCGATTTCGTGATTCTCACCTAAAATCCTTTGGACGATTGAGGGATATTGCTCTGCGAATTTTCCGAAAAGAAAAAATGTAGCTCTCGCCTGGTTTTCCTTTAATATGTCGAGTATTTGTGGAGTATATTCTGGATGAGGACCATCATCAAAAGTAAGGCAGATGTACTTATCTTGTGTATTTGAGAGAGGTATGTCTTGGATAATTCTTTGGTCTTGAAAACCTGTGAAATTCTTAGTCTTACATAGTTCAATATAATCATGTATCAAAGTATACATGTACTCCCCCTAAATTTTTTATTAAACGTAAACAGATAGATTCCAAATAGAATAACCAAATGCCGTAGCTTTTTCTTCACAAAGTACCCTGATGTATCTGGTGTGGCCTTCTATCCCTGAAATTTTTTCTATCCCGCCTTTTCCATGTTCATTATCATATATATTTGTCCACATATCAGTGTCGGCAGACACTTGAATCTTGTATCTTTTGGCAAACGCACACTCCCAATTAATAATAACAGTGGAAAAACTCACTTTTTTTCCGAGATCAATATATAACCAGGATACTTCTTCAGAGTGGTGACTCCCCCATCTTGTATCGTTTTTTCCATCTACTACATTATCACCTGAATGTAATATCGCTTCATCCGAAGAAGTAAATACCCCTTTATATAAGGCAATGTCGCTATGATTTATCACAGTATCAGTATCAATAAAAACATGATTTACCAGACTCATCTTACTGTAGTTCCCAAATACATCCATCGCTTTGAGGGAAATTGCATATGAACGATTCGGTTCAATATCAGCTATATTAAACTGCGGTTGGTGACTCGTTCCTATTGCCTCACCATCTTTATAAATCTCATAAGAAGTAACCCAAACGTTGTCAGGTATCTCATCCCATATAATTTTCATATTAGTGCTATTAAACTTATGCAAGACTGGTTTATTAGGTCGTTGAATCTTCAAGTTTGAAGTTGTTCGAAATAATTCTTCATCACTTTTTCCCAAGTTGTTTTTCAATAAAAATATCGCCTCATGCTCCATTTTCTTTAGTTTATCTATAACTATAACTATTTTCTTATAGTCGTATTTCTTCTTAATTAAACCAATTGAGATCATTAACTTTAGTTTCTCAACATTTTCAGAAATTATCATAAATAATCTATAATAAACTTCGTTCCATTTGAATTCCTTCAATGCATTGGCAAATAAAAATCTTGAACCTGCGATGATACTTAATGCGTCATCAATGTAATGGAAGTCTTCCTTAAGATTCCTGTACTTCTTTTCACACAACAAAAAAACTTCCTTCATATATTCGAAAAACTCTAAACTATCTTTATAATCGTGGATATATGATTTAAGTTTACTTTCTAATCTCTTAGTTTCCAAAGGTTCATCGGAAAACTCAAAATACAATATGGCCCTTCTTTCCTCGGGAATACCGTTGCACATTTTTTCCATATCATTGAATTTATAGAACACCTCTGAGAAAAAAGGAATGTCTCGAATTTGGTATACGTCAACTTTTTCCGAATATTCCGTTAACACGACCGAATGTTTAGACTCACGGTCGAGGTTTGGATTATGTTTCACTTCTGAAGCTTGAACCCATAAAAAAACGGGTAATTTCCTTTCTAGAAGTTCATGAACAATATTTTTAATATCACTAAGTTTTTCAAACGGAATTCTTATCGGTTTAATGCCTAACTCATTCATTTCCGAATCTAATAGTACATTAGATTGATATTTCCATTTACGTTTTCTCATTTTAATGGTCTCAACAAGTACCTTATCAGTGTTTTCTAAAGCCACATAATAAAAAAACTTGTAAGAGAGACCTATACTGTGAAAATAATTTGCTACTTGAATTTTCCTACAATTCAAGTAGTTTAAGGAGGAATTTTTAAAAACCATTTCCATATTCACCACTCCTTTCTCTTTAGCAGCTAAACACTCATCGTGGGTGGTTTATGGTTGTTATTTCATCAATCAATATTTTATTCAACTCGACATCATCGTTTGATTGTGTCCATAAATAAACTGCTCTCGTCGGATACTTTCGGTACAAGTATTCTTTTTTCTCATCAACATGACGATCCGCTATATCACTTTCATTCGCAAAATCAAATTCTTTTTTATGAGGGTAGTGAATACTCATTGCATTTCTAGCTAACACAAATTTCGCACCGTATTGTTGTAATGCTATTCCTATATCTATGTCTTCTCCCCCCCAGGTCGTGAAGCTTTCATCAAACATTCCAATATCAATCAATGATTTTCTGCTCATAGACACATGGCATGTCCAAAACAGCACAAATGGCGCAGGCATTTGATCGATGTCATCTGAAAATTCCATATAAAATTTTTCTCTTACATCTCCGATGCCCTTTTCACTTAATATGTGAATGGCATTCTCAATACTCGTGTTTTCTACGACTTTTTTGATTTCATCTTCATTACTTTCAAAAACATCAAATCCATACACATAACCCACAACAGCACAGGCACGACTTGATTCATTATGAATTCTGATATGTTCGTTCAAAGCATTGTTATGAAGAATTATTCCGTTATCAATAAAAAGACATACATCGCCCTTGGCCTTCCTGATCCCCATGTTTCTGGCAGCCGCCGCTCGAAATCCTTTGTCTTCTTGATATTGATAATAAATATTTAAGTCGTCCTCAAATTTTTTCACAATGAAGTAAGTATCCTCTTTCGAACCGTCATCACATACAAGCACTTCATAACTTTCTTTATCTAATTCTTGGTTTACTAATGATTTCAATGTATGTTCCAATCCAACAAGTCTGTTATAAGTAGGAATGATAACCGAAATAGCAGGCTTCACATTTATCCCTCCATGAATGTATGAGTATATGGAATGCTATGAACTAGAGGTTTTACTTATTGAGAATTCTACTATTTGACTAAACGTGGTTAGATCAGCAGAAAACAGATCTGAATCATCAATTCTAAACCCGAAATCTCTTGCAATATGATTTAATATTTGAATATATGAAATCGAATCAATGCCCATCACATCATCAATTAGCGTCTCTTCATCAGACTCTTTAATGCCTACTCCATAATTCAGAAATATACTTCTGATTTTCTCACGTATTTCGTTCATACTCGCACTCCCTTATTTTCTTCCTCTAATAAGACTGACCACATTTCTATCTCTATGCCCAACATTTCATTAGCTTTGCTTCTTATTAAATCTACATTAATTTCTTTCGAGTTTGATACCATGCAATTAATGAACACTTGTTTAATCGCTTTCCACCCTCTTTGCAATTTCAGCAATTTTGCTTTCATGTTTTCAAATGTCGTACTGTCGATCAATTCCAACTCTACTAGCCTTTTTATCAAAAACTCGTTGCCAGTATGCCTGTTTTCTATAATGTTAATCCCTATTAGAGAGATATTAATGTACTCATTAAAATCGTCCTTATTGTTTTCTTTGAAATTCCACAAATTTTTGAATGAAAATACAGATAGTTCCCCTGCTAGTCTTTTGGCATGGCCTATTACCTCAGTTATATTTATAGTGTAAGGAGCGATGCTGTCACGGATACAATAAACATACGCATGCGGAGTTGTCGGGTTAGGATTAATCATTGCATTTGAATTGTGAAAAGCCTTAACTAATCTTTCCTCGGGGATTACATGCACTCCATATCCATCTATATCATCATCCAAAATAAAATACTCCCGTTTCTCTGCATCGTAGCCATTTATTATTGCGTAATGGCTCATATGGAAGCGATTCCAAGCAATGTTTTTTGGTAACCAATAGAAAAGATCTACATGGAGTTTAATTATTTTTTGTTCTGAAATGATCTTATGTAGTTCTGTTGTAAAGTTCTGCGTATCCTCAAAGAAAATCGGCAGTTCCGATTCAATAACTTCACTCAGCACAAATTTGTCCCAGTTATCAGCATAATTCAACACTTCAATCGTCGGGCTGATAAACTCCGAATCAATAGCAGCCTCCCAACTACTGTATGAATAATTATTGATGTAAGCGGCATCAGTGTAACTATTATGTCTGGTAACGGCGATCGAATAGGCGGAATTTAAAATGCAATTCATCCAGAATTCGTTGAAAGGTACTATTTTATTTATGTAATTCAAGTTAGAACCGCCTTTCGCTTAGCGAATATAATTAACCCCAGATTAAACGGAAAAAGCAACAATAACAAAAAGTGATTTACGTTTGATTATATAAAAAATATGCTTTTATTATAAAAATAGTTTATTTTTATCATTACATACATTATACATCACTAACTGGAAATTATTCAATAATTTTTTTGTGAGGCTTAAACAGCATCTGCATTCGTGACGCCAGCGATTACTTTATCCATCCCCAACTTCATTTTGCTTTGAGTTTTCGCTTTCAATCTGAAAACGAAATGCCCCAAGCGGAAACATGTCGTTCATGCTTTCGCCATCAAATCCCCAATAGGTTCGCGAGACGCCTTCTTTCTTTGTAGCGGAGATGTCAGAAGGAAAACGTCCAGATTGAGCGGCATCTAAGAGGAAGTATTGCCATCAACAGCTTATCGGACAAGGGGGTAAGCGGAGCTTGAAAATGAAGCAACTGGTGAACCGACTCTTCAAGAAGGATCTTTTGCCACTCCCCGCCTGGAACAGCGCGTTTAAATGCTAGTGCATCGTCGTCGCGGATTTCATCTTTCTTTTCCCGAGCACTTACGGGAAAAAGCGATCATTGCGGTAAGGTTCGATATGATCGATGTCACTCATGCCCTGACAAAGCAACCCGATCTAGGCACGGACTTTGTCCGAATTGAAATGAGCGGAACTTTCACATGATCGAGCACGGTCTGGTTCAGTCGTTTATTTTATTGCGTAAGATCGCATCTAACCGGCAATAACGAGACCGGCGCGTGATGTCAGATAGTCGCTGGAAGTTTCAAGCGTAAATTTAGAACCATTGTCATTCACCTCAGTGATGCAAATTGGAGTAGGAGCAAAACACATTATTATCTCCATTTACGCTTAATATATCTATAAATCTATGGCTTTTGTTAGAAGCTCGTCACGGATTCAGGTAATAACAAAACGATTTACTATTCATTCAATAGAAGTGTCGAAAGAGTTTCAATCTGCATCTCTAAATATTCTTTGTCTTTTGAATTATTAATTTCAAAATAATAATTTGATTCTTCATAGTCATCATATCGGTTTATTGTTGTTAAATCACTTCTTATTTCCAAACGTACCTGCCTAATTACTAACGGACACCAAACTTTAACAAATAAAAACTTCTCTTTGCTTAATCTTCTGTATGCTTCTCCAATATTCCTTACATCATCATTAATAATAAAATCCGCTTCGCTTTTTGCTACATTATTTATGAATCTATCAACAAGAAAGTGTTCATTGTTGCTTAACCTAACAAATTCTTCAGAAATATTCCGTAGTAATTGATTGTCTCGAAAATTATTCACCTTGGCAATTTTAAAGAATACTTCTTGTACCTCTAACACCGGTTGCGCTACTTTAATAATTTCAGCATTCTTACCTTTAGAATTCAGTAGTTTCTTCAATAATATAGCAGACGTAGATTTGCCAGAACCACTTGGACCACAAAATACTACTTTTTTATTATTCTTCATATAGTGATGTACTAGTACTTTTAATTAGACTTATAGCAGAAGTGCTTGTTCTTTTTTTGAATATAATTACACTCATATTAATTACCTCTCCGTTTCATTCTAGGCAATAGACTAATTTACATATGTTAATAGCGGCAAATTACCTTTTAGACTCTCAATGCTATCTAAACCTAATCCAAATAAAGACATTCTAAGTTCAAGTTCAAATTGTTCAAAAGTTAATTCTAATACCTCTGTGGACTTTGCTGCACTCTCAAGGATAACCTTCCCAAAACCAACTATATCCGCGCCTAAGCATAGGGCTTTTGCAGCATCAAGACCATTTCTAACCCCTCCACTTGCTATTAGAGTAAAATCAAACCCAGAATTTTTCAGTGCTCCTCTTATATCCAATAAACACCTTGCTGTAGGTATCCCCCACTCAGCAAATGTCTGAGACACTTTTTCTTTAATTAAATTTTTTGTCCGTTTGCCTTCAACTAATGACCATGATGTCCCGCCAGCACCTGCAACGTCAATAAAACTGACACCTACTTCAAGCAACTTTTTGGCCACAGTTGAACTAATACCCCAACCAACCTCTTTGACTCCAATCGGAAAAGGAAGACGACTACAAAGTGTTTCAATCTTCAATAATAAATTTTTGAAATTTGTATCTCCATGTTCCTGTAAGACTTCTTGCAAACCATTTAAATGAAGTACGAGAGCATCTGCTTCAACACATTTCACTGAATTTATAATTTCATCTATACCGTAACCTGTATTTAATTGGACAGCGCCAATATTTGAAATTATTGAAACAGACGGTGCATATTTTCTGACTTGATATGAACTTAATAGTTCTTTATTTTCCAAGGCGGCTCTTAAAGAGCCAAGACAAAAGGGAATGTTCTTTCTTTCAGCTATTATTGCTAAGTTTTTATTTATCCTTTCTGCAAATTGCATTCCACCAGTCATTGAACTAATTAAAAAGGGCATATTAATCGTCTTGTTCAAAAATTCAGTTTTCAATACTATATCTTTATAATCTATTTCTGGAAGTGCATTATGACTGAATATATAGTCATCAAATCCATTTGTCAGTTTACTTTTAGTATTCTCTTGAAGACATATCATTACATGATCATATTTTCGCTTTTCAATTTCTTTCACCAACTTCACCTCATTAAAAGTCATTCCATCGAATGTTTTTTTCGAAATTTTTAGATAGGTGATTTAACTGTTCCTCGGAACTAAGGTTTTGAATCTTTAACCAAATATGAGGAAATCTACCTAAAGATTTGATCCCTAATGTTTTTTCTAAAAACAATTCCATTTCCAAAACTTTTTCTTCCGCTCCTATTACATCATTCAAAATAAACCCTGTAACAGAGGCTTTAATAATCCCAGGTAAAAGTTGGTACATTCCCATTAAGCCAGACACCGCACCTCCTGAAGAAACTTTTGTTACTAAAATCGTTTTTACGTCAAAGTTCTCTACAATTTTATAATTAGTTAAATCCTCTTCCATTAAATCAGTAGGACTTCCAGCCCCTTCAATTATTACTTTATCGCTTTCTCGCAATAACTCATGTAAGTTGGTCGATATAGCATCATTGATTTTATTTTTTACATTCTTTGATAGTGTTCTAAAGTATGGGTTGTCAAATCCTAACATTTCAACTTCACATTCATAATTCTTCTCAATATATAGTTTCCCAACATACTTTGAAAAATTTCCATCTAAACCAAAAGGAACAATTTGAATAGGATTATTAATGATCGAAAGTCTTTTTCTACAAGCTTCTACTGCTGCAATCATTCTAATATCAGTGAACAAAAGTCCCTCATGGATAATGTCCTTGCATACCAAGATAGGTTTAAACGTCCCTACATTGTAGCCCTTGTCTGTTAATAAACGAGCAAAGGCTTTTGTAATTACACTTTTCCCGGTGTTTGAACTTATGCCTTGTATCATAGTAATCATCATTTACCCCTCTCAATACGAAACTAATTGTTCACATTTATTAATAATAATTTCCGATATACGATCCCATGAATAATTCATTGAAACATGATTATGCGCCTTTTTCCCCATTTCTATTGAATACATTCTGTTATCATACATCTTTCTCATTTTACTTCTTAAATCATCTATATTTGGAATGAACCATCGCGGTAAAGAGTACTGATTCTTCGACAATGCTTCAGAAGTATTTCTAACAAATAAAGTAGACATAGGGGCGCAATAATCCAACATCCCCCCTGCATGGTTAACAATAGTTGGTAATCCACAAGCCATAGCTTCAAGTACAGGCAAACCAAAAGATTCTGACCTAGATGGCTGAATATAACAGTCACAAGAATTATATAGGCGAGCCATGTCTTTAGGAGTACTATATGAATTCAATATAGTAAGTTCTGCTTTTGATCCGTTTTTAGTACTAATCTCGCTTACCCATCTTTTGAAAGAAGTATTTCTAAAGTCGTCATATCTCATCTTTAGTATCAAACGAACGTCATCATTTTGTTTAAACTCCTCAAAATAGGCTTTTACCAATATATCCAAACCTTTAAGTTCAATATGAGGTATACTTACATTCAAAAAAGTATACTTTTCACCCTCACTATTAAATTTTCTCAATGTATTTGGTTTAAATATTGTTGTATTTATACCATGTGGGACTATGTCAATTAGCTTATTATCTATTCCCATTTCCAATAGGCTCTCCGCTACATAGGAAGAGTTTGCCCAAATTTTATCAAAATAACTGCTAACATTTTTGCTGTTTATTTCTGAAAAAGTTAAATTAAATGGGAGTGCTAATTTCAATACTTTTACTCCACTATGATTTATGATAGAATTAAACGTTTCATTTTGTTGTTTCTTAGCAAATCTAATATTTACTAAAGGCTCAATATTATTTAATTGCTTCTTACATAGTTCCATTAATAGGTTCCTATCACACTCTGAATCCATGATCAATTCTGCAATATTTTTTGTGTTATTTACATTATTAATACATATAGATGCCCCTGAGTTATATAGTGCTTTCGTTATTTCACGTGAGACACCTGCAACGCTTCCATTTCCAAATATATGGGCATGCCACTTTATTCCAAACCGCATAGATGAAGCCTCCATATACTAGTTCTTATATCCAATAATCATCATTTCTTTGCTTTTATTATCGAATTTTAACTCACCCACAGCTCCGCTGGCTGAGTCAAAAATACCTGTAACCTTCAATCCTACAAGTTTCAATAACATAATTAGCTCAGAAGAAGTATATGTATACCAAGTGAATGTTGTCTTTAACTCTCCTTCCACTCCAGTGGCGGTTATATTACTCCAAACTTTATTCTCGATAAAATCAATCTTGTTGTTTTTTTCCGACTCACTATTAACGCAATAAATGGAGTTTCTAGCTGTTATTGCAAATTTTCCGTTTGGTTTCAAAGCACGTGACATGTTCAAAAGTACCTTAAAATTTTCCTCCGGAGAATTCATCACACCAAAAGCCCCTGTAAATAGTGAAATTGCATAATCAAATTCATTTTCAAAAGTAATGCTTAATGCATCAAATACTTGAAAGCTTATTCTATCTCTTAACATACTGCTATTTGAATTTGCAATCTCTATCAATTTCTCCGAAATGTCAATTCCAGTTCCGTATAGCCCGTGTTCTGCAAAATTTATTAAGTGACGACCAACTCCACAACCAATATCGAGAATTTGACTTTTGGGTTTCATTAGTAACTTATCAATTAAGAAATCACACTCTTGTTTAGTACCGCTCTGATACTTCTGATTTGAAAACATTTCACCCATGATCTTCCCAGCAACTTGATATTTAGTTTGAGACATTTCCATTCATCCATTACTCCTAATAATTTTTTCTAGCTTGTTCGAATAAACATTAAACTGTTCGATAATAAATGCTTCAGCGTAAGTGAAGTTATTAATGTTTATAGAACTATTAAAAAAATCCGCTTGACATCCTCGTAAAGAATTAATCGCTATAATATATCTTTCATAATCGAATTGTTTAATTTGACTTTTATACATTCTTATTAGTTCAATTTTTTTATCTATAATATCTGTTATATAAATATAACTATTTGCCTCCAATAAATTCCATACTTCATACGCTGCAATTTTTGGATTATAATGGCTATTATTTAGTGAGTTGAATAAAAGATAATTTGCAGCAATATGATCTGGATGCTGATCATTAAAATGAGGAAGATATATAAGAGAAGGATCAACTGAGTCTATAATGCCTCTCAACTTTTCTATAGATTCAGAATTAACAAGAATTCCTTTATCCTTAAATCCTAAATAATATACCTCGCTTACTCTAATTTTTTCACAAACAGACCCTGATTCTTTTTTTCTAACATCAATCGCTTCTAGGAGAGGGATTTCTTTCAATCCCCTCTCACCGAAAGTTAGATATACTACTGATACATTATGATTTAACATACTATGCTGTATAATTGATCCACCACATCCAAAAATTTCATCATCAGGATGTGGTGCAATTACCAGTACTTTTTTATTGATTGGTAACTTTTCAATGTCTGTAATTGATGACCGAGAACGCAAGGTATCACCTCATCTTTATGTTGTCTGTTCTATTTGTACTGTATCTCTTACATCCGATTCATATTTTTTATACAAAAAATGCATTAATTCAGTCCCAACCATACCCATTATGGTTACATAAAATGGAGTGTATTCACCTATTGATATAGAATAACCCAAAGGAATTAAATATATTTGTAACCTTAACCTAAGAAAAGATTTTAATGAGACTATCCTTTTTTTTAGATACGCTTGCAGGTAACCTGTGAATACATACAGTAATAGTAGTATTGAAAAATAGCTGCTGTATTCAAAAAAACTACCATGAATATAGATTGATGTACCAATAATCATGACTCCAGCAATAGCATGATTTGTATACTCTAATTTTATTCTTAAAAACCAATATAGTATAAATGAGGTATACATAATTGCAAGGTGCGGGCTTGAATAGACGATAATACAACCAGCTGTTCCCCATATTATTCCTGAGAGTAATTTCATAAATTTAAAAGGAGGCTGAAGTCCATGTTCATTTAATAGATCAGCATATTTAGCTATAGCTCCAAAAATGAATGCCGATATCATTAAAATTATAAGTGACATTAAACACCAGATCCCTTCAGTTCTTTATTTAGCTCTTTATTTAGTTCTTTATTCAATTTCTCAAAACAATAACCGTCATTATATAATGTGTTAGTTAATGAACCTAGGCTGAATATAACAGCATTTCTACTTTCCGGGATGATTTCAGACTGCATAATTAATTCACCATATTGCTTAAAAAATTCAAATGTATATTCTGAGTTTAAAGATATCTCTCCAATCTGATTATGACCTGAGAAATGATAGATTGTATACGTTGGTACTATATTTAATCCCAAAAGAAACTGAGTTCCTTCTACACACAAATCGTTTTCTAATGAAGGATTGAATTTCGAGACTAGATTTGGTGACATTGATTGCAAACCATATATAAGGTTGGAATAGACTGCGCCTTTTCCAAATACATCAACAGAATACTGTAATGCATCAAGCAGTTTTTTATACCCATATTGTGCTTTGCCAGGAGTCATTACTTCAAATAATCGTTCATTGTATACTTCAATAGGAAAATACACTTTATCAAATCCTGAATCTTTTAATTTTTCAATTAATTTAAAGTCATCTGGCGGCATTAATGTCGCTACAAGATCAAATCGATACTTTTCTTTTACTTCTCTTAACGCTTCCCCAATTTTGATAAATTCGTTCACTGTGTAATCATAAGAATGGATATTCCCTGATGTGATAACCAAGTGTTTCAAATCCATGTTAGATTCAAATGATAGACTGCAACTCTCTTTTATAATTTCTGAATTTTTTTTGGCCATATTGTATGGCCTATATTGCTTGTAAGTAGGCACAATTTCACAAAACTTACATTGCAAATTTTGTCCAAAATAAAAACAATAATTACTCGGTACTATTCCCAATAAATCTATACCAAGTTTTTGAACCAACTTATTGAGTGGTGTTTTATCTTGAAGATAAATATTTGAAAAAAATGGATCAGGTGGTAATGTTACATTTACTCTGTTTTTTCCATCAGTAACATAAACATTGAGATCATCACAATCAAGTAACCATTTTGAAAAGGAGTTGTAACGAACTCTTGATATGATAGGATTTCCGACGTGCGTTTCTGGCATTAAGATAAGGTCATCCGGTATTAAAAAATCTATATTTTCTTTACTGTGTGAATACAGTTGTATACTCTTATTATGGTATCTACTAATTTTCTTTATATTTTCCGAAATATTAAGTCCTTCAGTAAGTAAGATGGATTTAAGCTTAAACATCTTTTCAAATTGATTTTCCACATTATTCCCTCCTTGAGTCAATAAAAACTCATATAAAAACACCTAAATTGAGATTTTATACATAAATTAATTTTGCTCCTTCATAAAGCAAATAACTAAAATTTACACAGTTTTTCATTATGATTTAAGTATTTTCTTAAGGAGTGGTAGTTGTCTTTAATAGCTGTGGTGGCCTGAGTAGAAAAATTGAGGTAGTTTGCCTTGTTAAACCCTAAAATGAGTCTTCATTGATATTTAAATTTGAAGGCGTGTGTTATTATTTTATTAAGAACTTTGATACAACTAACTGGATGATTTCCAGCAGCTGTCTCACCAGTCAACATAAATCCATTAAATCCATTTTCATAGGCATGGTATATATCAGAGGCTTCGGATCTTGTAGGCAGGATGTCTGTCATCATTGAATCTAGTAATCCAGTAGCTAGGATTACTTCTTTTTTATTTTCTTTACATTTTCTCAATATCTCTCTCTGTAAGATTGGAACTTCGAAAAAATCAGTCTCTGCTAAGAGATCTCCCCTAGCTACAATAATTGTGTCTGCTGCATCAATTATTGAATTTATGTTTTCAACACCTAATTTAGTTTCAATTTTTGCCATTATTTTAATGTCTGTGTTATCAATGAGTCTTCTCACAATTTCTAAATCTTCACCAGTTTGAACATACGATACGGCAATAAAATTTACTCCCTGATCAAGGCCGAATAGAATATCATCTATGTCTTTTTCAGTAACACATCTATTAATATTCAATCCTGGAAAATTAACTTTATATTTGTCTTTTACAAGCCCACCTCGAATTACTTTACAAGTTAACCATCCGTCATTATTATCTACTACTTCAAGTTGTACAAGTCCATCTCTTATCATTATCATTTGCCCAGTACGAATAACAATTTCTTTCTGTATTATTATAGTTAATTTGTCGATATAATAATTTACTTCCAAAATTTCATGGGATTTCGCTATGTGGATTTTACATATATCATTTTCCATAAGTTCAAACATTTTGAATGCGGTAATTCTAAATTCATACCCTTTTGTATCGAGCATTATTTGGACCGGAATACCAACAATATCTGCCGCCCTTCTAATTGTTTTGATTCTTTCCAGATGCTCTTCATGAGAGTTATACGAAAAATTTAACCTAACAATACGCATTCCCGCCAATATCATTTCTTTAATAACTTCAATTGACGAACTACTTGGTCCGATAGTAGCTATTATTTTTCTATTCGGGTCCACCATTATGTAACATTCCACCTTATATACTCATATTAATTTTAGAAAATTTGTATATTTTTCACTTTCTATAATACTATCTTGAGAAATTTTCGATATTTGTTCATTTCTATTTAAATCAAAAATTCGACCATAAAAGTCTGTTTCCCACTCCATGTACAGTTCTTCCTCAAAACCAAATTTATTCAAGTATTGAGTATCCTCAGGCTTAATGTTATTTATAAATTTTTCCGGGAGACAATTTCCATAAATCAATTGCATATGAAACAACGCATAATAAACTAATTTGTTGAATTGATTTTCATGAATTAATTTTTCTAAATTACTCCAATCAATCTTTAAGTAGCTAAATTTAATGTATTCATACAAATCCATATATTTAATAATTTGTATATCTTTCTTAGATTTTATAGAATGTATCATTGTTGCATCTTGATAAATATGTGCACAGAGATGCACTAAGTTAAATTCAGAACTCATTGAATACCATTCACTTTTTTCATTTTTAAAGAAGTTCTTTTGAATTGTTTCAAAAACCCGAGTTATATCAAAACTTAGACGCATATTCTTAGCGTGTGTAAATATATCAAAATGAACATCAACTATCATTACTTTGCAATAATCGTGTTCGCTTTGTTTCATTAAAGGAAATATCTCATGAGTCGTCATTCGTTGAAAAAGAATTTTTTTTCTTGATGCTTTTTCAATTACATTTTTAAAGTAGTTATACTCTCCTTGCACAAATCCAAATTTAACAAATACCTCTATCACATCATCAATATTCTTAGTTTCAACCAGAATGTCAATATCATTGCTAAACTTTAGCCCCTGATCCTTATATACTAACTGATTTAACATTGCACCCTTTAATAGTACACACCTTATTCCTAATTTGTTTAATTCACTAACAACATTTATAAGTGTCTCATTCATGAAGTTATTTCTTTGATTATTTGCTGCATAAAATAAATCCAGCACATTGTACCAATGCGAGTATGGTAATTTTATGTTGTACTTAATAAAGTTTCTAAAAACAATTGGAGCAACTTTATGATTGAACAAATGATTGACAAATACTTCCCAGTCAAATTTTTTCATGTTGATTATTAAGTTCGAGCAAAATTTTAATTCTTCTTCGGATGGGACTAATTTGGAAAGCTTTAGTATCAGAATCTCCTCTATCTTAAATTGATTTTCTTGTGCTTCTGTTGCATCCATATATTTTCCCCCTTTCCTTTCGCTATAACTGAATATTTTTCACCATTTCATCTCCGGATCAAGATAGTACCCCAATGTATTATTATCAAGATAATCTAAAAGTGGTTTTGCAACTTTATCATTTGTTATATACTCCGACACTTCATTTAATTTCACCCATTTTATCTCACTTATTTCTCCATCTGGATCATTAATTGTGGGTATGTCTTTTTCATATCTATTTACTAAAAATGTCGTTACAATAGAATGTGCTTGAAATTGAGGAATATAGCTTTCATGAATGTATGCTAATTTAGAAGAATTTTTTTCTATCCTAAGTCCAACTTCTTCCTGAGCTTCTCTTTCTAGCGCATCTAGTAATGTTTCATCTAACTCGATTTGTCCTCCAGGGAGACCCCAATTTTCCATTCCTTCTTCTCCACTTTTCACCAAAAGTATAGAATCTTCTTTAATAATAATTGCTGATACAATACGATATAACTTGTAGTTACTTGTGGTCACGCGCTCATCCCCTTAAATATTTTTTATTACTGGAAAGTATTACTTCAATCAATATCATATATTAACAGTGTCAACAAGCATATCTGTATAATTGGATATTATCTTCAAAAAAAAACCAACTACCGGTATTTGTCTTTGAGCTAGAGTAAATGGCTGAGAAATTTCAGCCCCTCCTCATCAAACCATACGTCAGTCTGTCTAACAATTATTTAATAACCTTTGTTTTTTGGCATGTCCTTTATCGAATCTCTATATCAAAGGAGATGAGCATGTATGCCATATATCGAAGGTGAGAATAGACACCAAATTCATTTACTGCCAAATACGTTAGATGACTATATAGACCAAGAAAATTCTGTATGAGTCTTTGATGCTTATGTTGATAGTTTGGCCCTAAAGGAATTAGGGTTTCAAGTTTATTCGGCCACCAAAGCAGGGTAAAAGCCTTATCGACCAGAAGATTCTTCTTAAGCTTTATCTTTATATCATTTACGCTATTAATATCGTCAGTTTGAGGATCTACGATAATTTCTCTGTTCCTACTATGATTCATGACTGCAGTTTTAACTAATTCATGACCTAAGCCTATAGCATGGCCAACTTCATGTGTAGCTGTACTCCCCCTTGTATTTAATTTAGAAGAAGCATTCGGATGGAGTGAATTTAACAAAATATATTTTAAAGATGAATTGTAATATGAAGTGCGACACGAAGCAGCTACGAAAAAAGGACTCGAGGTATTTGAGTCTGATAAATTAAATTTTGTATTATTGCGGGCACTGTTCCACTTTTTTACTGCATAATCAAATGCCTCAACGATATACAGAGTTGGGGGGTATAGAATATTTCAAATATACAGTGTATTTCTGATTTGACTGTTTGTTCCACCGCCTTTCATTGATTGGTATGTATTGAGTAGGAGTCACTACTAACAATAATATGAAGACGGTGGAGATGATTAAGAATACTTTTTTACCTTTCATTTTTCACCCCCAAAAAAAGTATATTGTAACCACAAAATTGTATATTTTAAATTTTGTAAATTACAATATAAATTTCTTTTATTTTATTATCCTTTCTAGAAGACGCGATCTTGAACAAGACAAAAAAGTTCAAAAAAAATGTTGCCCAAGTCATTACGACCTAGACAACAGAAATTCACTCCATGCTACCCCCGCACCAAGCTATACCGCTGCTTATGCAGCCAGTCGATATCCTCTGCCAGCGCGCTTAGCGGCGAGGGACCAAACCATTCCAGCGAAGCGTAACAATCGAGATGGGAGGTTTCCTCCAGCAGCTTCCGGTAGTCGAGGAAGCCTTGGTGCAGCGGCACCATACCCTCGCGGTCGCCGGAAGCGGAATAGATATTCCCGGGGTTGAACAAGCCAACCTGGCTTGGCGATGCGATGTTCTTGAAGTGGAAGTGATCGATCCACGGCTCCAGCACATGCAGCATGTGCAGCAGGTCTCCACCATATTCCCATACATGAAGCACATCGAAGTTCAGTCGAAGCGAGTCCTGGCCGATATCCGACAGCAGCGTCAACGTGGAATCCAGATCATCGGCCAGCGTGCCGGGATGCGTCTCGACGACCAACTGCACGCCCTCTTCCCCGCACATGCGGCACAGCCTTCTTAGCCGCTCCGTGTACACATCTCGCTCCGCAATCGTCACACCGCGGCTCGACTTGTTCCCGGCAAAGGTCCGTATTCGCGGTGTCTCCATCCAATGCGCCAGCCGGATCAGCTGTTCACACTTTCGCTCCGACCGGGCGAAGCTCTCCTCCGAATCGATATCCAAATAATCGCTGAGCATCGACACAGCCAGATCGTCTCCCGCCATGCCATGCAGCAGCTCCTGAGTCTCCTTGCGCTCATGCTCATACAGACCCATCGCATGTACGCCCCATATCTCGATGCCTTCGAATTGCTTCTTTCTCATAAACCGGAGCAGCTCGGCGAAGGAAATCAGCTGATGCCGGAACGAGATCGTACAGAAGGAATACTTCATGGCATCGCCTCCCACAGGCTGTACAACCGGTACAGCTCGTGTTTGATTTCCTTCTCTAACTTATCCATCTCTTCAAGCTTTCTCAGAATGGTAGGCAGTTGACTGCCGTTGCCGATCATCGCAAACTTCATGCCTTGATACTGAACGTTATGGAAGCCGCGTACTAGCAACTCCACCTTATCCGTATAGGCTTCGAACGTCTCGTCGCTCGAACCTGTTTCTTCAATAAAGTACATGAGCGCATGCTCGTAGCTGTACTTGCGTATCGCCAATACGGGCAATTGCTTGACCGCCTTCTCTACCATATCCACGGTAAATCCAGTTTCACCCCTGCCGATAGCCGCTAGCCGGTTCCGCAGCGTATCCGTCAGCTCGTTCTCCCAGCGGAATACATCCTGGAAATATGCTGCGACTGCCTCGCGCGTCGGCTCCATAATGCGCTCCGAATCAACGTAGAAGCCGCCTCCGAACGGATTCTCCAAGAAAGCTTGGATGACTCTCTCCTTCTGAACAATGCCCTGCCATCTGAAGTCGGCATCGATCATTTGCCACTCGTCCTCGCGCTCCGTCTTGGCCAGAATGAGGAAATGCGGGAACGGCTTTTGATGAAATTTGTTCTCGCGCTCCGGCATGAGAGATAGATCAATCTGCGCGATCACATAGCGATCGGGCGGACAGTTTTCGATCAGTTCCAGCATGCGCTCCAAATTAACTTCTCTGGGCAAAGCCGCATCGTACCATTCATGGACAGGGGCTCCGAACAGCTTTTCATACCATTGGAAGTAATGGCTGTGATCAAGATCATGCTGATAGTACGTAATTTGCCCGTCATCTGTGACGTCGAATGGAGCATCCCATAAGCCTATATAAAACGGGCGGTAATCATAATCGCTTCGCTCGCGAATCACCTCGCACAAACAGCTGACGATACAATGAACCTTAATGCTGACTTCTTCTTTGATCACCATGCGCGGTTCACCATCTCTACAGGCTGCTCCTCATCAGGCGCTTCCTCCGGATAAGGCTCCAGACTTTGCATGAAATCAAGCAATGAACCAACTGTAGCGAATGTTCTGGGATCGACCTGATCATCCGGCACTTGCAGCTTAAGCTCCACCTCAAGAAATACGATTAATTGCACAATCATAATGGAATCGACAGCCAAATCTTCATTCAATCTTAGTCCGTCATGCAGCTCATCGACGTTTATTTTAAACTTATGGCGTATGAGCCCTTGCAGCTCGCTCTTCAAAGCTTCCCGTGTACGTTTCATCATTTTGGTCAAACTCCTTCCTGCTCCAGCAGCTTGCGGCTTATCTTGCCTGACGGCATTCTTGGAATGCTTGCAGTCATTCGCACTTCTGATGGCGCTTTGTAAGGCGGCAGATGCCTCAGACACCACTCCCGCACATCCCCTGCCGTCACGTTATCCGCTGCGACGACTTGCGCTCGGACCAACTCTCCGTTAATAGGGTGAATGCCTCGATAGACGACGGCTTCGATAACGCCTTCCAGTCTGCAAATCACCTCTTCGACCTCAGCGGGCGTCACCTTCAACCCTGATACATTGATCAAATCATCAATTCTTCCCAGAAACCGGATGTTTCCCCCGCCGAACGAACAGCCCAAATCTCCAGTCGGAATAGTCCTTTCGCCTACAGAGATGATCATCTCCGACGGCTCAGCCGTCGCTTGAATGGTCAGATGCCCCAGCGGAGTGCCCAGATCGTCATAGGATTTCATCCCCACAGCAAGACTCGCGCAGCCTGCCTCCGTACAGCCATATTGCTGAAGCAGCAAGGCCGACGCCTGACTGTAATGCTCATACAGAATAGGCGACATAGGCGCACCTGAGCTCATAACGCTGCACAGCTTGACGCCTCCATACTCGAACAGGGGGCCAAGTCCTTGCAGGAGCGCGGGCACTGAGTAAAGCAAATGATTCGGGATCGCCTTCAAACATTGCGCGATCGCTTTCGGGCCCTTGCCGTTCATGACAACCGGCTCCACTCCCCGCTCCAGTGCGGACAAGACACCTGAGATCAAGCCATATGCATGCGTAATCGAAGCTAGCACAACTGGCGTATCCTCCGCGAGCGCATGAGCCGCAATCCGATCATTGTAAGCAGTAATTTCCACGTTAATCTCTTCCCATGAACGCCGAATCAGCTTCGGCTCACCCGTCGTGCCGGAGCTGAATTGATAGATCGAAGGAGGTCCATCCGTATGGACAGCCGATGCATCCAGCGGGTAATACTGCTCCGCCGCCCCATAGAATAACCCGGTGCACCCAGCCCGCTCCGCCAGCCGTGATGCCGTCTCTATCGGCGTATCCCCGTGCAGCGGCAGGACAGACAAGCCCCTCTCTCGCAAGAATAAAATCATCGTCAATGCAAATAACGAATCGGAAGCACATACCGCATAACGGCGTGTTTCACTTATTCCGTAGCGGAAACTATCCAATTGTCCATAACGGTCTAATATTTGCTTATAGATAGAGCGGCTGATCCGCTCATGATTTACTGCGAACATGTTGAATTCTCCCTTTGGTTAGGATCGCCCGACTGGCGGACTTGTGATAGAGGATTAGGCGCAGGGCGTGGCGCAATCTTGGTCCCGCCGAACAGCCTGCGCTGGACAAGCGGCTCGATCACATACTCTGGTGCAAAGAGCCCCAGCGAATCGAATCGCTCCCGCAATGCGGGGAAAGACGCCTGATACATCTCCAGCTCCGCTGCGACCATCTCCCATAACTCCCGCTCCCCAACTGGGAACCGGCTTGCCATAAACGTAATGATCGTACCTATATTCATGAACCATAACGCATCCATCAGCATCTCACTCAAATCTTGCAAGCTGCCCATCTCAAAATAATCTCCCGGCTTCCCTCCGGCATACGCGGAATGCAAACGGCTAAAGTCCGGCACCAGCTCCGGCGATGCCAGGAATGGCCTGTAATATTCGACTCCCTCATGGAAGTCTCGCAGCGCCACACGCTCCGGCATGCCATTGCGATGCATCAGCACCATGTTCTGCCCATGCGATTCCAGCACAATGCCATGAGCGACAAGCAGATGAACAACCGGAATCACACTTCGGCGCAACAGCAGGCGAAACCAATTCTCCATGCCGTACTTCGCAATCCACGGGTCAATAAAGGCCCTACCGTCCACTTCTGTAGCGGCCAGCGTGAAGAACGGCACCGCTTCTTCTCCCGGCTGCAAATAGTTCTGCACATTCTCCCGCCAGATCGCCCCGATCGCCCCATTCGCCGCAGGCAAGGTAATGCCCGCATATTCATGCAGCAGAATCAGTCCCGACTTCTGTAAAAACGGATCAGAATCCGCCACCTTTTGAAGCCAATCCGATACGGCAGGTGCTGCTACCGTAGAGTGTACCGTCAAGTGTCGCATCGAAGACGTATTAACGATGCCAAGCGACAGCTTCACATCTCCTCGCGCTGCCCCGCTTCCGCAAGACAGCGTTCGAATCGATTGCTGAGGGCGATAGGACACTGAGCCATGCCCTAGCGGCACAATCCTCTGATTCGCAAGCAGGTCCGCATGCTTCTCTTGCAGAAAGCCCCACTGCCAAGGATGCACCGGAAGAAAAGCATAGCCTTCTGGAGACAGACCAAGGCCAGCCAGCTGTTCACAAAAGCGACTGCGGTCCTCTTCCTCCAGCTCTCTTTCAACTACATTCCGCCAGTCGCTCCCGTTCCCGGCATTCCAGATAACTTCATCATAAGCAGCCGCAAGCCAATACAAACGGACATCCGGCTGAAACTCGGGCCCATAGGACCGATTGTTCTCAGGGGTAAAACCTATTCTTGATTTATAGCAAGGGTGATAGGGATGGCCCTCCGTCGAGATGGACTCCAGCTCTGCAAGCGATCGGCCTAGCAGCTTGAGCTCGCTCTCCTGATGCAATTCCCGTTCCTGCATCCACTGCGCTTGCTTGCGTATCGTCTCTTCCAGCTCAACAATAAAGGAAGGCAGTACGGACAGTTCCGGATGATTCGCCGCAACCGTCTCCTCCAGAAACAGCGCGACACTATCCGCTTCCCCGCTTTCCAGACCGTGCGCCTTGAAGCAATTCCGGAACATCGGGTTCTGACTCATCCGAATCATGCTGAACGAATAAGTCCGCCAGCCTTCAAAGGAATACATCACTCGGTTCCCTGCCCAATCCCTCCCATTGATCACATACACATCAACCTTATACGCTCTCCCTTCCTGTCCAGCCGAATAGGACACGGTACTGCGGGCTTCCAGCACGCCTTCAAAGATTAAAGCCTCCACCAGCTTGCGAAAAACTTGCCTGCGAGCAACGACATTCATTTCAATCTTCCCGATTGGGACCTGCAGCTTCATTTCACCTCTCCATTCCTGTTACGCTTGCATGGGTTGCTGAGCCTTCCTCTCCCTTCTCCATATCGCGGTCACGAGCCTTGCTTTGCGAATCGCCTCTTGATAAGGAAGCGCGGTGCATAACGGATTATCCATCTCGGCATAAACAGCCTGCTCCAATTCCGTCTCCAATTCATCTACGTCATACAATCGCGTGAGCAAATTCGCCTTGAATCGGAATGTGCGGCTCGTCAGCCAGTCACGCATAAGCCTGTTATGCGCCCCGGGTACTGCGGCTAGAGACTCCAGTTCGGCGCGAAGCTCCATAAGCAGTACTCTTTCATCCAAAACGCCAAAGACGCCGAACGATTGAATCAGTCCCAGCACATGATTGACGATCAAATAATAGCCGAAACGCTCCTCCGCCAGCTCGTCATCGTATACGTTCGGTCCAGCACCGATTCCCGGAACCAGCTCCTCAAGGAGGCCAACTCTCGATCTGGCATAATAATAGCCTTGGCTGTCCCGATAATAGAATTGCTCCGGATATCCGCTCTCTCCGAGCTTCACCACACTATTCTGCAAATGCGCCTCAAGCGCGATGCCATACCTTGCATACATCATGACCATAGGCCTTAACGAAATCGCCAAGTAAGCCCGGAACCAGGCTAGCCCGGCTTGGGCTGCCGAGCAGCCTTCCCTCTTCGCCAGCTCCCCGACTACATTCTCCAGCAAGGAGCGCGAGCTGCCGGAAGAGAAGGCTTCCTGAGTGAAGGCGGCAGTCAGAAATACCCGTTCACCCTCTTCCCGGGCAAAGGGATTCTCCCGGATGATAAGCTCAAATCCGCTCTCCCCGGTCTCTGAATCGCTGAGCGTAACATACGCCCCGTCCTTCACGATATGAAACCCGGGACAATTTTCTTGAAGCCAAGGCTCAAGCTCGTTAGCCACCCGAGCAGCCTCTATCGCTCCGAATAACTCATGTCTTTTGTTCACTCTCATCGAGTTCGTAATTTTGGCTCGCAGAGACAGCTTATACATGTAATCCGAATTCGGATCGCAGACGGTGCGGATAGAGGAGGTCGGATAATAGATCCCCCCGAGAGCTCCTATGTATACAAGCTTCCCAGCCTTCATCCAGCTCTGGACATGATCATCATGGAGCAGTTCTTCCCCCTGCACCGGATGGATGGGAATCCAGACATAAGACGGATCATGGATGACTTCTGCCGCAGCACCCGAAAGCATCTCTCCCGGAGTCCACGATGCCAGAAGCTCGCGTTCAATAATTTCCGCAGCGCTCTCCCGCCATACCGTGTCTTCCTGGACCAGGCTTCGATGAGCGGCAAAATAATGCAGCTGGAAGCTGCCTTTCGACTCTGGGGAATAAAGATGCTGCCTCCATTCCGGGAAGCCTTGCCTGCTCTTGGGTGTCGGATGGAATACATGGCCGAATAGAAGGGATTGTTCGGACTGCAGGAACGTAAGCGAAGGACTGTATAACTCGGGGGCGTCGTCCACTCGGGCCGACAGGAATGTCTCCAGCAGACTGCAGCTCTGGAGCGCGCGAAGCAGCAGCTCCTTCGTCTCTGAGCCTTCATGCTTCGACCCCAGCTCATCGGCAAGCAGCGAGAAGGCCGTCGCGATGCCAATCGGCGCAGGTTCGGCAGCACCGCTCTGCAAGCATATGGGCAGCTGGAATTGATGCCTTCCAGTCGGAGATTTATAATTCGCTGTTGCAAAGATGGCAAGCTGCCCGGAGGCAAGCGGAAGCCGCAAGACGCTGCGTTCGCCTTCGCTGCCCTTGCATACAAGCCATTCACCATCTCCCGTTTCTCTTAAATAACAATTCAGGAAGCTGGTGACGGCGGCTCTCTCGGCAACTTGCTTCGGATTAACCATAGCTCTCCTTCTCCCTAATTAATAATGATTATCAGTATCAATATTATAAAGGTTCTATCACGAGGGATACATAGACAAAAATTCCAAAAGTTATGGATATTTTATTCATATGCACACAGCAAAAAAAGCCTCCGCACTCTGTAGTGCGGAAGCTTTCATTTGCCAAGCCATCTTATTTCATCGATGCGAGCCAATTCGACAGCGTATCAATATCAGCGCTGCTAAGCTGATCCTTGTATGCCGGCATGCCGCCCCGGCCGTTCGTAATCGTAGCCTTAATCTCGTCGACAGATAGCTTAGCGCCTACCTTTGTCAGGTTCGGTCCTACGCCGCCTGACAGATCAACCGCGTGGCAGCCAATGCAATTCTGCTTGTAGATGGCTTCAGCCGCAGCCGCATCGACGGTTCCCCCGCCTGCATTATTGCCGCCATTCGTTGCCCCATTGTTGGTTCCGTTGTTCGTTCCGCCATTTGTACCGCCGTTATTTTTGTTCCCGCCGCCGCAGGCGGACAGAGCAATAACAAGAACAACAGCCGTAGCCAGCAATAACCACTTCATATTGCGCATCATGAAATAGCCTCCTTGATTGGTAAATCTGTTATTACATTTCCCTATAACTTGCTTCCTATTCACACGCATACCGCCTGCTCCCAGACAAATGCGAGCCACGTAGGTTTCCTTCAAGCGAACGCATAACGTTCCGTACGGTGGACACCATAAGGTAAGGTCATGACAGTATTTAGCAAAATCCTTCGAATTGCTGAGGTGATGCCATTGAATACGCAGCAGGATCTCATCGGTCATCTGGCGGAGCTGAGAAAACGGCTTATCGTCGTTGCTGTGAGCTTCCTTGTGGCGATGTGCGGAGGCTTGTACGCTTCCCCGCATATTTTGCGCTACATTAAAGCAGGTCCGACGGCAGAGTCGGTGGAATGGAATGTCTTCTCATTCACGGACGGCCTGTTCATCTACTTGCGTTGTGCGTTTTTGTTCGCGATTCTGTTCGTTCTGCCCGTCTTGCTTTATCAGCTATGGGCTTTCGTCAGGCCTGGATTAACATCCGTTGAGGCCAAGGGAACGCTGGCCTATGTGCCCGTCTCCTTTATGCTGTTCCTGGCCGGCGTGTCCTTCAGCTACTTCCTCGTCTTCCCCATGATGATGCAGTTCATGATGGAGATGAACCATAACATAGGTGCTGTTGAGACGTATGGTATCGACCGGTACTTCTCGTTCATGTTCAGCATTGTGTTCCCGCTTGGCGTTGCGTTCGAGATGCCGCTGGTCATGCTGTTTCTGACCAGACTCGGGCTGTTGACGCCAGATAGGCTGACCGCGACACGCAAGTATGCTTACGTGGGACTGGCGGTCGTAGGCGCCTGCATCTCGCCGCCGGATTTTGTGTCGCATTTGTCCGTGACCGTCCCGCTGCTCATGCTATTCGAGATCAGCGCGTTTCTATCGCGCCGCTTTGCCAGAAGGATGTCCACCGCTCCGTCCCCTACTTAAGTTACTTCAACTAAAAAAGGAGTTTTGACCCATGTTCAACAATATTGGCGTTTCCGGGTTGATCATTATTCTGCTGATTGCGCTTATCGTCTTCGGGCCAGCCAAGCTTCCCCTGCTCGGCCGGGCGTTCGGCGATACCCTTCGCGAATTCCGCAGCTCGACACGCGGCATCGTGGAGGAAGACACAGGTCCACAGAAGCTGGACAAGACTGATGATCTGGAGAAGCTTCTGTAACAGCTTAAAGCGTATAAAGAAGGCCGATCTCGCATGATGCGGGATCGGCCTTCTTCTTTTGCTTGCAAGCTTAGGCATTGACCTGGAGCCACATCATTGTGGCTCCAGGCTAGCCCCCTCTACACCAGCAGTCCTCCAGACTGTCTGTACTTCAGGATGCCTTCCGCCGTGCGGTAAGCCATCGCGCCTACCGTTGCCGTCGGGTTGTAGCCCGCATTTTGCGGGAAGCTGCTCGCGCCTACGACAAACACATTGTCCGCATCCCACATCTGGCTGAAGTTATTGATAGCCGATGTACCCGGCTCAGCCCCCATAATGACGCCGCCTGTATTATGCGTAGATTGGTACGACATAATCTCGTACGGCCCCAGCTCCTTTAGGAAATCCACCTTGTCGGCGCCCATCTCCTTCACGATCTCATTACAGCGCTCTGCCAGAAACTTCGCCATATTCTTATCCTGATCTCGGAAATCGAACGTAATGCGCATGAGCGGATCGCCGAACGTATCCTTATACGTTGGATCAAGATCTATGAAATGCTGCTTGAACGACATGGATGAGCCTTGCGCACCGACCGCAAGCGTGCGATTCGCATAATGGAGCGACTGCTTCTTGAATTCTGCGCCCCAGCTAGCCGTGCCGGAAGGCACCGGATTGTTCTGAATCGGCCTAGCGCCCGTCTGGCTAAACGCAATCACGCCGCCATGAATAAAGTCGACATCGGAATGGTCGAAGTTATCGCCGTTGTAATCATCGATCGAGACACCGAGTGAACCCGCGCCCGCGAATGTATTGAATTGTTTATTTTCGAAAAAGCCTACAGCGCTTCCCTTGATAACCTGATACGCATAATTCTTCCCGACAACGCCTTTTCCGCTCGCCGGATCATAAGGCTTGCCCAGCTCGGACATCAGAAGCAGGCGAACATTGTTGAATACGTAGCTCGTCACGACCACGATGTCGGCAGGCTGAATGATTTCTTCACCTGTGGTGACATCTATGTACATAACGCCAGTTGCTTTACCGCCTTTATGGATAATGCGGCGTACATTGGAATGGGTCCGAATCTGGAATTTGCCTGTCTTGTTCGCTACCGGGATGACAGTCACGACGGGATCGGCCTTGGCGCCGTACTCGCAGCCATAGCGCTCGCAGTAGCCGCAATATTGGCAGGCTGCCCGCGCAACGCCGTCCGGGTTCGTGTAGTTCTCCGACAGATTGGCCGCAGGCATCATATAGGGATGCAGATTAAGCTTCTTCGCCGCTTCGGTGAACATCTCGATCCCCGCCGTCTTCTTCATCGGAGGGGTCGGGTATTCACCGCTGCGCTTGCCGCCTAGCGGATTGGTTTCCCCGGAGATGCCTGCCATCTTCTCGAACTTGTCATAATACGGCTCCAACTCGTCATACGTAATGCCGTAATCCTGAATGCTCATATCTGCCGGAATTTTGTTTTTACCGTAGCGCTCAATGGTTTTGCTTCTGATTTGAAAATCATACGGCAGGAAGCGGTACGTCTGGCCGTTCCAGTGAATGCCAGAGCCGCCAAGTCCGTCTCCAAGCAGGAAGGAGCCGTACTGGCGCATCGGCAGCGCGCGCACCTTTTCGTTACTGCGGAATGTGATCGTTTCTTTGGACAAATCCTGCATCATCTCGTAGCGCATGGAATAACGGAGCTCGTCATGCACCATGAAGTAATCCTCGGTCTTCCGCTCCTTGCCTCTCTCCAATCCGACGACGTTCAAGCCGGCTTTGGTCAGCTCCGCCGCGATAATGCCGCCGGCCCAGCCGACGCCTACGATGACAACATCTGTTTTGGGCAATGTCTTGGCCATATCGATCCTCCCTTTCCTGGGCTTCGCTAGTGCGAGGCCAAGTGAGCCTGCAAGCTGCTTGGCTCAATTTGCGTAAAGTCTTTGTCAATGATATTCAAATAGCTCATCTGGGACCCCGGATAGCTCCGCATGCGCCAGCCCTCCATATTGGCATTGCCGCCGTAAAGAGGATCACTGTATACGCCTTCGAGTGTGGCTGAACGCAACGTTCTGAAGAAGAAGCTCTCGGAGATAGTCGGCAGATTGGCTTCCTCGTTCTCGAACACCTTCAGCACCTCATCCTGCTGTGCACCCTCCAGCTCGGCAAATCCTTTGCTGTACTTCGTCAAGCTGTAATTCTCCAGTTCCTGAATGCCGATATCGAAAATTTCTTTCCGCTTCAGCCTGCCCTGATACCCTTGCACTTTCTCGCCTGTAAAGAATGGAGGACTCATGTAATCCCTGCCGTTAAAGCCCCAGTCTCCAGCGAGCTGATGGTCGATGAAGAACGCTACACCGAGTTTTTTTGCACCCGGTCCACTATCATCTTCTGGAAAAATACGCTCTGTCGCGCTGTCGACGATGCGGAATTGTGCCGGTGTAAAATACATGAGCGCGCGGTTGTAATTCGGAATCTCCGTCTCCTTGCCGCCATCCGGTGTAGCCGTCGGTTCTTGCGCATTGCCGCCATTATTGTCGGTACATCCGAATATCGTGCTTAGCGCTCCGCCAACCGCGAGCGTACCGAGCACATAACCGGAATTGACCAAAAACTTGCGGCGGGAGTTGTTGTTAACCTGCTCATTGTCATGATTCGCTCCGGAATGCTCGTTAACTGTGCCTTCATTCGCTTGCACCAATGACCCTTCGCGTTCCGTTTCTTTATCCGCTACAAGCCCATTGCCATTGTTCCCTTCCACATCATGCACCTCCTGTATGGATCTTCTTGCTGTCTTCCTGCTTATTATTTTCCAACCCATCATGAATATTCATTTCAGAGGAAGGGCTATCCTAACGTCGAACGAGTGAACCCTAGTGGAGGATGATATCTGATGATGAAAACAGTGAAATTGCTCGCTTGCGTATCCCTATCCGCAGTAGCCTTGGCAGGCTGCTCCATGACTCCTGCAACCGACGGCAATAGGACTACCCGGGACAATACGGTTACCCAACATGCATCGCCGATGCCCAAGGGACCGCATAAAGCCCATTCGCTCAACGACTCCTCGCTAATTCCAAGCGAGAATGGGCAGAAGAACTATACGACCAACAATCTGGGACAAACGACGTATGGCCTCGGCACATCCGTCTACAGCATGATCGGCAGCTCCGGTCTGCATGCGAACGGCTTCTCCGCTCATCTGGAATCGCGGCTTAGCAGCGCAGGCATTCCCGATGTGCGTGTATTCGTCTTCGACGATACGGTTGTCTTGGCTACAGCCAAACGTGAAGCGAGCGCATCCAGCTACGACGAGCTTCAGCGCAAGTTGCTAAATCAGAATGAAGGCATGTCCGCCACCGGCACAGCGCCTGGCGAGGGTCTTGGCGGAGTTGAAGGATCAGGCGGCCAACATGATAATTTAAACAGCGCTGCCGGCCATATCAAGCAATTGATGGGCGCTGAGGTGAAGGTCCTGCTTGCAGAAGGCGAAAAAGCGGTTCAGGCCATCGATAAGATCCGAAACGACGCGCTGGCCGACAATATCTCGCCGGATCAAATCGCGCAAGATATTCGCGTGCTGCTGAGCTTGACGAAGCAGGCGGGGCAGTAAATTTCCAGAATTGAAGTGTAGAATGAAAAACGGGCCCGATTCTATTGCTTGGAAGCAACAGGATTTGGCCCGTAAATATATTTTTGAAATATAGCACTTGCTTTAATTTTACTCTTATGCTTCTTTCAAACAGTTCTAGTAAGCACCTTACAATCAAGTATTTATGGAGCAACAGTAAACCCTACTTCCTTCCCTACCACTTCAACCGGCTCTTCATTCACATTATTTTCTCCAAATCGGTCTACTTTGAACTCTGCAGAACCGACGACTGTGTAGTTACCAGCAGGAAAAGGGACGTCAGTAGGATTCTCTATCAGAATCTCATTCGAATCATTTATTAAATAAGCCCACCCGTTCGAATACTTCTCCACATGCGGCTTGCCCGGATATAACGTCGTATAGATTAATGGCTGATCCATCATGTAAGGGAATGAATACGTACCAGATGAATCACGTATGGCATAGTAGAATGGCGTCATCGCATGATTAATCGTCACCGATTCGCGATCGCCCACATACTCCAATTCGGAAATGAACGTCACTTGATCGCCTTCCCGGTAATCGTCCCGCTCCAGATAGAGCCTATGAACAAAATCAGATGCCTGCACCGGTTCTGCGCTTGTCTTCTTGTTCATCGCTTGAAGCTCTCCTCCACAACTTGCAAGCAGCATGGCCATCATCAATAAGAATACGGCCATTACCAGTCCCTTGGATCTTCTTCTCATCAGAGCATGCATGCCCTCCATTCCATTCACTCCCAACCGCGCTTATATATACTTCTGACGCATCTTTCCCAAAAAATGTTTCTTCCCCTTGCAAGCTTCCAATGAGCCCCGCATTGATTTACACCCCGGCATACTTCCGCTATCATAAGTAGCGATATAGCTGACAGAAAGCAGGGATTCATTGGATGGGTATTCTATTGTTTATTCTGGCCGGTATCGCCGAGATTGGCGGCGGCTATCTGATATGGCTGTGGCTTAGAGAAGGCAAGTCGCCTTACTTGGGACTGCTTGGCGGCGGAGCGCTTATTATGTATGGCATCATCGCAACCTTTCAATCGTTCCCGACATTCGGACGGGTCTATGCCGCTTATGGCGGCGTGTTTATTGTACTCGCCGTATTATGGGGCTGGCTCATCGACCGCAAGACACCGGACCTGTATGACTGGGTCGGCGCAGCCATCTGTATCGTAGGGGTATTCGTGATGCTATATCCTCGATCTTAAGCAAGTTAAGGTATGCGAACAAAAATTTTCATCTAAATCAAAAAATAACTTGTCAAATCATATACCTTCATGATAAGATACTGTTTGTGTCTGTGAGACACCTTGAAAGTGTGGAGCTGTGGTGTAGAGGCCTAACATGCCTGCCTGTCACGCAGGAGACCGCGGGTTCGAATCCCGTCAGCTCCGCCATTTTCGAATTAAATGCTCGACAGAAGAGCTTACATATGAATGAATGAAGAGCGGCCTAGCCTGCTCTTTTTTTGCATGTAACAAGGAGAGTGATTGGAATGAAGCGACGCGGGCGGTTCGCTCCGACGCCTTCGGGCATGCTCCACATCGGCAACGCGTTCAGCGCTCTTGGGGCTTGGCTTCAGATGCGCCAGTGCGGCGGCGTGTTCCTGCTCCGCATCGAGGACATAGACAAGCCGCGCTCACGTCCGGCCTTTGCGGAGCAGCAGCAGGACGACCTGCTATGGCTCGGCATCGACTGGGACGAAGGGCCGCGTATGGGCGGCCCCTTCGCGCCTTATGAGCAAAGCAAGCGCGAGCATCTGTACGAAGCCGCGCTCGGCATTTTAAGAGAAAAGGGCAGAATCTACCCCTGCTACTGCAGCCGCAGCGAGCTCGCTTCCATCGCCAGC
This sequence comes from Paenibacillus sp. J31R120, assembly GCF_056269225.1. Lineage (NCBI taxonomy): Bacteria > Bacillati > Bacillota > Bacilli > Caryophanales > Paenibacillaceae > Paenibacillus > Paenibacillus sp. J31R120. The sequence goes on along the minus strand of NZ_JBWDNN010000004.1, from coordinate 380,222 downwards.
GCACCGCATGGGCTCTCATCCGAAGGCCCCGCTTATCCGGGGCTCTGCCGCCATCTCACCGCCGAGGAGCGCGCGAGCAAAGCGAAGAAGAAGACTCCCTCTCTCCGCTTCTTCATGCCGGAGGAACCGGTCGTCTTCGAGGATGAAGTGAGCGGCACGATGCGCTATGACGGAGAAGCTTTAGGCGACTTCATCGTCAAACGAGCCGACGGCATATTCAGCTATCAGCTTGCGGTAACGGTCGACGATGCGGCGATGGGCATTACGGATGTGCTCCGCGGAGCCGATCTGCTCGATTCCACTCCGCGTCAGCTCGCGCTGTATGAAGCACTAGGCCTTGCACCGCCAGCCTTCTCGCATGTCCCGTTAATCGCGGATGAACATGGCGAGCGATTGTCCAAGCGGGACAAATCGCTTACATTGGCCTCGCTCAGGGAAGACGGAGTCTCCCCCGAGCGATTGGTCGGAGCGATCGCCTATGCGGCTGGCTGGTCGAATCGACTGGAACCGATTGCTGCACATGAGCTTATTTCCGTCTATCAGCCGCCGCGCGGTAATGACAAACCTATTGCGATTACTGGGCACATGCTCGATTGGCTTCGACATTAACAAACCCGCCTTCCTACGAAGGCGGGTTTGTCTATTCCATTTGCTTCAAAGGACTGCTTCCAAAGCCTAACCTTCAATCGTCTTCACATGAAACCTTCTCGTCCGAGGCCCATCGAATTCGCAGAAGTACACGCCCTGCCAAGTGCCAAGCACCGGCCTGCCGTCCTGAATAAACACAATCTGGCTGGTTCCCGTCTGAATCGCCTTCATATGCGCGGCGGTGTTCCCTTCGGCATGGCGATCCTTCGGATGCTCCCAGGGATAGATTTCATCGAGCCGCAGCAGCACGTCACGCACAACGTCCGGGTCTGCATTCTCATTAATCGCAATACCAGCGGTCGTATGCGGACAATAGACTATGGCATAACCATCCTGCACCCCGCTATCTCTGACTGCTTCGCGCACCTTATCGGTCACTTCCACCATTTGATCACGCTCGCGGGTAGAGATTGAATATGTTCTTAGCTTCACGTCAAAACCTCCCATCTTGCCCACAGCTCCTGCGGATTCAACTCGTACACTTCTTTATCCCGGTACATGTACTGATGCATAATGAACTCACGCCGAATCGTCGCGAAATCATCGTGATAACCTTTAATAAACTCGTTTATTTCCTTCTCGCTATACGTGCGCCCTCTCTCTAGAGAGGATACGATATGCTCCAGCACGATCAGCTTCTTCTTCAGCTGGCTCGGGATGTTCTTCAATCTGCCTTCCAATGTGAAAAAATTGCGAATAACGGAAGCGCGCAGCGCCTCATTCTTCTCCTCCATTGTCCCCACTCCTTCCTCCGACCTGCGGTAGATCAGCTCCTCCGTTGCGGCAGCGCTGTTTTTAATAAAATAATGATTTAAGCTGAAATAGATCGTATTCTTATCGCGCCTCTCATTAATGAGACTGGCTTCTCTCAGCTTCGTCGCATGATGGGTAATCGTCGCAGGGGTAACGAACAGCTTCTCGGCAAGCTCTCCCCCGTTCAATTCTCCTTCCGCTAGCAAAATAAGCATTTTGATTCTCGTGGGATCAGCCAATGCCTTGTGGTAATTGACCACTTTCTCCAATTGCATGCGGATCATCGCCCTCTTTCAATTTTAACAATCATCTAATTAGACATTTATTAAATTTATAGTATGCGAAATTCCTACGTCTGTCAAATCTGCAAGTTCCATAAGGCGTTGAAGCCTTCACCATATTTTGTATATAATAGGCTTTGGAGGGGATATATTGATCATTGCCAATCTGGTAAGGGAACAATTGGAGACGATGGATGACCAGTCTCTTGGAGCCGCTTGTTTTGCGCCGCTCATCAGGACCTACAAGGAAGTGGAGGGGACTGGCGGAGATTTCGCCGGGACGGTCTACAAGCAATTAAGCAAAGGACAGCAAGCGTTATTCGCTTTCTGGACGTATTACAACCACATACGGGAGTCGGAAGCGGATCTGTATTGGTGGAGCGCCTACTTCATGGCCAACCCGTTGCGATGGAAGGCACTGCAAGCCAGCTTGAGTCAATTTGGCGATAGCGGCACACTGAAGATCGTGAAGGCCATGGAATCCGTTTTATCGGAAAGAGGGCATCCCCGAAGCTTAGCGAATTTCGATGTTTCGTTCAATGATCTGGAGAATGACAAGCAGCTGTCCGCTATTGTATCCCATCATTATGATCAACTGCTTTCAGCCTTGCCTGCCACGCTGGGCAGCATCGCCAACTATATTAAAGAGCATCCAGACGATTTCCTGCACATCCGTCCATAACTCCATACGAATAGACCGATCAGGCAATCACCTTGCTTGACCGGTCTTTCTTGCGTCTAATCTTGCTAAAAACAGAACAACACCCGGCCTCTAGGAGCCGGGTGTATAATCTTCAATCAACGCCGCACGGGATCGTTCCTCGAACACTTGCTTCAGGATACGTTCCTGCGACAGCGGCATATCTTTGTTAGGCCACAAGTTAAGTGACCGGTTGCTCCGACAAAGCCGCACTCAGCATCGAATTCCAATCCGAAAACCGTGTTTCTCTGGCAACATGCCGATTAAGAAGCTCTTCAGGAATCAGGTTCATGTCTTCCTTCGTGTAAGCCTGAAAGTTCCCCTTCTCGAGAAATTGCTGCATGCTCTTGCAATTGGAATTTTTGCTCATGAACGAATCGTTGAACAGATAAGCCAGCGACGACTGCTCCAGCTCCGCCTGATTCGCCTTTTGTTCCTTCAACTCAACCAACAGATCATCGAACGACATGGGTTTGTTTTTTCTCAAATTACCACTCCTTGGATTGTGTACGTCATTATTGTATTAAGATTCGGAATTACTGCCGCTGCTATTCTTCTTCCCGGTTGTTCCAGGTGCAGCAGTGCCATCCTTCCTCTTCGTTCCTTTGCTTTTGTAAGGCTTGGGCGCGTTCTCAGCACGTCTGGCACCAGCTTGCCAACGGTTCCAGCCTTTTTTGTCCGTTCCTCTGCCCGTCCCGCCTTTACCTTTTCCTTTGCTCAAATGATCACTCCATAACAAATACTTGTCTTTTTCAAGTCGTACATTTCATTATACGTGAAAATTCGCTTACTTACTATGAATATCCTAACTTTGGCATTCATTAATCGCAAAAAAAGCTCCGTATGAAGCCGAAGCCTCATACAGAGCCATGTCCTAATCTATATGTCGAGAAGCATGCAAGCCTAATCCATCAAGCCCCGTATACCTCGAATTCCCAAAGCGAATAACCGTATGCTGTCGCTCTTGTTGTCGCATACACGCGAACGTATTTGGCGTTCGTCGCACTAAAAGTAACATCATCAATGGCGCCATTGCCGGTCGTCGTGCTGTAGACTGTCGTCCAGTTCGTCGGCGTGCCGCTGTCGTTCGATACTTGGATGGAATACGCAGTAGCGTACGCATCTTCCCAGCTAAGCTTCACCCGGTTGATGCTTTGAGTCGATCCCAAATTGACATAGATCCATTGAGGAGAGGCACCGTAAGCGCTGGCCCATCTTGTTGCTGCATTGCCGTCTACCGCTTTATCGCCTTCATGGCCAGCTGTCTCTACCGTGCTCGTCGTTGTTGTTTTGTTCAGCGCAAGGTTAGAGGGGACAGTGCTGCCCCCGTACACCTCGAATTCCCAGAGTGAATACCCGTAAGGCGTGCCTCTGACCGTCCCGTGAACCCGCACATATTTGGCTGTGCGAGCCGTGAACGTGATGTCATCGATGCCTCCGTCACCCGTGGTTGTCGTATAGACTGTCGTCCAATTCGTCGGCGTGACGCTATCATTGGACACCTGGATCGTATAGGAGGAGGCGTACGCCGCTTCCCAATTCAGCTTCACGCGATTAACAGACTGCGAGGAACCCAAATTCACATAGATCCATTGCGGGTCTGCACCCTCCGCGCTTGCCCATCTCGTCGTGCTGCTGCCGTCGAACGCTCTGGACGCCTCGAAGCCGGTTCCTTCAACCGAGCTTGCCGTCGCCGTTTTGTTCAGGGCCAGATTGGTCCCTGTAGGCGGAGTCGTGCCCGACAAGGTTGTCGCTGAAGCGGTATTGCTGTTGCCAGACTGGTTGCCCGCCGCGTCGACCGCCCTCACCGTATAGCTGTAGCTCGTATTGGCAGACAATCCGGAATCGGCATAGGACAATCCTGTTGCCGTGCCGACCTGGCTGCCGCCGCGATAAATTCGGTAGCCCGTTACTCCGACATTATCGGTCGAAGCGCTCCAAGTCAGATTAATGCTGCTGCTGGAAGTCGCTGTAGCCGACAAGCTGCCAGGAGCTGTAGGCGCCTGCGTGTCGGTCGAAGTTGCTGTCGGCTTCCACCAGTTGCCCGTAATGAACAGCATGGTCATCAGGTTATAGGAATCGCTGAAGTAGTTCTCCTGCTTGTTCTTCATCCAATCCCAGCCCGCATTGACCCAGGCCTGATGGCTTGTGCTGGTTGTGCTCGCCGCGATAAAAGGAGATACGAATACAGCTGTCGCGTAGCCGCCGATCGTTGTACCGTTCAACTGATAGCCGTCCCGGATATTCGCCGGGCTGTTGCTTGCTTTTCCTTTAATCCAGACCGCGATTTTATCCGCAATCGTCTTGCCCCGCGTATCGCCGTACATCGCATAATCCATCACGATGCGCAGCGGCACGCGCGCTGCATTGTAATAGTAAGCATTGGTTTGCTGGAATTCATTCAAGTACCACTCAGGTGCAGGTTGTGGAGGGTTGTTAACAACAAAATCAGAGATCAATCCTGTCGATGAAGCGTAGTTGTTGCTCACTTGCGAATAGACCGTATACAGATTGTTGATGACGTTATTCCACGTCTGGTCGCCTGTGAACTCATAGAATGCGCGAAGATGGGAGAGCATCCAGTCGGAAGGACGCGTAGCCAGCGAGCTCTTGGAATCCCAGTCGCCCAGGTTCAGACGGTTGTTCGTCGTTACGTAGCTGGCTTTAATGCCGTTTGTAATCATATTCTGAGCTTCGGCCAAATAATTGACCGTTCCGCTTGAGCCCCATTGCTTATGGGCAAGCAGGAGGGAATACGCAATGTCGAGATCCCCATCCGTCGCAGAACCGAAATGCCCTTGGGCATTAATATGGTCCGCTACGACCCAGCCCATCAGATTGGGATTGCCCGAGCTCTTGTAAGCGCGTGCAGTTTTGAACAGTCCGTTGAAGATCGTTTGGGCATTGGGATCATGACCCGCCATTAGTGCCGTGATGACCATGCCGTAGCCTTGCCCCTCGGATGTGCCCAGCGGCACGAAGCCATCGGCGCTGCCTGTAATCTCGCCCTTTACATAATACCCGCCCGGAAGCGTGGAGAGATTGTTTTTCAAATACTTGCCCTTCCAGTAATCGTAGTAGGATGCGACGGCTGTATTCATGGCCGCCTGCGTCACATGGTTAGGCTTTATAATGCCGGCATAACTGACTTGCTGCGGGAACGGCATCAATTCGCCGGCGGCGTGAACCGTACCCTCATTTCCTTTTGGGACGAAACCAATCGATACAATCATAGCCAAACACAGAAGCAGAAGAAACGGGGACTTCAATCTCGGTGAACCGAATGATGATGAAGTAAACAAACTGCAACGCCTCCTTGAATAGGATGTTGGCTAACCTCGACCTTTAAGTTTAAGCGCTTAAACTTTTAGGCCAAAAAAATAGGGTTTCGAAACCTGCTTTTAAAATAACACATTTCAAATCCCATGAAAACACTTTCTTCTAAACCCTACAAACTCTCTATTATTTCGTCATTTCCCGCTCTATTGTCGAATGGCGGGCAGCTCGAACAGGGCAAGCTTGACCTCAGGTGTAATCTCGATTGCTCCCGCATCGACGAAGCCGAAGCTTCGATAAAACGCGATAGCCGGTTCATTCTTGGCTCCTGTGCTCACCTTAACCCTCTTATGCTTGCCTTCGCCCTCCAGTACGTAAGCCAGCAGCGACTTGGCAATGCCTCTGCGGAAATAATCGGGATGGACCACCATACGGCAAATATCCAGCGCATCTCCTTCATCCTCATAAGAAATAAATCCAGCCAGTACGCCATCAATTCGATATCCGATAAAGATCTCACTGCTGTCCATAATGGTCTCCGCTGTGTCGCGAAGCGGTGGTATGTCCCAGAAGCCGATTAAATCCGCCTCGATTCTGTATGCGGGAAGCTGAACCGTCAGCAATTGCTTGGCGACTTCCCGATTCTGATGCTGTTCGATTCCAATCATATGCCGCTCTCTCCTACTGTTCAGATATGTGCCGGGCCGGCGGGATACCTGATTCAAGAATAGTTACCCGACCAATGTAGCATAACGGATCATACCGGGTCTAGCATTTAAGTCTTTGGCAGATATAAGGATTACCATTAAAAACCATATTTTTACGCTAGAAAAACCGGTTTCTTCCTTTTAATAGGAATTATGTATAAGCCTATAGTTAAACTATTGAATTAGATTACGACATGTACTATAGTTGAAAAATCATTTTATTCCATCAGACAGGGGTATGCTTCGCCTATGAATCAACCGACTAAACATGTATTTCGTTTCACGATCAACCGCAAGCTGTTTGCGGGATTTACGGCCGTCCTGCTCATTCTGATGGCTACCGTTGCCATCGGTTACTCCCAGATCTCGCAAGTAGACTCTCATTATACGTCCATTATTGAAGACAAGGCGCACAAGCTGATGCTCATTCAAGAGCTGAACGTCGAGGTCAAGAAGGAGCAAGCCGCCATGCGCGGGTACCTGCTGCTCGGCGATGCTGAATCGCTGCAAGACTTTACCGACGCTCACAATGACTATGGAGCGCTGAGCCGCAATCTGGAAGCGATTATTGTGCATCCCGAGGCAACAGCCTTGCTGGAAGAGCTGAATCAACTGGAAAGCGATTATTACTTCACATCTAATAAAGCAATCAAGCTCAGAGTTTCCGGCGATGCGTTGCAGTATCTGGAGATTGCCTCGTCGCAGGCTCAGCCTATCTTGAAAGAATTCGATCAAAAGGCTGAAGAGCTTGCCCGCTATCAGCAAAACCTGCTGGAAGAAAGCAAAGAAGAGATACATAGCGAAGTAGAAGAGATCAAACAGCTGGTACTGCTGCTCGGAGTCACTGCAGTCGTGATCAGTCTCATCGTTTCTTGGGTTGTCGGCCGTATCATCTCCAGACCTATTAAAGCCATCGCGGCATCAGCCGAGCGGATCGCAGCAGGCGATCTCACTTCCGAGCCAATGATTATTCGCAACCGGGATGAAGTAGGCGACCTGGCCCGTTCCTTCAATGCAATGTCGGAGCAGCTTCGCGGGCTCATCCGTCATGTCCATAACAGCGCTGAGCAGGTAGCCGCTTCCGCCCAGCAGCTGACGGCCACAAGCGAGCAGGCTTCCGCCGCTTCTGGACAAATTGCGGGCACGATGCAGCAAGTCGCAACGGACGCGAACGACGGCTTCACCCATCTGGAGGAAGCGTCCCGCACGATAGGTGACATGTCGGCTGGCGTGCTTCATATCTCCGACAGAGCCCGGCACGTATCAAACTCCGCATCCGAGGCTTATGAACGGGCCGAGGATGGAGGCCAAGCCATTCATACCGCGACCCGCCAAATGGGCTCTATCCATGATGCGGTGTCCGGATTGTCCGTCCAAATTCATACGTTAGGCGAGCGCTCTACTCAAATCGGCCATATCTTGAACACCATTACCGAGATCGCGAAGCAGACGAATATCCTCTCTCTGAACGCCGGTATTGAAGCGACGCGTGCAGGCGAGAACGGGAAAGGCTTCCTCGTCATCGCAAGCGAGATTCGCAAGCTTGCCGAGCAATCCTCGCAGTCTGCGGACCAAATCTCACAATTAATTGCGTCCATTCAAGCGGAAACGAGCCAAGCAGTGCAGAAGATGGATACCGCTTCGCAAGAGGTCGCCTCCGGTCTCGGAGCCGTTCGCTCCGCCGGCACCGCCTTCGAGCATATTCAGAATTCCGTTCATGCCGTGAACGGCCAAATCCAGGAAGTCTCCTCTTCCATTGAACAGGTGGCTGCGGGGGCAGAGCAAATCGTCGGTGCGATGAAGGCCGTCATGACTGCATCCGAATCAACGGTAAGAGGCGCCGAGGAGGTGTCAGCTGCTACGGAGGAGCAGCTTGCTTCCATGGAAGAGGTAGCCGCTTCCGCCCGCATGCTCTCTCGAATGTCCGAGCAATTGCAGGGGCAGCTGGAGAAGTTCAAAATATAAGGCCCATGACAAAGGGCAGCCCGCTTTCCAATGGGATTGGCGGAGCTGCCCTTTTGCTTTTCCTGTCATCTTTGATAAAAGCACGATCTTCTCTACTTCTTCTAACCCTTCCAGCCTGGCTGTCTGCCATCTATAGACCGACAGGAACCATATATAATCCCGACTGCGCATCCGATTTCACTTTAACCTTCACTTGATAGGTATTCAGAATCATCTCTTCCGTCATGACGGATTCCGGTGTTCCCTCGCCTACGATTCGCCCTTCCTTCATTATAATAATGTGGTCGCTGTATCGAATGGCTTGGTTCATATCATGCAATACCATAACGATGGTCAGCCCGTTCTCCCGATTAAGGGTACGTACCAGCTCCAGCAATTCGAGCTGATGATAGAGATCGAGATAGGTCGTAGGCTCATCCAGGAACAACAGCGGCGTTCGCTGCGCAAGCGCCATGGCAATCCAGGCCCGCTGCCGCTCGCCGCCGGATAAGTGAGCAAGAATGTTGCTGCGCTTATGATCGATTCCAGCAGCATGAAGCGCCCATTCCACCGCTACTTCATCCTCGTCGCTGTCCGTACGCCATAACCTTCGATAAGGCATGCGCCCGAAGCGGACCAGCTTCTCCACTGTCGTATCGCCCGGCGCCTCCTGCTGCTGGTGAACGACGGCGAGCTTCTGCGCCAGCTCGCGCGGCTTTAGAAGCGACAGCTCCTTGCCATCCAGCAGCACTCTCCCGGACTGAGGCCGGTAATGCTGGGACATGACGCCCAGCAGCGTAGACTTCCCGCAGCCGTTCGGGCCGATAATCGTCGTAATGGCGCCCTCTTGAATATAGGCCGACACGTCGCTCAGATGAGTCGATCTGTTGTCATGCGAATAAGTGATCGCTTTAATGTCCATGCACACGTTCACTCCTTCGCAGCATGATGATCAAGAACGGCCCGCCGATGACTGTCATGACAATCGAAGCCGGTATTTCCGTAGGGGCCAGCAGCGTTCGTCCCAGCGTATCGGCAGCAAGGATAAGCCATGCGCCGCCAAGCGCGGAGAACGGCAGCAGCCACTTGTGATCCGAGCCGATAAAGAGTCTCGCAATATGCGGTACAAGCAGGCCGACGAAAGCGATCAGCCCGCCGACAGCCGTAGCTACAGATGCGAGCAGCACCGCTATGGCGGATACGATCAGCCGAGCCTTGGTGACGGGAATGCCCAGACTTTTAGCCGTCTTGTCCTGCAGAACCAGCATATTGCACCACGATCCCAGCAGCATTGCAAGCACCAGCCCGATACCGCCGTAGAGCGCCATAATCTCAACATCCGACCATGTCTTTAAGGTGAAAATAGAGGATATGGCCTGATTGACGCTCGTCACCGCATAGCTGCCCCGATAGTTGAATGATTGACCAAGCCCCGTGAACGTCGCATTGACGGCTACCCCCACCAGAATAAGCCTCAGCGGACTTAGGCCAGAGCGCCACGAGAGCGAATAGACGAGGAAACAAGCGAGTGCCCCGCCCAAAAACGAAAACAGCGGCATCCAGAAATACAGCGCCGGGAATATCGTCACCATCAGCAGCGAGACAAGTCCTGCGCCGGATGCAATGCCGATGACCCCGGCATCCGCTAGCGGATTGCGCATGACGGCTTGCAGCAATACGCCGGAGACAGCAAGCGCCGCGCCCGCCAGCATCGCTACGAAGAGCCGGGGCAAGCGCAAATCCCGAACGACCTCTACGCTTTCATTGCCGCCCCATATAAGCCCCTGAGCCAGTTCGATCAACCCGACCTTAATGCTCCCGGTAGCTGCCGAATACAAGATAGTGACAAGCAGCAGGGCAATCAGAATGCCGAAGCTGACGATCTTCTTCCCCATTCACAACCATCCTTATCTTTTGACATCGGGATAGAGCATGCCGACCAGCGCTTCAAGCGCTTCGCCCACAGCGAGATTTCCCGTCGTGCCGAACAGCGCCTCCTCCAAATCATATACGCTGCCCGTCTGCACAGCCTTGAAGTGCTTCCATATATCGTTGGTCTTAAACTCCTTGTCGAACATCTTCACGACTTCCTCCGGCATGCCATGGGCAGCCCGCAAAATCACATCAGGATTGCCCTTCTGCAAATATTCCGTATTCGACGCCAGAAATTCGACCTTTTCTCCCTGCACAATATTGATCCCTCCCAGTAGGCGGACCAGATCGCCGATATAGGAATGCTCGGTCGCAACCAGATAACTTCCCGGCACGCCAAGCAGAATAAGCACGGTCGGCTGCTCCGCCTCCCCGATGCTCTCTCGGATGGCATTTAACCGCTCGTCCCATTCCTTATTGATCGCTTCAGCTTGCTGTTCTCTTCCGAAACGCTGTCCCAGCGTGCTGATTTCCTCCTGCATGGAGGATAGCTTGGTGAAGTCCAGGAAGCTCGCATCCACACCCACATTCTCAAACACCGGCTCCAAATCGTATTTCAGCGTCGTCACCGACAGCACCTCAGTCGGCTTAAGCGACTTAACCAGCTCCATGTCCGGACTCATCGGATTGCCCACCTTTGTAATGCCGTCATATCGCGCAGGCAGCTCTTTGACGCTCTTCGGAATGCCGACCAAATCAAGCTCCAGCGCGTCCATAATTTGCGTAATCGCTACAGTCGTCGCAACAATACGCTGCTGCTCTTCACTTGTCGGCTCTGTCTCCGCTGACTGCGGTGACGGAGCGCTCGCGACTGCGGGAGCTGTTTTGGCCGGACTCCCCTCCGCTGCGCCGCATGCAGACAGAACCAATCCAAGCAGCAGCGCAGCAGCCAGCAACAACAATCTGTTTCGGCTATACATGCTTCACTCTCCTTTCTGCAAACAATCCAGAGGACGCCTGGCTGGCAGGGTCCTCCGGAATGATTCATCGTAGACTGGCAATGGGCAGGGGCTTCCCCTCCAGACTCATCCAGTTATGATTACAGCCGCAATGGTTTAGGATTCAGATGAAGCCTGCTTTTACGGCTGCGATTGCTCCTTTTGCGCTTCCTTCTCTTTGGCCTTCTCTTTTTCTTTGGCTTCCACGTAGTCCACCGCACGCAGCGCCAACGTTACCGCATCCGCACGGGATGCAGGCTTCGAAGCGCTGAAGCGGTTATCTTGAAGTCCTGTAATCAGCCCATGCTTCACTGCCGTAGCCACATAAGCTCTCGCGAAAGCAGGAATGTCGTCCTTATCCGCGAACGTCAGCGTGCTCTCGTCTTCCAGCGGCAGCTTCAGCGCTCTGACGATCATAACCGCAGCTTCAGCTCGGGTGACCTCCTTGTTCGGCTGGAAGCTTCCGTCGGCATAACCGTTAATAATGCCGGCTGCAAGAGCCTGCTCAATGAACGGTCTTACCCAAGGCTGAATGCTCGACAAGTCGGTGAAGGACAGCTCTTTCTTAGCGCCACCCAGCTTCAATGCGCGACCGAGGATCGCCGTCCATTCGGAGCGCTTGACGGTAGCGCCCGGCTTGAAGCTACCATCTGGATAGCCGGATACGATACCGAGCTTCACAGCGCGGTCAATGGCTTGCTTCGCCCAGTGGGAAGCCGTGTCGCTGAAGGATTGGGCCGGCTGCCCCGGCTCCGTTCCAGGCTTCGGCTCTCCTCCTGTTTCCTTGCCCGGTTCATTTTCCTTGACCTCTTCCTCTTCGCCTGGGTTAGGACGATCTTTGACTGGACCGAATGATTCCGAGCCCCACGACGATACAGGCGTATACGACTTCAATTGAATTTCGATATCATACTCATGGTGATAGTTGACTGCCGGCCAGTCGATTTTCACCCAGCCCTCCAGCTTCGCCGGAAGCTGATCTACCGCGAACTGAACTCTTCTTGTATTGGCCGAAGCGTTCGATTCGATGGTCGTCGGTGTAGAGCCTACAACGGTAAAGCCGGTAATTTCATTGCTCTGCTTCAAATTAATTTGAACGTACTTAACGCCGTTCTCGACCAGCAGACGGCCAGGATGCGCCACGTATTCATCCATAACGGAAGCTTGCGAGGTTCCTTTTTTCAGGATCGTGAAGTTCAGCGTGTACTTGCCGTCCTTCAATCCTTCCGGATTGGTCGGATTGCCCGTTCCCGGTCCTCCAGTCGACGCCTCGGCTTCGCCGGTTACAGCTGCCAGCCGTACGGAATAAGCTTGCTCTACAGCCGCCGTGCCGCTGCCGGAAGCCAGTACGATTTGATACAGTGCGGATAGATCCGCAAGTGCAAAGTCTGTGTGGTCAGCCGTCTTCGCGGACGATGCAACTTCCTCATTCGTGGAAGCGAGCACCAGCTTCTTCACCGTTATGCCCGATTTCGGCGCGATACGAAGCAGCTTGGAACTGCTGTCGATCTTCACGGAGCCGGAAGCAACCTGATCGGCGAATGCCTGAGCGACGGACGCCAGCTGGATAGGATAGCTGCCCGCGCTCCATACCTTAGCAGAGTAGAATGCAACCAGCGCATCTTGAATCGCCGTCTCCGCCTCTTGCAGCTGTTGCTGGGTTGCCAGCACGTTGCCTGCGGCTGTATTCGCTGCTGCGATAGCCGTTTGCAGAGCAGTCTTGGCTTCTTGCGCGTATTGACCGCCGCCAGTGCCAACTACGGCTGCGTCATGAGCCTTCTGCGCTGTAGCGATAGACGCCTTCAGCGTTGTGGCATCCGCCGTATTGAATGTCAGTCTGATGGCATGCGTCGCATCATAAGGCTTGCCTGTACGAGGATCGATGACATCGGGCATATAGACACGAACCTGTGCAGGGATGATAGCTGTCAAATTCGCGACTTTGAATTTCACCACTCTTGTATCTGTCGCTTCGTCCGTGCTTACCACCGTTGTATCTGTGAGCGTGCCGTCGATTGTTACCTTGAACGCTACCACTTTGCTGCTGTCCTTCACTTTGAAGGAAACATACGTATCCTCGCCTTCGCTTTGAACGGTGGCCGGCTTCAGGAAGTAGCTGTTCATGCTGGACAGCGCAGGGTTTGTCGCATGCAGCGCGGAGAACTCGATTTGGCTCGCTGCGCCGGATTCAAACTTAGCTACTGCTTTGGCCAGCGCTGCCGATGCAGTGTTGATAGCCGGTCTGGTTGTAGCCAAATTAGCGGAAGCCGCTTCCGCGGCCTCAACCGCAGCCAGCAGAGCCGCTCTCGAAGCAGCCGAATGCTCGCCTTCCGCATTGCCTTCCTTGGAGCCTGTGTAGATGGCACGAGCTGCTGCCGCATTCGCTTTAAGCGCATCCAGCAGACTCGCATTCAAGCTGAACAGCACCGTATGCGTCTCCGCGCCTACGGTATATTGAAGCTTAACAAAGCCTTGGTAGACTTCATCGTTCGCCGAGTTATGGCGAGCCGACAGCTGATAGGATTTGCCCGGGGCAATCTCCGTGACATAACCGCCGATAAAATTAGAGCTCACACTGCCGTTCGAGCTGCTGCCGTATACTTTCAGCTCAGGGCTGGTTTGCGTCTCTGCGAATGCCACTTGAATGTAAGACTGGTAGTACGGCGCCTGCGAACGGGACATAACCGTTACGCTATCCGCAAATTGATCAGCCAGCGCCGAGATTTCGCCCGTATCCGGGTCAAGCACAAGCAGAGGCAGCTCCGTCGCTTTAAATTGCTGCTTCTTCAGATCCTCCAGATGGGCAGCCAGCGTCTCGATCGCCGCATTGACATCCGCTTGCGACGTCTGCGCTCCTTCCGCTACAGCCTGTGCGGCTGCCAGCCATTGCTGTACGCGAAGCTCCGCGCCGGCCGGATACTCTCCATCCGCTATAACAGCATGCGTTCCCGTCGTTCCTGCCGCGCTGCCCAGATTGCGGACCGTCGCGGAGAATACTTCCCCATCCGCAATTGCACGGACAAGATTGTCTTTATTAACGGTAATCTTTGCTGCTTCATACGTTTTTTTGCCTTCAAGCAGAATGATGTACGCCGCCTTTAACAGCTCGGCGTTACCGCCAGCCGCCAGGACTTTGGCTTGATTAATCGCTTGCTGGAATGTTTCTTTGGAGCCTGATTTATAATATCCGTTGCCCGTGCCTTCCTCCGTATTGGCCAGAAGCTGCTCCGAGACGGTCACTTGCTCATTGAATTGCTGGGGCGTCACCGTGCCTACGCCTTCGCCTGGTCCGTTCTCTTCTTCATCGGTTAGCGAGGATACATCCAGCTGAAGCTGTACATTGTACCAATGGTCATAGTTCGCTGCCGGAACGACGATATGTATAAGTACATCTTGCTTCGCATGGATATCTGTAATGCCGAGCGTAACAATAGCTTGATCGGCATTCGTGCCGCCCTCGACTGGAGCGGAGACGACTGGCGTATAGCCTGCCAGGCTTGCCGAATTCGGTTCGCCGCCGGACAAGTCCGCCTTCGGCGCGCCGTCATTGCGTGTAGAATAATGCTTGAATGCGCTAATGCTGTTCATTTCATGCTGGAATTGGTAAGATCCGCCGCTGACGATGAGCTTGCCTGTGCCTGCGACAGCATAATCATTGACAATGGAGCGGTCGCTCGTATTGTCCTTCAAGTATTGGAAAGGGATGCTGTATGCTCCGTCCTTAGGCGCAGTTACAGCCGCATATGCAGCGGCCGGTAAGAGCGATAGCAGCAAAGCCAGCGTCACGAGACTTGCCGTGATCCGGCGAAACTTCCTGTTCATTTCCATAACACTCCTTTGTAAGTGAGTCATTGCAAGAGAATTGCGCATATTGAAGGGGGAGCGGCCATGGGTGTACCGCTCCCCTCGAATCATGGATTTAACCTGCCGCTACCTTATACCGACCACTTGAATTGAATCGTATGAACCGTGTTGTAGCCAGGGAATGTTTCGGAAGGCGGTACGATGACGTGAATTTTCGCTATTTTATTCACGCTGAAATCATCCACCTCGAAAGTAAAGGAGACATTGCTGCCGGATGGAGTAGCTGTTGCATAGCTCCATGTATTCGTTGCAGCGTCATAGACTTCCAGATACTGAATGTAGCTGGCGCCGGAGAACGTAATGGTCGTCGTTGTGCCATTGGTATCTACGGACGCGGAGCCTACTTTATAAGCATTGGCGTAAGAATCCGCCGTATCGGTCGCATTGCGAACCACATAATCAACATTCGTGCTTGCGAACGCGGCAGGAACCGCGATAGCCAGAGCCAAAGTCAACAGCAAAACGAGAAAAGCCGATTTTTTCATAGATTGAACCATTATGAACACACTCCCCTACTTATTTTTTAAGATGGACTTGCGCCAAATTACCCAGGATAAAAACGCGATTAATACAACAATTCCTGTAATCGAAGGCAGCAGCCAGCGGCTTGTTGTGCGGTCTGCCTCTTGCTCAGCTGCAAGATCCATAGATGCTATGACGATATCGGCTCCGGCTGTAATCCCTTCAGCCCCTGCTGAGTCCAAAGCCGGTTGCTTCTCCTGAGATTGCTCCGCTTGAACGGTCGGCTCCTCCAGGGCTGGCTCGGATGACTCTAAGGACACTTCCTCCGGTGTCGCCTCCGGTTCCTTCGAGGCTTGAGCGGACGGAGCTGCCGACGGCGAAGCTTGAACGCTCTCTTGCCCGTTCTTCGTCCCCGAAGCGGCAGGCTGCTTTGTGGCTGATGCCGCATCCGATGCTGCCGGAGTTGGTGTTGCCTCAGGCTGGCTGCTCGCCGCTGCCTTCTCCGGCTCCTTCACAGGCCTTGGAGTGGCCGTAGCTGCCGGGGCTGGCGTACTGCTTCCAGCAGCACTCTCTTGCGGCGCGCTCTTGCTAGGCTCGGGAGCCTTCTGAACAAGCTTCAGGCTGCTCTTGTCGAATACGATTCGAATCGTGTAATCATGATCGTAGTCGATGCTCTCTACCGTGACGTGAATCTTGGACAATACCGCCTCCTCCAGACCCGCCACCGCAAATTGCGCCACCCTCGTATCCTCCGCCTTATCCGTTGCCACCACTTTCGTATCGACATATCCGCTTCCGCCGGGCACCTTGAACTGGGTTACCCACGCACTATGATTGATCTTGGTCTGAACAAGCAGCTTGCCGTTCTCCACTATCAGCTTGGCCGGTTTTTCCCAATAGTCGTTCGCCATTGAAGCTGATTCGTCCTCAGCCTTCTTGATGACATAGTCTATCGTGTACGTACCGTCAGCTAGCTCGGCCGCATGCACTGCCGGGGCTATCAGAAGGACCAGCATACAAGCCATGATGAAACATATAGATATTGGGAACTTGCGTAAAATCGGATTCTCCTCCCTTCCTACAGGATCAACCTTGCGGTCATGCAGCGGAATCCTATTTTATCTGATAATGATTTCGATAATCATTCTCAATGATAGCTAAAAAAAATAATGAGCATGATAATCATTATCAATAACTGCTCAAAAAAAATAGTCCCTATGGCTGCCGGAAAGTGTCGCGCCTTCATCTCGGCACCTTCTTAGCACTGAAACTATCATGTGTAGCCACAATCTGTCAATACTTAACCGAAAAAAAGTTATCTTTTTTCAAATGTTCAAAAATAAGGGTTGACGCCCCTTCCGACTAGTCTTATACTGTTGCCGTGTATATGAGATTGAGAATCAATATCATTATAAACGAGGTGAACCAGAATAGCTATGCGCCATTTCTCATTTTTAGCGCTTCTTTGGATGAGCCTTCTATTGGCTGGCTGCGGAGCGGCTGCCTCCCCTGCTGCACCGGGAACTCCCGGCATTAAGGCGGTAGACGATTCGGGCCGGACCATCGCACTAAGCAGCGTTCCTCAGCGCATTGTCGCGCTCGGTAACGGAGAATCCGATATTGTGGCAGCGCTTGGCGGCCATCTGGTTGGACGTCCCGCCACCTCCTACACCCCGGCTAACTCCAACATTGAGGCTGCGGAACCGATCGGCAACACGCATGAAGTCAATCTGGAGAAAATCGCGCTGCTCCGTCCCGATATCATATTCGGCCACTTTCCCATGAATGAGAAGGACGTTCCGATGCTGGAGGGCATCGGCACACAAGTGTTCCTGACTAGCGCTAACTCCATCCGCGATATCGAACGGCAAATCGAGCGAATCGGCTGGCTGCTGCAGCAAGAAACCAAGGCTGGCGAGCTGATCACGAACATTGAAGAAGCAGCAGCCGCTTACCAGAATGCCAAGGATAGCGGGCAAAAACGCGCCCTTCTCGTCTACGGAGCGCCGGGCACCTTCATGGCAGCACTGCCGAACTCGCTTGCAGGCAATATTCTGGAGACTGTCGGGGGCGTCAATATTGCGTCCGATTACCCAAGCCTCCAGAGCTATCCGCAATATGCCCAGATCAATGCCGAACGCATTGTGGAGGCTAATCCTCATGCTATCTTCATCATGACGCACGGCAAGCCGGAGGAAGTGAAGGATAGCTTCCTTCGTGAGATGAAGACCAACTCATCATGGAGCAGCCTTGAAGCGGTGCGGGAGAATCGCGTGACCGTGCTTCCGGCCGATCTGTTCGGAACCAATCCCGGCACCCGCATCATCGAGGCTATGGCAATCATGAGCGAAGAGCTGAGTAAAGACGCACACTGAAAGGAACTACAGACCTGCTATGAATCGTGAAACCCGCGCGAAGAGACGCTTGATCCTGCTGGCGGTGTCGCTGCCGCTGCTGCTGACCTGCGCCGTTGCCGGTCTGGTCATCGGTTCGGTGCCGATTCCGCTTGAAGACGTATGGAAAGTGCTTATTGCCGGCGATGCATCCACCTATCGCGTCATCCTGCTCGACATTCGTCTGCCTCGTCTCTTGGTCGGGATGCTGACCGGCGCTTGTCTGGCGGCATCAGGCGCCATTCTGCAAAGCGTGATGCGCAATCCGCTTGCCGATCCCGGCATTATTGGCGTCTCTGCCGGCGGTGGCTTCGCGGCCGTTCTCGTCATGGTCGCACTGCCGCAGCTGAGCTACCTGTTGCCCGCCGCGGCGTTCACCGGCGCCTTAATCGCCAGTCTCGTCGTCTATCTAATGGCCTGGGATAAAGGCGCCTCGCCTGTCAAAATCGTCCTGGCCGGCATAGCCGTCAACGCCTTGATGGGCGCCCTGATGAATGGCGTCATGGTCATGTACAGTGATCGGGTCCAGTCCGTATTGCCTTGGCTGGCTGGCGGACTGAACGGACGCGGCTGGCATCATCTATCGTTCATGCTGCCCTATGCCGCCGTCGGCCTCTTGCTGACGATACCCGCCATTCGTTCGGCGAATCTGCTTCAGCTTGGCGACGACTCTGCGCAATTGCTTGGCCAGAGAGTCGAGCGGCAGCGCATGCTCTTGGTCGCTCTGGCAGCCTTGCTTGCCGGAGCAGCTGTCAGCGCCGCCGGTCTGATCGCCTTTGTCGGATTAGTCATACCGCATGCGCTTCGCTTGTTAATTGGCGATGACTATCGCTATTTATTGCCGTTATCCATCATCTACGGAGCAGTGCTAGTAGCTGTATCCGATACGCTTGCGCGAACGTTGTTCGACCCTGCGGAACTGCCAGTAGGCATTCTGCTTGCCTGCATTGGCGCGCCGTTCTTTCTATATCTGCTGCGAAGGAGGAACAACTGGCGATGAATTCAGCTATCCAAACCGAATGGCTTGCCTATGATAACGGCCACTTCCGCCTTGCGGAGCTGGATGTCCATATCCCGCATGGCCGCATTACCGCAATTGTCGGACCTAACGGCTCGGGCAAATCCACATTGCTGCGCTTAATGGCGGGACTGCTGAAGCCGGACGGCGGCGATATTATTATCGATGGCCGAGCCGCAGCCGCTTATTCACGAACGGATTATGCCAAAAAGCTCGCGATGCTGCCCCAGTCCAAAGATATGACACCCGACCTGACCGTAAAAGAGCTGGTCGCCTACGGGAGGTCTCCGCATCAGCGGGCCTTCCGACACCGTTTGACATCGGATGATAACGCCATTATCGATTGGGCGCTAGGCTGTATGCGGATTCGCAGCTACGAGCATCGTCCCTTCCACTCGCTCTCTGGCGGCGAGCAGCAGAAGGCGCGAATCGCCATGGCGCTCGCGCAGAAAACCGGCATCTTATTGCTGGACGAACCCACTACTTATTTGGACATTGCCCATCAGCTCGAGCTCTTGACCATGCTCGCCAAGCTGAACCGGGATCACGGCATCACGATTGTAATGGTACTCCATGACCTGCAGCAATCAGCCGCCTTCTGCCATCATCTCATTGCGATGCGGGAAGGCGAGCAGTTCGCTTCCGGCGACCCGAAGGAATTGCTGACGCCAAAATTTATGCGGGATGTTTTTCATATTCATGCAAAAGTAAGCTTTGCGGATCAATACCCGATTATTGTACCGATCATTCAAGAGGAGGATGAGAAAATGATTATTGTGACGAATACGTCCCAGATTACAAAAGGCGATGGAGAGAAGCTAATTGAGCGATTCGATCGGATCGGCAAAGTGGAAGGCATGGAGGGCTTCCTCGGTCTAGAGGTGCTGTTTACCCAAAACCTGAAGGAATACGACGAGGTATCCATTGTGACCCGCTGGAATTCGAAGGAAGACTTCCAGAATTGGACCCGCAGCGAGGCGTTCCGCGAATCGCATTCGGGCCGTAAGACGCCCGACTATATTATTTCCAACAAAATCACGTTCCAAGAGGTCAAAATCAGACGCAACCCGCTTCCACCATCGGAGAAGGTAGAGCCGATTGCTCAGTAAGCTGCTGCTGTTGAATCTGTCATACAAATCAAAGGGGACTCCGCCTGAATCGGAGTCCCCTTCTATTCATCCGGCACCATGCAGCGCTTCTAAACCTTCTTCCTCTGTAGCCTTGAAGAAGAAGTTTTGGCCGTGATTGCACTCATAGATAAAGTCTTTCAGACTTTTGCTGTTGTATCCGCTAAAGTCGCCGACAATCGCCAGCTTGGTGCGGTAGTTCGTGCATTTTTGCAATATTTCACCCGCCAGCCCTGTCTTCAGCTCGAAAAAGTCCTCATGGATCAATTCCTTCCGGATCAGCACCTTGGCGCAATCCAAATAATGAGCGTTCATGATTGCATCCAGCGCATCCTGCACACTCTCGATGACGACACCGTCTCCCGACAAAATCGCGACCTTCGAATCACCTTTCACATCTATCGTTAAGTTCATACTTTATTTCGCTCCTTCCTTGGCTTCAAGGTCTTTTTTCATATAATAATGCGTGTAGCCTCCGGCGTTGTCAATTTGACCATATACCTCAAACCCTAGCTTCTTGTAAAAATCGAGCGCCTGAAAGCTCAGCGTATCCAGCTTGATAAAGTCGCATTGTCCCATGCGCGCTAGCCGCTCCGCCTCCTGCATAAGCTTCCGGCCGCAGCCGTGCTTGCGTGCATACTCCTCGATATAAAGGATGTGGATCTCCAGCCAGTTCCAGCAAATCTCGCCGATAAGCCCGCCGCAGGTCCGTCCATCCCCGTCAATCAGAATCAAATTCACCTCACGGTATCTTTTGCTTAATTCCGCCGGGAAATAATCCTTGTTGAATGCAATAAGACCATTCCGGACAAATGCTTTGGACTCTGCCGAGTTTTGTTTTTTGATGGTATATTCCATGCTCCTGTGCTCCTTGTCTGGTGAATGTACCGCTGATCGACCATTATCCTAGCTGCTTAACAAAGGCGCGATAGACATCCTTCTCGGACTTCGTGTCGTATATGGCAAATACGACTTTGCGGAATGCTCCACGGAACCTGTCGCTCGAAAGCGCATCATGAAACCACGCAGCCACCTCCGCCGGATCGTTGCGGAATACGCCGCAGCCGTATGCGCCCAGTACTAGCGTCGTTTGCTTATGGGCTTGAGCAACTGACAGTATCTTGTCGATTCTGCGCCGCATTACAGGAGCAATCAGCGCTATATTATGGGGCTCGCGTTCCCTCACCACGCCCGCATTAACTGCCGGCGATGTGATGATCGAAACCGGATAGGCCTCATCATGTAAGGCTCCGCTATCATCACGGAATACCGGAACCTTCGGCGAATAAATCATATAGTCCGAATACAGGCAGGTGCGCTGCCTTGCGTTATGACTGTACATATCCTTCATTTGGACAATGGTGGGATAGAGCCCGGAAGCGCGTGCCAGACTTTCCTCTTGCGCCCTTGCCCCTGTCAGAAATCCGCCTCCCGGATGCTTCGCCGAAGCGAAATTCAGACAGCATATCTCCTCTTCTTCCTTCGCTAATCTAGCTGCAGCCGCGAGAGTAGTCTCTCCCGTCACTTCTATAATCGTCTCATACGGACGCTCTGCCTTTAGTGTCGTCAACAGTTTGTCTGTATCCTCTATTCGGTAAAGCACTGCTCCATCAATCGCATGAGTCAACGCTGCGCCGATATCCACTGTCTCATTGCGGGCATTCCGATATTGCCCTTGCTCTAATATAGCCATCGTGTCTTCGGCAACTCTTGCCGCTACGTTTCTGTTCATGGTCTTCCACCTCTTCAACCTTCCGCTTCCGTTTCCGCTTATTAGATCGATTGTAATGGATTTCAAGCTGCAACCCTACCGAAAAAATAGTTTAAACAAAATATTCCTCTCGCTTCAGCAAATAAAGCAGCAGCGCCTTCTGGGCATGCATCCGATTTTCCGCTTGCTCATAAATAATGGAGTGTTCCGATTCCACCAGCGCAGCTTCGATCTCGAAGCCTGGATGCACCGGCATATCATGCATAATGTAAGGAGTTGAACCTTGCAAATTTTTCTTGTTCAGCTGGAATGGCATTAGACGGCTAATCCGCTCGTTTTTCTCCTCCTGGTAATGCTCGTCGTGGTAAAACTCCATATCGATCCATGTGTCGGTGTATACATATTGCGACCGGGCCACTGCATCCTGCAGATTGTCCAACTGCTCGACATAACCGCTCGCTAGCGCTGATTGCATTAGCGCTTCGTCCCATGATGGCTTGTTCACTATTGGGGTCACCAGAAGGAGGTTGATCCCAAGCGTTACGCAGCCTGCCACCAAGGAATTTGCCACATTGTTATGAATACCGACATACGTTAAGGTAATCCCTTCGAATGTGCCAGACTTTTCATAAATGGTCATCAAATCCGCCAATGCCTGGCATGGATGGTGCTTATCGCAGCAGCCGTTAATAACGGGAACGTTGGAATAACGGGCAAGCTCCAGCAGATCGGCATGGTTCTTCAGCCTCGCCACAATCGCATCACAGTTTCGCGACACATACCTAGCCTCGTACTGAATGGGCGACAAGCTAAAATTGCTGGCATCCCAGTCCATTGTGACCGCATACCCGCCCATTTGATGCATGCCCGATTGAAAAGAAAGACTGGTCCGCGTCGAGGTTTTTTGGAACAACATCAGCAGACCTTTCCGATGCAGCGCATAGTCCGCTTTCTCGGGGTTGTTCTTCAGCTCAATCGCTTTCTGAATCAATTGCATTAACGTGTCGCGATCGAATTCTTGCAATGAAACAACGTGGTTGGGATACGTGCTCAGTTGCTTGTTGGACCGTTGGATAGAATGATGCGGCGATACGCTGCTCGAAGCTGGATGAATGCCATGGCTTCCACTTTGTCTTGACTGTCTTGACATAATGAATACACTCCTTTGATGTTATTCAACTTGCGAGGTTATTAACTAACTCATAACGGGCTCATACTAATCTGCCACTGCTCAACTGCTGCCTGCTGCGGATAGCTGGTGCTGTTCTGTTGACTAGCTGCTTCATTACTTCTTCAACTTTCGTCCTCTTGCTAAATGAACGATCCTGCTGCTCTCGGGAACTTGTTCTACTTTTGTGAATAAATATACATTAATATTAATATTTATACATATTAAAACCAAAAGGATAAACTTGTCAATACTTTCGACTAATTCCTATTAGCTGTGGCGATTGGCACGGTTGCAAGCCGAGTTTTTCGACTTGCAGCCCTCCCGGCGACGATCCTGACGGCTGTAAGCCGAGTTTCTAGGCTTGCAGCTTTCGCAGCGGCGATCCAGATGGCTGTAAGCCGAGTTTCTAGGCTTGCAGCTCTCGCGACGGCGTTCCAGACGGCTGTAAGCCGAGTTTTTCGGCTTGCAGCTCTCGCGACGGCGTTCCAGACGGCTGTAAGCCGATTTTCTAGGCTTGCAGCTCTCGCAGCAGCGATCCAGGCGGCTGTAAGCCGATTTTCTAGGCTTGCAGCTCTCGCCGAGGCAGCCTTCCCACGGCTGCCGGGCAAACAAAAAAAGCCCACGCAACAACGGGGGCCTCATACTTGCTCACTGTATTAGCTTAAAGATATCGCAGCATCAATCGTTCAACCCATACGTAGCATGCATTCAGTTCTTCGTCGCTAACGAGATCGGATCGATGCTCAAACATGATTCGCATCTGCGGGTTGCTGCCGAGCGCGATATCCAGATAGTCCTCGATCGGCGCCCAGCCATCGCCGGGATGCTGGGTGGGCAACACAGGATATCTGCTTTTGAGCACGGTATTGCCAGGGTCCAGCTGCAGGTTCGATAAGTGAATCAAATCCGCATAGCTGGCATACTTCCGCAAAACCGCTCTCGCATCAAAATGACGGTCAATCCGCTCCTGCAAATACAACCTCGCTGTATCTATACACAATCTGATCTTTGGATACTGCTCCAGTAATTTGACCAGAAACTCATCCTCATACACATATCGGTTCAATCCGTCGAACTCCAGTATAGGCGTAAACCCGTACGCCGCCGCTTTATCTGTCAACCATACGAATAGCAACCTGCTTCGAGCCTTGAGCTCGTCCAACGAATACCTGCTCTCATACACATATTCCTTCTCATCCGCAAATCGCCATTCGGTCCAATCGACCCGGTCATCCAATATGACCGGCTTCGGATAATGAAAGAGCACATACGCTGGGCGAAGCTCCTGTACCCGCAAATATTCCAGCTCCTGCCCGATAGCCTCATACGCTTCTCTGCGAATTTCTTCATTCTCGGAGAGAAACAACGCATCTCGGACAGCCGATCCCCCAGGCCTCAGCGGGAAATGTACACCCACGGAAAAACGAGACGCTGCCGCTTCTCTTCGCAGCAGCTCTACATCCTCCGCTCGTTCGAACAAGCAAGCCTCTATGCCGAAGAAGCCGGTGCGGAAGTCTCGCTCATACTTTTTGAAATCGAAGGAACCGTATTGGCCAATTAAAAACCGATTTCTTGCAGCAGCCCTCATTGCACACCTCTCCCCTTCAAGATGACCAGCCAAGCTGTACTTCCCTCTCCCTTAGATCAACACCGCTTCCTTCTTGGTGCTGGAATACAGCTCTTTCATAACCGAATCGATAGGCAGCGCTTCAATAGACATATCCCGAATGCCATAGCTTTCGTTGAACTGTCGAATGAATTGCTTTAGCGGCAAGACACTCGTATCAATCTCCAGCTCCGCTTCCGTCTCATTCACTCGCTTGAGCAAAGCAACACCCGGAATCGTATAGTCGGGGAGCGGCGCCTCCGTCGTCACCTTTGCCGCCTTTTTCTCACCAAGCCGCCCCCTCAGTTCATGCAGCGTATTGTCGAATGCGATCTGCCCGTGATTGATGACGACCACCCGCTCCGCAAGCGACTCCACATCGTCCAGGTCATGCGTCGTCAGAATAAAGGTAACGCCTTCGCGGTTCATGTCCCGAATGAAGTCACGAATCGTATCCTTCGCGAACACATCAAGGCCGATCGTCGGCTCATCCAAGAACACAAGCTCCGGACCATGCAGCATCGCCATCATAAACTCGCATTTCATCCGCTCACCCAGCGACAGCTGCCGAGTCGGCTTGCGCATAATCTCGCCCACGTCCAGCAAGGTCGTGAGCTGGTCCAATCTTCTTTTGTAATCCTTCTCCGGCACGCCGTATATTGCTTTATTCATGTAGAATGCATCCGCAGGAGGAATGTCCCATAGCAGCTGCGATTTCTGTCCGAATACCGCGCCGATCCGGCGCACATATTCATTCCGCTGCTTCCACGGCGTAAGACCCAGTGCTTTCACTTCACCCGATGTCGGATGAAGCACGCCGGAGAGCATCTTCAGCGTCGTCGACTTGCCCGCTCCGTTCGGCCCGAGAAAAGCCACCATCTCACCTTGCTTGACACTGAATGATATTTCCTTCACCGCATGGACTTCCTTCATGGGACGGCTGAACAAATTTTTGACCGTCTCGCGCAGCGTATGTCCCCGTTCATGCGTCATATAGGTTTTCGTTAACTGCTTTACTTCGATCATGCGATATCCTCTCCCCTTATCCGCCTGCGCTTGTATAGCTTTTCAGCATGTAATTCCAATAGACGATGCCTAATACTAGAAACATCACTGCTGCTCCCGCCGACCATGCCATCTCCCAGCCTGCGCGGCCAAGCAAAGCGGAAGCCGGCATAAAGGCGATCAGGCCGACCGGAATGACGAAGGTTAAAATATTTTGGAATGACTTGGCATAA
The DNA here is from genome assembly GCF_056269225.1 of Paenibacillus sp. J31R120. Taxonomy (NCBI): domain Bacteria; kingdom Bacillati; phylum Bacillota; class Bacilli; order Caryophanales; family Paenibacillaceae; genus Paenibacillus; species Paenibacillus sp. J31R120. Next base: position 354,453 of record NZ_JBWDNN010000004.1, on the reverse strand, counting down.
ATAGTGCCGGGATACAATCCGAAGTTTGTCACGGAATCAAAAATATCGTAAACTCGGCTGCTCCCTACCCAACGGAATAGCAAGCCTGACATAAAGAGAGAAAAAGCGCACAACACAGCAAGTGAAGCCAGGAACAACCCCGCGAATTGCAGCCATCCAGCCAGATCAGGCGCAGCGATGCCCGACAGAGCGAAGCCGAACAAGACGCCGCCGCTAAGCAGTCTGCCGAAATCTTCCGGGTCCAGCCCGTTCAGCATCGTCATGAACAGCGTGGAGCGCGGCTTGAGCAGCAGCAGGTCAAAGGTGCCCTGGCGGACCAAACGCAGCGTTGTACCAACCATGCCGAAGAAAAGCGGGAATGCGATTCCTTTGGCCATACCAAATATGCCTTGAATCAGGAGCGCTTCATGCAGCGTCCAGCCCGGGAACGATACGCCGGAGCGATAGACGAGAAGCGTAATAAGCGGCACCATCAGGTCGCCCGCAATCATCAGGAAGAGACTAAGAAAGAAGTGGCTGCGATAAGCCGTCTGCACGGCAATCTTCGTACGCATAACCGCGCCGATACACGACAGGATACCGCTCATACGCCCACCCCCGTAAACCTTCTCATCGCCTGCCGGCAAAGCAGCAGCATGATGCCGAACATAATCGCCGTCACTACGGCTTGCAAAGCTACAATGGCTGGAATCGTCATGGAATAACCCGCCAGCTCATATTCGCCAATAAATACCCGCGATGGGACGTACGTAATGAATTGAAAAGGAAGGAAAAAAAGCAGCTTCTGCGTCCACTCGGGGAAAAACGTCAGCGGAATGAACACGCCGGCGCTAATATCCTTGATCAGCATAATGACACGCCGAACGCCTTCCGCTCGAACAATCCAGAAAGCCGTCAAGCCAACACAGTAATTGACGATGAAATTCATGAGGAAGCTTAGCACGATCGACACGATCGCCCATAGCCAGTTGGCCGGCACCAGCTTGATGCCGAATACGAATAAGAAGAGAAAAAAAATAGGCACAAACTCAATCAGAAATCCAAGCGACCGGTGCCCCAGCTTCTGTGCAAGCGCATATACCCAGTGCGGCATCGGACGCAAAGCGAAGGTGACGTATTGCCCCGAGCGCACAAGCATTTGCAAATTCCAGTCGGCGGAGTCGTAAATGAAATAATTAACGACTGTTGCCACGCCAAAATAGGCCAGAATCTGCTCCAGCGTAAAGCCGTTGATCTGACCTGTGCCGCCGTCATAGACAGCGTTCCATATAAAATATTGCGTCAAAAAATAAACCGGTCCTACAAAAATCGATACTGCCATGTGCGATCGGTATACAAGCCATTCTTTGTATGTTGCAAGACCGATTGCCTGCATGGAACCGACTGCTCTGCCTAACCCCACGCCTATCCACCCCATGATCCTTTTTCGACATATTCTAAGGGAATCGACCACCCTCGTCTATAAGGACCATCATATTCCATTGAAAAGTGATAAAAATCATGGGGAAGTATATAGAACTAGGCGTTCATACCTATGTCATTGGGACAAATAAGAGCGCTGCTCTTCATACACAGCTTTGCTGCGGGACTTCAGCAGCCGTCCTGCCCAAGCGAAGATGACATGACCAAGCATAATTCCAGCGAATACGTCCATCACCACATGCTGCTTTACAAATACCGTCGACAAAATAATAGACCAGGTTATGATGCCAATCCCAATCTTCGTACCGCGCCCGATCTCCTTCGACTGGGTAGCGGCTCTGAACAGCAGATAGCTGGACAAGCAATGAATGCTTGGAAAGCAGTTGAACGGCGCATCATTCGTATACACAAATTGCACAAGCCAGCTCAGCAAGTCGTTGCCATCCAGCTCCGCTCTCGGCACCGTCGTCTGAAATATGGTATAGATGGCATAGCATATTAAGACACTAATGACATAGGCGAGCAGCGTCCGGTAATAGGTCGGACGATCCTTGAAGAAGAAAAAGATAAACGTAAGATACAGAAAAGGCATCCATATGGCGTAAGGAATGATGAAGATCTTCATAAACGGAATCAGATCATCCAAATCCGTATAGAGCATCCACACCTGGACCGGCTCCTGGTTAATTAATGTGTAGATCAAACCTAAAGTCGGAATAGCAAGCAGCATCCATAGCGGATGGGCAAGCACCCTCTTCATTCCTTCCTTCGTTAGCATGGATTTCCCCCCGGTATTCTATGTTGTAAATCGATAGGTCCAAAAATGCTCCGTCCCAAAACGGGCTTCAATCTCTTGCTGAGACAGCTCATTCTTGCCAAGCAGCTCAGCCGCCTGGAACTGGGAACGGTGCGCTTGAATCGAAGCAAGCTTCTGCTTCAAGAAAGCTCTCACATCGTAATGAACATCCGGACGTCCGATGGCTTCCTCATGATTCCGCGAGAACGCCAGGCAATGGACCGTCGGCCGCTTCTCAGCCGGCATCTGGCCAATGACCCGAATAACCGCCGCGCCGCATGCGTCGTGATCCGGATGCACGCTGTAGCCGGGATAGAACGTCACCACAAGCGATGGAGACAGCTCTTCGATCAGCTCGCCGATCCGTGCTTCCAGCAACTCCTGATCCTCGAATTCAATCGTTTTGTCATGAAAGCCAAGCAATCTGAGATCCTGTATGCCAATCGCCTGGCAAGAAGATTCAAGCTCAGCCTTTCGAATCGCAGGCAGCGTCACCCGCGTCGCAAACGGCGGGACGCCCATATTGCGGCCCATCTCGCCAAGTGTCAGGCAAGCGTACGTGACGCGCGCCCCGTTATGAATATGCATCGCCAGCGTGCCGGACAAACCAAACGCTTCGTCATCCGGATGCGGCAATACAACTAAAATTTGTTGTTCCATTGTATGATTCATCTCCTCTCGCTTAGAAGGGCTCCGGGCTTAATTGCAGAGCTACGATCAGCTTCCCTTGGCTGTCGTGGCCAGCCATAATAAGCCGTTCGGTCTCTGCGTCCTCGTAATGCGTCAGCCCTTCCGAGTATACCCAGCCATGTGCCATCTTAAGACCAACCCGATAGGGCCCGTTGCCCGAGATTGACCCATGGTTGTAGCGAATCCTCGCGTTGGTCAGGAACGAGGCGGCAGGATGCTTCGAGCTGTCGATGTGGGCGGCATAGGCCCCCGTTGTCTGCTCGATATGAACATACAAGTCTTGATCTTTAAGCTTGTCTATAAGCTGCTGAACTCTCAATGGTTGGATAAGCTGCATCGAACTCTTCCTCTCGTTCTTAATCATGCCTGTAAAAGACTCCAATTTAAACTGGACATTGGTCCAGACCGAGCCTGGACTGGCGGCCCCTGTCTAGCCTAGACCGATAATCGGTATGAGCTCGCTCAAGTGATGGATTTCGTACTTCGGCTTGACCGCCGTCACATTCGGCTTCCTGAGCGGATTGTACCAGCACGTATCAATGCCCGCATTAATGCCGCCCTGCATATCCGAGGTTAGCGAATCGCCGACAATAAGCGCATTCCGGCTGCCCGTCAGATTCAGCTTGGCAAAAGCAAAGTCGAAGATGGCCGGATTCGGCTTCTGAATGCCGGCATCCTCCGATACAATAATATGCTCGAAGGCGTCCGCCAGCTCCGAACGGCCAATCCGGCTTAGCTGAACCTCTCTGATCCCGTTCGTAATGACCGCAAGCCGGTGTCCGCCCGCCAGAAGCTCCCGGCATATCTCCACGGCACCATCCATCAAAAACGAGCCTTCTCCCAAATATCGAAGATACGCTTGGCTGAATTCCTCGGCTGTCCAAGGGATCGTCAAGCCGTTATCGGCAATGAGTCTTGCGAATCGCTCGCTGCGCAGCAAGGCCAAATCAATGGCGCCCTGCTCATATTCCCGCCAAAGCTGCTGATTAATCGTCCTGTAGCTGCCCGTAAGCTGCTCGGATACCTCCAGCTTTGCCTCCCTGAACGATTCGGCCAGCGCGTGAGCCTCCGATTGCGCGTAATCATACAGCGTATCGTCGGCATCAAAGAAAATGACATCATAAGACATGATAAAATCCTCCTGCAATCTGTAAGCCGAATAAGCGATAAGATTTCCGGGCGCAAATGAACGTCCGCAAGGAACGGATCAGCAAGCTGGAACCGCACGCACGGTATCCTGCCGCAGCATCAGCTCTCCCGTTACTCCGCTTGCTTGCTGGCTACAATAAAAAATCGGTGTTCCTTGCTCGTGAAGTGTCCGTCCTTCTCGACCTTCTCCTGAAGCAAGCATAGCTCATTATAACATTTTTCGACGGAAAACCCGGCAAACTCCCAATCCGCAATTTTCGCCAAATAAACAAAGGCCCCTACATCATAAAATCGCTGCTCTGGGAAAAACTCCGCGCTCTCATGGATGGTGAATCCCGCCGCTGCAAGCTCTCTCGAACTGTTCTCCAGATTAAACTGCGGATCTACGATCATCGCGCCTTCACCAAGCAAAAAACGGGACAGCTCACGGTTGTTCTGCCCGCCGACCTGCTGCGTAATAAACAAGCCGCCCGGCTTCAATACCCGGTAAACCTCTTCCGAATTGTACACCTCATGGCGGTTCATCACGAGATCGAACATTTCGTCTTCGAACGGCAGCGGATCATCGTCGCCATACACTTGCCTTATATCGATACCGTATGGAGGCAGCTTCTGCTGGCATAACGCCACATTCGGCGGATACGCCTCCGTCGCATAGGTCCGGCCTGGGGGAGGAGACAGCGACAAGAGGAACTCGCCTCCGCCGGTTCCCATGTCCAGCATAACCCTCTCATCGGTCATGCTGGCTTGCACAGCTTCTTTATAATTCCAGGGAAGCTCCTGTTCCCACACGCGATCCGCCATGTATGAGAAGTCCCATCCTTGAAAAACGTGCCGTTCTTCCGATAGCCAATATTGCTTTCTTTCCTCAGGCGTCATCGTCATCTCCCCTTACAGGATTATTTTCAAGACAATCTGTCTCTCTCGACGTCAGCAATTTGCCAAAGCGCCCTTCAAGGTTGCTTGTTATTTGGCAGACGGAACCGGCCTCTCCAGCGCATATAAATCTTCCTCAATAGAAGCCATTCGCTCCTCAATAACACGTCTGGCGTCAACCATCGCTTGATTATAAATATAAGGAGCCAGCTCCTTCAGCATAAAATCAAGCATGTTCTCTCCTGCCAGCTGACCCATCTCCACCGACAGCTCATCATAAGCGTATTGCTGAAGATTGGAGACAAGCTGCAGCTTCTGTTCCCTCGGCAATTTCAAAGGCACCATCATAAAATCCCCTTTCTATTCATCCTTTTCTTCCTTCGATCATATCACAGGAGCCGCGGGTCCACGATATCCCGTTTGAGCGAGCGCATGATTAGCCAGAAGACTGCGCCAGAATCGTTGCAGCCGCCTCTTGCACGGCGAGAAGAGATTCCTTCGACTCCCGCATATCCTTCAGTCGCACTTCACCCTTCGCCGCTTCATCGCCCCCTACCAGAACCACGTAGCGTATGTCCTTGTCCGAGGCTGCGGCCAGCGATTTCTTCAGCTTGCGGCTGCCCGTCTCCAGGGCGGTTCGGATACCAGCACGCCGCAGCTCCGCCGCCGCTTTCAATGCTCCGGTCTTGCCCTCCTCGCCGATCGGCACTACTATCGCTTGCACTGACGGCAGTACAAGCGGCCGCTCCCTGAGCATCTCCAGGATGGATTCCATTCCGAAAGAGAGACCTACCGTAGGATACGACACACCCTCCCTGCCGATCAGCTTCCCGATAATGGCGTCATAACGTCCCCCTGCGCCCAGACTTGAGGTGAATACGCCGCTCGCATCAAATATTTCGTACACCGTACCGGTATAGAAGGACAGTCCGCGAGACAGGAACGGGTCGAAGATACAAGTCTGCTCCAGACCAAGCTCGCTTATCAGTTTCTCCAGCGCCGCAGCTTCTCGCGCACCTGGCGAATCCGAAATCCCGTACCGGGATGCAATAGCTTCCAAAGCCAGCTTCTCTCCCGAAGCGAACGCCAGCATCGCTTGCTTGACGCTATCGCTGATTCCCTTTTGCGCCAGCTCTTGCTCCACGCCTTCCAGCCCGATTTTGGCGAGCTTATCGAGCGTCAGCATGACAGAGGACAGTTCGTCCTCCTGCACCCCCATAGCTGCAATCGCATCCCCAAGAAAACGCCGGTTATTCCACCGCAGCACAATGGGAATGTCTAAGCGTCCAAACGCATCGACGGCGAGTTGCATTAGCTCGGCCTCGGCTTCCGGTCCGGCTATGCCGACCATATCGACATCGCATTGCAAAAACTCCCGGAGACGTCCTTTTTTGACGGGACCGTCGCGGAATACTTTTCCGATCTCATAACGCTTGTACGGCATCTCCAGACCCGGGTTGAGCGCAATGGTTTTCGCGAACGGGATGGTCAGATCGTAGCGCAGGCCCAGACTGCGGTTGCCCTGATCGGTCAGCCTGTACATTTCCTTCAAAATTTCGTCCCCGCCCGCATATTTGGATGCAAGCAGATCCAGCTCATTGAGCACCGCTGTCTCCATCCCCTTGAAGGTGTACAGCTCGAATAGTTCCGTGAGCACATCCTGCACTTTTTTTCTAAGCGCCTGATCCGGTCCGATAAAATCATAGGTTCCTTTTACGTTTTGCATAACTGTCAGCTCCTTTTTTGAATTGAGGTGTGAACATAAAAAAACGCGCAGGACCTCTTGGTCCTGCGCGCTTCATATCTCGCAGGGAGGCCAACGCGAAATGCGTTAGCCCGCCCTGATTCAATCAGGTGTGCTAACGCTGCTTGTGATGATGAAGTTGATTCAGCTTGGATATACGCATAGCTATAAACCCCTTCATAACATAAAGTAATGCCGATTATAGCGGATTGAATAAGATCATGCAAGCGGCAGCCTGCCCATTAAGATAAATGGTATTCGACCGTCTCTATAGCTACTTCACTCTTCAGCGAATTACTGATGGCGCATGCCTGCTCGACGATGGCAATCAGCTTGTCCTTGTAATTCGGCTCGATGGTAGATGGCAGCTTCACCCGTACCGTAAAGCTGGTAAAGGCGTTGAGCTCCCTGTCCGTCTTCCTCGCTGTCACTTCTACGCTGAGCGGAAACCGCCCGAATTCAACCCCATCCGTCTCCAGCTTCTGCTGAAGCGAGATCGAGACACAAAGACCAAGCGCCGATTCCAGCAGCTCCTGGGGCGACAGCCCGCTTTGGTTATGTCCGTTGCTGCCGATTAACTGCAAGCCCGCTTCGTTATAGATTTCATTTTGTCCGTTCATCAGTTGGATTCTGGTAGTCATGATAATCTCCTTTCATTACACCGAGCGGCAAGCCATAGAGATTTGGCGATATCAATAGAACGCTCCTTACGAACCTTTAGTTCAACTTTTATAAAACAAATTTCTATGTTTTCCGTTATTTTTCGATGAATGACGAGGTTTTTTGACAAAATAAATTCAGAGTAACCGCATAGTATTAATGTAATGGCAAAATAGTAATGCACTTTAATAAACGTGTCAAGCTATAGCTTTTAATAGTAATGGCCTTATAGCCCCGTGGAGAGAGGCGCATTACGTCAATTTTTTATACTTTTCATGAATGTAAGTGCTTTATTTCACGCTCACACCCTCTTCATAAGGAATAAATTGTAATAAATATTTTTCGGAAAGTTGCACACTACTCCTAACGCAAGGGATAAATGAGCTCAATTGTCCCCTCCATGCGAAGTTATTCATGCATCATATCGTTATGATCCGCTCCGACGATGCACAGAATCCGTTCCCCCACATGCTGCTTCACCGCGTTCTTCACACGCTGCACCATGTTCAAATGCCTGCATACCCATCTGAACAAATGAGCTTGCGGATTTATTTAATAATTTAATGATTATCAAATTAGATATATTAAATGAATTCATAAGAGTGAAGTCTTTTTTTGTCAATCATCTTGACCTCAAATTCGATTGCGGACATAATAGGTGATATAAAAATAACGTCGTATGCGACTGGCGAAAAGAGTGGAATAAACCACGAGGAAGCATACGAACGGAATGGATCCGTTCGCCTGGGAGAAGTATCTGCAGTCGGCTCGTCATGAGCTGATGCGGATGCTTTTTTTCGTTTTATTCGAAAATTACCCGCTGGGGAGGTTGCAAGGATGGCATTGTTGATGAAAGCAAAAGAAGCTGCTGATCGAGTTTACCTGGAGATTATGACTGAAGTGAGTGAGCTTGGCATGCAAGGTATTCAGCCCTATCTGGCGACAATTATTGTCGAAGGAGACCCCGCTTCCGCCTATTATGCAGAAGCAAAGCGCAGGATCGCCGAACGGCTTGGCGTATCCTTCCACCTACATGCATTCAAAGCCGACGTAGAAGAAGCCGAAATTATCACGCTAATCCGTCGGTTGAACGAAGACGCATCCGTTCATGGCATTATGGTGGAGCTTCCTCTGCCGCAGCATATCTCGGCGAGGAGAGTGGAACGGGAAATTCGGCCGAGCAAAGATATCGACGGCGTAACGCCGCAAAACAAACTGGCAACCCTGACGGGAGAAGACGGCCTATATCCCGCTACTCCCCAGGCCTGCATCCATCTGCTGAAGCACTATGGATTTTCATTGGAAGGCAGAAACGTAACGCTGGTCGGAAGAGGCCAGACCGTCGGCCTTCCTCTATTCCACCTGCTTCAGCGGGAGCAGGCTACTGTCACCGTCTGTCACTCTCGCACGCCAGACATCGCTTCGCATCTCAGCCATGCAGATATTGCTTTTCTAGCCGTTGGCAGGCCGAATAGAATTACCTCCGCTATGGTTCATGACAGACTGATCGTTGTGGACGCTGGCATCAACGAAACAGAGGACGGCCGTATTGCTGGAGATGGTGCCGCTGACCTGGATGCTTATGTCGCTGCCGTCTCCCCGGTGCCAGGCGGGGTAGGCACGCTGACGACAGCAGTCCTGTTCCAAAATTTGATGAAAGCCATTCGCATCCAACAAGGCGAGGAGGAGCAAATATGAGCAATGTATCATGGGATGATTCCATCCGCCGCTTCCTGCACCAGGCAGGGAGCCCTGATCCTACTCCCGGCGGCGGCAGTGTTGCCGCGTTAGTCGCGGCGCTCGGCGCTTCCATGACGGCAATGGCCGGCAGCTTGTCCCAAGGGGAGAAGTTCGCAGCCTATGAGGCGCAGATTCAAGAGACATTGTCGGAGATGCGACGCCTATCCGCTGCATCAGAAGAGCTGCTTCATGCGGACATCGAGTCGTTCAACGGCTACATGGCGGCATTAAAGCTGCCAAAATCAACAGAGGACGAGAAGGCTTCGCGCAAGCTTGCCCTGGAGTCCGCCACCCTGCATGCCATTGAGGTTCCGCTTCGACTTATGAGATTATGCCGGGATGGCATAACCAGCACTGCCGCTATTGCCGACTCTGCCAACAAGCATGTCATCTCTGACCTTGGCATCGGCGTTATTTTGTTCGAGGCGGCAGCTCGCTCCGCCCTGCTGACTGTTGAGATAAATCTCCGTTCCATGCCGGAGTCGGCTATGAAGAGCCGTTATGCCGAGCAGGCTGCTGCGCTTATGGACGAAATGGAGACGCGATGCAAGGCTGTTCTGCATACAGCCCGTCAGAGAATGTAACGAATCGCAACGGTATGTCGAAATTCGAAAGAGACTCCAAACCACGGCAACGTGATTCGAAGTCTCTTTTTCCCTTTATGATCGATCAAGTACACCCACTTGTTATATCAAATATTCCAGGAACGCCGTCGCGATGCCAAAGTAGATCAGCAACGACAAAATATCGTTAAGCGTTGTAATGAGCGGACCTGACGCTACAGCAGGGTCGACCTTCAGCTTATACAGCAGCAGCGGGATCACTGTACCTGCCAGCGTGCCTATAATGAGCGTCATGACAAGCGAGCCGCCCACGACAAGGCCCAGAATGGGGCTGCCCTGCCAGATGTACGCTATGATGGAGATCAGCACGCCGCAGATGCCGCCGATCATCAGCCCGACCATCAGCTCTCGCCACACCAGTCTTCGGACGACGCCACTGGTCACTTCCTTCGTCGTCAAGCCACGCACGACAACCGCCAGTGACTGTGTTCCCGTATTCCCCGTCATTCCTGCTATCATCGGCATGAAGAAAGCCAGCGCCACAACCTTATCCAGCGTCTCCTCGAACCGGCTAATAATCGTCCCTGATATGATGCCGATCAGCAAGAGCAGAATCAGCCAAGGCAGCCTTCGGTATGCCGCCACATGGGCCTTCGTATCGAAGTCAATCGACTTGCCCGATGCGGACATCTTCGCGATATCCTCGGATGCCTCCCGAATGACGACATCGATAATATCGTCGACGGTGACGATACCGACAAGCACACCGTCCTCTTCCACGACGGGAATAGCAAGAAAGTTGTATCTCTCGATCCGTCGGGCTACTTCCTCCTGGTCCATATCGACCGGAACGGCAATGACCCGCTCATACATAATATCTGTAATCTGATCGCCGATCTCCGCCAGGATCAAATCGCGGTACGATACGACGCCGATCAGCTTCTTCTTCTCATCCACGACGTAGAGATAGTTGATCGACTCCGCAATCTCGGCAAAATCCTTCAGCTTATCGACTGTATCACGAACATTATAATGGCTTGGTATCCAGACGTACCGGTTCGTCATGATCCGGCCCGCCGTCTCCGGCGCATACGCCATCAAGTGCTGCACCGCGAGGACTTCTTCCTTCTTCATGTAGTCCAGGAACGATTTCTTCCGTTCCTCGGACAAGCCTCCGAGCAGGACAGCAAGGTCATCATTGTCCATCCGGTCCATCAGCTCCGCCGTCCGCTCTACGCCAAGCAATGCGAACACCTCAACCTGCTGCATCTGCTCCATCTCGCCGACCATCGCAGTCAACTGCTCCATGGTCATATAGATAACAAATCCGGCGCGGAACTTATCCGGCAGACGGCCATAGACGGCCGCCATATCGTACGGCTGCAGCTCCTCCGCAACAGCCTGGACTTTCGCCCGATCTCCTTCTTTGATCGCATTCTGGACAAGCAAGTCCAGCTCCGTATCGCTAAGATTCATAATCATGGGTCAAGCCACCTCCAATCCTGCTTTCAATCCAAACACGCTTCTTTACCCTTATACCCTATTTGCCCAAAAATATTGCAGTGAAGCAGACCATTATCCCCAAAGGCCAAGAATAATAATCCCTGCTGTAATGAGAACCGAGGTAATGATGCGCCGTGGTCCTTGCTGCTCTCTTAATATAAATATGCCCAGCAGCGTTCCGAATACCGTCCCGATCTCTCGCATGGGAGCAAGCTGCGCCACCGGAGCCAACGATACGGCTAATAAGAATAACAGATATCCGCCTGGTGCAAGCACGCCTCCAAGCAACATGGTCTTCCAATTGACGCGCAGCTCCTGCCCGATCGCACGGGAACGAAGGGCAGCCCAAGTCAGCACCAGCACATTGCCTACATTGGTAGCCTGAAGTACGATAACTGCGGGAAAGTAGTCCAGCGCCAGCTTATCCACCACAATATAACCCGCAATGCAAAGCCCGACAGCCAAGGCGAGCAGCGGAGCTTTCGCCGCTGTTCTCTGGACCCGCTTTAGCTTAATCTCACTTAAGAATAAGATGCCGGCCACAATCGTGGCCACTCCCACCCATCCTATCGGACTAAGCGACTCCCCCAGAAATACGACCGCCATTAGCGGCACCAGCAGCGGGCTCGTTCCCCGCATAATAGGATAAACTTGCGACAAGTCCCCTACCGTATAGGTAGCGGCGAGCAAAGTGATATACATCCCATGCAAGGCTACGGAAGCCAGCATCAGTAGCAAAGCTGCGCCCGTGAAATGGGAGGCATCCCATTCGATAATCGTCCATGGTATCAGCACAATGGTTGCAATGATTTGGCAAAGCCATAGAAACACAATCTTATTCATGCTTTTTTTCGTATACAGGTTCCAGATGGAATGAACAAATCCGGAACCAAGCACTAAAGCAAATGCTAATCCTACCATTCCTTCACTACCTTTGCGCTAGATGCGACACAAACCATATGAGTCTACCTCCAAGCTTCCCGTCATGCGGTAACTGCTTAAGCTCATAGAGACATTGATATCGAAATGAACATCGATAGATGCTTCACCCAGTTTGATTGCAAAATCAACCACATAAAGAGTTTCGAGGCAGCGATTGCTTCCGGTATCATCCCTGTAAAAGAATTTAAACTCAAGCTCGTTTTGACGCCTCCTTGTCCAAAAGAGCCGGTTCAACCTCATCCTCTTACAAATTCTACATAAAAAACGATCTAAAGTCCCACTTATTGTGCAAAAAACATACTAATCGGCCCAAATACAAGGATTGGTTATTTTTGTAGAATGTAGTAGTAAATAGAGAGCGCTTACGACGACCTTCGCTAAACCTCGCAACTCGCTTCACCATTCCGCATGCTGACCGCAACTGCTGTCGAATATTTGATTAAGGGGGAATTTATGTGAATAGCAAAAAACAGAATATGACAAAACTGTGGTCGTCCTCGTACCAATTGCTCGTGACGCTGATGAGAGTCCTGTTTGGATTCGGATGGCTAATGGCGGGCCTGACCAAGATTACGGGGAAAGCCGGGGAAGCGTCCTGGTACCAGTATCCGGGGCAGTTCCTGACCGACTACTTCAACGCCGCTCTATTAAAGCCCAATGTTCCAGAGTTCTACAAAACCTTCATCGAACAATTCTGCCTGAACGAAGTACTGCCCTTCAACTACATCATACCCGCTGTTCAAGTCATTCTCGGCGTCTTTCTCATCCTTGGCATCTGGATTCTGCCATCCATCCTCATCTGCATGTTCATGCATATCAATTTCATTTTGTCCGGCAATATGAACATCATTAGCTTGACGCTTTATACAAGCGCTTTCGGAATTATGATGAACTTGGAGAGGGCTCATAGGCTAAGCCTGCATCGTCTTCTGAAAAGCAAAAGAAGCGGCAAGCCAACGACCGCCCCCGCCTTGTCTGAAATGTCCGAAGAAGCGCTGCAGCCTGCCAGCGTCAGCCTTCCTTAATCGCAGAAGTCCAGCCCCAGAAAAATCCGTCGCGATCCCATGCCGCTTTGCCGCCATGCAGCTTCTTAAATGATTTCTTGACCTCTTTGTCGATCGACGCATGACCGTTCTCATTCACATAAATAAAGGACTCTCCATAATGCGCTCGAATATGCTCCACTGCCGCAGTCTGATAGAGCACGCCCGCATTTTTCATCTCGCTGAACATCCATCTTGCAATTTCATCCGGTGTTGCGCTCATAACCGTCACCCCGATTGCTATCATTTTCTTGTCATCCGCTTAATGGGACCTATTGCCTTTCATTGTACCATAGAAAAGGCCAAGCCCAGAGCAAACGGACTTGGCCCTTCTATGAAATAAATCGGATGACGATTATCAGCGGCTCTGCTTCCCGTCTTCATCAGGCTCGATCAATCCGTATTTGATCTTGACTCTGTCTATCTTCTCGATCATCGGACGAGCGATCAGATAGAGGAAGACAATGGTAGACAAGGCATGGATCATATCGAACCAGAAGCCGGAGACGTACGTCGCAAGCAGGGCTTCCCACGAGAATTCCGCCGTGAACATAAACAAGCTGCCTAGATTAATGATGCCGCCATAGATGAAGAAGGTCGCTAATCCGCCGAATAAACACAGCGACAGCCTCGTCTTGGACAGCTTTCCCTTCTGGAACAATAAGCCGGCAATAAATCCGATAATGCCAAAGCAGAACATTTGCCAGGGCGTCCACGGTCCCTGCCCGAAGAAAAAGTTCGACACAAAGCCCGCCAACGCTCCGACCAAGAAACCAGCTTCCGCCCCCAGACATACCCCTGCGATGATAACAATCGCAACCACGGGCTTGAACTGCGGCAGCATATAAAAGGCGGACCGTCCCGCTACCGCCAGCGCAGCCAGCACGGCGATCAGAATCAGTTCCCTTGCCCGCGGCCCTCTCTGCTCGAAAACCATCGCAAAAGGCAGCATCGTATAGACGATAATCAGCATGCTGATGAAATAATATTTGCGGTCATCGAAGTAGAAGACGCCCGCCAGTATGGTCAGCGGGATAACGATCAGGATGAGAAAGGCGGCGAGCAGTCTCCGCTTGCTCCCCTTGTTCAATAACTGGATTGGCATAGCCTTATAACATCCTCCGTTGTAATAGCTCCCGGGCATAAGTGCCGTACCATACGATTGGCGGACGTCGTGTAGAAGCTGTTGCCCGCAAAGAAAGCGCGCGTCCGGTTCGTTGTAACAACACCGCCGTCGAAGAAGAGGGCGCAGGCATCGGCATACCGGGCGCAAAACTCGATATCATGCGAAACCATCACAATCGTCACGCCTTGCCGGGTCAGATTGGACAGGATACGCGCCAGCTTCTCCTTAAAGAAAGCGTCAAGGCCTTTGGTCGGCTCGTCCAGCAGGATAATCCGAGGCTCCATCAGCAAAATTTTGGCCAGTGCCGCCCTTTGCTGTTCCCCGCCGCTCAGATCGTAAGGATGCATAAGCCTGACATCTTGCAGCTCGGTCAAGACAATGATTTCCTCTATCCTAAACTGCTGCTCCTCCTTGCTTAGTCCCGAATCCGACAGCATCTCCATTAGGTCCAGCTCCACCGTCTTCTTCAGGAACAAATGCTGGGGGTTCTGCGGCAATATGCCCAAGTTCCGATGGAAGCGTTCCTTAAGTCCCTGCTTCTGAATGTCCTGTCCGTTCACAAGCACCTTGCCTCGATACGGGATCTGAGTTCCGCCAATTAGGGACAAAGCCGTCGTCTTCCCCGTCCCGTTGCCCCCTACAATGCAATACCATTCGCCTTCCCTGACGGAAAGCGACAAATCTTTGATTGTGTCGGGAGCCAGCCTCTCATACCGGAACCATACATCCTTCAGCTCAACGACAAACCGGCCCGCACTTGTCTCAACAGCAGGCTGATCCGGCCATTCTCCCAACGTCTTGTCCTTCAGCCATTGCCCGATCCAGCTTCTTCCTTCATTAATCGTCAGCGGATATACCGTATCCGGCTGAGGCTGAAGGCTAGCCGCAATCTGCATGGCGGCAGGCATCGCCGAGAACATCGGATGGTTCAGCTCGGCAAGCGCAGCTCCCGCTTGCGCCGGCGGGGCATCCGCAATCATCCGTCCCTGGTCCATCACGATAAGCCGCTGCGTCAGCGGCAGCACCTCCTCCAGCCGATGCTCGGACAAGAGGATGGTCGTCCCGAGATCCCGATTGATTCTGCGCAGCGTCTCCAGAAACTCCTGGGCAGCGATAGGATCGAGCTGCGATGTCGGCTCGTCCAGAATAAGGACGGACGGTTGCATCGCCATGACGCCCGCCAGATTCAGCAGCTGCTTCTGGCCGCCGGACAGCTCGGCTACGCGCTTATGGAACCAAGCTTGAATGCCGAAGAAGCTGGCCATCTCCGCAACGCGAAGCCGAATCGTCCGTTGATCATAGCCAAGGCTCTCCAGCCCAAATGCAAGCTCATGCCACACTTTATCCGTTACAAGCTGATTGTCCGGGTTCTGTTGAACAAAGCCGATCTCCGACGCTTGCCGCCGTTGTCCGATCGAGGATAACGGCTCCCCCTGGAAATAAATCATGCCATCCCGTTTGCCGTGAGGCGTGAGAATCGTCTTAAATTGCCGCAGCAGCGTGCTCTTGCCGGAGCCAGATTGACCGCATAGCGTGATAAACTCGCCGCTTCTAATCGTCAAATCCAGTCCGTCAAGCGCCTTCCGCTCTTGCTGCGGGTAGCTGAAGCTTACATTTTCGACTCGATACGCTTCCATTTCCAAGCCTCCTGCAAGTTGATAATAACCGGAAGCATGCACAGAAGCGCGTAAGCGGTATAGACCGCCACGCTCCATACCGTAACCGGGGCCAGCTTTATCGATGGAAAAAACCGCATGCTGACTGTTCCAAGCATGAACCCGGCGCCCATAATGGCGGCCAGTAAGGACATAATTGAAAGCAAGATGCCGTCCCTGCCGTCAAAGCGGAAGATCGAGAAGCTCGTTCTGCCCGGCAAGCCGTAGCCACGCGATTTCATCGAATCGGCTGTCTCCATCCCGTTCTCCAGCGCCCAGGTCGTCATCATCGACAAGATGTTGATGCCGTTCCTCGCCCTGCTCCACAGGCTCCCTTGCGTCATGTCCCTGCCGATGCAGCGCTGCGCATAGGATATCGCTTTGATCTGCTCGATATACCTCGGCACAAACCGCAGCACCATCGATAATATCAGCGAAAGCGCAGGAATGACTCTGCCGAACAAATAAATGAATTTGTCCGATGTCATGACCGCATTGTAGCAAGAAAACCATAGAATCACGGTAATAAACATGACGGCCGCCGCCACGCCGTACAGAATCGACTCCAGCGTGACGGGATTGCCGCTTTTCAGATAAAACAAGATCGTCACGCCCTGATGATTAAAGGCCGGATTCATCGCCGCCATAATAAGCAGCATCGGGAGCAAGTAGACGAAGCTGAACTTCAGCGCCTTGGCCCCCTTCACAAGCAACGAATAGCTGAACGCCCCGATTAGCGCAATAGCTTGGGCAATGGGGTGCATGACTAGCATGCTGCATGCGATCATACCCGCAAAGTAACTGAAGGTTAGGGCAGGATGCAGACCGGCAAAGCTATCTCTCATTCCTCTCCTCCCGAAGCGACAAAGCCTCCCCCGATATCACGGCCCAAATCACAGGTATAGACCCAGTCGACGACATCGCCGTCCTTCAGCACATAACGGCTTGCTCCGTAATTGGGAAACCACTCGTTAACCTTGTACATCCACCCGCTAAGCTCACCGCAATCGAACTCATAAATATTGTTGATGCCCTCCACGTAATTGCTGTTATAGATCGGCGTCATGACGAACTCCATATGAATTTTGTTGCGCTTCATCTCTCTGAGGAGTACGTCGAATACCGATTCGCCTTCATAGAACGTCACCTTCTGAGACGGATAGATGACGCCATCGTCAGGCAATACCTCCAGCTTCTTCTCATTGAACAGCTTCATGTTGTTCAGAATCGTCTTGGCCGTAACGGATAAGGTAATCGACATCTCCTTATCCTTGTTAATCGTGACATCCTGCCACTCCACCGGCTTCGGCTTGCCAGACGGTACCGGATCAGTCAGATAGCGGTCCTTGCCTTCATTAGCAGGCTTAGGTGAAATGGTCGGCTTCGGCTTCGCGGATGGCTTGGGCGTCGCGCTCGGCAGAAGCGATGGTGTGGGCGTCACTTCTGGCTTAGGTGTGCGCTCCGGGCTGCCTGATGCCGGCTGCTCCGACGAAGCAGCGGAAGAAGGAGCGTCCGATTGGAGCTCCTCCTCCTTCCGCCCTCCGCTGTCTGTCTCCTCACCAGGAGCCTCAGTGGCATCATCCGGTTGTAGCGATGGCTCCTCCTCCAACACGCCTGCCCCGTCTAGATCTCCGGGAGCGGCAGCTTCCGCAGAAGGCAGCGCGTCAGGCTCGCCCTCATCGATGACATGCGCAGCCTGTTCAGGCGTCAGCGGAACAACCTCATGCCTCGGCCCCAGGAAAAAGGCGATAACGAGCGCCAGTACTATACAGATCCCGAATAAAAGCTTTTTATTGCTCATCCACTTTTTCATTTCACATCAGTCAGGTCATACAAGCGGTTTTTCTCTTGAAGCAGCCGGTCATAGGCCACGAGCGCATACATTGCCTGATCGGTCGCCATCGGGTCTACGTCGCCAGGCGCAGCCCCGCCATTGCCCTCATTGCCAGCTTTGATATGATAGAAGCCTCCGCCCGGAGCTGCATAGCCTATCAGCGCATCAATGGCAGATCGGCCATTCTTCACAAATCTCGGATCAAGATGGGCATCGATGCCGAGAGCGGACAGCGCCACAATTACTTGTGCCGTGCTTTCCGAATTAACTGCTCCCCAGCTCTTGAATCCGCCATCCTCATGCTGCGCTTGCGACAGCCACTGTATGGCGCGGTCCACCGCCGCCTTCACTTCCGGCTTCGTCTTGTAATACGGAGTCAGCGATTGAATCGCCATTGCCGTAATATCCGGATCGGCTTGTGCCGGCTTCTCGCCAAGCGCCCAGCCGCCTCCCTTGATTTCTCTGCCCAGAATAAACTCGATCAGTCTATCTCTCGTTGTCTGTACTTCAACACCGTCCACTTGCGGAATCTCGTAAGCACGGCTATCGAGCGCAATAAGAGCAAAGATAGGCCCGTTAATGCCCTGTACGGTCAAAGCGTTGAAGTCCGCCAGCGGCTTCAGCAGGTCATAGCCCGCAGCCTTCGTCACATCTTTTCCAATGGAGCCCAGAGCAAGAATGACTCTATCGTACTCCGTATACTTCACCGTATGAAGCACGCCATCCTTCGCTTTCAGCGTATTGGTCAAGTTCGCATAATACGTCTCATAATAAGCATCCGGCACTTGCACGCCTGAGCGCGCAAGTCCGAAGACCGTCCATTCTCCCCCGATCGACGCCACGACCGGATTCGTAATGGTCTTCTGCATATGAGCGGCCGTGTCCCCAATCAGCTTGCTTACCCGCTTCTGAATCGTATCTTCCGATTCTTCGCCAGGCTGCTCCTGCTCCGGATAATGGTAAGCTCTCATCGCCACCACAATGGCCATTTCTCTTGTTACTTTATCCCTCGGGCTGAACTTGCCGTTGCTTCCGGTCATCAGGCCGGAAGCTTGGGCCGCTTGAACCGCAGTCCGCGCCCATTCCGAGATGTCGCTCGCATCCGCTGGCTGAGCCTGTCCTTTTGACTCTCCCAGCTCCAAGGCACGCACGATCATGACTGCCATCTCTTCACGGCTAATCGGCTTGTCCGGATGGAAGCTTCCCTCATAGCCCGTCACAATGCCTGCTTGATACGCGGCATGCACCGCTTCATAATACCAGTCGCCCGGCTTCACATCGGCAAAGGATGCGGCAGGCTTCGGAGCTTTTGCCAGCTTCAATACTTGCGTAATCATGGAAGCGAACTCCGCTCTCGTCACGGAAGACTTCGGATTAATCTTGCCGTCATAGCCCTTAACAAAGTCCTTCTGAACAGCCTCGGCAATAGATGAATATGCCCATTCCGAGATGAGCTTGCTGTCGCTGAACAGCTTGTCGAGATCAGGCTTCGCACCGCCCCCGTTGTTCTCGGACGGTGTGCCCGGCTCTGGTTTCTCTGGCGTTGTGCCCGGATCAGGATTATTCGGATTTTCCGGCGTCTCCCAATCCGTATCAGCGCCTACATCTCTGCCCAGATCCGTCGTATACCGCCACTTGACGATATCTCCGTCTTTCAAAATATAGCGGCTTGCCCCAAAGTTCGGGAATACGCCATTCACACTATACATCCAGCCGCTTTCGGCGCCATGATCGAACTCGCCGTCCCCGGCAATCGAGGCCACATACACACTCTCGTATTGGTCATACCAAGAATATTTGTAGGTAATGCCTGCTTTGTCCATAACGCGCTTCAATACATCCCATACGGTCTCGCCTTGCTCGAATTCAACCTTCACCGGCGAGATAACAAATCCTTTATTAATGGTCAGCTTGTCAATCGACAGCGTTGCCTTCTTCAACTGCGGGGTGCCACCGTCGCCCGGAGACGCAACAACCGATGTGCTATAAGCTGCGAAATCGGTAAAATGGTTCGTTCTTACGATGAGGTCATTGCCCTTATCGAACGCATACTCCGCTTTGCCGCTTTGCTCCCCCAATTCCTCGCTCTCAAACTTGGCGATCGCGTGAATCTCTCCGTCAGCGATATAGGCGGCATCCTTGCCTTTCATTCCGGCAAAGGTAAGCGTAACATATTGATCGAACGTTACCCCGGAAGTCCCGCCCATTGTGAACAGAGCAGCTACCTCCGATAGCTTCTTGCCGGACGGCACAAGCGTATTCAGCTGTTCCTTCAAGGTGGCTCCGCCCGTATTCTGGAACGTCATAAGCTCCAACGATTGCGAAGGATCGCCGGTGGACATCTTCATCCCGGCCGGGAATTGCGCGGTCATCTTGCCCTTTGTGACCGTAAGCTTTGGCAGCAGCCTGCCGTTTGGCAGCGCGGCCCATACTTTGGATGTCTTCTCTGCCGGAATCGTGATCGTAATCTCTTTGCCTGCATCCGAAGGCTTGACGACAACCTTGTATTCCGATGTATCATTCGGAATCGCAATCTCTGGCTGCACATCACCCTCAGGCAGCGTAACCAGGTTAAGCTCCGGCTCTTCAAAGCGAAGCTTGCCCAGCTTGTACCAAGTGGACTCTCCGTTCACCACATCCGCAACTGCAACTGCCGATTGCTTCGTTGCCATGCCGATGGAACCGGTTTGTTCCAGCTGCCAAGTGAATGAACCGTCATCAAGCTGATGCTTCAGCAGCGCGTCAATTGGCGTCTTGCCATCAATAGCCCAATAGCCTGCACGGTCAGTCAAGTCCTCCCCGACTGCGACCAAGCCTTGAATGGCACAGGCAATGCTGTTCGAGTTCTCGGTATCCCACATGCTGGTGCCGGCGAAGCCGCCGCCTTCCTTCTGCATGCTCTTCAAATATTGCTTGGCCTTCTCAATGCTTTGTTCGATGGCTTCGCCTTCGAATCGGGATAACACAAGGAGCGC
Source organism: Paenibacillus sp. J31R120 (assembly GCF_056269225.1). Taxonomy (NCBI): domain Bacteria; kingdom Bacillati; phylum Bacillota; class Bacilli; order Caryophanales; family Paenibacillaceae; genus Paenibacillus; species Paenibacillus sp. J31R120. Next base: position 333,735 of record NZ_JBWDNN010000004.1, on the reverse strand, counting down.
CCAGCCTGTGTAGTCGATCTGGCTGAAGGAGCCGAAGCTGCCATTGTCCTTCTGTTGCTTAAGCAGCGACTCAAGCGCCTTGTTGCGATTCTCTTCATTCCAAGAGCCAACATCAACGCCGAGATCGGCTCCGATCTCCAGCGCAACCATAGCCCATACTTGTTTGCCCAGATTGGAGAAGGCGCCTGTCTCCTTGTTCTGTTGGCTTGCCAGCTCGGCGAACAGGTTCCGCTTGGTATCGAATGCTTCCGCCGGATTCTGTCCGACGCCAAGCAAGCCGTATATATAGTAGATATGGCTGTTGTCCGCGGCATCCGGCTTGATGCCCGGATCCTTGGTGCGCCAGTCATAGTTCGGCCATGGCGTAATCGCGGCATGATTTCGTGCCTCAGCTACGGCTACGAATGCTTCCCAATCCCAGCTCGGCTCTGCCGGAAGATGGCTGTTATAGTAGTCCGCAATCTTGAGCAAAGCTTCTTCCGGTGTCGGATCAGGTTCCGGCTCGAAGGTTAGCTCGCCCAGCTTGTACCAGGAGGACTGGCCATTCACGACGTCCAGTACCGCAACGGCGGCTTGCTTGGTTGCCATGCCGATCGATCCCGGCTTAATGAGTTGCCAAGTGAAAGAACCGTCATCTAGCTGATGTCTCAGCAGCGCATCCATTGGCGTCTTGCCGTCAAAGGCCCAATAGCCCGTCCGATCGGTCAGATCCTCGCCAACCGCAACCAGACCCTGTATAGCACAGGCGATGCTGTTCGAATTCTCGGATTCATATTTGCTGGCGCCGTTAAAGCCGCCGCCCTCTTTTTGCATGCTCTTCAAATATTGCTTGGCTTTCTCAATGCTTTGGCTAACCGCTTCGCCATCGTATCGGGACAAGACGATTAGCGCCCAGCCCGTGTAGTCGATCTGACTGAAGGAGCCGAAGCTGCCGTTTTCCTTTTGCTGCGACAACAGAAATTGCAGCGCAAGTCTGCGGCTCTCTTCGTTCCACGTACCGACATCCACGCCTAGATCGCGCCCAACTTCGAGTGCAACCATCGCCCAAATCTGCTTGCCGAGGTTACCGAAGTTGCCAGTCTCCTTATTTAGCTGGCTCGCCAGCTCGGCAAACAGGTTCCGGTGCGTATCGAATGCATCAGCCGGGTTCTGTCCGACACTTAACAGACCGTAAATATAATAGATATGGCTGTTATCGCCTGTATTCGGCTTAAAGCCAGGGTCCTTCTTACGCCACTCATAATTCGGCCATGCTGGTAAATCAACATGCTCCGAGGCTGCTCTTAACGCCACGAAAGCTTCCCAATCCCCAGCAGGAGAGCTTGGCATTTTCCCTGCATAATAAGCAGCAACCTTCTCCATGGCATCCGTATAGGAGGCTATGGCATCATCCTCTGCAGCCAAAGCGGCTGCTACTTCTTCTTCATTACCTGGCTCATCCGGTTCGGCAGCTGACTCATTCGACTCCCCTTCTGCCTCTTCTACAGGCGCGCCCGGTTCATCGCCAGTCCCCGTATCATCGGCGACAGCTTCTTCAAGCTGCAGGACCGGCATGCCGGCTTCGTCCGCCGCCCATGCATAGGCAGGGCTGAGAACGGAGACCAGCATCATCAAGCTGAGAATTAGTGCGGCAAATTTGACTTTCACTCGATTGTAGAACATGATGCATTCACTCCTCCATAAAGTTGGGCATAACAAAAAACACCTCCCTTCAGTCAGAAGAAAGATGTTGTACGAAACAAAATAACATTTAATAGACAGAAGGGCCGAACTAAGCCTCTTCCATTAAATGACGCCAATACCTCCCTTCCCATCCGCGTGGGATTCCATAGAGCATTCTTGTGGCAGGTTTCCTGGCTTCGCTTCATCGCCGGACGATCTCCTTCCCGTCTTGTGACAGTGGATCATGATCGCAGGCTCTGCGTTACAGTGGCGGGACCGCGTTCGATTCTAACGAACTTCCCTTTTAACTTCTGATAGGATGCAACTCCATCTCAAAAGCACCATAAAAATCTTATTCAGTTGGCTACATGCTACTACACGCAACCTTTGATGGCAATAAAAATCTATGATCATACACGAAATCGTGCCAACTTTCAGCTCGCTTTCACGCAATGCTAGCTTTATAGACTCCAGTATCGGTAGCCTTGCAGCTCAAATTTCGTTCTATTGTAAATCCCCTTCACATCGCATAGCAGCTTCTTCTGGCTGTCCCCGAACAGCTTGTCGAAGTCCGCAACGTCCATATCCGCGATCATCTGGTGCGGCGTTGCCACAAGCACAGCATTCAGATGATGAAGAGCGGATAAATCGGACAGCTCTATGCCGTATTGCTCATACGCCAGCCGGCTGTCGACAAGCGGATCGACAATAATGGGATAAATCCCGTATTGCTGCAGCTCATCCACAATATCAGACACTTGCGTATGACGGATATCCGGGTCATTCTCTATCGTAGAAAATCCGATAATGCCTACTCTTGCAAAACGAATATCCATTCGGAGTCCCGTCAGCTGCTTAATGAATTGCTGGGCAATGTATCTGCCCATGCCATCATTAATATGCCGGCCAGCCCGCAGGAGAGGAAATGAATAACCGGCCGCCTCGGCGTGTCGCAGCAGATCGCAGGCATCGGCGGCTTCGCTCTGTGCGACAGACAATCCGGGACGGATGGGAAGCTCCTCTTCATATACGCCCGCCGCCTCCAGCGCCGCTTTCGTATCCACTCCCAGCCGATTGCACAGCATGGACAGCTCGTTCATAAAAGCCAAGTGAAGATCACTTCGGGCTTTCCCGATGGCTTGCGCCGATTCGGCCGCTTTCATGCTTCCTGCGCGGAATACGCCTCCATCTGCAATGATACTGTATACGCTGGCTACGATATCCAGCGTATCGTCATCCATGCCGGAGACGATCTTCTTCACTGTCCTGCGGGATGGCTCTGTGGATTCGTCTCCTCTACCGCTTCCCGGCGAGCATCCTACCTTGAAATCCTCGCCGGACAACAGGCCGGACACTTCCTCCAGCACGGGGATGCAAGCCTCTTCGATCATGCCCGGATAGAGGGTCGATTCATAGACGACGACTGCTCCAATCTTCATCCGTCTGGCAACGGTCTGGCTCGCTTCAAGCACAAGCGACAAATCCGGGGCAAGACCCCGCCCGGCAGACGCCGGAACCGCTATAATATAGAATTCCGCGTCCTCCAATCTGGACTCGTCCGATGTGAATTCCACTTGGCTGTCCCGAATAGCCTGAAAACCAACATCGCCTGTCGTATCAACCCCCTGGCGATAACGCTCAATTCGATCTGCATGGGCATCATAGCCGATGACCGGCACATGCTTCGAGAAGGCCAGCGCCAGCGGCAAGCCGGCATGGCCGAGACCGATGATTGCAATAGCGGTCTCCCGATTGACTAATCGCGTATACATCATCCGCTTCATCCCCATTTCTCATTCATCCTGCCTCTATGTCTTGCCGATCGTCGTCCGTAGCGCGTTATTCAGCCATTCCTCCATCGCGGATGCCTGCATCGGCTTGCTATAATAGTAGCCTTGCATCACATGACAGCCTAATTCCCGGAGCAGCGCCATCTGCTGCGGGTCCTCGATGCCTTCGGCCACAACTTCGACATTCAGGCTTTCCGCCATAAGCACGATGGCTTGAATCATTGTCTGCTTGACAGGCTTGTCCATATCGCTTGTGAACAGGCGGTCCAGCTTCAGCGAGTCGATCGGAATCCGGTCCAGCAAGCCAAGCGCGGAATAGCCGCTTCCGAAGTCATCCATTGCGATTCGAATCCCAAGCTCCCGGATTCCTGTCAATTGCTTCATAATATCGTTCACATCGTGCAGCACGACAGATTCCGTAATCTCCAGCTCCAGCCGGTCCGGCGGCAGCCCTGTCTGCTTCAGCACGGCCTTGATTGTCTCCAGCAATCTGTCATTGCGGAACAGGCTGAGAGATACATTGACAGCTACCGGCTGGTCAATGCCCTTGTCCATCCATTCCTTGCACTGGGAGCACGCCGCTTCCAGCGTCCATTCCGTTAGCGGCATAATGAGCCCATTCTCCTCTGCAACCGGAATGAACTCATCCGGATGTACGACGCCGAGCCTGCTATGATTCCACCGAATGAATGACTCAAAGCCGGACAAGCTGTTCGTCTGTACGTTCCACTTCGGCTGATACACCAAAAAAAATTGCTTCTGCTCGAAGGCCCGGCGCAAATCCTTCTCCAGCTCCAGCCTTCGAACCTGCGCATGGCCAATCTGCTCATTGTAGAAGCAATATTGATTTTTCCCGAGCGCCTTCGCCCGGTACATGGCGGTATCGGCTGCCTTCAGCAGCGTAAGACGATTTTGATCCTGAACGGGACCTACACTGATTCCAATACTGCATGTTACATAGAGTTCATTATGCTCAATGAGGAAAGGCTTCTTCATATGATGAAAGATATCTATGGCAAGCCGCTCTGCGCCTTCCTTGTCCCCGGCCTGCATCACCACGAGAAATTCATCTCCCCCGATTCTGAATACATGCTGGCGAGGGCCGTCAATAAAGGCGCTGAGACGGCTTCCGACCTCCTTAACGAGCTGATCGCCGATATGGTGGCCTAGCGTATCGTTTACGGCTTTGAAATGATCCAGATCCAAAAACAAGACGCCCGCAATGCCATTTACTTCATAACGATCGAAGAAACGAGTCATCGCATGGCGATTAGGCAGATCGGTAATGCTGTCCCGGTAAGCCAGCTTCTCCAATTCCTGCCGAAACGCGGCGTTTGTTCTCTTTTGCAACATGATGTAGATCAACGCGCTTAGTAATAAAAGATAAAGAACAACAATAGTGACCAGTCCTTGTATGTAAATGATGAGTTGGATAGAATGCTGATTCAAGCATAACAAACATATCTAGACAATTTCTCAACAAGATGTCTAATGCGAACAAAACATGCTGAATAATGGAGAACGGACGAATATAATAGCAACAGCAGAAAAGGAGATTCATAAGAAATGTCGAAAGACGTGTTATGATGACGACAAAAAAACGGCTGCTCCTAACTTTCTTATTCGTTATTGCACTTACAGCCATACGCTTGCTATGGTACAGCCCTGAGCTGTTCCACCATCAACCTAAAGCCGAGAGCGGCCAACTGGACTTGCGTGATTGGCAGCCTTCCTCCAAACGTGTGGTCCCTTTGAATGGAGAATGGGAATTCTACCCGATGAATCTGCGGGAAAAAGATTTTCCGAAAATGGACTCCGCTTCCTACATTCAGGTTCCGGGAGACTGGACAGACGCATTTTCAACAGACGGCGATACTTCGTATTGGTACGGCACCTACCGGCTGCGCATATGGCTGCCAGAGAATGAGCAACAAGCCTACAGTATTCGAACGGGCAAATTAAGATTCGCTTCTGCCCTATACGCCAATGGGACATTGATCGAGAAATTCGGCAATCCATCCGAGTCGCCGGAACAATTCGCAGGCAAAAGCCTCCCGGCTACTCTTGATTTACCGGCAGGAACCAAGGTCATCGATCTGGTTATCCAGATGTCCAGCCATGTGCCGAAAAGCGGCATCACGACGGCGCTCTGGTTCGGGACGCAGGACGCCATCCTGCTCAAAAGCAATCTATCTATCGCCATGCAGCTTGTCTTATGCGTGGTCATTCTGCTGCACGGTTTATACGCCATCATTTTATTTTTCATAGGGCCATCCCATAAAATGCTGCTCTATTTCTTCCTGCTTGTATTGTCGGCAACCCTCAGCGTGCTTGTCGACGATGACCGGCTATTGTTCCACTGGGTGACCATTCCGTTCGAGCTTGGGATCAGAAGCGTATTCCTGACTTACATGGGGATTGCAGCAGTCGTGCCTCCGCTAATCAAGCAGCTTTTTCCGCAAAACGGCAAAAGACGCTCGCTGGCTTGGTTCCAGTTATTATGCGCGGTACTTTTTCTATTCATTATTTTTGCTCCGTCCCAGTTGCTGCTGCAATTCTCTGACCTGTTGTTCGGCCTGTTGCTGTTGTCCTGTCTCGTATCACTTTGGACGCTCAAGAAGGCTATTCTATACGATCCGGATACGTTGTTTCTCGTGCTTGCCACCTCAGCTATCATCTTAAACGTCTCATGGGCATCAATAGCCAACGAGACACTCATCTCGCAGCCGGTCTATTATCCTATCGACCTGATTGTCGCTTTCCTATGCTTTGCTGCCTTCTGGTTCAAGCGATTTATGCGCACAAGCGAACAAAGCAGACAACTGGCGGCCAAGCTTCAGCAAGATGACAAGCGCAAGGATCAATTTCTGGCCAGCACCTCCCATGAGCTTCGCAATCCGCTTCATGGCATCATCAATATCGCTCAGTCGATGCAAGAAGATAGAGAGCATCCCCCAGGTGAGAGAAACGCCAAAAACCTGGAGTTACTTGTGAGCATCGGCAAACGCATGTCCTATCTGCTGAACGATATGATGGATGCTAGCAGGCTGAAGGAGAATCATATTACGCTGCATACTGCGCCTCTTGATGTGCGGGCCGTTACAATGGGTGTGCTGGAGATGGTGCGGTTGATGACAGAAGGCAAGCCCATCCGCTTCAGAACGATCTTCCCGGACTCGCTGCCGCGCGTCATGGCGGACGAGAACCGTCTGGTCCAAGTGCTGCTGAATCTGCTTCACAATGCCATTAAATACACAGACAGTGGCGAAATTGTAGTGAGTGCGTCCGTTCAGGATCAGATGGTATGCGTACACGTCTCAGATACGGGAGTCGGCATAACCGACGACGATTTGCTCCGTATCTTCCAGCCCTACGAACAGGGGCAATCCAGTCTGGATCGGGCAGCTGGCGGATTCGGCCTCGGACTGAACATCTCGAAGCAGCTTGTCGAGCTGCATGGAGGCAGCATAGAGGCCAGTTCTATTCCTGGGCAGGGATCAACATTCAGCTTCACCCTTCCGAAGTCGGATGTCCCGCCGCTGCCAGCCTCTGCATCTGAACAGGAGCCGCCTCTTCTACCACCGGAAAAACAGCCGGAAGACCATGATGCCACTTATCGCATCATTGAGGCCGCTGAAGCCCGCCATACGGAGAAAGCTAATCGCCCCGTCGTGCTGGCCGTCGATGATGATGCTCTAAATCTTCATATTGTGGAAAATGTGCTTGGCCAGGAGCATTATCGCATCGTAAAAGCGTCCAGTGCCTCAGAAGCGCTTCTCCTGTTAGAGAAACAGCCTGCGGATTTGGTTATCGCGGACGTTATGATGCCTTATATGTCCGGTTATGAGCTGACTCGCATGATACGCAGTCGCTTCTCCATGGTCGAGCTGCCTATCCTGCTGCTCACCGCGCGAAGCAGCCCAGAGGATATCTATACCGGCTTTCACGCGGGAGCCAATGATTATGTGACAAAGCCGGTAGACAGCCTGGAGCTGAGAAGCCGGGTGCGCGCGCTGACGGATATGAAGCAGTCGATGGCTGAGCGGCTGCGCATGGAAGCGGCGTGGCTGCAGGCACAGATTAAGCCGCATTTTCTGTTCAATACGCTGAATTCGCTGGCCGCGCTTGGCACCTTCGATCCCGCCAAAATGCAGCAATTGCTGGACGCATTCAGCCGTTACTTGCGCATCAGCTATGACTTCCATAACTCCGACCGATTCGTGCAGCTTGACCGTGAGCTGGAGCTTGTCCGGGCTTATCTGTATATTGAGCAGGAACGATTCGGGGAGAGATTGAATATCGAATGGGATATCGGGACCGACACTGGCATGATGGTGCCGCCTCTGTCTATTCAGCCGCTTGTGGAGAATGCAGTCAACCATGGCATTCTGAGGAAGGCCAGCGGAGGAACCGTCACGATACAGACGGAGGAACAAGCTGGCGGAATACGGGTTGCGGTTCGTGACGACGGCGCGGGCATGAGCCCTGGCAAAGTCAAGCGGCTGCTGGACGAATCCGTACCGGCTGACGGTATAGGATTTCGCAATACCGACCGTCGACTAAAGCAGGTGTACGGCCGAGGATTAACGATCACGAGCAGGCCCGGCGAGGGAACCGAGGTCAGTTTTCATATTCCGGCAAAAAGGGAATGAACGGTTCATCCGCTCATTCCCTGTTCTGTTCGAGCCACTGGTTATACCATTCCGCAATATAGGGGCTGGGCTGCTCATTCAACTGCACTTGCAAGGTATATTCCAATACGCGGTATTGTCGATTAACCGCTGCATGATTGCGCTGAGATGCGTACAGCCTCATCAGGCCGAAGTGCGCTTCTTCCGCTACAGGCTGGCGAAGCCCGATCTCCAGATAGCGCAGGATGGCTTGATCTGTCTGGCCGCATGCCTCATGCCATTCAGCAATGCGCAGGGATGCCCTCAGCCAGAGCTGCCGCAGTCGCTCGCGCTCCGATTCCGCCCACCAGTAATCATACTCTTGCAGATAATCGCCGGCGTACAATTCCATGGCCATCACATAGCGGTCAATCGTATCCGCAGTCAGCGGCTGATCAAGGGACACCGCGCTCTCCCATTCCTCCACGTCAAACCGCACATCCACAACGTCCAGCCGGTAGCCGTCCGTCGCATTCATCAGCTCAAAGTGGCGCCCGAGGCCCGACAATCCCTTCCGGACATGATACACAGTTGTATATAATTGCGCATATACCTTCTCGGACTCCTCTGCGTCCGGCCATAGCAAATCGATCAGAGTCGACTTGCGTACGAGCTCCTTCCGGTGAAGGAGCAAATACAGAAAAAGCTCCTGAGCTTTGGCCGTTCGCCAATGCATGAGCTCATACGGATGCGAGCCTGCCCCAATCTCCGCTTGGCGGAACAGCTTGATGCGAATGGAAGATGCTTGCCGCTTCTCGTCACCGACGGACTCGCGACGCTCCTTCAGCCGCTTAATGGTCTTGAGCAGCCGCTCCTTCAATACGGGCTTGACGATGTAGTCCAGCGCGTCAAGCTCGAAGGCCCTCACAGCGTAATCGTCGTAAGCCGTGACGAACACAATGCTCAGGTACGACTTCTTCTCGAGCAACTGCTCCGCCAGCTCCAAGCCGCTAATTTCGGGCAAATGAATATCCAAAAAAACGATGTCTACATCGCTTTGAATGATTTGTTCCTTCCCCTCAAGAGGATCGATATGTTGGCCAATGATCTCAATCTCCGGCAAATCGGCAAGTTGATAAGCCATATAATCTAGTGCAAGCCGCTCGTCATCGATCAGGATTACTCTCATACGCTACCGCCTTACTCTGTATTTGCTCCCATCTATTAGGACTATCTATTCATTTCCTTGTAAGTTGACAAGAAGATTATACCATCTATACTTCTGCTTTATCATCTTGATTCCACATCTCTCTTGAATGATGCTTCCAGACATGATAATTTAATGTTCGACAACTTCCGCAGGATCATTACAAAAAAGGCGGTGACGATATGAGAGCCCTAATAGTAGACGATGAGCGGCTGGCTCTCCAGCGCATGGAATGGCTCATCAAGCAGCATGCAGGCGGCGAACTGGAGTGGTCGGGGGCCTTCCTTGATCCCTATGACGCGCTGGAAGCGGCGCGAGCAGAGCATCCGGATATTGCATTCCTCGATATTGAGCTTCCCGAGATGAACGGTTTTGAATTGGCAGAACAGCTGCTGCTCATCCGTCCCAAAATCCGCATCGTATTTGTAACAGCCTATCAGGATTACGCCATAAAGGCTTTTGATATTAACGCGCTCGATTATTTGCTGAAGCCCGTAGCTGCCGACCGCCTGTCGCTTACGATGCAGCGAGCCCGGGAAACGATCGTTCCCTCGGAATCGGAGGCTGCCGTTAAGGAACCGGCAACACTATGTTGCTTTTCCTCGCTCTATTACAGGGACGGCCCCGGACAAGCCCGCTCCTTCACCTGGAAGACGCTGAAGGCGGAGGAGCTGTTCGCTTACCTGATCCACCGTCGCGGGCTCACAGTCAACAAGCAGGAGCTGCTAGACTTGTTATGGCCGGATTACGATGCCAAGAAAGCGACCGCCCAGCTTCATACCGCAATCTATCAGATACGCAAGGTGATTGAATCGGCCAATCTGGATGTGGGGATTATCTACAAAGACGGAGGCTACCGGCTGACAATGGGTTCCCTTGCCGTAGATACCGAGCTCTGGGAATCCCATGTCCGCAGTCTGCCTCCTCTGACAGCCGATACGCTTGAGCTGCATCTGGGCGTATGCAGAGAACACAGCAGCGACTATCTGGCCGATCACCGCTACAGCTGGGCCGAATGGGAACGGGATCGTATCCGTCTTGTCTGGCTGCGACAAGCAAAGCCGATAGCGGACTGGTATTACCAAAACGGCCAATATGGCGATGCCGCCACAATCTATCAGCATATACTGGATCGGGCTCCCGACATGGAAGACGGTTACTTCGGCTTAATGAAAACAAACGCTGTACTCAACTATTCCAGCGAAGTGATGAAGCTCTATCATACCGTCGTAAGCAGGCTGCAAGAGGCGTTCAACGTTGCCCCAAGCAGGGAGCTGATGGAGTGGTATGCCGATTGGAAGCGGCATGCCGCTTCCGGCGATTGACTCCGCTTGCAACCAAGCTTTTATAACGCGCAGCAGAGCCTTCAGCTCTTTGCCTCCAGCCTTTTTACAGGCTCGGGGGCTTTTTTGGCGTTCGGCTACATTCAGAAAATATTTAGTGGTATGCGGTATATTGGTTGATGTTCTGACAATCTTCGACTACCATCGTCAGACCAACCAGAAATGAGTGTCGAACAATAGAATATTTTGGAGGTGTAGCTTACAGGCATGAGGTTACGAAGCAAGGCATTAAAATGTATGGCCGCAGCGATCCTGCTGTTCCAGGTCATACTTCCTACCTCCTTTGCCGACAGCGATCCGATCGTTGTCGATCCGCCAGAGGAGATCGTAGAGGCGGTAGATCCGGCAGAGGAAGCAGCTTCTGAAGAAGCGGCTTCTGAGGATCATGCGGTGATGCTCGCGGCGGCAGCAGCCAGCGTCATCACGGACAACCTGATTACCGCGATTGAGATGAGGGACGAGAAAGGCGACCGTATTCAGGATATTCGGCCCGATCAAGGCTCGCGCGTGGAGATCGAGTTTCTCTGGTCGCTGCCAGCCGGACACGGCTACGGGGCCGGATCAACCTATACGTTCCAGCTCCCGGACAAATTCAGGACCGATCGGGTGCTGAACGGAGATCTGGATGGCGAGATCGGCACATACGAGGTCACACCGGGCGGTCAGGTGACATTCACCTTCAATCAGGAGATTGAAGATAACCTGCAGTTGGACGGCAACTTCTTCGTATGGAGACAATTCGAGGCCGGCAAATTCTCGGGCGGAACCAAGCAGGATATCGTCTATGACTTTGCGGGAATTACGATCCCCGTCCACTTCAAGAGCAGAGGCGGCAGCGAGATCGACAAGACGGGCAATGCCAACAAAGGCATGAACCCGAATCGTATCGAATGGACGGTAGAGTTCAACAAGGGCGAGAAGTCGATTCAGAATGCCATCTTCAAGGACAAGCTCCCAACTGGGCTTGCACTGGATACAGTGGATGTCTACCTGCTTGAGGTTCAGCTTGACGGAACTACCCGCAAGGGAGCCCAGCTGACCGCAAGCACCGACTACCAGCTTAAACCCGTTGCTGACGGCTTCGAGCTGGAGATGGGCGACATTACCGACGCTTATCGCGTCGAATATGCAACCCATATTACAGGCACGGTCGATACCACCTATCGCAATGAGGCGACAGTGAGAGGCTCGAACCTGCCCACTCCGCAATCCGATGATGCCAGCATACAGGCTCGCTACAGCAAGCCAATCGAGAAGCTGGCGAATTACGACCGGTTAACACAGTCGGTCAAGTGGACGGTTCGCTACAACTACAATGAACAATCCATTGCTCAGGCAGATGCCTGGATCAAGGATACGTTCGATACGGCCAATCATACGCTCGATACGGGATCGTTCACCGTGTACAAAATGACCATCGCCGATAACGGCAGCGCATCGCGCACAGGCGCTGCGCTTACTGAAGGCACTGAGTATACGGTAACGCCGGATGCCGGCGGCTTTACGCTGAGCCTCGCCAATGGCATTGATTCGGCCTATGAGATCAGCTATACGACCAAGTCGATCAACCGGATCTATGACGATACGAAATCGATGACTAATGATGTCGAGATGATCGGCGGCAAAACAGACTCGGAATCTGTATCGTTCAGACAAGTGATCTTCTCCAAAGGCGTTAAAGCTGTCGACTACAAAAACAAAACGATCGAATGGCAGTTGACGCTAAACGAAGACTTGAAGACCATGGATGCTGTAGTGATCAAGGACAAATTCGCCAACCAAGGATTGACGTTCCTGGCGAACAGCATTGCAATCAGCGGATTGACGAAAGGAACGGATTACACGGTATCCCCGGATCCATCGGATGCTGAAGGCATTGTTATTGATTTTACGAACAGCCTAACAGGCAAACATGTCATTACGTACAAGACGGCGTTCGATCCGACGTACTATACGCCGGCGCAAATTAAAAGCGCCAACTATCACAATAACGCTTCGCTTGAGTGGGAAGAGTCCGGCGTCAAGCAGACAGCCATTGTGAAAGGCGCAAGCGTTGATCCGGACAACTATACCAAAAATAATGGCCGCAAGTGGGGCGAATATGACGCCCGGACCAAGGAGATCACCTGGACGATCGATGTGAACTACAACCTTCATACGATCAACCAGCCGGTTGTCCGCGACTTCTATACGGGAGAGCAGACACTGAATGTTAACTCCATTACCGTGCAGCGGCTTACCTTGAATGGCGGAAGCGATAACGTAACGCCGGGCAGCGCCTTAACGGCTGGAGTGGACTATACGATTACGCCTAAGAAGGCGGGCAATAAGGACGGCTTCGAGCTGATCTTCGCTCAGCCGATCGACTCCGCTTACCGCATCACGTATAAGACAAGCCTGATGAACCATCCGGTAACGTCCCAATACGCCAATGAAGCGGTACTGTTCGATGCGGCGGCACCTTCCGTGCTGCTATTCAGCCAATCGGATACGGTCCGTCCACTGCATGGCGATGAATACGTCTTGAAGATCGGCAGCCAGGGCACAGGCGCGGATCAGGACTTCGCCTTCTGGACGATCTGGATTGACCGCAGCCAATCCCATGTGGAAGCCGGTGCTGTGTTGACGGATACGCTGTCGGCGAATCAGGTGCTGGTCACCGATTCCTTCAAGCTGTATACGACAATAGCGGACAAGCAAGGCAATCTGACAAAGGGAGCACTCTTGCCGGAAGCGGCTTATGAGCTGCAAGCTGCTGGCAATACGTTCAGCTTAACCTTCAAGCAATCGTTCGATGCCGCATATGTGCTGGAGTACAAATCCTTCATTAACGCAGGAGATGGAGAAACGATCGGCAATGACGCTTCCTTCGCCGGACAATCCTCCGGATCGATTAATGAAAAGGAATCCAGCTCGTTCCAGGCCAGCTTCTCCGGAGCAGGCGGCGGTGCTTCTGCTTCCAAGGGCAATCTGAAAGTTGTAAAAGTTGATGCAGACGATTCTAGCAAACCGCTTGCCGGAGCAAAATTCGGACTGTATGACGCCAGCGGAACCAATCTCCTGAAGGAATTGGTAACGGACAACGATGGTATTGCCGAATTTAAGAGCTACAAATATAGAGATTATGTGCTGAAAGAACTGGCAGCCCCAACGGGGTACCTGCTTTCAAGCGAGTATAAAGACGGACAGAAAGTGACGCTGGATGCCGCAGTGAAGGAGATCAAAATCTCCAACCAGAAGGGCATCTGGGATCTGGAATTGCTTAAGGTCGACAGGGACAATCCTTCCAAAACGCTAAGAAATGCCACATTCGCTCTTCAATTCAAGAATGGCGGAACATTCGAGGATGTGGCCGGCATGGGCGAACTGACGACGAATAATCAAGGCATCATCTACTTGACTGACTTGCCTCTTGGCGACTACCAATTGATCGAGACGAAAGCGCCTCGCGGGTACAAGCTGGACAAGACGCCGATTCCATTCACGATTTATGCGGAACAGGCAGCCGCTGCGAAGGTAACGGCAACGAATGAAACCAACCGCGGCGATGTCGTGCTGACCAAGGTAGACGCGTATGATAACACGCCGCTTGCGGGGGCGATATTCGATCTGGTGACAGTAACCGGTACGCCGGTGAGCACAGGACTCGTCACCGATGCCGACGGCAAGATTAAAGTAGAGGATTTGGCAGCAGGCAACTACCGCTTCATTGAAACTGCGGCGCCAGCAGGCTATTATCTTCGGACTGATCCGCTTGAATTCGAGCTTGTGGACGAGGATTTGCTTGAATTCACAATTGCCAACAATGCGTATAGAGGCAACCTGAAAGTGGTGAAGGTTGACGCAGAGGATTCCAGCAAAGTGCTGGAGGGAGCGAAATTCGGATTATACGATGCCAGCGGAACCACTCTCCTGAAGGAGCTGGTAACCGGCACTAGTGGCACAGCCGTATTCGAGAACTACAAATATGGCGATTACGTGCTGAAAGAACTTGTTGCACCATCGGGGTACCTGATTCCAACCGATTATATGAACGGTCAAATCGTGACGCTCGGCGCAGCGGTCAAGGAGATTAAGATCGCCAACCAGAAGGGCATCTGGGATCTGGAATTACTTAAGGTAGACAAAGACAATTCTTCCAAAGTACTGAGCAACGCCACATTCGCCCTTCAATTCAAGAATGGCGCTACATTCGAGGATGTGGCCGGCAAGGGTGAATTGACAACGAATAGTCAAGGCATCATTTACTTGGCTGACTTGCCTCATGGTGATTACCAATTAATCGAAACGAAAGCGCCGCGCGGCTACAAGCTGGACAAGACGCCGATCCCATTCACAATTCTTGCTTACCAGGCAGCCGCTGTGAAAGTAACGGCAACGAATGAAATCAACCGCGGCGATGTCGTTCTGACTAAGGTAGACGTGTATGATAATACGCCGCTTGCAGGCGCAATATTCGATCTGGTGACAGCAGCCGGGGTGCCGGTGAGATCAGGACTCGTCACCGATGCCGACGGCAAAATTAAAGTAGAGGATTTGGCAGCAGGCAACTACCGATTCATCGAGAAAGTTGCTCCAGCAGGCTATTATCTTCGGACTGATCCGCTTGAATTCGAGCTTGTGGACGAGGAATTGCTTGAATTCACACTCACGAACAATGCGTACAGAGGCAACCTGAAAGTCATCAAGGTTGACGTAGACGATACCAGCAAACTGCTGGAGGGAGCGAAATTCGGATTATACGATGCCAGCGGAACCGTTCTCCTGAAGGAGCTGGTAACGGGCACCGATGGCACAGCCGTATTCGAGAACTACAAATATGGCGATTACGTGCTGAAAGAGCTTGTTGCACCATCGGGCTACCTGATTCCAAGCGATTATATGAACGGACAGACAGTGACGCTGGGTGCTGCGGTCAAGGAGATTAAGATCGCCAACCAAAAAGGCATCTGGGATCTTGAATTCCTTAAGGTGGACCAGGACAATCCATCCAAATCGCTGAGCAATGCCACCTTCACCCTTCAATTCAAGAATGGCGCAACATTCGAGGATGTAGGCGGTATGGGTGAGCTGACAACGGACAGCCAAGGCAAGATCTATCTGGCTGACTTGCCGCATGGCGATTACCAATTGATTGAGACGAAAGCGCCGCGCGGCTACAAGCTGGACAAGACGCCGATTCCATTCACGATTGATGCTTACCAGGCAGCCGCTGTGAAAGTAACGGCAACGAATGAAATCAACCGCGGCGATGTCGAGCTGACCAAGTTGGACGTGCATGACAACACGCCGCTTGCCGGGGCGACATTCAATCTGGTGACAGCAGCTGGCGCACCGGTGAAAACAGGGTTAATCACCGACGCCAACGGCAAGATTAAAGTGGAGAATTTGACAGCAGGCAGCTACCGCTTCATCGAGACGGCAGCGCCAGAGGGCTATGACCTGGCAACCGCTCCGCTCGAATTCGAGCTGGTAGATGAGCCGCAATTGGCATTCAAATTCACTAACAAAAAGACACATGGTTCGGTCAAAGTCATTGCGATCGCAGGTTGCAGTACGGATCGTCCGCTGAAGGATGCGGAGTTCGTCGTGCTAGACGAGAATAAGCAACCAGTCAAGGACAACAACGGCAAGGAAATCGTAGTGACGACCGGCAAGGATGGAACCGTCAGAGTGTCTGAGCTTCTTCCTGGCAACTACTATATAAAGCAAGTTAAGGCTCCGAATGGCTATGCTTTGATCAAGGATATGCTTCCATTCGAGGTCGTTGGCGGCGAGGAAGCAGAAGCGACAGCCTGTTACAATAATCGTGCGGTCGACATTCCTGATGAAGAATCGCCATCCGGCGGTGAGCCTGGAGGCACGGAAGAGCCAGGGTCCGGTGAACCGGGCAGCTCTGGTGAGCCTGGCAACTCCGAAGGCGGTAACGGCTCCACACCTGATCCGGGATCTACGGGTAATCCTGACCAGCCTGACGGCGGTCCGACCGACGAAACAGAGCCAGGCCATAACGGCGAGACAGGCAATGGCAATGGAGAAGTCGGCAATGAGGACGACGGCAATTCCGCAGGCAGCGGCAATGGTCAAGTTGCAGGCGAAAATGACGGAAACGAAGGCGTAAAAGGCGTTGAAGTCCTCCCGAAAACGGGCGAAGACAGTACGCTTCCATACACGCTATCCGGCATGGCGCTTGTTCTGCTTGGCGCTGCAATGCTGCTCTACCGCAAGAAGCGCAGCAGCGTAAGCCAGTCGTAATGGAAATAAGGCTTTAAAAAAAGACCTTGCAGCAGGTCTCCGGGTAACCGGAGACTTATGCGCAAGGTCTTTCTTTATCCAGCTGCCGTTTGTATCACTGGCGGCCGCACATTACTTCAGCGTAATCTCCTTCTTCCATGTCAGCTCCTGGCCCTTCTCATTAGCAAAGGTGAAGATCACTTGTCCTGTTTCACCTTTCATGGAATCCGGATAGATGAAGCCGGAAAACTGTCCGTTCCCGCTAATATAGAAGCCGTCCTCACCGTTCCCGCCATGCTCGGCTGCTTCCGCTACCGTATTTTTAATATGGTTCTTATCCGATTTCCACTCCATCGTCTTCAATTGAAAGCCTTCAGGCACTTTGTTGACCGCAAAATCAAACATATTGCCTTCAATCGGCTTGTCGGTCTGGTCAATGACAATCAAAATTTCCTGATCCGAGTTCTCCTCCGCCTTGTTATCTCCATTATCCGTGTTGGCCGGCTGGTCCGGCTGCGACGTGGCGGCTCCAGAAGCAGGGCTCGAAGGGCCTCCGCCTTCGTTGTTCGTGGCGGCTCCGCAAGCGCTCAGCGCCAGTGTCATCGCAGCTAGTGCAGCAACTACATAAACAGCTATTTTTTTATTCATGATTGTTCCCTCTGCTCTCTAATAATGTGAAATAAAACGCGACACCGCGGGACGTATTTCTTACGCCATACTCGCTTCCGTGCAGCTCCAAAATGTGTTTCACAATGGCCAGTCCAAGGCCCGTTCCGCCAGACCTGCGGTCCCGTGACCGTTCCACCCGGTAGAAGTGCTCCCAAATCCGATCCAGATCCTCTTCGGCGACAGGCAATCCGGCATTCTCGATCGTTACGCGAAGCCGGCTGTCAAGCCGCCGCTCCACCGTGATGTCGATCACGCTAAGCGCCGTGGCATGGCGAATCGCGTTGCTTAATAAATTCAATACGACTTGCTCCAGCTTGGCCGTATCAGCTTGTACCAGCTGCTCTCCCTGATCCTCAAGGCTCAGCTTATATGTCAGCCCCTTGCTCTCCATCTGGTGAGAGAAGGAATCAAGCGCATGCTGAATCATATCCCGAAGAGAGCAGCTTCTCAGGTTCAAACGAACGGCCTTTAATTCGAATTTGGATAATTCCAGCATGTCTGCAATAAGCGTATTCATGCGATCGGCCTCGCTTGCGATTAGAGCAAGGTAACGCTCCCGCTTATCCTCTGCTACTCCGTCTTGCAGGCCTTCAGCGAAACCTTTCACATTGCTGAGCGGCGTCTTCAGCTCATGGGATATATTCGCGATCAGCTCTTTGCGGAGCTGCTCGGTCCTCTCCTTCTCCTGCATGTCCCTATACAACATGGCATTGGCAGCGGTCAGCTCCTTGAGGGCAGCATCCAGATTGGTGGACATCGCGATCATATCTCGCGACAGCTCCCCAAATTCATCCTTTGACCGAATATCCGGCTGTTCGGAGAAATCCAATTTGGCCAGCCGCTTCGCCGAACGGCTGAGCTGGATAAGCGGGCGGGAAACCATCCGGGAATAAACCAGCGACAGTATGAGCACGAGCAAAATGATAATCGGTGCTACAAAGACGGAATATTGCTTCAGAATGCCGACCGCTTCCCCCACCGGCTGAAGCGAGGTCATGACCATGACATAGCGTTCGCCCTGCTCTACCGACAAGCTATGCACTAGAACGACATAAGGGATTCCGCTCCAACTGTCCACCCATTCCGTTCGGAGCTTGCCTTTAGTCCGCAGGCTTAACAGGAATGAATCATGCATCCCGCTCCACTCTCTCAGCACTTCATCGGTCAAGGCATCTTGGTAATAGGGATTGTACGATCGCTGTTCAGGCAGCAGAAATTCTGTAATAGCCCCGCTGACCCTCACAAGCCCCGTCTCGGGGGAGCTCCCCTCCGGAAGAATGGTGTAAGGCTGCATCACCGAATCCTGCTCATCCATAAAGATGCCGTCAATCGTTAAGCGGTCCCCGGCCTGCAGCCCCAGCGGAATGCTCTCGCGGGTCAATCCCTCCCTTGGAATAACAATGGTGACCGTCTGCCCGCCATCCGTCAGCATTTCCAGAAAATACGGATTCAGATTTAATCGCTCCAGCCGTCCGTTCAGAATTGAGAAGCTCGCATCCTGATCATTCATAAAGCTGCCAAGAAGTTTGGCCAGCTCTCTGCCATTAGGCTGCTCAGCGGTGTACCGGTCCGCGAACTGCTCCATGCTTTGCTCTAGCTTGTGAATTTTGGTAGACCGGTAAAAACGTTCGAAAAACAGACCTTCCGCGACCATAACGACCAAAAAAACAAATAAAACCAATATCGAAGTCACAACAAATAGTTTAAACGCAACGCTGCGGTTCCTCATCCTTCGACTCCAAACTTATAGCCCGACCGGACAACCGTGCCGATATAGCGGCTTTCCTTACCCAGCTTGGCTCTCAGTTTCTTGACATGAGTATCCACCGTACGCAGGTCTCCCAAGTAGTCGTAGCCCCATACCGCATTCAGAATATAATCACGGGACAGCACCTTCCCCGCATGCTTCATCAGAAATAGAAGCAGCTCATATTCCTTCGGAGCCAGGTTCACAAGCTCTCCCTCTACGGTTACCGTTTGTGACTTTCGGTTCACGGCTAGCCCTCCGAAGATCAGCGTGTCGCCGTCGCGGCCGACTGTCCCTTCTGTCCGCTTCATCAATGCGGTGGCACGGGCTACCAAGACACGCGGGCTTAGCGGCTTCATGACGTATTCATCAGCGCCCAGCTCGAAGCCAAGCAATTGATCGTCATCATCCGTTCTTGCCGTCATGATCATAATCGGCACATCGGACTGCTCGCGTATTCGTCTGCATACGCTCCAGCCGTCCATCTCCGGCATCATAATATCAAGCACGATCAGATCAACCGTGCTCGTCTCGAACAGCTCCATAGCCACTTTGCCGTTCTCTGCCTCCAGGACATCCCACTGTTCCTTTTTGAAATAATCGGTAATAAATTCACGCATGAGCGCATCGTCTTCCACCAGCAATATTGTTCGATTCATACCAAGACTCCAAATCTAACCTTTTCTATTTGTATATACTCATTGTTGCCCTATTGAAACCTTGATATAAACCTTGCTTCGGCTCCAGTGCTAGGCCATGAACCTGCACCTCCGTTTCCCTAAGACGTACTATAATGAAGTTCTGTGTACAACGTGTGTCTTAGGCCGGAAATAAAAAATACTCTCGCATGAGAGTATTAAAGCAAGGGCGGCTGCCAGCCGCCAATGATGGAACGATTACGGGCATGATTCAACTCGCTTAACCGTATATCGACAGTTCAGGGGCGTAGTCCGTGAACCGGTACAGCTGTGCCGGACGCTGGGAATATTGGTTGGACATAAGCGATTGTCCCTCTGCATCCCGAACCTCCTCAATTATCCCCTTTCGGCTTTGAGTCGACGTAATCTTGCGGATGAAGTTGCGTTCCTGAAACGATGGCACGACGGTCTGGATGACCTGATACAGCTCGCTCATTGTGAAGCGCTCCGGAAGAAATTCCTTGGCAATGATAGTCGTCATCATATGCAGCCGAATCTTGTCCAGCGCATCCGTAAGAATGGTACGGTGATCAAAGGCAAGCTCCATCGCTAAAGCATCCTCTACCGGTATTAACCGGACATCCGCCGCCTCGTCAGACGTTCTTCTGCTCGCGACATACGCCTCGTGCACCAGCGCAAAAAACGCATGGGAGATCATCCAGCCGCGAGGATCGCGTCCCGGCATGCTGTATGTATTGAAGTATTCCAGATGAACGCCGGATACGCCCGTCTCCTCCATGAGCTCCCGCTCAGCGCATTGCTGCACCGTCTCCGTCTCCTTCGTGAAGCCGCCCGGCAATGCCCATTGGCCCTCGAACGGCCATTTCTTCCGCTTAATCAGCATCACTTCCAGCGCGCGAATCGGCAGGGACTTCTTGGCCCCTGCCTTCTCGGTCGACGTAATAGTAAAGACGACAATATCAGTCGGCGCGCCATCCGGCGTGCGGTATTCTTTGGGCGAATACGGAATAGAATGTTCGTTCATGATTCAGTCTCCTGATATATATAAGGTTTGGGATTACAAATTCGCTAGCAATCGGGCGCGTATATCGGCTAACGTATGCACACGAACCAGCTTCCCGTCTACAAATACATCCTCCAGCAAATCCGTTCCTTCAAACTGATTATACTGCTCCATGCTAAGGTTATCGACGAAGGTCATTGTCCCGTCCTGCTCGATGACTCGGACCAAGCCGGTTTGCGATTTTTTCATCTTGTTTGTGTCGGTTGCCGGGTCCTTGTATATTTTGCGTTCTTCGCTGTCCACTACCGTAAACGTCGACTTTAGCGCGAATCCGAACGTATCTCGCGTATTGTATTGGTACGTAAACGAACCGATGCCGTACACCATGTTCGTCGAAGCAAAGCCCTTCTCGGCCAGCTTCTCGCAAATCTCCCGGCAGCGATCCAGCGTGATCGCATCGCCATAGATCGCTCCGATGTGGCTATCCAGCTGCTTGTAGCCGCGCTCGGTAATCGTTCCGCCAAAGATGTCCCACAGAATCTCAATGACTCCTTTGCGCGCAAACGGATGCTCCGAGTCAGGATCGCCGCACAGAATGAGGACGGGATCACCGCTGTCAGGACGGATGACAACTCTGCCATCCCGGCTCAGGATATCTTCCTTAAGCCCGCGAATGACGACATCCAGCACGCTCCACAAATCCCAAGTATCCGATACGATCGACACGAACCCGCTTGGATACACTTCCTTGATTAAATATCGGTACGAGGCCATCTCATCGCGCCCGTGCGCACACATGACGCTATGCTCGGTAGCCGGGATCGACGTGCCGACCAGCTCTGTCTCCATATTAGCATGATAGTGGTCTTCAAGATACAGAATGGCCGGGATCGTATCCGTACCGGTGAACGACAAGAGATGTCCGGCGCCGCTGCCCTTCGCCGCTTCCAGCGAGCCCATGCCGCGCATCGAGAAGTCATGTCCCTGGAACGGGACTCCCGCAGTATCTCCATTCGTACGCAGCGCATAGTCCTGGAGAATTTGGCGGTATTCGAATGCAAGTGTAGCGCTATTCGTCGGCAGCCAGAGCTGACACGACATTAAGGTTTCCAGATAGTTCGTCAGCCAGAAGAACTCCGGCTTTGTATTCTCAATGGTCAGCATCGGCACTTTGATCGGCACCAGGCTGCCTTCCTTGACCGCTTTGATGCGAATCGGCAAGTATCCCAGTTCATGAAGCTGTGCGATATGAGCGGCATCCGGATCCGCAACACCTAGCGTAAACTGAATGATCCGCTTGTATTCGCCCACTACCTCATCTTGGGTCCGGTTGAAGAAATGAAGATTAAAGTAATTGATCAGATAATCTTTGATAAAGGCTTGGAAGCCGAAAGCGACGACATGATCAATACCGGCTAAGCGGCTTGTTCTCGCCGTCCAGGTCGAATAGACGAGCTCCGTGCCCTTCGGATATTGGTTTTTATGGCTTACTTTATAGAAATCGCAAAGCAGTGTGGCTGGGTATACGTAAGTGTTGTTCATTTGTACATACCTCCGATTGGGAACATTTTGATTAGATCCGTGCTGGCCTGGCTTAATATCGTATCTGTCGTATACACCCGGTCGATTAAGCCGGATGCGAGAAGCTTGCCCTCGTAGATCGATTCCTCGCAATGGCTGACTAATAAATACACTTCCGAAGCGCCGAGCTCGCGCAGCCGTTCTGCGCTTAATACAAACGTGCCTCCATAAGAGCATAAATCATCTATAATAATAGCCTTGAATCCTGTTTCTCTGACTGTTCCGACAACATCCAGTTGCTCGATAAGTCCCGTCTGAAAATTTCTTTTCTTGAAACCAACGAGCTGCCTATAGCCGCCAAGCTTGCCGTACCGCTTCTGCGCTCCCGCATCCGGGAAGAACAGATAATCCTTATTTGTTTGAAAACCCGTCTCCTCTATCACCTGCTGAAGCAAATCACCTGTAGGATAGATAGCCTCGCTGCGATGAATGAGCGCCGTGGAGACATCCGAATGCGGCTCTATAATGATGACGCGCTCAAAGTTCATGGCATTAATCATTTGGGCTGTATATTTCAAAGTGAAAACGGAGCTGCCTTCGACTCGGTCCATTCGGCTGTATGGCATGTAGCTGATTATGAGTGAAGCCTTATGACGATGATCATCCAGAAAGCTCTTGACGAACAACAGCTTCAGCAAATCGCCGTCGGTCTCGTATTTGAAGCTGACTCGATTCTCAGACTCCGCAAGCTTCAATATTTGCTCACCATCCACCCGGGTTTCACCGTTCGGGTAAGTCATGAACGTCAGCTGCTCTCCATTTAATGCGATCATGTTGATCACGCTCCTGCGGTTAGTTTTGACCTCTTTTAATAACCTCATATTGATATTATCATAATGACATTATTGAATGTTGTCAATGGTTTTAGCAAGTTCATTCATGGCTGGAATACAAACTGCGCAAGACCTATCCTTCCGATCGCTGTTGTGCCCAGATTCCTTGAACAATGTTATAAGGGGGAATCCGGGCACAAAGGCGAACGCTATCGCTTCTCCAGGATAGGTCTTGCTCCGTTTGTCTCAGCCACGTACACTACATTAAAAACCAATAAACCTATTTGGACAATTGTGACTTAGTCTCCACTGTCTTGTTGAAGGGATGCCTTGATCAACTAAAGACTAAATGAGCAAGACTTTCCAGCCTTATCAGCGAGCCTGCTCGCCCACCAGCTTCCAGTCAGAAGCCGTATAATGGCCCATATGCCATAAGGAGACACCCTTCAGACCATAGAATTTGGCTAGCCATATTTTTTTGGCAATGCTTTGTGTGTCTTCATAGTAGATCAAATGAGTTCCCCGCTCATCTGCAAACGTAATCTGGTTCAATAAATGCGGCATCATCCATTGGCTCTTCACACCAGGCATCGCCAGACGCTTCTCCACGTCCTCTATGGACGGCCTGAATACCTTGGAAGTTACGCCGTCCGCTGTCATCCACTGATTGGCCTGCTTCGAAATCCCCATGACCAGCTTCTCCTTCGGGATGGATTGCAGGGCAGTCTGAACCGTATCATTCACAAGCTGCAACGGCGCCGAAGGAAGCTTGCTCTCGCTATGCGTGAAATCATAAGCCATCAGGATAACGGAATCGGCAACCTTGCCGATCGTGGCCAGATCATAACCCTTGTAGTAATGAATCGGCGGAACCGCAACGGACAAGGTGTACGACGATCCCATCTGCTTCTTCACATCCTGCAGAAAGGCAACGAAATCCGCGGCGCTGTCCGCTTCCTTCAATCCTTCAAAATCAATGCTAACCCCAGTGAACGAGTAAGCTGGATTGTTAAGCGTCGCGACCAGAGACTCAATAAAAGCGGTCTGCGCAGGCTTATCCTTCAAGAATTCTTTCAAATTCGCATGATTGTAAAATACCATCAGCTCCTTACCAATCTGATCGGCCTTGTTCAATACTTCTTCATACCCTTTCGGTATGCGGTACTCTGTTGTTCCGGTATTCAACTTGGCAGCTCCCGAACCGCTATATTCCAGATTTGACCAGCCGAGAATGACATCAGCAAGCTTATCCATATGCTGAATGGCTGGATAAGATAGAAGTGCATAATAGCCTGTAAAATCAATCTTTCTCCCCGATACACGCTTGTCGATCAAGCGGTAAATCACCGCAGCAGCTTGCTTGCGGATCAGAGGCTCCCCAGGCTTAAAGCCCGCAGCGTCCCCCTCCATAATGCCACGATGGGCCGCATAATAGACATAAGGCTGCATGGCTTCGCTTATAGCCTCCCGATCCTTAAAGCCGCGGGTATCCCGCTCCTTCTTCCAATCCGCGGACAGCCACTTCTCGCGCGTCTCCGGCTTCTCGGCATCCAGCAGCGACTGGCCAACCAACATCGCCACTTCTTGTCTCGTAATCGTCTGCGCCGGAAGGAAAGCCCCCTTCTGATCCAACAGACCACCCAGCCATTCATGCTCAAGCGCTGCCGAGATGTAGGTTGCGGACCAGCGATCTTTGGCAACATCCGTTGGCAGTCCCCCCGCAGGAGCAGCCGTCTCCAGCTGACTAGCCATGACCAGCAGTTTTACAAAAGCCTCTCTGGATAGATCCACATTCGGACGATAGGTACGATCCTCGTAGCCATTAATAATGCCAAGCGCCGACAACGTATAGATTGCCTCCCTGGAATAATCGTTTTCTTCATCCTTAAATGGCAGCAGCTGAACATTGTACGCGAATACGCTATTAGCCCATAACAGCACAAGCGCCATAGTCCATAACGCTGTTTTCTTGAACATATAATCCCGTTCCTCCCTATCATTCTAAAATCTATCGAACCTAATCACTGTCATGTAATAGACGCAAGTCTATTCTAAGTAGTTACAGGATTGGAAAAATGAATAGAATAATAGACTGGTGAACGACTCATAATTGGGAGATAGCCTTAGCTTTTACGAAACTCAAAATCCTTCAAGACCGCATGGCTGGCTATGATCCTGCTTAGTTGCTGTAACACTTCGGGCTTGGCTAATACGTGACCGTTGCGATTCAATAACATCCACCGGAGAATGCCCAGCGCTTCATAAAGGTCAAGCTCCTGCTGCTGCAATTCATGCGCTGCTGTGGTATAAGCTGAACGAAAATGAAGGGCGTGCTGCTCTGACAGATAGAGCCGAAGCAAAAAATACGACCAGGCAAAATCATATCTGGGGTCTCCCAGCTGAGCGTTTGTCCAATCTATTACTGTATAGCGTTCACCGTCCTCCACAATATTTTCCGGATGAAAATCCCCGTGAATAATTCGGTCCTGTTTCATTTGAACCTTCGGAAGAATAGATTGAAGTGCAATGGCAATATCGACATGACCGTCTAAACCTTGAAAGTGGTAGCCGACAAAATCATATTGAGGCAGATTCAGCCCTTCTATGTCATGCGGATTAAGCAGATGCAGCTCCCCCAAAATTCCGGCAATCGCCGTCATCTTCTCTGGATTCAGCGGGTCAACAGAGATGCCATCATAAGTGGTGAGCAGCGCATGCGCTCCGTCAGAGGCTATGCCCCAACCGAGGGGCCGGGATACCGATATGCCGCGTTCGAACAATACGCTAAGCAGCCGATATTGAAACGACACATCTGGCCTGGAGTGCTTATTCCATATTTTCAGGATATAGCTGCCGCATGCATCCGAATGAAGCCTCACAACCTCGGCTTCGAAGCCTTGTTTCATAGGAGATGTTATAAAGGCGTTGTTTTGTCCAAGTATGCGCTCCAGTTGTTCTGTCTTCTCTACCCAGTCCATAGCCGTTAATACATCTGCCATTTGAAACCTCCTAGTTTTCTTTGTAATGGGACGTATCTCCGTATAACTCCACTGTTATCTGATCATCTTCGCATACAACCTTGCACAAGGCTGTCGAATGAACAATGGGAGGCAGCCACAAATTAGCCAGCTCCCGGCCTTCGAAGAAGGCCATGATAACTTTCAGCGTAGCGGCATGGGTCACAATCAGGACGTTCTTCCCTTCATTAGAGGCTATAATATCTTGGATCTTAGGAATCACGCGCCGCTGCAAATCATGGTAGGACTCTCCGCCATTGGTCGGCACATACTGATGAGGGTTGTGCCAGGAATCGAAATAGTCGTCTGGAGAATGAGCCTCGATGACACTATTCCACTGACCTTCCCAGCTGCCCATAGAGATTTCCTTCAAATCATCTTTCGGCACAATATCGATTGTTCGATCACGGCGCAATATCTGGGCTGTCCGAAGAGTCCTTGGACTGGAACTGGCGTATATCACATCGAGCGATATGCCGCTCATCGATTCGCTTAGCCAAGCGGCATGCTGAAGGCCCAGCTCAGTCAACGGTGAATCCTGGTGCCCTTGCAGTCTCTGCTCAATATTCCATTCAGTCTGCCCGTGCCTGGTCAAATAAAGGGTCGTTTTCATAAGCTGCCTTCTTTCTATGACAGGATAATTTTTTTAAATATAAGGTGCGTAATCTTGTTCGAACGACTTTTTTGTCTCTTCGTAGGTTGGAATGCCTAGAAACTCAATTTTGCCGATTTTCAAATGCAAAAAGTCGTCATTAAGTATCTTTATACATTTTTCAATTTCTTGCATGTCCCATGCCTTTGAATATTTTGAGAACATAGAAATATATACAGGCTTATGTCCATGTTCATTAACTGGAGCATCATGCTCGACCTGATAAGCGAGGTCCTCCTTATCTCGAGGATATATAAAAGAATAAGACACTTCGCCGCTTCCTTGCAAAAAGGATTCTATCTCCTCATAAAACTCTCTATTATTCTCCCGATCAAGCTCATGCTCCAACATATGTCTTAAACATGGCTCCGTCGATAGATCAAAATAACCCAGCATTACGGTTTCCCCCTTGTCCGCATACAACGAAATCTCGTCATTGCAGCTCTTCTCACAAAAACCATATACACCATACCAGAATAGAAAATGACGCACGTGGACATATACGGTTGTCATTGTTGTTTACCCTCACCTTCTTGTTAAATAACGCTATTCCCACCATACCATAAAGCTAAATTGCCTCCCACATCATTCCTTTTGCATTAAAAGCCCTCTCCAATAAGAGAGGGCTGCACAAGCTGCTTAATCATGTTTATTCAGTTGATTCCGGATCATATTGGAGGAATACATCTCTGCCTTCCATATGTGAGAAGTATATTAATTGTCCATCCTTCCAGAATCGGGTGTGCACGGATTCTATATTTTCACCTAGCACAACTTCGGAGAGTACCTGTTTTTTTTGACGCTTCAGATCATATACAACGATGTCTTCATTCCCATTAATCAACATCTCTACTGCCACATATCTCTGCTCCGAGTCCATGATCATGAGATGTGTCGTATCTGCCTCTCCTAGCGATGTAATCTCCGCAAACTTCTTGGTGCCTGACTCATACTTCAATAGGTCCATTCGACTCTGTTGCTGCTTCTGCCGGTTAAGCGTAAAGTAGACATCCCCTGTTGTTTCCTCATACACCAAGCTGTAAATATCTCCATTGCTCCAATCCCCTTCTACGGGTAAGTCCTTTAGCGCAAATATGAACTGAGAAGCGTCATTATCGGCTGTTCGTGTAACCTCTCCATTGGAGATAGAGATGACATGATTGTTTATTTCCTCCATGGCATCAATCAAATATCCGCTGTCGCTTTTGGACAGCCAATAACGAGTGGATTGAATCTCATAATAAGGGTCTGAGTAAGATAAATACGTATTGGCATCTACATATGTCTTTCCGTTCTCTTGGCCACTGTTTAAAATCCTGTATCCAACCTGGCGAGGGCTTGTTCCTTTCAGATACCCCGGATCATAGCTAAAAAAGCTATGGGCAAAATCTTCATCCCGGTAAATTAGCGCTTGAATGGATCCAGCTACTACCTCTTCCGGACCAGCCATCTTATCAGAAACCTCGAATTGCATCAGCTTTTTCCAGACTTCATTAGTATGAAACACTTTGTAGACAAATAATTGCCGGCTGTCGTTGCTCCATACAGGTTCTTCAAAGGTATAGCGCGGCTGCTGCTTGCCTTCAATTAGCTGTCCGGTATTAGGGTCCCACGCATCAGCCAAGCTATTGCGGGTCACTTGCTTGCTCGTCTTGAAATCGGAGTCCGCTACCCAGATGTCCTCAAGCGCAGGTTCTCCTTGGGATTTTTTAATGTATGCTATATAGGCGCCGTCATTCGATATAGCCGGATACCGCCCTGAATCCAGCACCGCTTCTTGCCCATTGTCCAAACTTTTGCTCATAATTTTATTTTCGCGCTCGAACAGAATCGACTTCTGATCAGCCATATATGACGGGTATGTTCCAACCGCAATTTCCTTCACAGAGCTATTCTTAAGCTCAAGCTCCATAATTTGGCTTGTCGCCTCATAATCTCCCGTCTGCACAAATAAAATCTTGGAACCGTCCGGCGACCATGCGGGAGTCTCCATTCTTTCCTGTGATGTGCTTCTCATAAGCAGATCGCGGCTACTATTGCTTTCGATTTCATATAATCTTAAGCTTCCATCCTCTACATAAACCAGTTCATTGCCGCTCGGAGATACCCGAACAAATTCAATATTGCCGTGAATTAATGGATAAAGCCCCTTTTTATCATAAGCGTATAGTCCTCTATCCTTAAGTGGAAGGTAGACGATGCCGCCATATTCCGCCATGCCCGAGCTGTTCTCCTCTCCTAATTGCTCCAATAAGGAAAAGGTTTGGCTAAAATGCAGCGTTGCCGCTTCTGCCCTTGGAACAGAGCTGTTGTTAAACCACATGTTCCCTGCAATAACCAAACAGAGTATTAGAGCGACGGTGCCTGCCCATAAGCTGCGAGTACGGCGAGAACGTTGCCTCCTTACAGACCTTTGATTAAATGATCGGCGGAGTTCCGCTTTTAATTGCTCATTTACGGGAAGCTTGCTCTTGAAGTCCTCCATGAGCACATCCAGCTCCTTGTCGTTCATTTCAACACCTCCATGCACTTGTTGATCGACAATGCCATCTTTTGTCTAATCCGTTGAACCTTTGTTTTAAGCCACAGCTCCGCTTTGCCGATCACTTGGCTTATCTCGGAATATTTCATTCCGGCAATATATTTAAGGTTGATCATTTCGCGTTCATCCGGTGCGAGTGCGAGCAAGGATTGCTTCAAGCAATCATGCTGAAGATCGATGGTCTCCATAAGCTCGCTTATGTGGGTGTACCCAAGTACTTCAGGATCATGTCCGTATACCCATTCTTGTTTCTTGCGGTAATGATCGATTACCGTGTTGCGGGCTATAGTGAACAGCCATGGCTTCACTCGCCCCTCATCGACCGGTCGATTTCGATAATGCTGAAACGCTTTTCGAAATATTTCGCTCACGAGATCATCCGTGTCCCATCTGTTTCCGGTTTTATATAGCACGAATCGATAAATATCATCAAAATACTCATCGTAAACAGCAACGAATGGATCATTCACTTGCCTGCACTCCCCTTCCATAAGTATTAACGGCACCGACTCAAAAAAGTATCAATGACTATCCAAACATAATAAAAAAAGACCCCGCTAAGGGTCTGCGGGGACATAGCTGCCTCTACAACTATTTCACTAGATAGATCTACCAAAGCAGGAAAAATGATTATATAATAGGATATCGATATCATTAGAAACAAGACTTTCGCCTCAGATTGATAGGTCTTTCTCCATTATCGTTGCACGATAGTCCAGGGTCGAACCTCTCCTTCTAGCTACTGCTGGTTTCAGTGAGATCTACTATAATTAAGGAGACTGGACATGAAAAAGGTAACCATCATTTCGCTAGCGGCTATTGTATTGATAGCCTGCGCAGCAGGCTTCACGATTTGGAAAGTCAACAATGACAAAAAGAAAAAAGAGCTTGCTGTTTTGGCTGACATCGCCGCTATTCAAGCTCAAGTTGATTCCCTCTATCAAGACTCACAAAAATCAAATCTGGCTGATGGCACGGACAGCACAAAAATAAATGCGACAAACGAGTTGTTTGTCAGCTATCAAGGAAAAAAACTTTCCGCTGAGGCATCGGTGTTATTGGACCAGGCTGCTCTGGATATGAAATTTGCAGATAAGATGTTTGCTGTCAAACAGGAAATTGCGGGCATCTTTGATGCCAATGGCGCAGTGAGCGAATCTGCCGATGTGGCTCCTTACAAAGAAAAATTGGATGCCTTAAAGGCAGACAAGCCTGCTTTTGTCGATGA
Source organism: Paenibacillus sp. J31R120 (assembly GCF_056269225.1). Taxonomy (NCBI): domain Bacteria; kingdom Bacillati; phylum Bacillota; class Bacilli; order Caryophanales; family Paenibacillaceae; genus Paenibacillus; species Paenibacillus sp. J31R120. Next base: position 303,018 of record NZ_JBWDNN010000004.1, on the reverse strand, counting down.
TCAATTGCTAAAAATTACGGATGCTGAAGCTCAAATGGAGCAAATTAACGCGACAACCCAGACCGTGGAAGCACTGTTCGCATCGCCTGAGAAATCTGCTATTAAAGAGGCACTTACTCAAAAAGAAATCGACGATGCAAAAGCAAAGGTCGCAAGCATTAAACAAGAAACCGCTAAAACTACATTATTAGCCTCTGTTCAGAGCGCAGATGAGTTATTGCAGGCAAAAATAAAAGCCGAGGCAGAAGCGAAAGCCAAGGCGGAGGCTGAAGCCAAGGCTAAAGCTGAAGCGGAGGCCAAGAAGGCTAAGGAATCCAAAAAATCGAGCGGTTCATTCGACATTTCAGAGTGGGTGCCTTACAGTACAGGAGATCCGGCTACACTGTTGAAAAATTTATTGTCTGGCGATGTGGTGGAATATAACGGGCAATATTATGCCTCACCAAGACTGTTTAATATGCTAAAGAATCAAGAGGTTGTTTCTATCACCGAAATATCCTCAGAATAGATCTCTAACGATACATTGAAAAGCGGCAAATCCAGACGATCTGGTTTGCCGCTTTTATTAAGTTGAACATTATCTTAACGACCTCTTTTCCCCTTCTATATTCACTCAATATTTTACCTGCCCGCAACTAACACACAGCTTAGCATTAGGCGTTCGCAGAGGCTTGCCACAATTCCCGCATGGGGGACCGAATAAAGAAGTTCGATGATGCATGATCGCATTATGATGGAGTCCCGCCACACCGGTCAGCCGTTCATATTCCTTAACAACAGGACGGAATCTCTCATCCATAGAAAGCTGACCCATCGACAATCCATGCTCTTCTCTAAACTTCTCGCCATCCTTCATAGCCTCGCCAAAAAGCTGATGAATACGGACATATTCCTCTTCATCCAGCATAGGCATATCGCTTTTGCAGCGCCAGCACCACATCATCTTCATACAACTATCCCCACACTTTCGAGAATTCTCTCATACATTCAGACTGTCCTATGAACTATTACTACATCCATTAACAAAATCCCTCCATTTGCGAATATCATCCTGCCTTCTCATAACCATCTCATTTGACGCAAAAAAGAGCAGCCTCTTTATGGCCGCTCTCTAATTCAATCATTTAAACTACCCTTTAACCGAGCCCGCTGTCAGCCCTTTCACGAATGACTTGTAGGTAAAGAAGCCGATTAGAATAGGCACGATTACAACCATCGTACCTGCCGCCGACATTTTGCCCCAGAAAAACCCTTGCTGCGTCATGAACTTGCTCATATATACCGGCAAGGTTGCAGATTGGGTGGCGGTTGCCGTTACGGCAAAGAAAAACTCATTCCACGTTACAACAAACACCAGCAGGGCGGATGAGATGATGCCGTTCTTCACAAGCGGCAGCATAATCTTGAAGAAAGTACCCGCTCTCGAACAACCGTCTATCTTAGCCGCTTCTATAATTTCACCGGGAATCTCCTTAAAGTAGGTCGTACACATCCAGATCATCAAAGGAATTCCCGCTCCTGTATTCAACAAAATTAATGCAAACTTTGTATCCAACAAATGAGCTTTCGCCAACAAAATATAGATAGGAGTAATCACGGCAACCGCCGGCAAAAAGATGGTGGTAATAAACCAGAAGTAAATGCTATTCGCTTTTTTGATACCGGAAAAGACTAACGCATAGGCGGCAAGCACGCCTAGAACAGCCGATACGATAACTGTACCGAAAGTAATTTGCACAGAGTTGGATAAATATTTGAAAAATTCGGGAGTGACAACAGCCCGATAATTGTCCAATGTCGGTGTAAAGCTTAAGGATGGAACAGCAACCTGGCTTTCAAATTTGAAGCTGGACAGAAACATGTACAACATCGGGAATAGCCATAACATTACGATTACATACGCCATTGTTGTCAACAGATTTCTATTCAATCGTCTACTCAATTTCCTCACCGCCTAGACTATGTTCATATATTCTTCGAGTTGTTTTTGTTCATAAATCCATAAAACCGTTGGACAACAATAAGCGTAAGAGCAACGGTAACGACTGCAATCGCAGCGGCAGTCCCCACGTTCCAGTCATAGAACAGCGCCTTGTACGAATAATACGGCAAATTGCTTGACGAGCTGCCCGGACCACCGGATGTCGTGACATAAATCAAACCAAATACCTTCAAAATATTAATTAATCCTAGTGTCATAGCGACATTGATGTGATCTCTGATTAAAGGCAATTGAATATGCAGCAGCAGCTTCCAGCCTGTAGCCCCGTCTATTCTTGCGCTCTCCAAAATTTCTGACGGCATGTTCTGAAGTCCCGACATAATGATAAGGAAGAAGAACGGAGTCCACTGCCAGATAATCAATAACATAATCGTGAGCAATGCATATTTGCCGAAGAAATCTATGGGCTCGAGCCCCAGCGCATTGGAGATATAATAATTGAGACCAAGCGACGGGTTCAGCATGAGCGTTTTCCATATGATCCCGACTACAGCTTCCATCACAAAATAAGGAATGACAAACAGTGTTCTGAGCAGGTTCACGCCCTTGAACTCACGATTGAGCATCAAGCCGAATAATATGCCAAGCACGGTACAAATCGTTAGACCAACGACCACAATGAGCAGGGAATTTAATATGACCTGGTAGAACTGGCCATCCGTCAATATTTTCTTGTAATTGCTGAATCCAGCGAAATTTATACCCAAATCGGGTCTCTTGACGTTCCAGCTAATAAAGGAATAGATGATGGTAAGGATAAATGGAATCTGAGTGACAATTCCTACAACAATGAGTGCCGGAAGAATTAATAATTTGCTCTTATCGCCCTTTGTAGTCATGATTCTTCTCCTCTTGTCTATTAATAAAATTACTGGTACGTACCTCGCACGTACCAGTAATTTTGGAGAGTGAAGTTCTATGGTTTACTTCGCATATTCTCCCGCAACCGCTACATCCGTCAGTACCTTTTGTCCTTCTGCCAATACGGCGTCAATATTTTTTTGACCGACTAGATAAGAAGCAAGCAATTGTGCGATTTGTTCGCCCCATGATGAGTATTCAGCCATATTCGGAATGGAATTGCCTGTGTACGGTGTTTTATTGATAGCGGGATTAAAGAAATCCACCTTCAGGATCGCTTCTTTCGTAATGTCCGCAAAATCACTGGCTTTCTTATAGTTTTCATTGTCATACGTGGATACGCGGGTGCCGGAAGGCGTGCTTTCCCAGCCCTTCTTCTCGCCTACAAGGTTAATGTACTCCTTGCTTGTCGCCCAAGTTAGAAACTGGAATGCCGCTTCTTTCTTCTTGGAGGAAGCGTTAATCGCTATGCCCCATCCGCCAATCGTATTGGTCGCATCTTGCTTCACTTGAAGCGGCGCCATGGCATAGCCGATTTTCCCCGTGACAAGGGAATCCTTGGAGTTGGCAAGCGTACCAGCCGATACGCTGGCGTCATACCACATGGCCGCTTTTCCAGTAGACATGAGATTCAGAGCTTCTGTATAACCTGTCGAGGTTGGTCCCGCTTGTCCGGCATCAGCCAAAATCTTCTTATAGAATTCGATCGCATTTTTCATCTCTGGTGTGTTGAATGTCGCCTTCCAGTCCATATCGTAATATTGCGCCCCGAACGCATTGGCGATTGAGCTGAAAATAAACATGTTTTGTCCGCTGCCAGGCAAGCCTCTTAGTGCAATACCGGCAATGCCTTTATCCTTGTCATGTGCCGCTACAGCCAGCTCATACACTTGGTCCCATGTTGGATTTTCAGGCATCGTCAAGTTTTTCGATTCAAAAATCTCTTTGTTGTAGAATAGCAGAGTTGTCTCTGCATAGAATGGCAGCGCTCCCAATCCTTTCGATTCAGAAGACAACGAGTCTCTGACTACTGGAAAAACATCCTCCAGGTCATAGTTCTTTTTGTCCTCCTCGCTCATGCCATTCAGCAATCCATCCAGCGGCTCTGTCCATCCATTGTTCAAATAAACGGCTGAATCCTGAGCGCCGATTGTAAATAAATCATATTGCCCGCCGCCGAGGCCAACATCCTGCGTAATTTTTGAGCGAATCTCATTTTCAGAAAGAACGGTATAATTCACTTTGACGCCTGTTTTCGCTGTAAACTCGGAAGTCATCTCTTCCATAATGACCATGTCGTTGTTATTGACCGTAGCGATGTTCAGCACGACTTCTTCATTTGCATTTTTGTCTTTGCCGCCCGAGCATCCGACTAACAACGTCCCTGCCAAAGCCACAATCGAAATCAAACTAATGGCATACTTAAACTGTTTCTTCATACATAGACCCTCCATTATATGAAATAAGAACAACTTCATTATGCTTTGCTTCCCCGGCTTGTCTCTGTTCTCACTCCTTCAATGACTACCCGTAGTGGGTTTCAATGAAATCAATAATGTCGAGCGAGTCCATATACTTCTTCACAACCATTAATCCGGCCCCTTCCAACATGCCGCCTTTTTCATAGCTGGAGAAGCGAATATCAATAGAGTCCACGATTTCTTCCGGCAGGTCATAGCTTAAATTAAGCTTTAATTGCGCCAGCAATTTGGGCGAGCTTACAATCATATCGCCGAAAACAATCGTGTCCGGGTTCAGGATGTACAGAAGATTTTTGATCCCGTAGGAAAGAAACCAAGCCATCTGATTCACTGCCCATACGGCCAGCTCATCGTCCTTCTCGTAATAATGATAAATATCGCTTATCGTAGAATGCTCATGCAGCTGCGAATGGGGAAACTCATGCAATCTCTCTTCCACTGACCGAATCAGATTCATCGGAGCCGCATACCGCTCCAAGATGCCTACCTTATTGAATTCATTTCGTTTGGCATTAAAGTTGATCCCCATATGTCCGATCTCGCCTGCGATTCCGTTCTTGCCGCGGATCAGATTGCCGTCAATGATGATGCCTCCGCCAATACCGTCCCCCAAATTGAGGTACATCATAATGCCTCTGGTAAGACCTGTTTCCTCTACATAGTCTCTCCATTCTCTTAATGCAGATACGTTGGCATCATGGTCGATAAAGACGCTCCATTGTGGATATTTGGCTTGAATTTGCTCCTGAAAATCGACCTTCGAAAGCTCCGGCATATCATATACCTTCGCAATTGTGGTGTGATTAAAGGTCATGAGCGGTCCGACGATCGCTATTCCGATGCCTAATACCTTCTTGCCCTCATTCTTGACGATCATTTGGTCAATTCCCTCGTAAATAATCGCCAATATAGAAGCTACAGGTGTCGTCTTATCAATTCTGACCATGCTCTTATGCAGCACGGCCGCGTGAATATCGCACAAGGCGAATTCAATGGCATCGCGGTTAATCCTTACAGCCACTGTTGCCACATCATCCAGAGTCAGTGTTATTCCTGTAATTTTGCGCCCATTATCCGATAATATCGGCCCTTGCTCCTTAACCACGCCCATCTCGACAAATTCATTCACGATATTGGTTATGGTTGCTTTATTCAATCCGCTCTTCGCCGCCAGCATCGATCTTGAAATAAGTCGGTGTCTTAGCAGCAAATTCAGTACCAACCCCCGGTTGGCTCTTTTCACTTCATCTATATTTTGCGCTCGTTTCATTTGCCCTCCGTTCTGTTTATTATATAAACTATTTTGGCTCAAAAAATTTACATGATTAACTCTTTTCTGTTCGACAACTTGAATATATTACACACTGGAAGCGTTGTCAACACCTTTAATTCCTTTTTCATACGTAAATATACCGATTATTTTGTCGAATTAAGAAGAAATGATGAATCTTCAATTAATTTTTTTCGGCCTTTATAGTTTACATGATAAACTTTATAATTTATGATATGGGTATATTTTATCATTAATACTAGCTGAGATGAGGAGAAATAGAACATGGGCAAAACAATGAAGGTAGCCATTATGAATACTGTAGGGAGACTGGATTTTGAGCAAAAGCCGATTCCTCAAGTGAAAGATGATGACGTGTTGATCAAATTGGATTATGTCGGAATCTGCGGTTCAGATATGCATTTATTTGAAAACGGTTTTATTGGAGAAAAGCATGTCACCGATCCGATTGTGCTTGGTCATGAGCCGGGCGGAGTCGTAGAGGCCGTCGGGAAAAATGTAACTGAACTAAAGCCCGGAGACCGTGTTGCTGTAGAGCCTGGCATCCCTTGCTATAGATGCGATTATTGTAAATCGGGAAAATACAATCTTTGTCCAAAGGTCTATTTCTATGCCTCGCTTCCCGTGCTGGAAGGCTGCTTCGCCGAATACATCGCCCACCCTGCCGACCTATGCTTCAAGCTTCCGGATAACGTAAGCACAATGGAAGGAGCAATGATGGAGCCACTGGCTGTCGGCATGCATGCCGCGCTGCAATCCGGCGCAGAGGTGGGAGCATCTGCCGTCATATTAGGCGCTGGTGCGATCGGACTGTTAACGATGCTTTCTCTAAAGAGCATGGGTGTGCATGATATTACGGTCGTTGATCTTGTGCAGAACCGTCTGGACAAAGCCAAGCAATTGGGCTGCGCGCATACCGTCAATGCCAGCGAAGTCAATGCGATTGACACCGTCATGGCGCTTACGAACGGCGAAGGCGCAGATTATGTATTTGAAACAGCCGGCTCCGAAGCAACGATATTGCAATCGGCTAAGCTGACGAAGCGCGGCGGAACAATCGTTCTTGTAGGCTACACCAGCAGCGGCAAAGCGCAAATGCATGTCAACCATATCGTGGACAATGAGATGACCATAAAAACGGTATTCCGCTATCGCAACATCTATCCGAAAGCGATTGAGGCTGTGTCCAAAGGCATTATCCCGCTTAAAGATATTGTTTCCGATATTTTCGAATTTGACCGCATTCAAGAGGGTATGGAGAGAGCGATTCAGCACAAAGACAAGGTTACAAAATGCGTCATCCGCATTCGCTAACCGCATCCCCTCTAGCTGCTGCGTCGATTAAAGGAGGTCTTAACTTGGAGAATAACGCAGGCGCCATCGTTGCCGGCGCAGACTTTGGCAGCGATTCAGTAAGAGTCATTATAGTAGAAGGAGCCTCGGGCCGAACCGTCTCGGAAGCATCCTGCGCCTATCCGCGCTGGGCCAAGCGAATGTATTGCAACGACGGCATCAGCCAATTCCGGCAGCATCCCCTGGATTATATCGAAGCTTTTACTACTGCTTTCCGATCCGCGCTGCAGGGTGCTGGCGAGCGTGCCGGGGAGCGTCTGCTTAGCATCGGCGTTGATACGACCGGCTCAACGCCATGTCCTATCGATGAAGCCGGCGTTCCGCTGGCCTTAAAGCCTGAATTCGCAGATAACCCGAATGCGATGTTTCATCTATGGAAAGACCATACCGCCGTTGCGGAAGCTGAAGAAATTAATATGATCTTCTCGACAGCTGATTCTGTGGACTACACGCAATATCAGGGCATCTATTCTTCGGAATGGTTTTGGGCCAAAATATTGCACACGATCAGAATAGATGAACCAGTAAAGCAAGCTGCCTTCACATGGATCGAGCATTGCGATTGGTTCGCCAGCTTGCTCACCGGACAGACGGATCCGCTGGCCATGTACCGCTCCTCTTGCGCGGCAGGCCACAAAGCGCTTTGGCATAGCGCCTTTGGCGGCTTGCCTTCAGAAGAATGCCTTCAGCAGTTGGACCCTTATCTCGCATTGGTCAGGGACCGGTACGGCGCGGGACCGCAGCATGCCGATACCGCAATTGGCATCATCTCCAAGGAATGGGCGGCAAGGTTAGGCATCAATGAACAAGTCATCATTTCCGGCAGTTCCTTTGACGCCCATGCCGGAGCTGTAGGAGCAGGCATCCAGCCGCGCACATTAGTGAAGGTGGCAGGCACCTCCACCGTCGATATGATGATCGAGCAGCCGGAGCGCTTGTCGGGCAAAGAAATGAAACATGTCTGCGGATTGGCTGAACACTCCATTATTCCCGGATATGTAGGGATTGAAGCCGGACAAGCCGCTTTTGGTGATATTTTTGCATGGTACAAGTCCCTCTTGATGTGGCCGGTCGAGCAAATGATTCAGCAAACGGACGTCTTATCCAAAGATCAAAAAAAGCTGTTGCAGGAGCAGTGCTCCGACCAGTTGCTGTCTAGCCTTGAAGCGGCGGCAAGGGAAATCCCGCTACAGGCAGCTAATCACCCCGTTGCTCTGGATTGGTTCAACGGCAGGCGTTATCCCCTATTAAATGAAGCTGTGAAAGGAACGATTGCAGGGCTTCATTTGGGAAGCACGGCGCCTGCTATTTATCAATCACTGTTGATGTCGGCTATTTTTGGCGCGAAGCGTATATTTGACAGCTTCATCGAACACGGACTGCATATTGACCGCATTATCGTCATTGGAGGCATCGCCAAAAAATCCCCGTACATTATGCAAATGATGAGCGACGTATTGGGCCGGCCGATTATGATCAGCAAGCAGGATCAAGTGTGCGCGAAAGGAGCGGCCATCTATGCCGCTGTTGCAGCCGGCTTATTCTCAACCATCGAGGAAGCGCAGCAGACTTATTGTGAACCTTACGAAGCCGACTATGCTCCAGATCCAGAGAAGCATCAAGCTTACGCCAAGAGATACAAGCAGTATCTGCAACTGGCTCAATCTGTCGAGGAATTTCATCGCATATAAATTACATTCATTAAAGGACGTGCCTATCTGATGACTACTATCGAACAGCTGTCTATTCAATCGCTGCGCAGCTTATCTATTGATATGATCGAACAAGCGAATTCTGGGCATCCTGGCATGCCGCTCGGCTGCGCCCCGATGGCTTATACGCTGTGGACCCAATATATGAACCATAATCCCAAAAATCCGGACTGGTTCAATAGAGACCGCTTTGTCCTGTCGGCCGGTCACGGCTCGAGCCTGCTGTACAGCTTGCTCCATCTATCCGGTTATGCATTATCGATTGAAGATTTGAAGCAATTCCGCCAGTGGCAAAGCAAGACGCCGGGGCATCCGGAATACAAGCATACACCGGGAGTCGATGCGACTACCGGTCCGCTTGGCCAAGGGATAGCTTCCGCGGTAGGCCTCGCTATTGCGGAGCAGCATCTGGCCGCTGTATACAATCAGCCCGAAATGCCTGTTATTGACCACTTTACGTATGCGATTTGTGGTGATGGGGATTTAATGGAGGGTATTTCTTATGAAGCCGCATCGCTCGCAGGACATTTGAAGCTGGGCAAGTTAATTGTGTTGTACGATTCGAATGACATTTCACTCGATGGCGAGCTGCATATGTCGTTCTCCGAAAATGTGGAGCAACGATTTGTTGCCCAAGGCTGGCAGTATATCCGGGTAGATGATGGGAATAACGGGGAACAAATCTCCCAGGCGCTGAAGCTTGCGAGGACCGATCTCACAAAACCGTCTCTCATAGAAATCAAAACGACAATCGGCTTCGGCTCGCCGAATAAAGCAGGCAAATCCGCATCCCACGGCTCTCCTCTAGGCTCCGATGAAGCCAAATTAACGAAACAGGCGTTGCAGTGGACGCATGAGACTCCTTTTTTTGTGCCTGAGGAAGTCTACACGCATTTCCAAGCAGAAGTGTTTCAAAAAGGAGTCCAGCAAGATAAAGCCTGGCAGGAGCTGTGGGGAAAATACGCTCTAGCTTATCCAGATCTGGCCAAGCAGCTACTGGCGGCCATAGAGAATCATTTCACACTGGACTGGGATAAAGTCCTTCCGGAATATACAGCTGGAAGCTCTGCTGCAAGCCGCGCTGTGTCGGAAGAAATCATCAACGTGCTGGCGAAGGAAATGCCAGGCATGATAGGCGGATCGGCTGACCTAGCAAGCTCCAATAAAACGATGATCAAACATACGAAGCCATTTCTACCCGACTCCTATAACGGGCAAAATATTTGGTTCGGCGTTCGAGAGTTTGCTATGGGCGCGATACTCAACGGCCTGGCGTTGCATGGCGGATTAAAGCCTTATGCCGGCACATTCTTCGTATTCTCCGACTACTTGCGCCCGGCAATCCGTCTAGCAGCACTCATGGGACTGCCTGTTACTTACGTCTTTACTCACGATAGTATTGCAGTAGGTGAGGACGGCCCAACGCATGAGCCAATCGAGCAACTGGCCTCCTTGAGAGCCATGCCTAATTTGTCCATCATCCGTCCAGCCGATGCCAATGAAACAATAGCGGCATGGAGATTAGCGGTAGAATCCCAAGACGTCCCTACCGCACTCGTGCTTAGCCGGCAAAATCTGCCTACTATGAAAGATACCCAGCAGCTCGCTTATGAAGGAGTCTCCAAAGGAGCTTACATCATCTCCAAGGGCAACACTGACAATCCGCAAGCGTTATTGCTGGCAACCGGCTCTGAGGTTCACCTGGCGGTACAAGTCCAACAAGCGCTGGCCGAGGAACAAATCGATACAGCCGTTGTCAGCATGCCGTCTTGGGACCGCTTCGAAAAGCAGAGTTCGGCATATAAACAATCTGTATTAGCCCCGTCTCTCAAAAAACGGATTGCTATCGAGATGGCTTCCTCACTAGGCTGGGAACGTTATGTCGGCGATGAAGGCGAGATTATTGCAATTGACAAATTCGGCGCTTCTGCGCCGGGAGATATGATCATCGAACAGTATGGCTTTAGCGTTAGCCAGATTGCAGGGCTTGTGAAGAAGCTGCTCGATGTCCAATAAACCGGGCAATCGTTATAGAACGCAGCAAAAAAGTTGCAGACATGATGTCTGCAACTTTTTTATGTGTATCATTACTCTTGCACAATACCATCCGCTCCAAACGTCTCCGCCGCAGCCTTTTTAACCGATTCAAACATGTCCTCCGGAGTGATTTCATTGGCAAGCAAAGCTTGCAATTTAGGGATAATGACCTCTGTTTCCACTTTGATCGCTTTTGCGCCCAGTTCAATTGGAATATCCGGTCGGGCCGGTGCAGCCTGCTTGAGCAAATTCTCTAGCGCGGCAAAGTTATCCGCATTTTGTATGGATTCCATGCTTTCTGCCGCTTTGCGGCCGCTGTCTGTAATATCAACCAGGAACGACTCATGATTCACAGTAGCTGCAATTTCCCCGCTCGCCAAGAAATATGCCGCTTTCACCACATTTGCTTTATGCTCATCCGTTGGTTCTTTTTTGCCGCGGAATGTTACGTAACCATCAACAGCCGTATGAGATACCGCTTTATGGCCTCCGAAGGAGGGCAACGGCAGAACGACATAATCTACCTTAATGCTATCCTGTACCGCGCTGCCGTCATTCGCATCGATTTTTTTGTTATTGATATTCGCTGAATTCTCGAATGAAGTCATGCCTTTGCCTGTAATCATGGTTTGTCCTGTGAGGAACATATTCCAGCGTTTCCCGGCATCAATCGAGCTCAGCTCCTTCGGCATGGAACCGTCGTCAATCATTTCACGAATCGCTTTCAATACGTCAAGGAAATTCGAGCTCGTATAAGCGTACTTATGATCCTCCGTAAACGGTGAAGGCAAGCCCGCGTTTTTGACCAGTATGGTTAAATAGTCTTTCGATGTGACGCCGGCAGTGGCAAAAACAAAGCCGTTACGGGTTGTTTTGCCGTTTTCCTGTACCACGCCTTTTTTGATTGCCTCTCGGAATTGTTCATAAGTCCAGCCTTCTTGCTGCACCTTCTTCCAATCGATCCCGGCAGCCTCCATAACCTGTTTGTTTCCGCCGATGGATTGAACGGACATATACGCCGGAAAACCATATAAGCCATCCCCATTTTTCATATATTCCAAAGGCACCTCGTCGAAGTCCTCCACCATCTCTGGAGTTACAATATCCTTAATGTCCATGAGCATGCCCATTTGCGCATATTTGGCGACAACATCCGCTCCGATGAAGGCAAGATCGGGAGGGCTTCCCGCATTAACTTGCGTATCGAGCTTCTGGGCCATATCTTCCCAGCTTGCCGGTTCGATTTTCAAGGTCAAATGAGGATACAATTCATTGAACTTTTTTTCCATGGCGTCGAAATTACTTTGAAAGTTGGCAGAGACAGGCGGAAGCAAAGCCGTGATGGTGTCTTTAGCAGGTGCATCCGTTCCCGTGTTGCTGGTGACGGCAGGCTTAGTTGCGCTTGGTGTTCCTACGGGAGCCTTCGTTCCACAAGCAGCTAATATCATTCCCATAGATAGCGTTACTGCCAACACGGTTGAAGCAACTTTTCTCTTCATGTTCAAGTTCCTCCCTGTGATATGTTCCTCATCGTACAAATAAAGCGCTTTCATTTAACATCATCTTAAACCGATTGGCAAAAGTTAGTCAATAGTTTTTGAAATATTATTACTTAGTGAAAAATATATTTGAAATTTAAAAACATGAATTCATTGTCTGCTATATAGCGGCATGTTAAGATGGATTACAGGAATGTGCTTACACACACCAAAAAAGAAAGCGGTTCCAAATGATTTGGCAATAACATTTACGAAGACTTGATGCTCTATATCACCCAACCATTCTTTTTTCTGGAGGAGATTACGTATGTCAAAGATTCTTAATGTGATCGTCATTGCAGCGCATCCCGACGAGCCGGAGGAATATGCAGGCGGCACTGCTGCCCTTTATGCCGAGCTTGGTCATCGCGTAAAGTTCCTTACTCTAACTAACGGAGATATTGGGCATTACGACTACAAAGGCCCTGAGCTTGTCAAACGCAGAGGCGAGGAAGCGCTAGTAGCTGCTGAACGTCTGGGCGTTCAAGAATATACCATCTGGAATATATCCGATGGCTGGTTAGTGCCGAGTCCCGAAAACCGCGATAAAGTGATTGAACAGATTCGCGAATGGGACGCAGATGTCGTTATTACGTTCCACGGCCATGGCGGCGGACATTTCGATAATCGCAACGCAGGCCGAATCGTCCGTCAAGCTGCCGAGTATGTAGCGAGCGGCGCTGCTGCGTTCAACAAACAACCGCTATTCCTGCTGATGCCAGACTTCTCCGCGCGATCTATTTATAAAGCTGATCTTGCCATTGATATTTCCTCCGTTCTGGAGAAAAAGCTGCTTGGCTGCGATGCTCACGCCTCCCAGTTCTATGAGCTGGCGCCCTGGCAAAAACGAATCGATCATCTCGTGCCAGAGAGCCTGGAGGACAAAAAAGCCTTTATTCTGAAGTATTGGGCTGATTTCTTCCATGTGTCGGAGGAGATGCTTCCTGCGCTTGAACGCTGGTACGGGAAAGACAAGGCTGCTGCGATTCAATATGCCGAGCCTTACGAGATTGCCGACTACAACTTGCGCGAGTGGAGCGACGAGGACATTAGAGCTTTGGTTCCGATGCTGCAAGCTTAGAGCAATAGATCCTCTTACCTTGAAAAACGGCAAATCATGATTTCAAGTCATCGCTTGAAATCTGGTTTGCCGTTTTAGTGTGCTTATTTCGACACATATATTCTATATGGATATCTGCTATACTCATTGTTGACAGAATGTTCCCTTAATTCTATAATACACTAAACATATTACAATAGTAGGAAATATATCAACAATTAACTCCATACCTTTTAATTATCCAGAAAAAGGAGAACTCATCCATCATGGCAAATGTTAAAACATTCAAAGCAACTGCGCAACTGCAAGACGGCGTCAAAGTCCTCACCAAAGCAAGACAATTCGAATTGCTCATTGACGAACCACAAAGCCTTGGCGGGACTGATACTGGCATGAATCCCGTTGAAGCTTTGCTTGCCTCCTTGGGCGCATGCCAATCCATCGTGGCACGTGTCTATGCTCCCAAATTCGAGGTGCAGCTTGAGGATTTCCGTGTAGATGTGGAAGGCGAACTCGATCTTGATGGTTTCTTTAACCGTTCTGAAGTCCGTCCCGGCTACTCCGACATCCGATACACCTTCTACATCAAGACAAATTCTCCTCAAGAGAAGGTCGAAGCATTTGTACAATTTCTGGAGAGCAAATGCCCGGTAGGCGATACCATCGCGCACCCGGTCAATCTTAAGCTGAATCGTATCGTTATTGAAAATTAAGACTTACTATAAAAGCCATACCCGCTAACCGGGAATGGCTTTTGTCTTTTATCGTACCTCTTTAGCATCTCACATGTTTGCGCTTGAAGCCGATTTCTTCTTTGTCGATGGCCTTCTGAATACGGTCGGAAGCGTTCAGGAAGTCTTTTTTCTTGCCCTTTTGAACCTCTACCGGTCCAACCTCGCTCGCAATCTCGACCGCTTTCTCATGGAGCGGCACAAAGGATACCCCTACGGTGTAGATGAAATTATTCATCGAGTATTTCGCACGCTCAGGAGCATCGTGGATCGTATCTTTGGCGAGCTCCAGCATACCGGCCAGCTTCTCAGCGGAAAACTCATGATCCTTGCGGTTCCCTAGCAGCCAACAATAGCAGCTCCAGCCTGCAGACCTCTTCAATTCATTATCGCTCGCTATCCACTTATCCGCCACTTGCTGCGCGATATCCGCTTCAGCGAGGGTGACCGAAACGATATAGTCGGAGATCATATAAAAGTAAGCACCCTCGATCCAACGGTCAAAATCCGCTTCCGTCATCACTTTCGGTTCTGCAATAACCCCTGCGAAATACATCGCGTCATAGTTGCCGGTAGCGTAAAGCTGCTCGGCCAAAGGCTGGTTTAATCCCGTTTTTTTCTTGATCGGCTTCATTTGACCGGTTGCTACGCCAAATAACGGCTCATGCGCGCCATTGGACATATACATTTTTTGAGCCGTTCTTTGCCCAAAACCTCCAGCTCCTGCATAACCATATCCCGATTCATAGATGAGCACTCCCTTTCCTTCAGGCGGAAACCGCAGCTCATGCGCCGACACCTTTACTCATAATCCTATATTACCGCCAACGTAAAATCAAAACGGCGAAAATACCTGCTGCGACTTTTCATATTCCATACACAAGTATTACGGAATAAAAGATGCGATTACACTATGAAGGTGAAAAACATTAGCTGCAATCAAGCTCATCCCAAATGGCATATTCCCCATAGCCCAGAAACTCGCGCGCTTCCAGAACTTCCCGTCCTCGGATGATGATTTCAATGCCGTCTTCGAATTCCCACTCCATCCCGGCCAAAATACTCGCTCCGAATACGGTATCATTCCGATCATAAGGATTTCTGTACAAATAAACGTCGCTAACGGAAAGAAAACGCAAAATATTCTGGCCTCGGGCATCCGGCAGCCCGTCCGCGCACCCCATATCCGGATAATCGGCCAATATGCCGTCTTTCCATGCGCATAATTTTTGGCATAATTCGTGAATCGTATCGTCCGGGAGGCCGTTCAAGTCATGTTCAATATACGACTCCGCTTCCTCTAAGCTCATATCTTCATTGCGAAAATGGTACTCCGCCCGTTCACGGGTTAAAACAAACGCTCCAAATCCCGAGGTTGCCTCTCCGTTTGAGGCGTACACATCTTCCTCTATTCCAACGTGCTCCAGATGAAAGGTTCTGCTGATGGAAATCCCCTCCGAACAAGTATTGAATCTGCTGATTTCGTTTGAACATGGTTACAATGAGCCGAATGAAAACCATCCAATGCGATTTTTCACATCCAATGGACCGTTTATGCTTGAACTGACGCGGATGTATATGAAAAATCACACCTATTTTGATTTCGAGAAAATTATATACCATTTTTTTGTCTTAGCAAGTCATATTCGAGATGCTTAAGCTCGGCGTCGTTTGTCATGAACAAATAATCGTAAGAAGAGATAAAAAATTCGTTAAAGACGCCTTAACGCAAAAAAGAAACCGTTCTTAAGTAAATATGGAGGTACCCCCCGCCATTTACGAAAAGAACGGTTTCTTTGTCCATTCAGTAGCAGCCGCTAACTTGGGCTTGTTATAGATTACATCTTCATCGGCATCTTACACGTCGGCAGCAACGCGAAAACCGCAATTTCCCGTAGAGCTGTCCGGCGTATTGGAGCTTCTGGCCGCAAGCCGGTAACGATTGCAATATGACCGGTGGCAGAGGTAGGAGCCGCCGCGCATTGACTTCCTGCCGGTCTCTTGCGAATATAACGGATTCAGATTCGTCGTCTGCCTGTGATAGCCGGGACTGAACCAATCCGCACACCATTCCCACACATTCCCGGAAAGATTGTACAGACCGTATCCGTTAGGCTCATAGGCATGCACCGGCGCTGTGCCGATATAACCGTCGGAGGCGTTATTTTTAACCGGAAACTTGCCCTGCCATATATTGCACATATGGCTCCCGTCCGGCTTAAGCAGGTCGCCCCATGGATAGGTTTTGCGTGCCAGACCGCCCCTGGCCGCATATTCCCACTCCGCCTCGGTAGGCAACCTTGTTCCCGACCACTTGCAATACGCATTCGCATCATTCCAGGAAATATGGACAACAGGGTGGGCCATCCGATCCTCGATCGAAGAGTCCTTGCCTTCAGGCTTTGCCCAGTACGCGCCTTCAACAACCAGCCACCATGGAACCTCTTGCGGGACACCCTTCACTTGCTCGCGAATGTGTTCGGACGCAAGCAAATGGAAAACATAGGACCAGCCGAAGCTCTCCGCTTCCGTAACATAACCCGTAGCTGCAACGAATGCTTGAAACTCGGCATTCGTTACGGCGTAAGGCGAGATGCGGAATGAATGAACGGTTACTTTACGCACCGGCCCCTCTCCGTCTGACCGGAAGCCCTCGGGTGAATCCGTCCCCATGTCGAAGACGCCGCCTTCGATGCGTACTAATCTATCTGCCGCTTTCAACTTATCGGAAGCCGACAGCTCTGAAATCGGCGCTGCTTGTCCCGCTTGATGCAAGTCCTCTGAACCTCTTGATGCCGCGCAGCAAGACTTCATATGCTCCACAATGCTTTCCCCTTTCGATTATTCTTTTAGATAGTTAGATTATATCATCTTATTTTCTTTTTGGTATTAACTTTTTCATTTTCGTGTATTCCCAGCGATCAACTTTCCTCGAAAGCGACTAAATTTCAAAACCAAATCCTATTATCCATCCAAAAAACAAAAACTTTATTCCATTTTGGAATTTAGTTGTTATAATAGAGGGTAGAGAGACATGGAGGTAGAACGGAATGACATTACAACAACTTAGAATGCTCTTCCCATTATTCTGGACTTTTTTCCGAATCGGTCCAGCCACATTCGGAGGCGGATATGCCATGATCTCCTTGATCGAGCACGAAACCGTCACGAAGCGCGGATGGCTTGACGAGCAAGAGCTTAGCGATCTGGTGTCGATAGCAGGCTCGGCTCCAGGCGGTGTCGGTGTTAACGCCGCCGCTTTTATCGGTTATCGGCTGGCCGGTATCGCAGGGGCGGTCATCTCCATTATTGGAATTACATTGCCTACTTTCCTCATCGTATTGGGGCTGAGCTATCTGTATGTCCATATGGACGGCAATCCAAAAGTCGTCGCAGCAATGCAGGGGATTCAAGCGGCCGTTATCGCCTTGATTGCCAGCGCCGCATATCGAATGGCGAAGACTTCCCTGTTCGACCTCTCCACCATTATGATTGCCATTGCGACCTTGCTTGTGCTGATCTTTACAGAAATTAATCCTATCTATGCCATTCTGGCAGGACTGCTTATCGGAATAATCAACATTACGGCCAAGATGTACTTGGGATTAAAGGTTACCACCGAGAAAGCAACACCACAAAAACAAGAGGACAGAGATTATCTCGAATATTATATATAGAGATGACGCAGTCCGCTTGCCTTGTACATTACATTTAGATTAGAGGAGATACTATGCTGCTGAAATTATTTCTGTTTTTCCTCAAAATTGGCTTCATCTCATTCGGCGGCGGTTATGCGGTCATTCCTATGATTCAACATCAAATGAGCTCGCAAGCCTGGCTAACGGACAGTGAATTCCAGGAAATCGTCACTCTTGCCAGTATGGCCCCAGGCTCTATCGCCACGAACAGCGCTACGTTGATCGGATTTCAAATTGCGGGAACCGCAGGAGCAATTGCTTCCACAACAGGAATCATTATGCCGTCTTTAATCATCATGGTCCTCATTGCGGCATTTTTCTATAAGTTTCATAACAATCAATGGGTGAAGGCCGCATTCTATGGACTACGGCCGATCATTGTCGCACTAATCGCATATGCGGCCATCCATTTGGGTCTCCAGACAGGGAAAGCCCCCGCTCCAAGCTGGGTGACAATGATGACTTTCGTCATTTGTGGCGCCTCCGTCTTCGCTTTGATTAAATACAAAGTACATCCTTTCACCGTTATTGTTGCCGCGGGAATTGCCGGTATCCTATTATTCTGATGGCTATATTTTAATCAAATCGGATATAAGTTATAATGATCTCAATTATAAGTACGTTGATACGGAAAATGGGGATCGAACGTGGAAAAACAACGGAAGAACGCATTCGTTTCACCTAAGAGTGCTATTTATAATGAAATAGCGGAGCAGGGAATTTTGTCGAAGGCGGAATTGCTTTCGGCTTTTAAGCTTACGAACAGCACACTGACGCGCTTACTCGACGAAATGGTGCAGGAAGGATTGCTCGTCACATCCGGACTTGGCCCATCAAGCGGAGGACGCCGGCCTATTCTCTATGAAATAAATAGTAATTACGGCTACTTCTTCGGCCTGGAATTGTCGAGGCGAACCTCTTCTCTCGGCTTCTTCGATATGAAGATGAATCCGAAATCGTTCACGCGCTGGCGCATGGACGAAGCGATGACGCCTGAGCAGCTTACCAAGCATGTCGCTCAGAATATTCGCTCCATCTTGAATGACCATCAGCTCGAACGGCGGCAAGTAGTCGGAATCGGAATTGGAGCCGTTGGTCCGTTGGAGCGCTCAGCAGGAACGATTCTTCGCCCACTGAATTTCCCGGCAAGCGGCTGGACGAATGTGCCTATCTGCGAGATGATTGCCGAGGCAACTGGCATTCCCGCGGCGCTTGAGAACGGCGCAAATGCAGCGCTGATCGGAGAGCAATGGGCCATGCGCGAGAACAACCTGCAGCATATGCTCTATGTCCATGCCGGCGTCGGGCTCCGGTCGGCCATGATGTCGAACGGACAGATCGTGCACGGCTCCATCGATATGGAAGGCACGATCGGCCAAATGATCATTCAGACAGACGGGCCGCGTCTGCAGGATTACGGCAATTACGGAGCGCTTGAAGCGTATGTGTCTGTGCAAGCTTTGGAGAAGCAGGCACGAGGCGATGCTAAGCTTGGTCTCAATAACTTGCCCCAACGCTATAAAATGGATCCCGGACGAATCAGTTTCGATACGCTATTGCAGGCCTTAGCGCAAAATGACGCCTACGTCACTCAGCTCTTCATGAAGTCCGCCACCTACTTTGGGATTGGACTAGCTAATTTGATCAACGTCTTTCATCCCGAAAAAATCATTCTTGGCGGCGCGCTTGTCAATGCTTACGAGCCGTTCTATCAATCAGCTATACAAATCGCGCTGAAACACAGCTATTACTACCCCGAGTATCTTCCTTCATTCTCCAAAGGGGTACTGAAGGAAGATACCGTTGCCACAGGAGCCGCGCTTGTCGTAAGAAAAAGCATGGAGCTGTAAGCCATTAAAGGGGAACGTCTGGTTAGACGCAAACCGGGACGAACGTCTCATCTGGCATCAGCACCCCGTTCCAGGCTTGTCCTATAATAGATTGGACATTCGCGTCACAAGTCCTGTCTCTCCCGCTATTTCTCAGCATCAAAAAGCGCCTTGCAGACGGATCTGCAAGGCACTCTGATCCGGGAGCATGTCCCGGATCAATCGAACAACACTACTTAATCAACCATAATGCCGGTACGATAGAAGGTTCCCAGCCCGTCATGGAAGTATGTGCTTGACGGCACACATACGTTACGCCTCCATAAGTCACTTCGTCCCCGATTCTATACGATACACCCGGAGCCCAAGGGGTAGTTGGCTGCGACGAACCGGAATCCGTCGTTACGGTTACCGCATTGCTTGCTGCGGACCGATTGCCTGCAGCGTCTACCGCTCTAACGGTGAACGTATAGGCTGTACTAGCCGTTAAGCCGGTGATCGTAGCTGAAGTACTCGTGACTGTGGCCGCTAACGAGCTTCCTCTGTATACTTCATAAGCTGTGACGCCTACGTTGTCGGTTGACGCATTCCAGCTAAGCGATACGCTTGTGCTGGTCTTGCCCGTGGATATTAGATTGCCAGGCACGGTCGGGGCTTGCGTATCACCGCCGCCGGTGCCGGTGCTGAATTGAATCGTTGTACTGGCTGTACTAGGCTGATAGCCTGAAAGGGTAGTATTGGCCGAAAGTTGATAAGTGCCCAGCGCTGTCTGCGCGTTGGAGGCTACCGTCCAGGCTGCTACACCCGAGCTGTTCGTTGTAGCCGAGCTGGTTACGGTTGTACCGTTGGGACGGGTCAACGTAAAGTTGACCGAAGCGCCTTGCAGCACATTGCCTTGCTGGTTCGTCACTCTTGCTGTGATATTGATATTGTCCCCGCGTTGGTATACGGCTTTGTCCGTCTGGACTGTTGTAGCGGTTACCTGGCCAGGCTGTGGCGTACCGCCTGCCGCCAATACGGCAGCATGCGCATCAACAATGCCATACCCATACTGATTGGCGCTTCCGGCAGGCTGTGCTGTATTCCTGAGAATCGTTCTGGCAGCAGCAGGAGTAAGATTCGGATTGACCGATTTCATTAGTCCTAATACGCCGGACACATGAGGAGTTGCCATCGAGGTGCCGGACATGCTTCTATATTGGCCGTTCGGGGAGGTGCTATAGATGTTCGACCCGGGAGCCATCACATCAATACCCGCTCCATAATTGGAGAAGCTTGATCGAGCCCTGCTCGAAGTAACGGAGCCAACTGCGATCGAGCCGCTGTAAGCCGCCGGATAAGAGATGCTGGAAACCCCATCATTGCCAGTAGCCGCTACAACGATTGAGCCCAGACTGACTGCCGTTTGAATCGCCTCATCCATCCCGCGTTCATAACCGCCGCCGCCCAGCGACATGTTGATCACATCTGCTCTATTATTAGCGGCGTGAAGAATGCCTTGTTGGATGCCATACATCGAACCATTGCCGCTGTCGTTAAGCACTTTGACTGGAATCAGGGTTGCGTTCTGCATGACGCCTGATACCGGTCCATAACTGGCGATTGTTCCCGCCACATGAGTGCCGTGTCCATGACGGTCGAGTGTGGTGTTGTCCACAAAGCTGCGGCCGAGGCTAGTGTTCACCAGATTACTCAAGCTCGGATGGTTGCTGTCAATGCCTGTGTCAAGCACAGCCATCCGCACCGAGCTTGATCCCGTCGTAATTCCCCAAGCTTGCGATACCTTGATCATGTCATAATGCCAGCGTTGGTTGTTGTGAATCGCTTGAACGGTAACATCTTGCACGGCTGCCGTTTCAAGCGCGTACATTTTGCGATTTTCCGAGATATACCGGACATGTAAACCGAGGTTCTCTAATGTGGCTTTCAATGCATGTTTTGCGGAGTCAATAGAAGCGTAATCGTTGACGGAATACTCGACCAGATAGACCAAGCCCATCTTTTCTATTGCCGTAGCCTTGACATCGCTATCGAGCGACTGTACCGAGAAGGTCCCGGCTTCCTGGCCGAACAGTGAATCCTTAATGGCAAAGCCGTCCTGCGCAAGCGAAGACGCATGCATTAAGGTATCATCCGTGCTTTGAATCGAATATGCATCGGACTGCTCCGCAATCGACACCACGAGCTGGCCTTCAATATAATCAGTCGTGTCCCCTTGTGCAGAGCTGCCAAACGATACCCCTGTAAATAGGGTGGCTACTAACATCATAGAGACTAACATGGAGCTTATAAACTTCTTCATCTTTAAACCCTCCTCATGGAATAAATACGATCCAGTTGTGCTGGTTTCTCGTTTACAACATGATGAATAGAGTTCGTAATCATAATATGAAAGCGTATTCAAAATAGGATGCGAATTGCCCAACCACCTTCTTTCCTCTCTATTTCTCTGCTTTAACGGCCTCCTTCCCTTCTTAATAGCATTAAATTATTTGGGATTTAGTCTAAATATTCCCAAACAAGTCTATTCTATCATCACTGCTTCGAAAATGTAAATTGCTATTTATTGGGTTGATTTACTTATCTTTAAATCTATGAAAAATGACGGTACAGGGATTGCCCCTGTGCCGCCATTATTCCATACATTCTATTCCGTTCTTAATAGACTAGCCCTGGATCATATACCCGCTCTGCGGGCGATCTCGCCCATTCGATTCTTGCTCTCATGCATGATGCGCTCTTCGTCGAGCGTCAGCACCTCGCGGTTTTTCATGACGATTTTCCCGTCAATAATGGCATCCTCCACATCTCGCGGCGTTACCGACTCCACAATCGTGTTGATCAGGATGCGCGACGGGGTAATGTGAGGCTGATCGATATCGATCAGAATCAAGTCGGCTTTCTTGCCGGCTTCGACGGTACCGATCTCATCCGCAAGCTGAAGAGCGGCGGCTCCGCCGGTCGTAATCATCTTAAGCAGCTCCTGCACGGGAACGACCCTAGGATCGAATACAGGGAGCCCCCAGTAGGCATGCATGCCGGAGCGGAAAACCCGCATCTCGTCGAACAAGCTGAGGTTCGAGCCGGACGCGCCGTCACTGCCCATGCCGATCGGCATCCCCATCTCGATCATGCGCGGCGTTTTCGGAAAACCATGCGAATTGAAGTTGGCCCGCGGACAGTGGACGATGTTCACGCCATACTGCTGCAGCAGCGTCAGCTCCCGTTCAGAGTAAACAACGTTATGCGCGGTCAGCAAATTCGGTCCGAGTGCGCCGAGCGACTCCAGGTACTCGACCGGGCGCTTCTTGTACCGCTCCAGGCAGTACCGCACCTCGTCGCGGTGCTCGGCCAAATGCATATGCAGCCCCGTGCCGTATTCACGGGCTTTCTCCGCCGCAGCTTGAATCAATTCGGGCGAGCACGACATGACCTGGCGGATGCCGAACCAAATCTGGATTCGGCCATCTCCTGCTCCATCGTATTCGCGGTACAGCCACTCATTATTATCGATGATTGTCTCCAGCGGCTGCTTCATCGTATCCGGCAAAAAATCGCCAATATCGATACTAGACCGCGTAATAGCCGCTCTCATCCCGGACTGAACAGCCGCTTCGGCGACCTTGTGCATATGCACGCCACCGGCGTCGGCAAAAGAGGTCGTACCGGATTTGATCATCTCCAGACAGCTCATCTCCGCACTGACGCGGACATCGTCTTCGGTCAGGTTGCTTTCGAACGGAACGAGAATGCGCGACCAGATCATCGGAAGCTCGTCCATCGTTTGGCCTTTCAGCAACTGCTGGCACGTATGCGTATGAGCGTCCACCAGTCCGGGCATGCACAGCTTCCCTTTGCCGTTCAGCGTGTCGGCAGGCTCATATTTGGCTGCCAGCTCATCATTCGGCCCGATTTCGACAATATGCGTTCCGTCGATTGCAATGGCGCAGTTCTCGACGATTTCAAAGCCGGGCGTCATTACGCTGCAATGTTTGATTAACAAACTACATTTCATGATATCACCTTATTTCCTTCTTGTTGCATCATTTTACGCCGCCTTCGGTTAGGCCTCTGACGATATACTTCTGGAAGAACAGCACCAGCAGCAGTACGGGTAAGCTGCCGACGATACCAGCTGGGAACATGATTTCGTAAGCGACTCTGTCTTCTCCTATAAACTCCGCCATCCGGACGGACAGCGTCTTCACATTCATATTCGTCATCGCGCTGGCGAATAAAAATTCGTTCCATGCTCCCATGAATACGAATATGCCCGTCGTAACCAGGCCTCCCATCGAAAGCGGCAGCACGATTTTCCGAATGACCTGCAAGCGTGAGCAGCCGTCCAGCTTGGCTGCTTCTTCAATCTCATAAGGAATCGCGATGATAAAGGAACGGAACATCCACACGACGTAAGGCAGCGAAAAACTGATATAAGTCAAAATTAAGCCTTGATGCGTATACAGCAATCCCGTTAGCTTCATAATCATAAACAGCGGAATAAGCAAAGCCATATGCGGAAGCATTTGCGATGCGAGCACGGTTAAAAAGAATGCGTTTTTGCGCGGAAATTGAAACCGCGCAAACGCGTATGCGCCAAGACATCCTATGGTTAAGGAAATGGCAGTCGTAAAGCTAGAGACGATCAAGCTGTTCAGCATAGCGGAAGTAAACGATTTTTCCTGCAGCAACTGAATGTAATATTTGAATGTCCATTTGCTGGGCCATAGCTCCGGAGGATTGCTGAACAGATCAAGCGGCAGCTTGAAGCTCGACAGCAGCAGCCACAGCATGGGAAACAGGATAAAGATCATCAGTGCAATCGAGATCATGATCTGAACCGTTTTCTTTGCATACTTCACGCTCAATAACATCCCCTCGTTTGTGTAATGGGCAAATTACTTTTTGCCGATCATAGCCAATATTTTGGCTTCGCCCTCTTGGAGCGCCTGCTCAGGCGTTACTTTGCCAAGTACAGCCGCCAAGATGTTGCGGGATAGCTCGTCTGTAATTTTCGTTGCATCCTCGTGACGGAACAAACCGAACGGATACTGCATTTGCTCCGGCAGCAGGGCGTAATGCGGATATTTGGCCAGCAGCTCGGCGTCCTTCACCACTTCAACGTCACTTGGGATTTTACCGTTAGCAAGCGACATTTTCTTTTGCTGATCAGCATTGGTTACGAATTTGATATATTCCATAGCCCACTCTTTATTCTTCGAGGAAGCCGGAATCGCCAGACCCCCGGTCTCGCCGTAAGAAGCGGTTTTCAGCTTCCCGCCCGGAATGAGCGCTACATCCATTTGACCGACAACCTTCGATTTATCCTCGTCGTTAGCCATCGGCAGCGTTTGCGGCGTGTTCATGTTCATAGCGATAGCGCCTTGCGTCAATACTTCCGTCATCGCGCCGGAGCTCGTAAATTCCTTCGATAGCGGACTCATGATATTGTGCTTCAGGTTCATATCGGCCATCAGTTGCAGTGCGGCTACGCCTTCTGGGCTGTTGAAGGTTGGACGGTCGTTCTCATAATCCCAGAATTCACCGCCGTTGGAGCGCAAATGAACGATAAAGCTGGAATAAGACACGATACCGCCCCAAGTTTCCGCATATGGAGACACTTTATCGTCTTTGATTTCTTTGGCGACCGTGATCAGCTCATCCCAAGTTTTAGGAGGGTCCTTGATCAGCGTCTTGTTATAGTAGAACTGCCATAGCCATACGTAACGAGGAACCGCATACTGTTTCCCTTGGTAGGTCATCGCTTCCATTGTTTGCGGGTTCAGCCGTGTTTTCATATCGTCAGTGATGTAGGAATCCAGCGGCTCCAGGAAGCCTTTGGAGGCGAACTCGGTCGCCCAGTCGTCACGGACATGTACGACATCGTACTCGCTGCTGTTGGCCATGAAATTGACGAATACTTTATCGTGAAGTTGCATGAAAGGCACCGTTTCGTACTTGACCTTGATGCCTGTAGCTTCGGTAAACTCTTCGTTTTGCTGCTTCCAGAACGGCTCGTCCAGGTACAGGACGGTGATTTCCTTGTTTTCCTCCTTGTCGGCTCCTTCGGTCGCTTTACCGCCCTTATTATCGGCAGGTGCGCCGCAAGCCGCAAGCATCGAAGTCAGTACCGCTCCGATGATCCCCATTTTCATCCATCTCATTTGTTTTTTCATCATGATTTTTCCCCCTGTTGGTTTAATCGTTTTTGCCAATCGTTTTTAAATAAATGACAGTAAAAAGCAACGTACAAAGCGTTATGAAAAACGCCAGCGCCGAGCCATAACCCATGTCGAAGTTACGGAAAGCCTGCTCATACGCATACACGTTCAACACCATGGTCTTGTCCAGCGGACCGCCTTGCGTCAACACCCATATCAGGTCGAAGGCGCGCAGAGCCCACATCGTCTCCATAACGAACAGCACCATTAGAACCGGCTTCAGAGAAGGAAGCGTAATGTGGAAGAACCGCTGGATCGTCCCTGCGCCGTCCACTTGACCTGCGTCATACAGCTCCTTGGAGATGGTCTGCATACCGGCAAGCAGGATGAGCGCTGCAAAAGGAACGCTTTTCCAAATATCGGCGATAATAACGGCACCAAGCGCCGTCGTTCCTTCAGCCAGCCACGATTTATATTCGTCGATCAGACCAAGCTTCACCATCAGCTCGTTAATGATCCCGTTGCTGCCGTTGTACATCCATTTCCACATAAGGCCGTTGACAACGTTCGACAATGCCCATGGGATAAGGAATACTTTCTTGAAAAATTCACCGCCCCATATGCCGTGAAAAATAGTAAGGGCAATGCCGAAGGCGACGAGCAAAGTGCCTATGACCTTAGCCGCCGTAAATAAAAACGTTTGCAGCAGCACACTCGGAATGCGCACATCCTGCAGCAGCTTTGCATAGTTATCAAAGCCGATAAAGGTGAAATGGGCGCGGCCTCCGGCGAAATCCATTTTCGCAAATGAAAGAAACAAAGCGTACGCCATCGGGAACAAGATGGTCATTGCCAGCACGATTAACGTTGGCGTCAGATAGACACCGGCCGCAGCCGAATCCGACATCCGGTCAAAGCGGCTCAGCCAGCCCGTAGGCCCGGGTGTCTTGCGATGCTTGCTCATGCGGGGTTGTCCTCCTTTTAGATGCTGAATGCTTGATCAAGCCTGCCCAGAAAATCGGAGACAAACCGCTCCGCATCGACTCCCATGCATACCTGCGTGTTCGGACCGGCGGGAGACTCCCGGTGAATGTCCTCCACAGTGCGGCCTAGCGCATCGTCTTCCAGATCCACGGTAATATGCATCGGCACTGTCTTCACCAAATCCGGAAAGGCGGCCACGCCGACGGCCAGCGGATCATGCAGCGCACAGCCTTGCAAATACGGATGATATTTCTTGTAAGCCTGCAAATAATATTCTGTAAAGCTCGCGAAGAATAGGCTGCTCTCCGTGTTCTTCTCCCGCCACTTCTCTACAGCTTCTTGCCGCAGTACCGTCTTTCTTGTCACATCGAGCCCGACCAGTGTAATGGGCAGCTCGGAGGAGAAGACGATGCGGGCTGCATGAGGGTCAATAATGATGTTCGCTTCCGCGAACTTTGTTACATTGCCGGGCGCAGCGACCGCGCCGCCCATCGTGATGACGCGCCCGAGCTTGCCGACAATGTCGGGCGCCTTCTGGATCGCCAGCGCCAGATTCGTCAGCGGCGCTGTCGTCACCAGCGTCAAATCGCTTCCATACTTGCGCGTTTGCTCGATAATGAAGTCGACGGCATGCATGTCTTCAGCGCTCCGCTTCGGCTCGCGGCGAGCGACGTCGCCAAGCCCGTCATTGCCGTGAAACGTGCCGCTGTAGACGCGGCTTCGGACGAGAGGCCTCTCTGCGCCGCGGAATACCGGCGCGTCGCACTTCAGCAACTCGAGTACATACAATGTGTTGCGCACGGAATGATCGACGGGAGCCATGCCGTAAGTCGTCGTGACGCCAAGCAGCTCGAGCTCGGGCATTGCGCAGGCGTAGGCGATAGCCAGCGCATCGTCGATACCCGTATCCATATCCAAAATCACTTTGCCCACTAGATGTCCTCCTTCGCTGCCGCCGGATATCCGCAGGTGATCCGGCATTCTTCTGTACGGTATGAATAGTGTTCCATTCGAATCCGAATGGAAATCATTCACACGGTTTATGACAAAAAAAACTAGTCGTTCTGATATGCGGAACATCGTTCTTCCTAATGGTTAAAAAAATTAGACTCCTCCGAGTCTAGCGGATATGAGCTCCGCCGCATTCTGGCATTGCTGCAGCAGCTGATCCGTAATTTTGTTCATGCGGAATTCGAGTCCCGATATCGACAAACCCGCTATCACTTGGCCCATATGGTCTCTAATCGGAACGGCGATCCCCATGCCGCCGAGTGAGAAGTCGTTCGCGGAAATACAGTAGCCCTGATCTCTAATTGTCTGCAAGTGATCGAGCAGCTCCGACGGGTCTACGATCGTATAGTCCGTGTACTTTTGCAAACCATTTGATATAATTTTGTTAATCTTGTCGGGCGAAAGATTAGCCAGCAATATCTTGGTAGTGGCTCCCGCATGCAACGATACTCTTTTGCCTAGAGGCGACGTGTATCGCACGCTCTGCGGACTCTCGACCTTCTCAATACAAATGCCCTCGTGCCCGTCGACGATCATAAGCATAACGGTTTCGCTAGAGCTTGCACACAAATCCTCCATGATCGGCTTGGCGATCGTACGAAGACTCATCCGGTCAGACACGATCGTTCCCAGCTCGAACAGCTTGATGCCAAGCGAATATTTCTGTGTGACCGGACTTTTGCTGACAAAGCCGCGATTCTCCAATGTGACGAGCATCCGGTGAACGACGCTTTTGTACAAGCCCAATTGCTCGCTAAGCTCGGTGACTCCCCATTCCGGCTTGTCTACATTGAAGCATTCAAGCAAGCGCAAAATGCGGTCCCCCGTTTCTAAAATAGCGGTTTTCTTCCCGTTGTTCTCCATAGTTACATTACCTTTCGTTCCGCAAATAAGAACGGCGTTCTTTTATCATAAAAACTTAATTTCATTATATCTCAGTTTATGTAAAACGCAATCATTTTTATGGAATTCCTCCATAAGAAAAAACTACGGCTATCCTTTTAAAAAAAGGAAACCGTAGTCGTATAGCTGGCCAAACCTTCAAGAGATTCCTTCCGCTTCCATCGCAAAATCTGACAGATTCACCGCAAATCCTTCATGCAAGCGGGAATGCTCAGCCGCAAAGGCCATCAGATGGCTTTGCAGAGAAGCAGTTGCGGACGTCAAGCCGTGGGACGGGTTAAGCTCGAACTGGCGGACGTCGCGCAGGAACGAATTCACCATCCGCTCATCGCCGCCGCCATGGCCGTCCCCTTCCACATGGCAGCGAATCTCTACCTGCTCGCCTGTCGCATAACGGAACAGCGTAAAGGACCCCTTGTCCATATCTCCGATAATTTCGCCATGCGTTCCCATGATTTGAACCCGGCGAGTGCCGCTTTGCGTCAATCCCGACATGATGAAGGAAGCGTTCGCGCCGCTCTCAAAGGCCAAATTGACCACCTGATGATCCACCACATTGTTGTCGCAGCGGTAGACGCAGCGTCCGAACGGACCTTCCTTCAGCGCCTTCATAATTCCCTCTTGCGACAGATCGCTCGTCATATAACGCGCCCATGGGTGATGCGGAGGCTGAATATACATCTTCATCGCCGAGAATGGACAATCCCTCTCCACTGCGCATCCATCGATGCACCTGAGCGTCGAGCCTTCCGGTGCGTTCTCTTCCCGGAAATGCAGCAAGGAGCCGTACGAGCTCACACTCGTGCAGGGCTGATCCATCAGCCAGGAGATGATGTCCAGGTCATGGGAGGACTTCGCCAAGATCATGGGGCTGGTCTCCTCCGAATTGCGCCAATTCCCTCGCACATAGCTATGCGTCATATGGTGATAACCGACATTTTCGGTTAATTGAATCGTCCCGACGGTGCCAAGCTCACCATCTTGGATACACTTCTTGATCCCCGACCAAAACGGGGAGTACCTAAGCACATGCGTCACCACCAACAGCCTCTGATGGCGAAGCGATGCCTGTTCAAGCCGGATGCACTCCGCCAAGGAAGGCGACATCGGCTTCTCCAGCATCACATGATAGCCTAACTCCATTGCTTTCATAGCCGGCACATAATGCATCCGGTCAAGCGTGCATATAATCATGACGTCCGCAATGCGGCCTTGATCGAATGCCTTCTCCCAGGAATCATACACAAATTCCGGCGGAATCGCATGAATCTCCGCGAACTGGGTTCTGCGCTCTTCATCCGGCTCGGCCACCGCCACGATCTTCAGCTCATTCGGAAATTTCTCCGCATAAGGCCCATAAATATATCTTCCTCTGCTGCCTGCGCCAAGCAATACAGCTGTTAATGTTTTCAAGTCTATTCCCCCTCTTAGCCCATCTGTACTTCCCATTGTAAAAGGAGGCTAGACGAGGAGAAAGAGACTGTTCATGACATCCATATACAATTATTGACCTTTCACTTGCGCCCCGGCGCGGGCCGTCCGGTAATCCTGCGGCGTCGTGTCATTCATCTTCTTGAAGAAGCGGATAAACGCCAGCGCCGAGTTATAACCAAGCTTGGCGGATATTTCATTGACCTTCATCGACGTGTTCAGAAGCATATCAATCGCAATGACATTGCGGTAGTCATTCACGTATTTCGACAATCCGATTCCGGTCATCTGCTTATACAGCCGTGATAAGTAGGATGGATTCAAGCTTACGAAATCGGCCAAAGCCGTCAAAGAGATGTCCGTCGCGATATGCTCCTCGATATAGCGATGCACTTTATTGACGACTTCAGTGGGCAGCAGGCTGCCTCTAAGCGTATTCCACTCGAAAAAGCAATCGGCTAACCGTTTATAATAGTGAGTCAGCTCGGGCCATGAGGTTGAATCACCGTGGCGGAATAACGGATCGAGATCCATCTGTGTATTGACGTAATCACAAATATCCCGGTTTTTGTGCAAATAAAACAGGAACACTGCCGATAAAGAATGATACAATTCAATCCTCCGCTCATTGGATGTGCCGGAGTCCGTCCAAACCGATGTAAGCTCGGCATAAAGCTTGTTGAACGGCTCGCGGTGGTTATTTTCGAGACAGTTCATCAGCAATTGCACGCGGGTATGGTAGAAGCTGTCCCGATAGCTTCCCGCTTTGTCGTCGGATTCTCGATTTTGAATGTCCTTGTCGGTCATAATGACCTCATGAAACAAACCATGTCCCTGCACCAAGCCGTATTTGATGGAATGGAACCGGTCCGAGACATCGCTCCAAGCGGCAGGCTCACTGCCGAGCAGGAACGAAACCGACAGCCCCAGCAACTGCTTGCATGTTTCTTGAATTTTCTCCAATATGCCGCTGGCGTAGCGATGCGCTCTGATCCAATCCGGGCTGCCCGGCTCTGCGGCCATGCCCTCCGATGCTTTCGGCTGAAACAACCACACGATCTTCGACAGCTCGAATACGACCGAATAGCACCTCACCTGGGCAGTCAAATATTCATCGCCTACGTTTTGCAGTGCGTAAGCAAGCAGAGCTTTGTCAGGAGTTGTAAACATCTCTTTCCAGGCGTCAATTCTTCCAACAAGCATATAGACCGGCATGGATGCATCCAGCGAAATATCAATTTCTTTGAAAATTTGCGCCAGCTGGCTCTCCGTGACTTGTTTGCCTTGAAGGAGGCTCCACATGTATTCCTTTTGCAAAGAAGGCAATGCCCTTCTCATGTTGGACTCCGCCCTTGAGATCATTTGCGCCTGATCCTGTTCGGCTTCCATCTTTTCAATGGCGCGTTCGATGGCTTGAATGATTTTGTCGTCGCTCTCCACCTTCAATAGGTAGTCAAAGCCGCCATAGGTCATCGCATCTCTGGCATACTGGAAATCATTATACCCCGTTAAAAAGATCACTTTGCACGCCGGCCATTGCGACAGGACTTCCCGCAGCAGCTCAATCCCTCCGATACCGGGCATCTTAATGTCGGACAGCACGATATCCATGCGCTGCTGGGACAGGATTTGAAGCGCTTCTTCGCCCGAATAAGCCTTATGCACCTCCAGCTGCAAATGCTCCGTCTGCTCAAACAGTTCCAATAAGCCGTCTACAATAATAGGCAGGTCATCCACGATTAGCAGTCTATACATGCTGATTCCTCCTCTAGCTCGCGCTTAGTTTGATTATGACCTGCAGTCCTCCCAGCTCGGACCGCGACACTGTGAGACCATATTCCGCTCCATAACGCAGCTGGACCCGGCGATGAACATTCAAGATCCCGGTCGTCTCCTCAATCCGGTTCGTCGCGTGCAGCAGCTTCTTGCGCAGAAGCTCAATCCCTTCATCCGTTATGCTCCGCCCGTTATCCTCCACATAGATGGTGAAGTCGTCTCCCTTCAGCTCGCTGTGAACCCACAGCTCACCGGGCTCCAGCATATTGCCCAGCGCATGCTTGTATGCATTCTCGATAATAGGCTGCAAGATTAGCCTCGGGACCGCAAAATCCGGCGCATCGCTTTCAAACAACACATCGATCCTCTCGCCGTAACAAATCGATTGCATCTTCACATAGGTGCGGGAATGCTCCAGCTCAAGCGCCAGCGGGATATCATCCTCATCGTTGCGGGTAATGAACTGGAAGTATTGTCCGATATAAAGGCAGAATTGATAGGCTTTCTCCTTCTGACCCTCTGACTTGATCAAGCGGCATAGCACGAAAAAGCAATTGTATAGGAAATGAGGATTAATCTGCGATTGCAGCCGCTTCAGCTCTGAACGCTGATTGCGGATTTGCCCCTCGTAATTTTCTTCGATTAACGTCTTTAAATACCGCACCGTATCGTTAAACGCTTCATACAGATAGCCGAACTCGTCGGCCCCGCGGTCGATGACGATAGGGTCCAGCCTGT
This sequence comes from Paenibacillus sp. J31R120, assembly GCF_056269225.1. Taxonomy (NCBI): domain Bacteria; kingdom Bacillati; phylum Bacillota; class Bacilli; order Caryophanales; family Paenibacillaceae; genus Paenibacillus; species Paenibacillus sp. J31R120. The sequence continues at coordinate 270,421 of NZ_JBWDNN010000004.1, read as the reverse complement.
TCTGCTGGACTCGGCGGAAGGAATGAACCAGCTTCATTAGCGGCCGGTAAATAATCCGCAATAGAAAATACGTAAAAAATAACACGATGACAGCCGCAAGCGCACAGGCCCACCAAAATAACGTACGGTACATTTGAAGCGTGCCGAGAGCCGTCTCCTCCGGGATGCAGGTAATGGAGTACGCGTTCCAAAGCTCGGAATACTGATACACGGCAAGAAACCTCTTATCCTTGTAATGGATCGTTTCATACCCGCTGCTTGATAGCGCTTCCTTTTTTCCCTCTGCAAAAACTTTCATTTCCTTCAACCAGTCGGCATCCGCGCCGCTATCAATGCTCCATTCCCTCTCCAGGTTGAACAGCGCAGTATGGCCGCCCCGCTTTCTGCCGATTTGCGCAAGCGTTTCTTTGATCTTGGCGGTGGACAGCTCGACTCCTACCAGATACAACGGTTCTCTGGACGTATTGATCGGATATTGCATCGTAATGAACAAGCGGTCTCTCCAATAGATAAAGGGCTCCTCATACAGCTTCGCGTTATGCTGCATCGCCCTGTATTCCTCATCGTCCAGGAACGTTTCGTAGCTGTTGCTGAGCACCGTGCGTCCGATGAGCGGAATATAAGCTTTGGCTTCCCGAATAAACGGACTGGAGTTCTTCATCAATTCCAGACGTCTCTGGACATCCAATATGTTGCGGGAGCGGTCATACGAGCTCATCTCATTGCCCGTTGTCGCAATCTCCATTAAATCCTGATCCATGACGTAATTAGGCAAATAACGGCTGATCCGGTCCGCTTCCTTATCGAGCGAATCCATATAGAACTGCGTCGTATTCAACACCGATAACGAAATTTCGCTGCGGATCGTATCGGAGCCTTTTTCAATAATCATCCACGTAATGGCCAGAAGCGGCAATAAGGCCGCCAGAAAGGCAGCCATAATCTTTTTGAATATAGAGGAATCATGCAAGAAGAATACGCTTTTCATAAGGTTGTTCCCCCGTCGGCCAAGTTAGAGCGCATCTATCCTATTCTTTGACACTCCCCATAACGATGCCCTTGATAAAAAATCGCTGCAGGAAAGGATATACGATTAATATCGGGAAAGCCGCCACAAAAATTTGGGCCGCCCGGCTCGTACGGTCCGATAGCTTAAGCAGAAGCTCCACGTTCTCCGCCTTGATGAAACGGAAATCCATCTTGATGATCACGGTCTGGAGGAACGTTTGGAGCGGATAATTTTCAGTATGATTCATATACAGCATGCCGTCAAACCAGCTATTCCAATGGCCCACCATCGTAAAAAGTCCCGTCGTAGCCAAAGCCGGCAACGATAGCGGCACATAGATTTTCCAAAGGGTTGTAAAATGGCTCGCGCCGTCAATCCGTGCGGATTCCTCAAGCTCCTTAGGCAAGCTGCGGTAGAAGTTCAGCAGCAGGATTACGTTGAACACAGGAATCGCGGTCGGCAGCACAAGCGCCCACATCGTATCGATCAGTCCTAGCGACTTGACGGTCAAGTAGGACGGAATAAGGCCGCCGCTGAACAATATGGTAAAGACGAATACCCAGGCGTATAGCGTTCTGAGCCGAAGCTGACGGTTATCCTTCGATAACGGATAGGCCGTTATAATCATAAGCACCATGCTAATCGATGTCCCGAGGACGACACGCTGAATCGACACCCAGAACGCGCGCAAATATTCCGGTTTTCCGAATACGTTCTCGTAAGCGGCGGTTGTGAACTCAACCGGCCACAGGGATACCTGACCGGCTGCCGCCGCGCTCCCTGAGCTGAATGAAAGCGCCAAGATGTGAATGATCGGCATTAGACATAAGACGGATATGAGCAACAGGAATGTATAGTTGCATGCTACAAAAATTCTTCTGCCGGGTGATCTGCTAGTAATCACGGTAAGTCTCCCTTCTGCATGGCGGATGAATCGTTAGAAGATACGATAATTCGCTAGACGGTAAGCCATAATGTAGGATACCGAAATGAAAATAAATGACACAATGGACTTTAGTAGTCCTACGGCGGTAGCGAAGCCGAACTGCGCCTGCTGAACGCCCATGCGGTACACAAAGGTATCGATAATATCCGCGCTTTCATAGACAGGAGGGCTGTACAGGTTAAAGATTTGCTCGAAGCCGGCATTCAGTACATTGCCGATATTAAGCGTAAGCATGAGCACAATGATCGGCATCATACCGGGCAAGGTCACATGGAATGTCTGCTTCCACCGCCCCGCGCCGTCAATCTCTGCCGCTTCATACAGGGAAGGATTAATGCCCGTCAGCGCAGCCAGATAGACAATCGTGCCGAATCCGAACTCCTTCCACACATCGGATACCACCATGGCATAGGGGAACCACGCGTTGTCCCCCAGAAAGAAGATCGGCTTGATGCCGAATACGCCCAGCAACTGGTTCAGTACCCCCGACGACGGGGACAAGACATCGACCAATATGCCGCTCAGCAGTACCCACGACATGAAATGCGGCAAGTACACAAGCGTCTGGAACGTTCGTTTGATCCATTCCCTCCGCAGCTCATTCAGAAGAATCGCCACGGTAATCGGTACAAACAGGCCCGCCACAATCTTCATAACGGCGATATAAATGGTGTTGAAGAAAATGCGGCCGATATCGGGATATTCCATTAGCAATTGAAAGTTTTTGAGCCCGATAAAGGGTGATCCGAACAATCCTTTGTTCGGCACGTACTTCTGGAAAGCCATAATAATGCCCGCCATCGGCACATAGCTGAAGATGAGCACCAAGCCAATAGCCGGAAGCAGCATCAGATGAAGAGGCCATTCCCTCTTCCATAGCCGTGATAGTCCACTCATGCCTTTCACCTCGTTGTTTAACTAAACTCCGATCCGTTAAAGCCTAACAAAAGAGGGATTGTGCCACTGTCACCCAATCCCCCGATTTATCCGCTTTGCGATTCGTGTTTATTTATGAGTTGCGTACCACTCGTTCACTTCTTTGGTCATTTCATCTCCGCCAAGCTTCTTCCACTCCGCAACGAATTTATCGAATTCATCCACGGACACTTGGTTCATGATGATTTTGAAGTAAACTTCATCCCGCTTCTTAATCAAAATTTCTTGTCTGTCCACCATGGCTGGTGTTGGTGCGCCATAAAATTTATTTTGCAGATACTGCTTGTTTTTCTGGATGTCAGGCACGAGCGAATACACGCCTTTTGGACCGGAGATCAAATATTCCCACCACATGCTTGTGTCGCCGCCGTCCACATACTTCATCGCGCGCTCATACCGCGTTTTGTGATCCTTTGTTTCCAAGATGCTTGTATCTTTGTTCTCAATCGCTTTTGGCAAAATTTCGCCGTTATTGTCCATTTGCTTGCCTACACGCAGAGGGCTAAGCAGCCAGTAGTTATTGCCTTTTTCCACACGGTCTTTGCCGAACTCATACACCTTTTGCTCATCTGTCGGATGGTTGTCGACCGCGATCCATTGGTTCAGCAGTCTAATGACGCCTTCCGGATGCTTCGCTTTTTTGGAGATGACGTAATATTCGTCTACGCCAAGCCCGATTTGCCCAAGTGCCGGATTGCCGTCTACCGTAGGAATCGGGAACGCGCCCCACTCTTGCACAACTTTGCCGTCCTTCACAGCGCCTTTCACCAATTGTGCAGGCGTCCAGGATGCGCCGAATACCATACCGATGCTGTTGTCATAAACCAATTCGGCCGCTTTCTCGGTGTCCTTAACCGCAAACTCAGGATCGATCAGCCCTTTTTTGAACATGTCTTGCAAAGCGGCAAGCGCATCCTTCACCTGAGGCTGAATGTCGCTGTTGACCAAACCGCCGTTGCCGTCTTCGATCCAAATGTTCTCATAAGCATGATAGCCGTTCAGGAAAGCCCGGAGGCCTGTAACGCCTGTTTCAATGCTGAACGGGTTTTTGCTGACGGCAAGCCCGTAAGGAGTGCCTGTGCCGCCCGGATCTTTGGCCTTGAACGCCTCTGCGATCGCCACCATGTCCGCCATCGTTTTTGGCTCCGGCAAATTCAGTTCCTTCAGCCAATCCGTACGCACGAACAGGGTCTGGAATTGGAATGGATTGTAGGAGCTTGGAATACCCATCAGCTTGCCGTCGAACGTGGCTGTCTTCATCTGCATGCCGCCGTCCATCGTCAGAAACTTTTTCGTCTCTTCCGTAGCATGCTGGTCATACACTTCCGTCAAATCCATAATCATGTCCGCTTCCGTCAATTCTTTGAGCTGCGTCGCGTTGACGAGCAGGAAATCCGGCAGATCGTTGGAAGCGATTGTGATCTTCACCTTTTCCTTAAACTGGCTGACATCCGCTACCCACTTGTTCGTAATTTTGACGCCGATATCTTTTTCGTACGCATCATAAACTGCGTTTTTCTCGAAGCTTTCGCCTTCGTCAAACTTCAGGTATTGATCGCTTGGCGAAACGGTGGAAACTTCAATCACTTCATTTTGCCCGCCTTGCTCTGCGGGTGCGCTTGCACTTGCGCTTGGACTTGGATTCGCGTCAGGCCCGTTGTTGCTCGTGCCTTTGCTGCATGCGGTAATGGCCAGACAAAGAATCATGGCGACGATCATAAGCACTTTCTTTTTCTTCTTCATGCTACCCCTCCAGATGATCTCAATGTGAATGTCGCTTCGGCTTTCATAGTTCTAGTATAGAAAGGAGCAGGCGCGCCATCCATATACTACTCTTTACTTTCATATACACCTCTTGACAAAGCTATATAATTACCAATTATTAGATAAAATTCGTATTGACTCTCCCAAAAAATTGGTTAAGATGTTGAAAAAGAACAGCACCCTATTCCATTCTATCGGAGGGATAACATGAAGAGTATAAGCCGTATTTTTTCTAAAAAAGGATTAATCGTATCTTGCCAGGCGCTGCCGGATGAGCCGCTCTTCGGCGGAGATACCATGGCGAAGATGGCGGATGCAGCAGTCCAGTCCGGTGCAATCGGCATCCGAACGAACGGAGCCGACGATATTAAGGCCATTAAGCAAAAGGTCAAAGTGCCGGTTATTGGACTAAACAAACGGGACTTCCCAGGCTCGGACATCTTCATTACACCGACGCTGGATGAGGTCATTACGATCATAGCCGCAGGCGCTGACGTCATTGCGCTGGATGTGACCGACCGGGAAGGACGGCTTGAGGCGGTGCAGCCTCTCATCAACTATGCGCATCAGCACGGCGTTGCCGTCATGGCCGATGTATCTACATTTGAAGAAGGGGTTGCAGCACAGCAGCTCGGAGCTGACTTCGTCGGAACGACGTTGTCAGGCTATACGCTCTATAGTCCGCAGCAGGAAGAACCCGATCTTCTATTGGTAAGGCGGCTTAGCGCAGCGCTTGAGGTGCCTGTTGTAGCGGAAGGCCGCATATGGTCGCCTGAAGATGCCGCGAGGGCGATGCAAACAGGCGCTTCCTATGTGGTCGTAGGCAGCTCCATTACCCGGCCGCAGCTCATCGCAAGCCGTTATGTTGAGGCGCTGAGAGGATTGGCGAAATAATGGCTCCGATCGGAGAAGAAGCCATGACGACTGAAATGACAGAGTTGTTCGATCCTGCATCCAAGTATGCCATCGGCGTGGACATCGGAGGAACCAAAATTAATGCGGGTATCGTGACGCATGAAGGAGACATATTGCTTTCGAAGAGCTGGGAGACGTTGGCCGGGCAAGAAAACACGGTTCGCCGCGTTCAGGGGGTCATCCAGCGTTTGATAGAGGAAGCAAGCAAGTCATGGCCGGATATTCGGTATCAGGGCATTGGTATCGGAAGCGCAGGCCAAGTCGACTGGCAGGAAGGCAGCATCCGGCATGCTTCAGAGCTCATACCCGGTTACAGCGGAGCGCAGCTTAGGTCTATTTTGGAGAAACAGTATGGTATGACGGTGTGGGTCGACAATGATGTGAATGTGATCGCACTGGCAGAGATGAGGTTCGGCGCTGGCCTTGGCAAGCGTCAGTTCATTTGCCTAGCGCTTGGAACGGGAGTCGGCGGAGCCGTTGTTGCTGATGGCCGCCTGCTTCACGGCGCATGGGGCGGAGCCGGGGAGCTTGGCCATATGTCGGTCGACTTCCGGGGCATTCCGTGCATCTGCGGCGCAAGAGGCTGCCTGGAGCAATATGCCTCCGGGACGAGCATCGCCCGGCGAATGCGTGAACGCCTTGCGGCAAGCGGCAAGCCTGATGAAGGGGTGAACGCTCGTGATGTATTTGCACTCTGGCATTCGGGCGACCCGCTGGCAACTGGCGTCATGGACGAAACAATAGCCGCGCTTGGCTCTGCCATCACCTCGCTCATCCATATTTTTAATCCTGAATTGATCATCATCGGGGGTGGAGTAGCTGAATCTGGCGTACCACTGACGGACCGGCTGCGGCAGGAGGTCATCAGGCACACTATGCCTTCGTTTGCGGATGGCGTCCGAATCGAAACCGCCCGCCTCGGCAATTGGAGCGGCATGATCGGCGCAGCGCTGCAGGTTTGGGAGTACGAATAGGAAATACTGCTAGTTACAGCGATGGTCATTTATGGCGTGGCTGCTGAGAAGCTATACGGTTTTAAATGCGATTGACTCATGACGCAAAAAAAGACATCCTGCTCCATTTTATAGGGGCCCGGATGTCTTTACTTTTTGCTTGTGGGCGTTAATTCAAACAATGCTGATTCTATTGTTTTTTGCGTCCGTATGGCTTTGGGCTTTCTGTTAGCCCCAATAAGTAATCGACGCTTACCTTATGGAAGTTTGATAATTTAATTAAAACCAAAGTAGGAATATCCAGCTCGCCGCTTTCATAGCGTGAATACGTTGCTTGTGTGACATTCAAATATTCCGCCATCTGTTGTTGAGTTAAGTCCTTGTCTTCGCGTAAACCTCTTATTCTCTTGTACAATGAAATCACCCAAATCAATTCTACGATATGCAATTTTCGTATATTGACTTTTATGCAGTATTCGTATACTTTGAAATAAAACCAAACTTACAATCTATCAGTCTTAATATCCTTATTTGACCTATATTAAGGTTGTAAAGAAAGGAAGTTTGACTTTGAACATTTTAGAGAACTTATACGAAGGAAACATCGACCCGGCAGCATCGATTGTCCCAAGAAACCCCGAATACCGCGTATTAATTCAAAAAATATCGGATGACTTACTCAAATGGAAAAAGAAACTTTCGGAACATGAATTTGCAGAGCTTGAACGATTACTGGACTTACGAAGGGAACTGGAAATACTGCAAGCGCGGGAATCCTTTATGCAAGGTTTTAAGATTGCCGGGCAAATGATGGTTGAGGTACTTAACGTAGAGGATTAAAAGGGTCTTAAAGCTGGAATGAGACACACCGAATAATGTTCGTGTATATTAAGATAAAAAAGAATCCTTTTGTACCTGAATTTTCAAAAAAAGCATTGAACCTCGGTGCCAAGAAGCATAATGGGGACAAAAATTATAATGACTCATTTGACGCAATTGGTTATGAGCCATTCTCATACCCCATAGCTAACCTCCTTACCTATTGATATAGTATCCATTTCGTCCGAATATAAAATATAAATATTCCGTTAAAAAACGTACATATCAAACACATACTCAATGTCTGCATAACTTTTCTATTATTCAGTGACACCCGTTTTAATTCAACTTTCCATTCGAGTAATCTCCAGAAGATAAATTAAGAGATGCAACACCAAGTTGTAGGGAGCACAAAGCATGTACCAAAACATGACGAATCTTCACCCTTAAATCACTGACTTGTATTCGAGCCACCATTTGTGATAAATTTCACCGTTTGTATTGATAAGGTAACTTAACTGCATAAACCGTAAGCAAAATAGGGAGGATTATCTCCTCCCTTACTTAATTGTTTGAAAGAATCCACCTAGGTCATCTAGCCAGCCAATATTAGTTTTTTCATTGGAGATTAGTAGGGTATCTCGAAACAGCTAGATTATAGTATGGGAGAACAAAGTTACCGCCGCATTTCTTACGATTTGCAAATGTGTTATCACGTTACCATATACACTTAGAGCACCCAATACCTTGAGGTCATTAAACGCTAATGAAAGTGTTTCAATGTTACTTCTATCCCCCCAAGTAGGCTCCTGAGGATGATCCACTCTTCCGATCCGTTGTTTCTTTTTACCTAACATACAAAAGTTTTGCTTCACACGTCATTATTGCCGCTCCTTAGCAAGCCGGATGAACGATTCTAAATCCATCAACCAGCTTTGCTGCTGCGGTTTATACGTGTCGTGCAATCTTTTCGGTAATACTAGTTGCAAACTGTTAGCTTGCATCTCATCCGTCTGATTTTCACTGATCCCCGGTTCCAGCGTAAACAGGTGCTTGTTGTCGATGCGGTTTGCTTCAGCCAGTACCTGCCGCCATCTATCCTTGCAGGTCGATTTGACTCCCAACATTGTCAGATTTGATTCAGGAAAGCTCAGATCACGGTAATTACTGATATTTGGAAACAAAAAATCCGGTTTTGACTTGTTCTCTGTCATTTGCGTTCGGGAATATGTAAGATTATGAGCCTTAAAGATTTCCTCCAAATGATTTTCCAATGCGTATCCAACACGTGATTTTCTCCGGTTGTGGACGCTCAGTGAAAACTGAATGAACCCTTCCACATCAGTTCTACCATCACCCCTAAAACCTTCTTCAAGCCGTTTGGATACAAAGTGACGCTCCAGCCGCTTGAACAGCTTCTCCTCATGCTCAATCCATTTCAACAAGGTCTGATCCGGCTCCTCATATGGAGAAGCATCTCTAAGTGTCCTTCTCGCCAAATCAGAAAAGATGGACGTACGCGGGAATCCGCCATCGAAGTAAGGCTCTAGTATACTGTCCAGATAACTGCCGTCAGGGTCTGCAACTTCTATACCCATTTCCTCAAGAATATATCGAACAGCAAAGTCTACCTCGGGGTCATGCCCGTCTTCAATAGCTTGAAAATTAAAATCAAAACCGACCTGCTCTACTCCAAACAACCAAAGGATTTGACTTTCCAATGTGCTTCCCGCGGGCACCAGCACCATAAAAATCTCTCCATTGGGCCGCTTGGCCACAATGAGCATATCTCCTATCCTTGCCTGATCCATCACATCATTGCTCTTGAAATATAGTCTGTACTCAGAGCGTGTAGGATGGGCCTCACGAGCGTCATACCATGTCATATACCCTTCGCAGGAAAAGCCCTCGTTCTCTCCTGCTAGCCAAAGAAACCGGGCTTCAGGTGAAATGCGGTCACGACCAAATAGTGTACGCAATGGCTTGCTTCCATTAAATTCATGTTGATTGGATACTTCTGTGTTGACCTCGACTGAACTAAGACGTTTGATTGCAATACCTTCAAAATACTGTGAAAGAAACCCTCTCTGCATTACATAACATCCTCACAAGGTATGGTTTATTAACATTGTCCACCAATTTCTATAGATGTCATATCCGTTGTCTGCAGCCATTGGGCACAAAGTTCTATTACTTCTTCGGTATTGATACGGTATTTTCCTTTTAATGAACATTCCCATACAATACCTGTTCTCCAGCCCTTCTCCTGAAGACGAGTTATGTGTTCCTTATCCATTTCCATATTCCGAATAATCTTGGTCTGCCAAAACTCTGTATTGGATGACGGCCACTTGAACAAGTGGCACGAATGACCGTGCCAAAAGCAACCGTGAGCAAATATAACTGCATTATATCTCGGAAAAACCATATCAGGCTTTCCGGGCAAGTAATTGTCATGGAGGCGATAACGAAACCCTAGACTATGAAGCCCTTTTCTTAAAATCATTTCAGGCTTCGTATCTTTACTCTTGATTCCGGCCATCATCCGGCTTCTTGCTTCAGGTGATACGACATCAGCCATAAACTTCTACCTTCTCAAACATCATTTCCACCTGATTAGTATCCTTTGTATTTCTCATTGCCCTAAAGATGTACGGCAGCATATGTGAAGCCACAGCCTCTACAACAGGTACAGCGACTGAATTACCAAACTGTTTGTAGGACTGTGTATCCGAAACCGGAATGATAAAAGACTGCTGTCCCGGCTTGTCAAAGCCCATCAGCCTTGCACACTCCCTTGGAGTAAGCCGCCGCGGATTCTTGCCTTCCTGTCTGATGAGAATTTCGGAACCATCCTTGTAATACCTTGCAGACAAAGTGCGTGCAACATCATCGGGCCCGAACAGACCAAATCCAAACCCGTTGCCTTTTGCCCTGTGCTTCTCCGCATAGTTTTGCAAATACTCCCATAGCCTGTCGCTTAGTGTATACTTGTCAGCTACTTTGGATTCAGGTGTTTCTGTATAGGGAAGTTCAGGCTCTTCCGATCCATCCTCAGGGTGCAAAATTGAACCGAGCTTTGGACCCGATAAAGGGAGCTTCAAATCTTCAAAAGCGAATCCAACATCCTCACGGAACCCCACAATGAATATACGTTCCCTGTGCTGGGGAACAAAAGGCTTTGCATCAATGACCCGAAAATCCACATGATAGCCAAGCTCTTCTCTCAAAGTTTTAATGATAACTTTAAAAGTATTTCCCTTGTCATGGCTCAAAAGGTTTTTAACATTCTCAAGCAAGAATGCTTTTGGTTTATGGTGTTCTATCATTTGTGCAACGTCAAAGAAAAGCGTTCCCTGTGTAGCATCGTGGAATCCATGTGGCAGACCAAGTGAGTTTTTCTTGGAAACACCTGCAATGGAGAAAGGCTGGCAAGGGAACCCTGCAACCAATACATCGTATTGGGGCATGTTCTCCAAATCAACGTCACGAATATCTCCATTCACAGGATGGTCACACTCATAATTAGCCTGATAGGTTTTTCTGCATGCCAAATCCCATTCGCTTGTAAACACACACTTGCCACCAATCGATTCAAAAGCTTTTCGCAAGCCTCCGATCCCCGCAAACAGATCAATGAATCTGAAGCTGAAATCATCGGCCGGTTTTTGTCCGGAACGTACATTATAGATGGATGTAAGCTCTCTGAGCAGATTCTCTTCAGGCATGGATTCACCGTTTTCCCAGCGATAAATAGTGCGTTCACTTTTACCAAATAAGTTGGCAACTTCTTTGACGGAATACCCCGTCATCTCCCGTAAGTGGGCAAATTCGGTGTCCTTGAATGTTTTCATAATTCAATTTAGCCTCCCTGTCAAAAATATTCCCAGGGGGAACGTTTTTGACATAAGGATACCATGTCCGAACACACTTTCGCAATTTATATTTTATGCTTTTAGACCATTAGACTCCCATTCCAATAAATAGTCATGACTTTTGGCCCTATTAGATATCAAATTTCTGGAATAACTGGTCGATATAATAGTAGTCATACTCTAAGGAAATTTACTGTCGAACATGTCTTGCAGTCAATAGGAAAAATTTATCCACAGACAGGAGAGGACTACATGGAATTTTTTTCTCTGTATTTTAAAGGTGTTGCTGCGAAAATATTAAGCTCAGTTGAAATAAACAAGTGGAACAGCAATCAACATGAGTTTCATGGAGTAAAAGTTCTTAAAAAGATCTTTGGGCTTGATAGACAATATTTCGATGCGAAATTCATTCATATAGACAAGCAGGGAAAAATGATTCAAAATACAGGGCGATTAACTTGGTATGATGCAAGAGAATATGACCCTGACAGAACAGAATACCGGTTATACTATACCGAATCTAAAGCTATTAATTTTTCACAAGAAAATGACTTGATGGTTATTGGATTAAGAAGTGATAATACTGTGTTAGTTGTCATCGCGAATAAAGAGAGTGAATTTTACGAAAAATTAAAGTATATGTTTGGAATCACCAATATTAGTACTGAATATAGATCAGTTAATCTCGTTGAAAAAGAAGTTAAAAGTGATAATATTGATACCTTGCTGAAGATTGGAATTTCTTTGAAATAACACTGTTCATGAGCGTATTCCATATCTGTAGAAGGTGGTAGGCTGGTACTCTGTACGTTGTTTTTGGAGAATCCGGGAGCACGCCGATTGTACAAGGATCATCAGGAGTTTCTACACGACGAAGCTTCCATGATTGATGAAAGGAGAGGTGAGTGCTGTCACAGGTTAGCAACAGAAGTAAACAAATCCAGCCTGGGAGTGGTCAAGCCCCCAAAATAACAGACATTGAATAAAAGCCCTAACTAACTGAACTGTGACCCGTAAGATGGACACTTTGAAAAAAGTGACCATCTGCGGGTCATAGTTCGTTCTGGGATGCGGATGTCTTTACTTTTTGCTTTCTGAACAACCATTTAAAAACAAAGAAAACGCCCGTTTATTGAGGCGCTAATTCAAACAATGCTGATTCTATTGTTTTTTGCGTCCGTATGGCTTTGGGCTTTCTGTTAGCCCCAATAAGTAATCGACGCTTACCTTATGGAAGTTTGATAATTTAATTAAAACCAAAGTAGGAATATCCAGCTCGCCGCTTTCATAGCGTGAATACGTTGCTTGTGTGACATTCAAATATTCCGCCATCTGTTGTTGAGTTAAGTCCTTGTCTTCGCGTAAACCTCTTATTCTCTTGTACAATGAAATCACCCAAATCAATTCTACGATATGCAATTTTCGTATATTGACTTTTATGCAGTATTCGTATACTTTGAAATAAAACCAAACTTACAATCTATCAGTCTTAATATCCTTATTTGACCTATATTAAGGTTGTAAAGAAAGGAAGTTTGACTTTGAACATTTTAGAGAACTTATACGAAGGAAACATCGACCCGGCAGCATCGATTGTCCCGAGAAATCCCGAATACCGCGTATTAATCCAAAAAATATCGGACGACTTGCTCAAATGGAAAAAGAAACTTTCGGAAGATGAATTCGCGGAGCTTGAACGATTACTGGACTTGCGAAGAGAGCTTGAGATACTGCAAGCAAGGGAATCCTTTATGCAAGGGTTTAAGATTGCTGGGCGAATGATGGTTGAGGTACTTTATGAAGAGGATTAAAATAGGTAAATCCCAATTTGAATGACTCATTTGCCGCAGTCGATGAGGAGCAAGGCTTATTTATTTTATCTGAAAATCAAAGGGGCTGGCTTGGTAACATCCGCTTTAATTCACTTTCCATTCGTGTATTTTTCCAGAAAATAAACAGTAAATGCCAACACCCAAGCTGTAGATAGCGCAAGCACAAAACATACCATGACGAATCCCAACCCCTGAAGTGCTGGCCTGCATTCAAACCACTGTTGGTGCGACGTTTCTCCGCGCTATCTGTAACGGTTCACCGTGTATGATCTTAAACTATCTTGCCGTAGACTAAGTGTACTCAATCATTAAGTTTATATAAAACAGAAACTAACTTTAATGATGAATACCTGTTTGTATTATTAAGAAAAGCCAACACATGGAAAATTGATAATCAACGCTATCAACGCGTAGCATCCACATGTGTTGAGTTGGGAATAGGAACATAGATCACTCGCTGTATCTTACGACTGATCATTTCTAATATCTTCTTTCAACCTGTTCTACCCAGCCAGGAATTGAATTCACTCGATGAACAATTAAACCATTGCTTATCTGAAGCACCATATCGCCTTTATCGCTACTGTTATCAATAACAATTAGGTAATCGATTAAGTTCAAGTTTTTAAGTAAATTCTGGATGGGATGTATCATGCCTTCGGACAATATCCTCAGTTGGAATATGATGCCCACCATTTCTAACACGTGCTGCAACTCGCTCTATGTTTAAATGATAATCACCTAAACCTACATAAAACATCATAACCTCAAACTTGTTGGCCCTAACATCCCGCATGAGACGAGCGGCGTTGCCACCTGGACTTACGGAGGGAACTAGAGATCCTGAAATTGCCTCAGTCGGAGAGGAGATAGGGTGATTTAATAGTAAATACCAACAACCAAACTAGATTGTACAAAGTACAAGCCATACCTTGACGAATCCCATCTTCTAAAAGATGGAAGCACTCTATCCTTTTGATATCCGATCGATCGAGGAAGCACAAAGCAGAATTAAAGAATATTTTTTCACAACAACCATCGTCCGCAGAGAGAAAATTAAATAAGCTGTCTCCGGCACATTACCGAAAACAGCTTATGGGCAGGGTTTTCTAGATGTCCACTATAAGGGGAGCTTGACCATACCCGTTGAATGCTTTTTTCAATACAAACGGTTACGGTTGCAGCAACATCCGTTTCAAGCCCGAGATTTGCGCCTCGCTTAAGCCGATTTGCGCCAAGTAGCTTTCTGCGCCGCCGAATGTTTCGTACAGATGGTCGAGCATCATCTCGATATTCTCCGGGGCACTGCCGAGGAATATTTCATACATCTCAGCCGGTATCTGGGAAGGACGGTCCTGACGGAGCACGTCCATGATTGGTGCCAGGTTCACTTCCGTCTCGGCATAATCAGCTACGATCACCGAACGCGGCGTACCCGCGAGATCAAGCAGCAGGCCGGCGATTACGCCGGTCCGGTCTTTGCCCGCCGTGCAGTGGAACAGGACGCCAGCGCCTTCCGCTTCCGCCATCCGCTCGAATACCTCGCGAAGCAGCGGACCGCATTCATTCAACATGCTGACGTACATATCTCCCAAGCAGCGAATGTTCATCGTCGCCGTAGTCGTAGGATTAATCAAGCTAATATTATGGTAAGCTATCCGCTCCGAAGCAGCGAATACGTTTGGCTTCGTATCGAGCTCATGCTGGTGGCGAAGGTCGATTACGATGCGCACGCCCGCTCCCAATATCGCTTCCTGATCATCCGTGGTCAACCTGTGCAAACCGTCGGCACGAAGGAAACGTCCCTTTTGTACCGTTTGTCCTTCAGCAGCTGCGTAGCCGCCGATATCCCTTACGTTAAATGCTCCCTTCAGCTTAAGAAGCCGTGCGTTATCATTCGTTGAAATCGTCATTATTTCAGCCCGCCTTTTACGAAAGAGTCTATGATTTGTCTTTGCAGCAATAAGTAGATGATTAATACAGGCAAGCTGGCAATTGTCGTTGCCGCCATAAGCGCTCCCCACATGTTTCCGTCAGAGGAGATAAACATTTGCAATCCTTTTTGCACGGTGGAATTCTCCAGCTTGGTCGTCACGAGCAGCGGCCAGAAATAATCATTCCATGAGGTAATAAATAAGAGAATGCCGATAGAGGCAATCGGCGCTTTCAGATTCGGCATAATCGTGCGCCAGAGCACGCCCCAATCGGAGGCGCCATCCAGCCTGGCGGCTTCGATCAGCGTTTTCGGATAGGACTTGAACGCATTGTACAGCTGCAGCACCGCAAAAGCCGATGCGATGTTCGGTACGATCAGGCCGGCCAACTGGTCCCGCCAGCCAAATCCGCTGATCGCCACGTAATTTGGAATCATAATCACTTGAAACGGAACCAGCCATGTGAGCGCGATCAAACCATAGATCAAGTTGCTGCCGCGGAATTCCCAGCGCGCGAACGCATAAGCGGCCAAGATACTCGTCAGCAGCTGCATCACCGTCTGAATGACTGCGACTACGATGGAGTTGGTCAGCATTCGGCCCATCGGAATGGCGTTCCAAGCCTGCACGTAATTATCTAAGGTGATATGAAGCGGAAATAAGCTTGAAGTAAATACCTCGCTCTCCGGCTTCAAGGAGGTTACAACCATCCAATAGAGCGGAAATACCGCCAGCAGCGAGAGCGCGATAAGCGCGAAATGCTTGACCGTCACGGCGGTAAAGGAACCGAAGGAGCGACCTGCCTTCTCCATGTATGTCTTCCTCCTCTAATTATCGAAGAACGATAGCTTCTTCGTTAGCTTCATAAACAGCCAAGCCAGCACGCCGAATCCGAGGAAAAAGACGACCGCGGCAGCGGAGCTCGAGCCGATGTTGAACGATTGGAAGCCGTACGTCCACAGTAAGTAGTAAATATTCGTCGTTGTATTAAAAGGTCCGCCTTGCGTAAGAACATTAATATACGAGAAGCTCCATTCCGAAGCAAACAATGTGCTCATCATCGCCATAAACAAAATCGCCGGCGACAATAAAGGCAGAATGACATGCCAGATGATCTGGAACCGGTTGGCCCGGTCGATTTTCGCCGCCTCGATATATTCCTTATTAATGCCAGTCATCGCCGCCGAGAAGATAAGCGTACTGAAGCCGATCAGCTTCCAGCCCGTTATGAACGTAATCGACCAAATCGCCCAGCGCTCGTCGGTAAAAAACCGGATCGGTTCGGACAGGTGGAACCAGTCCGTAAGCGCCTTGTTCAATATCCCGTTCGTCGGATGCATGATCCAGCGCCATACGGAAGATACCGCTACCGGAGCCATAATCATCGGCAGGAAGATGAGCGCCCGGTAAAGATTGCTCGCCTTTCTGCTGATATTATCGGTTGCAATCGCAATGATTAACGGGATAATAAGCGAGAAAGGAATCACGCCAATCGTATAGATCAGCGTGTTCCATAACGCAATGCCCATCTCCGGCAAGCCCGTCAGGTTAGTGAAGTTTTTCATGCCGACATATTGCTTCGGCGAAGTGGGCAGCAGATTCCATTGATAGACGCTTAACTGGAACGTTTGGATCAACGGTTTATATACCCAGAAGCCGATGGATGCCAGGGCCGGCAATAAATAGAGGTACGGCTTTATTCGGCCAAGCCGCAGCAGGAACGACTTGCGTTCCTTGCTTTGCGGCTTGGCTCCCGCTGCCTGACGGTTCATTCCTACTGCTTCATAGCTCATCGCCTTAACTTCCTTCCTCTTCCCAAATCATGTTTGCCTATGAATGCCCTGCTTTCACTTCTGTTATTGGATCAGCGCTTGCGCGCGTTTTTGCGCATCCTGCATGATTGCGGCAACATCGCCGTCGCCTGCGATCGCCTTTGAGACCGAATCGTTCAGGATCGTCTCGATTTGCTTCCAGTTCGCGCCTGGATACGATACCCAAGGCTTCAAGCTGTCGAGCTGTTCCAGGTTCGGTTTCACAAGCGGATTCGCTTCTACCCAATCCTTCAAGTAATTCGGGTCGTCTATGATAGCTGGACGAAGGGGCAGGTAGCCGATCTCCGAAGTAATAATCGTATAACCGCGTTCGCTGGTTGCAAATTTAAGGAATTCCCATGCCGCTTGCTGCTTCGCTTTGTCGTCCGACAAAATGAACAATGCGCTGCCGGAGTTGACCGGGGTCGTCGGTTTATCGCCGAATGCCGGCATTTTGGCCGTCTTCAGCTCCCAGCCGCCTGCTTGCGATGCGGCTACGAACGAGCTTTGTAGCGCACTGGTGAACAGCAGCATCCCGATTTTACCCTGGCTGAACGCTTCGATCGCTTCGCCGTCATTCAGCTTGCCATTGGCGCCGCTCTTGATCAGATCCTGCCACATTTGCACCATTTCAACCGCTTCCGGTTCGCCGAATTTGATCGTTTTGCGGTCGTCGGAGAGAGCTTGTCCGCCGTTGCTGCCGATCAGTGCCTGGATAATCCAGTCTCCGCCCGTCGCTCCGCCGACATGCGCGCCTGTCATGCCAGTCTTCTCGGCGATATTCAAGCCATATTCCTTCACTTGCGCCCAAGTTGTCGGCGGAGCAGCCGGATCAAGGCCTGCTTCCTCGAACAGCTTGGCATTGTAGAACAACACCGGCGTGCTGAACGTGAATGGCAGCCCGAAGGTCTTGCCATTTAATTGACCGAGCTTCAAGCCGTTGGGCGAGAAACCTTCGAAGTTACTTTTCAACTCGTCCGCAGCCACGATATCCTCAAGCGGCTTGGCGTTGAAATTGTTTACAGCAAAATCAAGGCCGTCGAACGTCAGCTGTGCGATATCCGGCGCCGAACCGGCTACGATATCCGCCTGCACCTTAGCGTTAATATCGGTAGAAGAAATCGGAATGGCATCGATCTTAATATTCGGATGCGCCGTCTCGAATTCGCTAATCAGCTTCTCTGTTCCCGGCACTTGGCTGGCAATCGCCAGATTATAGCTGTAAAACTTCAGCGTAATTTGCTCGTTTGCAGCCGCATTACCCGCATTGCCGCCATTAGCAGCATTCGTGCCGGAGCCTGTACCCCCATTGCCGCACGCTGTCGTAATCAAGGTGAGCGACACTAGAGCAGCCGCCAATCTTTTCTTGTAAGCCATTGTTTCTCCCTCTCCTCTGCAAGTTCATTCGGGCTTATTGTTTGTATTCAAAGCTATTTATCGCGATGCCCGCCAATCATTAAGCATGGGCGTGCGCGGCATCCATTTTCCACTCGAAAACGACTTTCTGATTGCCCGCCATCGCCATCGGATGCACGATCATTTGTCCTTCCTTCACCAGCACGAGGTTGTAGCCGCTGTTGTCGACGAACTTCATGCTCTCATTGCTCGTTGGTTCGATTCCGAATGCGACGCCTGTTGCCGCAGCGCTTGGAACGCCGTGGAACAGCCCGATATTGTTGCAATGGATGTGGCCGGAGAGCATGCCGATAACGTCGCTGCCTGTGATCGCTGCCGCAAGATCCTGGGGATTGCCCAGCAGATGGCTGTCCATTAGCGGAGTCAGCGTAGGAACGACGGGATGGTGATGCACAATAATCGTTCCGTTCGGAGCAGGCGTCTCCAGCTCTTCGCGCAGCCACTTGAGCTGCTCCTCGTCCAATTCCCCTGCATGCTTGCCTGGAATTTGCGTATTAAGGACGATCAGGCGCAGTCCGCCTTCCATCACAGTGTAATAGTAGGATTGTTCGGAAGGCTCTTCCTGCAAGTAGCCTTCGCGGAAAAAGGATCTCGTGTCGTGATTGCCAAGCGCTACATAGACCGGCACGCCGAGCTTCTCTTTCTCCTCGTCCAGCAGCATACGAAGGTGGCGGTAATCTTCCGTGTCGCCGTCTTGTGTCAAGTCGCCGCTGATGACGACGAACGCCGGCTTTTGGCTGAGTCTTCCGAGCTCCGCGAACGTTTCACGCAGCTTCTTGGTCATGTCCATTTCGAACAGCGGATTTTTACCAGGTACGTTAATATGCGTATCAGTCAGATGTGCGAAGAAAATGGGTTGTGTCATTATTTTGCCTCCTTGGAATTTTTTTGCGGCTTGTAGCTGCCGATCTCGCCAATTCCGTCCAAATGCATAACCCGGTAAGTTGGCTTTCCATCACGCACGTTAACCCATAACAGCACATTATCGCTTTCCGGCCCTTCGCCATGGGCATGTCCGCCGGTTCTACCGAGCTGAATATGTTCGCCATTGCCGGATACGGAATATTCCATCGCGTGAAGGTGACCGGCGAAGATGGTATGAGGCCGTCCGTCCAGCAAGCCAATCAGCTTATTGTACCGCTCGTTCTCCGATTTCCATCCCGGCTTGTGCATGCTGACAAACGTCCATTTCGCATCGCGGTTCTCTTCCAGCACACGTTCGGCGAAAGCCATTTGCTCGGCGCTGAACGCGAGATCAATGCGGGACATTCCTTCCAGCTGCTCCGGAGACATGCGGCTTACAATGTCATCGTAAAAAGCTTGCATATGCGCCGTCATCTGTTCCGGATCGTTCTGAACGTTGAACGTCGTTTTTTTTATAATGTCGATAAATTCGTCAGAAAGCTCTGTCGGAGGATCTTCCGTGTTAAGTACGAGGAACAGCGCGTCTCCTGCCCGAAAAGCATAATATTCGAATCCTTTTCTTTCCCGCCAGACGTCCAGCATCACTTGATTGCCGTAATCATGGTTGCCAACAACATGGAAGAAAGGCAATCCTGTGGCCTCGATTTTCTCATCGATATACTCCCATTCCGCTCTTGCGTCCGCAGCATCCTTCCAGTAGCCTTCGATCAAATCTCCTACTGACAGGACGAAATCCGGTTTCAAATCCGCTACAACCTCCAGCGCTTTCTCGAATACTCCTGCCGTTGCCATACCGCAACGATCGCCCAATACTGCAAATGTAAAATCTCCTGCCGCAACCTCCCGCAATTGGCCGAACCAAGGCCGCTTGTCCGTTTGGAAACGGACATCATCATACCATAACTTACCAGCATATCGACTTGCTTGAAGTATTGTCACAAGTCTTTCTCCTCTCAGAACAATGGATGTTGTTTGATCGCTCGAGTTCAGTATGCAGGTTGTATGTAAGTGGATTGTTATCGCAGTCTAAATGATATGTAAATCTCCATGCTGGGCTAAAAAGCAAAAAAGGATGCCTGTTTATAGGCACCCTTCTTGTATATTAGGTATGGTTTTAGATGACGCCGCTCAGAATCAGCTGCTCCGTCGTATACTTATAATTCTCTTCAATGGCTGCTTTCGCCCCGTCATAATCTTTGCGCAGCAAGGCTTGATAAATTTTACCGTTCATTACATTGGCCCACTGCGGCTTGTGCTGCGGGAATTGCTTGCGGAAGGTAACCATCCGGCAGACGAACTTGCCACGGTAAGATTCCAGCACCTGCAGCATGTAGTCGTTGCCAATGGCGCTTAAGATCGTCTCGATACTCATTAACGAATTGTTGTAGTAGCCTAGATAGTCTCCGTTCTCGCGGGAAGCGTACTGGCGCTGTAAATAAAGATGAAGCGCTTCTAGATCGAATGCCAGCTCTCTTTCCTTAGCCACTTCCAATACAAATAGCTGCATCGATACGAGAACCTCAAGCATCTGGCTGAATTGCCGAAAAGAGATCTCCTTCACGAGAACGCCGCGCCCTTTAAAGCTTTCGACGAGCCCTTCCTTCTCCAGCAGCGAGATCGCCGCACGGACCGGCGTCCGGCTCATGCCAAGCTCACCCGCCAACTCGTTCTCCGACAGGAGCATGCCCGGCATGACTTCTGCCCGCACGATCCGGTCCTTGATTTGATTGTATGCTTCCCATTCTAACGAAGTCGCCCGCATGCTATCCTATCCTTCTTCTTCATTTGGACTTTATACTAGCAAACCGATAGTCATAAGGATAGTAAAGATATTGTAAAGTGAAGTGAAAAATTGTGTGCTTTACCACTATCGATGATACGGCTCACCGTGTCTGATCTTAATCTATCCTGCGTGGACTAAGATGGCCCTTTATCAAAATGGAAAGTGTGCTTGACATAACTTGCATTGCACGATATATTTTGATCATGGAAAGTTAGCTTTCCATCAGGAGGGAAACGCATTGAACAACCGCTTAGAAGAAATTCGCAAGAAACGCGGAATGAAGCAAGAAGAATTAGCGGCCGCTCTTGAAGTGTCCAGGCAAACGATCGGTTCGCTGGAAAACGGACGTTATAACCCATCGATCCTTTTAGCGTTCAAGATTGCTCGTTTTTTCGGTATGAGTATCGAAGAAATCTTTATTTATGAGGAGGATGAGCATATATGAACAAAACGATTTTGTCTTATTTGATTACATTTATAGGCATATTCTTACTAGCAGTCGGTGTGTACTTCATCAAGACAATTGAAGATCCGCAAGGTATGCTGCGAGCGCTGCCGTATATCTGTGTTGGGCTTGGCTGTGTTATTTTCGGTCACGGTATTGGAGAAATAATCATCCGAAGCGCCATGAAGAAAAATCCTGCCGCAGCGAAGCAACTAGAGATTGAGAAGAATGATGAGCGTAATTTGGCAATCGCCAATCGCGCAAAAGCAAAAGCATATGACATGATGGTTTTTGTATTTGGAGCCTTATTTATATCATTATCCTTGATGGGTATAGATTTAATAATGCTATTGCTATTGGTTTTTGCCTATCTGTTTATCCTTGTATATAACTCTTATTACCGTTTCAAGTACTATAAAGAGATGTGAAAAATGGAGATCAAAAAAATCATATTCGACCCATATTAAGCAAAAGGAATGATGACGATGACAAAGTTATCTTTTAGTGGATTAAAATATGGAGAAAGCAATGTGGAAATAAAATTATTGGTGGATGTACAAAATGATTGGTTTGAGATCACGCACACTAAGGAAGTGTCTCAAGTTATGAATAAATCAACAGGTGAATATATCATAGTAACTCGGAACACCTTGAAATTTGAGGTTGCTTCATAACACGAAGAAACTGTGTAACAAACAAACTTGATGCGACTGACTATATCAGTTGCATTTTTTTGCTCATCTAAACATCTCAACAGTCACTCTTCACCATATATATAAATTCATGCCCCGCAGGGAATTCCGCAAAAAACTTGCCCTTATTTATGATACGGTTCCCCGCTCTGTCTGGAACGGCAAGTTTTAAGGCCATCCTTTTTGGATGGCCCTTTCCTTTTTCTCGTCTTGTTCAATTATCGTTAACCGTTAGCACAATCGTTACTTTTTTTTCACCGGTATCCAAATTTCACCCGTTTCATTCCCATGCCGTGCCAAACCATAATACATTTCGAAACTAGGGCCCTCAACCTGTTCGTATTCAGAAGTAGGAAACCACTCGGAATAGATTCGTTCCCAAAGTTTTTGCATATCACATCGCGGCTCCGGAAAAATCGCCCACGTTAATGCCGGGATAGAAAGTTTCGTAAATCTCTCCGGAATTTCAAGTCCCTTAGGTAAATGATAACAGACCATGTATTTGAAAGATTCTCTAGTGTGATCATATAAAGCGGCGTGTAACATGGTGTCACCAAAACGTCCCAGCAAGTCATTCATAAGATCAACGCTGCCATCATCATCACATTTTTTGCGGAATTGAGGAACTTCAGAGAATGCTGTTTTCTGGTCCGCATTTATATGTCCATATACTCCAAACATCTCAAATGAACCTCTTTGCTCAATTCGGTAATTCATTGCGACATCTCCTTTTATTGAAATATGAAAGGACATTCGAGGATAGGCTTTAAGAGAAACGCCTTTATCGCGCGCAGATATCGGCATGATCCCATGAAGATTCTTGAACGCCCGTGCGAACGCTTCCGGCGAATCATATCCATATTTCATAGCTACATCAATAACCTTTGCATCAGTTGTCTGCAGTTCGAATGCCGCCAATGTCAACCGTCGACGTCGAATGTACTCTGATAACGATACTCCAGTAATAAACGGAAACATTCTTTGAAAATGATAGGTAGAGCAACAGGCTCTCTGCGCTATTTCATCATACGAGATATTGTCCGCTAGATTTGTTTCAATATATTCCATGGCTCTATTCATCCTGTCCAGCCAATCCATCGTATTCCCTCCCTTCAAGATAAATTTTATCGGAGATGAAAAATGAATACCTTGCAATTTCTGCACGAAAAAGTCAGCAAAAAACTTGCCGTTACTTGTGATACGGTTCTCCGCGTTGTCTGTAACGGCAAGTTTTAAGGCCATCCTTTGTGGGGATGGCCCTTCTTGAACTATGCTGAAATATCGTTCCTGTTTCCTAAGCAATTATGTTCACGCTTTCCAGAATTCTACTCATTTTCACTTGCTCAATCATATGTCCTATATTTCCTTCACCTGCGTACAGGGACATATCAAAGAAATCTTTATTCAAGTCAGACCAATACAACTCATTCTCATCCCCGGAGATATCAACATCGTGTTTCAATTTGCCAACATAAACTTCAACAAAGCAATTTTGCAAATAATATTTAAAATCCATTAAATGATGCAAGACTACGTCTTCTTTTGAAATGTTAGTCTCTTCTAATAGTTCCCTATACGCTGCATCAATACCCAGTTCTCCAACTTCAATTTTTCCACCAACCAAATTACTTAATCCTTTATAGGGATTCCTTAATCGTTTACACATTAGCAAACGGTCCACATCTTTGTTGTAAATCATAAGAACATTGTATCCTTGCATAAATAGACCTCCATCTAGTGTCTTATGTATATTTACAATTATACACTGAATTCCAAAATCCTCCTTAATGGTACTATTACTCAATAGGTTTAAATCAACTTTTAGACATATATTATATTCTTGGTCTAGCTAATGTCCCCTTTTTTGAGGGGGCATTTTCATTTACAGGAGGGATGTAAGAATGAGAATCGTCAAGACACAACGAGACTTTGACGCACTTCGCCACGCCAGAGCACTTCCGGAGGTTCTGCTCGATCAGATCGAGGACTACTTCCTGCATCTGAGGGATGCGTTTGAGGACGAGGTAGAGAGCGATTTTTACTTGGGTAGGCACGGCTACATCGTCGTTCTCGAAGCCGGAGACAACGTCCGTGATCTTAGCAACGTCGGGCTGGGCCGTGAAGGAGGAGGACTACTGGGAAGTTGCCCCGAGTACGTCGAACAGCTCGACGTCGGCGAAAGTTTCCAGGCGTACAAAGTCGCGGTACTGTACGACAACGACTTCCTGATGACGTTCTTCACGCATGCCGGAGCGCACGACGAGGAGGTGGAACAATGGTTGAAAGACCACGCGGAAAGAAACTGACGGCAAACGAACTGGTTCTCCGAAAGCTGAAAGAGACGTTTGATCGGAACGAAAACGTCGCAACGGGACTAACGTTTGGGTCATGCTTGTTGCGGCGGAACCTTTCTCTGACCTTCTAGAAAAGAATCCTCCCACCAACTTTCTGGCCAAAAGCCGACTCACCGCGTCCGCGTCGTCTTACGAACAACAGACGCCCAAACAGGTACGAACCCCTACGTTGACGGCTCCGATTTCTTCCTCGCAGTCGATGAGAAGCAACAGACGGCTGACTTTGTTTGGGAAGACGAAAGCTTCGGGGAGGCCCCTCTCTTTCACGGCGGAGACCTAACCAGCGCCGCTCGCTGGATGAAAGAACTGGGCGAGCCTTTTCATTGTCAGTACAACGACCCCTTCTGGGCTTTGTGTCTGGCCCAATAAGTCGACGCTCACATCAAATTCAGAAATTAACACTACGCAAAGACAAGGTTATAAATGACTTGAACATTATAGAGAATTTGTACGAAGGGAACATAAACTTTCGGAAGATAAATTCACGGAGCTTGAACGATTACTGGACTTACGAAGGGAACTGGAGATACTGCAAGCGGTGATACGGTTGACAGTAATGAATATGTAAAGCAAAAAACAAAGCAGCCTCTCACAATGAGCGGCTGTTATATTTTTCAAACGGACCAAACAACTCACGCAAGTAGTCTCTACGCCCATGCAAAATACGGTGGATGACTACGATATCATTCATGATCCGGTAAAATATCAAATACGGATTCACTACAATAAATCGATAACCTCGTTGAATAAGAGAAAATTCGTCGTCAGATAATACAGAACCTTTATTAGGGAAATCCGCCAAGCTTGAAATAGTAACGTTTAACTTATTCAGCATATTTCCCGCTGTATCCATATTATCTTGTGAAATATACGAAAAAATCTCGTCCATGTCATCAACTGCTGCCGGCGTATATTTAATCTTACTCTTTAGCGGCATCGATCTTCCTCCGCATTCTTTCCATTACCTGATCATGGTCAAGTAATTCTGAACCTTCTGCAATCTGTTTTTCCGCTACTAAGAGCTTAGACTGTAGTTTAATTCGTGCTTCCATTCGCCGATATGTCTCATGACTCATTACAACTAAATCGGCTTCTCCGTTACGTGTCAAAACCACTGGCTCATCAATTTCGTGACAATATTTTGAAAACCCGTTGTAATCTTGTCTAATTGTTGTTGAGGGCTTGATATACATGATTAACAACCCCTTCCCCATATGGCATTATTCTGACTATATTATATCATTAAACTGACAGTTGTTGCTACTCTTCATCTTTACCACTATGATGATGCAATTCAACATTTCATCAATAAGGCGAGAAAAGAAAGGCACCTGATCCGGTGCCTTTATCTTGAATTCGGAGTTTTTTAAAATCGTGCCCCTCTTACTTCCCTGCTAATATAGAAGCGGCTTCCTCAGCTTCTCTGTACCCCTTTTGTAATACTTCGTCTCTATCCAGTAAAGCAGTCCCTTGCACACGAACCATTTGATAATCCTCAATGCCAAAGAAATGAAACATGGACTTCAGATACTTATGGGAGTATTCCACTTCCGTATACCAGTCATTATTGGTGTAGATTGACCCGCTAGCTTGAATAACAACGATACTTCTTTCATCGTTAAGAAGACCGACTGAACCCGTATCCGTATATTTAAACGTTTCCCTTGCAATCATAATATTATCCATATAATCCTTTAGCTTTGATGGGATATTAAAGTTATGCAAAGGATACACAATGACATATTTATTAGCGCTTTTGAATTGTTTTAATATCTCATTCATGCGGTCCGTTAGTTCTATTTCTTGACTCGTTAATTCTTCACCAGCTCTTTGTTTCTGCCATGCGCTAAAAACAGTTTTATCTAACATGGGGACTTCTTCTTCGTATAGATTAATCAGTTCAATTACTTCATCATTTGAATGCTTCTCTTTATATACCTTCAAAAAGTAATTAAATACATTCAGACTTGCTGAGGTTTTAGAATCAAATTCTGGATGTGCATTGATGATAAGTAGTTTACTCATGGATGTTTTCCTCCTAAATGAATTTCCATTTCTGTTATTGTCGATCGATATAATCATGGATTAATTTAATCGTCGATTGACTTAATCTATAATATAACTTCCCCAATTTAGTGTCAATTCATTCCGTGTTGTAATTTATGTAAATTGGCAAAAATGAAAATGGTGCTATACTATTTTTAATAAAGCTTTTTTAACATGAAAGCAGGTGTCTTTTTACATGCAGTACAGTGTTATGGTTGAATATGCTTTGCATAGCCTTGTTTATTTAATAGACATACCCGAAGAGGAAAGTATTGGAATAAAAGACCTTTCAGAATTTCAAGGACTTTCAGAAACGTATCTATCGAAAGTTTTGGGTAAACTGACCAAGGCGGGTATTGTGAGTTCTACACCTGGTGTAAAGGGTGGTTATAAATTAGCTAAGTCTCCCGAAGAGATTTCTTTTTGGGATGTAATAGAAGCAGTTGAAGGAACAAACCCTATTTTTCAATGCAAAAATATATTAAAAACGAATCTTATGTATGCAGATAAAGATTGGACTTCCTGTGACTGTAGTTCCGGCAATCCTTCTTGTACGATTAACTTAACGATGCTTGAAGCAGAAGGATATATGCGTGAGTTTCTTCGTAATAAAACACTTGCGTGGTTAAATAAGGAACTCGCTCGTACTTTACCCGAAAAGGTGCAGACAGATACCCGAGAATACTTTATAAGAAAAAACACTAACTAACTTAATTATCATCTTTTCAAGCAACAAAAAAGGAGGGGACGCCGCCCCTCCTTAACTTTTTTTCTCGCCAATAGAAAGACAGCCCTCATGATATGACGAGGCTGTCTTCACAGTTTAGTATGTTATTTCATTAACAATCATCCTTTAATAATTTCAACCTTTTTAGCTCCTGGTGACTTCTCCAACACTAACGTAGTCTGATTGGTAACAGACTGATTCTGTGCTGAACCTGTTGTTTTACCTTGGGCCAAGAGTGTGCTGCCTGTAACCAGCATAGACACGACTAGAGCCGTGCTGAGGGCTATGGAAATCATATTTCTATTGCGATTGACCATGACCATACCTCCAATATCTATTCTTTGATAAGCGACTCAAGCTAGTTGGTGATTATATTATAACGTACTGACGATGGCTGTAAAAGGATGTTTTTCCTTAAGAAGGGTTTTCTCAATAACCCACCGAATTTCTTAAAATCAGAATATTTTCCTGAAGGAACGTTTGATTTTTTTCAATGCCTCTGTTTTTACACCAAACAACGGAGCTGAAAGCATCGTAAATATCATATAATGGCAGTACACTTTCCAGAGCCAGCATAGGTCGAATCGATTGATAACCTTCAATGAACGGCATCTTTGTTCTCGGATTGACTTCCCATATATATCGATTGACTTTTGTAAAATCTATTTCCGACGATCCGCCACGGGCACTCTCGAAATCAATAATGCCAGCAACCTCGTTACCATTCACCAATATATTACCTGGTCTAAAATCCATGTGAACCATACATGGTCCGTCAGGTTCCGGTAAAGTAGAGAAAACTTCATCAAAGTGAAGAATACATCTTTCATACAATTCTGAGTCGAGAATCTCTTTGCATGGCTCCGTCCACTTTTCAAAAGTACTTTTGATATGTAATCTCCAATTATTTTGGTCAAATAACATAAAACCATCGCTTACATAGTAACCATACCCAGGTGCTTTAACCTCATGGAGCATAGCCAGATATACGCCCATTTGAAAAGAGAGCTTCTCATCAATGTCTCCTGTACAAGGCATGCCTTGAATTGCTGAAAGAAGCAATGCTCCAGTCGTACTTTCATCCCCGTACCAAATGTCCAATACCTTAGGAACAGGCAGTATCCCCTTTAATGTCTCAAGCATCTGAAATTCACGATTTAATTTATCCTTGTTAAATGGAATTTTCACAAAAACGTTTTCTCCACTGGTAAGAGTAAGCTTGTATACATCGGAACTAAATGACTCTGGAACATCTTCCACATTCAGGACGTTCAACTTTAGCTGCTCTATAACTTTTAGAATAGAACTCATCTGTAACCTCCTGTTTTGGAGCGATTCTTCCGATTTGTTTCTCTGAAAACAGAACTAAATCCAATATCTTACATATATCACATTCTTGACTCTGCGCAAAGACCCCTTTTCGAAAGAGCATTTTTATTTTTAGTAGGGATGTATGAATGCGGATCATCAAGAGACAGCAGGACCTTGTCATTCTTCGCCGGGTTGGGGCACTTCCGGCGGCACTCCTAGATCAGGTCGATGAATACTTCAGTTGCTGGATGGGTGCTTCCATCCTCATAGACTGATATGATACCTGCCCATACGGACTGAGCGACTGTCCATGCCTAGCCTTCCTTCCTGCATCGCTAAAGCTTAGCTATGTACCACCTCTTCACTATGAGGTGTATTGGCGTTACCTTCATAATACATGTAAGTTACCTCGCTGTTCCAAAATACGGTCAATCCCTGCATCAATCAAAAGCATAAAATTTTCTTGAAAAGGTGCGAACCAAAAATAAAGGGGGAAAAAAGGGGTTTTGGGGAACTTTGCCGAATGATAGAATAGGTCTATACACCTATAACCATCTCAGAAGGGAGTCAATAGAAGTGCAACGTAACACTAGAACTACAATCAATCAGCCCAACAGGGCAACGCCTGCCCAACCTAACAGGACGGTTGGCGGTCAATCTCAGGCGGCTATTCCCCAAGTAAACAGGACTACTGTCAGTCAAACAGAGAGAGCGGGTAGTCCCTCAACAAATGCGAATGTATCTGCAACAAAAGCCACGATGAAGAACCAACCAAAAGATAGACTTGGACAAGCGGTAGTATCCATGATATTCGGTATATTCGGAATTATATTATTCATAGTAGCAATGTTGAAAATGAACTATGATTCACAGTACAGCTATACTACTTCACCAGGTACAGCAATTAGTCTTTTTTTCGCTTTTATTCTAAATATCGTTGGGTTCATCTTAGGAATTAGAGCAAAACGTTCTTCTAGTGGAAGAGGTATGGCAATAGCGGGAATTACCCTGACAACATTGCCGCTTGTAGTCTGTATGATATTTATTGGAGGAGTCATCCTTTTCTCGATTTGGGATAATGTTGAAATAGGGTGAGTCAATCCTTGACGTACTCTCTCTTAATACAGAATGTTGAGAAGGATTAGAAGCCTTGTGGCTCACTTCTTATCTCTTGGGTTTAAGAGTCGCTTCCTGATTTCAGCAGGGGCGGCTTTCTTTTTCTTCAAAAATACTCAGCATCCTATTGGGTTTATAAATGGTTACTAAAGGAGAGCCTCCGTCATTAAGATAATTGCCAGGACTGATATTCCCATGAATAAGGCCGTAAGTATCTATATCCTTGGGGAGTTCGCTTACGCCTCTTAACAGGCTATGATACATTTGAATTGTTTTACATTTACTTATTTGGAGGCGTATTTGAACATGCGACAAAACTATTCTGTTAGGGTACAACAATTAGGGGAAAACGCATAATTGACCCTATAAACTGCGATTCCCCTTGATCTTAAAGGGGTTTATATGCAAGTGTTACATCGAAATAAAGTTCCCGATTCACGATTCATCCTTTGGCTGAGCATTTTGACGTTTTTCAGCGTGATGAATGAAACCATGTTTAACGTATCATTGCCGGATATCGCTGCTTATTTTGATATTGCACCGTCGGCGGCCAATTGGACCAATACCTGCTTCTTGCTATCCTTCGCGATCGGCATCGCGGTGTACGGCAGGATATCGGAACATATAGGTATGAGAAAGCTGCTGTTATTCGGCATGCTAATCTACGGCTACGGTTCGATTGTCGGCCTATTGTGTCATGCCTGGTATCCGGGCGTGCTGATCGCGCGGTTTTTTCAGGGAGTCGGGGCTTCGGCCGTTCCATCGCTTATTATGGTGATCATCGTCAAGATTGTCGTACCGGAGAAGCAGGCTCCGGCATGGGCATGCTCAACTTCGCTTGTTTCCTTGCCGAGGGCATTGGCATTGCCGGTGTGGGCGGACTGCTGACTAAGTCATGGCTGGACTCTCCGCTCATCACGACCGTAACCAGTCAAGCAGCTGCGCTTTTCA
This sequence comes from Paenibacillus sp. J31R120, assembly GCF_056269225.1. Classification (NCBI taxonomy): domain Bacteria; kingdom Bacillati; phylum Bacillota; class Bacilli; order Caryophanales; family Paenibacillaceae; genus Paenibacillus; species Paenibacillus sp. J31R120. Next base: position 239,862 of record NZ_JBWDNN010000004.1, on the reverse strand, counting down.
GCAATATGATGCTGATTTTCATTGCACTCGTCACGTTTGGCGGCCTTCTGTTCGTCATGTCGTACAAGCGCAATCTTCATTGATTTACTCCAGGGTTTTCAGGACTTCGTTGATTGAAATAGAAAGCCTCCAAAACCATTTCAATAATGGATTTGGAGGCTTCTTCATGCTTCGTTTATTCCCTTTATAACGATCGCTTCCACTCGACACATCTAAGCCGCCGCCTCGTTTCTAATGTGAGGATAATAATTTGGGATCCTTCTTTGCAATATAGCTTTCTAGAGTAACCCGATCAGCTAATGAATTGATGACTCCATCGCGGGAAACGGAAAAACCAGCGGCATAGGTCGCGATTTGAATCGCATCCACCAAAGAGCATCCTCTTAGCAAATAAGACGCTAATGCGCTAATGAAAGCATCACTTGCACCCGTACTATCGACAGCAGCAAACTCTGATGCAGGGAAGAACCTTTCAACATTTGTTGTTCTTAAATAACATCCTTTTTTACCTAATGTGACTATGACATTTTTGACTCCTTTGGATAGGAGAAAATCTGCTTTTTGCTCTATAGAATTGAACTGTGGGCATATCTCCAAGAGCTCGTCTTCGTTCGGAATCAAATAATCGATTTTTTTCAAGATCGGATCTGGAATGATCTTTGATGCTGAAGGTTTGAGAATGATGGTTAGTCCCTCATTTTTTGCAATGGAGCAGACCTTTTCAACGGTATTGACCGGAATTTCGGTTTGAATCAAACAAAATTCAGCATCAGAAAATAATCCTGTCTGTTGTTCTATTTTTTGGGGTGAAAGATCTGCATTGGCTCCTGGAAGGACGGATATCATAGAATCGCCGCTAGATTCGACAAAAATATATGCCTGACCTGTTTCCGTATCACTTGAACGTGTGATTCCAATCGTACTGACACCATTTTTCTCTAACTCTTGGAAGATGCTATTTGACTCCATATCTGAACCTAAGCATCCAATCAGCCTGACCCGGTGTCCAAGCATTGCCGTTCCTACTGCTTGATTGAACCCTTTTCCGCCTGGAAGTTTTGTAAGGCTAGATATAAAATTCGTTGCTCCATTGTGCGGCAGTTGAGGGGAGTAGAGATAAGTATCCATATTAATACTTCCAACAACAAGGATTTTAGGCTTCCCGCCCTCATCTGGGAAACCTAACGTATTGGTGTTGTCTAATACCATTTTTTCCTCATAAGGTTGTATGGCATCCGCTCCAGCTATAGAGTTGATCAGTACATTACAGATATAGGCGCCAAAGTTAGCATTATTGACGGTTATGGTCGATATCGTCTTTTGATCTGCAACCAAAGAGAAGTCGTAGTCATTTTGAATGGAAAGCAATGAATAGTCCTTCGGTGATTTCAGACCGCTCTGGATAGCTAGATTATATAGTTCAATAGACTTGTATAAATGTGAGGAAATAAATCCTGTAATTTGTCCTCCTATGATAAAGTCATTAATGGTTTCGTCAAGCGATGAAAGCACCATAGATTCTTCGAATTTTAGATTACGGTCAAAAAGCGCATGCTTATACCCCTCTATAAAGGCATTCTTTCGGTGTCCTTCCCCTACTATACATGCGATCTTCGTGTGTTTCTTATCAATCAACTGCTTGGTAAGGAAGTAAGCTGCCAGCTTATAAGGCAATTCCAGAGAATTTGCTTCTCCGCCCCCTCCGACTATTACAACGGGGATGTCTAAAGAATTAAAATGAATACGGTTTTTTAAGCTTTCGCCATCTACAGGTTCCCAGATAATCCCATCCACTTGCTTTGTAATGAGTGAAGTCATGTTTTTTAACTCTTGGTTCAAATCTCCACAGCTATTCAAAATCAGTGGACTATAACCTTTGCGCTGGGCTTCGTTAATAATTCCGTTTAGCATCGAGTCTGTCGAAATGGTTGAATTTATTAAAACCCCTATTATTCCAGTAGAAGTCGATTTGCTAATACTAGATGAATAAGGAGTGTAGTTGTATTCATGGACTATTTTTAATACACGTTCACGGGTATCTTTACTAATGCTTTGATCTTTTTTATTTACAATTTTGGAAACGGTGGAAACGGAAACTCCTGCCAATTTGGCTATATCTTTAATATTCATAGCCTTCTCCCCTCATCGTATCTTTTGAAACCTGCCAAGCAGTTGCATCAACGTTTTTGTGTGTCCTTTTTATTTTACAATAAATTAGAACGGAGGGATTGGATAAATAATCTTGTTGACATATCAATTTATCGATGATAGTCTCAGTAACAGGAAAGCGTTTTCCGAAAGCGATTTCTCAAATCATTATATTACATTTTTTAAGAGAAGGGCTACTATGAGACAATCTTTTTTTCGAAGGTTTCTTCAAACCCAATTTTCCACGAAAGCGTTAGTTTTGATACCGATCGCTGTAGGGATTAATTTAATTGGAGGCACCCTATCCTCAACCTTAAAGTTGCCGCTTTTTTTGGATATGATCGGAACGGTCTTGATTGCATGTCTTGCTGGTCCTTGGGTCGCCGCACTTTGTGGATTGGCAACAAATTTATTCTTATCCATCGTCACCAATCCAGTATTTCTTCCTTTTTCGATTGTAAGCGTTTTATGTGGTTTGGTAACAGGCTACTTGGTTAAAGCAGGCTTCTTTAAGAATAAGCTTGGTGTAGTGATTACTTGGTTGGCCTGTACGTTAACGAATGCGATAAGTGCCGCTTTCATCACGATCTTTATTTATGGCGGCGCTACTGGGATTAATAGCAGTTCCCTCTTTACGGCAGCATTGATTGCAACTACAAAAGAAATCATGCTTTCGGTATTTTCGACTTCCATACTCGAAAATCTCATCGACAAAGGAATTGTATTTCTAATCGCTTACTGGTTAGTAAAGAAAATTCCTAGACGTTTCTCAAGTCAGTACGCTCCGCTGGACAAGGATTATTTACTTAAAGGCCGCAAAGGGTCATGAAGGTGATGGAACAATGGAAACGAACAACAACTCTATAGCTGTTTTAGTTGGAAATTTAAATCCGATCACGAAGCTGCTTATCGTATTTTGTTTAGGAATTGGCTGTCTCATTTACCCGCTGCCCTTTGTTGGATACGGAATATTATGTTTACTTGTCATACTGGGAATATTAATCGGACAAGGAAAAAAGGTTTTAAAGTTGATTTTGGGTTTTGGTATTCCGGTAACGCTAATGTTGCTTTTTATCCAAGGCTTATATAGTCCTAAAAACAAAACAATGATTGCTGACTTCGGTTTTGCACAAATGGGACTAGAGGGCACGATGTACGCATTAAAGATTTCGTCCACTCTTTTAATCTTTTTAGCCGCATTCTACTTAATGCTGCAAACAACAAAAAATTCAGAGACTGTAGCCGCCTTAACACAGTCGGGGCTTAACATGAAAATAGGATATTTAATTTTAGCAAGCCTTAATGTTGTTCCTCAAATGCAGAGAAAGGTCAAGGTTATTCAAGAAGCGCAGGAATCGCGCGGGGTTGAAACCACAGGGACATTCTTACAACGGGCGAAAGCATTTTTGCCGCTTATTGGACCGGTTGTTCTTTCCTCTCTGACAGATGCTCAAGAAAGAGGAATGACACTCGAGACCCGGGGTTTTGGAATCAGTGGAGCCCAACCAACGAGCTATATAAAGGTTGAGACTACAGGCCTCGACATCGTCCTAAGAATACTGGCCATTTGTTTCTTAATCTCGAGCTTGCTCCCAAGGTTCCTCTGATGCATTGGAAAAAGAGTGGAGGTGACAAGAATGACGAGCACATTAATACAAGTCAATCATTTTTCTTATCGTTACAACCAAGAAACAGAAGTTGCTTTGAAGAATGTCCATTTTGAAGTTGCATCGGGTGAATTTGTTGCAATAATTGGCGCGAATGGTTCCGGAAAATCAACCTTATGTAATGCATTGGTAGGGCTGATTCCTAATTATTTTGTTGGATTTAGTGAAGGGAGCATAATCGTTGATGAAAAAGATACGGCTGCCGTGAGTGTAGGGGAACTTTCGCAAACGATTGGGCTTGTTTTTCAAAACCCTTTTAATCAGTTGTCTTATACCGCAGATACTGTTGCTGAAGAATTAGCATTTGGGCTTGGCAATCGCGGGGTTCCCAGGGACGAGATGTTCAGCAAGATAAAGGAAATAGCCGAGCTGATGCAGATCGATGAATTATTGGATAAAAACCCTCTTGAACTTTCCGGAGGTCAGGTGCAAAGAGTCGCATTGGCATCGGCAATCATTCTAGAGCCGAAAATTCTCGTTTTGGATGAGTGTACAACACAGTTGGATCCTATTGGCAGTAGACAAATCATGAATATTATTAAAAAGTTAAATGAAAACGGAATCACGATTGTAATGGTAGATCATGACATGGAAAGGGTAGCAAAGTTAGCAGATAAAGTCTACGTCTTACAGCATGGCACGATTGTTCTGGGAGGCACACCCGAAGAAGTGTTTTGTTCACCGCATCTAGCAGAGTTCTCAGTAAATCCGCCTGATTATTATGAGATAACCAAGAAATTGATCAAACCCGGCTATAGTGAACGAGATTTTGCTTTAACAGAAAGTCAAGCGATTTCATTATTACAGGAGGTGATTCTCTATGAAGATAGAAATCAAAAACCTCAAACATAAATACCCTTCTGGAGGTGAGGCTCTCAGAGGAATAAATACTACTTTTGAGGGAAGTAACCCTGTAGCCATAATCGGCCAAAATGGAGCCGGCAAGACGACTTTTGCTAAGCACCTCAACGGTTTATTGCGGCCTACCGAAGGCCAAATTCTGATTGATGGTGAGAGTATCCATGATCACACGACTGCCTACTGGTCCAAGTATATCGGCTATGTGTTTCAAAATCCCGATAATCAACTTTTTCTAGAAACGGTAAGAAAAGAATTTGAATTTGGACCTAAGCAACAAGGCTTGTCAAGACATGAAATTAATGACCGCATTGACTTTATCTCAGATTTGGTTGGACTCAAACATCGGCTTTCCACACATCCCTTTGATCTCAATGCGACTGAGAAAAAGTTTTGTACGATTGGTTCTATACTCATGATGGATCCCAAAATAATCATCTTGGATGAACCAACTTGCGGTCAGGATGTTGAAGGCAATCAACGATTAGCCAAGATCATCAACTATCTTAAGAACAATGATCGACTTTGTATAACGATTACTCATGATATGAAATTTGTAGTTCGTAACTTTGATCAGATCATCGTGATGTCAAAAGGTGAGATTTTGAAGTCAGGCAATAAGTATAATGTTTTTTCTGATGTCAAGACTTTATTAGAGAGCCATGTTGCACCGCCGCCTATCACTCGTGTAGGGCAAGCGTTGAGGCTTAAAGATATCTCATTCAGTAAAGAGGAGTTTATCGATCACTTCGCAACAAGAATACAACAGAGATGAGGACAAATGAAATGGAAAAAGTAATTGGTGTTCCTGTTCCCAAAGAAGGGACAGAAGAATTCGAACGAATGAATAAAATGGCAAAGAGGGCCATTCCGCTGGTGTTATTGATTTTCACATTAGGTATCTTGGAACAACAAGCGTTTGGCATGATTTTTGTTAATATTGGCGAACAGCTAGGGGTACCCAACTTATCTTCGTTAATTACGTCAATTCCTGGTATTGTATTGGGCATTGTGTGTGTTATTTATGGTGCATTAGGTGATTTTGTTTCACTGAAGAAAATGACCCTTTTGGGTATAATCCTTCTTATTGCTGGTTCAGCGATTGGGTTTATATTTGGACCAAGCAGTATTTGGGCAGTCGTTATTGCTCGCGTGTTGCAGTCTGCAGGCGGTCAGGTGGCAGGCTCCGTATTCCTGGTACTTGTGTCTAAATATATTAAAAAAGTAAATCGCGTTATTTACTACGGCATTTTCGTTGCTGTGTTCCGCTTTTCTGCCGCACTAGGCGTAGTAGCTGCTGGATATATCACTAACATCGACTGGCGCTGGCTTTTTGCAGTACCTCTGATTGCTATACTGTTCATTCCTTCTTTATTGAAAAACTTGCCGAACGAACGCGCTAAGGGTGCAAATATCGATTGGGCCGGATTTACCCTTATTGGCGCTTTCGCCGCTGCGATGACCATGTTCTTTACAGATATGAATCTGTTCTGGGCTATCTCTTCTGTTGTTACTTTGATCTTGTTCCTTGTCTACATCAACAAAGCTAAGAATCCATTTATTACTCCTAAATTTTTGAAGAACCCGGCTTTTGTCGCAACGATGACGGTTATCTTCATTGGTTACTTCTTCAGTTACACCCTGAATGCGGGTGTGAATGCTATCGGATTGAACGTATTTGGGATTGACTCTGCTCAAGTTTCGTTGCTATTAGTTTGGTCGATTCTTTTGGCGGCTGTTCTGGGATTTGTGTCTGGTCCAGTTGTTAAGAAGATTGGCCGCTCCGCTTCCATCATTATGGCTTTAACATTCATGGGGCTTGGATTGCTTGCAGTTGCGTTCCTCATTCCTTACGGCAAGGTTCTGGCTTTGGCCGTAGCACCATGTATTTATTACTTTGGCACCTCCTTCCTCTATTCACCAATCGTGGATACAGCAACGCTAACCGTAACGCCTGAAGAATCAGGTCGTGTACTTGGTGTGAATGACCTGGTTCAAGCCATTACTGGCTCTGTCGGTGTCGCTGTATTTGTTGGAATGATGTCCTCAGGTTTTATGAGCGGTGGCAGTATGACCGGCACGGAAGCTGGACCAGCGTCCACCTATGCCAATGTTTTCATGGTTGGCGGCGGCGTTATATTCTTAGCATTGATCATTTTCCTCTTCACCAAAAAAATGATTTATGCGCATGCTGAAAAAATTCAACAAAAAAATTAATTGATTTACGGAGGGGAAGAATATGACAAAGAAAGTGATTTTGGATTGTGATCCCGGACATGATGACGCATTAGCTTTATTGATGGCTATCGCCTCTGAAAAAATTGATTTACTTGCCGTAACGACTTCTGCGGGCAATCAAATTCCCGAAAAAACATATGTAAACGCTAAACGATTGTTAACCTTGGCAAAAAGCGAAAACATTCCAGTAGCAAGAGGCGCTTCAAAGCCTTTGCGTCGAAATTTGATTATTGCTGATGATGTTCATGGAGAGTCAGGGATCGATGGAGCAGAATTACCTGAATCTAATATTCAGGATCTTGATATCACTGCCAATGAATTGATCGCTAAGATATTAAGAGAATCTGAGGAAAAGGTTACGCTTATTGCGACAGGACCTTTAACCAATATCGCTATTTTCCTGTTGTCACATCCTGAACTGAAAGAAAAAATTGAAATGATTTCATTCATGGGCGGTGCATGCTTCGGAGGAAATATTACTCCCCATGCCGAGTTCAACATCTATGTTGACCCGGAAGCCGCAGATATTGTGGTGAAATCAGGTGTCCCTGTAGCGATGTTTGGTCTAGATGTTACATTAAAAGCTCAAGTGTTTGAAAGTGACATCAAGGAAATCAGAGAAGTCGGGAATGATGTTGCACGAACCATGGCTGACTTATTGGATTTCTTCAATTTAACAACAACTCGTCCATTCTGGGCAGCTGAAGATCATGTTGAAGGCATTCATATGCACGACCCTTGTGCCGTTGCGTATATCATTGATCCCGAAATGTTTACGGTTTATCCGATGAATGTACAAGTGGAGACTAGTGAATCACTGGCACTGGGCAGTACAGTTGTTGATTATGACAATCTGTATAAAAAAGAGAAAAATGTCCTTGTGGCGTTTGATCTTGACTTGCCTAAATTCAAGAAATTAATGATGGATACGATTAAATATTTTTCCTAAAACAAAATCATGTTTGCCACTCGTGCAAAGGGCGGTAACAAGTGGAGACGAAAAAATGAATAAAATTACAGTAGTTGGCAGTATTAATTTTGATACCACTGTCCGAACAGAGCATCTGCCAAAACCAGGTGAAACCGTTCATTCTAAAGAAATGTTTACGAATGGCGGCGGCAAAGGAGCTAATCAAGCCATTGCTGCCGCCAGGAATGGCGGACAAGTTAACTTTATCGGTGCAATAGGAAATGATGATACAGGAAAAGCTTTGCTTGGATTGCTCGAACAAGATCATATCCATACTGCAGGTGTTAGGAAGTTAGATACAACCAGAACAGGCAGTGCTTATGTCATGGTCAACGATGAAGGCGAGAACAGTATTATCATCTATGGCGGCGCCAATCAAGCGATTACAGACGATCATATCGATGAGATGCGCGGTTTGATCGCTGAGAGTGACTATGTCATCGCTCAATTTGAAACCAATTTGTCCAGTATCGAGAGAAGTTTTGAAATCGCAAAACAACATCATGTGACAACGATTTTAAATCCGGCACCTGCGAGAGCCATAATTCCTGAACGGATTATTCAATTAACCGATATGTTGATTCCTAACGAGACGGAGTTAGAAACCATCTCCGGACAAGCTATTACGAATGAACAAGAATTGATTGCCGCAACACAAAAGGTGCATGATATGGGGATTCCAACCGTGATTGTCACTTTGGGAAGTAAAGGCGCGTTCTATTCCTTTGCAAATGGACATACAGGCTTTGTACCGGCATTCGACGTTAAGGCAGTGGACACTACGGCTGCCGGGGATACATTCATTGGCGCATTAGCGACCAAAATTTCAGCGGATTTTAGTAATATCAAAGAAGCCATTATCTATGGATGCAAAGCCGCATCGTTAACCGTTCAAAGATATGGAGCACAGCAATCTATCCCATACGAATCTGAAATCCTATCTGAATCAAACAGCTTAGTGACAGAGTAACTAAACATTTCTGACACCTCCAAGAACATCTTGGAGGTGTTTTTTCGTTGGCAACTAAATGAGCTATCTCCAATTCTTCAGCGTGTTACTCTACGCTCTTTAACGATTCAATCATATGGATGCGGGACACTTTTCGTCTGAGCAGCAAGTTGGATAGAATGGTAAGCAAGAACGCTAGCATAATGGATATCAACATGTTCACCATATTCAATTGATCCGGGATTTGCTGATGGGCGCTAGATAGTGCCTTTACAATGACGGCATACACATAGCCGCTTATCGGTAAAGCCACAATGACCGCGAACGTGGTCAATATGATATTTTCGAAGAAGATAAGCCTGTTTATTTTGTTTTTTTGATAGCCTAATACCTTAAGCGTGGCAAGCTCGCGATTCCTCTCATAAATGTTGATGGAGGATATCGTATAGATGGCGCCAAAGGAAAGCGTGACGGCACTAATGATAAACATGATGAATACAAAGCTGTTTTGTTGCAAAATATATTGAGCTGATTTTTTCAAATCACTCTTATCCGCTATCACATCTACTTGTTGATCTTGTTCAAAAAAGCTGCGGATGCTTATCAGATCCGCTGAACGGTTGGCTTGAATGAAAAGCGACGTTGGACTGTAGTCTACGCCAAGGCTCTCCATATAGTCCGGGGTGCTATAAAATGAAGGATTCGAATACTGATTGGATATGTTCAATACCTTCATCTCTACAGCTTTATTATTGAGCTCTGGTGCCGTGAACTTGATGTTAATCATATCTCCTACTGAAATATGATGTTTGTCCGCGTAGGATTTGGGCACCAGTACACCATGATCCTCCAAAGCTATCTTGTTGTCATTCTTGTCAAAGAAATGAATGAGACTGTTATCCTTTTCAGTAACAACTAAAGCGGCATTTTCTCGTTCATTATCTTTTGTGAATTCAACAGGAAAGGTGGATAAGGAATAGCTGTCTTTAATCCCGGAGGGCAGCTCGAATGAATCTGGAGATGTTCCCCTCGTGTAATCTACTCTTAGATCATAGGTGTACACCTCTTCAATTTGGTCCGCAACCTTCAGCAAAGCCGATTGAGTGCCGAATGCGGTTATCAATAACACGGTGCTGATCACAACGCCAATGGAGCTCGCCAGAGCCCTTTGCTTATTTAACAATAGGTTTCTCAAAATGAGCTTGTAGCTATAGGGAATGCGACTCCAAATGCCAGGGACTTTTTCTATCAACAGCCCTTTCATCTTCTTCGGAGGTTTCGGGCGCATGGCCTGTGCCGCTCGCTCTTTCAATAGGGTTCTGCCGCTTAAATAACAGGCCAGGATTCCGAATGCGCTTGAGAAAATAATGGGAGGAATGATCGAATACAATGAAAGCGAGAATGTAATGTCAGGCAGTGAATAGGCCCTTGCATTCGACACCGTAACCATTGGAATAAATACCCCAGCGGCAATCGCACAACCAATGATTGAGCCGAGTATGCCTACTAGCACAGGATATCCCATGTAATGAAGCATGATGCTTCTATTTTTCACACCCAAAGCCTTCATGATGCCAACTTGATTTCTTTGCGAATCGATAACCCGCGACATAACAAGAAACAGGATAATCGCTTCAATTACAAAGAGAACTAAAGGTATAACCTTACTCATTAATTTATTGTTGTGTATCGTTTGATGGATCTGAGAATAATTGAACGTACGTTCTTTGCTTACCTGATCCACATAAGAGAGCTCCTTGGATTGCAGCTCAATCGACTTCCCCAATTCAGCCGTGTCGTAACCTTCCTGGACTTCAATCATAATTTCGTTATAATAAAAGCTGTCTGCAATTGCGGATATAGTCTCTTCGGCTATATAACCTATACCGTAGTTTTTATGGTCTTGGATTTCGTTCTTTTTGGCATACTCAACATTCTCGCCCAAGCCGCTAATAGTAAGCGTGATGTCTTTTTCATTCGCTCTCAGGCTGATTTGATCGCCAACACGATAGCCATGTTCCTCTGCATAATGGGAATCCAACATGATCTCGCCTTTTTTTGACGGGATGCTGCCCACAATCATAGCAGGCGTGTTTATTCCATTTTGCGTCGGGATGGAATGAATTTTCAGAGAAGCTTTAGAATTCTCAAAGGCTTGCTCCGCATCAAAGGTATAGCGCCCTTCTAACTTCTTAATGCCTTCCACCTTGCTCAATCTTGCCACATCATCCTTGGAAATTTGACTGTAATAGACATTCAAGTCGCTTAAACGATGTTCTTTAAAATAAATCTCCGTATAAGCGCTCAGACTATCGCTATATGTTACCAGCCCCGCATAGAAAAAAGCGCCTACCGCGACAACCACAACCAACGCTAGCATTTGGCCTATGGATTGTTTAATATCCCTCAATAGCTTCAAAAATAGCTTCATCACCACTCAATCCCTTCAACCCTTTGTTTCTGATGATTGATCATGATGCTTTCTATCTTTCCGCTTTTGACCTTAATAATTTTATCCGCCATTGGAGCAATTGCGGAGTTATGCGTGACCAGTACAATGCATTTCTTCGTTTCTGTATTCAAATTTTGCAGGAGCTTTAGAACGGACTTGCCTGTCACATAATCCAGAGCTCCGGTTGGTTCGTCACAGAGTAAAAGCAACGGATTTTTGGCAACGGCTCTAGCGATGGCCACCCTTTGTTGTTCTCCTCCCGAGAGCTGGGAAGGAAAGTTTTTGATTCGATCCGATAATCCGACTTTATGTAAAATATCTTTGGCATCCAGATGGTCACTACAAACTTCAGCAGCAAATTCAACATTCTCCAAAGCGTTGAGATTCGGAATCAAGTTATAGAATTGGAAGACAAAGCCGACACTCTCGCCGCGATATTCGGTCAATTTCTTTTCGCTGAGCTGTGTAATTTCCTGACCGCCCACAAACACTTGTCCCGTGGTAGCCGTATCCATGCCGCCAAGAATATTCAGAATGGTGCTCTTCCCAGCTCCGCTTGCGCCCAGAATAACGACGAATTCCCCCTCCGATATGGAAAAGTCCACACCATCCAGAGCCTTGATTGGCACTTCTCCAATTTGGTATTCTTTCGTTACGTTTTTGAATTCAATTAGCGTTTTCACTTATGACATCTCCTCACCCTGCTTTTAAGTACCATATTATACCAACCAGAAAATACTTCATCCTGCACCCGATGTATCTTGGTATCCGTCTCCGGATGGATTTGATTTCGGTTCACTCGGCTTGCATACAAAAAAGAAGCAGCCTCTTAATGGCTGCTCCGTTCGAATTTCCCTAATTGCTTAACACGCCTACTTCGTTCGCTTCTAAAACTCCTTATCATCCACATACATAAGTCTGCGCTGAATATCCATAAGCCCGTGCACGACTCGAAGCGCGATCCACATAAATACAATGCCAACGCCTACGTACAGTACATATTGCTGATTATAGGTCCAATCTATTTGAAAGTAACTGAATACACTATCCTCCAAAATATCAACCTGAATTTCTTTCATCAATATGATATGCACGACTGGAAGAGCAATAAGTCCAAGCCCTAGAGAAAGCAAAGTGACCATAATCACAAAGAATACAATACCTGTTACAAATCTCAGTAATATGAGCAGCAGATTCCGAATGAATAGCCCACTGTCAAAACCTCGCACCATTCTCATAAGCCAGTTCTGCCCAGCATCAGACTGCTGATTGTAGGAGTGCGTAACAGGAGCTGCCGGCAAGCCCAAAATGTGGCGAATCATGCTTTGTTCAAAACTCACAATCCCGTTCAACATTTTAGCTACTCCAAAGAACAGCGGTATTCTGATAAAGATTGGCGTTAAACCGATCGCTAGAGCAAGCCCCGTTATCGCTACTGTAAAGTAAACAATTCCTAACGGGAGAGATAGCAATAAATAGAGGATCGATGCATAGGTTTTTGGATTAAAAAGCACCCCATTCGCTTTACCTTTCGGCAGGTTGGCAGTCGCTTCAGTTGCCTTCATATTCAAACACTTCCTTTGGATTCATAAGTTCACGCTCAAAGTTATAAATCCATTGTAACCGCCATAATTCATCGTTATAACCGTCTTTGGAAGTGTCAAAAACCCCGCCTTTAGTCTAGGACCCAGCGAATACCTTTCTCAATCGGCTTCCCGAGAAGATGCTGCTCACCAGCAGTACAAATCCGCCAAACAGATAAGGCAGGTTGACATGAACCTCAAACAAAATACCGGCCAGCATCGGTCCAAATATCATGCCAAGACTCGTATACGCATTATTCATCCCTGCCACAAACCCTTGTTCATCTCCAGCCACTTTCGACAGCAGCGTATTGATCGTGGGACGCAAAATATTGGTGAAGGTAAAGAAAAGCATCGTCACTGCCATGACATAATAGAAATGGCCTGAAAATAATAAACATACAAGGGATACCGCCGACAACAACAGCATGGCTCCGATAATCCGTTTTTCCCCGAATCGTTGTGTAATTCGCTCGGTCAACAATAGTTGATTCAATGTGCCGATGAGCGAGCATACGGTCAGCAGTATAGCGATTTCACGCGTCGAGAATCCATAGACCTGTACGACAAACAGCGGAAAAATTGCTTCAAAATGCGTCAAACCGAAGGTCATAGCGAAAACAATGAGCAACAGGAAAAAGTAGCGAGTACGAACCGAAAGCACAATTTGCCGGAAAACATTCTCCTTCTTTTCCTTCACTTGCTGACGCATCTTGCGTATGTCCGCCGACAGCGATTCAGGTAATCCCCACAGACTGCAAATCATCGCCACAAGCCCTACACATGCGGATACATAGAATGGCGCCTTGATGCCCCATTCTGCAAGCAGTCCGCCGACTCCCGGTCCAATAATAAACCCGGATGTCATCGACGCGCCTAACCAAGACATTGACTTGCTACGCTGATCAGCTGTAGTAATGTCGGCAATGTACGCAATAATGGACGGGATTAAGGCTGCTGAGCCTATCCCGCCAATCAATCGCGATACGAATAATAAAGTAAGATCGCTTGCTAACGCTGCAAGCAGGTTGGATAGTGCGAACAGGATCAAACCGATAATAATCATCGGTTTACGGCCGTAACGGTCTGATAAATTGCCTGCAAGGGGTGAGAATAGAAACTGGGTCAGGCCGAAGCAAGCGACCAAATAACCCGCAGCCTGTCCGCTTGCCGAAAACATCTCGAGAAGCTCCGGCACGATCGGAATGACAAGACCCATACTTAGATTAGCGAGGAACATATTCAACAACAGTAACGGGAATGCTGACTTCTTTAACATAAAGGACCACCTATACGAATTGGATAAAAAACATGCAGCGGAAACTAAGCAAACAACAGTCCCCTCTCTAGCTGTGCATTTGTATATGTTAGCATGTCGCCTTCGACAATCCTAATATGAAAAACATTTGCAGACTTAATATTTTTGATATATATGGAGAATGCCTCTGTACGAAAAAAAAAGAACACCCCTGGAATTGAGGGACGTTCTCTGATACTAATCCACCCATATTCTATGTATATTCGGTTCATCCTCTAAAAAGGAGAGCCGATATACATCAGGATTGGATAGTGTCTCCCATTCTTTGAACCCGATTCGATGATCGAAATACTTTAACATAAGCGATATCAGGTTGCCATGTGACACGACTACAATATTGCTGTTCTGGCTATTCAGTACTTCCTTGACCACACTGATGGCACGGCCCATTGCCGCGTTGCTGGATTCCCCGCCTTCATAACATAAGTCGAGATCTTCGTATGTCTGAAGAAGCATATCTCGCCACTCGGGATGGTTCTTACCTGATAAGACCCTCTCAGACAATCTTTCCTCCAAAACGATCTCAATGCCAAGCTTATCGGCCAGTGGGGTTATTGTCCAGTAAGCTCTATTGAACGGACTCGAAATGATAGAATCGATATTTTTGTCCGAAAGAAACTCGGCAAGCTTTTCCGCTTGCTGCACACCAGCAACGGTTAATGGGGCATCAGGGGCTTGCCCCTCCGCCTGGCAATGTCGCACAACATAAATGTTTTTCATCTACGTAGCCTCCTTATAAGCCAATATTGCCCTTCAGTCCCTTATAGCTGCCTGCCTCTGGAAACCCATTCTGAACAAGCGTCTTGAACTTTTCCGTGAAACCATAATGAACAAGATCGAGTATCGGTACCATCGCGACATCGCGGATGGGATTAAGATCAAACTCATTAGATGGAAGTCGGCAACGACCATGCCCGCTCAGACGTCACCCTTTGCTTCACCAATAAAACTTTTCCGTCCTCCACCAAAATCCCTGTTACCCTCACCTGCAATAAATTGCCCATGGAATATGCCTCCTTCGTTACTTAAAGAGCCGCACACCAGCCCTTTTGGGCGTCTGCGCGGCTCACTAGCTTATAGCGTATAAATTTGTGTTACCGTGCCATTTGTAAAAGCGACATATTGACTGCTGCCGTAGCTCCACACTTCAATCGTTGTCTTCTCGCTCGTTAATTTGGAAATATCATTAGGCCGTCCCCATGAAAACTCCACTTGCGTCTTGTTCATTCCAATGGAAATCTTTGATGCCTTAATGGAATTCCATGTTGCGGCCGACCAGTTATACTTCTTATACGGGTCGTACGACAAGAACGTATACGAATCATCCAAAACTCGCGAGACAAAGTCCTTCGACATGATGTCAGATTGCAGCGTATTCCCTTTGGCATCCTTAAAGACTACCTGGAAATTGTCGCTGCCTACTGGAACGATGTCTGTTACCGTAACCTTGGAGAATCGCTCCCAGTTTTTATAACTGTTCACCCAAAACGACTTATTCAAATACTTAACAAGCGTGCCCTGCGCATCTTGCTTCTTGATTTTCGGCGTGTCAGCCGACTCTATAATCATAAATGCGGAACCAAACGATACTTTCATTTGCTTGAGCTTGGCATCCCACTGCAGCTTCGCACCCAATGACTTGGACAATAGGCTTGCCGGGAACAATGCTTTGCCCTTCTCTTCGCGAACTGCCTGTTCCATGGCAGTATCTTTGCCGTTCACCTTCGCGTTCTTCTGCCCAACCTTTAGTTGAATAGTCGTCGTACCAATCGTGACGTCATATGTCTTGCTGGCTGCCGTGTAAGCGACGGTGCCTCCAAGCGATTGGAACACGGATTGAATCGGCAAATAAGTGACGTTGTTGATATTGACGGCCCCAGTTAAACTTTTTCCAAGCTTGGCTGTAATCGTAAGAGTTTGGCTTTTCCCGCCTGCCTTTACGGTTACCTTCGCCTCCCCTACACCTGTCACCTTATAAGAGCCGTCCTTTGTTACTTTTAACAATTGCGACTTGTCAATCTCAATGGAATAGCTCTTATTCGATAAAGTCTCTTTATACCCGTTGCTGTATTGTTGAACAACCTTGAAGTATATTGTATTCCCTACTGACGGCTGCGCATTCGATGTTGTGAATGTAATCCCGGTCGCTCCTGGGGCCTGGATGTTGGTAACCTTGTCGCCAACATGAACCTTCCAGCTGCCATCTTGATGCTTGACTAGCATAGTGATGTCATTACTCTTTACAATAATCGAACTATTGGAATCGTCCGCTTTTTTGGTTTCATGCAAGGTTCCAGAATAAGGAACAGCTTTTACTGCTGTTTGAATTCCTTTCACTTGCTTCACGAGTTTATCTTGGTCTGTGTAGCTGCCAGACAACCACACGGTTCCGTCTTTCTTGGTAACCACAAGCGCATTGTCCGAGTTGTATTGGATATGAGCGGCATCATTCGTTAATACTTTGGGACGGAAGGTAACCTTTCCGTCGTTGTAATCGAAGTGATGAACTTTCACCACCACAACTTTGCCTGTGTTGTCCATATAAGCAACGTCATTGTCGCCCGTCATTAGTAAAGACACAATGGAGTTAGGATCTTCAACCTTATCCACCACAGCGTCACGAATATACGAATGATAGATTTCACCGCTAGTCGTCAAATAAACGTGGTCCATAGAATTTCTTTCGTAAAGGACAATATTCTTCAGTCCCTCTATTTGCTCGCCGTTATAATACCAAACCGTTCCATCCTTTTTTATATAAGCACCGTATGCTAAGTACTTGATACCGTTTTGGCTCTTGTCAACTGTTGGAAGACCATGATTGTCCCAGGAAATAAGCTCTCCTTTGCTTGTTAAAGCATAGCCATACGGTTTGCCAAAAGAAGTGGCGTCTATACTGGCTTTCATATACCCGGTTGCTACCCAAGGCCGCTTCAGCCAAAGAGTGCCATCCTCCATCAAAATCATATCGCCTTTTACATCCGCAATCCTTGTAGCTTTTGTCTCCGCCTGTGCTGCCCCAACTGTCGGAATCAAACTGACCAGCAGAAACAAGCTCAACATCATTGCTGCCAACTTCCTCATCTTACTATCCCCTTTTCCATAGTCATCCAGACAATCGAGATAATTCGATATATATGCCAAAAATTCCTTCTTTTTTGACAAAAGCTTTCACTTATCCCATTCAAAATATGGGTTATTAAAAGCAAGTAAACTCTGGAGGTGCTTGACCTTAGGTCTGACCTAAGCTGTATCGTGGATTTCATACCATACACGAACAGAGGATGAAGCGGAATGAACCAGTTGAAAACGCGGATAACAGCTCTTGATTATGCAAGAGCGTGGGCAATCTTTGGCATGATAATCGTTAACTATAAGCTTGCCATGCAAGCAGGGAATGACGGATCGGAACTATTGCAAAAGATCGCAGGTTTATTAGAGGGGAGGGCCTCTGCCCTATTTGTCCTGCTCGCCGGTATCGGGGTGTCGCTCATGACCTCGAAAGCCCGGATGACAAAGAGTGAGGAGTTGATTCGGCGCAATCGGTATAGCCTATATAAAAGGGCGGCTTTCCTGTTCGTCGCTGGCATGCTCTTGCTGTTGCTGGAATGGAACGCCGATATTTTGCATTACTATGCGGTATTCTTGCTTGCCGCAACGCTACTCATAACGACGTCAGACAGACGTATATTGGGACTGTTTATCTTTGTCCTGATTACTGCTCAGTTGTTGCTGGTCCTGTTCGATTACACCAAGGGATGGGACGCGGACTTTCAATCGTACGCAGGCTTTTGGACCTTGGAAGGCTTCACCCGCAATCTGTTATTGAACGGCTTCCATCCTCTGTTTCCTTGGTTCGGCTTTTTCCTCATTGGCATGTGGATAGGCAGAAAGGAATGGCTGAACCCGCATAACCGTTTGAAAGTATTGCTGTATTCCTTGTCTGGGACCGTTGTGATTGAATCTCTTTCCTATTTCCTGATTAAATCGGCCTCTCCCGTACTGGGAAGCGAAGCGGCGATTTATCTATTTGGGACAAAACCGATGCCTCCTACTATGCTGTATGTGCTCTCCGGAATTTGTTCCGCTATGGCCTTCCTTTCGCTCTGCCTATATGCAGTAGAGAAATTCGAGAAATCCCTCCTGACCCAAGCGATGATTCATACCGGGCAGCTCTCTTTGTCCCACTATATTGGACATATCTTGCTTGGTCTAGGGCTGCTTGAATGGGCAAGCTATTTGGAGAATGGCAGCCTAGTGTTTGCAATAGCTTACGCAAGCTTGTACTTTATAGCAGCTATTGTCTTCTCGCATTGGTGGAGAAAACGGATGGCAAGAGGGCCAATCGAGTGGGTGATGAGGAAACTAGGCTAACGCTGTGGAGCGCTCAACAAAAAGAAACCTCTCGCATGTTGAATAAGAAACTTCAAGATGCGAGAGGCTCATTTGCCGTGATGCTTAATCCGTTGCAAGTTTTGAATAGATGCTGATATCCTTAAATATCCCTTTTATTTTTTCATACTGTCTTAAGGTGCCCTCGTGCGTAAAGCTCAGCTTTTGTAAGACTCTAATAGAATTCACATTTGGGGGTTCAACTTTGGCTTCAATTCGATTCAGCTTCAAAGTCGAAAAGGCGTACTCTACCAACGCGCCGATAGCTTCCGTTGCGTAGCCTTTGCCCCAATAGCCTTTGGCAATGTCATAACCGATTTCTGCCTTGGCATGCTCCATATCCAGGAAATTGTATCCGCCAGAGCCAATGATCTGGCCGGACTCCTTCTCGATTATGGTGAAACGAATCGCCTGGTCATCCTCAGAGAGATTGTTCAGGAACTGAATCATTTCTCTAGCCTGGTTCTCATCTGCAAATGGATCAATATTCATAAATTCGATTACATCCGGATCAGACCATATGCGAAACAAACTGGCCGAATCCGAAACGTCCATTTTACGCAAATAAAGGCGTTCTGTGTGCAGCTCTGGGTTCAATGTAGTGCCTCCAATAATGATTTCAATTTCCCTGATTTTTAATTGATTCCCTATATTCAATAGCTTTGCGCCATTCATCTGGCGGTGTAAAGTATTGATCGTACTCATGCAACGCTTCCGACGACTGTCTTTGTCTCCATTCCATTAAGTATATCGTATAGGTCTCGCCTGCTCCCATTCTCCAGCCCATGCTGAACGGATGATAATCGGGAAAGGCAATCCATTGAGGCAGGAAAAACTCAGGATCATATTCGTCTAAGCCTTTTCTAATTTCCATTAATAATTTGCCCAGCATATTCTGGCCTTTACCGTTGCCGCCATCTCCCCAGAAATGATCATTGGTGGTGCGTTCAACCAAGGTGCAATTTCCTGTAGAGAGGAGGATGGATTTGATAACAGGATGCTGATCTACCTTAGCAAGCAGCGCATCCTTCATAATCTGAACCTTGCACTCTTCCCAATCAGAGCGAAGGGGCTTACTTCTATCCCGCCCTAACCTAGCCGCTTCCATAGGCGTGAGGGCTAGCCGGACCTCTTCCTCATGTTCCGTTGAAATTTCTGTGCTTGAAAATAATGCTCCGTAGTTGCCCATTCTTTATTATGCATGAGGATGGGATATTTAGCGAAATTCGAAAAACAACCGTAAGGTTTATTGGTTTCATAAAAATGGATAATCCGCTCCTCTGGCGCAAGCTCGCTCATTTCCCTTCTATCATCCGCAATCTTTTTCTGAATATCATCAAAATTCATTTTCAGTTCGACCTCCCTATTCCAACCATAATTTCACCCTCATGGTAAAACTCAATCACATATTGCGTGGGACTATATAGATAAGTATCAAAATCGACTGCCAATACATGGTCTAGTGCACGAAGAACGCTTTGAAGATTAGCGTGGAGAACCGGATGGTCACCGCTCCATATTATAAATATCGGCAAGCTATGATCGATGTTCAACGCCTCTAATAATGTGGGTATATCTTGTGCTGCCCGTACCTCATGATGCGCAATCTGATCCCAATGGATTCTCCCCCAGGCCGTGAAAGGATATGCTCTAACTAATTCTTCCCGCATAGACTCGCTTGCTTCCTCTGAGAAAATACGCACATTATCGCCCAGCTCCTGCAAGCATTCTTCAAATAAAAGCCCATAAGAGCGAGTTTGCTTAGCCTTTTGTCTTCGTAATAGCTGTTCCAGTCTCCATCTTCTCGACTGTTTATCATCCATGTTACCACCTCATTACAGATACCAATAAAGCTAGCAGGGGCTCTTGTCTGCATCACTGTATAAATGTACACAAACAACTTTAACATCATTTCCAATTTTGTTAAATGATTGTGGTGAAATCACACTATGCTCTGCAAATGGAAAGGTGCGTACATTGAAAGATGCCATCGCTATCCGCATGTAGGGGGCGCCGGGCGGCATAACGGCTTCTTCTCTGAGGACCAAAGTAGAACCTAATGCTAAATAAACCATAATGAAAAGAGGGGGCAGTCTTAAATAGACTAAACTAATAAGAGGATATTATGTTCAATATATGAACATATATCCTCTTTCTTTTGTACATTAAACTTGTTAATTAGATATTGAAAATATAGTATAATATGTCTATAATATACAGGAACATATGTTTGTTTAATTTGAAGGACATCGACCCACAGAGGGAGGCATAATGTAGCGAGGGGGCTTTAGGCCGAGCGTTAATATTTTTAGAGGTGAAATGTTATGAGGGTACAAGAAATTCTTATTGAGGGTAACAACAAGAGATACATATTACTAAATCAAAATGGGTTCCCTGTAATGCCGGTTATGAAATATATAAATTATTTGGATAAGACAGGAAAGAGTCCTAATACTCAAAAGACATATTGCTATTCCTTAAAACATTTTTATATCTACTTACCAGAAAAAGAGAGAGATTATAGGTTTATTAAATTTGAGGATTTAGTTGATTTTGTGGGATGGTTAAGAAGCCCTTATCAGAGTTCAAATGTTACTCCCCTTCAACAAGAGAAAGCAAAACGAACGGAAAAGACAATTAACCTTACAATTACGGTTATAGCAAACTTCTATGACTACCTTTATCGAAATGAAGAAATGCAAAGCGACATAATGGAAAAGCTGATGAAGCAAGTTTTTACAGGTGGACACTCACGCTTCAAAAGTTTTTTACACCATGTAAATAAGGGAAATCCCTCTATCAGAAACATACTAAAATTAAAAGAACCACGAAGAAAAGTAGGTACACTCACAAAAGAACAAGTACAGCAGGTATTACAAGCAACCACTAATATCCGAGATAAGTTCTTAATCCAATTGTTATTTGAAACGGGATTGCGTATTGGAGAAGCTCTTGCTCTTTTTATGGAGGATTTTATTTTTGATCATGGTAAAGGGCATCGAATTCGTCTAGTGGATCGGGGGGAATTAGAAAACGGAGCGATGTTAAAGACTGGAGAACGAGAAATCTATGTATCACAGTCCTTAATGGATTTATATGACGACTATTTGTATGAAGTGCTTGATGAATTAGAATTGGACACAAACTTTGTTTTTGTAAAACTGCGAGGAAAAGATATTGGAAAGCCAATGGAATATTGGAACGTAGAATCCTTATTTAAGCGTTTGAAAAAGAAAACAGAGATAAACCTACACTTAACCTATTTCGGCATACACACGCTACAATCTACTACCAGAAAACGAAGGATATTAAACAAGTGCAAGAACGATTAGGTCACTCTCAAATTCAAACAACAATGAATCTGTACCTACATCCGTCGGATGAAGATATTCGACAAGATTGGCAAAATGCTCAATCCGAATTTAACCTAAAGAAAAATGACTGATAGGAGTAACTGGTTGAAACAATTCAAGAATGTTCAGGTAGATGAAATAGGCTTTCACGAAGGATTACAAAGAGATCTTTCCACTTATCCCATAAAAACAATTCAAGAAAATGGTTCTGTTTCAATTGAGAGAGTAAAAGATCCATATTTCTTAGTCAATGACAAATGGAATATTAACGATATAGGCGAAATTAAACAGTTTGAAGAACTGGTAGCAAACTATAATTTTTCAAATAAAAATATTCACTTTGAATTTAGTAAACCTTCAATCAATTTAGAAGTGAAGTATGTCTTTTATCAGCAATTGTTTAATGATTTATGGTCAATCAAGAGTATATATTGTTATCAAAGTTCATTAAAAAAAATGACGGAGTTCTTAAACGAAAAACATCCTAAACTATCATCTTTGTTGGATTTAGATATTGAAACGAGAGTATTTATTTTGGCTTAATGAGAATGGGGTAAACATTCTTACGAAAAATGGTTACAAATCAGGCGTAGCAAATTTACTGAAAAAGATTTACAATCTTTTCTTCCAATATAGTGATAAACGAGAAGAGTGGGAAAAAGATAGATGTTAAAGTTCGGGAACAAATAAAAAAATATGTGAAACAACGATTGCTTAGTAAAAATAATTTTTCATGGGCTACAGCACTAATCTATCTGTTATTTTTACCAAAGTTTTTAACCTATATATTCTCATTGGAACCAACATGGAAGGATTTAAAGCATTTAAACCGAGCACACATTGAAAGATACATTGAACACTTACATGAATACTCAAAAAACAACTTGCATAACCGAAACTCGCATCCTGAACGCTATGTAAATGAATCATTATCAACTTTGCAAAAGTTTCTTGAAGACATCCAACGATTTGAATATGACATGGCTCCCGAAACGCATGTGCGATTATTGATCTTTCAAGAAGATAAACCTAAACGAAGAAAAAAATCAATTGATCAAATTGATTACATCCCTGACTATGTATTAGAGCAACTATTTACTCATATTGATGACTTACATAAAGATGTAATTCCTGTTGTCTGGGTCGCGTTTAAAACAGGCCTTAGAATATCCGATGTATTAGGACTAACCTCTGATTGCTTGGTAAAACTTAATGGTCAATACTCCATTGCAACAGATATTGAAAAAACATATGTAAAAGGGCATCGAATTCCCATTGACAATGAGTTAGCCGATATTCTTGCCGTACTTATTAATAAAACCAAAAAACTAAGTCATCAGGAAAATAATCCCAAAGGGTATATTTTTGTTCGCTATCGAGGTCAACGAAAAGGTAAACCTTTTTCTCAAGGGTGGGTTCAAGAGCAACTAAATATTTTAGCCAGGCGAAAAAACATTACAGATGAAAATGGAAATCTGTTTCATTTCAAAGCTCACCAATTCCGTCACACCTGCGGGGTGAAAATGTTAAATGGTGGTGCGGATATTCTAACGGTACAAGAGTTATTAGCTCATGCGTCACCCGAAATTACAATGCGATATGCCAAGTTATTAGATAATACAAAAAGAAAAGCATTTGAATCAGTTATGAAACAAGGAGTTTTTAGTTTCGACTTAAACGGTGAGGTACAAGAAATCAAAGCGGGAGAGGATATACCTGCCGATATACTAGATGCGTTATGGCAAGCCCATAAACTCAATGCGATGGACAGCCCTTATGGAACGTGTCATGCTCGTCTGAATGGTAATTGTCCTCACATGGAAGCACCTCCATGCCTAACTTGTGGCGATAACCAAACGCCATGTAAGGACTTAGCAGTAGGTTTTTGGGAATTAGATCAGCAAAAGTATGAACTTCATGTCAAAACAGCTACAAAAGCTGTTGAGATAGCGAAACAACGTGGCCGAGAAGATATTGCTAAAAAAATGAAAAGAACCTTCTACGCTATCAATACATCTTAAATACCTTACAAGAAGGAAATATCATCTTTGGTAGACAGGATCGGATGAAAAGAAAGTTAAGTGTTCAAAATAACTGAATATGACCGTTCTGCCCACTTAAAATCCATTCATGCCAATCGTAAAGCTAACACCTATCAAAAGGTGGATGAAGCCCTTAAAAGGCTCATACGGACCAATGAGAAAATAAACTTTAACAGTGTATCCAGCGAAGCTGATGTTTCAAAAGCAACATTGTATAACAACAAAGATTTCCGTTCAAGAATTGAAACATTACGAAATCAACAGTCACAAGTACCGACTCCCAAACAGGTAAAGCGAGAAATGAACGAATACAACAAAGATGCTCTCATTGCATCCCTAAAAAGAAAAAATCAAAAGTTAGCAGAGGAAAACAGGCAATTAAGGGAGCAACTGAAAGTAGCATATGCAGATGTCTATAAAAAGTTATAAGAGAGATCAACGTTCCCCCTTCTTCAACTAACGAAGCAGGTTAGAAGAAGCATTAACAAAACCATTCTATGTAGAATGGTTTTTATCTCTATCATAAATTTGTGATTTAGAAGTGTTTAATAATAGGCAGCCTATTACTTTTTTAGTGATTGGCATAAAGTAATTAAGTATTATTCCTCCTAAACAAACGGTTAGTAAAGTTCCGATACCAATTGGCCCATTAAAAATATATGCCATAGTTAGGGAAATGAGGTAAATGAATGTTCTCGATAAAAATATATTTGTTCTAGTTAATTCTTGTAGGATTAATGTTAATCTGTCTACTGGAATCGGTGCAAAATTTGTTTGTAAATAAATTGCTGTACCAATTCCTATAACAACTAAGCCGATTGCAAAACAAAAAAATTTTCCATACCATAGTTCAGGTGATATCAAATTGTTCAATAAGAACAGCCACATATCAATACCGATACCTGCTATAAAAGCTGTTAACAACCCCAAAACTTCAGGTTTTTGTCTTTTTAAAAATGAATTACAAACAATCAATATGAAAGCTAGAATGATTTCCCAACTACCTACTGTTAGCCCAACGTTTTTAGATAGTCCCACCAAAAGTGCATCAAAAGGCGAAGTTCCAAGGTCTGATTGTATTGTGAACGAAATACCAAAGGTTAATATTAAAATTCCAAATACATAAAAAACATATTTCATTTTTCTCTTACTCCCCCTCTTTGGATTATTGTTGCAAATACAACAATGATAAGTTATATTTAATATATAGTTTTTTGTTGTATTTACAATAAAAATCAATGAAAGGAGTTAATTATGCAAGAAATTCTTCGTGAAATTGGAATGATTGCAAGGGCATTAGATTCTATTAGTAATATGGAATTTAAAGAATATGACCTCACAAAAGGGCAGTATTTATACCTTGTTCGAATATGTGAATATCCCGGAATCATCCAAGAAAAGTTAGCTGAGATGATAAAAGTAGACCGAACAACAGCAGCACGTGCTATAAAAAAGCTTGAAATAAATGGATTTATTGATAAGAAAGATGATGATAATAACAAAAAAATAAAAAAGCTTTTCCCAACAGAGAAAGGCAAGAATGTTTATCCCTTCATAAAAAGAGAAAATGATCATTCGAATATGGTTGCACTAGATGGATTTACAAAAGAAGAAATAGAGACCATTTTTAATCTTCTTCAAATAGTAAGGGAAAATGTAGAAGTTGACTGGGAATTTGTTAAAAAAGGAAACAAAAGAAATTATTGATCATGGAAAGTTTATTATATTTGCAATAAACCACAACAAGAGGTGAAATTTTATGAGTTGGAATGTAAAAAAATTTGACGAGTTAACAAATATGGAACTATACAATCTATTAAAAGAAAGAACCTTAGTTTTTGTGGTCGAACAAAATTGTCCTTATTTAGAAGTTGATGGTAAAGATCCCTTTTCATATCATCTTTTTAATGAAGACAATGGAGAAATCATTGCATATTTAAGGATTGTACCTGCAGGTGTTTCCTATCAAGAAAGTTCGATTGGAAGAGTCTTTGTAAAGAAAGAATACAGAGGACAAGGAATGGCAGGGGAACTTTTAAAAAAAGGGCTGGATTTTATCCAAAACGAATTAAAAGAAACAACTGTTAAAATCCAAGCCCAAGATTATTTAACAAAATTCTATAGTTCCTTTGGTTTCCAAACCATATCTGAAAAATATTTAGAAGATAATATTCCTCACGTCGATATGCTTTTACAAAGATAACACAATTTTTCATTATTAATAGGTTCAAACTTTGGAATGTATTTTAATTGTATTAATGGGTTCGTAATTTGAATAAGAAAGGGCATAACATATTAGTCATATAAAATATGTTATGCCCTTTAATTTTTTTAGTTTTTTTCATTTAGGTCTTGATAACTTTCGCCCCTCTTTTCATTATGGTTTATTTCTTTTTACAAGTATAAAAGAAACCATGAGTACACCCAAAATGAAAGTGCTTATTGGAAATACAACCGGGAAAAAGAGATTGGGAATATGGGCCAATACATCCGATTGATATCCACGAAGTCCGACTGCGAGGAAAGCAATATTAGCTTAACGCCTAACCAGTGACTCCCTCTTTCGGAATAGGAGAAGATTTTCTCACTTGTATTCCCTTGATCATTCATGCTAATGATTAGCCACGACTGCGAGTTTTTATATTCTTCCATCAGCGGGTTCAACTGCTCGATTGCCATTAATGAAAATGGATATTTTCATAATATGTTCTTCTTGTTGTGCTCGATGAATCGTTTTGGGTGCAAGCTCTCCTGTGTCTTCAACTTTAACCTCTATTACATTCCCCTTCCATTCCAGAGGTTCAGTCCCGCGATCACTCTTCCTGGACTCATTTCTTATGTTTAATACTTCTTTTACTTCATACCTGGCATCTACGTAAGCATCAATGATCCACTCACGTACAATTAGCACTACCGGGGTAATCGATAACAGAATAAACAAAATGCCTATGGTCAATGTGATGAACTGTACTCTTTTCATAAAGCGCATCACTCCCCGCTCTGATCACACCTTCAGCGAACCACGAAAGCCCCTTGCAGCATAATAGGACTCTGCCCCATTGTGGTACACAAAGACAGTATCGTAGCGACGGTCGCAAAAGAGGGCTCCGCCGAGCTTTCTTATAGGGTCAGGCGTTATGACCCAGCTCGATGATTTTGCGTCAAAATTTCCAAGCTGCTGCAGCGCCCGGTATTGTGCCTCCGTTAACAGCTCAATGCCCATCTCAGAGGCCATTCCGACCGCACTATTAGCCGGCTTATGTTCCTTTCTCGACTCCAGCGCTGCATTGTCGTAGCACAGGCTTCTGCGGCCTTTCGGGCTTTCCGCCGAACAATCATAGAAGAAATATTCGCCTGTTTTATTCTCATAATGAACAACATCCGGCTCGCCGCCCGTTCTCTCCATCTCATTGAGCGACCACAGTTTTCCGGCGTTGGCCTCAAGCTTCGCTTGTACACTCGCCCAATCAAGACCCTCATGACGAATCATGTTTTTCTCAAACCGTGCTTTCAATGCTTTGAATAATGCTTCGCGTTGCTCTGCCGACAGCTCTGCTGCAGCGATTTCATTGTTATTGGCCATGGTAATGACTCCCTTCGAATTGACCTGCAAAAGATTCATTGTTACAATGTCCCCATCAACAGGAAAAGGATGAGGACGATGATTCGTCGTTTGAAAAGGTTTAAGAACGTTGCCATTGTATTGCGCTTCTAAGTAAAAGAATTTAAATTACTTGGAAGCGAGGAATATACATGACACAGCATCGGTTCAACCACTGGTCGGAAATCAAATATCTGAAGGATATCGTCACCAATCCAATGATCGAAGTAGGGGAATACTCCTACTACTCTGGTTATTACAATAATCATGATTTTCAAGATGGATGCGTGAGATACCTTTGGGGAGATGAAAAATCAAGAGCATTATTTAATCCCGCCGAAGACTTCGGCTGGATTTTAGATAAATTAATTATAGGAAATTACGTATGCATTGCAAGTGGCGTCATCATTTTAATGGGTGGGAATCACAATCATCGTTCGGATTGGATTACCGTCTATCCATTTGTGGAGCAGATTTCCACCTCTTACGAGCCAAAAGGGGATACCATCATTGAAAGTGATGCCTGGATTGGCATGAACGCCATGATTATGCCGGGTGTGAGAATCGGCGAAGGCGCCATTGTAGCAGCGGGATCCGTTGTGATTAAAGATGTGCCGCCCTATACAATCGTTGGCGGCAATCCTGCCAAGGAGATAAAGAAACGCTTCTCGGATCAAGAAATCGACATGTTAAAAGAAATGCGTTGGTTCGATTGGGAACGTAAGGATATTGAGCGAGCCAGCCACATCCTATCAAGCTCTTCAATTGATAAGCTGTATGACTTGTATCAAAGAGAAATAAAAACCAATGGTAATCTTATTCATATAGATTCAACTAACAGGAACGATAGTTAGTCGGATAAAAGAAAAAGAGGGGCTCCTTGCCCCTCTTTATTTATTCTGCCCAAGTTCACAAGGATATTTCTTGATCCACGATCGTGTTATACATATACGGGGTGAAAGCATGCATGACATTTATAAACGAAACGTAGAAATGATTTACCGCATTTGTTTCATGTATCTCAAAAATCCAACAGATACGGAGGATGCCGTTCAATCCATTTTTATGAAACTAGTACACTCCAACACGTCTTTTTCTGATCACGAGCATGAGAAGGCATGGTTAATCGTAACAGCCAAGAACCACTGCAGAGATTTGCTGAAAAACTGGTGGAGAACGCGGAGAGTCGAGATCACGCGCTTGCCTGAAGGGGTTTTTGGGGATGAAATTGGACAACCCGGAGAGGTGCTTGAATACCTGCTGGCGTTGCCCGAGAAATACAAAATCGTACTCTATCTCTATTATTTCGAAGATTATTCGGTCAAAGAAATTGCAAGCATGATCAACCGAAAAGAAAGCACGATCCAAACCCAGCTGGCGAAGGGTCGCAAGCTCATGAAGCTAAGCTTAGGAGGATATTATGGCAAATAATCATATCAATGAACTATTCAAGGCTATTGCTCCCAACGAGGATCAGAAAGAGAAGATGTGGACAGCCATCGAACAACCGCGCCAGACTTCGTATCCATCAACTCGAAAAGGCCGAGTTGTCTATCGCAAAATACTTATCTCGCTATCTGCCAGCTTACTTCTAATCCTCATCTCGGCAACGGCCTATGCTGCAGTATCAGGCGACATTGAAAAGATGTACGATCGCTTTTTTAAAGGTAAAGGACAAACGGTTACCTTTGCAAACGGCGACAGCTTACACTATGAAATAAACGGCAATTCTACAAAGGTGATGGGGGGCGATGGCGATGGGCCTTGGCTCGTGAAGAAATCCTGGGGACGCCTCATCGCAAGCGTAAACGGCGAAAAATTCGATATTACAGATGCGCTTAAAAAGAAGGGCTATTTTTACTACAACTATCGAGACGAAGCTAACATCCTGCACCGCTTGTTTATCGTCAAGAATGCCGGCGGGACCAAAGATTACGCGGAACGGTGGTACTCCCAAATTGAATGGTTGCCCGAGCTGGGCATGACAGGTGGCCGGAGAGGACTTAGCGGACCTTTGTCGGATGTCATCGTAAAGGCTCAATGGGATGCAGAGGATGGAAAAGATCTGGATGCCGCACTTAAGGATCGCCTTGAGAAGTATTGGAAAGAGTATGGAAATTAGATGTCATTTGGACCTTCTGAGACAGGCCTTGTGCTTATGATACTCAGCGCTATCTAGAATGGCCATATTAATGAACAGAGGCTATCCGCTCGGATAGCCTCAAACTTTTATCTATCTATTGTAATTGAGAATCGTTATCATTTATAATAAAAGATAGTTTCTCATCGCTATGCTGATACGTTTGGAAGGGAATGAAATGACTCCATGAACATGAGTGATCACCTATTGCTATGGAATCAAGCTTCGATCAAAGTGATAGATGTTCGCCACACGGTCTTGGAGCCGGGAGATGAGCTGCGATCCTATCGGTTGCCTGCCAGCACTTTTGTGTATACGATTCGCGGCAGTGCGCAGGTGTGGATGGACGGAAACGCAAGCTTCGTAGATCGGTTTCATGTGCTGCATGGCGGCAAAGGAATGTGCCTGGATATTGCGGTTGAGCACTTTTTCGAATATTATATGATTTTTTATAAAGCCGTTCTGGCCTTGCCTGCACGCCAGCCCTTAGTGAAGCTGATGGAGTCGAACAATCCATTCCAATTGCAATATAGCTTTGCTCCAGACTATCCGCTCCCTCTATACCACCTAGTGGAACGAATGGAGAAAGAGTGGCTGCAGCCGAGCATGTTAGAAAAATTACATATAAAAATCTTATTCTATCAATTTGTACATGAGCTTTTAAGTCAGATGAGCAAGCAAGGCATTCAAGGCAAGAAGGTCGATCTTGTCTCACAAGCCATGCGATACCTTCAAGAGAATTATGGGGATCGTGTCACACTCGACGAGCTTGCCGAACGACTTGATTGCAGCGTGAGCTACTTGTCGCGGAAGTTTAAGCAGACTGTTGGTAAGAGCCCCATTGACTATATGATTGCACTTCGTATCGACAAGGCAAAGGAGCTTCTGCTGAACACAGATGCCACGTTGCAAGAAATTGCGGAGAGCGTAGGCTTCTCCGATGACAGTTACTTTAATCGGATGTTCAAAAAACATGTGGGCCTCTCGCTAGGTCAATTCAAAGCAAAAGTTCAAAATAATCCTGCCGATCGTTCAAGATATGCCATTGTCCCACGCAGACTCAGACGGTATAGTGGTAATGGTTATGAAAATCATTATCATTACAAGAAAGTGGGAAGATCACCTATGTACAGCGGAAAAAGAACACCGATGGCTGCTTCATTATTGCTTTGTTTGATTTTGTTGCTGAGCGCTTGCTCAACTGGTCCATCGAATACGAATTCGGCCAATGGCGGCTCTAATACAGTGAGCACCAATGTCTCGACTACAACTCCTGCTCCTACGGATGCGCCATCTGCCGATGCATCTCGCGTCATTAAGCATGCAATGGGAGAAACAACGCTAACAGGCACGCCTGAGCGTGTCGTTATTCTTACGAACGAAGGCACGGAGGCGCTGCTTGCCGTCGGCATTACACCGATCGGAGCTGTCCAATCCTGGATTGGCGATCCATGGTATGACCATATCAAGGATGACATGCAGGAGGTTACAGCGGTCGGCGATGAGCTGCAGCCGAATATTGAATTGATCGCCAGCTTGAAGCCGGATCTGATTATCGGGAATAAAGTTAGACAGGAAAAGATCTATGAGCAGCTGAATCAGATTGCTCCAACGGTATTCGCGGAGGACTTGGGCGGAGACTGGAAAGTTAACTTCAAGCTGTACATGGAAGCTGTCAATAAGACTGAAGAAGGCGACAAGGCAATGGCAGAGTTCGACCAGCGCGTGGCTGAGGTAAAAGCCAAAATTGGCGACAAAGCGAATACCAAAGTATCGGTAGCCCGCTTCTCGGCTTCTCAGGTGCGGATTTATCAGAAGCAAACGTTCTCGGGCGTACTCTTGAACGATCTTGGCTTCGCACGTCCGGAATCGCAGGACAAGGATTCCTTCATTGAAGTCATGTCCAAAGAAACCATTCCTAGCATGGACGGCGATGTCTTGTTCTACTTTGTGACGGAAGCAGCCGGCAAGACGGATGCCGCCAAAGTGGTTGAGGAGTGGATGAATGATCCCCTGTTCAAAAAATTAAATGTCGTGCAAAACAATAAGGTCGTCCAAGTGGATGAAGCGATTTGGAATACAGCGGGCGGCTACAAAGCTGCAAACCTGCTGCTTGATGAGATCGTGGCCTATTTTGACATCAAGTAATTTGGCATAAGGAATACGCAAGCTGACGTCGTGCTTATGAGACGTCAGCTTGTTTATGATGAAAGGAATGAATCCATATGGCTTTAGGGCTGCACAGCCGCAGAAGCAAGCAAGCGGGCTTGATCATTGGCTTCCTGCTGCTGCTCGCCGGCATGCTTGCCAGTATTTTGTACGGCATCCATACCTTTGAGATCAGAGATGTATGGCTGGCCTATACCCAATATGACGGCTCCGACGCTCACATTATCATTACGAACACCCGGATGCCTCGTGCGCTCATTGCGGCAGCGGTTGGAGGAAGCCTCGCGATTGCGGGCGCCATTATGCAGGTGCTGACCAGGAATCCGCTCGCCTCCCCTTCCATATTCGGCATTAATGCTGGCGCTGTATTATTTATCGTGATCGCGCTGGCCGTTCTCGGTTCATCTCTGACGATGAGCGGAATGGTTTGGATCGCCTTGGCTGGCGCTGCAGTCACATCGCTGCTTGTGTTCACACTTGGCTTTCAGGGCAGAAGCGGCTTTGAGCCGATTAGGCTCACACTGGCCGGTGCATCCATTGCGGCATTCGCCTCGTCTATCACTTCCGGCATTATGCTAGTGAACAAGCAATCGCTTGAGGCGGCCTTGTTCTGGATGATCGGCTCGGTGGCAGACAGGAAAATGGATCATCTGCTCATTGTACTGCCTTATCTCTTTATCGGCTGGCTCTTGTCACTGCTATTGTCGGGCTCGCTTAATGTGATGGCACTTGGCGATGAGAGTGCCAAGAGCCTGGGACAGCGCATGCTGCTCATCCGGGTACTATCTGTAATTGCCGTTGTGCTTCTGGCAGGCAGCTCGGTCGCCACTGCTGGTCCTATCGCCTTCATCGGCTTAATTGTGCCGCATCTTTGCCGCTATCTGGTGGGCAACGACTACCGCTGGCTCCTGCCCTACTGCGCATTAACGGGGGGCCTTCTGCTTGTATGTGCAGATCTTGTCTCGCGTTTCATCCTTATGCCCAAGGAAGTTCCGGTCGGCGTGGCAACCGCTATTATCGGCGTGCCATTCCTGATCCATGTGGCGAGAAGGAGGAAGCATGCATAAAGGAAAAACCCAAAAGGCCGTTTTCATCATAGCCGGATTTAGCCTCGCCATGTTGGCATTATCTATCGTCTGCTTGTCTTTTGGAGGGACGAGCATCCCTTTTAAGGAGACCTTTCTGTCGCTCATCGGCAAGAACGAAGAAGCAAGCGACTTGATCATTATACAGTTCCGTTTGCCGCGTATCCTCGCCGCCATATTGGTTGGAGCTGCTCTGGCGGTTGCCGGTGCCGTACTTCAAGGCGTCATTCGTAACCCGCTCGCCTCCCCCGATCTGCTGGGTGTGACGGGAGGAGCTTCGGTAGCTGTCGTCGCGTTCATGACCCTGGTCACCGGTTATAGCATTCACTGGGTACCGGTTATCGCTGTTGCCGGTGCGTTTCTTACCGCTTTGATCAACTATGTATTAGCTTGGAAAAAGGGGATCTCCCCTTTTAGACTCGTCCTAATCGGCATAGGCATATCTACCGCAATGGGCGCGCTGACGATGTTTTTACTTATCAGCGGTCCCGCCTACTTAGCCGCACAAGTGCTGAACTGGATGACGGGAAGTATCTACGGGACGAATTGGACGTATATCGAGGTGCTTTGGCCGTGGGTCGCTGTATTTATCCCGTTATCCTTTCTTTTCGCCAAAGAACTTAATGTCCAATCACTAGGAGAAGCGACTGCCGTCGGACTTGGTAGCAGGCTTCAGCTCAGCCGAATGGTCTTGTTGTTTTATAGCGTGGCGCTCGCGGGAGCTGCTGTCGGCGTTGCAGGTATGGTCTCGTTTATCGGATTACTGGCGCCGCATATGGCCAGGAAGCTTGTCGGTCATTCGTATAAGCTGATCATCCCCTTATCGGCAGTGCTAGGCGCCATCATTTTGTTGCTCGCGGATCTAGCCGGGCGAATGCTCTTCCTGCCGCTCGATATCCCTGCGGGCGTCTTCACCGCCGGAATCGGCGCGCCTTTCTTTATGTACCTGCTATTTAAACGGAAAGCTGCATGATGTAAACGGCATAATAGGGCACTTCGAAGTGCCCTATTATCTATCATTATTTCCCTACGTATGTCTTTGCGAGTGCGACCATATCGGCTTTTTTCAAATCTCCGCTTATTTCTAAAGTAATGACGTTAAGATCAGCCGTTTTATAGCTTACTGATAAGAAATTCTCTCCATCATACATTGCCAGTATATCATCTGTAATTTCAACATATTCCCATGAAGCTCCATAGTTCATTTCCAGCGTCTTGCTGGGATCTCGCAAAGAATCCGTCATATGCCCGTCTAGATATTGTCTTACCACAATATCTGTTTGTTTCCACTGAAAGAAATCGTAAAATCCGCTCACAAACCATTCGCCTGCTGTCTTCACGCGATAATTAGGGTCCCTCGGCACGACACCAACCGATTTCACAAGTGTAAATTTGCTATCTTGCGGTCTCAATAGAGGGTATGAAAATTGCTTCGCTGCTTCATCTACGGATAACGTCTCCCAAACATCTGACATTTTAAACAAAAACGCCTCAAGCTCCTCCTTATAGGAGATATCACTCTTCTCCGCAGGCTGGGACGCACTCTCGCCATAATCACGGATATTAATTTGGATTCCATTCCAATTGGTTTTGAGGAGAGCAGCAGCGCTTACCGATGCAGTAGAAATCAATAACACGACACACACCGCAGTCCAGATGGGGCTGATCCTGAACCGCTGCTGTTTTTGAACACGCTGATTGCCATGGAAGGAATGTACTTTTTGCATCACTTTACCGGCTATCTCAGCGTCGGGTATTCTGGTTTCTTTCATTTTGTGAATTAATCGATCAATATTCAAATCGCTGTTCATATCGGGTGCCCTCCAATTGGTTTCGATTTTTTATTAACTTCACCTTAATGCGTTCGAATCGCTTTCGCACTGTAGCAGAGCTAATACCCAAGATAGCTGAAATTTCTTGGAAAGGCCGATCTTCGATGACTCGCAATGCCAGAATCTCCTTCTCTGCCGCGTTTAAACCCTCAAGCAGCTGCAGCTGTACATCAGCTTTATCGGAAAATGCCTGTTCGGCACTCTTCTCATTACCGTCATTCCTAAACAAAGGCATCAGGTGGTACCATTTATTATTCCTTTTGAGCAATGTCCTGCAATGATTCGACGCAATCTTATACAACCATGCCAATAGCAACTCATCACTTTCATGCCGATAGCTTGCCAAATTCCGATAGGCCTTAAAAAAGACCTCTTGCGCCGCATCTTCGGCTTCCTGCCGATTGCCAAGCATGAAATAACAAAACGCAAATATCTTTCTTTCAAAATGGCGAACAATCATCTCAAATGCATGAACATCTCCGTGCAGAACCTGATCGATGTGTTTCTTCAAATCCATGATTGTGAACCTCCTTTCTCTTTTCATTTTCTTGTCTGCTTACCATGTATAACTATCCAAGTGGACATAAATGTGACTGCATTTCAAAATTTTTGTTCATCTCACACCCTTCTCTTATATTACAGTTGAATACAAAAGAGTTCAGGTATATTCACCTGAACTCTCTTTACTGCTACTATGGCACATCCGTACAATTAGAGAATCCCTGCATACTCCAGCAAACGAACGATAATTGCAGCAACCTGCTCTCTCGTCACTTGATCTTTTACAGACAGCATTCCGTTGTTGCCCATAATAATCCCTTCTCGTACGGTGAAAGCAATATCTTTTCTGGACCAGTTGCTAAGCTGCTCTTGATCGCTGTATCCTCCCAGGATACTATCAACTTCAGCGTCGGATAATACATTTTTAGAATCAAGATAGTCTAGCACTCTCGCTACAATGACCATCGTTTCTTCTCTTGTAATCTGCTGAGTTGGTCGATAAGTTCCGTCCGGATAACCATTCATAAAACCAAGCTTCGCCACCGCTGCTACAGCATCTGAATACCATGCCCCTGCAGCAACATCGGTATAATTCACGCTGCCGGAGATATTTACTAGCCCAAGAGCCTTGCTAATGATACTAGCAAATTCAGCTCTGGTTATAGCGCGAGTCGGTTCAAAGGTTGTTTCATTCACACCATTTAGGATAAGCTTCGAAGCCAATTTCTCAATAGCTGCAACTGACCAGCCAGAAATGTCTGTAAATCCAGGCTGCTTGCGAATTAGCAAATAAGTGCCTGATCCGTAGTTGGTTACATGAACCTGATAGCTTTGACCCTTTATTGAGATGGTCGCTAATACAGGGCTTTGCACTCCATTAGGCAAGAGCTTCAACAATGCTGTAGGCAGTTCCCCCGCACCAGCTGAGCTTAGCACGATTGTTCCAAGCCCTTGCAACTGCAGCGGATTAACTCCTTCACTACGTGCCAATAGCTCAATTGTAATTGGAGCTCCAATTAATTGATAAGCGCCTTTTACTGCTTGCTCCTGTGCATGAGTCAGCACTTCTCCGGCTTCATGCTTTATGCCAACTACAAAGCTGTTGCGATTTGCCGTTAGCATTTGTTTTAAATCCTGATTGCTCAATTTATATTGTAAGCCTTGTGATGTAAATAGCAGACTATTGCCGTTTGCTGCAAGCTCATCCAGCGCTTTATCGGAGATTATGAGCTTGGCATCTGAATATTCCCCAGTTAAGCTCAATTCAACAGTCTGATTTTCATGCGATTTATTTAACGGTGTAAGCTGCTCCTCTGTTACATGAACCTCAATAGAGCTTCCCTGATCATTGATCTGACCTGCAATTGAAATTTCAGGTCCCTGTTCACCTAGCTTCAGCTTAACTTGCGTTGGTACTGGCGTTTCGACAGAAGGTACGCTCACTGCGTACTTGATGGTTACTGTAGCGGTATCCGAATAGTCTGTACCGTCAAATACCCGATAAGTAAATGCATAAGTTCCATTTTGATTATGATCCAGTGTAAAAGTAAATGCTCCTGTGTTAGTATTCAGCACGACTTTCCCCTTTGATGGAGCATCCACCATATGATAGGTTAATGTATCCCCTTCTATATCCTTGGCGGCAAGAGTTCCTTCTGCCGGGCTAAAATTCGTTTTGGTCAGATCCAAATCTTCAGCCACTGGAGCATCATTTACCGCTGCAACCTGAATAGTCAGAACTGCTCCCGCAGCTGCTGCAACACCATCTGCACTGGCATTCCACTCAAGCTGCTCAGTACCGAACCAATTTAATTGTGGTACATAGACAACTTTGGCAAGCTGTTCGGCTGTAAGCACTGCCCCAGCTTCAATCTCTTCATCATCCAGCATGAGCAAGCCATGCTCCGGCAATGAAACTAGCGTATAGGAGTCCGG
This sequence comes from Paenibacillus sp. J31R120, assembly GCF_056269225.1. NCBI lineage: Bacteria > Bacillati > Bacillota > Bacilli > Caryophanales > Paenibacillaceae > Paenibacillus > Paenibacillus sp. J31R120. Next base: position 202,629 of record NZ_JBWDNN010000004.1, on the reverse strand, counting down.
CTTCATGCCATCGTCATTCGTATATGTGAAATCTGACAGTGCCAATGGATACTGCGTATCTTCGATCGCATTTACCGTATTATTATTCAGTTTAGGAATAGAGCGATAAATAATCGTGGCACTTGCGATGTCGGAAACATTGCCCGCTTCATCCATCATACGTACATAGACCTGCTTCGTACCAAATCCACTGCTTACCGTCCACTTTTTATGTTGAGTATAGCTTTCCGCAGGCAGCCAGCTAATGCCATCATAGGACAATTCCATGACAAGCTCAGCCTCCAGCTCTCGCCCTGGGTCAGATGCATCAATCGTCAAACCTACAACATGATTGAATGTAATTGCTGCTCCATCTTCAACCACAATCGATGCAATCGGTTTTACTGTATCCACATAGATAGAGCTAGATGCCGTATATTCGTTTCCAGCATGATCAACAAATCTAACATAAACTGTTTTTTTGCCATTGCCTTCTACAGACCATTGCTTTGCATTCGTATAGGCTTCAAGCGCTGACCACGTTGTTCCGTCCGATGAGAACTGAATTCCAGCCAGTTCACTTGGATCAGAAGTTGTTACTGTTAGCTCAAGCTTTAACGAATTTGTGAAATCATCGTTATGGTTAATGACTAGCTGTCCTGTTGGCGCTACCGTGTCCAGTGTAATGCTTGCCTGAGCTGCGCCTGTATTGCCCGCTCGGTCAATGAATTGGACATAAACGGTTTTACTGCCGTCACCTGCCGGCAATGTATAGCTCATGCTTGGGCTGTACGCTTGTTCACCTGACCATGTCACATTGTCATTAGAGAACTGTACCTTAACGACATCGTTCACACCTGCTCCTAACATGAAGTTAAGGGTTACCTCCGCAGCTGTTGTATAAGCAGCTCCGCCATTTATTGCAACTGTTCCTGTTGGCGCCACCGCGTCTAATGTAAGGGTTGAAGTGTATACAGGCGATACATTGCCCGCCCCATCCATAAGCTCAACTGTTATCTTTTTCTCTTCATTTGTGCTTCCAACGTCTATGATGAAGCTATCCGTATAAGCGATCGTTGTTGGCGTTGTTCCATTGATGGCGTATCGAATGTGTACAATATCCGTTACTCCGGTTGCTGGCTTCACTTCAACCGTAACATTCGCATCATTCGTATACAATTTACCCTCGTTCACCACGACGTTGCCTGTTGGCGCAACGCGATCCAGGGTCACGGTTGCCGTTAATACCGTTGTGTTGCCTGCCAGGTCTGACAAGCGAACCTGCAAGGTCTTCACGCCATCTTCCTCTGTATCTTGCAGCGTGTACGTTTGCGCGCTATTGCTGTAAGCTGCTCTAGCTTTGTAAGGCTGACCAGCCTCGCCCAGCTCCATAAAGCTGGCATCGTTGCTTGCAACCGTAAGTGTCACGCTTGTATCATTCGTGAGGACAGGCGATGTGATGGTAAGCGTGCCTGTTGGCGCTGTTGTATCCATCACAATGCTGTCTTGCGCTGTGCCTGTATTGCCTGCCCGGTCTATGAACCGAACGTAGACGGTCTTGCTGCCGTCACCTGTCGGCAATGTGTAGCTCATGCTTGGGCTATACGCTTGTTCACTCGACCATGTCAAATTATCATTCGAGAACTGTACCTTAACGACATCGTTCACACCTGCTCCTAATGTAAAGTTAAGAGTCACTTCAGCAGTTGTTGTATAGGCAGCTCCTGCATTAATCGCGACTGTCCCTGTTGGTGCTTCTGTGTCTAATGTAAGGGTTGAACTATACACAGGCGATACATTGCCCGCCCCGTCCATAAGCTCAACCGTAATTTCTTTCTCTCCATCTGTGCTTCCCACATCTAGGATGAAGCTATTCGTATAAGCGATCGTTGTTGGCGTTGATCCATTGATAGTGTATCTCATACTAACAATATCCGTTACACCCGTTGCTGGCGTCACTTCAACTGCAACATTCGCATCATTCGTATACGGTTTACCCTCATTCACCACGACGTTGCCTATTGGAGCAACTCGATCAAGGGTAATCGTTGCAGTTAATACTGTTGTGTTGCCTGCCAGGTCTGACAAGCGGACCTGCAAGGTTTTTACGCCGTCTTTCTCTGTATCTTGCAGTGTGTACGTCTGTGCGCTATTGCTGTAAGCTGCTCTAGCTTTGTAAGGCTGACCAGCCTCGCCCAGCTCCATAAAGTTGGCATCGCTGCTTGTAATCATAAGTGTCACGCTTGTATCATTCGTGAGGACAGGTGATGTGATGGTTAGCGTGCCTGTTGGCGCTGTTGTATCCAACGTAATGCTGTCTTGAGCTGCGCTTGTATTGCCTGCACGGTCTATGAATCGGACATAGACGGTTTTGCTGCCGTCACCTGCCGGCAATGTGTAGCTCATGCTTGGGCTGTACGCTTGTTCACTCGACCATGTCAGATTGTCATTCGAGAACTGTAAGCTGGCAACATCCGTCACACCTGCTCCTAAAGTGAAGTTTAGGGTTACCTCCGCAGATGTTGTATAGGCAGCTCCTCCATTAATCGCAACGGTTCCAGTTGGAGCCACTGTGTCTAGTGTAATAGTTGAGGTATATACCGGCGATACATTGCCTGCCTCATCGATAAGCTCAACCGTAATTTCTTTCTCTCCATCTGTGCTTCCTACGTCTATGATGAAGCTATCTGTATAAGCGATCGTTGTTGGTGTTGATCCATTTATGGCGTATCTCATATCCGCAATATCCGTTACACCTGTTGCTGGCGTCACTTCAACTGCAACATTTGCATCATTTGTATATAACTTGCCATTATTCACCACTACGGTGCCTGTTGGCGCAACTCGATCCAGGATAACCGTTACTGTTAATACGGTTGTGTTTCCAGCCAGGTCCGACAAGCGAACCTGCAAAGTTTTCACGCCATCATCCTGCGTATCCTGAAGCGTGTATGTCTGCGCGCTATTGCTATAAGCTACTCGCGCTCCGTAAGGCTGACCCGCTTCGCCCAGCTCCATAAAATTGGCATCGCCGCTAGTTACCGTGAGTGTCACGCTTGTATCATTCGTTATTGCTGATGCGATAGCTAACGTTCCTGTTGGCGCTGTTGTATCCATAATTATGCTGTCTTGCGCGGAGCTTGTATTGCCTGCTCGGTCAATGAATCGAACATAGACGGTCTTGCTGCCATCTCCTGCTGGGAGCGTATAGTTCATGCTTGCGGTATATGCCACTTCAGATGACCACGTCAAATCATCATTTGAGAACTGTACGCTAACGACATCGTTCACACCAGCTCCTAATGTAAAGTCTAGCGTTACCTCAGCGTTAGTTGTATACGCTGCTCCACTATTAATGACAACCGTTCCTGTTGGCGCTACCGTATCCAGCGTCACCGTAGCACTATATACTGGAGATACATGCCCTACTCCATCAATAAGCTCTACCGTAATGGCTTTTACTTCATTCACGCTTCCGACATTAATCGTAAAGGAATTCGAATAAGCAATAGTCGTTGGCGCTGATCCGTTGATTGTATAGCGAATGCTCACAATATCTGTTACTCCTGTGGCTGGCATCACATCAACGTATACATTGGCATTATTCGTATAAGCTCTGCCATCATTCACAACAACTGTCCCTGTTGGCGCTGTTGTGTCCAACAGTATACTATCTTGAATAACCGTAATATTGCCTGCTCGATCAATCAAACGTACATATACCGTTTTATTGCCATCTCCTGCTGGCAACATATAAGCTCTACTTGTGCTAAAGGTTTCGATACCTGACCAAGAACTATTGTTATCTGAATATTGTACGCCTACCACATCGGTCACACCGCTGTCTAACGTTAGATTCAACATCACTTCACGAGTTGTTGTATAGGAATTGCCATTATTAATAACAACAGAACCTGTTGGCGCAACCGTATCGAGTGTAACGGTTACTTGGTATATTGGAGATTCATTTCCTGCTCCATCAACAAGCTTGAAGGCCAAAACCTTATCTCCGTTAGCGGCTCCTATGGCTAGCATAAAGCTTGGCACATAAGGCATCTGAGTAAATGGGTTCCCATTAACCGAATATCGTATATGAGTAACATCATTTACTCCCGCATCTGGCGTCACGTAAACCGATACAGCAACAGAATTCGTATACGGTTGGCCTAGATTCACAATCACCCTTCCTGTCGGGGGGGTCTTGTCTATTCTAAATTGGATCGTTTCTGATTGGCTTCCATACGTAACGACAAGCGTATAAGAGCCTTCAGCAGTTACAGGTGTACCGCTTGAAAAAGAATTTCCATTAAGCGTCGCCGTACCCATGTTAAATAGTGGCGTCACATTTGTATTGTACACACCACCATTGACAACACCTGTTATTTCAATACTTGCATTTTCCGTATACGTAATAATTAAATACGGTTCATTGTTAGTGGTAACATTACTTCCGACTGTTTGAATATAATGATCTTGATATAAAATACCAGCTGCTTGTGCTTCTTCAGAAGAAAAGCCTGAGAGGATAAATGTAGCTCTTGGGGTGGATTTAAGAGATTCTTGTGTAATATAGCTCGTAAAATCGATAGGACCAAGAGTTGGCTTGTTAAGAGGAACATTGTTTGCTACAGAAATAGATTGTGTGGAGCCAGGAGTAGGTGCTGGTAATGTAAGAGAAGTCACTTGGTCTTGAATCCATTCATGATTTGTACTTGCTGAAGCTTTGAATGTGAAGGGAACTCCACTTCTCAGACTGCCTCCAGTTACAGGAAAGTACAGATTTGCACTTTCAATCTCATACCCGGCCGGGGTCGGCGGCAACTCATATTTGAGCAGGGATTGAACTTCAAGAGGCCCTCCATAGGTGCCTTGATAACCTACATCAAGATAGCCCCAATTGCCATCTTCATACATAAACTTTTCTGCACCAATTTCTTCGTAAACGATTGTTGTATCTTCTATTGCATAAATAGGTGTCGTGACTATATTTGCAGACACAACATCTTGATTATTAAAAGTAAAGATGAGTCCAATACTAGCAACTAAAAGCACGATGGCAACAAGCTTCTTTTTCACCAATTACACTTCCTTCCGCACTGGTTACTATTAAAATATTTAAGATAGTTAATTAAGTTCATAATAACATTTTTATCCTGTTTAAAGTAGTTTTCAAACTCATATGCCGAATTACCCTCCTGCACCCGCTATACCCAACACCTACGAATTGACCATTCTCCTTATCCGATATCCGTTAATTACTCCATCAGCCATTATAATTCGAATGAATAGAGTTTGTAGTCCTACTAAAGTTGTACATTTTAATAAGAAAGGAAGCAGTCGATAAGACTACTTCCCGCTCGTAATTCAAATGGCTCCTTATATTGATCCTGAATACATATAAGAGCTGATTTTCAGAATCGATATCATGTGTTCTACTAAAAGGTGCTTAGGTGCTTAGGTGCTTGTGCTTTAGCTGCTTTGAAAACAAATTATGGAGTATTTGACGCTCTAAAGGTGAAGCATAACTAGGCAAGCAGACAGGAGCGAATAAATGAAAGCTGCTCATCCAGCGAATAAGGGTCCTCGAAGGAAAAACGATACGGATTGCTGAAGTAGACCTGCCTCGCTTGTACAGCGGGAAGGCTGTTCCAAACTGCGCTTTCCGTCAACACGGATATATCCTCATAGCTGGATACGATAATATGCTCGCCGGCATAAGCAGGCAGATCGCTCACTTCAATAGGAACGCTGACCACGGTTTCATTCATGATTTTCCGTTGGACAGGAGGCACCTCGAGCCCGAGCGATCGATAAAGACTATAGCTCCCGTATCCCCCATATTCACCTAGCACGAATAGCTGGCCTTGCATCAGCAGCAAGTTGGTCACGGAGGAGCAGATGCCGTGTTTATTCTGAATCTGCTTACGCGTCTGTTCTGCGCGCCACTCATAATCCCCGATCCATTCCTCCGCAAGCTTGTTTTTTTCAAAAATTCGACTCATCTTCCGCAACTTTTCAAGCGGCTCCAAACTTTGATAGGGGATCAGCACGGTAGGAGCAATTTGCATCAGATCGTTGTATTGCTGCTCGTTTTGCGTGACGATAAGATCGGGCTGCAGCATGGATATACGAGACAGACTGACGGGAAATCCTGTGCCCAAATCAATTGTCCCCTTCTCCACACATTTTTTGCGCTGCCCTGCAGATAGAAAGCTCTCTTTGAGCATCTGGGTCCGCACGCCTACTGGAACAACATCCAGCTTCAATAACTCCCCCATATATTGATCGGCTACAACGCGCATCGGGGTCATCGTCGGCGTGAAAATACGATACTGCTGCTGCTTGGTGCGCGCATATTGGCGCGGAGACAATCCGACAGTTTGCTTGAATCGGCGATAGAAATAGCTTTCTTCCCGATAACCGACGGCTTGTGCGATATCCGCCAGTTGACCGCCCCCAAGCAACAGTTGCTTCGCTTTCCTGATGCGGAGCTCCGTCAAATACTCATTGACGCTTCTGCTGGTCATTTGTCGGAATAACTGCGTGAATTGCCGCCTGCTCATCTGGGCTTCATTGGCCAGCTTGTCCACCGTAATATCCTCATAGTAGGCGCTTTGCATATATTTCACGGCAAGCTGCACGGCATTAACGCTATTCTGCTCCTGCAATCGCCCGGCGTGAAGCCTGCGTTCCATCAAAAGCCAAATCATCCATTCTTGAAATTGAATATGATGCGCCATTTGCATGAAGGGGTCCGTATGCAGCCGATTGTCATATAGCTGATTCAACCCCGTCGTCAGCCGCTGCGACGAGACCTTCCATTGTTCTCGATTAGGCACAAGCATGGGGTGCTGAGCTTCCAGCCTGTTGGGATTACCACCCGTGACATGCATCGAATACGATACAATATACCAGTCACTGGCATAAGGATCGACAGGCTGAATACGGAAAGTTGCCGGTGAAGCGAAGGACATCACCTCGCCAACTGACAGGCTTGACTCTCCCCAAGCGCCGGAAATTAGCAGCTCACCTCTTAAGACAGCAATCAATGAAAATTGGCTTAATGAATAGGAGACATCGCTTTGGGCCGTAGAGCAGCTCTGAATCTGAAGCAATCTGAATGATAGGGATTGTGCGTACGGAACGTCTAGGTCCGAGTACTCTGCCATGAGACTTTTTCTCCTCCGAGAACATAATTAACTCGTTATCCGCGCTAGGCGGATAACGAGTTGAAGGGTTTGGTATTTTATTGATTTTGCGTCAGCAGATCGGTAATAATGCTGAGCTGCGCTTCTAGTGAATATGGATCGTCCATTGCAAAAATCTTGGAATCGTAGAAGTAGACTTGATTATTTTTGACAGCGGGAATGCTTTTCCAGAAATCGCTTTTCATCAGCTCATCTGCCTTGCTTTCATCGACAACCGTAAAAAAGGCATGATCGCCCATATAATCCGGAACGACTTCCATGGACAGCTCAGAGCTTCCCATATCTTTTCCGCGCAGCACTTCCGCTTGTTCGGTTGCCTGAAGCTTGAGGGCGTCATATATCAAATAACCGCCATAGGCTCCGTTAGGGCCGAACACATACACATTGTTATGGAAGACGGCCATGACCGATACGGTCTCTCCTGGCTTTAATCGGCCGGCGCTTACAATCTTTTCGTTTGCGGTTGCGAGTTTGCCATCGAACTCTGATATCCATTGATTGGCCACATCGGTTTTGTTGAACAAATCGGCAATGTCCAGAAATTTATCCATCGGCGATTTGTATTTCTCCGACCAATAAGGCATATGAACGGTAGGCGCGATTTTGCTATATGGTTCTTGATTAGCCGGCAATGCGTTAATAATCAGATCCGGCTCCACCAATGTCAGCTTCTCCAGATTAAGCGGGAATCCTCCCAAATCCTCTATGCCATCCAATGCGCCTTCCTCCAGATTCGCGTAAGGAATCCAGGTTTCCTTCAGCATGTTCTCGCGCACGGCTATCGGTTTAATGCCCAGCTTCAGCAACTGCCCCATATGCTGATCGGCTGCTACTCTCATAGGTTCGACTGGCACATCGGTCACACCTGAGGCATGCTCGAACGAACGCATAGCCTGCTCAGGCTGCTGCCCAGTCTGCTGATTTCCGCAAGCGGCGAGCAATGCTGTTATAACTCCTATCACGCAAATACGCGCAACAACGATCTTAATTCCACTCACTTCTTTTACCTCCATCAATCAAGAATGATAATCATTATTAATTACGACATGGTTAATTATAGAGTGATCAGCCCGTTTACTCAATACACAAATGGGCAATTTATCTGGACTATCGGGCTAAATGTTCTTAATAAAATGTATTAGACTTAAGTCCAAGGTTCCTTGAAACACATAATTCCAAGATGTTACATTTAGTTCATACAGTATAGTCACTACTAAATATGGAAGGATGGCTGACAATATGGGAATGCGCGGATATTACTTTACTATGGATGACAACCTGGTGCAGCAAATCGCTGCAGGCGACATTGCATTGAAGAGTTTGAAAATAGACCATTATCCCGGACTGAGCATTGATAGATCCTGGGAGGCGATACACTACTTGCTTTGTGGAGTTATTGCCGATGGTGGTCCCCCACTTGGCTATGTTGTGCCGCTGACGTCCGACAAAGGCATCGATTTTGGCTCATTCGGGGCGTTTTCCTTGCGTGCCGAGCAAGTTGCAGCAGCGCTGCAGGCTATGTCTGAGCTAGATGAAGCTCAGCTCCGCTTGCGTTATGATTTTCCCACCATGCTCAAGGAAGAAGTATATCCTCTTGAGCCGGGCGTCGTTTCAGAAGAGGATGCGGACGCGTTCTTCGCTTACCTACTGCAGCATTTTAACGAAATCCGGCGTTTCTTCAGCCAAGCTGCAACGGAGGGCAAAGGTCTCATCTTCTATATTTTCTGATTACGCCCAAGCTGAGTGAACAAGGCAAAAGAGACCTGGATCTCAATGGATTCCAGGTCTCTTTTTGAGCGTTGCTATTAAATCAGATCGGATTTTTGAAGCAGACGCTGGATAACCGTCGCAACCTCGGCTCTCGTGATGTAAGCTTTCGGTGCGAGTTGCGTATTGCTTCTTCCCAAAATAATGCCTGCTTGAATGTTATCCGCAACGCTGCTCTTCGCCCAATCGGACAAAGCGGATGCGTCTGCAAACGGATGAAGCAGCGATTCAGCCGATTGCGCCGATAGTTTGGCGTTTAGGCCGGTAATCTTCATCGCCCTGACGACGATGACCATTGCTTGTTCCCGCGTAATCTTGTCGTTCGGGCGGAACGTACCGTCCCCGAAACCGTCAATCAATTGGTATCCGACTGCCGTACTGATTGCGCTATTATACCAATCCGTCCCTTTGACATCCAAGAAAGGAGCGGCTTCTTTGCTTGGTTTCAACCCCAATCCGCGGACGATAATCGCCACAAATTCGGCACGAGTAATATCGCGATTTGGACTGAACTTTCCATCGCCGGTGCCACTCGCAACCATGCGGGACCCCATGTCGTTCACCGCATCTTTGGCCCAATGGTTCTGGACATCGCTGAATTCGAGAGGATGCCACACGACCGAGTACGTGCTGTTGGTCAAGCTGTTGATGACGGCGTAATACCTGCCATCGATCACCGTGATCTTGGTCGGCACATGGCGAGAAGTGCCATCCGGATCGACGACGACACCAGTCGTAATCTTGTTCGGATCGACGCCATCCGGAATTGCAATAGCACGTTCAACATATACGCTGAAGGTTGAAATCTCTATCGTCTTGTCGCCATAGGTACCCTTGACGATAAAGTCCATCGCTGGCATTACAGGCGTAAAGCCTCCGTTCGCTGCCGCTTGCGCGACGACCTTCGCCATATCAGCCGGCGTTGAGCCAAATTGAAGCTCTACCTTGATGTCCTGCAGCGAAACATTTGTTCCGAATTGCTTCGATAACTCATTCATGTTGATCTGAACGGAAGGCACGGTGTATATTGCACGATCAGTCTTTACAACAAGAGTAGCCTGCAAGTCTTCCATTTCTTGAATCAACTGACCATTAAGCTGAGCTACCACCACATCGGCATTGGTTTTTACCGGAACCGTCACGACCGCTCCAAATCCTTCAGCCTCAAGCTTTTCTTCAATTTTCTTTTGATTAACGATGATAATTATCGCCGATTGACCGTTAATTGTAGCCTCTTTTGCTGTGCCTGCATTTTCGGCTTTGCCATTAACCAAAACAATAACGCTGGATTCAGATTCGCTTGAATCTGTAGATTCTGAAGGATCCTGTGACGGCAACGGAGTTGAGCCACCGTTTCTAACGGTTACAACTATCGTTTTGATATCCGTCGCTCCGGTGATTTCTACCCACGTAGTACCGTCCCACGTTTGCTTCTGGAATGTCGCTGTTACCGTATAGCTTCCAGCGGCCGAAGGCTTGTAATTAGCCGTGTACTTGCCGTTATTATCCTTCGTGAACGTACCCGTCTTACCGCTCTCTGTCGAGCTCCAGCCTACCGGCACGTAACGCTCGTCACCGACTAATGCTCCGTCCGCCGATTGCCGGTCGCCTGCAGCCGTCATCGTGACCGTTCCGCCCGAGGTTACACTGCTCGAGCTTGCGCTGACACTGTTGTTGCCAGCATTCGCTTCCATCGGTTCCGTCGGTTCAGGTGTGGCCGTTACCTTCACTGTTGTCGTCTTCGTATCCATCGCTCCGCTTACATCGCTCCACGTCGTACCATCCCACTTCTGCTTCTGGAACGTCGCCGTTACCGTGTAGCTTCCAGCGGCCGAAGGTGTGTAAGCAGCCGTGTACTTGCCATTATTGTCCTTCGTGAACGTACCCGTCTTGCCGTTCTCTGTCGAGCTCCAGCCTACCGGCACGTAACGCTCGTCACCGACAAATGCTCCGTCCGCCAATTGCCGGTCGCCCGAAGCCGTCATTGTGACCTTTCCACCCGGCGTTACACTGCTCGGGCTTGCGCTGACACTGTTGTTGCCGGCTTTCGCTTCCGTCGGCTCCGTCGGTTCTGGTGCGGCCGTGACCGTCACCGTTGTCGTCTTCGTATCTGTCGCTCCGCTAACATCGCTCCACGTCGTACCATCCCACTTCTGCTTCTGGAACGTCGCCGTTACCGTGTAGCTTCCAGCGGCCGAAGGTGTGTAAGCTGTTGTGTACTTGCCGTTATTGTCCTTCGTGAACGTACCCGTCTTGCCGTTCTCTGTCGAGCTCCACCCTACCGGTACATAACGCTCGTCACCGACCAACGCTCCGTCCTCTGACTGCCTGTCGCCTTCAGCCGTCAGTGTGACTGCTGTGCCTGGCTTTATGCTGCTCGGACTTGCGCTGACACTGTTGTTGTCGGCTTTCGCTTCCGTCGGCTCCGTCGGTTCTGGTGCGGCCGTGACCGTCACCGTTGTCGTCTTCGTATCCGTCGCTCCAGCGACCGCCACCCACGAGGTACCGTTCCACGTTTCCTTCTGGAATATTGCGGTTACCGTATGATTTCCAGCGGCCGAAGGCTTGTAATTAGCCGTGTATTTGCCATTATTGTCCTTCGTGAATGTACCCATCTTGCCGCTCTCTGTCGAACTCCAGCTCACCGGCACGTAACGCTCGTCACCAACCAATGCGCCGTCCGCCGTTTGGCGGTCGCCATCAGCCGTCAGCGTGACCTTTCCGCCCGATGTTACGTTGCTTGGTTTTGCGTTAACACTATTGTTGCTTGATTTTGCTTCTGTCGGTTCCGTCGGCTCAGGTGCAGCTGTTACTGTCACCGTTGTCGTCTTCGTATCCGTCACTCCACTCACATCGCTCCACGCCGTACCATTCCACGTTTGCTTCTGGAACGTCGCCGTTACGGTATGGCTTCCGACTGTCGAAGGCGTATACGCGGCCGTATACTTGCCGTTATTGTCCTTCGTGAACGTACCCGTCTTGCCGCTCTCTGTCGAGCTCCAGCCTACTGGAACATAACGTTCGTCACCAACCCATGCACCCTCTGCCGATTGGCGGTCGCCATCAGCCGTCAGTGTGACCGCTTTGCCCGTCGTTACGCTGCTCGGGCTTGCGCTGACATTGTTGTTATCGGCTTTCGCTTCTGTCGGTTCTGTCGGACTCGGTGTTGCTGTTACCATCACCGTTGTCGTCTTCGTATCTGTCGCTCCGCTCACATCGCTCCACGCCGTACCATTCCACGTTTGCTTCTGGAACGTCGCCGTTACGTTATGGCTTCCGACTGTCGAAGGCGTATACGCGGTCGTATACTTGCCATTGTTGTCCTTCGTAAACGTACCCGTCTTGCCGCTTTCTGTCGAGCTCCAGCCTACTGGAACATAACGTTCGTCACCAACCAATGCACCCTCTGCCGATTGTCGGTCGCCTGCAGCTGTCAGCGTGACCTCTTTGCCCGTCGTTACGCTGCTTGGGCTTGCGCTGACACTGTTATTGTCAGCTTTTGCTTCCGTCGGTGGTTCCAGTGCGGCTGTCACTGTCACCGTTGTCGTCTTCGTATCTGTCGCTCCAGCAACCGCCACCCACGCCGTACCGTTCCACGCTTCCTTCTGGAACGTCGCCGTTACGGTATGGCTTCCTGCAACCGAAGGCGTATAAGCAGACGTGTATTTGCCATTATTGTCCTTCGTAAACGTACCCGTCTTGCCGCTCTCTGTCGAGCTCCAGCCTACCGGCACGTAACGCTCGTCACCAGCCAATGCGCCGTCCGCCGTTTGGCGGTCGCCCGCAGCCGTCAGCGTGGCCTCTTTGCCCGTCGTTACGCTGCTTGGGCTTGCGCTGACACTATTGTTGTCAGCTTTCGCTTCCGTCGGTTCAGGTGCGGCCGTGACCGTCACCGTTGTCGTCTTCGTATCCGTCGCTCCGCTAACATCGCTCCACGTCGTGCCATTCCACGTTTGTTTCTGGAACGTCGCCGTGACCGTATAGCTTCCAGCAATCGAAGGCGTATAAGCAGACGTGTACTTGCCGTTATTGTCCTTCGTGAACGTACCCGTCTTGCCGCTCTCTGTCGAGCTCCAGCCTACCGGCACGTAACGCTCGTCACCAGCCAATGCACCGTCCGCCGATTGGCGGTCGCCCGCAGCCGTCAACGTGGCCTCTTTGCCCGTCGTTACGCTGCTTGGGCTTGCGCTGACACTATTGTTGTCAGCTTTTGCTTCCGTCGGTGGTTCCGGTGCGGCCGTGACCGTCACCGTTGTCGTCTTCGTATCCGTCTCATCGGCATCCGCTACCCATGCCGTACCATTCCAAGTTTGCTTCTGGAATAGCGCCGTGATCGTATAGCTTCCAGCTGCCGAAGTCAGATAGTCGGATGTGTAGTTGCCATTATTGTCCTTCGTGAACGTACCCATCTTGCCGCTCTCTGTCGAGCTCCAGCTTACCGGCAAATAGCGCTCATAACCGACAAATGCTCCGTCGGCCGATTGACGGTCACCTACAGCCGTCAGAGTGACCGTTGCCCCCGACGTCACACTGCTCGGGTTCGCGCTGACACTGTTATTTCCAGTGTTCGCCTCCGGCAATTCTGGTGCAGCCGTAACCGTCACTGTTGTCGTCTTCGTATCCGTCGCTCCGCTAACATCGCGCCACGACGTACCGTCCCACGCTTGCATCTGGAATGTCGCCGTAACCGTGTAGGTGCCCGCAGAAGCAGGCGTATAATCGGAAGTATAAATTGCATCGTCGCCCTTGGCGAACACTCCCTCCTTGCCGCTCTCCGTCGAGCTCCAGCTTACCGGAACATAACGCTCGTCACCCGCCAATACGCCGTTCGCCGATTGGCGGTCGCCTTCAGCCGTTAGCGTGACCTCGGTGCCCGCCGTTACGCTGCTCGGGTTCGCGCTGACACTGTTGTTGCCGGCGCTGGCTTCCGTCGGTTCCGTCGGGACCGTTACCGTCACCGTTGTCGTTTTTGTATCCTTTCCGTTTTCGTACCATGTCCCGTCAAAAAGCATATACTTTTGGAAAGTTGCTGTTACAAGATAACTGCCTGTCGCCGAAGGCGTATAGGCAGACGTGTAGTTGCCGTTACTGTCCTTAGTGAATGTTCCCGACTTCCCGTTCTCCTCCGATGCCCAGCTAATCGGCACAAACCTTTCATCGTAGGTGTTCCCGGTGGTTGCTTCTTGGCGGTCACCTTTGCCCGTGAGCGTCACTGATCCTCCTAACGAAACTTCGCTCGGACTGGCTGTCAAGCTGTTTTTGTCAGAGTCTGCCAGTTTTGCTGGAGCTCGGTTTACTGTCACAGCCGGGAGGGGCAACGTCGTCAAGGATTCTTCAAATTGATCGTTCCAACGACCGTCGTACCACCTTTGCAGCATAAATCTAACATTTACTTCAAAGCGCCCTGGATTTCCGGGAGTATACTGGGAGGTATAGCTGCCGTCTTCACCAAGTGTGAAGGAACCTGTCTTTCCGCCTCCTTCAATTGACGACCATGTCTTTGGTAAATAGCGTGTGTCCCCTTGATAGTACGTACTGCCCGTAGGGCCGTCTCCCTCCGCTGTCAGAGTGACCGTTTCGCCTACTTCAATAGACTCTGAGCTCAAAGTAAGCTTATTTTTGAACTTATCTGCATTGTAAGACTGAACGGTTACACTCAGAAACTTAGAGGGATTGCGACCATTCGAACGTGGTTGCCATTCTTTCAAATATCCATTGTACTCCAATTCTACAAACCTAACCGTCACAGTAAAAGTTCCGCTGCTTGAAGGTGTGTACAATGAAGTGTATCTGTCGTCGCTATCCAAAACAAAAGAACCCTCCGGATTACCAGGTTCAGACGATATCCATTTATCTGGAATAAATTTCTGATCAAGATGTGATATTCCTTCTGCGAGCTGACGGTCTCCTTCAGCAACTAACGTGAAAGATGAGCCGCTGTTTATTGTCGATGAAGGCTCGACTTCAGCTTTAACGTTTGATACATTGGCTAAAGTCGGCCAATTTGATACTAGAAAATGGGTTGTTTTCATATCAACATCGCCGGTATCCACCCAGTCGCTGCCGTCCCATACTTGCTTTTTGAAGTAAAAGTTCAAATCATACATTCCTAAGGTACTGCCTAGGGTAAACCATAATATCCCATGGTTTTCTTTGTTTGACATGCCGCCATTATTATCGGTCTCCCAATAATCAAAGACATATCTCTCATCTCCGATATCTTCCGGATTACTGTCTTCTCTATCTCCAACTACACTCCCAGTGCTTATCCGTATGTTACCATTCGGGGGATATGACTGTACTGAAAGGTCTGGATAAATATTGAGGCTAGGATCCGCCAAGGTCAGCGACGCTGCCATTGCCCTTTGTCCTCCAACAACAAAATCAGGCAAAAGCATAACCAAAACGAGAAATCCCGCAAAAATTCCTTTTAAAACTCTTATCCTCTTTCGAGTCATCTTCTAGTCTCCTTCGCAGCATATTGTAAACTCGAACTACCGTCTCTTCTACATCTATCAGTGAGATTCGATCCTCAATTGATAGGCATCGGCATCATTGTACAATACGAGAATAAACATAGAATAAACAAAAGTGCCCTTAGTCCTATATGAAATACTTCTAATGCCCTGCTTGAATGTCGATTCGTGACAAAAGAACAGGCCCTGTCGCTTCGTGGCTCTTCTCTATTGTTTTCTCATAAATCACCTTAATTTCACAAAAAAAAGAAAACCTTTTGCTAAATAAGGGTTTTCAGACATTTTGGTGGAGACTCTATCTATATTAAAGTCAACCGTATTTGACCTCTTTTTAGAAACGCTTCTCTTTACCACCAATTATGACACGGTTATCCGCGCTGTGTTATTCAGTAAGCTAAAATAGTAGAAACTACGAGCTTGTTCATCCCATTTACTCCAATCAGTAGCATTAAAATCTCCGCTTCTGTAAAGCGCGGAATCGAATTTGACGATGCATAACATCGCAATCGGAAAGAAATGCGATATCCAAAAGCATGTTATATTGGGACTATTCTGATGGAAAGGGAGAGGCGAATGGATGACAAACAATTGACCGCCCAGTCAGCGATGGAACGTCTGCAACCGTTCATTGGCAAGTGGAAAACGGAAGGCACGATCCAAGCACCGAATGGAACGTCCGTGAAGTTGAATGCCATCGATACTTACGAGTGGCTTCCGGGAGAGTTCTTCCTTATCCACCATGTGGATGGCCGTATGGGAGAAGACGAAGTGAAAGCAATAGAAATGATCGGTTTTCACGAAGAAGACGGCAAGTATGTGACGACGTCATACGACAATCGCGGGGTAGTCGCCAATTACAAGGCACAGCTGCATGAACGCGAATGGACCATAATCGGATCGACCGAACGTTTCCGAGGTAGTTTTGGGGAAGATGGACGGACATTGGCGGGCGTTTGGGAACTTGCGCAAGAAGGTGCCGAGTGGAAAAAGTGGATGAATATTCTGTTGACGAAATACTAAGCGGCTCGCTATTCAAACAGTCTATGGGATACTAGGTCAGATACAAATGCCGCCGTCAACTAATAGATGACAGCGGCATTTCGAATTGCAGCGTATGAAAGTTTTGCCCATAAATGCTTCCGCAGGTCCTGATTTCTTCACGCAAACAAATCGTTGTTAACATCGTTTTCTAAGTTCTAGCTCAAAATGTCCTCCAAGCACATAAACCTTCTACAAGTATTTCGCTCATTGGAGTTTCTTTGATTCCCCAATGCCCAGCAAGCTATCCACGACAAAGTCAAGCTGCTTTTCTAACGAAAAGATATCATTGTAGAAAAACAAGCCAAAGCTCATATCAATAAGCCGCCCTTCCTTCACTGCCGGAATGTTATTCCAAATGGGGTTATCTGATAAATCCGCCATTCCTTCAAAGGCAGAGCGGAACACATAATCACCAGCATACTGAGGCAACACTTCATAGGAGACATCCATGCTAGTTGCATCATTCTTGGAATTGTCTATTTCCTGCTGCACGATCTCAGGTGCTTTCAGCCCCAAATATTGATAAATGATCTGCGACCCCCGTCCATAGCCCATCCCCACCATTACGGCCATAGAACCTTTGTTGCTTTCCATAATTGTGACGGTTTTATCCAAGATACCGGCTTGCTGCAGCTTCTGCTTGCTTAGCTCCACCTTCTCATAAAGGTTATCCATAAGCCCTTTAGCCTGATCTTCTTTGCCAAATATTTCTCCGAGAATTTCCATACGTTCTTCCACGGGCAAGTCATAGGGTATGTAAATAGTAGGGGCAATTTTATTCAGATTGTTGTAAATTTCATCCGTTGTAACAATAATGAGATCCGGGTCAAGGGCAATCACCGCTTCTGGACTCGGTTGGCCATCCCCCAAAGTGGTGATACCATCCAATTCGCTAGCGATTGCAGCATCATCTCCTCCCACCAGAGTAGAGATACCAACGGGCTTTATTCCTAGAGCAAGAAGATCGCCCATCAAATACAGGACAACGACCCGCTGCGGATTAACTGGTACCTCCACCTCTCCTTTTAAGGTGTTCACCATTCTCGTTTGCTGTGTCACAACCTCGGTCCCTGTAGCTTCAGCATTCGATATTGTCCGAGTCGTGTCTGCCGTGCTCGCCGCCGCTCCATTATTCACAGGCGCATTCGATGTACACGCCGATAACAACAACATCAAGCTCATGGCAGCCGCCAATATCATTTCCCTGTTTCTTTTCTTTCCAAACATCAATAACTCCTCATTTCTGCTAGATTCGACTAATTGATTTAGTCTCCTCTCACTGTAATGATATTGGTAATCATTATCAATATCATTAACGTCCATATTCGTTATCATTTTTGTCCGGTACTCATTCGGTGTCATATGATTGTATTTTTTAAACATACGGATTAAATTCAGTCCATCCACAAAACCGCACCCAGCAGCAATTTCCTGAATAGTAGCATTGGTGTATTGCAAATGTCGCTTAGCCGCATCCAACCTTATCTCATTCAAATACTCCTGAATACTTTTATCCTCACGTTTTTTAAAAAGCCTAACTAACTGGCTTCTGCTAATAGGCAGCATTTCAATAAGTTGTTGAATGGACACTGATTCACTAAAGTGTTGTTCCAAATATTTCTTGACGAAAACTACATAATCAGGCTGGAAGTAGAGAATATCCCCCTTTTCCAGCTCATTGTAAATCTCGTAGATAATCTGATACAGTACGATCTTTGAATAAAATTGATTTAACACGGATTCACGATTCCAGCGGTCTTTCATAATCAAAAACTTCTCCATCAAAAAAATGGGATTCCCTGGTGAGAAGCCATACACTTGTACAAACGGGTTTATATTGTCTAATAAGCGACACATTTCTCTTTTGTAAAATGGCGGAGTTTCTGCTCTATACAGCACCATGTAAGTCTCAAGACTTTTGCCTGTAGGATGAATCGATAGTTCTGTCCCTTTCCCTCCATGAAAAATACCAAACCGATCGGATTGATATCGTGTGTGATCCAGTTTTACGTTAGCCGTTCCGCCACAGGTATACACCAGCATACTAGTCGGCATCCTGTAATTTTGGATCGGCTTGTCCGGATCTATCAACTTGTAACGAACATCTATTAATGAAATGGATGAGCCTGCCCATAGCCGAACAGCTATATCAATCATCTCTTTTGTAAAGTGGTTAGTGAAATTCATATCCTCTGACATCTACCTTCACTCCTTCAATCCATACCCTAATTGTATGGTAATCCAAATGATAATGATTATCAAATCCGAATTGATTTTTCCTAGTAATCTTCTGCTTTACAGCCTATCCTTCATCATCCATAAAGGCATCCTATGCCATTCTTTCGATTTATTTGGCTTTAAAAAAACACAAAAGCACGAGTTCTAATACGCTCATGCTAATCATAAGTCAGTCAAAAAGAGAACGCCCAATTTAGGACGTTCTCTTTAATATCAAGCATGAAATAGTCTATTTTCTAGTAATAATCCCAAAATTTAAACCCGTTGCGTTTCCGCTCCCAATAAATAAAAAAACCCTCTCGTTAAAGAGAGGGCAATCAATCCGCATTAACTTCAAATTAACCTAAGAATGCAATAGATTGTTTCGTTTTCCTTGCAAATGAAATGGGATTATCGATCGACTCCCAATGGATATACATAATACGCGGGTTCTCAAACAGCCAATGGTTATGGACTGCTGTTACTTTGATCCCATGCTTACGAAGGTTGGACAGCAATTGATTAACTTGACTCTGTAAGAGGGCCGTTTCCCCTAAACAGAGCGCGCGGCCCGATTTGTCCAACGATTCAAACGAAAATAACTGATAAAAAACGACTGGCGATGTGGTGCGTCTCCCTAATATTTTTGCCTTAAATACTCTATTTCTAGAAACAAAACAAACTGGACCTTTTGTAATTTCATGTTCTGTTCCGCCTAAAATGGTTGAGAATTGGTTGCATAGCCTTCTAAAACGAGGACTTGCTTTCACTTGAGCTGCCACAAGATATCATCCTTTCGTAATATGATGAATATAGTTTCATCGCTAAGCCGCATTAACCCAAGAATGCAATGGATTCCTTGGATTTTTTAGCAAACACAATCGGATTCTCAATGGCTTCCCAGTGCACATACATTAAACGAGGAGTCTCATTCAGCCAGTGGTTGTGAAGCGCCGTCACTTTTATTCCACGTTTACGAAGATTGGACAACAATCGATTAACTTGATTTTGGTGTACAGCCGTCTCGCCCAAACAAAGTGCGCGACCCGACTTATCAAGCGATTCGAACGAAAACATTTGCATTTGAACCAAAGGGGAGCGCGTTCTTTTTCTCAGGATCGTCGCTCTTAAGTTTGTCATTCGCATGACAAAACAAACCGGACCTTCCTCAACTTCCGATTCACCGCCCAGAATTCTTCCGAATTGGGTACAAAGTCTTTTAAATCGAGGACTAACGCTCGCCTTTGCAGCCATATAAAGCCTCCTCAAATTATTTTTCGGGATAGCTTATGATCAAAGCGGCAAAGGTGTATGGGTAAAACACCACGGTACAAGTATAAGATGTAACTTTAGGCCAATCACGCTATTAGCCCCGTATAGTCCGCGCAGGTCTCCCCCAAAAAGAAAAAGCCGAGCGAAAAATCAGGAAAAACCTGAATTTCGTCGGCTTTGCAGTAGAGCTATTCCCGGTCTAATCAACTAAATTTATCATACGCTGTTAATGATAACGACAACCGGGAGGGTATATAGTTGAAAAAAGTTAAAGTCCGTCTACGTCCTATTGTTAACAGGATCAATATGCCAACGGTTATAAAAACAACTATCTTTCCAGGGGACTCGGTCGAAAGCATCATTGTTGCAACCCAGGTCGGAGAGATCTTCTACATGAGACACGGAGTGATCGGGACATTTGCAAATATACGTCAGCAAGTCTTAAAACTAGGCGGCACCAGTGGCGGATACGACGAACGCGGACTATTAGGTCTAGCTTTTCATCCCCAGTTTTACTATAACGGTTTGTTCTACCTCCATTACTCAGTAGCTGGAACCCAAGGTCCAGCAGCTTTTTCCGAATCTTTTAAACCTAACCCGTGCGATCCTGGCACTTTAAACCTACAGTGGACAGATAGGGAGCAACAATACGACCATATCGATACCGTCGAAGAATGGATTCTTCCATTGAACGGGCAACCTCAAATGCGGCGTACACTACTCCATATAAGAAGGCCCTTTTTAAATCATAATGGTGTCAACAGCTTAAACTTTTCACCTGAAACAGGAAGACTTGTTTTAACGACCGGAGATGGCGGATCAGCCTATGACCCTTTTAATTTAAGCCAAAATATGATGGAGATCGCAGGTAAAATCATTGAAATTGATGTAGCCATGCATGCATTTACTGAACCTCCGCCCGTCGTTACACGGTTTAATGAGCTGCCCGTGCCTATTCAGGAGACGCTTACGGTCATCGCCAAAGGAGTACGAAATATACCGGGCATTTCCTATCAAAGGTTCAATAATAAGTATGTGAAATACGTAGGAAATGTCGGACAGGAACTGATAGAATCCGTCTTTTCATTCGTTCATTATCAACCGATCCCGGTTACTCAAATTGTTCAAGCTTCTATCATGGGGTCTGAGCTTGACCAAGAGGAATGTATCAACCTTGGGTGGCGAGGGTGGGAAGGCGTTTTGCCTACTTCCGTGCCAAGAGACTGCCCCGCAAACGCGATGTTGAATGAGAAAAACATTGCCTATTATGATGAAGCCTTAAAAACTTCAGTGCTGCGTCTACAGCCTTTAACCAGTTATTATCATGAAGATCCCCGCCCCGACAAGTTTGGAGGAATCGCTCTAACAGGCGTTCAAGCCTATAGCGGGAATGAAATCCCCGATTTAAGGGGGAGCGTCGTGTTTACCGACCTTGCCCGGAAACAAGCAAATTCTCATGCTCCTGCTAGGGGAGTTTTGGCGTATACCAAGGTCAAAGCGGATTGCAGACCAAATGATTACTCTGTGATTGAAACCGATTATAACTTCGGCTCACAAGCTGCTTATTATGTTGGACTAGGAGCAAATCTGAATCAAACTCGGCTATACTTAGGGGTTTATGGCTCTATGAAAGTGGCTGATTCTAACCTGGGCACTGTATTCGAGATTGTTCCATGGGGGTCATAAAGAGTGCTTGTCTAAACTTAAAAAATACCCTCTCGTTCAAGAGAATGGTATTATCCCTTTTGATTCGGTAATGGGTAGTATGACCAACTTAGCGCTTAAGCCTCCAATTTCCGCAAGCGCAAATAATTGCCCACCATAGCCAACCGCCACGGTACTATCATGCCGAACGAAAGCAGGTAGAAAATCGCGTCAATCTGTACGATCGGATTGGACCGCGTCGTTGTTACCTCCATACCCTCCATATTGGAAAGGTGAGTCTAAACAAACAAGGAACCCCTGCCCGTATTTGGGCAGTTGGTTCCTCTTGTATATCATCTCATTTTTACATTCCAAATCATTTTAGTTTCAATCCATGTTTCCGAAAATGAACAGGATTC
The DNA here is from genome assembly GCF_056269225.1 of Paenibacillus sp. J31R120. Classification (NCBI taxonomy): domain Bacteria; kingdom Bacillati; phylum Bacillota; class Bacilli; order Caryophanales; family Paenibacillaceae; genus Paenibacillus; species Paenibacillus sp. J31R120. The sequence goes on along the minus strand of NZ_JBWDNN010000004.1, from coordinate 180,606 downwards.
AGATTTACCTGCTGTCAAAGGTCTACTTCTAATTTCACTTGGGGACAATGCTTGTGTATTTCTTTTAAAAATGCCCCTTTGTCTGCAGGCGAGATTTTTACTTCTCCATTTTTATGGAATATCGTAATGGCGTCCCGCGAGCTTAAAATGCGAAATCCCGTCCATAACTCAACAGATTTTTGCACTTTTATAATCGAAGTGTATGGAATAACGCTTTTTATAAAGGCAGTTCGCACAACCAATGCTTCTTTTTCAAACAGATAACGGATTCCGAAATATATGCCTAAGATTACCGGTATTAGTACTATTCCAAAAAGGGATATAAGAGAATGTACAATTGAAAATTGACCGCTCTCCAAAATCTTGAGTATAGGAAGGACAACAATTGGAGCTAGAATCAATATCATCAACGTCAACAATATGTTATATGAAATATCGCGCTTGCTCTTGAAGATAATAAAAATCACTCCAATCTGTAATGAAGCAGGTTCAATTATAAACCGGAATTGAAGTAGGCGTTTGGAAAAAGGTTGTTATAATCGACCGCCATTTTAAACTTTGTAACTACAGAGCGGTTACAACATTCTTAATAAATATCTCGTTACTCAGGTTACCGCGAGGTTCACCTATACTGTTTACAGCCCCATGAGTCTTCTGTACGGCTGCCGCATAAAAATAAACGGCTCCGCCCACCACGTATACAAGACCAGCCGCAACCTGAGCGACCACACCGGCATAAAATAAAGCTACGAGTCCCACCACTAGACATTGACCAGTTGCCGATCCTGGTTCAAATTCCGCTAGGTCTACCTGCAAGTTCATTTCTTTATAAATAGAGATCAGCAATTCTCCCCCTCTTTCGAAGGCCATTTGAATTTGCAGCGGGTTTTTGGACTCTATTGCACTTTTAAAATACGAGAAAAATTGAGCGTCTTGCGTTTTCACCTTGTTTATTACATCTTTTGCCGCTAACAGCGCCTCAGGCGTATTTGCAGCGGCAAGCAACTCTTTGGAATACAATGTTGGCGAAAGCCTCTTTGCAACCTCACCTTGAGCGAAAAACAACCCTGCAAAAAGCTGCTCACCAGTGAAAATAGCAAGTTTCCCATTTGCTACTGCAGTCGAGTTTCCTTGCAAACTAAAGCCAGTACCAATTACCAGCGCAAGGAAGAAAATCAACATTTTCTTCATGGGTTTATTATCCTTCCTTTTCTTTGATTTATTTTGGCTGTCGATTATAACTATTAATATAAGCTACAATTCACCAGATTGTTCTATGACTGCTACTTTGTTGTTGAATGTAGCCGCTTTCACCCTTTTTCGAAAAAATGAAAAAGTTCGTTCGCTTGGATAAAAGGAAATGATTAGACCAGCGCACATAATAAGCGAGAAGCTGTAAAGTCCCATTATTACGGCAATGCCGATATGTAAAGAAAACCCTGAAAAAAGTAAAAGCAACTTGTATTTTTTATTCGCTATAATTCCCGCGCCCAGCAGTAACTCCAGCACAATAGTTCCCCAGGTAGGAAGAACGACTAATGGCGAGTTCAGAATTGGATCAAATATTCTTTTCAAAAATGGGTTTAACCCAAGCATCGGATCATAGAAATAATAATATAGCGCTGTTCCGTCAATCCATTCTGGATTTTTCACTTTTGCAATAGCCGCTTGCATATAAATGATTGACATTTGAATCCTGATTGCAATAAGAAATACACTCGCTATTATTGTGGCTTGGATTTTCAAAGGCCTTTCTGGAACGGTTGCAGGCAACCAGTGCCATCTTCTTCCATCCAATAGAGTTACAGGTATTAGCAACAGTGTAAGAACAACCGCTACTTGTTCCCCGCCATCAAGGGTTACAGCCGTATTCTGGATGGATGATGCGATCCACCAATGTATCACCCCGGTAAATCTGGGACGCCATCCGGAGGCAATTATTAATAATAACAAAATTAAGATCCACTTCATTACATTCAATGAAGAGTAATCGTTCGGAGCCAAACAAAAAAAGCTAATCTTATATATGGAGCAAGTCGGAAATTCCGCCACTCCGGCAACCGGTTTGAAAAAGGTAGATACTTCATTCATTAACAGAGTAAACATGGTAGATAAGGCAATTAACGATCGAGCCAATCCATAGACATTTGTCCACGGCTTTTTGGCCTTTGCCCAGTCGTATGCAAAATTGTTTAATTTATTGAGCAACTCGATACCACCTTTACATACCTTGACGGCATTTCTTCGGGAGTTAATATGTCAGCCCAAGCCCAAGGGACTACTTCTCTCATAGCTAAAGTGAATTCACCACAAAAGGCCGGATTGGGTGTTGTGTTTTGTATAGTTAAATGGACATCCGCGTTTTTGGTGCAAGTAGCCAAATCTGTCTCGCATACTTCCCACAATCCCTCGGGTACATTTGAATAAAGTAAGCCAAGTTCAATTCCCTGAGTTCTCCCATACCTTTTTAAACCCAAGGCATTACTCCAGGTGTTATTAGGCCAATTAGGCGCGAGTCGATAGGTAGAATCAAGCATAACAATGACTTCATCCCGAGGATTCTTGCTAAAAAAACCCCATCCTTGCGGAAATGCTTTAAACACAGCCGATATTTTCATATTTTCCAATGGGTTTACCGGAAGGGCATTTTGCAAGCCATAAAAGAATAGTGTGATTACCAAAGTAAATGAGCCTATTAGCGTCAATGCATATGAGTAGGAGCTTCTCATCCAAAACCTCCTATATATTAATAAACAAATTCCACTCCATAAAATTCAACACTTTATTTAATTGAAAAATATTTTTACACAAATATAACCTGACAGTTTTTTGAATACGCAACATCCCTTAACTACACTTTTATTTACATTTTATCCTAAATAACATTTCAATTACCATGTATAATTTTTGCATAAGATATTGATTTTGGCACCGAAAAATTGATTCGTATTTTCCGCAAAATTTTGCGCGCTCGCATTTCATTACTGCTATGCTCTTCTCCATTCAGCCTTCATTCTCAATCCTCCCGAGTCGAAAAAACAGCTATAAGATCAGATGCCTTGCGGGATAAATGAACCGATATCGGCGCCTAGCTCCTCAGCCAGCTTCATGCCCAGCGTCCGGTCGGCGCGAAAGAAGTTGCAAATGACGCGCAGGCGAATATCGTCGTTCGTTGATTTCAGATACCGGTTACTGACGTTGTTCAAGCTTCTATCATGGGGTCTGAGTTTGACCAAGAGGAATGTATCAACCTTGGCTGGCGAGGGTGGGAAGGCGTTTTGCCTACTTCCGTGCCAAAAGACTGTCCCGCAAACGCGATGTTGAATGAGAAAAACATTGCCTATTACGATGAAGCCTTAAAAACTTCAGCGCTGCGTCTACAGCCTTTAACCAGTTATTATCATGAAGATCCCCGCCCCGACAAGTTTGGAGGAATCGCTCTAACAGGCGTTCAAGCCTATAGCGGGAATGAAATCCCCGATTTAAGGGGGAGCGTCGTGTTTACCGACCTTGCCCGGAAACAAGCAAATTCTCATGCTCCTGCTAGGGGAGTTTTGGCGTATACCAAGGTCAAAGCGGATTGCAGACCAAATGATTACTCTGTGATTGAAACCGATTATAACTTCGGCTCACAAGCTGCTTATTATGTTGGTCTAGGAACCAATATGAATCAAACCCGGCTGTATTTAGGGGTTTACGGCTCTATGAAAGTGTCTGATTCTAACCTCGGCACTGTATTCGAGATTGTTCCATGGGGGTCATAAGGAGCGCTTGTCTAAACTTAAAAAGCCCGGGCAGGTTTTCTGCTCGGGCTTTCGTCCTTTATTTATATTTGATTGGCTACGCCCCATTTGCACATTTCCTCTAATATTGGCATTAAGCTCTTTCCTTTTGACGTTAAGGAGTATTCCACTTTTGGAGGAATTTGAGGGTATTCTTCTCTATGAATAATTCCAGAGTTCTCTAGTTCGCTTAACTGTGAACTTAGCATTTTGTGAGTGATAGCAGGAATTTTCCGCTTTAGCTCTCCATAACGCAAAATCTTATCGGAAGATAATTCATACATGATTTTCATTCTCCACTTGCCACCGATTAACGATAATGTGAAGTCAAATGGCCTTTGTTTGTTATGCTCCATAATATTATCACTTAAATCAGGCAATACCATTACTCTCCTTCAAGTAAGTATCTATCAAAAAAGTGCATACTAGTTTTATTTGTATTCGAGTTTATAATTTGAGATGGATTGATAAGTATTTCAGAAGACTTTAATAGTACCATTATAGAATCGACTTATGACTTAATCAATTATAGTTGGAGGGGATGCAGCGTTGTCTACAGAACGAAAACTCACATTTCATACAACTGATTTGAGAGAGGATGAGATGTATAAATTGTTAACTGGCTCTGTGATTCCCAGACCGATTGCATGGGTTTCATCTAAAAGTAAGGATGGTATTTTAAATTTAGCGCCATTCAGCTTTTTTACGGTAGCTTCTAGAAATCCGCCTACTCTATTGATCTCGATAGGACCAGGCGTTAATGAACGAATGGGAAGCATTAAGGATACGTTAACTAATATTCGTGAAGTGAAGGAATATATCATTAATATGGTACCGGAGTCGCTTGGGGAAGCGATGTATCGTTCATCGGCTAATGTAGAACCGGAGAAAAATGAGTTTGAGCTTGCAGGAGTGACTGTCCAGAATGGTAAACTTTTGAATGTGCCAGCAGTGCTAGAAGCGCCGATCTCCATAGAACTTAAGTTAGACCAGATCATTCCTGTCGGTGTAGATCATCTAGTGCTTGGAAAAGTTGAATGCGTCCAAATCGATGAAGCAATCTATGCAGGAAACTATAAAATAGCTACTGATAAGTGGAAGCCGCTTGCTAGTCTGGCAGGAGACTTTGCCGGACTAACGCCTTCATTTGCATATGAGTGAAAGGTACCTAAACATTTTGCTAGCTGAGATAGTTCTATTTTGTAGGACTAAAACTTAAAGGAAAGCCTAAGCGCTGACAGCACTTAGGCTCTTTCATCTTTAATGGAAGGTAAATGCGGCCCTGTTAAATTACTTCCTTACTAATAACACACAGCACTCCACATGTGATGTCTGCGGAAACATATCCACCGGCTGAACCCATTCCAGCTGGTATCCGCTATCCAGCAGCACCTTGCAGTCCTTCGCAAGTGTTGAAGGGTTGCACGACACGTACACAAGCCGCTTCGGCTGCGCTTTCGCAATCGCCTGCAAGAGCGGCAATTCGCAGCCAGTGCGCGGCGGGTCGACGACAACGACGTCCGGACGGACGCCCTGGGCAACCCATTGCGGGAGGAGCTCCTCAGCGCGTCCCTCGAAGAAGCGCGCATTGTCGATACCGCTTGCACGGGCATTATCCCGCGCATCCCCAACGGCCTCCGGGATAACTTCAATACCGCGTACCTCGCGCGCATCCTTCGCCAGCCACATGCCGATCGTGCCTGTGCCACAGTACGCATCGACGACCATTTCCTTGCCTGTCAGTGCAGCTGCTTCCTTCGCCGCGTCATACAGCTTTACCGTCTGATCCGGATTGAGCTGGAAGAATGCTCGCGGCGACAGCGCGAACCTCACATCGCCAAGCGTCTCGTTCAGACGCTCGTCTCCCCATAGCACAGTCGTCCGCTCGCCAAAGATAAGCGGCGACTTGCCTTTATTCACATTCTGCGCGATCGTCTTCACCATCGGCAGCTTCTCGCGAATGCGCTGAACAAGCCTTCTGGCATCAGGGAGGCGATCCACCGCTGTAATCAGGGTCAGCTGAACATGCTCGGAAGCCCGTCCTACCCGTGCCACAATCGTCCGCACCGCTCCCTCACGGGTCCGCTCATTATAGATAGGGATATCCAGCTCGCCAAGTACCGCCTTCGTTCCCTCAATTACTTCATTCACAATAGGGTCCTGCACTTCACAGCCGCTAATATCGACCAATCGATGCGAGCCGGCTGCATACAAGCCGGTCACAATCTCTCCGCCTTGCCGTCCCGCCTGCAGTTGCGCCTTGTTACGATAACCCCAAGGGTTGTCCATGCCCAGAATCGACCTCATGGGCAGCGAAACGATGCCCGCATAGCGCTGGAACGCTTCCCGCACAATCTCTTCCTTAGCCGTAAGCTGCGCCTCGTACGTCATATGCTGAAGCTGGCATCCGCCGCATTCCTCATAAACCGGACATGGGGGCTGCTGGCGATACTGCGACTTCTTCTCAATCTCAGTCACCGAAGCTTGAATATAGCCGCGCTCCGCCTTCGTCACCTGCGCTTTCACCACTTCGCCGGCCAGCGCTCCTTCGATGAAGACCGCCTTCCGCTTGTAATAACCGACGCCTTCGCCATTAATGCCGATGCGCTTGATCGTAACGACAATACGATCTCCCGCTTTCACCTCATCGGCAGACGAATGAGCGTTTAGAGAAGGTGCAGATTTTGTTTTGCTGCCGCTATGCCCCTCATGAAACGCACGCTTTCCTTTGACTCCCGCATCTTTCCGTTGTCTCTCGCCACTATTGCGATCCGCTCTCTTGTCTTCCATTCGTGCCATGATGAATTCGCTCCGTTTCCACACTTGGTACATCCACTATACCATAGCGTAACCCCAATCCCAACGGTAGCATCAGCCAGTTCTCTTGCATCCAACCCGCAACCAAGCTATGTTATGATTAGAGGAACAGATGAACGAGGAGGCCAAGCAACAATGTTTCAACGCAAGAAAAAAGCAGCATCCGGCACGGCGTCTTCCAGCAAGCGCGGACTGTACATGACGCGAATATTTAATGTGCCTAAGGAAGAGCTGTTCGAGCTGTTCACCCAAGGCGAACATATGAAAAATTGGTGGGGGCCGCGAGGATACGAAATGACCATCCTCTCTCAAGAGCTCGTTCCCGGCGGGACCATTCATTATAAGCAGCAATCCCCTGAAGGCAATGTCATGTGGGGCAAATTTGCGTACCGGGAAATCGCGGGGCCTGACAAGCTTGTCTATGCGAATTCTTTTGCAGACGAGAACGGCAAAACGGTCCGAGCCTACTTCAGCAAGGATTGGCCGCTGGAGATTCTGAACACAGTAACCTTCGAAGAGCAAGAGGAGGGGACCACAAAGCTGACCCTGCACGGCCTGCCCGAGGATGCCAAGAAAGCTGAGATGCGCGTATTCGAAGCGCTTCGCGACCATCTAAGGCAAGGCTTCGCCGAGACCTTCGACCTGCTGGACGAATATATTCAGAACCGGTCCAAATAGTGAAAGGCGCTGGCCGCTTGAAGGGAGCTTATCCCTGCACAGCGCCTGCGCCTTTTTATAGCAACTGCTATTCTTCCATTACATATGCGATTAGCAAAGCAGCCGTATTCACGACCGCTTCCTCATGCGTTCGCTCCATGCCGTGAGAAGCATGTACTCCCGGACCCATCAATGCAGCACGAATGTTGCTTCCACCTCTTAAGGCTGCCGATGCATCCGAACCATAATGAGGATAAATATCAACCGCATGAGGAATGTCTTCCCGCTTCGCCAATTCGATAAGACGCGTCGTCATACCGTAATCGTATGGACCCGAGGAGTCCTTCGCACAGATAGACACATCCTTCTCCGTCGCTGACAGATCGTCACCAAGCGCCCCCATATCCAGGGCAAGCAGCTCCGTAATATCCGGCGGAATGTAGGCACAGCCATGTCCAACCTCTTCATAAGTGGAGATGAGCAGTTTTACGGTGTAAGCAGGCGACTTCCCTTCCCTCTTCACCCATTCCAGGAATCCCAACAGCGCCGCTACGCTTGCCTTGTCATCCAGATGGCGGGACTTAATCCAGCCATTCGGCAATAGCCGGGTACGAGGGTCCCACGAGATAAAGTCACCGACAGAAATGCCCAACTTCAGCGTATCTTCTTTGGACGCAACAGATTCGTCAATACGAATTTCCATGTTCGCTTCTTCCCGCTTCATATCGCGGGCATCGCTGTACACATGCACCGAAGGCTTGGTCGTCAGCACCGTTCCTTCATATTGGCGCCCGTCTCTCGTATGAATGGTGCAATATTCGCCTTCCACCGTTCCCATCGCATAACCGCCGACCGGAGTGAACCGGATCATACCATTCGACTTTATCGAACGGACCATAGCCCCTAGCGTATCCACATGCGCGGACACTCCGATGACTTTATCCGTACGCTTGCCCGGAATCGTAATGATGCCCGTTCCTTTCGGTGTCTGCTCCATCGTGTAGCCTAAGCTCTCCACTTCTTTGCGCAATTCATCCATAATCGCCATGCAATAGCCGCTGGGACTTGGAATGCTCAGAAGCCGGCTTAATTGACGAATCATATAGTCCCGATTAAGCTCGGGTTTTAATGCGTTAGACATGATGCTGCACTCCTTTCCTGTAGCTCAAAACCATCATTTTTGATCTTTTCATCTTACCACATCTTCCGAATTGGAAACCAAACTCCTTGCCTGGCCTGCCCTCACAGCCTTCAACCGCCCAAAAACACAATTGATTTCTATCAGAAATCATTCCATATTGACAAAAATAAAATCATTCATTAATCCTATGTATATTTTGTAAAAATTTACCCCTTACATACCACGAATTTACCCCTTCCGCTTGTTCATACTTCGAATCATGATAGGAGTAGCTACACCGCATCTCCACTAAAACTAGGGGCTGGAAGGAGGGGCGAAGCAAGCATCCAATGAACCATTAGCGGGCTGAATGTACTTGCTAGCCAGAGTGATTTTTTCAGAAAAAGAAAACGCTATCACAAATCGCTCCCCATTCAAAACGGACAAGCTTTATCTTCAGTCCAACTTGTGCAATACCGGTACATGATTCCCAACATGCGAATCGATCGCAGCATGTACAACATTGGCTAGCACACACCATGAGTTTCTTCCGCACACGTAAAATTCCCTATTAAACATCGAATGAAACATCGAATCCGACATCATGAAGCAACCCTCATCAGTTCCGCCGCAACACCTGCCAGCGGCTGACACGTCATGCCGCGAGGACAGACTATTACAATGAGGTGATATGGTGTATTTTGCTGCACGCAAGAAAGAATTAAAAATGCTGTTTATCGTATTCCTGGCGTTGGCTATTCTAGTTAGTCCGCTAATGAGCTCTTCATTAGCTTATGCTGAAGATGCGGAAGTACCGGTAACAACTATCCAAGAAGAAGATACTTCTGGGGAGAATCCTGAGAGTATTTCGCCCGACGCTACTACACTGGCAGCCCAAGATCCAACTGCTCCACAAAACTTTAAGATTATAGATATTGGAGCTAGAAGTATCGAAATCGATTGGGACCCTCACTCAACCAATCCAGCAGTTGATATGTGGTTTGCACATAATGATGGTTGGGTAGATTACGCTCAAGCTGATAAAAAAGTTATTGCGAAATTTGAACCAAATACAACCTATAAGGTTTATCTTACTTGGCATGTTCGACCTGGCGATATTACTCACAAAAGTGCTGTGATCGAATTTACAACAACCGAAGATACAAGTGAATACCAAGATCCGCCTACAGGATCACCGTTGGGTTTAAAAACTCTTAATGTGACCGAATCAAGTATTACACTTGGTTGGACAGGTTATCCAGGCGCAGATGAATATCATTATTGGGTCAATGGCGCTTGGACTGGCGGTATCTATAATGGTTCCAATCAATTTACCTATAATTTAAAACCCGAACAAGCACAAGCTGGCACAAATATCGAATTTCTAGTGGCGGGCAAAAATTCGAAAACAGGTATTGAATCGGAGAGAAAAAAATATACCGTTGTCTGGGGAGAGTTAATTGCTCCCAGGGCTGTTCAAGTCGTAACAGCGACACGTTCATCCGTATCCCTCGGCTGGGCTCCAACACCGGCTGCAACCGGATATGATGTTTATCAGGACGATGTGCTGATCGGTACAACAACGGATAATCGATTAGTCGTGACAGGACTTGAAGAAGGCAAATCTTATTCGTACTCCGTTGTAGCTAGTAACAGTCTGTGGAAATCAGAGAAAAGTGAAGCCATAACGGCAGTTCCTGGAAGTAATTACACTAATGTAACCTACTATACTTCCTGGGCTAGATCTGAAACAGCCAGAAATCTTAAACCGGCCGATGTTGACTTTTCGCAATTTACTCATATAAATTATGCTTTCTCCGAACTTTGCTGGAAGAAATATAGCACCCGCGGTGACTGCCAAAATCCGAAAGTACCATTGCAATCTGATTATGTGCATGATGGTGAAATGGTTCTAGGAGATGCGCCTGACCCAAATCCTGAGAACGATTCTCCAGGCTTTGATTTCCTAAACTTCGAAGAGTTTAAGCCTATTAAAGAGGAGAATCCTAATCTGAAGATGCTAATATCAGTGGGTGGTTGGACGATGTCCAAGTACTTCTCTGTTATGGCTGCTGATGAGGTTACTCGTCAAGTATTCGCCAATTCTGTGGTTAAATTTATTAGGGAGTATGGCTTTGAGGGAATTGACATCGACTGGGAATATCCAGTTGAGGGCGGAGAAGAATCGAATACTCGCAGTCCTGAAGATAACATTAATTTCACTAAGCTTATGAAGACTGTTCGCGAAGCTTTAGATGCTGCTGGCAGAGAAGACGGAGAATATTATCTCCTGACTATAGCATCGCTTCAATCGAAGAATTTCATTGCTAATGCCGATCTTCCAAACTCAGTAAAATATTTGGATTTTGTTAATATTATGACGTATGACTTTAGTGGTGATTGGAGCAACCTGGCTCATCATAATTCGCCACTATACTATGACTCTAAGCATCCATCCACTTCTGTAAATGCTCCACGAAACAATGTTCGAGGTGCTGCTGTTGACCATCTGAATGGCGGTGTGCCAAATCACAAGTTAGTTATCGGTATTCCATTCTATGGAAAAGGATGGGCCGGATGTCCAGGAAATGGTGAATATCAATCTTGCGCACCAGTTAAAGAAGGCGGCATACCAAATGGCACATGGGAGAAAGGATTATTCGATTTTTATGACATCCAGGACAATTATCTGACCAATGAGAATTTCGAGCACTTCTGGAATCCTGCTTCCAAAGTTTCTTATGTATACGATAAAAAGACAGGAATGTTTATCACTTATAATGATGAAACAACAATGATGTATACTTCTTCCCTCGTTAAAACACTGGATATTGCAGGAGTTATGACGTGGGATATCAGCAGTGACAAAAACGATACGTTGAATCCTCAATTGGTGAAAAACCTCCCGATTGACGGAAAAGCAAACGAAGCGGCACTGAAAGCACCGCAAAATGCTAAAAAAGTAAGCTCTAGCACAAACTCATTTACTGTACAATGGGATGCCGTTGAAGGCGCAAGCTCTTATGAAATCTTTAACAACTACACTTACGTTAAAACAATCACTGATACCAAAATATCCCTAACAAATCTTGCAGCCAACACGGAGTATACAGTAACCATCTTGGCTGTAAAAAATGCCGATAATAAAATTGCTGAAGTTTCACCGATGAGCAATCCGGTTAAAATCAAGACAGCAGAACTGACAGGTACGCCAGTTGTAACGCCTCCAACGGGTTCCGGAGATACAACTACGGAACTGGATGCCTCCATTACGAAAAACGATGGCAAGTGGGTAATTAACATCCAAGAAGGTATTTCTGTTCAAACGATTAATGGCTCAAAAGAAACTGCTTTTAAATTATCCGTAGACAAAGAAGCCAAATCGATTGAAGTTGAATTGCCTCAAGCAGTAGTAACTGCTCTGGCTGCAAAAGGCGACAACGCTCAATTGTCCATCGTCTGGAACGGTGTAACCTATGTCATTCCGGCACATGCGCTTCCACTCGGCGTTAACCTGCAAATTTCGATCACACCTGCATCTGCAAGTGCTGCAGAAGCTGCAGAGAAACTGGCTAAGGATAGCGGACTGAAGCTTCTAGCTCAACCGCTTGACTTCAAAATTTCGAAGCATACTTCCGATGGCAAGCTTGAAGAAATCACAGACTTTGGCAAACATTCGCTTAGCCGCATCTTTACGCTTGAAGGAGCAGATGTGAATACGGCAAACGCAACGGGCGTTGTGTATGACCCAACTACCAACACATTCCGTCCAGTTCCAACCTTATTCACAAAGCTGTCCAACGGAAAAGTAACAGCTGAGCTGAAGCGCAGCGGCAATAGCATCTATACGATCGTACAATCCAGCATTTCGTACAAGGACGCAACCGCTGCTTGGGCAAAAGATTCCGTAGCCCGCGCTGCAGCCAAGCTTCTGCTTGCAGGCGAGTCTAAAGACACATTCGGCGTTAGCAGCAGCATTACGCGCGCTGAATTTACGTCCATGATCGTCAAAGGTCTTGGTATCCTGCCTGAGAATGGCACAGCTCCATTCCAGGATGTCGCTGCCAATTCCAAGTACGCTGGCGATATCGCTGCTGCGAAGAAGCTGGGCCTGATTCAAGGCAAGTCCGAGACAGCTTTCGATCCAGACAGCACGATCAGCCGTCAAGACATCGCCGTTATTCTGACGAACGTCCTTTCCTACCTGGGCGTGAAGAAAGATGCTGATGCATCGAAGCTGAACGCATTCGCTGACGCTAAAGATATCGCCGCATATGCGAAATCTGCTGTCGCGCTAGCTGTTCAAGAAGGCATTATGATCGGCAAATCCAGCACAACCTTCGATCCGAAAGCTGATCTGACGAAAGCTCAAGCAGCTGTAATCGTCATCCGCATTTTGGAAGCCCACAAGCTGGACAAAGTATAATCGTTTAATAGAAAGGGACGGAACAGGCCTGAGCCTGTACCGTCCCTCTTTTTTCTGTGCCTAGCCTTACATGTTATGCCTGCCCCGCTTGCCTCACTGCCGCTACACCAGCTCCAGCAGCTCTCTCTCCACACACATCGCCACAGCCAGCGTCTTCACATTGTTCTCCCCGAATCGAATGACGATGCTCTCATTATCAGCACGCTCTATGCACCCCACTCCAAATACACGATGTCGCACATTTGCTCCTGCCTCTAGCTCGGCCGGGTCTTTGACAGCGTTGGGATTCGCTTCAGCCTTCACGGGCTCCCTGCTGCTTGTGAAGCTTGTGCTTTTCAGCCTAACGGAATTGCTCCGCGATTCCCCAGCAGCAGATAAGCTGGATTGGCGTTCTGAGACTGCCGTTGCTCGGGTCGATATCCGGCCAGGGTCCATAATATCCTGTACCGCTGACATGAAAGAAGACTCCGTCGCTTGCTCTCCGTCACGCTGTCCATACGTGATCATCTCCAGCGTTTTACGCGCACGTGTCATGCCGACATAGAAGAGTCGGACCGCCTCCTCCATGGCTGGCGAATCTCCGCCTGCTCCCTTCTTACCGTCCTCCGAAGCAGGGATAATCCCTTCGATCAGATCCACCATATAGACATGATCGAACTCCAGTCCTTTGGCGCTGTGGAACGTAGAAAACGTTACGGCGTTTTGACCTTTCCTCGATTTCGCTCCCTTCAGCACTTTTTCCAGATACTTCAGACGAGCCGCGAAGTCGGCCATCGTCTCCAGCCCCTCCGCAATATCCTCCAGCGTATTCAATATACCGATCAGATACTCCTTGCGGAAACCAAGCCGCTCGCATAGCTTCTCTAGTGCCTTCTCATACCCAAGCCGCGTCCGAATGACGCGAATGGCATGCAGAGGCGGCATGCCGTTCATCTCTCGGAACGTCTCTTTCGCCTCTTGCAGCGGCTTGATCTGATAGTCATGAAGCTGTGCGATCGTCAGCAGGTTATCGAAGACAGACTCTCCGTTATCAATCGATTTCAACACGGACATTTGATGCTTGCTAATGTAGCCATTGAATTTCAAGTGGATATTCTCCAAGATATCCGCACGCTTGTCTGTGTAGGACATGCGCATGAAGTTCAATACATCTTCAATCACCCAATGGGAGAAAAAACGATTGTCCGCATCCTTCATATAGAACGGAATACCCGCACGGTCAAATTCATTCATAAGCGCAATTGAAGATGAATTGTTTCGGTAGAGCACAGCAGTCTCTGAGAGCTTCTCGTTCTTCGCTATTTCCCGAACTGCATACTTCGCCTGCTCCCGGTAATCCTGAAGCGTCTTGAAGGTAATAGGCTGATGAGACGCATTATGGGTAAACATCTCTTTATCGTAGCGATTCTTATTGCGCTTGATAAAGGTGTTGGCAGTTGAAACGATTTCAGGCGAGGAACGATAATTTTGCACCATATACAGCGTAACTGCGTCCGGATATACATTCTTGAATTTGAGCAAATAAGTAGGCTCCGCTCCCCGCCAACTGTAGATGGACTGGTCATCATCCGCCACTACGCACAGATTACGATGCGATTTCACCAGCTTTTCGATAATGGCATGCTGCACCATCGATGTATCCTGGCTTTCATCCGTCATGACATAATCATAGCGGCTTTGCAGCTTGCGGAGCATTGCTCCATCCTTCTCAAGCACATCATTGGCTATCGTCAGCATATCGTCAAAGTCAATAAGAAGCTTTGACGTGCCATTGCGCTTGAACAACTCGTATTCGCGCAGGATCTGCTCGGCTTTAGGTACGTCAACCTTGACGCTCGCCCATTGCTCCGGGGGCAGCATCTTGTTCTTTACATAACTGATATAAGTCGTCAGTTCCTCCATCGCATCATCCGTTGCATTTTCGCCGACAACTTCTTTGAACAAATTGCGCAAAATAATCCGTTTGTGAAGTGGCAACGGCTTCTCCGTTCCTTGCGCACCGTCCTCCTCTTCAATCTCCAGAGCTCCTTCGATGATGTCATAAGCGGTTCTCGACTTGTAGAAGTGTGTACGCACAATCTCGAAAGCAAGACTATGAATCGTGGAAAAATCCACGGGTTCCAACAACGGGAAGAAACGCGAGAAACGCTCCTTCATATCTCGCGCGGATGCCCGGCTGAACGTGACCGCCTTGATTCGCGCCGACTCAGCTCCAAGCTCTTCGATTAAATACCCGATTCGCATAATAAGGGTCGTCGTCTTGCCCGAACCAGGCGATGCCAGCAGCAATAACGGCCCTTCCGCTTGCCCTACGGCTTGCTTCTGCACTTCATTTAATCCTACGCCAAGCTCCCCATGCTTGCGCTCCAGGAAACTCTCCAATTTACCCATAACTCCCCGATCCCTTCCGTACAAAAACAATGTGGCTATTATAGCATATTCTAGCTTCCTATCCTCTCAGGAAAGGGTTGGATACGCGGAGCTGGACGGGTCACCATTTGTTTCCATTAGAAAAGCCGCTGTATACACAGGCATTGCCTGCATGGCAGCGGCTCTAGAGCGCAGTCGGCTAGCGCGCAGACTTGACTTCTCTCTTCAAACTTAACCAAGTTGTATCTCCGTGTATATAGCGAGGGATATCTTCAATCTCGGTAGTCTCCAGCAGAACCTTTTGATGGTCTAACAAAACATAGGTAGGTGTACGTTTCATTTCAAAAACTTTCGCATAGCGGTAATTAGGATCATCGTGGTTTAACTGGACAAGTTGCAGTCTTGCTATATGCAAGGATTGGCGGAAAGCCTCGGAATCGAATGGACGGAGCAAAGATTCAGGGAGCGATGATTCTTCTGCGTCCTCATTGTCCCAGAACACATAGACATGATAATATCCGATTTCTTCCGCCGCCATTTCTTGGATTAACTCAGCACCATCCTGCTCATATACGATGGGTATGCACACAAAAATAATCAACAGCAACAGCAGCACCCATCTCTTCATAAGTCACCTCCGCAGGCTCGTCGCAAGATTTACCTCTATAACACGCGAAACAACAAGAAAGTAGCGGAATTTTGTCGAATTATTTTAAAATAATTTACTTAACCCATATGATTAGTCGGAAATATGGGGATCACAACCCGCCACACTACTATCAAGATATTATAAAATTTCTAGAAAAAGTGCAACGAACAACTATTTTCAAGTGTTTATATAGTGGATACCACTCATGCACTTATATACTATTGTCATGAAAGCGGGGCGCGGGGATGAAAACAGAAGAACTTGAAGCGAAATTTGATCATGCCTTTCGTGAAAGTGTCAAGCTTACCCGTTTTGTCCCCGATTCTGAAGAGTCCTGGACACGGCTTCAGAAGAAGCTTGCGAAGAAAACTAACAGCAGGAAGAGCATTTCCATATTCAAAGTGCTACCTTACTTCGCGATTTCCTTTTTACTTGGTGCTTTTTTATTTGGAACTCCAACGATCTCCGATGCCTTCCAGCACGTTGCAACTGTAATTAAACAAGATGTTCTAGGGATCTCTGACAATGAGCCCGCTCATAAGAAAAACATAATCCCCAAAACCGCACCTCCGCCTGACTACAAATCGGGTTACAATTAATTCCCTACTATTTCTTTTTGTTTAGATCCCTTTAATAAAAGTCATATGGCGAAGCATACTTTTTACTTCGTCTTTTTTATCGTCCCTTAAAACCTGCATACTCCATAAATGGAATATTGTCTAATTTTTCTGTAATACATTAACCCCCATATACGGTATAATGGCAGGAGGCATAGACTTACACGATCTTCCAAACTACCGAATTCCATATGCATCCGTAAGGGGGTCGCATTACCTGTGGAAAGCAAGCTGTTCCTTCTGTCAGGCGCTAACTACCACGCGCTTAGCCCGCAGCTTCAAAAGGAGATCTACGAGGAGTTTTATCAATTCGTATATTCTCCAATTATATATATGGTTAAGGATCATGCTGCGACAGAAGATATTATTCAAAATTCATTCATCAAAATTATAGACAGTGTACCGCGCGCCGAGAATGAAGCTCAGCTAAAAAGCTGGCTGAAGGTAGTCGTTCGGAACATGGTCTATAATTATTTTCGAAAAACGAAAAAAAATCGCAACGAGATTGACTCAGAGAGTGTTTATATAAATGAAAGCGCGCCGATGTCCACCGAGATGGCTTCACTGGAGAAGGAAGTAGAGCTGAAGCTTATGACGGAGACGATCAGCCAATGCTTGAATGAGCTGCGGCCGGAGTACAAGGCTTTAATTGAATTAAGATGGAAGAAAGATCTCAGCTACCGGGAGATTGCGACTGAGCTTGAGACGACTGAAGAACGAGTGAAATATAAGTTATACCGGGCAAGAGAAGCGATGAAACGAACCTTTTCCAAGAAGTGGGGTGACTAGGGTGAACAAAGAGGAGTTCGATAAGCTATTCGACCAGGCCTTTGAGGAGAGTGTCCAAAGCCATAATTTCACCCCTGATGCCGGACCCTCCTGGGAAAAACTTCAGCTGCAGCTTGCCAAGAAAAAACGCAGAAGGTCTCAGCTTCGTGCCTTGCCCTATGTGGCAGCTTCGTTTCTTCTAGGTGCGTTTTTGTTCGGCACGCCTACAGCATCAAACGCATTTCAACCATTATTCAAAGCTGTTGTGACCATTAAGGACGACGTTGTGCGAATTATGTTTGGTGAGGATAATGCGTCTAAAACCGTTCCCAAAACACCGCCTCCGCCTGAAGGCGGCCCAATTGTTGAAAATGGTGGAACTAATGTTGTGACGTCTGATGAACACTATCTCTCCAGCAACCCTCAGGATTTAAGATTTACGACATTAGAGGAAGCATCCGAACAGACTGACTTCCCAATACCAGCAATCACTTATATAGCTGAAGGATATCAATTACAACAAGTAATTGTTTTTCAAAACCAGCAAATTCCGCGTATGGTAGCAGTTGAGTATACAGATGATGAGGGAATTAACTATACCATTATCCTTCAAAGATTATTAGAAAACTCTGTATTCCAATCAGGCGGCGGTCCAAATATTAAAATGGAAACATTGAAAATTGGCACTACGGAAACTTATATTTTCACAACGAACGATGGATACATTGCTCAAGAGTTTTTGATGGATGATATACATGTATCTATATCTGGTCCTCTGAGTCATGAAGAAACACTTATTATATCTAAGGAAGTTATTAAAAACATGGCTAATTACAAAAAGAAGGACTAGGTATATTTATACCCAGTCCTTTCTTCTTTTTCATGTGTAATCGAATTATGGAGCCAGCACTGTATCTGAATATGAAACTGCCGTTTCAGTTGTTCCGTTATGCGTCACGAAATGAGTAACTTTCGCTCTATAGTAATATCCGCTTCTTACAGACCTGGTCATATTCCCGGTTGCCATCGTCATATTTTTATATGAATAGGGAGCTGTAGGAATAAGATTAATCCAGCTCGTTCCTGACCATTCCTGCAACTGTATAGTCCCGCCAATCTCAGAGACAGTCGTTTTGGCATTCGTTCCAGCAGTAACTACTGCAATAAGGTTAGATCCAATAGATAAATTTTCAGAAGAAGACTTCAAATACGTATAACCTTCAAAAACAGCCATTGGCTGCACCATCATAGGGGGTGGAGAGGTTTGTGGTACAGTTGCTTCTCCGGCGGCGGCGAGTTGTGGAGCCATGACAAGTACAAGTGCGAGCATTAGACTAATTGCTGTTTTTGAGAAACGTTTGATTTTTACCATCCTAACCATTCCCTTCGTTTGTGTAATATGTTGATAATACTTAAACGAATTAATGATTAATCAGGTTACATTTATTTTTCATAAATTTTCAACATTCGGTTGTTCTATCCTACTGAATGAAAAAAAACGATAACTGATGAACGGTTACCGTTGGGCTGTTTCGTACTATCTGAGTCGCACATTTTGCTTAAATAATCTGCTCGAATCCGTTACTTTTTCTTCATCAACTGCGGCATATCCAGCGCCATCGTTACATTGCACAGCAGGCCTCTTGCGAGAAAATTGGATGTTCTATCACCCGCCTCGGTGATTCCCGCCTGCTGGAAGGCATCGCGTACCAGCGTCTGCACTTGATTCATGCCTACTCGCATCGCCTCGCGCACAACCGGCTCCTGGATCGTCAGCGCCTGCATTTGCAGAAGTATTTCATGGCGGTGAGATTCCATAACTCCTTCATAGGCTCGAATCAAGCTGATCTCCAGTTGTTCCGGGACAGAAGTGTCCGTAATGACCTTCTGGAAAGCCTTTAGGATGCGTTGCCAAGACAGCTCAAGAGCCGCTACGAGCAGTGATTCTTTCGTAAAAAAGCGGTATACATACGGCTGCGAAATATCCGCCTTCTCCGCGACCTGCGCCGTTGTCGCCCGATAATAGCCCAACTCGGCGAAAACCTCAATTGCCGCTGTCACAATGTCATCTCTTCGGTTGGATGCCGTTATGCCACGAACCATAGAATAGGCACTCCTTTTCACCATAACTTTATTGATCGACCAATCACTAATCATTATTCCCCAGTATAGTATAGCTGGATCATGATAGCAAGAACAACGCACCCTGAATACACTTCAGCCCGACGCAATGAAATAGCCCATCCGCTAAGACGGCTGAGCTTTCTTTTCACTGTTTACCTGCTAGTAACAATGCTGCTCCACCGTAACGGCCTCGCCAATTACAACTTTAGCGCTGCCGGATAACGTCTCTGTATACCCGCATACACCGGTCGTTACAACTTCTCCTCTAGCATTAGTATGGTTCATATATACGCCATTTTCACCTGTGATCTGAAGATTCGGCTTGAAGGAGAGCCGCTCGCCGCTCTTAAGCGTTCGATTGATCGCATCCTTGGAATCCCCGCTTACCAAGCCTGCCTCGACAATCACAATATCATGCTCGGTTTGGTTCTCTACCTGCACTGTAAACCCGCGCATGTAATTGAACACACCACTATACTCAAGCAAGTTGCCGCCTGCCCATCCAAGCCATATAATCACAGCTGCAGACGCTGCCCAGAGTCCAATCTTTGTCTTTTTCTTCACGTCTCTCCCTCCCTCGTATGTATAACGATAGATGAGAGACAAATGTTTCCTCTGCTTTCCAATCTTATTTCTCACTCGTTCTCCCGACCACTAACACATCCATCGACCTGGCGTGTGCCATAACCGTCTTCATGATGCTCCCGCTTCCGAGTGCCCTGAACCAACGGCGCTCCGGCTGGCCAAGCACCAACTGAGAGCATCCCAGCCGCTTGGCAGCCGCAACAATCTCTCCGCCTATACTTCGTGCGCCGGGAGCGGCCTGCAGCACGAAGCTGCCGCCAAGCCGCTCGGCCAATGCTTGAAGAGATCTGATACGCGCTTGACTCTCCTCCCGTTTCTTAGACATGTCCGTATCGATATAGATGGTATGCCAATTCGCCTTAAGCCGGTGCGCGATGCGAAATCCTCGGCGGATTAAGCTTTCCGCTTGATCATCCAAGGAAACAAATACTCCGATCACTTCCTTTCTCCGCCAAGGACCGCGCAAAGCCCCGCTTCTCTGCCAGGCTTCAAGTCGCTCATCAACATCATCCGCCACCTCCCTGAGCGCAAGCTCCCGCAGAGCAATGAGATTCACTTCCCGAAAGAAGTGCGATAGCGACTGTTCAATCTTATCCTGTGCATAGATTTTACCGTCCTTCAGCCGCTGCCGAAGCAGACTGGGGGGCGCATCGATCAGCACGACCTCATCCGCCCCACCCAGAATGCTGTCCGGCACCGTCTCTCTTACGCGCACGCCAATTGCCCCGGCTACTGCATCATTTAGACTCTCCAGATGCTGTACATTCATCGTGGAGATGACCGATATGCCCGAGTCGAGCAGTATCTGAACAGCCTCATAGCGTTTCTTATAAGCCGATCCAGGAACGTTCGTATGCGCCAGTTCGTCCACCAACACTACTTCCGGGTGCCTCTCCAAGATAGCTTCAAGGTTCATCTCATGCAGCACCGTTCCCCGATAATCCACCCGCTTCTGAGGGATGGCCGAAAGCCCCCCTATCTGCTCGGCTGTATCCTTGCGGCCATGCGTTTCCAGGAGGCCAATGACTACATCGACCCCTTCAGCTAACAGGCTGTTCCCCTCTCGCAGCATGGCATACGTTTTACCGACGCCGGGAGCAGCCCCCATGTATACCTTAAATCTTCCTCTATGAATAGACTGGGTTTTCCTTTCGATCTCCAGCCCGCTCAGTCTCCGGTAACGGCTGCGCGGCTCTTCATTATTCCGGGCAGGCAGCATGCGCTCGCCATCAAGCTCCGTTCGGTCAGCTACGATGAACAGATCGATTCCTATCGCCTCGCTCAGCAAGCTATGGATGACGGAGCCGCTTCGCCACTCCTGCCAGCGGGTCTGCTTGGAATGGCCCAGCACAATACGCGTAATCTGATTAGACCTCGCAAAATTCAGCAATTGACCAGACAGTTTCCTTCTGGACTGGAGCGGAAGCTCGCTGAAGGGAGCATTTAGCTTATGGCACAGCTTTTTCATCGCCTGGCGGAACGATTCCGCCTCCCGGGTAAGACGTATCCCTATTTTTACGAAGGCAACCACTGTCAGCTCCCCATTCAGACGCTTGGCAATCTGATGGCCGCGCCTGACATAGATCGAGCCGTTCCAATGATATTGAGCGGCGACCAATATCCGCTCTCCTACGCCGGAAGGACCCGTCAGCCCTTCCTCTTCCCGATGCTTTTCGAGCGTTCCGATTACCCCTTCCGCCATATGCCGGAGAGCAATTTCGCGCAGAATGGCCAAGCTGCCGCGGCTGAAGAGGGGGGCAGGAATTTTGCTGCCCAAGCTGCCATCCCCGATCCGCTTGAGCATCGTCTCCGGCGATACGTCAATAAGCCGCACCTCATGGGCTGTTGCAAGCACATCGTCAGGCACCGTATCCGCCGCTTCAAGCTCCACCCGCTGTTTGGCCAGCAAGCGTGCTCCCTCCAGCTCGATCGCATTTACCGTTACGATCACACTGATGCCATTAACCAACAGATGCTTAATATCCTCAAGCCGTGATGGTTTGGCAGCGCCCGGCTGATTCCGATGCGCCAATCCGTCCGTCAGCACAACCTCGGGATTGCGGGCGAGAATCGCATTCAGATCCAAATCCTTCATCTCAGAGCCCTTTTTCATCCACTTCAGGCTCGGAATTCGCTCCAGCCCTTCCAGCTGCTGCTTCGTCTCCGGCCTGGCCGACGTCGTGACGGCGCAATAGACGACATCTACACCTTGTTGCAACAGCTCGTGCCCTTCGCGCAGCATATGATAAGTTTTGCCTGAACCGGTGAACGCTCCGATATATACCTTAAGCTTGCCCTGATGAAGGCCTGCTATGGATTGCAGCAGCTCCTCCGGTGTCTTGCGCCGATACTCATTCATACGCGCACCTCCCTTCTACGCAAATACCCTGAATCTCGGCCTTACGGACGAGACTCAGGGCTCCATAAGCCCTGCTTAGCCAGCCGGCTCGACCTGATCTTTCAGCTCCAGATTAAGGAGCAGTACGTTCACAACACGTTTGCCGAACACACCGAGCTCTCTTTCCTTGGTTTGCTCCTGAACCAATTGCTTAAGTGTCTCGGTGGATACGCCGCTCCACTGGCTGACGCGCGGAATTTGCGCCAGCGCTGCCTCCACGCTAATATGCGGGTCCAGTCCAGAGCCCGAATTCGTAAGCAAGTCTTGCGGAACTTGGCCGAGCGATACATTCGGGTTAGCCTGCCTCCACTCCTCTGCTGACGCTTGCGTCCGCGCCAGCAGCTCCGGATTCGACGGCGCATAATTCGGGGTGCCCGAGCCATCAGCCGCATAGCCAATGCTGGATACACGTCCATGGAACCATGCCGGCTCTGTGAATGACTGCCCGATCAGCTCTGAACCAATCACTTGTCCTTCCTCGTTCAAGAGCAAGCTTCCGTCAGCGCGATAAGGCATAACCAGCTGGGCAATTCCCGTCACGGCGACATTATAGATGACTCCGCACAGCAGCATCACCACCAAGCTGCTGCGGATTATTATGGATACCATGCTCCTAGCCTCCTTAGAACATCTCAACTGCTTTTTACACCCATAGTTGAACGATCATATCAATCGCCTTAATCCCGGCAAAAGGGACAATCACTCCCCCCGCGCCGTAGAGCAGCAGATTACGGCTCAGCAGCTTGGAGGATGACATCGGCTTATAGGCAATTCCTTTCATCGCTAGGGGGATCAGCAGCGGAATAATAATAGCGTTAAAAATTAATGCCGATAAAATCGCTGATTCAGGCGATGCCAGCTGCATCACATTAAGAGCGCTCATCTGCGGAATGGCCACGATAAACATCGCAGGAATAATCGCAAAATATTTGGCGATATCATTCGCAATACTGAAGGTCGTCAGAGCACCCCGGGTCATCAGAAGCTGCTTGCCGATGGCGACGACTTCAATGATTTTGGACGGATCGGAATCCAGATCGACCATATTGGCCGCTTCCTTGGCCGCCACCGTACCGCTGTTCATCGCAATGCCCACATCAGCTTGCGCCAGTGCCGGAGCATCATTGGTGCCGTCACCCGTCATCGCAACCAGCTTGCCTGCAGCCTGTTCCCTGCGGATGACGGCGATTTTATCCTCCGGCTTGCTCTCGGCGATATAATCGTCGACCCCCGCTTCCTTCGCAATCGTAGCCGCTGTGAGCGGATTATCGCCTGTACACATAATCGTCTTGATGCCCATCTCCCGCATCTGTTGGAAGCGTTCCTTCATGCCGGGCTTGACCGTATCCTTCAAGTAGATAATGCCGTACAAGCGTGCCTCCACCGCGACTGCCAGAGGCGTTCCGCCTTGCGAGGCCACCTCGTCGGCCCTTTCCTTCAAGCCTGCGGGAATGGAACCGCCTTGTTCCTCCACCCATTTCCTCACCGCATCGACCGCGCCCTTGCGGACTCTCCGGCCATCCTTCAAATCGAGACCGCTCATACGGGTCTCTGCCCTGAATTCCACAACCTCAGCCCCATCAAGGAAGGCAGCATCCGATTCGATCCTGAGACGCTTATTCAGCTCCAGTACAGAACGGCCTTCCGGCGTTTCATCCTTCAGCGAGCATATCCCTGCCCAGCCTGCAAGCTCTTCCAGCGTCGTTCCTTCAGCAGGAAGGAACTCGCTCGCCATCCGGTTACCGAACGTAATCGTGCCCGTTTTATCCAAAATAATCGTATTAATATCGCCGGCAGCCTCTACGGCCTTTCCCGACATCGCCAGCACATTGAACTGCGTCACGCGGTCCATCCCGGCAATGCCGATCGCGGACAGCAATCCGCCAATCGTGGTCGGGATGAGGCACACAAGCAAAGCGATCAACACAGGCACCTCAAGCGTAATGCCCAAGTACCGCGCAAAAAAAGGCAGCGTCACGACAACGATCATAAAAATGACCGTCAAAGTCACAAGCAACGTGTTAAGCGCAATCTCGTTCGGCGTCTTTTGCCGCTTCGCGCCCTCTACAAGGGAGATCATCCGGTCCAGGAACGAATCGCCGGGATCACTGGTGACACGCACTTTGATGCGGTCGCTGACGACCCGTGTACCGCCTGTGACCGAGCTGAAGTCGCCGCCCGCTTCCTTCATCACTGGCGCCGATTCTCCTGTAATCGCCGACTCATCTACGGAAGCGAGCCCTTCGATGACTTCGCCATCAGCAGGTATCAGCTCTCCCTGCTCGATCAGCACAATATCACCCTTGCGCAGCGTATGTGATGGCACCATCTCGATGCGAGAGCCTGTCACTTTCCGCGCATGCATCTCCTTCTTGGCGCTTCTCAGAGAATCGGCCTGCGCCTTGCCCCGGCCCTCCGCCAGCGCTTCCGCATAGTTGGCGAACAGAATGGTTAAGAGCAGAATGGCAGCCACCGCAAGGTTGAACCAGGCATCGATATCCGAGGACCCCAGCGCATCCGGGTATACAGCCAATAACAGCGCAACTATAAATCCAAGTTCAACGACAAACATAATCGGATTTTTAATCATAAGACGCGGGTCCAGCTTCAGGAAAGCCTCTTTCATCGCATGTCTTGCGATCGGCCCCGTCCACATCGATTGTTTTTTATGGCTCACGAGATTCTCTCTCCTTCACGAAAAAGCACTATGGCATTAAGGTCAATTGCTCCGCAATCGGTCCCAATACAACAAACGGGAAAAACGTAAGCGCGCCAACCACGAAGACCGTTCCTGCGAACAGAGCGCCAAATAATGGCTGGTCCGTACGGAATGTGCCGATCGAATCCGGCACCGGCTTCTTCGCGAGCAGCGACCCTGCAACCGCCAACAGCAAGATAACGCCAATATAACGCCCGAAAAACATAACCGCTCCCGTCATCATGTTCCAGAACGGCGTATTGTCGCCCAGCCCTTCAAATCCAGATCCGTTATTGGCAGCGGAGGAGGTGAATTCGTACAATACCTGAGTCAGACCGTGAAAGCCCGGATTCGAGACAGTCTCCGGATATAGCATCAGCGCAATTGCGGATGGCACCAAAATGAGCAGCGGCTGTACCAGCAGAACAATCGCGATCAGCTTCATTTCCCTGCCTTCAATTTTTTTGCCCAAAAATTCCGGCGTCCTGCCCACCATAAGCCCAGCTAAAAATACTGCGATAATCGCATACATCAGCACATTCATAAATCCGGCGCCAATTCCGCCGTAGATCGTATTCAGCATCATATTGGCCAGCGACACCAGCCCGCCCAGCGGCGTAAGCGTATCGTGCATCGTATTGACAGCTCCCGTCTCCGAAGCGGTCGTAACGACGGAATACAAGGAAGAAGCCTCCAGACCGAACCTCATCTCCTTGCCTTCCATGCTGCTTTGCGACGAATCCATGCCGATCGCCCCAAGGGCGGGATTGCCGGCACTCTCGGCAGCCAGCGAGGCTCCCATCATAACGAGGAACATCACACCCATTGCACAGAATAACACAAGGCCCTGCTTCCGGTTGCCAACCATCTTTCCGTAGGCAAACGGCAACGCTGTCGTCACCAGCATCATGAGCAGCATTTGCAGCAGATTGGACAGATTGGTTGGATTCTCGAGGGGATGAGCAGAGTTTGTTCCGAAGAAGCCTCCGCCGTTGTTGCCCAGCTCCTTAATCGCCAGGAACGATCCGACAGGCCCTCTTGCGATATGCTGTTCAGCTCCTTCCATCGTCGCAGCCGTCACAGAAGGCTCCAGCGTCTGAGGCACACCCTGCGATACGAACAGAAGCGATGTGACGATAGCAATCGGCAGCAGAATGCGCGTAATGGAGCGAATCATATCGACAAAGAAATTACCAAGCGGCTTGCCAGACAAGCCTCGAATGAACGCCATAGCTGCGGCAAGCGTCGTTGCCGGTGCCGTGAACATCAAGAAGACAATCGCAAGCATTTGTGCCAAATAAGACATGCCGCTTTCCCCGCTGTAATGCTGCAGGTTCGTATTCGTCATAAAGCTGATAGCCGTATTGAACGCCAACGTAGGCTCCATAGCTGCAATGTTGCCCGGATTGAGAGGGAGCAAGTGCTGCAGCCGGAAGATCATATAGACGACCAGAATCATAAAAGCGTTGGCGAACACGAGCGATAACCCATATTGCTTCCAGGTCTGGTTCGTTTTTTGGATGCCGCTAAGCGCCATAATCGGCTTCTCCAGCCAGCCGAAAGCGCGGTCGAGAGTTGTAGGCGAATAATCGAATGCACGCGCCATATATAATCCTGTTGGCTTTGCCAACGTCACAACGATTAATAGAAAAATGCCAATCGAAAGAAGCCCGGCAATCGTCACTTCCAGTCCCTCATTTCATCACACGTAATGGATAAACTACTGATCCTTCCGCCCGCTATCCGTTTCCTTCGCCGACCAAGCGGCAAGGCCCCATACGGAAGCCACCAGCACAATCAGAAATGCAACCAAAATTACATCTAGCACGATGCATCCTCCTCTCCGTTCTTCTCCAATCGATTCTCTTCAAATTCCGATACAAGCTCCTCCGGCTGCAACGATGCATGCAGCAGCTGATCTGCTCCCAAATGCCGATATAACCCCGGAATGCTGTGACTCTGGGTCACCACGATAATTCTGCCCGATACAAGCGGACGAAATAGCTTTAAGTACCTGCAAACCAGCGGCACGGAGTTGTCGAACAAATACACATCATGAATCTGTCCGCCCTTCAGTGGACAATCTCGCTCTTTCGTGTCGAGCTTGATAAAGCAGCTGATTCCGAATCCCTCATGGATTCGCCGTTGCCTGCCGCTGCTGACCAAAGCCGCTACAGGCCAGCCCTTGTATAGCAACAGCTTCACAAATTGCCGACCGTATTCATTCGGCGCATATACCAGCGTAAGCTTTGAATGGAACGAGTTCACTCTTCATTCTCCTTTATCCCTTTCAGCCAATTGGGCGCAAAAAAAGAAGCCTGCGAAGGAGGGGTCCCTCGCGGCTTCTTCTGCAGGCATAGCGAAACAAGCTTCGCTTATGCCGAAGAGCTGCAATTGGCCTCTCTCGAATCGCTTACGAGGTTAGCTGTCGGATTCGGGCGTGAGAGCCGCCCTACCGGACCTGCCAGGTCCGGATTCACCCCGGGATTTCACGCTTGGCGCAAAATCGAATGGTTCCCCCGTTTTCTGCTCTGTGCAGAAACTCAGCGTGTTGCTTGGTCATAATCCTATTTGCGCATCAAAAAACCACAGAGGCACGTGTCCCCTGTGGTCGCCAATGCGATCACAAGCCACTTCCTCTCCATCTACGCTTACGAGGTTAGCTGTCGGATTCGGACGGTGAGAGTCGCCCTACGCTTGGCCGGCGCCCAATCTGGCGCTGCAAGCGATTCACCCCTTGCCATCCGAACTTCCGGCTCTCACACCGGACTGTTCACTTGGCGAATGGTTCCCCCGTTTTCCCGCCTCTTGCGGGAAACTCAGCGATTGCTGTAAAGCTTAATCCGAATATTACTCCTGTCTTCTGAAAGTGTAAAGCAGCAGTAAATGCTGCTTTCCCCGATTTTCCATACCTTGCAATCTGATTTATCGCATTCATCGGCTCTTCTCGGAGAAAAGCTCTTCTACACTCGTGCAATCACAGCCGCACACGATTTACGCCTTGCAGGCGAGCCCTTTTATGGCCTTTTCCGAAGACCGCCCGTCGCTAGCAGCAGTGCAAACGAGATCACGACCATTCCTGCCGTCCAGGCCCAAGCCATCGGCATATTGCCGGAATCGACCGCGACATAGATCGCGGTAGGAATGGTCTGCGTCTTCCCCGGAATGTTGCCCGCAATCATCAGCGTTGCCCCGAACTCGCCCAAGCTACGCGCAAAGCCGAGAATATAGGCGGTCATTACGGCACGCATCGTCAGCGGCAGCGTCACATACCGGAATACCTTCCACTCCCCGGCGCCTGCCGAACGCGCGGCATCCTCCAGATTCTTGTCCACCGAATCGAGCGCTACCTTCATCGTCTGGTACACAAGCGGGAACGCCACCACGATCGAGGCAATTACAGCCGCCCATGGCGAGAAGAGAACCGGAGCGGAGAAAATCCATTCCGCTGCCCGGCCCAGCACCCCCTGCCTGCCCCATAGCACGAGCAGCAGAAAGCCGACCACAGTGGGTGGCAGCACTAGCGGCAGCATGAAGGCCGTCTCCAGCAAGATTTTGCCTCGGAATGACCTCCTCGACATCCACCATGCTGCGGCAATGCCCGCCACGGCCGCGACAATGCTGGAGATCAGTGCCACCTGCAATGACAGTACGACTGGCGGCCAGAACGATTGCCAGCTCATTAAGGCTGCTTCGGCAGGCTGAAGCCGTATTTCACGAACAGGTTGAGCGCTTCTTCCGTCTGCAGGTAATCGTACAATTCGCGTACTTGCTTCTCATGCTTGGTCGCCTTGATGATGCCGATCGGATACAGAATCGGCTTGTAGCTGTCCGGATCGGCCGCAAAAGCGATGTCCGTCTTCGACTCCGATGACAGTGCGTCCGTACGGTAGACAAAACCCGCATCCACGTTGCCTGTCTCTACATACTGTAGCACTTGCCGCACGTCCTTGGCCTGTACCGCCTTGTCTTGAAGCTGGTCCCACAGACCGGCATTCGTCAACGCTTCCTTCGCATACGCACCGGCAGGCACACTCTCTGGAATGCCTATTGCCAGCTTGCTCACCGAAGCAGACAACAAATCCTGTACGCTCCCGACACTGTCCCCTTTGCCCTCCGGCGTCACCAGAACAAGCTCGTTGGATAACAAGTTGATTCGATCCTTCGCATCTATAAGTCCCTTATCCACCAATGCGTCCATGTTCTTGGCCGCAGCGGACAAGAACAAGTCCGCTGGCGCACCTTGCTCAATCTGCTGCTGCAGCGAGCCGGAAGCTCCGTAATTGAACAACAGCGTAACGCCTGGATGTTCCTTCTCATAAGCCGCTTTCAGCTCGTTCAGCGCATCAGTTAAACTTGCCGCTGCCGATACCGTCAATTCCACTTTCGTCTCCTTAGAGTCTTTGCCGCAAGCAGCCATTACTAACATCATTACAACCGCCATCAGGATTACAATTGCTTTTCTCTTCATTCCGTTCATTCTCCCTCGCTCCAATAACTAGTTATATCTATTTATATTCAAATATATCTAAATAGCATTATACCTACCCCTATTCCGATCTGTAAATATCATTCCTGCCCTCCGTTCACTCGGCTCCAATATGCTACAATGGCTATATCAAAATTGGAAAACGGACCAGGAGGACAATCGAACATGTCTCAGCATCTCTCCTACACGACGGAAGAAATCGCCCAACTGCTTAAAATTTCAAAGCTAACCGTCTATGATCTGATCAAAAAGGGGGAGCTTCCCTCCTATCGGGTCGGCAAGCAAATGCGCATCGACGCTTCTGACCTTGAAGCCTACAAGCAGCGCAGCAAAGCAAAGTCAGCCGGACAAGAGGCATATACGGCTCCGACGGCTGCTCCAATCGTTGCCCATCGGACGGGCACGGCGCCTGTCCTCACCGGACAGGATATCAGCCTCGATATGCTGGCCAGCCATCTGGAGCGACGCATGCCCGGACTGCGGCCGCTGCGCTCGCATACCGGAAGCCTAGACAGCTTGATCAGCATGTACAGAGGGGAGGCGGACATCGTCAGTACGCATCTCTTGGACGGAGACAGCGGCGAATATAATATCCCTTATATCCGCCGTCTGCTCATCGGTATGCCATATATCGTCGTCAATCTGTTAAGCCGTCCTGCCGGATTGTATGTGTCAAAGGGCAACCCTCACGGCCTTACTGGATGGCGGGATCTTAGCCGCCCCGGGCTAAGGCTCGCCAATCGAGAGGTGGGGTCGGGAGCACGTGTGCTGCTGGATGAGCAACTGCGGCTGAGCGGAATCGCGCCTGGGAGCATTGCCGGCTATGACAACATCCACACCAGCCATATCTCCGTCGCCTCTAAGGTCGCATCAGGTGAAGCTGATGTCGGAGTGGGAACCGCCAGAGCGGCATCGATCGTGGAACAGGTTGATTTTATCCCGCTTACACAAGAACGATACGATCTGGTTATTCTGAAAAACGACCGCAGCAAGCCATGGCTTCACGAGTTGCTGGACGTACTACGCTCAGATGAGTTCCGGCAAGAATTGCAATCCATTTCCGGCTATGACCTGTCTCTTACCGGCCAAGTGCTGTATGAGACGCCCTAATACATCCATATCTTTACACATATTGGACTGGTTCATATAATAGAAATAGAGAAGGAACATATCGGGGTATGGCGCAGCCTGGTAGCGCGCACCCTTGGGGTGGGTGAGGTCGCTGGTTCGAATCCAGTTACTCCGATTCCGAAAGCAAACAACAAGGATTTAAGCAATTTTTGATCATCAAAATTGTTTTATGGTCAAGATAATACCGGCTCGGCAAAATAGACCATTTCCCCCATGGAAGTAACATTCATGTAGGGAGTGGTCTATTTTGTTTTTAAAGTTCTCTCGCATTTCATTTCTTAGAGATGGTGGTGACATCTTAAGCATTCAAAGCTTATTACGTCATAGTACATTAGATATGACTAAGCGCTATTTATCTGCATCTGGACATATATGACAGAAATTAATGACCGACATAACCCTCTTTTGCAGTCACATAACCTTTTCCTTAATATAATTTTTCTTGGTCACTTAAATTAGATCCAGATGATAACTGTGCCAAAACAAAAAAAATCCCACCGCTTAAAAACCGGTGGGATTTCAACTAGTTTACTCATGAGTCATTCCTACTCTTTTTTATTAACTGTACAGTCAAAATCAATGAAATAATCGCAAGAATGACCAGAACGACTCCCTGAATTACTACTGTAAAAGGTAACGAATGGTACCAGGCATCTTGTATAAATAATTTCACAATTCTAAATAGAATATAAAATATCGCCAAAAAGACCAAAGTATGAACGAGTTTGTCAGCTAGTTTCTGGATAGTATCGCCTCATTTCATAGATGTTAAATCTCCGTTAAATGCCCAACTTGTTTCGTTTCCATCCAAACCAGCACCGTATTTAAGTATTTTAAATACTAGTGAAGCCCAAGGAATTTTGGTATCTCCTTTTATTTGAATATATTGAGATTTAGTATTTAAAAATTGATTATCTGCAGCTTCACTTTGTACATTAGAGCTTAATGCTGATATAGTGCAAGTGTGATACCAAGTGATACTGATTAATATAAGATTAACAACAATAACTTTAGTGGTAAACGAATTCTAGTTTGCGGAAATTCACAAAAATTTGCGTGCTACTAAAAAAGTTTCTAAACGTCCAATATTAAATAAACGAAGTGG
Organism: Paenibacillus sp. J31R120; assembly: GCF_056269225.1. Taxonomy (NCBI): domain Bacteria; kingdom Bacillati; phylum Bacillota; class Bacilli; order Caryophanales; family Paenibacillaceae; genus Paenibacillus; species Paenibacillus sp. J31R120. The sequence continues at coordinate 148,870 of NZ_JBWDNN010000004.1, read as the reverse complement.
AAATCCATTTAAGTCCATTTTCCATAACTAGTATTAGTGATTCAAATAAATTTCTATTAAAGTAGTGTTATCTGCACTGATACATATTAACTTCATCTGGGAAGATTGAGCCCATGAGATTATATAAATCAAAACATCTTCAAGAAAATTAAGCTATGTCGTAAGATATGAGATAACCTAACTAGCAGCTATCCAGTGGAAGCGAAGATGAATGCCTTAATTAGATTTTTGGTACGCTCTTTACTCATTTCGTAAACTTATCGCCTATAGAATATTTTCCATATTTATGCACATCCTAAAGACAAAGCCGTTCCAGCAACGGTTAAATCTACATGTCCATACTTCAGGAGGAACCCATGAAAAAAATAATGATGCTCCTTTCGGTGCTGCTGCTTTCCCAGACGGTGGCCCTCGCCAGTGCGGAGGAAGGCAATGCTCCTGTAGAGCAGTCGATTTCCATTGTGAACAGCAAGGGCGAAGAGATCGGCAACGCCCATTTGAAGCAGCAAGGCAGCAAAGTACTGATTCATCTGGAAGCCCAAGGCTTGACTCCAGGCGTACACGGCATTCATTTCCATGCCGAAGGCAAGTGCGATACGCCGGACTTCAAGACGGCCGGCGACCACTTCAACCCGCATCACAAGCAGCATGGCTTCAAAAACCCGAAAGGCTTCCATACCGGCGATCTGCCGAATATTAAAGTGAATGAAGACGGCACAGTCACCGCCATGCTGGAAAGCGAGACTGCGACCTTATTGCCAGGCAAGCCGAATTCTCTGACCAAAGAAGGCGGTACGTCGCTCATCATTCACGAAAAAGCAGACGACTACGTAACCGACCCTTCTGGCAATTCCGGCGCTCGCATCGCCTGCGGCGTCATCAAGTAACTCAAGGGACAAGCTGTCTTCGCGTATCCGACGTGCAAGACGGCTTTTTATTTGTTTCGAATGCCCCGTATCGGGTTAATAACCCTTAAGAGGCGATATGCAGGTTCGTATGGCCCAATGGAAATCGAAGGAGAGATGTACTATGTCCAAAAACACATCCACAAGCGGAGTTGTAGTCGGAGCATTGGTAGGAGGAGCGGTCGGAGCCATCACAGCTCTGTTGTTCGCGCCGAAGTCCGGCCAGCAGCTTCGCTCGGATATCGGAAATCAGCTCCAGTCGATCGGACAATGCGCCAAGGAGCTTGCAGCAAGCGTAAGCACGCATACCAAAGAGATGGTAACTAGCGTAAGCGAGCAAGCAAAGGACAGCGCCCAGGCTGCTGTAGAAGGCGTTAAGGCTGATGTCAATTCGATGGCGCCCACAGAGGACGACATCGTCAAGCTAGGCAAGGAAATGGACAAGATGCCTACCAATTCCGAGGTCAAGAGCAAGGGACGCACACCTGATCCGGCTCAATAATATACCTTACCATAAGAAGAAGGAGCGCCCGCGGGGCGCTCCTTCTTCTTATGCCGCGTCCAATAATCCACTTTCTGCGCCTCATCCTTCCCCGCTCACGATATCATCAGCCATCACCGTATGCCGCAACGAAAAAGCCTGCAAGCCATTATCATGGCTCACAGGCTCTTCTATCTGTACAAGGTGTGGAGGTATCCCAGCCGGCAGAGCATCAGCCAGCCTTAACTCCCACCTTCCTCATCTTCATCCGCTAAGAGCGTTTTCAACCGTTCGATCGCCCGGCGCTGAATACGGGAGACGCTCATCTGCGAGACGCCTAGCCGCTCGGCCACGTCGCGCTGCGACAAGCCGTGCGTATAGACAAGGGTTAACACATGCTGCTCCTGCTCCTTCAGACGTTCGAACGCTACTCGGAGGTCCATCCGGCCCTCAAGCGCCTGGAAGCCGTCGGCTTCGCCGGCGATCATATCACCGACGGTCGCCGCACTCTCCCCTTCCGAAGACAGAGGCATATCCAGCGATACATATTGATACGCCTCGCGCGAGGTCATCACTTCAATCGTTTCTTCGACGCTCAGATCCAGACTCTCTGCAATATCCTCGATCTTAGGTGATCGGCCCAGCCTGACCGTCAGGTCGTCAATCGCCTTCTGCAGCAGCAGTCCCTTCTCCTTAATACGCCGCGGCACTTGAATGTACCAGGACTTATCGCGAAGAAAATTTTTCAAATGGCCAATGACACTCTTCATGGCGTAGCCTTCGAACGGAATACCCTTCTCCGAATCAAATTGCTTAAACAGTCTGAGCATAGACATCTGTCCGACCTGGAACAGATCCTCGTACAAGTCGGGTCTGCTCCTGGACAGCTTGCCTGCCGCCATGCGGACGATGGATTCATAATGAAGGAGGAGCTGCGTCGCGCTATCGTTACACTCATGCATACGGTAGCGCTCCATGAGCATCGATGCCTGCTCCGGCGTCAATCCCGAGGATTGTACATTCATACCATCTCCTCGTTTCTGCTCATGCGCTTAATGAGTACAACCTCCGTACCATTCTCGGAGCGTACGTGAACCTCATCCATCAGAGCCTCCATCAAAAAGATGCCCAGACCGCCGACAGCGACATCGGAAATCGGCGACTGGTGTAGAACGGATGGTGCTGCGCTCTGTGCAGCCCTCACCACGTTCCCTCTTCCATCGTCCTTGATTGTAATGTTCAGTACTTGTTCATCCCACAGGAAGGACAGTTCGACCATTCCGTCTAATCCTTCCTCATAGGCATGCCGAATGGCATTCGTGCACGCCTCAGTTACAGCAACCTTCATATCTTCTATAGCTTCATACGAGAACCCGGCTTTGCTCGCGATTGCGAACAACGCAGCTCTGACAATGTCCAGATAATCGGCTCTCGCCGGAATACGAATAATAATAGGTAACGGATTCATGCTCCACGATCCTTTCTCACACTTTCAATTATAACTTAATTTTGCTTGAGCCGGTTCCATATTCGAATGGTAGAGGCGATGCCGTCTGCAATGGCAGCGATGGTCCCGCCCTCCGGCTTCTGAATATCCCGACTGTTTCGTTTCACCTTTGAAGCCGCTCCTGCTGCGGCTTCCTTGACCGATTGCGTCACCACATGGGTCGCTTGGCCAATCTCCTTCACGCTGGAAAATAATGAGTCCAGTTCCTGCATTTTTTTCTGCGCATCTACCGTTACAGCATTTGTATTGCGGACAACCTCACGGGCATCATGGCTGATTTGCAATATTTCTGTTCTCAAATCGCCAAGCGTTTTTTTGGCGTCTTCGATCGCCGCTCCCGCCAGCTTCAGTGTTTTGAAAGCAGCCAAGAGCATGAGTACTGTGGCTATTGCCACCACGACTATACTAATTTCCACGACTAAATTCATAGGATCACGGCCCCTTCCAAAGTATCCTTTCTCCCGTATTACCCCCCACAGCAAAGGTTGAAACGACAAAATCCAGAATCACTCAAATTTTTCCGATTGGACCTCGCATGTTATAATAAGTAGAAAGAAGAATCCTCGCCTGGGAAGTACGGGCTTTTCGATATGAGGCTGTACAAGAAGGAGGCTCTTATGCTTACACCACGCAATATTAGCATTCGGTTCAAAATAGCGTTGGGCTATATACTCATCATTTGCTGCCTGGGCGCAGCAGTCGTGGCTGTGTCCGAACGAATCCAATCGCTTCAGAACGAGATTGAGACGATTACATCGAGAGATATGAACATTCATAACTTAATTACGAGCATCCGGTACAATGTCATCAGCATGGAGACCAGCCAGCGGGGCTATCTGCTGACAGGCGACGAAAACTACTTGAAGCCGTATACGGAAAGCAAAGCCGAGTGGGAAGACAATTTGAACCGTCTCAGCGGCTTTTTTAACAACGATAACGAGAAACGGAGAGACCTGGATAATATAAAGGCCACCATTCAGCATTGGATCGAGGTATCCGGCGAACCGACCATTGCGCTCAAGCGGGAAAACAAAACCGAAGCCATTATCGATTATTTCAAAAACGATCCCGGCAAAGAAGACGTCGACCAGCTGCGCGATCATCTGGAGCAGCTGCGCCTTAAGCATTTGGAAACCAATCGGATTTATATCGGGGAATTGGAGAAACGGAACGAGCTGCTGACGTTCAGCTTAATTGGCATACTCATTGCCGTCGCTGTCGTCTCATTCATTATCGTCGCTTACGTATCCAACGCCATCGTACGAACGATACGCCAGGTGTCGTCTACGATCACCGAAATCGCCGATTCCAGAGGGGATCTGACCAAACGGATTAAAGTCCATTCAAAGGACGAAATCAGAGATTTGGCCAACGCGACCAACGTACTGCTGGAGAGCCTTGAAGCTCAGTCCTGGGTTCAGACCCATGTCGCCGAAGTGGCGACCATGAACCACGGTGTCAACGATTTGAAAGAGCTTGCTTCTTCGTTCCTAAGCAAGGTTGCGCCTATGATCGGCGCCTCCTACGGCGTCTTCTACTACCGCAAGGGAGCAGGAGAGCAGCTACGCCTGGACAAGCTCGCAGCGTATGCGGCTGGCGGAGATGAGAAGGCGAAGGGCAGCTTCCGATTCGGCGAAGGGCTGGTCGGACAATGCGCGCAGGACAAGCGGCCGTTCCTGCTCAACCAGCCTGAGCATTACAATGCCAGCATCACGACCGGATTAACGGAGATAAGGCCAAGAAGCGTGCTCGTCATCCCTGTCGAATTCGAAGGCAAAGTCATTGCCGTCATCGAATTTGCGTCGCTCGATCCCTTCCTCGCCCAGCATCTGAAGCTGCTGGAGGCGATCGAAGACCACTTCGGCGTCGCCATCGACAATGTAGCGGGACGCATGGAGGTCGAGCGGCTTCTGGGCGAATCCCAAGCGATGACGGAGGAGTTGCAGGCGCAGACAGAAGAGCTGCAAGCGCAGTCCGAGGAGCTGCAGATGCAGCAGGAAGAAATGCGCATGACCACTGAGCACTTGGAAGAGCAGAACCTATATGCGGAACAGAAGACGAAGGAACTGGAGCTGGCCAAGGCAGAGCTGGAGGATTATGCGGAGAAGCTGAGGCAAAGCGCGCAATACAAAACCAACTTCCTGGCGAATATGTCCCATGAGCTGCGCACGCCGCTCAACAGCATTCTCATTCTGTCCCAAATGCTGTACGAGAACGACAGCAAGTCGCTCTCTTCCGAAGAGGAAGGTTATGCTCGTGTCATCCATTCCTCTGGCAACGACCTGCTGGCATTAATCGATGATATTCTTGACTTGTCCAAGATCGAAGCCGGCAAAATCACCCTGGTCGTAGATGAAGTCAACGTCTCGGAAGTTCCGGAAATGCTGAAGCTTAGCTTCGATCCGATTGCCGATAAGAAGGGACTCTCCTTCTTGATTGAGCAGCAACGCGAATTGCCGCCGATTATCCGGACGGATGGCCAGCGCTTGCAGCAAATTTTGAAGAACCTGCTGTCCAACGCCTTCAAATTTACCGAAAGCGGTACGGTCACGCTGAAGCTTCATCAGGCCGATCCGTCGACCATACAAGAGCATTTGCCGGATACAGACGCGGAGAGCTTCATCGCCTTCTCGGTCATCGACACCGGCATTGGCATACCGAAGGATAAGCAGGAGCTTATCTTCGAAGCGTTCCAGCAAGTCGACGGCAATACGAACCGTCTCTACGGCGGAACGGGACTCGGCTTGTCGATATGCAGCGAATTTGCCCATCTGCTGGGCGGCTGCATCGTCGTCGACAGCGAGCTTCACAAGGGAAGCACCTTTACGTTGTATTTGCCGTTTCAGATTAACGAAGCGCAGTTTGAGCTTAACCAGGCAATGCTGGAGGCCGCGGCTGCCGCTCCAAGCGGAATAACGGCAAGACATACAGATAGAATCGACCCTCCATCAGATATACCGGCTGTGGAGGCAGCTCCTTCGCACAGAGAAGAGGAGCAATCGGAGTACCATGAAGGTGACTCCGCCTTCTTGAATAAGCGCGTGCTGCTCGTAGAGGATGATGCACGCAACGTCTTCGCATTAGTTAGAGCACTGGAGACGAAGGGATTGGAAGTAACGGTTGCACGCAACGGACAGGAATGTCTGGAAATAGTCGATACCGACTCTAGCTACGATTTGGTCCTGATGGATATCATGATGCCTGTCATGGATGGCTTCGAGACGACCAAAGAGCTGAAGAAGCATCCGTTGATGAAAAGCACGCCAATTATCGCTTTGACAGCCAAAGCGATGAAGAGCGATCAAGAGAGCTGTCTGGCAGCCGGCGCGTCCGACTATATTAGCAAGCCAATCCAAATGGAGCAGTTGTTCTCGCTGATGAGGGTTTGGCTGACAAAGCAGGTGGAACATTAACATGTTGGATGATGGCGAATTGCGACAGGGCGATTCCTTGCGAGACTTAGATGATGAGCCCTCTGATTACGGAGAGATCGAAGAGCTTGAACTGGATTTGCTGCTGGAGGCCATCTATCGGCTAAGGGGCTTTGACTTCCGCCATTACCTCCGCTCCTCCCTGCGCAGACGGGTAAGGCATCGGATGAATTTGGAGAAACTCCCCACCATCTCGGCGCTGCTGGGCAAGGTACTGCATGAGGAAGGATTTCTGGAGAGGCTGCTAGAGGATTTCTCCATCAAGGTGACGGAGATGTTCCGCGATCCGGAGTTCTTCCTGGCCTTCCGCCAGAAGGTCGTGCCTCATCTCCGCGAACTGGATGAGCTGCGGATCTGGCATGCAGGATGTGCCACTGGCGAGGAGGTCTACTCCATGGCGATTCTGCTGCAGGAGGAAGGTCTGCTGGACCGCTCCACCATCTATGCGACGGATATGAGCAAGGTAGCCGTTGCTCAAGCCAAGCAAGGCAAGTTCCCGCTCAAGCGCATGCAGGCTTATACCCGCAATTACTTGCAGGCAGGCGGCACGCGCGAGTTTTCCGCCTATTACAAGACAGACCATTCCTATGCCTTCTTCCCGCCTGAAATTAAGGAGCATATGATGTTCGCCGAGCATAATCTCGCGACAGACGGTTCCTTTAACGAATTTCATGTGATTCTGTGCCGCAATGTGCTGATTTACTTTGATGCCGAGCTTCAAAACAGAGTACACCGCGTATTGACGGACAGTCTGGCGCCCAGCGGCTTTCTGGCGCTGGGGAGCAAGGAATCCTTCCTCTCCCCTCATAAGTCCATGTTCGCCGAATATACGCCAGAAGAGAGGATCTTCCGCAAGCTATAAGACTCGGATGGCTATAACACCTCCGAGCTCTCCCTTGCAAGTCAGATAGCATCCTACCATTTCCACACAGCAAAATGGCGTGTCGCTTCGGTCAACCAAGCGCACGCCATTTTATATTCTCATGTATAATAGCATCCTCTGCATTCCATCCCCAGCGAGGCACAGAGGCTCTTGTGTTCATCCCCGGTATTTCATGAGTCGAACTTCCGTCCGCTGCTCATCGGAATTCATCTGCACCTCATCCATTAAGGCTTCCATCAGATAAATGCCCAGACCGCCTACGCGCAGCTCGCTGGGATGGTTGCCCTGGATGCCGGAAGCCGCCTTCCGAGCATCGGAATGCGCAAAGGGAATGCCGTAATTCACGACGCGAATCGCCAGACTGTTAGCATCGGATTCAAAGGCGACATCGATCACACCGTCACCGGCCTGCTCTCTCTCCGCGCCATGCAGTACCGCATTGCTGCAAGCCTCAGATACCGCTACCTTCATATCCTCAATGTCCTCGAAAGAGAAGCCCAGCTTGGTCGCAACGCCCAAGAGACAATTCCTGACCAGATCGATATAGTCCGCATCTGCCGGTATTTGCAAGTGTACAGCTTTCATGCCCCTGCCTCTTCCTTCAAGTAGCCCGTTAAACCTGTCATATCGAACAATCTCCGCACAGTCGACGGAATATTGCGCACATAGAACGGCGCGTTCACGCTATCCCTCGTCTTCAGAATCGAGACGATAATACCGATGCCCGTGCTGTCGATATATTTCAGTCCCTCCAGATCCAGAATCATAGCCAGATCCGTACGCCGCAAATAAGGGTCTACTGCCGCCTGCAGTTGGGGGACGACAGCCAGATCGAGCTCCCCGCCAAGCTTTAATACAAACTGTTCATTCGTCTCATACTGTTCCATACGAAAAGGTTCCATTTTCATTCTTCCCATTCACTCCGCTCTATTTGACCTTATATTGATCCTATCAATTGAATCCTGAATAGACAAGCTATACCGTTGCGATATGGTAGTAGCTTACATACTGCGGCTCATGCGTTTCCTCATCGAGGAATAGCTTCAGTACAGCGTCATCCCGCTGGAATACGATGCCGTCCTCGGCGGTATAATCCGGCTGGCCGAATGCCTTCGTCAAAGCAGACTCTGTAATAGACAATATCTCGCCGTCTACCTGCAAGGCCTTGTCTGCCTCGATGTTAACATATTGGATGAATTCACCGTAGAAGGCGACTTCCAAATCTGAATATTCATATACCACCAGCTCGCCCCATAGGTCGTCCACCGACTTGCTCACCGGCTCGCCCAGCTTGGATACGACGTCTTCAGGGGTATCGTAAAGGCTAATTCCATTTACAGTATCCAGTTCAAATTCGTCGCCCGATAAGGCAATGCTCGCTTCCGACGTCTGCGGCTCTGCAGCAGGCCCCTCGTCTTCCGCCTGCACGTACATAGACGCTTCCTCCGCATGATTCATAAGTCCAGTTGTATCATAGATAGCCGGCACAATAGCCAGAGACGCTCCTACAACATGCCTCATCGGCATCTGCGCATCAGCCTGCTGCTCTGACGATTGAATCCCCATTGCGACAACACTCACTATAATAAAGACATACAGAATGATTGCTCTCATGATGAACTCCCTCCCGCTATGGATGCTTATGCTTCTCTTAGCTTTCAAGGTTCCTATGATCATGTATAAACCATTCTCTGTCATTTGAAACATACGGATTGGCGCTACTTCAGTATAATCTGCAATAAGCAAATATCGTCGCGCTGCCTGCTGCTGCCATCCTCGTTCTGCATTAAGGCCTCTACGATCTCTCCCGGCTCCGCGCCGGGACTCTTCCGAATGCTCTCCGCAATGCGTGTGACAAGCGTATCGTCTTCCTCCGTGCCCATCGCTTCCAGCAATCCATCCGTATAAAGCGCAATGACCGTACCCGGCGTATAAGGAACCATGCCTTTGCTTACACGGATATGCTCGAACAATCCGATAGCCGGGCCGCTGGGACTTAACATCACCAGAGAATCGTCCGTTACGACGAGACCTGGCGGATGGCCCGCATTGATGTATTCGACCGTATGATTCGCGGTATCAATCAGGACGAAGACGGCCGTAAAGTAATAGTTCATCAGCTCATCGGAGCGATAGAGCTGCCCCATATACCGGTTCAGCTCCAGGATGACCTCCTCCGGATCAGTGATGCGCATCATCATATCCTTCAGTACCGAAGAGATGAACATGCATACAAGCGATGACGAGATGCCATGGCCCATCATATCCAGCAGAATGACAGCATAACGGTCCCGGTCGATGCGGAACCACGCATAGTAGTCGCCTGCCAGCTCGAAGGAAGGACGGTAATCAGCCACGATGCTGATTTGCTCGTTCTGAATAGGCAAGCTAAGGACGCTCCGCTGCACTTGCTTGGCCAACTCCAGCTCATAGCGAATGCGCTTGTCCCTCTCCTTATGCCAATCCTTCTCATGCTTCAACCGGAGCGCGGAACGAATACGCGCCATCAGCTCCAGCTTATTGATCGGCTTCATGACATAATCGGTTGCGCCTGCATCAAGCGCCTCCGCCAGCTTAAGGGAATCGCCGACCGCCGTCACGAATATAATCGGCACATCGCGGTAGCGATCATCCGCTTGAATGGTTCTGCAGGCTTCCAGCCCGTCAATCTCCGGCATCATCATATCCAGCAGAATAAGGTCTACCGGCTCCTCGGCACGGCATTCCGAATCCAGATGCAGCATGCCGAATAATTGTCGGGCGGATGAAGCGATGCGCAGATCGGAATATCCTTCTTTGGTTAATATCGTTCTTATAATCATCTGGTTCGTCACATTGTCGTCTACGATTATAATACTCAAGTGAATTGTCCTCCTATGACAAGTTGCTGAAGAGGTATATAGCAATAGCCTACCCTTGCGGGCAGGCTATTTCAACCTATTTGTACGGAGGTTGGTTATGCATCGGATAAGTGTAAGGGTAGAAGTAGACTTCTCTGTCAAAGTCATCGTCATAATACTCCCTGCCGCCCCAGGCGATGACGACAATCGCATCCCTGTCCATCGCGGCCTCCAGCCTTTCCGCTTCATCCTTCGCCACGCCCAGCGATCTCATCTTGGCTCTGAGGCCATCGCCCGTCGATCGGAATATGTTGGCAATCGATGTGCCTAGCCCTTGCTCCGCTACTCCGATCTCTTCCGCATCTGTACGCTCTGCCAGACGCTTCGTCCTTGTCTTGTCATGGGTCAGTACGAAGACCCGATCCTCCGCATAACCTTCATGGCGGAATTGTCTCACTTGCTCCTGCACTTCATCACGTGTCATAACTGTACGTACTTTGGTTTGTTCTGTATTTGCCGTTTTCATGATAAATCCCTCCTGAAATGAATGATATGAATGATCGTTTCCTTAAGCATACTGCCTGGGTATCATTAGACTTTTCTTCTGCCTAGAATCAGGGAAGCCAAGAACAAAACTACGAAGATAACGAATAGGACCTTGGCTATTCCCGCCATAGCGGAAGCTATGCCCATGAACCCGAAGATTCCAGCTACCAGAGCGAAAATGAAAAACATTAATGCCCATCCCAGCATAGGAATCACCGCCTTTCTGATTGTCGGCGATTGTGTTCGCCGGCTTGCTTGTTCTTAACCCAATCAGTCCGCCTTGAAACAAATGAAGCATGCATAATTTTTGACAGTTCTCATCCGATTCAACCGTTCAATCCAAGGGTAAGGAGAGCTATACCTTTTATAAAGGAGTGTATCATTATGAATACGAATATTCCGCAGCGCAACGTGGAAATCGAAGAACGGCATGTTCAGAAGAAGTCGGATTCAAGCCAGGTACTGTCTACCCTTATCAAATATACCGCATACATCGTAATCGTCTTTGGCGTCCTTTACTTCCTCGTCCGATTTGTATTCCCTCTCTTCTAAGAGGGATACGGCAGAAGCCGCTTGAAGAGCATGCTCTTCAAGCGGTTTTTTGCGTTTTATGCCCAACCGCAATCTAGCCAGACACGAAGAAAACCTCCCTGTCTCAGGGAGGTTTCTATAGTCGTCTCATCTATGATTATTCCGTCACCGTATCGTCGGCATCGCCAGGCACGATTGGTTCTGTTGCAAGCGGATCATCCGTCACAATCGGTGCGTTATTATTCAAGTTGTTGGATGTGCCGTTCGTGTCGCTGTTGCAGGCTGCGGCGGTGAAAATCATAATTGCACACATCGTAGCTGTCAGCAGCACCTTTGTCATGCTTTGCTTTTTTGCGAGCTTATTCATTGTATCTTCCTCCTGATTGATCGTTTTAGGGTATGGAGCTCAGCGTCTCCTATCCCTACTTAACCCAACCTTCTCAGGATGAATCATCTCTTCCCATGAGAAAAAACTCAGAAACCGGTTGGCCTACCGTTCACAACTCAGTAGCCGATCAATGCCAGAGGCAATGATCCCGGATCCCCTCTCCACATTGGCCAGCACATGCGCGTAAGCGCCCGACTCCAGATAGGCCGAAGACAGCATGACTACACCCGGATCGCTTCCCATCACAAAATACTTGAACGGCTTGCCGTCTATGATCGTTATCCACACGCCATAGCCGTAGGAGGTATGCTCATTCGAAACCGCATGCGGATGCAGCATAAGAGCCGTTGACTCCTCAGACAGCAGCCGGAAGCTCAGCAGCGCATCCCAGAATCGGTCCAGATCGCGAACGGTCGTATAAGCGCCGCCATCCGCCCCTCCTATGATCGGGATGGAGAACTGGTTCGTGCGCCAATCGGTATCCGTACCGATATAGCCGAGCGCTGTCCGTTCCGGCAGCCGGTCCATGGAGAAGTAACCTGAATCGTCCATCCCGGAGCTACGGAAAATATGCTCCTCGATATAAGAGGTGAAGCTCTGGCCGCTTATCTTCTCCACGATCAGACCGAGCAGAATGAAGCCTGAGTTGCAATAAGAGAATCGCTCTCCCGGGGCAAACTTCATCTCCTGCGTATCGAATAGCGGCAGAAAGTCCGACGGCGACTTTATGCGATACGTGGGTATTGTGTTCCATAAGTCCTCATAGTGACTCATGGTCTCCTCATCAAAGTAATCCGGCACACCTGAGGTATGAGTAAGCAAGTGATGAACATTGACACGGGGATCAAATGCCGGAAAGGAATGATCCACAACATTCTTCAGCAAGGAATCGTAAGCCAGCTTTCCTTGCTCTACAAGCTGCGCAATCGCCACAGCGGTGAAGATTTTGCAGCCGGATGCGATACCGAAGCGCGTATCGGCGCTATTGCGGATGCCTTCGCTGCGATTGGCAAAACCGTAGCTCTGCTCGAACCGCTCGCCGTTCGCGTTCACCCTTAGCGATCCGGAGAACGACATTGCGGCCTTATCATTAAAGTCCTGTACAATTGCTTCTATCTGATTAGCTAATCGCACGGTGTTCACTTCCTTTATCTATACTCTCTACTTTCCCCAACGTCAGCTGCTGCATTATTCCGAAGGCGCCAAGCCGCGCTCTCTCATCAATTCAATCAGGGCGGCTCTGGCATCCCCCTGGAACAGCCCTCCGTGATAGCAGACCAGCTTCCGAATCGGGTACGTCAACATGCGTTCGACGGTGCCTAGAGCCGCTTCCATATCCAGCGTGAACTGCGGATTGGCAATGCCAAGCTTGCCGTCCTCTTCGATCACAACCGCATCTCCTGCAATCATCGTACCGTTCTCCCTGATGAATAGAGATGCATGCCCCGGCATATGTCCTGGCGTATGGACAACTTCTGTTCCCCCGCACCACGGAAGCAGCGCTCCGTCGGCCTCCGTACGATGCACCAGAGCAGGCTCGATGCTCTTCAGAAAGGCGATAAAACCTTCCGCCTGCGTTCTTGCCTCCTCCGGCATTCCTTCCAGAGAAGCCTCGGCTTGGATTAGCCTTAGCGACTTGCGCTTGCCCGACACATATAGCGCCTCCAGCTCATAGGTGATCGTCTCTGCCTGCGGGTAAGCCCTCTGCAATTCCGCAAGCGCTCCAATATGGTCCATATCGTGATGAGTGACAAATATATGCGTCATATGCTGGAGCGTCAATCCCTGCAGGCCAGCCGCTTCCTCCAGCAATGGCGCGAAGCCGGGATAGCCGCAATCGACAAGCACCATATGGCGATCATCCCGCAATATGACGGGCGTTATGGTCTGCCGTTGTCCGCCATGTTCAAAAGTAATGGGCAGGCTGTACACCTTGTTCATTCCATTCACATCCTATTCTAGAGCTTTGGCGGAATACGATGGCGTGTCGCCTGCTCGAATCCATAAGCCAGCTTAATAAGTGTCGGCTCGCTAAAGGCAAGACCGGAGAAGATGACGCCGAAAGGCCCCCTCGTCGAATCGCCATCCTCATCAATGATGCCATTCGCCGAATATCCTGCCGGAACGCAGATTAGCGGATAGCCCATTCGGGCCGCCATATATTTGCCGTCGGCATCGCCAGGCAGAAGAAGCGCATCCAGCCGCTCCCGCTTCATCAGATACTCGATGCCTTCACGTCGCGCCCTCTCCTTATACGAAGCCTGCTCCTGTTCGTACTGCTCCTTCGTCATCACGGACTCCGACTGCTCCAGCGTGTCCTGACCATACTTCAACGTCTGTTCGGCATGATCCCGATGATAAGCGATTAATTCCGTTAAGGAATGCACAGGCGAAGATTCATCCAAGCGCGACAAATAAGCGTTGATGCCCTGCTTGAACTCATAACCGACGACGCCTTGATTCCAATTGCTGTATTCCACCGGCAAAGGGATGTTATCGACGATCATTGCGCCCTCGCGCTTCAGCGCCGCAATGGCATCTTCCATAATCGCGAGCCGTTCCTCGTCCAGATGCTCATAATAGGGACGCGGAATCCCAATTCTCGATTGAGACACATACGACGCATCCAGGAATGCCGTGTAGTCCAGGCAAGCCGCTTCTTTCCTAACCTCCGTCAGCGTATCGCGCTCATCCCATCCTGCGATTGCTCCTAACAGGATAGCCGCATCCGCGACTGTTCGGGCAAGCGGCCCCGGCGTATCCTGATTAAACGAAATCGGGATAATACCCGATCTGCTGGCAAGCCCCACTGTAGGCTTGATGCCTATCAGCGCATGCTGAGCAGCAGGTCCTACAATGGAGCCGGCCGTCTCCGTTCCGATTGCAGCTGTCGCGAGGTTTGCGGCGACCGCCGCTGCTGATCCAGAACTGGAGCCGCTGACGAACAGCTCGCCCGGACCATAAGGATTAAGCACCTGTCCACCCCGCGAGCTGTAGCCCGCCGGCATGCGGCTGGACATAAAGTTCGACCATTCCGTCATATTGGCTTTTCCCAGCAGCACAGCACCCGCCTCCCGCAGCTTGGCTGCAATGAAAGCATCCTTCTCCGCTAGGCTATTCGCTAACACAACGGAGCCGGCGCTTGTATGCATGCGGTCTCCCGTGTCGATATTATCCTTCAGCAGAATCGGAATCCCGTGCAGCTTCCCCCGGCTTCCTCTCTCCTTCCGCTCCGCATCAAGCGACCGGGCAATGTCTATCGCATCCGGGTTCAGCTCCAGAACGGCGTTAATAAGGGGATTGATCTCCCTTATCCGATCTATGTACGCCAAAGTCAGCTCCTCTGAGCTGATCCGGCCCGATTCCATTGCCGATTGCAGGCTCATGATATCGGCTTCTACCATCCATTCTTTCAACGTGATGTTCAATTCGTTCTCCCCCGACACCTTATAGATATAGATTAAACCTACCATATCCCCCACAGACTCCGGTACGGAAAGATCAATTATATTCAAATGATAACAGCGTACGTATTATGGTTGTTGCTGGTCGAGATATCGCGGCTGCGCTGCGAATGGCTTGTCCGCTATCAGCTTCCCTTCCTGATCGAAGGCACGGATGGTCCAGTTCTCTTCCGTATAATCATCCAGCACCAGTAGCGCATATCTGCCCGTGGCTTCCTGCCACACGTAGTGATTGGGATTGGCTTTTACATCATCAAGAGTCATCGTATAAGGCTCATCATAGGCCAGATCCTTCAGATGATTGCCTGCCGACAGATAGCGAATCCGCGAATCGTCCCTCACCCGAATGCCGACCAGAAACCATATATCGTCGCCTCCGCTTCCATATCCGGCCAACTCGAACGGCTGTCCATCCTCTTGAGCGCGAAGACTGCCGCCTTCGCCTCCATGAGCGTACAGCAAGCCCCAGAGCGTATGCAGCTTGCCCACGCCAAAGGTGCCATGGAAGGCATCCTCATAAAGCACAGCCTTTCCGCCTGGCATATCCTCGGACAAAATAACTTTGTAATCCTGGTGGAAGCCCGCCGAGATCGCCGCCGACATGGTGAAGCGGTAACCCATTAGCCAGCCGTACGCCACAACCAAGAGCGCTATTATACCGATACTCCAATACACTTTTTTCTTCATAGCTGTACTCCCCCCTGGTTCCCTGTATCCTGTTGCCCTAGCACCATATCCATAAAAGTCCGATGAGCACGGGACAGCCATTTGTTCTTGTGATAGCAGACTTGTCCGTAGAACGTCAGCTCATCGTCCGTCTGAAGAGCAGCCATATCCTTGCTCTTCAGCATCCCCTCCACGCTCATATAAGGCATGAGGCTGATGCCCAGGCCGCTGACGACGCACTGTTTCATCGCCTCCATACTGGTGAACGCCATATGGCTGCCGACTGTCCAAGCTTTGCGCTCCATATACGACTCGAAGGTTCGGCGGAGCGAGCAGGTTTTTTCGCTGAATATGATGCATTCGTCCTGCAATTCTCCCATTGAGCGGGCGGCCAGATGGCTGCCGCCAACAAAGACCAGAGGCGACTCCAAGAATGGGATGGCGATAAGCTGCGGATCATCGACATGCGGTTCCAGCGTAACGGCAATATCCAGCTCCCCGGTGTGGAGCATCTCTCGCAGCGGCATGCAGTTGTCATTTATGAGAGACAGAGTAACCTCCGGATATTGTTTCTTGAACTGCGACAAGACCGGCCCTAGCTTGTAGACGGTCATCGTCTCCGACGCGCCGATTCGCAGCTCTCCCCGAACCGTATGATTGTCCTCAGAGATATGCTTGATTTTCGAATAAGCCGTAAGCAGCTCCACGACATAAGGATACAGCTCCTTCCCCGCTTCCGTTAACACGATTCGCTTCCCTAATCGGTCGAATAAGGGATAGCCGATCTCCTCTTCCAGTTGCTGAATATGGGAGGTAATCGTAGCCTGCGAATATTGCAAAGCCTGAGCCGCCTTCGTAAAGCTGCCGAGATCGGCTGCCGATTTGAACGTCTGAAACTGCCGTATATCCATCCTCATCGCTCCTTCTTATCAGAAATGCTGAATATATCCTTGAAATGTTTCAATTTTACTAATAATAGTTTCTATTTTATCATGAATTCAACGAATTCAAATCAGATAGGAGATAGAAGCATGAGCCGAATTTGCCTATTGCTGCCGAATGGCTTCGAAGCTGTTGAGGCAAGCGTATTTACCGATGTATTGGGGTGGAACCGGGAGGAAGGGGATGGATCAACCGAAGTCGTGACGGTCGGAACTCGTGAGAAGCTGGCTTGCACGTGGAACTTTACCGTTCTGCCGGAGAAGCTGCTGGCTGATGTGAGCGTCGATGAATTCGATGCGCTCGCCTTGCCTGGGGGATTCGAAACGGCTGGATTTTACGAGGATGCATTCCGGGAGGATGTACTGGCCTTAATTAGAGAATTTGATCGCCAAGGCAAGTGGATCGCATCTATCTGCGTAGCCGCGCTTATGATCGGCAAAAGCGGGGTGCTGGAGGGCAGGCGTGCAACGACGTATAACCTTAACAATCGCAGGCGCCAGCTCATGCTGGAGGAGATGGGAGCACTGGTTGTTCCGGATGAGCGCATTGTCGTTGATCGCAATATCATTACTTCCTATAACCCCTCTACCGCTTTCGACGTCGCATTTACGCTGCTTGAGAAGCTGACAAATGCCGACAACGCCAATGAGGTCAGACGTTTAATGGGGTTTGCATAACAACAAACCGATGATACCGATGACGGTTAGCAGCACCCCTTCGCCCGGCTTATCTGTTTGTGGAGCCAACACAACCATTAGAACACCAATCAGCACAAATACCAAAGACGCCAAACCGAGATCAACCAAACGGCCGCGCTTCGCAAACACTTGAAAATCAATCATAGAAATCCTCCTGGTCCGTTTCATTTTCCGATGCAACATCTTCGCCTCTTCCAACGTACTATTCCATAAGACTAGCAACCGAAGGGAGCGGATATGAAGTGGAGTTGTACTTTAACGATCGATTCTTCAGCACGGGCCAGACCGACATTATGGATAAAGGAGGAATGCCGGCTGGCATGCTGGATCTGGAGAGTATGCTGACCTCTTCCATCTCTGTCTTCGGGCAGGGCTCCAGTCTGCGCTGCACCGGCAAGTTCCGATTTATGGGCAATACGTGGGAGGTTTCGGGCGCTGCTGGTGAAGAGCTGGGCACGCTGCGGGCCAGGTTTTCCTTATTCAGCAAGCGATACGAATATGATGCGGGCTACCGCGGCATTTATACGATTGAATCTCCGGCCTTTTCTCAGGATTATGCCATATTAGACCGGAGCGAGACGACCGTTGCCACGTTCCAGAAGGTAAGCGGCTGGCTCCAACCCGGTGCATTCCGTCTGCTTAATGACGCTAGCGAGCTTGACAGCTATGAGCTGGTTGCCGTCATTATGGGCGTGCACAGCATTCAGAAGCGCAACAACAACCATGCGGCTCACTCGTAACCTTAAGTGAAACTCTTTCCCTTTGCTGCCGGCAAGGGATTTTTTTATTCTATCCACCTCCGCCCGCGGCATATGGCCTGAGTTCCGACAGTCCCTGCTTCAACCGGCGAACCCCTTCCCTCAATTGCTCCGCATCAAGATGACCATAGCCCAATATAATGCGGTGCTTATGTCTGCCCTTCACCAGAGTATGATATTCTACCGGATAGACCTTTACGCCATCGTCTAGCAGACTCGCCAGCCGTTCTTCCGTAAAGCTGATGCCTCGGAATGAAACGACACAGTGCAATCCCGTTGACTGTCCCGTTACTTCTATCTCATCCCCGAACGCTTCCTTCAGCGCGCGAAGCAATACATCTCTCCTGCTCCGGTACAGCTTCTTCATTTTGGCAATGTGGCGTTCAAGCCCTCCGCTCTCGATATAGCGAGCCAGGACAAGCTGATCAAGGGAAGACGTATGCAGATCCGAAAACCACTTCAAGCTGCGGCACGCCTCAACTAAATAACGGGGAAGCACCAGATAGCCCAGTCGAAGCGCAGGCGATAATATTTTGCTGAACGAACCGATGTATAGCACACGTTCCGGCTCCAATCCCTGCAGCGAGCTGATTGGGGGCCCTTCGTGGCGGAACTCGATATCATAATCATCCTCTACCAAATAACATCCCCGCTCCCGTGCATAGTGGACCAGTTGGATACGCCGCTGAATCGATAATGTGCCGCCAAGCGGGAACTGATGCGACGGGGTTAGAAAAATAAATGCAGGATTCATTTCCTGCGGCAACAGGGATGTCCTCATGCCATGCTCATCGGTAGGTACGGGATACAGCTCGGCGCCCGCCTGCTTGAAAATGGTCTGAATATCCCGCGTAATAGGGTCTTCTAGAATCACTGGATCACCCGCTGAGAGTAGCAGCCTCGCGGCCAGCGTCAGCGCCTGCGTCGCTCCGGAGGTCATCACAATTTGCTCCGGCAGACAGCGCACTCCTCTTGTTTTGGATAGATACTGCGCCAGTGCCCTTCTTAATTCCAAGCGACCTTCCGGAGCGCCGTAGCCGAAAGCCGCCGCTGACGTTTCAAGCCAAACCTCATGAGACAGCTTGCCCCAGCTTTTGCGCGGAACCGCGTCAAGTGCCGGTATGCCGGAACGGAAGTCAATGACCGCATGTTCTGCAGCCGACTCCTCTGCTTCGAGGAAGTCCTCGGCTGTATAATGTCCATGCGCCTCCTCCAGATAGGCCCCTTCCGCTACATACGTGCCTGATCCTCGCTCTGCCATAAGGAAACCCTCTGCCAACAGCTGATCGTAAGCCTCAAGCACCACATTCCGCGACAGATGGAGCTCCTTCGCCAGCTCGCGCGTGGAGGGCAGCTTATCGCAAGGACGCAGCTCCCCTCTTAATATCCGATCACGGATTTGCTCATATAATTGCCGGTTCAAGGCAATGTCCAAATTACGATCGACGGGTATCCAAAGCATAGTCGCTGGTTTCCTTTCCTATCAGGCAACAAGCCATTATAGATCCTGCGACAAACGAATCATATCCACGACTTGTATCCCGTTCTCGACTATTTCTTCCTCATAATGCCGGATGAAGAAGTCCCTATCTACGCCTGTAATACGGAAGCCGCATTTCTGATAGAGCGCCAGCTGGCTTACGCTCGAATTGCCGGTTCCGATCTCAATTGTTGTATACCCCGTAAGTCTGGCCTGCTCGAGGGCGTGGTTCACCAATTGCTTGCCGAATCCTTTGCCCTGACAGCCTTCATCTACCGCTACATTCACAAGCTCAACGGTCTCTGGCCTTGTGGGCAGCAGGACATAGACGCCTACTATTACGCCATTCTCTGATTCTCCGATAAAGCATTGCCCTCTGCTTAAATATTGTTCGACCAGATTCTGAGAAGGATCAGCCAATAGAAGCAAATCCATCGGCGGTTGCTCCCCTGCTTGCAGCATCCGTATATTCATCATCATTTCTCCTTAAGATAGTCGTTCAGGCTGCACCAGTATGCCGGCTCAGCTAAGAGGCCCTATAGCACAAAGTGGTACCTTGAAAATAGCGCAATAGTGGATCTCTTGCAAACCATTTTAACATGATAGATTGAGGACATACAGAACGAAGGAGTGTGCAACCGATGATTCAACCGCAAGAACAAGCTGCCCATGCCCTAAAATCAATTTCCCGCAATGAAACCATTAAGTCCTATATCCGGCAGTCCAGCGAGCTGTATCCCCTTCTGCGGAGAGCCGCGCTAAGGTTCGTCACCGGCGATACGCGCGAAGAAGCGCTGGAAGCAGCGAAAAGGATAACGATGAACGGTTATGGTGTGACGGTGGAGTACATCGGAGAGAACATCTCTACCGAAGCGGAGTGCTTGAAGGCCACCGAAGAGTTCCAATCCATAATTGAGGCTTTCGGTCATCACTCGCTGGAAGAGACGGTGTCGCTTGACTTGTCCCATATCGGATTATCCATCTGCAGCGAGCTCGCATACCACAATCTGATCGGGCTGGCTGAAATCGCTCAACGCTCCGGCATCTCCCTCATGATCGGGATGGAGGAGTCCTCCAAGACGGATGCTATTCTGCACATTTACAAAAAAGTATCCGAGAGAATCCCCGCGGTTGGAGTAACGCTTCAGGCCCATCTCCATCGCTCTCCCGCCGACCTCCAGGAGCTGCTCCGCTACCCTGGCAAGATCAGACTGGTGAAGGGGGCGTATGGAGAGCCCATCGAGCTTGCCCTGCCCCGCTCACCAGAGCTTAACCTCCGATACTTGGAAATGGCTAATGTTCTCTTGGAGAGCGGGCAACCTGTCTCGCTAGCCACACATGATGAGTCGCTGCTGCAGGAATGGTCGCTCCGGTACGGTGTATTGCCACCCCATGCCGAATTCGAGATGCTGTACGGCATTCGGCCAGAACGGTTAAGCGAGCTTCGAGCTGAAGGCAGCCGCTGCAAGGTCTATCTTCCTTACGGAGAGGAATGGTATCTGTACGTATGCCATCGTATAGCGGAGCATCCGGAGAATCTGTATCAGGCGCTCGTCGACATGATTGAACCTTCAACACACGATCGAATGAATTCATACACCTAACGAGGATGGATACTGGTATAGATGAAAGAGGGAGAATCGCAAATACCGACTCTCCCTCCACTTCTTGTACTTGGTTTTGACAGCATGAATTATCTTGAGACATTAATGCCTGCTTAAGGCATGTTATGCGGGAGCTCCAGCACTACTGCATTGAGGATAGGAATAAATTCCACGTCTACTGCACCACTCTTCGAATAGCTGCCGCGACCAGCAGGAGCGGTCCCACCTTTGTATTCCGGCAGCCAGCCTACATACATTAACGAGCGCTGGTGTGTGCTGAATATGGAGTTATACGCGTCTCCTGCAGGACGGAATTGCTTCCTGTCCGCTTCCATAAGCTGCACCCAATCCTCCGGGAACGGTATGACTCCATAATTTTGTTCGTCCAGAGAGACTGGCAACTCTATCTGGATGCGTGGGACGTAGAAATAATGTTCGTGCCGTGAGTAAGCGTTCCGATCTCGCAGCAGATAGAAGGTAAGCTTCTCCATCTCGTCTTTTGGATCAATATGATAGACAAGCACGCGCTTACGGGGATCTTTAACATCAAGCTTCCAAATATGCGGCATGCCGTTGTTGTCTATCCGGGTCAATCGCCATTCATGTTTCTTCCACTCCCAGAAGCTCATGCCATGCTCGCCGTACAAGGATATAAACGGTACAAAAGCATGCTTGCTGTCCAGTAGATCGACAGCAGCCAGTTGCTTGACCTTAATTTCATTAGACATTCCATCAATGGCGTTTATCATAGCCTGCTCGCTGGGAAGCGATCCCGGCTTACCATCCCACTGGCTGAACCAGTAGACTGAAGCGGCTACTACTCCTATTGCCACAACGATGAGCACTTTAATTTTCACGAGCTGTCACCTCCACATCCATAAGAGGCTCTTCACTGCGGAAATAGTAATGGCGTTCCGGCGTTTGAATCAATACACCTCTGCCGTCGAACTCCAGGTACACGGATGTATCATATCCGCTTCCCCAACTCGACTTGGCTCCAATCAATGCGTAAGGGAATCTCTCATTCCCATAATTAACTTCACTCACCACGTTAGAGTCATAATACCAGTTCAACGTGTTTTGGGATTGTTTTAACTCAAGAGTGTGCATTCGGTTCTCAAACACAATATAATCCCAATTCACATCGCTTGCTGATGGATGAATGCTTACGATTTGAGCTTTTTCTGTATTTGCCAAGTACGTGGAAGGATTGGACTGATCGTAAACCGCTTGATGCAGCATAATGGCAAGCAGCGTCGTCCCCAAAAAAGTATAATTGGAGAGAAATCCGATCCATGCGAACTTGCGATAGGTATTCCAAGAGCCATTTCTCAAAAAAAAGTATAAGAGCCACACGCCCAAAGGCAAAAAAGCAATCTTAACGGGAGTTGCTAATATGATGAAATTTCCGGAGGTAGAGAATATGCCAACTAACGAAGCAAAAAGCATCTTCCAGAGGACGGGCTTCTCCTTCATCTTCTTATATTGGCGAAGTATCAAATAAAATACGACACCCCATCCCAAGATGGTAGCCATAATCAATATCACATTCTGAGGGAATTCCAATTGCAAGGCCATAGATACTGCCACGCCCCCTTTCAAAACTTCATTGCCCCTAATCACTACTGCTGTTAACCATCGTCCTGCGGCTCATGGACTTTTTCACTCTAACACACCTATTTTGGTAATGTAACCCTTTTTTGCTCGTAAAAAAGACACCCTGACGACTTATGTCAGAGTGCCTTCCTAACCAACGGCATTATGCGCCGACCGTCACATCAGGCTTCATTGTCCGATTCTCGCCGAGCCGGTAGAACCAGACGGAGACGATGGAGACGACCGCGACGGTGATGAACAAGCTTTGCCCGCCGTAGCCCTGCAGCAGCATGCCGCCAAGCCATGGACCAAGGAAATGCCCTAAATTCGTAAAAGTCTGAGCTCCGAAGTACGTTCCTCGCATCTTGTCCGGCGCCAGCCGATCAATAATGATCGCTCCGGCAGGGAACGTCAGAATCTCGCCCCAAGTGAAAATAATCATGGATACAATGAGCATCCACCAGCTGTCGCTAAAGGCAAAACCGATATGGCCGATTGCATAGCTGATACTGCCAACCGTAATCGCCGTCATCGGCGACTTCTTCTCCGCCCACTTGGAGAACGGAAGCTGGAAGGCAATGACGACCACCGCGTTAATGCTCATCATCCAAGCGAACAATGTAACCCCGCTTGCGAACTGCCCGTCCACAAATTGAGATAAGGTTGACGTCATTTGTGAGTAAGAGATCGCGCTAATGACGCCCCCGATAATGAAATACCGGAATGCCCTGTCTCTCCGAATGACGCTCCAAGACTGCCCGATCGTAACTGGCTCCTTCTTCTCTCCCTCGATTCGGCGAATACCGAATTTGTTCAGCAGCACGTGAAGCAGGACGCCGTAGCATAGATAGATGCAGCCGGTAATGATCCACGGTAAGCTGCCGCTCATCGCAGCGAACAGCGTTCCGAGAAGCGGACCGACCGATACGCCAATATTAATGGCCATATAACGAAGGGAGAAGACGTGATAGCGTTTCTCCTTCTCCGTTAGATCGGCCATCAACGCCTGAGAAACAGGTTCATAGAAGGAACGGCATAACCCGTTAATGGCATTAAGCAAGGCGAATATGATCGGAATACCCGTAAAAGCAAATCCCAAAAAGACAAAGCCCCACATATAAATTGCCGTCAGCATAATGATTCTGCGGCCGAACCGGTCGGACAGGTAGCCGCCGAAGAAGCCGCCAAGCATGCCCGCAAGCGAGCCGATGCCAATCGTAACACCAATCATGGTCGGACTCATATCGGTCGCGGCCAGTAAGTAGATCGCGAGAAACGGCAAGCTCATGGAGCTGGCGATTCTGGCGAAGATGGTGCCAGCTAGCAGCACTTGAACAATGGGATGGTACTGGGTAACCGTCCCGAAGAAACGACGAAACATCGAATCCCTTCTTTCTCTTGCTGTACGATACGATCCTTGGGATGCGATGCTTTAATTTACCGTCACCTGCTCAGGCTATCGGTTCAGCAAATTTTTATATAATTTAATGATACTTTGATGCAAGCCTTCATGATAAAGAGCCAAGCTTAAGAATTGCTCCGGTGAATCCAGCGTAAAGCCCGTTGAGGTTGTATATGGCGTTGTCTTCTCCTGTAACCGGTCCTTCAGCGCCGCCTGAATGCGCGCGTTCTGCTCGCCAAGCAACCGCTCCAGCTCGAGCAGAGACGGAACAGGTGCAGTGCTGGTGCTCTCCAAAGGAGACGTACCGTATTCGAATCGTTCCTTAAAGCCGTCCGGCAAATGCTGCGGGAGCCCGATGTACTGAAAGGCAAATCGCTCCAGCACAACATAGACATGTCCCACATTCCAGCGAATCGAATTGCGGAAGCCATCCGGTATGAGATCCGCCATCTCTTCGGAAACTCCGCTTGCCGCCTTTAACGTGCCACCTCGAACAAAAGCCAACTGCGCAAACAGAAAATGCTCCATACATACCCGCTCCCAACGTCTTTAATGGTATATAAAAAGATAAAAAGAACCTTTTCATAAAAAAAGGTTCCTTCTACTCGGCCATAGCGATTGCATCTCGCATTATTCACATCGGAATAAGAAAACAAGGTTTGCGGAGAATGCAAGGCTAAAAAGTGTCGATTCTGTGAAAGGTATGCCCATTATACCTGACACCGTGCGAACGGACAATCCCTTTTTAAAACTCATATCAAACAATCATTGTCATCACGAAAAAGCCGCCTCCCGTAAAAAGTTCTACGAAGAGACGGCCCTTTGACTTACTTTTAGGCGAATGACTGTATTATTCCCCGGCAATCAGCCTTTTGTTATTTTGCCAAGCCTCTGTACGCCATTCCAGAAGCTTGTCGTAGCCTGCGGACTGAGCGTTTTGCTCTGCTTTGTCCAGAATACTGAGCACTTCGTCATCGCTCTTCGCCATAACGCTTTGCGCATAAGCCTGTGTAAAGATATCGTCTACGCGCTGTTTGACAAGGCCAAGATCACTGTTCGGCTCCGGATCAAGGTTGATGAATTCCGTAACGTCAGCCTGAGTTGGCCACGTCACTTCATTCTGATAACGCGCTGCCCAGTTCTGCTGCTCCGGCGGCAGCTTGCTTTCGTACTTCATTTTAGCAGGATCGATGTAGCCTGTGTTGCCATTCCACATGATGCGGTCATGCGCTTGCTGAAGATCCAGCACTTCCTTGGCATCGTATTCATCCGTATAGATTGGATGGCCATCTTCGTCAAAGCCCTTCCAGTTCTTGCCCTCCGGACCGAAGAAGAGAAGCGCCTGTCCTTCCGGACCTGTATACCAGTCAAGGAATGCGAAGATCTTCTCAGGGTCCTTCGCGGATTTCGTGATAACGCTTACGTTCCATCCAAGAGCTGAGTAAGTACCAGTGAAAATTTTGTTTTTGTCGAGTCCCGGCTTATGGATTGGCCAGATCATAAAGTAACCGGCTTCCGGATCGTTCTTCGACAACTCCTGATGGGCATCCATTGCAATCGGGTTAGAGCCGGCATAGACCGCTACCCGGCCCTGCATAACCTTCTCCTCGATCTGATCCAGCGTCTGGGTGAATGCATCCTGGGAGATCAGCTTCTCGCGGTACAGCTTGGAGATATACTGCTGAGCCTCGCGGAAGGTCGGGTCCGTGAACAGGGACGTCAGCTTATCGCCTTGCGGCACGGCACGTATGCCCAAATATTCGTAGAGATTGTTCTCAGCAAATCCCGTATAAAGAACACCAAGTCCTTGCATATCCTTCGCCAGATGCGGTTCAAACGGAATGATGCTTTCTCCATACTTTGCCTTTACTTTTACGAGATAATCGTACAGATCGTCCGTTGTCTCGAGCTTTGGCGAACCCAGCTCGCCATAGACTTTTTTATTAATAACATAACCGGCGTTACCGTTTGGACGATTCGTGTACCAGTTCGGGAACTGATACAGCTTGCCGTCAGAGGAACGAAGCAAGTTCATGTTGTCGCCCATCCAGGTTTTCAGGTTCGTGTATTTGTCCAGATAATCATCGAATGGAACGAGCATGCCTGCTTCACGCAGTCTCTCTACTTCTGCACCCCGGTCCATCCACATGACATTCGGCAATGTGTTCGAAGCAATCATCGTACTCAGCTTCTGGTCAGCGTTGCCGCTTGCCGCAATCGGAACAATATTAACCCCTTTGTTTTCCTTAATCCATCTTCCCGCTACTGTACTGTCCCATGCCGGCACATCGTACCAGTCATAGTGTCCGTACATGGTGAACTCGAATGGCTCTGAACCCAGCTCCCATTCCGCTGTAGAAGCGGACGGATTTGGCGCAGGCTCTGAATTCGTCTTCTTGGAACTGCTGCAGCCTGCTAGAATGGTGCCACATACGAGAATCGCGGACACGATGAGCATCGTGGTCTTTCTGGCTTTCGTCATGCTTGTATTACCCCTCTCCATATGATGTTATATGTCCAAAGCGAAAACCGCCTTAAACCATTGGGATATTACGTGTTCAGCAAATTCGATCAGCACGATGTTCACGATGTTGTCTGGTGCCCGGATGTTGATGTGCCAACCCTCTTATCTTTGCTTGCCCCTGCCTAGGCGTAGTTGCCCGGCTGCGTCTTGCTCTTCATGGCCATACCGAAATCGGTATAAATGCGGTTCGTCAGGTCGATGCCTCTCGCTCCCGCAATATGATGGGCCAGAATTTGAAAAGGTATGATTAGCGCAAAAGGCGCGGCGAATTCGTCAATCGTGAGATTCAGTCCAAGCACATTGGCTTGGGACGAGCTTCCCGTCGTCACGGTGTAGACGTAATTGGAGATACGCTCTTCGTAGCTTCGCAGACGCTCCAGACGATCCTTGACCGGGCTTTCCGTCTCGACGAAGAAGAAGCGATGCTCCGGATTGACCTCCAGATACGGACCATGCATGAACGCCTCCACCTCTACACCTTGCGAAGGCACTCTGACGGTCTCGACAAACTTGGTCTCGAATTCCTTGATCGTCCCTACCGCAGGCCCGTAGCCGACCGCCGTGAACCGGGGCGCGCTGGCAAGCTCCTCGCGGAAAGTCTCGAAGAATGTCTCCGTGCGGGCTATCGTTGCCGGAATGGCTGCCGCTGCGCGCTTCAGCGAATCCAGCTGCACCTGTACCTCGACAGCGCTCAAGCTGCCGTTCATCTCGCCTGTGCGCAGGCCCGCCAGCATCAAAGTAAGGACAGTCGCGAGGAAGCCCTTCGTTACATAGCCAACCCGTTCCTCGCCGCAGCCGATATCGATGGTCAAGTCGGCGGCTTCACTAATTGCGCTCCCCGTATCGGCGCTCATCGCGATTACAGGCAGACCCGCCTCCTGGCGCACGCGCTCCAGCGCCCCGATCGTTGAAGTGCTGTGACCGCTCTGGGAGATGCCGATAGCTAGATCCGTATAAGGGCTCATTTTGTCATAATGCGTGAACGGGAACGGCTCCTTGATGTCCACCCGTACGCCCGCCCAGCGTTCAAGGGCGTACTTGGCGCTCAGCGCCGCATTATAGCTGGAGCCTGTTGCGACGAGCAGCCAATCCTGCTTGCCGGAAGCAAGCTCCGCGAACTTCTGCACATTGTCCGGATATGCGGCGAGAATACGCTCCGACATATCCTTCTCTTCGTTGATGTAAGTCATCATGGTCGGTTTCACAGTCTACACCTCCGCTGCGTACAGATCGGCTACGATGGACATCCATTTTCCCGCTACACCGGTCCATACTTCTTTATAAGTTGCGTTATTGAATTGGGGCCAATACGGCTCATCCTCATTGCCGAAGGTTTGTACGCCGACCGGCAATTCGCCCGTCATCTCGCCGCACAGCACCGTATATTGCTGCGCGTAACGATAGCCTTCGCCATGCATCATGGATTGGCCGAACGGATTTTGCCCTACAATCCAACGCAACTGCCCCTCCGCAATGTCCAGCAAAGCCTTATCCTTCAAGTGAAGACCCGCTGCGGAAGCCGCCTTCCCTTGCGACAGCATGATAGCGTTATTGCCTCTGAACGAGAACCAAACAGGAAATCTGCGCAAATAATATGCTTCATTCAATTTCACGCCTTCCTTAAGCTGGTCGCTGTAATCTTCTTTCGCTTGATGGTCAATCAGCAAATGCTGATAATTGAAGCTCTTGTCGTCCTGATGCTCGTTCACATGGTAGACGCCGCTTGCCAGCATCGGATACGGCAGCGTGTATGCTGCAAGGCGCTTGACGTATTCCGCGTAAGCCTCGATCGAGGCCAGCCAATCGCCCCCTTCGGGATGATCGCCCTGCGATTCATGGATGGCCGTGAACGCCATCATATAGAGATGCTCGCGCGCCTGGTGGTTGAAGTGCTGTACGACCTCTTTGCTTGGATTCCGGTAGAAGAAGCCGCTCAGCCTGACGCCGCCCTCTACCTCGATGCCCTCAAGCTCCTGGGACCTTCTTACAAAGGCAATAAATTCGGCTGCCTTCTCTGCATAGAAGCTGTCCTTGGTCGCCTTATACAGCATGGATGCAGCCCATGATGCCGTCGCCATGTACAGACTCTCGGATGATTGGTACGTGTGTTCCCAGAAAATTGGCTTTTGATCAAAGCCATGCTTCTTGAACTCTTCCAGCGCGTATTGGAAATCTTCTTTGGCAATCTCCAGCAGCCGCTTCGATAACGCAGGATGATGCGGTATCCGGCTATGGATGTAAGCTTCGATGCCTGAGCAGAAGAAGTTCTCATACGCCTGGTTATGAACGCGCGCTTCCGCGTCATCCATATTGCCAATTCGGCCGTCCGTCCACCGGGTCATGCCTGCGCTTGTAGCGCGGTAGCCGTCGCCGAACCGTGTTTTTAATATAAAATCAAGTCCCCACTCGCCTTCCTCCAGCAAGCGAAGATAGAGATCCTCGTCGTAGGGTTTCACTTGATCCGCCATTTCGAACAGCGAATGTGTCACCTCTGCTGTCTGTATGAGCTGCTGCGAGACGTCGCCCGCATCATGCCACCCGCCATTGAACGACAGCAGCGTTCCCTTATGATTCGCCACAATATCCGCATGACAGCTGCCATGGATGCCTGGAACCGGATAGCCGCAACGCTCGCAGAAGATGAAGTTCAGCGATTTCCATACGGAAGCATGCCATACGCCCGGCGCCGCTCCAATCGCGAAGCTCTCTGTCGCCGAGCCGCCTGCGCTTAGCGTATAACGGCCGTTCTGCTTAAACTCGGAGAAGTCCATCACCTGGAACGTTCCCCACTCCGTCTCCAACTCGCCCAGCTTGCCAGTGAATACGACAGCTCCGCTGACTTCATGCAGAAGTTGAAAGCGCTCTCCCTTAAGACCGACAGCAAAGGCTGTTTTACTCCCGTCGGCCGAATAGCCGCTATGGGAATACACAATCTCCCCCTGCTTCGGCACCCAGCCTTTGGACACATGATGACCGTCCACTTTCTCCAGCGTAATATCTTTAAGCGCCAGCTCAATCGCATCTCCAGTCGCTTTTTCCTTGCCGTTCAAGTAATAGCCAATTGTCAGCTCCGTAATAACATCTCTAGGAAGCTCTTGAATATCCAGATGGACCGTATTCCAATCATGATTGTCCATGTTCACGCCGTGAACGCCCTCGCGGTGATACAAATCAGGGATCGGAATGGCGCCTTCGTTCTTAAACTTGATCATGATGTAGGCGTTAGGCACGCCGTGAAAATCAGGACGCAGCTTAAGCGTGACACGATTGAATGCTTCCCAGTTTACCTTCGGAAGCTTCAAGGTCATCCACGCGCTGCCGAAGTTCGTATAATCTCCGTCAGCGGGCGCCCCTTCCGGCCAATGCGGCATAATGGAAGGAGATACGAGCTGGATCGTTTGACCGGTTGTTCTTAGCGACCCTACACCGTGGTGGACCCATTGATGACTTTCCCCGGAAGCCGCATTGAACAACGTCTCCCGCGAGAGTACAGCTTGCTCCGCTTGTTCCTTCTCCATCGAACGTTCATGATAGATGGGCAACGGACGGTGAAGATAACCCGACTTTCTGATATCCTGCTTGAAGCTTTCATTCATCATGAGACAACACTCCTCTGCTTCATAGTCCATGCTTCCAATCCCACCATGGCTGCGCCTACAAGCCCCGCCTCCGGTGTCCCTTGCTTCGTGCTTGCAATTCCATTCGTAACAAATCGCATCGTCTTCGGATTAAGATGCTGCTCGACCAGCTCCTTGAAATACGCGTTGCCGCCTACTCCGCCGCCAAGCACAATCGTATCCGGATCCGATACGCGCACCATGTTCATGATCGCAGCAGCCAGCGCCCTAGCCCCCTCGTCGGTGACCCGCTTCGCCAGAGCGTCACCCCCTTGGGCTTGTTCGAAGATAGTCTCGGCCGCTACTCGCTTGGCTTCTTTTATAGCGATCTTGGTATCCGGATATTGGCTGCTCAGACTGATCACACGCTCATGCAAGCCTAGGCCGGAGGATAACCGTTCGACACAACCTACGCGGCCGCAGGCACATATCGCGTCACTGTTCATGTCCACAACCATGTGCCCGATCTCTCCCGCATTAAAGTGCGAGCCTTCGATGATCGCGCCATTGACGACGAAACCCGCCGCAATGCCAGTGCCAACGTTGAGGTAAATAAAGTCCTTTGAATCCCTGCCCCAGCCATGCTTCAGCTCCGCCAGCGTAGCGCAAGATACATCATTGTCGATTCCGCAAGGAAGGCCGAATTGCTGCTCGATGATTTGCCTTACGTTAGTCGGGTTTGTTTTGCCCGGCTGAATCTCCATCCACACGCCTCTTGCCCGGTCTACCCGGCCTACTACACCGATACCAATCGCGATGAGTTCGCGCGCCTTTCTTGGCGCTGTGCCGAGATAGTCTGATATGGCTTTCTGTATATTCTCCATGGCAGCTGCTTGTGTCGCCGTATTGGTTGGATACGACTGCGTATGCAGCACTTTGCCATCCAATGTGACTTCTCCGAGCAAAATCGATGTTCCGCCCAGATCGACTGCAAGTATAGATTGCGGAATTTGCTGTTCCACAGCTGCACCTCCTATTCTATTTGGTATCGTTACCAAAAATGATTAGAATATTTTGTTGTTGTCATGAGATTAACAAATGAAAAAGACGGTGTCAACAGCATAATTTCGCGGTTTTTTATTTAAACTGTCATATACTTCGTTAGATCATACACCAAATGAAACTGTGGTAACGATACCAAACCTGTATTGAATAAAACCCGTACTTGGGTTAAAATTTAGCTATAAACACAGCATCGGCCAAAGGATGTGCCCCGTTGAAAACGAAAATGACCATTCAGGAAATCGCCCAAAAAAGCGGCGTTTCCGTGTCCACTGTTTCGCGTGTGCTTAACAATAGTCCATCCGTATCTCCCAAGAAGAGGGAGAAGATTCAGCAAATTATCGACGAATACAACTATACGCCAAGCGTGTTCGCCAGAGGCATGGTCAATCACACATCGAAAAACATTGGCATTATTTTGCCGGACATCACGAACC
Organism: Paenibacillus sp. J31R120; assembly: GCF_056269225.1. Taxonomy (NCBI): domain Bacteria; kingdom Bacillati; phylum Bacillota; class Bacilli; order Caryophanales; family Paenibacillaceae; genus Paenibacillus; species Paenibacillus sp. J31R120. Next base: position 117,168 of record NZ_JBWDNN010000004.1, on the reverse strand, counting down.
CTTACTTCGCTTCCTTGTTCCTGGAGATACAGAATTTCGCGCTGAAAAATCAATATGCCACCCTGCTGTTCAACACGATGTTCGTCCGCCATCAGCTGCAGAATGAGCTTCATCTGACCGAAGAGGATTATTTCAAAATGATTCTGGAGAAGCAAGTGGACGGCGTTCTGATCCTGGGAGGCAGCATAGATAAGGAGGATGTGTCCGACTCGTTTATTCATGCGCTCAATCAGCTGCAACGCCGGGTGCCTGTCGTCATTGTCGGCTCCAAGATCGACGACTGCGACTGTCTCTTTATCGAGCGGAATTTGAGGCAAGGCGTTACGTCGATCGTCCACCACTTTATCGCGCTCGGCCATGAGCGCATCGGCTTCATCGGAGGCGAGCCCGGCATCCGCATCACGTCCGCGCGGATCGATGCCTTCAAGCACAGCCTGCAAGTGCTGAACAAACCGGTAGACGAGCGTCATATCGTCACATCCGACTACTACGCGCAAGACGGCTATTCTGCTATGACTCAATTGCTGGACGCTTCAGCCGACTGTTTGCCGACTGCGGTGATTGCGATTAACGATATGGTGGCGATTGGCGCCATTCGCGCCATGAAGGATCGCGGCCTGAATTGTCCCGGCGATATTGCGATCGCAAGCTGCGACCAATTCCTCCAGAGTGACTTCAGCATCCCTAGACTGACGTCGCTGGATCAGCACAATGAATATTTGGGCCGCATGGCCGTTATGCAGCTCATTAGCGCCATTAACGGCTCTGAGGAAATGCTCAGCATCAACCATTCTCCAGAGCTAATCATCCGTGAATCATGCGGTGCTGCTGGCGACGCCAGCGCTCGCGCGTAACTGAAGCCGCTGTAAGCCGATTTTCTCGTCTTGTAGCGGCTTCGTGCGGCTTCGCGGACGCTCTAAGCTGAGTTTTTCCGCTTGCAGCTCATTCGTGTGGCTTCGTGGACGCTCTAAGCCGAGTTTCTCGGCTTGCAGCTCCTTCGCGCGGCTTCGCGGGCGTTCTAAGCCGAGTTTCTCGACTTGCAGCTTCTTTGCGCGGCTTAGAGCCCTCATGGGCTCATTGGCATGAAGCCAAGGACCCATGCGCACGAAACACAGCTCATCTACCGCACAAATAGCCGATAAAGCCACTCGCGGCTTTATCGGCTATTATGATCTAATCTTTTATTCCCATGCATATGGCCAATTGGGTGAGGCAATAAAGTAGCTAGCTAGAAATTTGTTTGCTTGAGACTACCTATCGTTTCATTCGGAGCGACTTTAGTAAGTCACATGACCCGAATTGCTTATAAACTACACAGAGCTTTACTTTATAAACTCCTCAGCACTTAACATATAAGCTCCTCAGTACTTTACATAATAAACTACTCCGCGTTTTTCTTTAAAAACTACTCCGCGCTTCATTAGTTAGGCTTCAGACCTTCCCGCTACCTCGACTTCCTAGACATAACCGCAATGGACAGCAAATAGAACAGAACCGTCGTACCCACCAGCACCGCGATACTGAGAGCTGTCGATGAGAATGTATCCCCGTATTGATAGACCACACCCATATCGAGCTTGAATTGCTGCACCGCCTCCGCACTCGCTCCTGCGAACGACGCTTCCATCGGCCGCTCCACCATGACGCTGCGAATTAAGGCACCTGCGTGCGAGACAGGGAATATCTTAATCATCCACTGCACAGGCTCCGGCAACGACCCGATCGGGATATAGATCCCAGTCAGGAAGCCGATGAGCGTACCGATAATCGTACCTGTCGTCGAGAAAGAATTGCGGCTGTTCAACAGCGATGTAATGAAAAATACGATGGAGCTGCTTGCAAGCACCGATAGCAGAATGAGACCAATCACCTTGAACCACGCAACAAGAGGCAGCCATTCTCCACCTTGCACCACTATATAAATTTCTGCCAGCACAAGCGTAACAAGACTAAGCACAACTCCGATCGTAAAGGCGCTTAGCAGATAGCCTCCAACTAGATCATAACGTTTGATTGGCGCGGCCTTGAAGTCCTTCAATATGTTCTGCGTGCGATCCTCGACCATAATGCCGAGCGCGCCAAGCGTAGCGGTGACGGATGTGACCGCCAGAATGCCCGCCATCACCCAGCTGTCCAGCAGAAATCCGATGCCTGGCGAATCCGGTACGCCTGACTTCAGCGTATCTCCAAGAAATAAAATATAAAGGCCGAGAATAATAAATACGGACATAAAGGACATAACCACGTTTCTGCGGTCGCGAAAAAACAGCTTGATATTACGACTGGCAATGACATTCATTACGCTCTCATCCCCGTTCCTGTCAAGTTAAGAAACACATCATCCATTGAACCGCTTATAATCTCAATGCCGGCAATATTTCCCTTGCATTCCTCAATAAGCGGCAGCGCATCTACTGTACGCTTCAGCGGGATATGATAGACGCCCCCTTGCACCGTATGCGGCAACGATCTTTCATTCAAATATTGGGTCAGCTCGGCCGGGCTGCTCGGTATCAGCTTCAGCACATCGGTGGCGTAGCGATCCTTCAGTTCGCTTGGCGTTCCTTTGGCAAGCAGCTTGCCATGATCCATCAGCGTAATGTAATCAGCTTGAGCGGCCTCTTCCATGTAATGCGTCGTCAGAAAGATCGTCATCCCCTGCTCCTTCTGCAGCTGGCGAATAGTCGTCCATACATGCTTGCGCGTCTGGGGGTCCAGACCGGTAGTTGGCTCGTCAAGAAACAGGACGGAAGGCGCATGAATAAGCGCCCGTGCAATATCGGCCCGCCTGCGCTGGCCGCCGGACAGTTTGCCGTAAGGCCGATCCAGGAATCCGCCGACATCGGCCACATCGACTGCCCTCGCTACCGATGCCCTCAGCTCCTTGCGCGGGAGCCTGTAGAAGCTTCCCCGAACGAAAAGGTTCTCCTTCACCGTTAAGAACGGATCGAGCAAGCTGTCCTGGAACACGATACCGATGGATGAGCGGATGCCGTCATCCTCCTTGCCCAGCCTGTAGCCACCCACGCTTACTTCCCCGCCGTCTGGTTCCAGCTGCGTCGTCAGCATATCGATTGTCGTCGACTTTCCGGCCCCATTGGGTCCCAGGAATGCGAACATGCTGCCTTGCTCCACATAAAAGTCGATGCCCTTCACAGCTTGAAGCTCCCCGAACGATTTCCGTAATTGACTCACCTCAATGATTTTATTCATGTTTCTCTCCCCTTACCTGCTCCGTATTCAGCTTACGCTGCGACAGCTGCTTGTTAATCGCTCTGGCATCAGCTTGATCCCTAATCATCAGCAAGGCGCTAACGGCAAAATACGTAAACAGAATCATGCCCAGTATCGGACCTACGTATCTCCATTCAAACGAAAACATTTCAAAGGAATACCCAATGGTGAACACAACCGCCACAATGCCTGCTATTCGGATCAAGGAAGTCAGAGCATAACTTCTGATGGGCAGCAGATCGATAATCGCAATGAGGATCGACAAGCTAACAGTCATCAGGAAGTAGATAAAGACGTCATCGACCGACATCGGCGTGAACAGCCCCGCTTTTACCAAAATCGAATAAATAATCGTAATGATCGTAAAGGCATAACAGTTGATCGTAAAATAACTCTTAAATGTAGACATGCCATCCCTCCTCAAAACTGCATTTTGTCTTTGATCGCCTGCACATAATGGCGGTTAATAATCAGCTTCTCCTTATTGACAAGCTGCGCCTCGAACTTGCCGTTCAACAGCGCCCGCACATTAGCCAACATCGCAATATTCAGGATGCAGGACTTGCTTATGCGTACAAAATGGCTGTTCGCCAAATGCTCTTCCAGTTCGTACAGCTTGTAATGGCATTCGTATACATCCTTTTCGCAGTATAGGAATGTCTTGTTATCCGTGGATTCAAAGTAATAGACATCCTCCAGCCGTATCAGATGGCTGCGTCCATCCTTCTTGCCTGTAATGGAGAATGAATACAATCTGATCTGAGCAATAAGACGCTCCAAATTTTCGTCTATGATGCCGCACTTAATCGTAATTTCGACGTCCTGATGCTCCAATGACTGGTCTATAATAAGCTTCAAGCTTACAGCTCCTCTCCGGCTTGCCGATTCCGCTTTTCTGTAACTCAGAATACCATCTTTGGCCCGCACTTCAAGGCCTTGCACGGTCAGTTGCATATAGGATGGGGTGAAATGCACACAAACAACAATAACCCGGCGCCAAGCAGGCACCGGGTCTTGCAAGCATACCGGGTTAATCCGTTCGCATAATTCGCAGCTTTCAGCGCACGACAGAGCGGCATAGTCATCATCATATAATCGCAGCACGTTAGAGGCTTGTTCGAAAAGCCTGATGGCAACCCTGCGGCGTCCATATGGTTATTCGGCGATTCTCCGTTCATACAGATTCGCGCTCCAGCCTTCTCCATCGAAGCGTCCTTGCAGATCAAAGCCTTGGCTTTGATAATACCGGTTCAGACCAGGATTGTCCGCCATACAGTCGAGACGAAGCCAGCGCTTGCCTTTGCTGCGGATGTATCCCTCCGCCCATTCCAGCAGCTCTTGACCGCCTCCTTCTCCCTTATACCGCCGGGAGACAGCCAGCCGATGAACATAACCTGCGTCATCATGATACCGCTCTCCCCAGATTTCTTCGTATGACCAGTGAACTGAGAAACAGCCGACCAGTTCCTCACCGCGCTCCGTTACGAACACCTCTTGCTCTCCGATGAATGTGTCGACCGTCTCTTGGGTGAAATCCTCCTCGCGCCATTGCCGCAAGCCGTGCGCCGAATGAATCCATCTGGCCGCTTCCTCCAACAAGCCCCGCAGCTTCACCGCATCCTCCGCGGTCGCTCTGCGGATGGCAAGCGAAGCTGGCGCATTCAGAACAGGAGCTTCGCGATTCCATAGGTATTCGAGCTTCGCTGCCGTATCGAGCGCCCGCTCTTCTCCCGCTAACCGCGCCACCGCATGCAACGCCGCATCGATGCCCGCCGTCACGCCTGCAGAGAGGATGATGCTGCCGTTGTCCACGTAACGCACTCCCTCCACGATGCGGGTGCTGGCAGGCACCGATTCACGGAGCAGATTCATGGCGCGGCTGTTGGTTGTTGCCGACAGGCCGTCCAGTAAGCCCGCTTTAGCCAACAGCAACGCACCGGTACAGACGGATATCGTGAGCTCAGCCTGCTTCGATAAGCTCCGAATCCAATCCGTCATCGCCCCGTTATGCATCTCCGTGCGCGCTCCCCAGCCCCCCGGCACGATCAGGATATCCGGTCTCGGACAATCCTCTGCGCTGTAGCTCGGAACAAGCGTAATCCCGCTAATCGAGCGGCATTCCCTCTTCTCCAGAGCCGCCGTATAGACATGGAAATCTTGCCCCCAATTGCTCGCTACTGCAAACACATCAAAAGGCCCGGCCAGATCAAGCGTATCCACTCCCTCATACATCAACACCGCTACTTGTTTAGCTTTTCCCATCATTATCGCTCCTTTGAACATAAAAAAGCATTCGATCGATGATCAAATGCTTTGCCCAGGCGAACGGCTTGTATGACAGATGTGCTCCCCCGTAGTGATCTACGTTCTCGCCAGTTACACACCCAAATATTTACTGACTATTATAAATTTTCTGACGAAAAAGTCAATCGTTTATTTCCTTCTTCTCATTCCCAACAGTACAACAATTAGAATAATGACTATGGCCGCAATCAAGCCGACCATCAGTCCGGCTGAAGTACTCCTCCCGGATTCTGATAACTGCCCCTTTTTCGAATCGCTTGCGATCGGACGGCTCTCTGCGTCATCATCCGTCGTGTCCGTTGCTGCAGGGGCATGGGATGCATCTGCAGTCGGCAGCTCGCTTGCTGGTTGGAGTTGAAGCTCCTTATCTTTCAAGTAATCCAGCTCTGCGTCTGCCAACGATAACTTTACGGTAGGCGAGCAAAGCTGATTCTCCCACTGACTGTCGATATTTTTCAAATAGTACAGATACTCCTCGCCTTCCTTGCTCACGCGACTGTCCGTCTCCCAATATCGATCTTCCAGAATCGTTAGGCGGTCAACCTCGATTCCTTTGAAGCTTTGCTTAACCTCCAATTGAATGGTGTGTTCCTCCTGACCCGCTTTTACATTCAACACTTTCGCCACAATAACTCCATCATATGTCTCATACCGCTGTTCGATTGGACCAGGCTCCACGCAAGAAAGCGCCATCGCTTGACCAGGCAGCAGGAGCCAATACGCTAACACAACCATCGTCAGCCAAACCGGTTTTCTCATCTTATCCCCCTATGCAACGATAGACGAAGAAAGCTGCCGGATTTGTTTCAAATCCGACAAATGATAAGCTCCTAAAGATTTGTTCGCCAGCGCAGCAACGCGCGAGGAAGCTGCAAGCCGAGAAATTAGGCTTAGGGAGCCAGCGAAGATGCGCTGGGCTGCTGCAAGCCGAGAAATTAGGCTTAGAGAGCTCGCGAAGATGCGCTGGGCTGCTGCAAGCCGAGAAATTAGGCTTAGAGAGTCAATCCCTGCCGCTATGCGACTCCTAAATATGACAAAAAAGCATTTGGGTAAAACCCAAATGCTTTTTGTTATGGATATTTCGAGCAGCCACGTATCGAGGCAAGCTATTTTTTTGATTTGGAGGAGAATGACGACCACGGCGAAGGCAGAATCGATATAATCTTGCCCGAATCCTGGTGTACTTCTTGACGCAGCTGCGGCTTCGCATAACGGTCAGCTGAAGTCGGCCTCTTCGACTGCTGCTGCGTTCTAGCCGGCTTGCCCGCTTGCCGCTGGGTTTGACCCTCGCGAGGACGGTCGTCCTTTGCAGGACGAGGCTGGCTCGGCTTCGCAGGGGCTTGCCCTTGCGGCTTCACTTGTTCCTTCTTCTCCTGTGGCTTAGGACCGTTCGAGCGGCTCGGCTTGTTCTCCGGCTGCCGGACTTCCCCGGATTGCAGCTTATTCTGCGGCTTCGATTGACCGGCCGCACTGGCACCCGCTTCCGCCTTTTGTGACTTAGGCTTCGCCTGTTCGACCCCATTCGCACCTGCGGATGCTGCCGCTCCTTGCGGCTTGCTCTTCTTCCGGCGAGGCTTCTTGCCGCTTCCTGCAGCGCCTTCGGCGGACTTTGCATCAGAGGAAGCCGACTTCGAAGGAGCCTGCTCTGCCGCGGCAGGAGCAGCTCCTTTCATCGGGTAGGGATGATCCTGAACAACCGGAATCCTCTTCTTGATCAGCTTCTCAATATCCTTCAGATACGGAAGCTCATCCGTCTCACAGAAGGAGATCGCTGTTCCGTCATGGCCTGCGCGGCCTGTCCGACCAATTCGATGCACGTAGGTCTCCGGAATGTTCGGCAGATTGAAGTTAATGACATGCGACAGCTCCTCCACATCAATTCCTCTTGCTGCGATATCCGTCGCTACGAGCACGCGAGTCGCGCCGCTCTTGAAGTTATTCAGCGCGTTCTGGCGCGCATTCTGCGACTTGTCGCCATGAATAGCCTGCGCCGTAATCCGCTGCTTGTTCAGTCCGCGGGCGACGCGGTCCGCGCCATGCTTCGTGCGCGTGAACACCAGCGCGGATACGATCGACTGATCCGAGAGCAGCTCGTTCAGCAGCGACTGCTTGTTCTCCTTGTCCACCAGATATAGCGATTGATGAATGCGATCTACCGTTGACGATACAGGCGTTACTTCCACCTTAATCGGGTCCGTGAGCAGACTGTCTGCAAGATGCGCGATTTCCGGCGGCATCGTTGCCGAGAAGAACAGTGTCTGACGCTTAGCCGGCAGCTTGGCAATGATTTTTTTGACATCGTTGATGAACCCCATGTCCAGCATGCGATCCGCTTCGTCCAGGACTAACATCTCTACCGCGCCCAGATGGATCACCTTTTGGTTCAGCAGGTCCATCAGACGGCCCGGCGTAGCAATCAGAATATCGGTGCCTTGGGCCAGCGCGCGTTCTTGTCCGCTCTGGGAGACGCCGCCTACGATCGCCAGGCAGCTCACCTGCGTGAACTGGCTGTACGCTTGAATATTGTCCGAGATTTGCAGCGCCAGCTCTCTCGTTGGCGACAGAATCAATCCCCGGATCGGGCGGTCTCTCCTTACCCGCTCCATGCTGCCGCTCAGCAGCTGAATCATCGGCAGTGAAAATGCTGCTGTCTTGCCCGTTCCCGTCTGCGCGCAGCCTAGCAGGTCCCGGCCCGCCAGTACGGACGGAATCGAGCGTTCCTGAATCGGTGTAGGCGCTGTATAGTTTTCTTTGCTCAAGGCTTGTAGAATGGGCTGAATAAGCTTTAATTCTTGAAAATTCATTAGTGTCGTTCTCCTATTTGAACACGCGTATGTGTTGTAATCGTATATAGCGTCTAAGGATACCACAAATAAGTGTAAAATAGTAGAAACATTCGAATATGTTCCGTAATTTGCACCTATTCCCCCAACTCCGGCGCCCTTATTCCTGCAGTTCCTCCCTCAGTCTCCCGAACCAATCCCTTGCATAGCGATGCGCTCCCAGGCCATAATTCAGCGTCAACAGCTGATATCGGAAGATACCCCGGTACGGCTCCGGCACTTCTACCCCCTCTAATTCCCGTTCCATCCGCTTAAGACCATCCCATGCCCGCTCCAGCTTATCCAAAATCTCATCAATGATGCTTTGCTTGTCCGTCCTATCCTCTACATGCCCCAGAAAAAACAGCTTCGACAACGCCGTTACTTCCAGCTTATGATCCGGCGTCTCGCTCTTCATCCAGCGAAGAAACTCCTCTCTGCCTGCCGGGAGCACGCGATACACCTTCTTAAGACGCCCGTTCTCCACAAGCTCCGCGCAAGCGACCCGCTCCTTGTCCAGCAGCTTCTTCAGCGCCGTCTGCAAACTGCCGTAGCTCGCGCTGTAGAACAAGGAAATTCCCCGCTTAAAGCTTTGATGCAGCTCATACAAGGTCTGGTTCTGAATCATCAACAGTCCCAAGATGACATGCTCCAACTCCTCACCGCCGATCCGTCCCGATTGCCGCAGTAATCAAATACCGCTATTAGCAATATATCTATTAGGGATAAGAAAAAGAACGACAGGAGGTTGCAGCATGACCGCAAAAACAGGATTAACCTCATTAAACAACCCCAAACTTACAGGGCGGTTGGACTATATTTTCCGAAAGTATGAGCAAAAAGGATTCGGCGTTCCTAAAGGGCATAAAACCGAAGTGCAGGGCCGGATCTGCTCTCCCTTACTTGGCATCGACTACCGCTTTCCAGGCGAATCCAAACCATATCATATCGCCAGCATCGGCAAGCTTTTTACGATGACGATTATAGGCATGTTGGCTGACCAGGGGCATATCGGATTAAACAATCGCATCGCCTCTTACTTCAAACAAGGGGAGCTGGATCGATTGTTCCTTTACCAAGGACGCGACTATGCCCCAGACGTGACGGTCAGCCACCTGCTTAGCCATACATCGGGGATTGGCGATTATTTTGAAGGTCCTGTCACCAGCGGACGACCTTTCGCTGACAATATCTTGTCCGATACGGAGCGGCTATGGCAACCATCCGATCTCATTGCCTTTACAAGCGAGCGACAAAAGGCAGCAGGGCCGCCCGGCAAGCAGTTCCTGTATTCGGATACCGGCTATATTCTGCTAGGGCAGCTTATCGAGAAAGTGTCCGGCCGTTCTTTTGGCAGCCTTCTTCGTACACAACTCTTTGAGCCGCTGGAGCTGAGAGACACCTATCTGATGTTTCATACTGAGCCCATAAATGTCCCTGCTCCCCCCATCTCTCCGCTCTGGTTCAAAAGACGCGACATAAGCGGCCTGAGCAGCCTGAGCTGCGACTGGTCAGGGGGAGGAATTGTCTCGACGACAGACGATCTGCTCACTTTCAGCAAAGCACTCCATGGAGGGAAACTGATCGCCCCCTCCACGCTGCAGCAATTAGCGGCGTTCCCCTATCGATTCCGTCCCGGCATCTATTATGGGCTCGGGATGATGGAGATCCGTTTCGAAGGATTATTTTTTCTGCTGCGGGGATACCCCCGGCTAAGAGGACATCTCGGCATTACTGCCGCCCATCTTCACTATGATCCTGCAAGCGATACCCATATCGCGCTCAACTTCGGCTCCGACGCGGCCATGCGCCCGAGCTTCAATGCGCTTATCGCCATTATGAACGAACTAAAGAAAACGCAAGACCATTAGCCCTCAAACAACAGGCACGCAATCCGGGATTGCGTGCCTGTTGTTTCTGCATAATGGATATATCCCCGGCATGGCGCCTAAGGCTTATTCCTCTTCTTTCTTCCCCGGCCTGCGCTCAGGCTGCTTAATAAGCGAGTAAGCGATGTGCCCGATCAATCCAAGGAACAGTCCCGTTCCTACGATAACGTAGAGCATCATGAACACCTTGCCCAGCACCGTCTGCGGCTCAAATGTAGGATGGCCTACCGTGCTGAGCGTCAGGACGCAGACATACAGCGCGTCGATGATGGACAAGCCTTCGTTCCTGACAAAAAACACCGTACCCGACAAAAGCATGACGACGACCAATATAAACAAAGCCTGAAAATTTTTCAGCTTGAATGACCGCCACAGCCCGCTAAGCAGGCGCTTCACGGTTAAGAGGAATGATACCATCGCACAAACTCCTTCTCTCGAACATTGAACAATCAGACCTATAGAATAAATCATAAATCGCAGCTTCGTCCAATGCCTGTCCAACCCTTCTATTGTAAAGCAAATCTTTGTCCTCTATTAAAAAACCCTTTCTCTCCAAAAAAGAACCGCTCCCTCCACGCCCGGGCGTCCGTGTCCAAACCAGGATTCGCCCGCCGGAATAAGCTGTAGGATATCGAAAGGGGCGAGAGTATGGACGCATGGAGAGACGAATATGAGCAGCTTCTATTCCTTCAGGACCGATCGATCGGGTTCAAAGCCATCGTCGCCATTCATAATACGAGGCTCGGCCCAGCGCTTGGCGGGTGCCGGATACGGCAATATGCGAGCGACAAGGAAGCCGTCGAAGACGCGCTCAGACTGGCCCGGAGCATGACCTATAAATCCGCACTGGCCGGAGTTCCCTATGGAGGCGGCAAGGCTGTTATTCTGGATTCCCCTGAAGCAGGTCCTCGCGAGGCTCTGTTTCGTACATTAGGAAAGCATATCCAGAAGCTGCAGGGGCAATACATTACCGGCATGGACCTGGGCTCAACCGTCGCAGACATGGATACGGTGCTTGAAGAGACGGCCTTCGTCACGGACGTCAGCGGCTCACTGGGGGCAGTCGGGGATCTGACTGCCAAGATGACAGCCTACGGGGTATGTCTCGGCATTCAGGCATCGCTGAAGCGCCTCTTCGGCTCCGAATCGCTGCTGCACCGAAGCGTAGCCGTGCAAGGACTAGGCAAGGTAGGCTATCACCTCTGCCGTTACTTAAAGGATGCTGGAGCCAGACTCACGGTAGCGGACATGGATGCCGGACGAGTCCGAATGGCCGCAAAGGAATTCGGAGCGTCCGTCGCCCGGCCGGAACATATTCTCTCGGCACCGTGTGATGTTCTCGCTCCTTGTGCACTCGGAGGCGTGCTTGACGATGGGGCGATCGGCAGACTGAATTGCCGAATTGTCGCAGGAGCAGCCAACAACCAGCTGGCCGAGGAGCGGCATGGCAGCAAGCTCCAGAAACGCGGCATTCTGTACGCACCTGACTATGCCATTAATGCGGGCGGCATTATCGTGACCGCTTCTGAGCTCAGCGGCGGAGACGCTGCGGAGGCGAAGCGTAACGTGGAGTCCATCTACCGTACGCTATCCAGCATATACGACCTTGCCGAAGCCCAGGGCATACCTACATCGCTCGCGGCGAACCGCTTGGCGGAAAGCCTGTTCCGCGACTAACCACCACCCTGCCGCACTGACCTGCCATCACAAGTCAGAAGCCTCCAAGCCCGCATGAACCTGCGGTACCGGAGGCTTCTTGAGTTCAATAGACTTGGACAAGCGTGCGGCTGCTCGCTAGCTTTTTCAAGCTTTCGCCGCTTTCACAGCCAGCGCCAGGGCGCCGCTAATCCCCGCCTTGTCGCCAAGACCGGGTTTTACAATGTAGCTATCAATGTCTTGCTCCAGAGCAGGATGATGGACATATCCCTTCAAGAGCCCCTTTACTTGCTCTCGAATGAGAGGGAACAGATGCGACTGATGCATGACGCCCCCTCCCAGGATCAGCCTCTCCGGCGACAAAATCAATATATAGTTCACGAGCGCCTGAGCCATATAATAGCTTTGCATGCGCCATGCGGCATGATCTTCGCCAAGCTCGGACGCCTTCACACCCCAACGCGCCTCTACAGCTGGTCCTGCGGCAAGCCCTTCCAGGCAATCCCCATGGAACGGGCATTTCCCCTCGTATCGGTCTTCCGGATGGCGGCGTACGGTAATATGCCCCATCTCCGGATGCGTGAGGCCATGGAGGAGCTTACCCTCCGCTACGGCTCCTGCGCCTATACCCGTGCCAATCGTCATGTAGAGGCAGCTCTGCAGCCCTTGTGCCGCTCCCCATAATAGCTCGCCCAGCGCTGCCGCATTGACGTCCGTATCAAAGCCAACCGGCACGTTCAGCTCCCGCTTCACATAGCCAACGATGTCAAAGCCGCTCCAATGCGGCTTCGGCGTGCTCGTAACGGAGCCGTATGCGGGACTGTCAACGTTCACATCGACGGGCCCGAACGTCCCGATTCCGATCGCTTCAATCCTTTTGTCTGCAAAGTAAGCCATCGCCTTGCCCATCGTTTCCTCCGGCGTGGTCGTCGGGATCGTCACCGTTTCTCGTATCGTTCCGTCCTCCTTGCCGATGCCGCATACAAATTTGGTTCCTCCGCCTTCTATCGCTCCATATACCTTCATGCCTGCATTCCCCGCATTCCTTAAGCCAGTTTTCCTATTAACGTATCAGCTAGTTTGGCAGATTTCAAGTTTGCGGCGAATAAGCGCAAGAAACCCGATGTCTCGCAAGACAACGGGTTCCCCTTGGCCCTAGTTGCAGGCTGATATTCTTATTCTATTACCATGTAATCCAGCCGCCGGTATGCTGATGCTTGCGAAGCAGATCGTACTTCTCGGCGCGCATTAATCGCTTCATGATCGTGCGGTAATTCCGGTAATCCGCCTTTCGGGCAGGCTTCAATTCTTTGTCCCGGTGAATCGCCTTAATGCCTTTGCGATGCTCTCTCAGCTTCTCGGCTCTCGGGTCCTTCAACCGCGCAGACTGTATGCCTGTACGCTTCCTCAACAAAAATGCAGTCAGACCTGTTTGCTCAACATTCAATCTTCATCCCCGTCGTGCCGGGTTAGATTATGGCAGGGCCATGGATATCGGCACAACTAATAGAAGAAGACTTTGGGATTGAACAAATAATCACCTCTACCTGAATGACTTGCCACTATTATACGACTCCTTATCTGGAAAAATCCAGCTGGAAAAGCTATATTTTCTTCCCTTTATCGTTTATAGTAAAAGTGCTTTTAATCTTGAAGCCGGGGTGCGAAATCCATGAAAAAGCTGCGTTTTTGGGTCACTTATGCTTTATTGTTTCTCGCCATAGGCGGAATAGGAGTGCTTGTCTATCAGTTTACTGAAAATTATGCTCCCGCATACGCCTACCAATTAGACGAATCCATTATCCTGCAAGACCTGAGCAACCTCAGCCAAGTGACCATCGATTATTCCGAAAAGCCTACTGTGCTTCTGTTCTTCACGTCCTGGTGTCCTTACTGCAACGAGGACGCTCCGAAGATCGTGGAACTGCACGATAAATACAAGGAATTCATAAACGTGTACGGTATTAATGTCATTCAGCGGGACGAGCTCTCTGAAGTCATCGACTACGTTGAGGAGCATAGCATCGATTATCCTGTTCTGCTGGATCAATCGAATCAGCTTTATACGAATTACGGCAGCCACGGCTTCCCCTCGATGTTTTTCATTACGCCGAATGGCGAAACCATCGATGCTATCGTCGGATCGGCGGACATCTCCTACATCGAGCAATCTTTCCTTAAGCTCATTAATTAACGGATGCACCTACAAATTAAAGAAGCCTCCCGTCTGCTTCACGCAGGCTCGGAGGCTTCTTCTCATAAGTGCGGCTATACGTATCGTTAAAATTGGCTCGCCAAAAACGCTTCAATCTCCGCTTTGTTCGGGATGGAGGATTGCGCGCCCGGCCGGGTGACGGCGATTGCGGCAGCAGCGGCGGCGAAGCGGAGCGCTTCCTCCGTCGCAAGACCGTCCGCATACGCCGCGGCATAAGCGCCGATGAACGTGTCGCCCGCAGCCGTCGTATCGACCGCCTTTACGCGGAACGCCGGAACAGCCGCGCGAGCCCCTGAGGCGCTGGCGTAGAAGCAGCCCTGCTCGCCCAGCGTCACAATGACACTGGCAGTGCCTTTGGCTAGCGCCCATTCTGCCGCTGCTTCAGCAGTGGCAGAATCGCTCACCTTCACGCCAGTGATGACAGCCGCCTCCGTCTCGTTCACGATCAGCGTATCGAGTAGCGGAAACAGATCATTCGGCAGCTCTCTTGCCGGCGCAGGATTCAGGAAGACGCGTACGGCCTGCGCATTCGCGCTGCGAATCGCGGCAACTGTCGTCTCCCACGGAATCTCATTCTGCAGCAGTACCGCATAAGCGCCATCCCACTGCACAGAAACGATATCCTCTTCTGTCACCTTCCCGTTCGCGCCAGCGGACAAAATGATATTGTTCTCGCCTTCCTCATTTACGGTGATGAGTGCAATGCCCGACGTCCCATCCTTGCGCAGGACGGATTCTGCCAGCACGCCCTTCTCTGTGAGAGAAGCGACGAGCGTATCTCCGAACGGATCAAGCCCGACAGCACCGACCATGGCGCACGCCGCTCCCGCTCTGGCGGCAGCGACAGCCTGGTTGGCCCCTTTGCCGCCCGGTACAAACTTCGTGCCGCTGCTGTGAATGGTCTCTCCCGGCAGCGGGAATTGCTTCACGTTGCTAACGACATCCATATTTACGCTTCCGATAACAAGCAGCTTTTGCAACGTTGCTATGCTCCTTTCTCCTTAAGCCTATTGCTCAACATCTGTATATACCTTCACGTCGCTAATTTCACTTTCGACCGGACCCAGACTGCCGAATCCGAACATGCCTCTTCCGAAGTAGCTATCCCGGCATTCCAGAACATTAACCCCGTTAATGTCCAGGGCAAAATGCTCCTCGTCCGCCACCAGCTTTATCCGGTATTCCTCACCGTGGCTCCAATCGTAGGCTGCGCTAATCAAGCGCTCCTGCCCGAAGTCCTCGCGGATGAAGGAGACCTTGCCCGCTCCGTCAAAACCGGCCAGATAGTGTCGCTTGATGCCCTGCGCCCGCGTAATAAGCATATGGCTTTCCCCGGCAAGCGGCTTAACCGTCGCTTCCACAATAATCTTGCCGGCATAGTAGTTGCCGGAGTAAGCGGAGCAGTCCGTCTCACTGGCGCAATACAGCGCCCCATCCTTCAGCTCCCACTTGCCGCGGTGCTGGGCGAATGGCGTGACCGAGCCAAACTCCTTGTATTGCTTCGCAAAATCTATGGCGTACTCTGCTGCTCCCGTCACATGGAACCGTCCCAGGAACAGACTGCCGATCGCGCGGTTTAAGAGCGGAGAATCGCTCTCCAGCACCCAGCCGATCTCGTCAATCACGGCTCCATCGGTATCCGGTACAGTGAAGACAACATCCGTCCACGCTCCGCATGCAGGTGCGAACGAGGCAAGCTTCACTTCTTCCTTCGTATGCGTATTACGCACGTAAGGCGTCAGCCTCAGCGGCTCTCCCTCCCATTGGTCGAGGTAGAACGTCGCCGATACTTGCTGACCCGCAGCGATAAGCGGCGCAAAGGTCGGCTTGTACTTCTCGTCGTTGAACTCCTCGCGGCGGTGGAACGGCTTGAAGTACAGCTTGCTGCTGTCGCCCGTTACGAGGCGGTCGAACACCACCTCAAGCGAGCCGCGGCTATCCTTCGTATGCTGCGCCGAATGACGGACGACCGGCGTCTTGAAGCTGTTGCTTGTACGGAACCCGTGCGTCGAGCCCGGCAGATCGAAGTCGAAGTAGACCTCTCCCGGCTTCACGCGCTGAGCCAGCTGCTCCGGCGCTTCCACGCCGTTCACCCGATAACCGAGCAGCGCCAGCTCCTTCGAGAACGTCGGGAAGTCGACCAGATTGAGGTAACCCGAGACGCTGGAGGCGACGATAAAGTCATTGATCGGCTTGCGGTAATGCGCCGGAATGCCATCCAGCCCCGCCATTACGCCCAGTATAGTTCCTACATTGCCCGCATTGCAATCCGTGTCCCAGCCGCACATCGAGGCAATCTCCACCGTACGCGCGAAGTCCCCTTCGCCGTACAGCATCGCCAGCACGCAGACGCCCGCATTCGGGATGATATGGCAGACGCCGGTATATTTGTCATAGCCCCAATGCTCATCCAGGTAGTACCAGCATGCCCGGAAGTCCTCCGGGTTGTCGCGATGGAACTCCATTACGGCATGCACCACTTTGGCATAGGTAGAGTCCGCCGGAATGACGCTCAGTCCGGCTTCGATGACGTCATCGATCGACTTGGTCTCGAAGGCCTTCGCAATACAGGCGGCCATGAACCGCGCGCCATATAAACCGTTGCCGTCATGGGATACGCTGGCGGCCTTTTCCGCATAGTCCGCTGCTTTCTGAACATTGCCCGGGAACAGGAGGCCCCAGGAATCGATAAAGATCTGGCCGCCGATCTGCTCCGCCATCTCCAGCCCGTTCACCTCAATAGAGCCGGAACGCGGGGCGGGAATGCCCCTTTGCAAATTCAGATAAGCGGTATGCTCGGTGCTGACGTTCTCGCCGCCCCACCAGAACATGCCAATGCCCTCCCTGGCGTAATTCAGCCACGACTTTCCGACATCATCAGGCTCCAGCTCGCGGTCGACAGCATCGTCGTATAACGCGCGAAGGAAGAAGACCGGCCCGTTCGCGTCGTCATCCGCGGAAAATGTCTTGTAATCCTTCACATAGTTGCGGATATCTCCATATACGTCGCGAATGCGGTCATGCGTCCATACGACAGGCTCGATCGGCGCTCCCAGCCGGATGCCGACATTCATACCAAGAAAGCCGGCATAGATCGTTTCTACATAATTGTTCGGTATCATTTCTCTCACTCCCGTCCCTCTTGCGTTAACCCCAAGCTCTTTGTCTACTGGTATCAGCTTCTAATTCAATATGACTCTTCTTGCTTCATGCGCACGGAGATCATCCTTGATGATATTCGCCGCCATGTCGCTGAATCGATCGGCAATGGCGAACAGGTCCAGCCGGTTCACCTTGTTCAGCTGCTCAATATCAGATGCCTGGATGACTTCATGCCCATACATCGCTCCTAATATGACGCCAGCCATCACGCCTATGGAGTCCGTGTCGCGGCCGGAATTGACCCCGTCCAGAATGGAGCGGTAATAGTCGCCGTCATTCAGCACGATAAAAGCAAGTGCCATCGGCAGTTCCTCAATTGACCAGAGGCGGCTTGGCGTATAGTGATTGCTCGGCACGCCGACCTTGTCGATATGGCGGCTCACATCGTCGCCCATAGGCGAATACTTAAGCATAATCGCCTGGAATTCAGCGATCACCTTGTCCATATTGTCCCGCTCGGCGCGCAACGCTCTGGCCTTAACTGTCAGCTCCTTGATCGCAGCCTTCGTGCCGTCCTTTGCCAGGCTTACCGCCGTCTCTACGATATCGTCTACCGTCACGCCCGGCTCGAACGCCTTGGCTACGCAAGCGGCGAGCACGCCGGCCGCCTCCAGTCCATAGCTGTTCTGATGCCCCATGGCGAACAGAATCGCTTCATCATAAGCCGCCTTCGGATGACCTGCGTTCACAATCCCGATAGGGGCGATATACATCGCCGCCCCGCAGTTCACCATGTTGCCCATGCCGCCCTCTCTGGGATCGCAGTTTGCAAGCACGTGGCGCATAAAGATGTATTTTTCCGGGTAAAACAGTCGGTCGATAATGTATGTCTCCTGATTCAGCTCCGGCACAAATGTCTTCCGGAAGGCGATCTCCTTCACGAATTCATTGCCCATGTCGTAGGCGTCCAGATGACGGCCTTCCGTCAGATACACATTCATCAGCGCAACCGTCATGAGCGTATCGTCGGTCACAATGCCGTCGCCCCTCACTCGCCCAAGCCGGACGTCTGCGGGCAGGTCCATCTTATGCCAGCGGGTCATAATCGACTCCACTCGGCCATACTGCGACTTGATCCCCTCATAGGTCAGCTTCTCGATCGGCGCTCCCATTGCGTCGCCCAGCGCGGTCGATGCGACCACGCCTCTCACTCGGTCACGAAACGAAGTCATGGCATTAGCTCCTTACTTGATGTTTTCGTTAGCGTATTTTGTAACGTCTGTTCCGCCGGCTGCGTTCCAAGCTTCTACGAACTTGTCGAACTCGGACAGGTTTTTCTTGCCGGTAATGAAGTCGGTCGCATATTCCTTGTACAGGTTGTTCATCGCATCCCAATTCGCAATGAATTGCTCCGGAATAATAAAGTTATTGTCTTCTGTATAGAAGTCAGATGCAGCCTGCAACGAGTTCGATCCTGGCTCACCCAGCAATGGCGTCTTCAGCGGAGTTTCGGATTTCATCTCCAGCGGCTCCCAGAAGCGCGCGTACCACTCGCTGTAGTACTTGTCGTTCAGCTCGATCTGCCCGTCAACCACAGTGTAGTGCTCGTTCTCAAAGCCGAGACGGTCCAGCATTTGGCCCTTCGGGCTGGCGAGGTAATCGAATACTTTGAACGCTACGTCCTTATGCTTTGATTGCGAAGAGATGGCCAGACCTCTGGATTCCTTAGTTACGTCAGTTGCGCCGAAGCCTTGCGCTTCGCCTTTGGCAGGCGGCAATACAACCAGCTTCGCGCCGTCGCCGTTCAGCTCTGTCATTCTGCCGTCATACAGGTCGATGATTTTACCCGCTGTGCCTGTAATCACTGCCGCATCGCCTTTGTAGAACGCATCTTCCTTCGTATCCCATTGCTTCGTGATGAATTGCGGGTCCAGAAGGCCTTCGTTGTACAGCTTGTTGTAGAACGCCAGCTTTTCTTTTTCGTTTTGCGATACTTTGGAATACTCGTATGTGCCGTCTTCCTTCTTCAGCCAAGTGGTATCCAGACCGAATGCGGAGTTGAATATGAAGTTGATCTCTGCGATATCGCCAGCAGCGGTCAGCGCATAGCCAGGCTTGTCGCCGCCAGGCTTCTTCTCTACAAGCTCCTTGAAGAAGGCATAGTAATTGTCGACTGTCGGATTCTCAAGCAGCGCCTTGGAGCTGTCCATCGCATTCAGCCAATCCGCGCGCACGACCGGCGTCTTCGACGCAAGCGGCTTGATCCACATCAGGTACGGATAGCTCGCCATTCTTGTTGCGTTATGCGGCTCGATGATGTCTTTGACATACTTGGAATTTTCGATATATGGCGTCAGGTCCTCCAGCAGCCCTTGCTCGGAGATTTGCTGATCACCGCCTTGGAAGTAGATAACATCAGGGATTGTGCCGCCGAGCAGGAGCAGATTCAGGTTTTCGGCATAGCTGCCTTGCGCCAGGTCGACCAGCTCGAACTTCACGTTCAGCCCTTCGTCCTCCTTAAGCGCTTTCTCTAGCGTCTCGAAAAACTTGACCGACACCGGGTTAGCTGTTCCTTCATCTTTGTATACGATCTTCAGCGTTACGGGATCGGCGCTAGGATTCGGTGAAGCGGTTCCGGGTTCATTCGACGGTTGGTTGCTGCCAGGCGAGTTCGAGTTGGAGCTGCAAGCGGCTATAACCGTAACCAGCATTGCGATGATGAGTACCAGGCTTACTTTTTTCATGGTTGATTCTCCCCTTTAATAAATTGGCACTTCCATTCCTGCTTTCGCAGAGTCTTCCCGAGCTACTAATCCTTCACCCCTCCTTCAAGCGCTCCTTTCGCGTAATACTTCAGAATAAACGGATATAGGATCAGCAGCGGCACAATCGCAATCATTATCGTACCGGCTTGCAGGGAAGCAAAATCAAAGACAACGGAGCTGTCGAACAGATTGTTCTGGTTGCCGATAATGGACGTATTGTCCTTCCGGACAACGAACTGCCTCAGCACCACCTGCAGCGGCCACTTGCTTGGCTCGGAGATGTAGATGGTAGCTCTGAAATATTCGTTCCAGCGGAATACGCCGTAGAACAGACCCATCGTCGCAAGTCCCGGCTTGGATAACGGCAGCAAGATTCTGGTGTACATGCGGAAGTGACCCGCTCCGTCGATTCGTGCCGCTTCCATGATCTCCTCCGGAATGTCCTGGAAGAACCGCATGAGGATGAACAGGTAGTACACGTTCACGGCTTTGTACAGGATGAGCGCCGTTAGTTTGTTCATCAGTCCAAGGTCTTTCACCAGCAAGTATTCTGGAATAAGACCCGGCTCAAATACCATGATGACGATCAGGAAGAGCAGCACGAACTTCTTCCCGATAAAGTTCGTTCTGGCCAGCACATATGCCGCCATCGACGTCAGGATCAGGTTAAGCAAGGTGCCGACGCCCGTAATCCAGACCGAATTGACGATACTGCCCGTAATAAGCGGGTTGGACAAGAGCAGCTCGTAGTTCATGAGCGAGAAGCCCTTCGGTATAATGTCGAGGCCGCTCATCAGATGGGCTCTTCCAGGTGCGGTCAAAGACAGCGCCAGCAGGTTCAGGATCGGAACCAGCACGGCGAGCGTGGACAGAAACAGAATGACGTAGATGATAATTTTCGATAGTTCCAGTCGTCTCATTGCATAGTCCCTCCTTTACCAGACGCCTTTGCCCGAGATTCGTTTTGAGATGAAATGTGTGCCGAGAATAAGTACGATACCGATAACGCCTTTGAACAAGCTGGCCGCCGTCGCATAAGCGAACTGGCCATTGCCGATACCGATCCGGTAGACGTACGTATCCAGAATATCGACGACGCTGATGACGGAATCGTTCATGAAGTTGAACACTTGGTCAAAGCCCGCATTCATGAAGAAGCCCAGGTTCAAAATGAAGACGGTTACAATTGTGCTGTATAGATGCGGGAGCGTAATGAATGTCATCTGCTGGAGCCTGGTCGCTCCGTCGATCTTCGCCGCTTCATACAGCCCCGGGCTGATCTTCATGATCGCCGCGAGATAGATAATGGAGTCCCAGCCGGCACTTCTCCAAATTTCCGATACGACGAATACCCAGCGAATATGGTCTTTGCTTGTCATATAGTCGACGGACGGAAGACCGAAGAAATTGCCGATCAGGTTCACGCCGCCTTCGGACGGATTCAGCAGGCTGATCCAGATGCCCGCGATAACGACCCACGACAGAAAGTGAGGCAGATACACGACGGACTGGACATACTTCCGATACTTCGAGCTTCGCACTTCATTAATCAAGAGCGACAGCGCAATTGGAATCGGGAAAACGAAGATGATTTTCATCAAGCTGATAATGATGGTGTTCTGCATCACCGATGCGAAGGCGGGAGAGCTGAACAGGACGTTAAAGTGCTTCCAGCCGACCCAGACATGATCGCCAAGGATGCGGTAATCCTGGAATGCCAGCTTCATGCCGTACAGCGGTATGAGATGAAAAATGACAAAATAAAGCATGGGCAAAGCGAGCATGGCATACAGCACCCAATCCTGCCGCATGCGTCTTAGAGCTTTCATGTCTATCCCTCCTCTACGGTGTCGATGGCAAGCATCATAAGAGGCGCATGCTGCTGGGCGCCGTATACGTCACGATCGCCGACTGTGCCGGACGAGATGTCCCGGGAGATGGTGATCTTAAAGCCAAGCGCCTGATCGAAAAAGACCAGGTGGTGAATCTGCTCCTCCGTAATACCGTACAGCTCGCAGACGGTTTCTTTCGTAATGCGTCCGGATGCCTTGACCATTCGGTAGTTCTCTTCGGAATCGAACAATACGTCTAATGTGAGCTCGAAGGGGCCGGAGTTTTTACTCCTCAGCACCTTCGCAAGCTGGCCGAGTTGGGTCATGTTCTATTCACTCCTAAAAAATTTTGCAACGGCAAAATTTACTTCGTAAGCATAATCCTTAATCTCAAATCCGCTCGATGCGGAAGCTTTCCTTGGTCATCTCCATCAGGTGGTACACCGAAAACTCGTACACCGGGCCAAATTCGATATCGCTTGGCGCGAATGGAAAGGCCAGATTGCCTGCCGTCGACTTCCGTCCTTCGTAGCCGTAATGCAGGAAGGTGGACCGGACAGTGGCGCATAGGCTGCTTGCCAGCTCCTGCGTCTTCGCGACTACTTCGAACATGACGCCAACTTCATGGCCGCGGAAGCGCTCGGACTCTTTGTCCCCCAGCACGCCATTCATGCCGTAATTATAGAAATGAATGCTGTAATCGGATTCAGGAATGTCGTTGTAATAGTCCTGCGCGCCTTGCTTCACCAGCGCCTCTACTTCCTCCAGCTTGCCGATCAGAATCGGATCGCGGATGCCGGCGACGACGAAGGTGCGATAAGCAACCAGTCTGGCGCCTTCCAGCTTGATCCTGTAGGTCTCAGCCGGGATGTACCGGCTGCCCGTTACTCGTACGACGCCTTCCTCCTGCTCCTCGAACCGGCAATGCTCCAGATCCAGCGTGAAACCCGGTCCATGCAGGATGTAGGGATGCTCTTTCTCGTAAAAGGTATGAGCCGCTACGCTCGTCGGGCTGCACTTCCGCGCCGGATTCAGCGACTGTACCAGGAACGCATCATCGGTAATGGTGCCGAGAATGCTGTCCTTCGTCGTGCCAGGCTCTGCGCATAACGCGCCGCATTCCAGGATTTTGCCCAAGTGATAGGAAAGCCCCGGGTCCTTCCCGTGATAGATGCCGATCGCCGCGAACGGCGAAGGATCATAAGCGCGGCCGCATACGATAATGTCCGCTCCTTGGCGCAGCGCTTCCACGATGGGCTCATGGCCCATCTGGGCGACGATGCTGTTCGTCTCACGAATGGCCGCTTCATCGAGCGGAGGAATGTTGGGGCTTAGAGCGTGAATGCGCCCCTCGCAGGTCGCTTGCAACACTTCCTCCTGCGTAAAATCCGCCCAGATGACAGAGATTGCCGCCTGCAAGCCCCTCTCCTGCAAAATTTCCTGTATAATGTCGAGCGTCCAGTTCACATGCTTCTCCGCGCCCGAACCTCCGGCCGATCCGATAATAATCGGGATGCCCCGGGGGACGCCGCTGGCGATCATGATGTCCAGGTCTTTCTTTGCCGCGCGCTTGCTTACAATAGATACACCGGCTCCCAGCTTGTGAGGACCTGCGTCTGTCGATCCCGCATCGACGACGATGCCGTGAATCTCCTGTTCCATGCCTCTTAAAAAGGATTGCTCCGGGAATCCGTATCCCAGCATGCCGCATGGCGATAAAATCCGAATGTCTGTGTTCATGTGCAATCCCTCTTTTATGCTTCGTATTCATTCATGCAATATTTGGATAATTGGGTGATCCAATTAAATGAAGAGAGGGCCATATTTCCCCCTACTCAAGCATGAACGTAGTTTTTCTGAATATTCTCCTTAACCTTGCCCAGATGATGAAGCAGAGCGAGCTTGGCTTTGACGGGGTCTCTTTCCTTGATCGCCTGAACGATCAGCAGATGCTCCTCGTATACCTCGCTCTTGCGACCCGGAATCTTCGCTGTCTTGCTTAACGTTCTTTGCAGCAAATCCATGTGCAGCTCGATCATATTGACCAATACGACGTTATGGGTCGCCTTGGCGATGGACAAGTGGAACGCCTGATCCGGCTTGGAGCGGTCTTCGCTCTCCTGATCGATCTGGCCCCACTTCTCGAAAGCCGCCTCGATCTCCTCGATATCCTCCGCTGTAGCGCGTTTCGCCGCCAGCTCGACAATTCCCGTCTCGAACAATTCCCTTGCTTCTAGCAGCTCCATAATGGTCGCCCGTTCGATATTGTCCATAATCCGGTTCTTATCTTCCGCAACGTCGAGCGCCTTGCTGAGGAACCTTCCTCCGCCTGGCTTGGCGTCGATCAAGCCTTCACGCTCCAGAATGCGGAATGCCTCGCGCAGCGTCCCCCGGCTGATGCCGAAAGCCTGAGCCAGTTCCCGCTCCGTCGGCAGCACATCGCCCGGAGCCAGGTTTCCTTCCAGAATGAGATTTTTGATCTGCTCGATAACATCCTCGTACACCCTATGGTATTTAATCCGTTTAATGGTCATATGAATTCCCTCTCACTTCGTAATGCGCCTTGCGGTGATTGGTCCATAATTGGATCACCCAATTAACCGCAACCCTAGAATAAACGCTCCTTACCTGTCCTGTCAAGTTAAAATGCAGCGCTTTCATTTCATGTTGACAGAAGATATTCGTCATATTAGTATAGTAATCGGACAATTGGGTGACCCAATTATGCCACAATGCCAACTGGAGGGATGTTCATGTATCGCAGCAAGAAGAAGCTCGCGGCTACGCTATTGGCAGCCGTCATGACGTTCACCGTTGTCGGCCAGGTTAACCCTGCGCAAGCCGCAGGACAGACTGGCCGTACGACGGAAGTCGTCACGTTCGCCTCGGATGCGCTGACCCGCGACCGTATGCCCGGCAACGATGAACTGACTTACAAGCTCTATCTTCCGAAAGGCTATGATGAAAACCGCAAGGAAGGATATCCTGTCCTCTATCTGCTTCATGGCAGCTGGGGAGACGAAAAGGGCTGGGACGATTTCTGGGGCACGCTTGATGACATGATTGAAAGCGGTTCCATCGATCCGGTCATTGCCGTAGCTCCCGCTTCTGGCAACAGCTATTGGGTCGATTCCGACAAGTTCGGCGCATATGAATCAGCGGTCACGAAGGATCTGATCGCCAAGATCGACAACGAGCATAACACGATTGCAGAACGCAGCGGACGGTTTCTCATGGGCTACTCTATGGGCGGTTATGGCGCGCTGCGTTATGGGATGGCCTACCCCGACCTGTTCGGAGCCGTAACGCTGCTCAGTCCGGCTATTCAGAAGAATGAGCCTCCTGTAACTTCCGGCGCTGTGGAGCGCGGTTCGTTCGGCGATCCGTATGACCCGTCGCTCTGGACAGCCAACAATTATCCAACGGCGATCGAAAGCTATGTGAAGCAGCCTCATCGTGTGCCTGTCTATATTTTCGCCGGGGATGATGATTGGAACCATCTGAGCGAGAAGGAAGACCTGCCTGCGGATGCCTATAAATACAATATGGAGGTGCAAGCCGCCCTGCTATACCAGGAGCTGCACCGGAAGAATCTGTTCGGACTGCCTTTCGAGAAATGGGAAGACGTGCCGGGCAGCCCTGCCGAGCTTCGCATTATCGATGGCGGCCATGATACGGACCTGTGGCTGACCGGCTTCCGGGACGGCCTCCGATATATGATGGGCAAGCCGGAGAGCGCTGAACTTAGTCCTTCCTACAAAGCGGAAGCCTACGCGCCTATGCGCCAAGGCACCGTTACAACCGAGACGGCAAAGCTGGATAGCCTAGCCGGCAACGCAGACGGCACGATTGGGACCGAGCTAAGCTACCGGCTCTACTTGCCGAATGGCTATAACGAAGATGCGATAACCCGCTATCCGGTCATGTACCTGCTGCATGGCAGCGGCGGAACGGAGACGAGCTGGGATAAATTCTGGCCGATTCTCGATTCGATGATTGAAGCCAAGAAGATCCCGCCCGTCATTGCGGTAGCGCCTGTCACAGGCAACAGCTACTGGGTCGATTCGGGCAAGTTCGGAGATGTCGAGTCTGCTGTTATAGAGGATCTTATCCCTCTCATAGACGACAACTACCCTACCCTTGCATCCCGCGAAGGACGCGGGCTGGTCGGTTTCTCCATGGGCGGATACGGCGCGCTTCGCTATTCTCTCGTCTATCCGGAGCTGTTCGGCGGCGCTGCCTTGCTGAGCCCGGCGATTCAAGACGGCGAAGCTCCTGCGACGTCGGGTGCTGTGGAACGCGGCTCCTTCGGCGAGCCGTTCGATCCGGCGCGCTGGGCGGAGCTGAATTACCCGCAAGCGTTGAAGGCTTACGCGACGAAAAAGCTGCCAGTGCCAATGTACATTATCGCAGGCGATGACGATTGGAACCATCTCAGCGAACAAGAGGATTTGCCGAAAGATGCCAACCGCTACAACATGGAAATGCAAGCCGTGTCGCTGTATCAGCAGCTTCACCGGTCGAATGTGTTCGGCTATCCATTTGAGAAATGGGAGGATGTCCCCGGCAGCCCGGCTGAGCTGCGCATCGTGAACGGAGGCCACTCCATGAACGTATGGGCGGACGGCTTCGAGCAAGGCCTGTCGTATCTGTTCAAGAATGGCCTGCAAGCTGGAGTGGGGGGCTTCAAGGATATTGAGAAGCATTGGGCCAAAGCCGATATTGTAGCACTTGCAGCCAAAGCGATTGTGAACGGCCGCGGAGAGGGCCTCTTCGCACCGGAAGCTAACGTCACGCGTGCTGAATTTGCGACACTGCTCGTCCGGGCACTTAATCTAACCACGGATGCGGCGAATGCCGACTCGTTCTTCGATGTACCTAAGGATGCCTGGTATGCGCAAGCGATCGCTACAGCTATGAAGGCAGGAATCGCGCAGGGCAACGGCGACGGCAAGTTCTGGCCGGATAAATCAATTACCCGCGAAGAGATGGCCGTATTCACCATGCGTGCGCTTGAAGCAATCGGCTCTACACCGAAGCCCGGCTCAGCTGCTAGCTTCGAGGATGAGGCGCAAATTAGCGCCTGGGCGCTGGCCGCCGTTAAGCAAACGACGGAGCTTGGGCTGCTTCAAGGCTACCCGGACGGAGCTTTCGGTCCCGGCATTCAAGCGACAAGAGCGCATGCCGCCGTTATTCTGAACCGTCTGCTTGGGATGGTAAAGTAATCCCTTTGCCATAATCCGCACCAAAAAACGAAAGCCCCTCGTTTCCGTCCCAATTGCGCGACGTCATACGAGCGGGCTTTCTTTTTGGAATAACCATTATGCGATCTGCTAACTTCTTCTTCTCACCGCACGAATACGAATTACGCCGTAGGCGGCGAAGCCAACCATGCCTAGAGGAATCACGGCATATTGTCATAGGAATGAACGGACAAGCATTAACGCCAGCAGCGCCAGTTTCTTCGCCATCCTCTATCACCTCTTGCCTAACAGACGCAACAATGGAAGGAAAAGGTTGCGTATGGCGCTCACGTCTTGCCAGCTTTCATCAGATTTTTCTAACAGGCAGCCGCAATATGGTTTTCCTCGTTGAAGGAGCGCTCCTCCGCGGATCGGACAAATAAATTTCATGATGCAGCCCGTTACCCGTCAGTCCATGCTCGCTCATATAGGTATCCATGCGCTCCAGCGTTGCCGGTTCCTCGCTGTAAGGCCCGATATGCATGATTTGCACGCAATCGCCTTCATGAATAGGAAGGTAGGCCACAGACTGAATCAGCCCAGCTAACGCAGGCTTCTTCTTGGCGGCTGCATGTCTCGCGCTTGTTACCTTCTCGGCTGTAACAAAGTCCGGCATGCGAATCATAATCCGCCAGCGCCATTCCTCGCGCGGGACAGTCAGCGGATCAGGGGCATCCGAATCGACCCACCACAGCCCCTCCAGCTTGGCTACCGTAAAATCGGCTTGCTCGCTCTTGCAAAGGCCTTTGACGCCATAAGCAACCGTGTAGAGCGCTTCGGTCGACTCCCGGAATCGTTCGCCATTGGGATCTCCCTGCCCTTCTAATGCCACATAATTCAGCTCCGGAAAATGGACAAGCCTCGGCTCAAGCGATGCCGTGTAATAGAGCTTGTCCCTTTTCGCCAAATCCAGCTTCTCTCCATTCATCATGTCGATCCATCACCCCTCTGTATCAGATGTAGCTACTATACAACAGCTTCCCTGACAAGATGGCTGTCAGGGAAGCTGTCGGGCTGGCAGATCCATTTACGATTCATGATGCTGAACCAACTCTTTGGCAAGTTTGATTAGTGCGTTCTTCAAAGAAAGAGGCTGTACAACCTCTACCCCCTTGCCGAACGAGAGAAGCATATGGGGCATATAACCCAGCATCGCTTCCTCCGCCATCAGCAGGCTTGCCACTCCTTCTCCCCGTTCAATCTCAGCGCTATGCTTCAAATACCACTGATTGCAAATCGCGCTCAACATTTCATTGTTCGCCTTTACGATAACCTGGACCTTCTCGCCAGCATGTTGTTCGGATACAGCCAGATAGTTCGCCAAATATGCCTTCGCTGAAAAGGATGCCGGGCGCATAAAGCCGCTCCCGGCAGGTGACACCCCACTGATGCGATCCCCTCTGAACACCCGGATCGACTCCCGGTTATGGCAATAAGCAATGACGTACCATCGGCCATGCCGATACAACAGGCCATAAGGGTCGATTTGCCGTGGGCTCGGCGACAATCCATCTGCTTTTGCATAGCCAATCGACAGCGTTTTGCCATCCATAATGGCTTGATCCAGCACATCCAGCACGCGCTGTAAGCCATCTGCCTTGTCTGGCTCATCCACTTCAATACCGGCCGTGCTCCGCTCCAGTTCCTCCAGCTGCGAATCATTCAGGCGATGTCTGATTTTATCGAGTGATCGCATGAGTGAATCCGAATAAGGATAGTGAGCCTGCTGCGCCAGCAAGACGCCATGCGCCATCGCCTTCAGTTCGTTGGTATCAAAGAATAGCGGCATGCTGGCAAAGCTGCTTGGCAGACTATAGCCCCCGCCATGCCCTGCTTCAGCAACAACAGGAACACCGCTCATGCTGAGCGCGTCAATATACCGGTATACGGTTCGAACGCTTACTTCCAATTCCTCAGCGATCTGCTCCGCTGTAACCCGACTCCTGGAGCTAAGGAGCCATAAGACG
This sequence comes from Paenibacillus sp. J31R120, assembly GCF_056269225.1. NCBI lineage: Bacteria > Bacillati > Bacillota > Bacilli > Caryophanales > Paenibacillaceae > Paenibacillus > Paenibacillus sp. J31R120. Next base: position 88,139 of record NZ_JBWDNN010000004.1, on the reverse strand, counting down.
GAAAGCAAATAATCCAGCTTAACCATAATAGAAGGGGCTTTCTCGTAAAATTGCCAGCTTGAATCGAGTCATAACATCCGTCCTTTACCCGGGAATAAGGAAAGTATAGCATGCCGCTCGGCCTAGCATAAGCGATGCCGGGTTACAACTCCGCCAAGTCGGTAACTGCGCCTTTGCTCGCCGAGGATACAAGCCGCGCATACTTCGCCAGCGCGCCGGACGTGCGCTTCAGCGGCGGCTGCACCCATGTTTTCCTGCGCCGATTCAGCTCTTCATCCGTTACGTCAAAGTCAATCCGTTGTGTCTCGCTGTCTATTGTGATCCTATCCCCGGTGCGCAATAGCGCAATCGGCCCGCCAACCTGCGCTTCCGGCGCGACATGCCCGATGACAAATCCATGGGAGCCGCCGGAGAATCGGCCGTCGGTCAAGAGGGCCACCTCGCCGCTCAAGCCTTTGCCGACAATCAACGCCGTTACCGACAGCATCTCCGGCATGCCCGGTCCGCCCTTCGGCCCGCAATAGCGGATGACCAGCACATCGCCGCGCTGAATTTCATCTCGTACAATCGCTTCTGTAGCGGCTTCCTCGCTGTCATACACTTTGGCAGGTCCGGTGAAGCGCAGCTTCTTCATCCCCGACATCTTCGCAATCGCTCCATCCGGCGCAAGATTGCCGCGAAGAACAACCAACGGCCCGTTTGGTTTGAGCGGGTCATGGAACGGACGGATGATGTTCTGGCCCTCATGGAGCGGCTCGCTTGCCGCCAAATTCTCCGCTAATGTCCGGCCTGTGACGGTCATGCAGTCGCCATGCAGCAGTCCCTGCTCCAGCAGCAGCTTCATCACACCCGTCACACCGCCTGCATCGTTCAAATCCTGCATGACATATTGGCCGCTTGGCTTCAAGTCCGCCAGATGCGGAACCTTCACCCGAATGCGCTCAAAATCGTCATACGTCAGCTCCACACCCGCAGAATGGGCGATGGCGATCAGATGAAGGAACGCATTCGTAGAACCCCCAAGCGCCATGACGACAGTAATCGCGTTTTCGAATGCCTTTTTGGTCATAATGTCTCGCGGATAGATGCCCTGCTCCAGCAGAGAGATGACTGCCGCTCCCGCTTCCTCGCACTCCTCTGCCTTGCGCGCCGCGATAGCTGGCGTCGAGGCAGAGCCGGGAAGGCTCATGCCCATCGCTTCGGCTGCGGCAGCCATCGTATTGGCGGTATACATGCCGCCGCATGCGCCCGGCCCAGGACAAACGCTGCATTCCACTTTGTGAAGCTCCTTCTCCGTCATTTTGCCGTCATGGTATTGTCCGACCGCCTCAAAGGCGCTTACGATATCAACCGGTTTCCCGTCCAGCTTGCCCGGCTGTATCGTCCCGCCGTAGACATAGACCGACGGTACGTTCAGTCGCCCAATCGCCATGAGACAAGCCGGTGTATTCTTGTCGCAGCCGCCAATCGCCACTAGTCCGTCGAACCGTTCGGCACCAGTGACAATTTCAATGGAATCGGCAATCGCCTCGCGGCTCGGAAGCGAATAGGTCATGCCTTCATGCCCCATCGAAATGCCGTCCGATACGGTAATCGTATTGAAGATCAGCGGTGCGCCTCCATGCCGGGCAAGCCCAGCCTTTGCCCGAACAGCCAACTCGTTAATATGCATATTGCAAGGGGTAACCTCGCTCCATGTACTCGCTACGCCGATCATGGGCTTCTTGAAATCCTCATCCGTAAACCCGACAGCACGCAGCATCGCTCTGTTCGGCATCCGATTGACGCCTTCGCTGATAACCTTGCTCCGAATTCTCAGATCCTTTTTGCCTGTCATATCCATCACTCCTCCGTATTTAATCGCCAGCACTCTTGTAATATGCAATATATCGCATATGGATGCAGAATTCAATGTTAATTTCTATGGGATGTTCTGATGTGTAGTTTTGACAAAGAAAAATAGTGTTAATCCATGGAATCGATAAACCTGGAGTGGGAATATCCCGGAAAATGATCATAACAAGACGGCTCTCCGATTGTCGGAGAGCCGTCTTGCCTCATATAACAAATATCCGGTTAAATCTACTGGCGCCACGCTCCCAGCTGTCTTCGAATCAATACAATCTGGCCGCTATGATACGCGTCATGCAGCAGCCATATGGACAACTCCTGACCGATTGTCGTGGAAGCGAATGGCTTCTCCAGATCCTCATCGGACAACGCTGCAATCGTCTCCCGCAACCCTTCCGCAAGCTCGTGCGTCCTGGCTACCACAGCCTGCCAGCCCGCCTCGTCGTCTGGCTGGCCTGTAGAGCCAAATGTAGCTTTATTGGTAACCCTAGGGCCCAAAGGTTCGTCTCTCAGCCGATATAATAGATCCTCGTTGTAATAATTAATATGGAGCAGCGTCTGCCATATGGAATTGCCGCCTCCCTCAGGTTCCCAAGCCGCAACCTTCGCCGTCAGTCCTTCCAGTGCAACAGCCAGCGGTACTATCCATTCCTCTTTGCTCCACGCTTGCTCTCTCTGCAGCAGCAATAACTCGACTTTGCTCAACCCCATCCGCTTGTCAGCTCCTCTCAAAATTGTAACTAGCTAATCGCGAATTCGAACGTTACAATGAGAAGGTATCATATGTGAATTACGATTGCAACTATCTAATTCGATTTAGACGGTTACATCTTTTGAATAAGTTGGAGGTCATCAAGTATGGACGAGCTATGGACCGATTTCGCCAATAGTTTATGGCATGACTGGAGGGGCGACGGTCATTCGGAGGACCGGCTGCTGAAGCCGGAATGGCAGGCGGCCCTCCTGGAAAGCTGGGAGCTTCACGCTCCAGTGCCCATTCCAGCAGAGGATATGGTGACGATTCAGCGATTCAGAGATCAATTACGGCAATTCGCCATCCAATTATCCAGGGACACGACCGTGACTAGCGAGATGATCAGTGCGGTGAATGAAAAACTGGAGCAAAGCGCAGCTACCCGCGAAATGAGACAAGACGATGAGACCATTCGAATCGTCTGGCTGCCGCAAGAGCATACATGGAAGAGCTTACTGTCCGAAGTGGCTGCCAGCTTCGCGCAGACGTTGGCTGACGGACAAGGCAATCGAATCCGGATATGCGAGAACAGCAACTGCAATTGGGTGTTTCTGGACGACACGCGCAACCGCTCCAAACGATTTTGTGATGACAAGATGTGCGGCAATCTCATGAAGGTGAGGCGATTCCGGGAACGGAAGAAGACCGAGTCTAAGTAAAGCTGCATCATGACATCAAGCGTAAATACCTGGACGCTCACTCATAGCTAAATAAGAATCCATCATGCTATCAAATGAGGTGATTACTCATGCATTCTACTGAGCAATTGACAGAAGCGCTTAAGCAATCGAAGCGTATCGCCGTCCTGACCGGCGCCGGCATCAGTACGGCAAGCGGCATACCAGACTTCCGGTCCCGCGGCGGACTATATGATCAAGAGCTGGATGTCGAGGCGATTCTGTCGGAGACCTACTATCATCGGCATCCCAAATCCTTTTGGACACACTTCAAAACAATCTTCCACTTCCATGCGATTGAGCAGTATGAGCCTAATCTCGGCCATCTGTTTCTGCGCGAACTGGAGCAAGCGGGCAAAGAAGTGACCATCATCACTCAAAATGTCGACGGCCTGCACAGCAAAGCAGGCAGCCGCCGCATCCTGGATGTGCACGGCTCCATCCATACCGCCCATTGTCCGAAATGCCGCACAGTCTACGGCCTGGAGCATCTGGTCAGCGAGGAGATTCCGCGCTGTGACAAGGACGGGTTTATTTTAAAACCGGATGTCGTGTTATTCGAGGGAATGGTAAAGCATCTGGAGGAAGCCTTCGAGGAAGCCTCCAAAGCCGATCTGTTCCTTGCGATCGGAACGTCGTTAAAGGTTTATCCCGTTAAGGAATTGCCACGCTACAGCAAGGGCCGCCGAGCCCTTCTGAACCGTGAAGCGACTGAGCTGGACGGCTTGTTCGATATCGTTGTTCATGGGGACATCGTGGAGACGTTCCGCGCTGTTCAGGCATCTTGGTAATGCAAATATCGACTTTCAAGCCTCACAATGAAGCCCCCGCAGCAGCCAATCACATTGGCCGACGCAGGGGCTTTGCTTATGCAATCTCATCCGAGCGGCCCGTTAAAGTTCAGTCTCAAGAACGAGGTGAATATATCGTGTGCTTCATATACTGTTTATATTATATACAATTTAAACAGAGGTGAACACACTTGACCAGAAATGCGATTGAAGTGAAAGGTTTAGTCAAATCATTCGGCAAAGCGGCAATTCTGAAAGGCGTTAATCTTACCGTGCCCGCTGGCACCATCTTCGCCCTGCTCGGACCTAACGGTGCAGGCAAAACAACGCTCATTCATATTCTATCCACCTTGACCAAGCTGGACGAAGGTAGGGTAAAGGTAGCAGGGTTCGATGTCGAGTTCGAGCAAAAGGAAGTCAAGCGCTCCATCAGCTTAACGGGACAATTCGCTGCTGTGGATGAATTGCTGACGGGCGCGGAAAACCTGCGCATGATGTGCAGGTTATCCGGCTTATCGACCTCTGGAGCCAATGCCAGAACCAATGAGCTTCTGAAGCAATTCGATCTGGAAGACGCCGCTTCCAAACGAGCGAAAGCCTATTCCGGCGGCATGCGCCGGCGGCTTGATCTGGCGATCAGCCTCGTTACACATCGTCCGGTGATTTTCCTTGATGAACCTACGACCGGTCTGGATACCATTAGCCGACGCACGCTCTGGGAGATGATTCTCGGCCTCAAGCAGCAGGGCATCACCGTATTTCTGACGACGCAGTACTTGGAGGAAGTCGATGAACTGGCCGACGAAATCGCGGTCATTCACGGAGGGCGTATCGTGGCATCTGGAACAGCAGATGAGCTGAAGTCGCGGGTAGGTGGCGAGGTCATCGAATTGCGCAATGCTCAAGATGAGCTAATCGGCTCCTATCCGACTACCGGAGGGCTTGCCGATGTCAAACAGGTGCTGAACAGCGCCGCGCATGCTTTCAACCCCGATACCAAAATCTCGATTCGGAAGCCAAGCATGGATGACGTCTTCCTTGCCTTGACCGCAACCAAAACCGAAACGAAGGAGGCCTCCATCTCATGAATACGGCCGAATCTGTGCAAAAATCACCAACGATCATCACAACCAATCTCGTCTTTATCGGGAGAAGCCTTCGCCATAGCCTGCGCAACGTGGAGTCTCTACTGATGGCGATTATACTCCCTGTGTTTCTTATGCTGCTGTTCACCTATGTATTCGGGGGAGCAATTGATACGACGGGACACTATGTCACCTATGTCGTTCCCGGCATTATCCTGTTATGCGCCGGATACGGATCATCCAGCACCGCCGTCGATGTAGCGACAGATATGACGAACGGCATCATCGACCGCTTCCGAACGATGCCGATTTGGGCTGTCAGTGTCGTGACCGGGCATGTCGTCGCAAGCGTCGTCCGCAATATGCTGGCGACATGTATCGTGGTCGGCGTCGCCCTCCTGCTCGGCTTCCAGCCTGTGGCGGGCTTAAGCGACTGGGTGATTGCGCTTGGGCTGATCGTCTTGTTCATCTTGACCTATACGTGGCTGTTCGCAGCGATCGGCCTCGTCACGGGAAGCCCCGCAGCCGCCAGCGGATACGGCTTTGTACTCCTGTTCCTTCCTTACCTGTCAAGCGCTTTCGTCCCGACCGATACGATGCCATCCTGGCTGCAGGGCTTTGCGAACCACCAGCCCATTACGCCGGTCATCGAGGCGCTTCGAGCGTTGCTCATTGGCGGACCCATCGGGAATAATGGGTGGCTCGCGTTGCTCTGGTGTGCAGGCATCCTGCTCCTTTCCCTCATCTGGTGCGCTATCGCCTTCCGCATGAGATCGGGCCGCCGCTAAGCACAATTCCGATCTCCCCTGTCCATTATAAAAGGGCCGTCTGCCACTACCGCTTCATGATTATATCGGTGCGGCGTGCGGCCTTATTTGCGTCGTATTTTGCTCGATTGACTCTATCGAAGTATCCCTGCTGTCTGCCCCTCCATGACTCTAATTAGAAATCGACCGTATCTGGTTGACAGACAAACCGCTCTCACTCAAACTAATATATAAAATTTACCATACCAAATGATGAGAATAGAGGGAGAATGCCGAACGTGGACAACGAATTGAATACCTATACACCCGAGCTTGATCAATGGATTCAAAATGACGTGAAGCACGCTCTGATTGATGTCGACAATACACTTGTGAAAGCCAACATTGCCGAGCTATACCTGCGCATGCGCAAGAACAGCTTCAAGTCTGCTTGGTCGTGGCGGCTATGGCTTACAGGCTTCGCTGCATTCTGGGCGCCCCTCTACCTGCTTCTGGATGCGATGAACCGGGAATGGTTCCAGCGGGCATTTTACCGGCGGTTCCGGATTTTCTCCCCGGAGCAGATCGACCAAGCTTCTGAACAGCTTGTCCAAGAGAAATGCCGCACGCGGCTTATTTCCTACACGCATCAGCTCATTCCTTATTTGCAGAAAAACAACATTACTGTCATTCTTCTGTCCACCAATATCGAACCCGTCGTGAAACGAATGGCGCAGCGTTATGGCGTGGAATACCTGTGTCTGCCTATCTTGCAGAACGGGACAGCCGCACAGGTAGGACTGGATCAACTCCGCGATTTCAAAAAGAATCACGCCGAACGTTACCCATCCGAATCCCTGCTTGCCGTCGCAGACTCCAAGCATGATCTGCCTGTGCTTCAGCATGCGGCATACTCTATTGTCATAGAAAATCGCCCACTCTCCTGGATGAAAAAAATCGGAGGCACATACATCCGTGTACCCGGCACCCTAGTTCATCACGAGCAAGACCATGCAGACAACCGCACGCATGCCAAAAATGTTCCATCCTAAAACCACTTACTCCTTCCATATTAAAAAAACAGCGATTCGCCCCTGCACGAATCGCTGTTTTTTGCTTCTATTCACTCAGTGTCTTCTTTATCTCAATATACTGCTCGATGCCGTCAAGTATACGCTCCAGTCCGAATGCAAGATCGTCGCCGACCGGATTATCAGCTTCTTCTGTATAGGCGCCCGCCATCACAACCGGATACAGATGAGGGTAGTCCTCCTCCTTGACGAGTGCCTTCAGACCAGCTGTGTAGATCGATCCGCTGAACGCGTCCAGACTGTCGCCTTCCTTAATCACAACATCCTTATCCCGCTCGATGAGGCCGCATGCCCTGGCGTAGCTGTTCAGCAGGAGCACAAAGGACATTTTCTCATAATCATTGAGCGGGAAGTCTCGCATCATGCGCAGCGTCCAGTCGATCAGCTTCAGCGTGTTAGGCGTCAACGGCACATTGCGAATCGTAATATCGCTATACCAGGGATGGTCCCGGAATATGCCCACACAAGCTCTGACATACTCACGCATCTCTTCGCGCCAATCCCGATCAGCGCTCTCTTCCGGCACAGGAATATCGCATACGGCGTCCTGCATAAGAAGCAGAAGGTCGTTTTTGCTGGTGACGTATCGGTATAAGGACATCGTCGTAAACCCAAGCGACTTTGCAATCTTACCCATGGATAAGGCCGTGAGGCCTTCGCGATCCGCAATCTCGATCGCAGCCCCGACAATCTGGGGAATGCTAAGCTCACCCTTCGGCCCCCTGCTAGGTTTCTTCACAATGCCCCAACTCAGGGTCACGCCGCCTGGCAAGTTTTTGAACACTTCATCATTAGGATCTATTGAATTGCCGTCAGACATAGCATTGCTCCTCCATCCAAATCAGACCGTACGCCCTATTCACAACCGCTTGCCGCTAATCGTGTATGTCGCAAACAGTATACCATAGGCCGCACGCCAGAAGGAATCGGCGGCAATCTAACGCTGAATCATATAGTACGTGCCGAGCGAGCCAATCCGAACATTGAATAGATCGGTAATAGCAGCCTGATCGAAAGCCGTGATCAAGGAATCCTTCAATTCATTATCCGACAACGTTTCCGTCATACGAACTACGATGAGGTCATCGTCTCCGCTCTTTAACAGTTCAGCTACTTTGCTCGTAAATTTATTCGGGGAATCAACCTCCAGACCGTTCACCACATAATAATCCATTGAATCATCCGTTGATTCGAATTGGTCCAGCTCATGATCCAGCCAATAACCTTCGTCCAGATAGAAATTCAAAGCGGTGGCCGTGTCGTCGCTGGAGCCATAGAGCAAATACGGAATACCTGAATTCGTCGCGTTGTTGGTCGAATCCACATGAACCCATGAGCCGCCGATCTTCGCCTTATTCCAGGCATGCGGCACACCGTTCATATCACCGGTGACAACAACGGATTCCAGGCCGGCAAGATCGCTCAGCATCTTATACGTAGAGGCATAGGACGCGCATACGCCTACTTTTTTCACCATAATGCCATAGGTTGTAAAAGAATCGTTGAATTTCGGATCAACCGTCTTAAACTCGTTATTCTCCGCATCCTCGAGGGCGGCATCGTCATAGACAGTATTGTCATTCAAATATTCATATAAAGCCAGATGCTTCTCTTGCTCCGACATGCCAACCTTGAAGATTGTCGTGACGAGTTGGGCTGCTTCTGCTACGATCTCCTGCTGCTTGCGGGCAATCGTCTCGCGGTCATCTTCATAACCAATGAACAACGTAAGCGTCTTATAGTTGTAGGCATATTGCTTAACGCCCAGAATCATCGGATTCTGATAGATGACCTTTTCGAGCACATCGGTTAAGGTATCAAAGTTTTGCGCCTCCGGGAACGCCTTCAGCGACAGCTTGTCCTGTCCGTCAATCAAGCCAAGAGCCAAATATTCCTCTAGAGCCGAATCGGCATTGACCGGGACATCCGCCACTACTGCAGGCACCGTGACCGCTTGGGCATTCCCTTCCTCGACGGTCTTGTCCGTATTTTCCTTCTGGGCCGTAACAACCGAAACCTCGTCATCCGCAGAAGGCGTGTCTGTAATAATCGTCGGAACCGTCGGATCCGGTACGTGATCGGTCGTATTGCTCGGCGGCACATAGCCGTTCGCTTCCTTCTCCGTTCTCTCGGACAAGGCGCCTAATTGTTCCTTCGTAATCGAATTTACGATGATGAATCCGACGAAGGCGGTACCGTCGATCGTATGTTTGATAACTGCCGATCCATCGCTTTTAATGACAGCATCCTCTGTCCAATAGTTCATTCGCCGCGGCGCGATCGATCCGTCGATATACATCACATCAACCGTCTCCGGCAAGTCCTTGACCGTCGCGTAGCTTTGATAGACAATACTTTCAGTCATCTTTGTCGGCAGACGTTTGGATAATGGAATGGTATTTACCGGCTTGCTGAAGCCCGACTCCTTGTCGCCCGCAACAGCGGTAACATAATATTCTCCTTCGACCATCCGGTTCTGAGCCGTAATAAAAAAGTTGATTTCGTCCAGCGCCTCGGTCATCAGCAAGCCGCCGTCGCCATCCAGCATAAAGTCATTGAACTGCGTCTCGGTCACCTCAGCAACCACTCTTGGATTAAAACCTACATAACCTTCCTCTGCGCTGCTCTGCGGCAGATTGGCTTGGGCCAACAGCACCGGCTTCGAGCGCTGATAGACACGGTAGCTCTCTGCACCCTCCACCTCATTCCAGGACAGCATGAGGCGGCCTGTTGAATCAATGTCATATTGAAGAGTCGGGACAGGCAAATCCGATTTCACCGTAAATGGAATAATGATTGGCTTCTCCAGCTTCGTCGCTGTTGTCGCATCCATATCATAGTTGATACGAATATAGTAGTTAGGAGCTCCGCCCCATACCGAAGTGCTGCTCTGTTTCATCGTATCTGTCGGCAAGATGGCCGAGAAAGGTTTGACGGATACACTCGTTACGCCATCCGACAATTCCTCAATCGTCATTTGTTCCTTCACATTATCCCAGACCGAAGCCATGATCTCGCTCTCCGGAAGGGCCTTCTGGTCCGTATGTACGGAGACCAATTCTTTCATGGAAAGACCTGCATCAGAAAGTTCAAAATTAAAATCAAAAATGAATTCCTTATCCTGCTCCACATTATAAATAGGCATAATCGCCTTGTCTTGTTCCGAGCCGTATTTCTTCTTCAAGTCCAGTACGGTAGCGCCGGAAGCAACCTCTGTCTCAGCAGCTTTCGTACTCTCCGGCGCCGTCGCCGACTCGCCGTTCTCGCTGGCTTTGCATGCCGTTAATAGAATGCTTAATGCCAATAATAAATAGAATAATTTCCTCAATCGGTTAACCTCCTGTTGGTTGATAGACATTCAGCGATGTATCGTCTTGACCCTTGAGCTCATAGAATTTCGCTACATTCTCTAGCAATTCTTCCGGCTCGCAAGCGAGCAATCGGAATGGAATATGTACTTGCCCGTCACTCAATCCCTTGTTAAAGAGAATCAGGAACTTCTTGAACCCGCCGTAGCGATTAATAATGAGGTTCCGATCATACGTATGAATGACGAGGAATACCCAGCCCTGCAGCTGAGCAATGCCGATATGCTCAATCTCCTCCCACTTGATCAGTCCCCCGGACATGTACGTGGAATGATCAAGAATCCCCTTCTCAGACAGAGTAAGTACCGGAGACGCAGCCAACAAAATCCTCAAGTTATGAATCGCAACACCTGCCAGGGCAATGGCCATGAGCCCGCCTACCAATCCCAGAACCATATTGCTATTGCCGAAAGCCACACTAACCAAAAATATTCCGACCGCCGTCCCAGCAATACCGAAAATGGACATCCCGATCAGTCGACCGCGTTTTCTGTAATAACTAACCTCACCCATGCTCAACTCTCCTTTATCTATGACCATATACCCATGAACGAGACTAGCATATATTTCCTATGAATTCAAAGGTTTTTTCGACAATTTTCGGGAATTAAGGGGGATTCACCCTCGAATGATAGAACAAAGGACGCACAAAAAAGCTCTGGGGGATTAGTTTAACTAATCTCCCAGAGCTTCTTAACCATTCATTCTACTTCGCAAAGCTATGATGCCCGATCGTCACAATAACGTCCAGACTGGACCAAAATTCGCCTTTGGACACCTTCGGATTGAAGAAGTAGACGGCATCTTCCACGTTGTTCTTGCCATTCAAGGCATCCTTGGCGGCACGAAGCACGCTTGCATTCGGCTTGCTCTTATCGAGCATCCCGTTATGCGCCGGCGGGAATTGCTTACCGGAGTAGATTACGCCCTTCACCGTATTCGGAAAGCGCGCATCCTTCACCCGATTGAGGATGACATTGGCGACAGCCAGTTGACCTTCATACGACTCATTGCCAGCCTCGACCTGCGTAATCTTCGCCAGTAGCGTCATGTCCTCTTCCGTAAACGCCTTTGCTTTGTGCTTCAGTACAGAAGGCATCACCACGCGCAGCTTCGTACCGGCCTTGATCTCATCCTTCGCATCCAGACCATTGCGCTCCAGCAGCTTCGCCTTGCCCTGTCCGGTTTCCTTGGCGATCTCGGCCAGCCCGTAGTCCGCGGCAACAATAGCAGGCTCAACAGTCGTCAGCTCTGCTGTATCCGCCTCTGCATCCCACTTCACTGTGGCGTGAAGCAGCTCTGCTACATAGCGCAGTGGAATGTACAGTTTGCCGTCAGCCAGGAATGGCGTCTCCTCCAGCTTGTAGCGTCCTTCATTGAAGTACACTGTTGGCACTTCGTTGCCGAGTACAATCGTATCGCCTAATAAAGTATGTATCGTTGCTTCTTCGTTCTTCTTATCCCATTTCACTTTCGCGCCGAACATCTCTGCCACTCGCGCAACGGGCAAGTAAATCCGTCCCTCTTGCTTGCGTACCGGTTCTTTTATGTCCACTGCTTCGCCATCAAGTTTGATTGTAATGCCCTTCGCAACCTGCGGTAGATCCGCCGCCGCGACCGAAAGCGGTCCGACGCAAAGCAGCAGCATCGCAATGAATACCATAAGCGTGCGCCTGCCCATCGGCATGCTTCTTCTGATCATAGTAACCTCCCGTTTCAATTGGAACCGTGCGGAACCTGTTATCCATGCTCTTCGCAGATTATATCACAGCTCTAAGCGCTTACAGGATTAACGTTTTCACAGAATTGGCCGTTTTTGCGTCCATTTTTCGAAAAAACAGACGACTTCTTGTCCCATTAATCGGAAAAAGCGATATAGCTAAGCTTCAGTATTGTTTAATCAATCGAAACCTGCGTTCGTTTAATCTATAGAAAGTAGATAAGAATCGCAAAGATTCAGTTCGAACTGGTACAGGTAAAGGTTGTCGAATAACTTATCATGAAGCTGCCTTGTGGAGTGCAGCTTGATGTCGTGCATTTCTTCCCGCTTTCCACGTACAGAACTTTGAGCTACGCCCATCATTCACATTCTTTTATCAATTCTCCTCTTGTTTTACACAATTGAAAATTTATATTGCGTAACGATACCCCACATGTTATTATACAAGTGTCACTACTTTGAGTAAATGAACAAGCGCAAGGGAACGCTTCGTTCATTGAAATTCCCCGTAGAAGTATGACTATCAATATTGCGTAACTATACGTTACGTAATATAAAATCAAAGGAGGAAGTAATCATGCCAATTAATAATCCAAACACGTATCTGTTTATCGGCATTAGCAAAGCCGTTCCGGCAGAAAGTTCCCATCCTGCTAGTGTCATTGCAAGACAATCATTTAATATTAGTATTCAGCCACGGCTACCAGGCGGCTATGTCGATTCCACGTATAAAGGAAACATCAGAGCTTACGCTAACTCTCCTACAAGCGATACAGCCTTCTTAATCGGCGGTACGTCTCGATCTGCCGGTGATACCGGGTTTAGTGGAATTTCCGCAACGATATCTTCCGTTTATAATGAAAGTTCTTTCCGAAAAATCACGCTAGTTGATGATGATGGAAAAACATTCTCAATGAACGTTGGTGTTTGGTTCCGCGGAGACATTTCTACCTTCAGCATTCCCTTGACAGGGAACGCTCCAGCTTGTGGTTTTCCTAATCTACCAGCCAACTTTGCTGCACTGCCTGCAACAGGACTATGTGGCAAGAACCTTGTTGTTGCCAACATGAACAACAATCAGGCTACTACGGCCAAAGTTTGGGATGTCGGACCTTGGGTACCTTATCGCAATTGCAGCTCCGATACTTACTGGAGTACAGGCACTATTCCTTGGGCACAACAAAATAAAGGTAAAAAACGCTGCGCCCTCTGTACATGTCCAGCAGGAGGTACCGATTATACCGTTAATGGCGCTATTCTTGATGTAAGTTCAACGGTATTGAGTGCAATTGGTTCAAGTAGCACGCTGACAAATGGCGTTTGGCGCTTCTCGTAAAGCAAAAAAGGAACCAAGGCAACTTGGTTCCTTTCTAATCAACGTTAATCAGGCCGAAGCTCTATTCGAGAAATAAAACAAATCGGGCTGTTTTTTGCAAACTTCACAGTAAAAACATATGTGCCAAGATGAGGCACTTGCACTTCAATTAATGCTGTTTCATCCGGTGTTCCGGCATCCATTACCTCAACTTTGTACTCGCTCGACTTAATTTCATCCGGTATCAAATTGGTTGCCATAGCTTCTACCGTCAATACGGGGGTAGATTTCCAAGGAGAATGGCCTTCATTTACACTTTGAATTTCTTCTTTCGTCACATATCCGATTTCACCTCTTGCATAGTACGGGATTTCTGAATAGTTGCTCTTTAATACCTCATCGGATAGTTCAAAAATAATAAGAGGTTTAGCGGCTAAGTCAGATTGAAAATCATCAGCTTTTTGAAATACGATTTTTTGTATAATTTGAATATCCGAGTCCTGGCCATTTCTCAGCGCCACAGTGTAAGTGCCCCATTTGGGAACTTGTACTTCAACAATCGTTTCATTAGTACCCATATTTGTAGGGTGTTTCGTAAATACAATATCAGTCGCGGTTTTCAACGAAACGTTTTTTTGTAGATACCCTCCCCCAAGTTTGGCTAACTGCTCGTCAATGGTCTTATCAGTCGAATAATCAATGGGAATTAGATTGGAAATCTGCAACAAGGTACTAATAAGCGGATCGCTCCAGGTGACGCTATGGCCCTCGTTAAAGCTTTTCACGCCCGCGTCCGTCAAGTAGGTAATTTTCCCTTTATTATAGTTTGGAATTTCACTTGTTTTTTTCTCAAATTGCTCTGGACTCAGCTCATAAAGGATTATTGGCTCCATAATCTCTCTCTTTTCATCGGTTGGTCGGTTTACTGTTGGGGTTACAGGTACTGAAGATGGATCAGTACTTTGAGGCGGAGTTGATGAATTGGTTTGAGCCGCACAACCAGAAATAATGACAGCTATAGTAACGGCAGATAAAAAAGCTCGCAATTCCTTCATAATCCATACACCCCTTTCCATTTTTATAATTATTTGACGTAAAGTGTAAAGAAAAAGTTGCTTATTTGAACTCAAAAAAAGCATGTTTATGGAGGGATATCAGGATGAACTCACCCTGTCGAGAAAAACTACTTAAGAGCATTCAAGCTGCTCACAGGTCAGTTATCGCATATGCTAGCTGTTTATGCGAAGATATACCCACACAAGACCAGGAAATCTTCTATAAATTTGGATTAGAACTATCTGTGCAATTGCAAGAACTTCGGAAGCTATATCGTTCCTTGTATCAAGTTGATCCATTAAATGGTGATCATCCGATACAAGCATGCTTACACTCTTCAAATTCCATTGATTTATAGTTTAGTAAGATAATTGAAACAATATTATTAAAAACAACGTATAATAGATAGTGAACATTTCCATATATTTAATTTTCAAGGGGTCCATCCGACCCCTCATTATTACCACTGGAATAATATTGATCATATTGAGGTTTTAGGAAAACAGAATTAAAATAGGGATGTATGTTCTGTTTTTAATTTGTTGGGAAAATGAGTAGTAAAAACTGGGAGGCTGATGTATACACTTACAACAATTAAAGTGAGGGGTTGATCTAAATTGACAAAAAATTATAAAGAAATGCATTCAGAGTTTAGTCTAAATGAATTAGGAAACCAGCTTCCAACTCAAATGAGACAAGCTATTCTCGAATTGATACAAGCGGATCCCACATCGCAATATTATTATGATATACAAGTGAACGAGTATCAGATTCTATTTTATTTAATTGAGCAAAACATTCATGAAAATTACATGGTATGCCATTATTTTATTACAGACAGTTTTCGGCAAGATTATACATATGAAAGCATGTCCCTTTCAACGATTCGAAAACTGCACAATATGACAATTGAACTTGAGAATTAATTAAGGTCCCGCTTCGCTTCAACCTGAATGGCTTTTACTCGAATGTATTCTTCTTCTATTGTTTTAGAGAGAAGCTCAGTTGCAGTCATATTCATTTTTTTGGCTGATGCAGCAAGTTGCGCCTTTATATAAACAGGTATATCGTAATGAAATTTTACTTTATTTCCATAAGCCATTCATTATTCTTCCTTTCCAAAAACACTTTGATATTTTCTCTCTACTAAGCGGATAAGCAATTGGGTCGCGGACATATCTTGCAATTCGGCTGCTTCAATAAGTTTTTCCTTAATTTCAGGTTGAAACTCATACGGAAGTTTCAATTTAGGCTCACTTAGATGTCCATTCATACCCTTCTCAATTTCTATAGCATAGGAAACCAACTGCTCCAAAGAGTCTGTTGTTTTAGGTTCAACACCGTATTTAATTAAAACACGCAGTAAATATGACCGCAGCGATGCCTGATCTTCCTCATTAATCTCTATCTTCATATGCTGATCTGAAAATGTTAATTTGCATTCAATCGTATAACCGAATAAATTCAGGGAATATTTCATAACACATCTCCTTCCTAAGCTTGTATTATAGAGTGTTTTGTAACGTCACGCAATATGTTATTCATTTGGTAATGATTCTAGAAGCCCTCTGAAGACCGCTGGTCCATACTTGTCATACTGGGCTAACAGTCCATGTGTGGCTATAACAGCGATTTGTGTTTGGGATAATCCAGTTTCTTTGGCCATCTTCATTAATTGCTTTTTCACGTTATCCGGGAAGTAGACTGTTAAACGCGGAGCTTTATCTTTTTCATTCATTTAATCACTCTCCTTATCTCTATGATAACACACTTTTTATGTTATAAAAACCATAATGAGGATCTATAGCCAAAATGAAAGGACGGGACGGATCATGGATATTACTCTCGAAAATATCGGGACTCTTATCGGAACTATTGGCTTTCCAAGTCTAGTTGCCATTATTTTGTTAAGAAGTGTCTTAGGTACCTTTAACCAAAGGCTAGATACACTCGATAAACGCTTAATTCAGTTAAATAAATCTATTGTAATGGTCGCAAAAACTTTGAATCAATCCTCTAATGAAGAAATACGACCATCAGCACATACCGATTGATTTGACTTATTTGCAGCTGTAACACACCTAGAAACCAGCTTCGCTTGCAGCTATGCTGATCCGCTCTGCGCAGAATTACTTACAACCAGAGCGGATCAAAATAAAAAAACTCGTGGCTTGTATGGTTTCGCAGGCCTATCTTAGGAAAAGAACGCTAGTCTACCGTCACCGGAATATGAATTAGCCCTGAGCACGATGGGTCAACGATCGCTACATGCTCTTCGCATCAGGTGCCAACACTCTAACCCTCTCCAAATAATCCGTCACCGCCGCATCCTCTTCCAGCGGATAGAGGAAGCCGAGCTCGCTTGCCACGTACTCGGCCGTCTCACGGAATAGCTCACCCATCAGGAACAGGGCTTCCCATACACTCTCGTACGTGCCTGCCGGATAGGTAGCCATTAGCTTTTGCCAGCTATCCTCCGGAATATAACGGTCCAGGAACTTGCCATTCTTGCCGACGCTTAACGTGAAGTCCGTCCGAATACCCGCTTGCCACTCCAGCATTTTCACCAGCATGGGCCGCATCAGATTGTTCAGATGATCCTGTGCATACAGCATTTCCTTCCGCCATAATCCTTTGGCGACATACGTTGCCACCCACCAGAACTCATTGAAGCAATCCGCGTAAAATTCGGCAGAAGGCCGTGTCACCCAATAATCAACGTCCGTCGAAGGGGGCACATCGGGGAAGAGTCCGTCCTTATCGAGCAGAACCTGCATCAGCTTGTCTTCCTTCACGTAATCGTCCTTCTCTTCAACCGGTATAAGCGTCATATCGATGCGATTGCCGTCCTTGAACAACATTAAGTAGGAGAAGCGGTTGCCCAGATCCGGGGGAAACATTGCCATCGCCTCCGGCATCTGCATGATGATTCTCTCGCCGAATGCATCGACCCAATCCGGCTGATCGATGTACGACTGCATATCGGTCACATGAAAGCTGATATCATAATCGCGAAATAAATCCTTAGGCACGTTAGGATTCGTCCTGGAGCCTTCCAGCGTAACAGCCCGTACCCGCTCATCCTTCTCGGCCATCCCTAGCACCAGGCTCATCATTTCCCTCTCGCTTCTCATCTCTTTGCCTCTCCTTCTACTATTGTTCTCCCAATTGACCCTATTTCTATGCTACCATAAAGAATACTAGACAACGAAGGAGGCGCATGATGTCTCATCCCTATACAAGCTCTGAGGGAAGCTACTCCACCAGGCTGCATGCAGACTGTGAGCGCTGCTTTGGCTTATGCTGCACGGCGCTGCCGTTCGCTGCATCGGCGGACTTCGCCATCGACAAGCACGCGGGGCAGCCTTGCCCGAACCTGCAAACGGATCACCGCTGCGGCGTTCACCGCGATCTGCGAAAGCTAGGCTTCAAAGGCTGTACGGTGTACGATTGCTTCGGCGCAGGCCAGCATGTATCGCAGGTCACCTTCGAGGGCCGCGATTGGCGCGAGCATCCGGAGTCGGCGAAACTCATATTCGAGGTATTCCCCGCTATGTGGCAGCTGCATGAGCTGCTCTGGTATTTGAACGAAGCATTGACCCGACCGGAAGCAGCCGAGATTCACCCCGAGCTGCAGAGGGCACTTGACGATACAGAACGGCTTGTCTTGCTCGACGCGGAGTCGCTGCTGAAGGTGGACGTGCCGGGCTGGCGGGCGGAAGTGAACCAGCTTCTGCTTCGCTCCAGCGAGCTTGTCCGTCAGAATGAGCTGCGCCGGATGAAGGGATCATCCAGCCACCGGAAGACATACGGTCGCGGAGCCGACCTTATTGGCGCCAACTTGAAGGGCGCCGATCTGCGGGCAGCCAATCTGCGCGGTGCTTATCTGATTGCGGCTAACCTAAGAAATGCCGATCTGCGGGCGGCCGACCTCATTGGCGTAGACTTCCGGGACGCCGATCTGCGCGGCGCCGATCTGTCCGGCAGTCTCTACTTGTCTCAATCCCAGATGAACTCGGCGAAGGGCGACGCTTCCACTCGTATCCCGCCAACGTTAACGCGTCCGGCGCATTGGAGCTAGCATCAGCAGGCAGCGGAATCATTCCGCTGCCTGTCGCATTCTTGCAGCTTTTATCTAACTGCATGAACATCCCCGTCTCGTAATCCACATCCTGCTCCGCGTGTTCGATAGAATCGAAGAATATACAATTGACTACACATTCTAATATTATTCGCCCTCGGCCATAATTCGTTTCCCTTGATCAATTAAATCTAATGAAGTCAAAGCTTGTATGACGATATTGCGAAGCTCTCCCTCGTCCCGCAATACGAAGTTCATTTGGATATCCCGAATTAACGCTTTTTTAGATAGAGCAGGCGCTGACATCATATACTCCCTCAGTTCTTGAATATCAAGACCTTCATCCTTATGTACGTAATACGGAATATGGACTTCACCTTCCGCCAAGCTGCCGACAACGCCAAGCAAATCTTGTGTCATAGCCGCAATTCTCTCTTGACGTTGCTGTGCCAAGAGCTCTAGATGCCGGTACGGATTCTCGACTTGCGGCAAAGAAACACGCTCTCTCAACACCCTTATCATATCCGCTCGCTTCTGCTTCTGCTCCTTGGTTGGCCCATAAGGCGAGGCTGCCGCTTCCTCCTTCCAGCGCTGCTTCGCAGCACGGTAGTCCTCTTCTGCTGCGAACACATTGTAAAACAGCTCCTCGTCCGTCAACAATAAGCTCAGAAACTCCTTTATGTTGTTAGCTATAATCTTCGCAGGCCGATCAAAATCCATTGGGCTCACGCATACGATGGGAGCATGCTCCAACTGATCCACAGTTCCGAAGTCTGTCAGAAAACCATAATGAATACCGTCTACTCCATTACTCCCGAACACCACGACATCACACGGCGTATTAAAGTACCGGAACGAGCCCAGCTCCAGGTAAAAATTAAGTCCTGCGTAAAACGGGTCATGGCCACCTAACTCTTCCTTTAAACGAATGAGCTCCTGCAAGGTTGGCGGTGGGTTGTAAGAACCAAAATTTCTATTTTTCACTTTCAGTATCCATCCTTCTCCCATTTAATCTCTATAGGGTAAACGTAGTGGTAAGATCACCGTTTCTTTGTGCGGTAATAGCCTGACGAAGACAGGAAGCCGCCCTGTCCAGGACGGCTCCACTCTCTTATTTGTTAGCCAGATTAAATTCGTATTTCGTTGTTTTGCTGCCAATGAACAGATAATGCTCCAAGATCAACTTGTTATCTTTAATCTCTATCACTTTCAACCCGTCCCATTGATTGAACTCTGTACTAAACTGATCGAGGGACTGATAGATTTTCCAAGTTTCCTCGTCCAGTACCGCTTCAGCCAGCAGCGTCGTCTCCTCCGTCTTCCGGTTGACAAGCGTCAACCATCCCGTCCTCTCCGGACGAACGACCATATAATTATCGTCGAACCACTCTACTTGGAAGTTGTCCTCTTGGTAACCTGTAATAGCCTTTAGGTCGTGCTCGCCTACCAATTTGCCCTCCAGACTAACCTCATAGAGGATCGCTCCATTCATCAGAAGCGCATGATCGCCTGCCGACCTAGCTATATTACGGTTGGGATGCCCAGCCGTGTATGCCTTTGACTCCAAAACGAGCCTTTGATTTACAAGTACCATTTTAAAAAAGTTATTATGTATGCCTGGTTCGCCGTAATTGTCATAAACCTGCAACACATGAACGTTATCCGATAACGGGTCAACTGTAAATTCCGAATAGCCGAGCACCTCAGCCTTTGTATCCGCAATGAACTTGATAGCATCGGCATTGCTCGCGCTATAGAGCTTGCCGTTTGTCTTTTCCACCCAGTAGCTGGTTGCCCCTTGGGTTACATATAGATACTTGGCTTCCACATCAATATTCACACGACGCTCCTTGTCATGCCAGGTGACCTTTGCGCCGAACGCTTCGCTGATGAATCGAACCGGGACGTAGACGACGCCGTTTTTGTTGTATGGAACGGTCCTCATGGCAACGTTTTTGCCGTTAATCTTTGCTTGCTTGCTGCCTAGCGTCAGCTCGATGCGCGTCTGCGGATTCGTAATGACAATGCGCTTACCCTCCGGAATCCAGGTCGTCTTGCTATTCAGCAAAGTACCGACTTCCCTTAACGGCAATTGAGTCGTTCCATTCTGTAGAATGGGCGGATTCTGGAATTCGATCGGCTCCCAGTTATTTTGGGTGACCTTGATTGGCTTGGCAGCAGCGCTTGCCGCTTCTGGCCATGTATAAGCGCCTGTTGCCAATAAAGCTACTGACAGCATAAGTGCAATTACCCATTTGCTTGACTTCATCATTTACTCCTCCAATGGTCAAAATAATCCCTCTAAGTAAGACGCCCAATTTCAGTAAAAGGTTTCCTTTTTTGAGGTGTTTTTTCATGATCCCCTCATTGTGCTCCAATTGGGGAAATGGCCCGCTTTGATCTAACGATCGAAATTCGATCCGATGCATGTTGCTCAATGCGATTCAAGGGCCCCTCGGTTATTCCCCCGTGGATAATGGCTTGCGGAACCAATGAACTCCGTTTCGTCATCACATAATTGTACACCTGCAAATGAACAAAAACCCGGTATCCAACAGATACCGGGTTCATCGTATTAAGCTATCGTATGCGAATGAAGAATACGCTCCAGCTTGCCTGAGAGCAGCTGCAGAAGCTGCGGGCTGTCGCTATGGATGAAGAAGTGCCCGCCGGGCAGCATATGAAGCTCGAAGTCCTCTGCTGTCTGCGACTCCCACGCTTGCAGGTCCTCCTGCGGAATGCCGCTGTCGGCCACTCCGCCGAATGCGGTCAAGCCGCAAGCAAGCGGCGGACTTGCCTCATACGTATACGTATCGCAGAGCTGCATATCCGCGCGTATCGTTGGCAGGTAGAGCTCCATCAGCTCGTCATTTTGCAGCAATGCCTCCGGCGTACCATTCAGCCGCCTCAGCTCTTCTTTCAACCCTGTATCGGACAGCAGATAACGTCCTTCATCCGTTCTCGGCAGCTGCACGGACCGAAATGCGGAAACGAATACATGCTTGAGACTGCCCGGCAGTCCCGACTCCAGCCGCTTAGCCGATTCGTATGCGAGCATCGCCCCCATGCTATGGCCGAACAAGACGAATGGCTTGTCCTCCAAGTAAGGGATCAACACACCCAGCATAGGTTCGATAATCGCGTCCAGGTCGCCATTCGGCTTATCCATAAATCGATTGCCTCGCCCTGGCAATTGAATCGCAACAACCTCAATCTCCGGCGATAATGCTGCCGGCCATTCCCGGTAGATCGTTGCGCTGCCTCCCGCGTAGGGGAAGCAGACCAGGCGCAGGCGCGCGCTCGGATTCGGCTTCGGAATATGCAGCCACGGGCTGTCGGTTCTCTGTGGATTCATAAACAGGTTCTCTCCAATCATGAAAGGGATGCAACAGGCTGTTCGTCCCATGTCCTCATGCGCGCTGCAAGCCCGGCGATGGTAGGCTGCTCGAACAATACTCGAAGCGGCTGCGGACAGCCCGTATCGGCTTGGAGCCTGACCATCAGCCTGACAGCCAGCAAGGAGTCTCCGCCCAGCTCAAAGAAGTTGTCGAAGACGCTCACGGACTCCAGGTTCAGCAGCTCCAGCCAAATCGAGGCAATCCGTTCCTCCGTCTCCGTACGTGGAGGAACAGCTTCAACCGAACAAGCGATCTCTGCGAACTCCACGCTTGGCAGCTCCTTGCGGTTCACCTTGCCGTTCGCCGTAAGAGGGAGCGCATCCAACACCATAAAGTAGGACGGAATCATATAATCAGGTAATTTATTCGCCAGATAGCCGCGAATCTCCTCTTGATCCGTCGCCCCTTCCTGTTGAAGCACCAGATAAGCTACCAGCTTCTGCTGCCCGCCCGCTCCCGCCACTGCCGCGATCGCCTCGCGAATATGCAGATGCTGCGCAAGCGCCGTCTCAATCTCGCCGAGCTCAATACGGTATCCCTGGATTTTGACCTGGAAGTCTTCCCTGCCCATAAATTCAATGTTGCCGTCCGGCAGCCATCTGCCGAGATCACCAGTCCGGTAGAGCCGCTCTCCGGTTCGCGGATGCACGACGAAGCTGGCCGCTGTCTTCTCCTCGTCCCGGTAATAGCCTCGGGCCAAGCCGGTTCCGCTTATATATAACTGGCCAGGCACCCAAGTCGGACAAGACTCCATTACATCATTGAACACATGCATCCCCTGATTGCGCATCGCCTTGCCGTACGGAATGCTGGACCAGGCAGGATCTACAGAGCCGATCGGATACAGGATCGACCAGATCGAAGCCTCCGTCGCTCCGCCCAGGCTAATCAATTCCACATCCTCACATAGGGCGCGAATCGCATCCGGCAAGGACAACGGGATCCAATCCCCGCTCATCAGTACGAGACGCAGCGACTTGTTCAGCCTTTCACGCTGTCCGGAAGCGAATTCGACCAGCATATTCATCAAGGCCGGAACTGAATTCCAGATCGTCACCCGTTCCTTGCGCATCATATAGAGCCAGTGTGCCGGGTCCTTGCGGTGATCGGAATCCGGAATGACGATTGTCCCTCCCGCTGCCAGCGTCCCGAACAGATCGTAGACGGAGAGATCGAAGCTGAGTGCTGAGAGGGCGAACACCTTATCAGAGCTGGATACGCTGAACCGCTCGTTCATATCCAGCACGGTATTCAGTGCGCCAAGGTGGTCGATCATGACGCCTTTCGGCTGGCCGGTTGAGCCCGATGTATAAATGACGTAAGCCAGATCCTCAGGTTGCTGCACCGAATCCAGAGGGCCATCACGAAGCCGAGCCAGTCCGTCGTATTCCACGGCCATAACGGTCATTCCCTCACCAAGCCAATGCAGCTTCGCCTCCAGCCAAGGCTGGGTCAGTACGATATGTACCTGTCCCTGCTGAAGCAAATATTGTATACGCTCCTGCGGCATATCAGGGTCAATCGGCAAGTAGGCCGCCCCCGACTTCAGCACGGCGAGCACAGCCGCCACCTGCTCCCAGCCCTTCTCCATCACTACGGCTACGAGCAGGTTGGGGCCTGCCCCTTCCTTGCGCAACTGCCGTGCGTACCGGTTGGTCACCCGGTTCAGCTCACCATAAGTAATCTCGAATTGGGAAGTCGCAATCGCTGCTTGCTTAGGATCAGACCTGGCTTGCTCGCAGAACAACTCATGCAGCAATGCGGGGGCAGTGTCGCTTGAAGCATCGATAGTCGGATTCAAGATTGCTTCGTGAGCGGACAAACTTCCCGGCCCTTTAGAAGAATGGACAGTCTCCACTGCGTCCCCAGGAGCTTGAGCAATAGCAGAGATTGCCGCTCCACTCTCTTGAGCCGCGCTTGCGGAATTTTGACCTTGAGCTCGAATGACCCAGCCCTGATGCCAAATATCATCCTCGTTCGCCAGACGGTTCAGCAAGCCGAAGTAAGCAGCGAACATGTCCTCCAACATCCCTTCAGGGAATAGCTCTCGGACGACATCCCAATTGCAATACAGCACCTTCTCATCTTCCCATACGCCGCAATCGAGCCATACCTGGGAAGTCTGGGTGATGCTGTAGAACGGCTTCAGATCGAATCCGCTGCTCTGGCGATCCGGTATAGGCAGTGTCAGCGCGCTCGTGAAGACGACCGGCATCAGCGCACGGGTCAGTCCTCCTTGCGCGCGGCTTAGCTCACGCAGCACATGTACGCCGCTCACATGATGATGCTCCAGATCATGCCACAGCTTCTGCTGCGTCCTTCCTGCCCGGTCGACAAAGCTGATGCCATCCCTGTGATTGATCTCCAGCAGCGTCAAGGAAGTAAATTCGCCAACAATATCATGGACCTGCGGATGAATCTGCAGCCGGTTCAGGAAGGTCAGGTTCAAGCAGAAGCTCCGATTCTTGCTCCAGGCAGCCAGCACTTCAGCGTAAGCCGACAGCAGCACTCCGGAGGCGGTCAGTCCCATGCGCGTAGCCTTGGATTTCAGTCGGCTCCAGACATCGGCGTCCAGCCGATTATGCAGCCGGGAGAAGTACGGGTTCTTGAGCGAGCCTGGACTCTTCGCCATCGGGAGCTCGGGAGCCGGCGGCAAGGTAGGTATGCGTTCCTTCCAATACGCAAGCGATCGCTTGTAGGCGTCCGTCTCCTTCATTCGGGCTTCCGCATGCACGTAGTCACGGAAGGTCAGCTCCAGCTCGGGCAGCTCGGCATCCGAATCTTGATGAAGCTTGGACAGCTCCTTAAGTAAAATGACATAACTCCAGGCATCGAACACAAGCGCATCCGAGCTGAGATGGATGCGAGCCCGCCCTTGGTCAAGCAGAGTTAGTCGCAAGTCAAAGACGGGCCATCTGTCCGTCTCCAGCATTTGATGAGACATGCTCTCCCTAAGCGCCGCTAACGATGATTCGGTGTCATCGGCAGGATGGCCGCGCAAGTCAAGAACGGCAACTTCGTATTCCGGCACATGCTCCAGCACCTGCTGCATGCCGTCTTCCGTCACGATGGCGCGGAGCATATCATGTCGCTGCACCAGAAGGTTCCAGGCAAGCTGGAAACGGGCGGGATCGATATGCTCAACCTCCAGCTCGTCATAGCTGTGCGTGGATACGTTTCCCATCTCGAATGCTTCGTTGCGTCCGATCCAGTAGGCCTGCTGCACCTCTGTCAGCGGGAACCGCTCATACCTACCAGCAGAATCCTTCCGAAGCTCCGGTAAAGCCTGCACCGCCTCATCATGACGCTGCTGCTGCCCGCTCTTCTCCGCGATGACAACAGCCAGTTCCGCTATGGTCGGCGCTTGGAATAACACCTGCAGCGTCAGGTCCACCTGGAAAGACTCCCGGATTGAAGCAATCAGCTGAATGGCCAGGAGTGAATGGCCTCCATTGACGAAGAAATCGGAGTGAATACCCATTCGTCTGACCTGGAACAGCTCCGCCCATACGCCAGCCAGCTTCTCTTCAATTAACGTGCGGGGCGCTGCGTAGGAACCATCATCTTCCGACTGCAAGGTCGGAGCAGGCAAAACGCTGCGATCGACCTTGCCGTTGGCCGTCAGCGGAAGCTCCTCCATCACGACGAAGGAGGCCGGGACCATATAGTCAGGCAAGCTTAGCTTAACGGCGCTGCGAAGTCTGTCCGTATTGACCGACATCCCCGCTTCGGGCACGATCCATGCCGCCAGCAGCCGATCCTCCCATACCCGCACAACACATTCCCTTACGGATGAATCGCGGTTCAGCGCCGTCTCGATCTCCCCAAGCTCAATTCGGTAGCCGCGCAGCTTCACCTGATTGTCCATGCGGTCCAGCAGCTCGATATTGCCGTCCGCCAGATACTTGGCCTGATCTCCCGTCCGGTAGACTAGCGTTCCCTCATGCCTGCGAATCGGATGCGGGATGAAGCGTCCAGCCGTCAGAGCCGGACGCCTCCAGTAACCGAGCGCAAGCCCGCGCCCTCCAATATAGAGCTCTCCCGGCACGCCGACCGGAACGGGCTGCTGATTGGCATCCAGCACATAAGCCTGCTGGTTCGGAAATGGCTTTCCAATCGGAATGAGCTGATTGGGCGACATGCCCGCAATATCGCCCTCGAAGTATGTACTATCAATCGTTGCTTCAGTAAGCCCATACGAATTGATCAGGCGCGTATCAGGCCCGCAGAATCGTCTGAAATGCTTATATTCATGAACGTACCAGCGGTCCGAGCCGATGCACAGCAAGCGCATGAAGTCGAGCGTTTGCCCCGTCGCCTCCAGGTAACGGATCAAATTCCGGAATACCGCAGGGACAAATTCAGCGGCATCGACCCTCTCCTTCTTCATCAACTCATACAGACGGGGCGCATCCAGCATCGTATCCTTCTTCAACAGTACAAGCTTGGCGCCAGAGCACAGCGCCCTGACCCAGTCTCCTGTGAAGACGTCGAAGGAGAAGCTCGCCAGCTGCAAGTGGGCTTTCACATCCGCCCGCAAGCGGTATATGTCCTCCCAACCGAAATAAGCATTAACGAGACTCGCATGACTCACCATTGTTCCCTTCGGCTGGCCTGTCGTTCCTGATGTGTATACGAGATAGGCCAAGTCATCTTCCGTCATCTCCGGCTGGCGCAGCTTCTCCGCACCCGGGATCCCCGCTTCTCCGGCATCAAGCAGGAGCGTGGCAAGATCGCCCCCTGTGAACCTGTCCGCCAGAGCTTGCTGCGTCAGCATAACCGACAACCGGGCATCCTCCACCATATACTCGATTCGTTCCGCCGGATAGTCCGGATCGACCGGCACGTACGCCCCGCCAGCCTTTAGAATCGCCAGCACGCCTGCAATCATGTCCAGTGATCGCTCTACACATATGCCGACACGCGTTCCCGAGACGACTCCCATTCCCTGAAGTCTGAGCGCGATATGGTTCGCCCGTTCGTCCAGTTCCCGATAGGTAAGCGACTCTCCGTCCATAACTACGGCCGTTCCGTTAGGAATCCTTGCCGCTTGCCGCTCGAACAACTGATGAATCGCCGCCACACGCTCGTACGGCTTGGATGTGCGATTCCATTCCACAAGCATCCGTTCCCGCTCCGCCGTCCCAAGCAGCGGCAATTCAGCGATTCGGCAAGATTCATCTCCCGTGACCGCCTCCGCAAGCACCTGGAAGTGCTCGGCCATGCGAACAATACGATCGCGGTCATACAGGTCAGTATTATATTCGAATATACAAGTGGGGCCGTCCGGACCTTCGAAGATATCGAGGGATAAATCAAATTTGGACGTACCGCCGTCAATAGCTTCATATGTAATAGAACGATCTCCCGTCCGGATAGGAGGAAGCGCGTTCTGATAAGTGAACAGCACTTGGAACAACGGATTATGGCTCAAATTCCTCTCCGGCTTAATGGTCTCCACCAGACGGTCGAAGGGAACGTCCTGATTCTCGTAAGCGTTCAAGGCTGTCTTGCGCACCTCGCCCAGCAGCTCGGCAAATGTCTGAAGACCGGACACTCCTGTACGCAGCGGCAGCGTATTGACGAATACGCCAATTGCATGCTCGGTGCCCGGCAGATGGCGCCCGGAGATGGGGAAACCGACGATAATATCCGATACACCTGTATAGCGATAGAGCAGCACCTTGAATAGCGACAGCAAGGTCATGAATAACGTAGCTTCATTCTTTCGGCTGTAGATCTTCAGCGTATCGTACAGCTCTCGCGGCAGCACCAGCGTGTGCATCGCCCCGCGGAAGGTCTGCACCGGCGGGCGAGGCCGGTCCGCCGGCAGCTCCAGAACGGGAAGCTCGCCCGCAAGATGGCTTACCCAATAAGCGAGCTGGCGATTCTGCAGCTCTTGGCTAGCCCGCTCTCGCTGGGCGAAGACATAATCTGCGTATTGAGTCAACGGCTGAGGAAGTACCGATAGATCCCCTCCTGATGACAACGTTTCATAGATCGAGGACAACTCCCGGATGAACACGCCAAGCGACCAACCGTCGAATACGATGTGATGCATCGTGAGAATAAGCTGATACTCCTGATCCTCCAACCGAATGAGCGTCACCCACCAGAGCGGCCCGATCCGCAGATCGCAGGGCCGCTGCACATCATCATTCACGATCCGCTCCGCTTCCGCGAACCGCACATCCTCCGGCCATGCTCGAAGGTCAATAGAGCGCAGCGTCACCTTGGGAGAAGCAGCCACGATCTGCACAGGTCTGCCTTCATCGCCCATACGAAAGGTTGTACGAAGCACTTCATGCCTGCGGACCATCTCATGCAGGCTCTCCGACATCAGTTCCTGATCCCATTCACCGAATAGCCGGAAAGCAGATGGAATATTATAGAACGGACTATGCGGATCTAATTCCTGCAGGAACCACAGGCGCTGCTGCGTGAAGGAGAGCGGAATAGGCTCTCCTGTCCGTGGCTTGGCCGGAGACGGCTCCAACACAGCCTCCCCGGCTTTCTTTTTCTTAATGGCCTCCAGCAGCTGAAGCCGTTTCTCCGGCGACAATGCTGCCAGCTTGTCCGTCAACTTCTCACTCATTCCTTAAGCCCCCCGCCGGCTGCTACTTCTTGAAGCAGGGCTTCGACCTCTTCCAATGAGAGGGAATCTGCTTCCGATAGCAGCTCCTTCAAGTCTGCATCCAACTCCTTGCTTTCGACCGCCAGTTGTGACAATAGCGTGCCCGTCAGCTGCGATACGCTTGAGCCCTTCAGCAATTCCACGACGGCTACGCTCATACCCAGATTCGTCTCAATCCGATTCTTCATCTCGATCGCCATCATCGAATCAAGTCCCCATACGCTAAGCGGCTGCTCCGGCAGCAGCTGCGAGCGGTTAATGCGGAGAATGCCTGATACGACGTCCATCAAATAGTGCTCAAGCAAGCGATACCGCGCTTCGGCGTCAGCGGCTCCCTCCAATTGGCTCCGTATGCCAGCTTGTCCATCCCCTTGCATGGATGCCTTTCTGTCTTCGTCGGTCTGTGCCGATAGACTCTCCAGCATAATAGGGGCGATGCCCATCGGGAAATTCTTCTCCGCAACGACCGGCCAGTCTGCGGCAAGTACCGTCGCCTGGGCAAGCCGTTGACCAAGCAAAAGCTCCATCGCTTCCAGCCCTTGCGCATTGCTCATCGGGTAGAAGCCGCGATTGCCGAAGAACTCGACCAGATCGAGCTGTGTAGCCATGCCGATCTCGCCCCATGGTCCCCAATTAATGCTGAGTCCCGGTAATCCGAGTGACCGGCGATGGTGCGCAAGTGCGTCAAGGAAGGCATTGCCTGCCGAATAATTTGCTTGTCCTGGCGACACAACCACTGAAGCGAGCGACGAGAACAGAACGAAGAAATCGAGCGGCGCGTCCGCGAATTGGCGATGCAGGTTCCATGCTCCCGCTACCTTCGGCTGAAGCACGTCGCTGAACTGCGCTTGCGTCATCTGGACGAGCAGCTGAGGCTTCGCCACACCAGCCGCATGAATAATGCCCCGGACGGCAGGCCAGCCCTCCTGCTCATACGTGCGCATGAACTCGGCAAGCTGGTCGGCATCCGCAACATCAAGACCCGCTACATGCACCGAAGCCCCCATCGCTTCCAATGCGCGTACGGCTGCAATGCGCTTAGCCGCAGACGGATTGTCGCGTTCCGCATCCTTCCAGAACGCGCGCGGAGGCAGCTTCTCGCGACCGGCCAGAATGAGTCTGCGCGCCCCGTGCTCCACCATCCACCTCGCAACGAGTTGACCGAGTCCGCCGAAGCCGCCCGTAATGAGATAGCTGCCGTCAGATCGCAGCTTCGCCGGAATTCTCGCCATCGGCGCGCATTCCTCCAGCCGGGCGACATACCTTTTGCCACCTCGGAAGGCCACCTGATCCTCGCCGTCTGACCGCAAAATCTCCTCCAACAAGCCGTCCATGCTGCAGTTTTCCGTATCCATGATACCGCCCCATATATCCTTGTGCTCTTGATGCCCGAGCGTTCTCGCAAGTCCCCACAGCATCGACTGATGGAGCGCAAGTCCGCGGAAACCAGGCTGGACAGGCTGGCTGTCGCTCGTCACTAGCCAAAGCTTCGGCTTTCTTCTCCAGCTGTGCCCGGCAATGGCCTGCACCAAATGCATGACCGCAATGACGCCCTCCTGCTCCGCATCCTCCAGTTCCGCCCGATCTGCTCCTTCCGTATGCGCTGCATTCAGGCTCCATAGATGGATGACGCCGCGAATATCCGCGTCGTCTCCTGAGCATACGGCTTCCAGAAGACGAACAAAGTCGTCAGGCGATGCAGGGTTAACTCCGTATTGTCCATGAGCCTCATCTGCACGGTATACACGCTCTGAGTATATTTGAATGCAGGCCGCGCCTTGACCAGCCAGCTCGCCAGCCAGCTTATCTCCCGCGCCATGCCGGTCCATGAAGAGCAACCAGCGGCCTGACGCGTGTTGATCCTCCATGGCTGCGGCAGGAAGCCGTTCCTGCTGCAACCAGTTCATCTCATACAGCTGCTGCGGCTTATTCAAAGCAGCCGATTCATCCCGCAGCGAGACGGCGCGGCAGCCTTGAATATCCAGAATGAGATTGCCCTCCGTATCCATTAGTCGGATATCGCCAAGCAGGCCGGAAGCATCCTGCTCCGAGATTGTGGCGTGAATCCACATCGCATCCGACAGCTGGCGGTAGACATGCCCCTGAGTAACCCCAACCGGCATATAAACCGACGAAGCATTCGGGTCGATTGGCAGTGCAGCGGCCATGACCTGGAAGCAAACATCCAGCACAGCCGGATGAATGCGGTAGGCGGACAGCTCCGGTACCAGACCCACTGGAACGTCCACTCTGGCCAGCGCCTCGTTGCGGCCTTGCCATAGTTGCCGGATTCCCTGGAATGTCGGTCCATACTGAAGCCCCATTGTTTTGAAGTGGCTGTAGCAGATATCACGGGCAATCTCGGTCCCGCAGCGCACTTGCAATTCGTCCAGCTCTATTCGCCTGGCCTGACCATGATGCGGACTGACGCAGCCTTCCGCGTGAAGAGTCCAGTTCGTATCGCCTTGGCTGCTGAAAATGCTGAACCGTGAAGCAGTCGGATCAAGGGCAATACGCAGCTTGACGGTCTCTCCCTCCCCGATAAAGAGAGCTTTCTTGAAAGCAATAGCTTCGGTATGCAGGACGGCTGCCTCTTCGCCGTACAGCTCCCGCGTCGCAGCAAGGCCCATCTCCACATAGCCCGCACCCGGGAAGACAACCGCATTCTGAATGCGGTGATCGTCCAGGAACGGCAGGCGGCGGGCATCCAGCTCCACCTCCCATGTCGGGTATGGCGATGGCAGGCGGCGGCCGAGCAGCGGGTGAGAAGCACTTCCAATCCGGTCCTGCTCAGATAACGCGGATTCATGCCAGTAGCGCTGACGCTGCCAAGGATAAGATGGATAAGGGATAAATGGCTTCTTGCCCGGGTAGAGCGCATTCCAATGGATCTCATAACCGAATTGGTACAGCAAGCCCAGCGACTCCAGCACCGTTCTCCGCTCAGGTGCGCCGCGCTTCAAGGATGGAATGGTATGGCCTGTCCTTCCGAGCTTCATCAACGACTCCGAGATCGAGCTCGACAATACAGGGTGCGGGCCGATTTCTACGAAAGTGCCGTATCCGTCCCTAATCATATCCTGCACAGCCGAAGCGAAGTAGACCGGCTCCCGTACGTTCTTCCACCAATATTCCGCATGGAGATCCATGCCCTCGATCCTGTGGCCTGTCGCTGTGCTGTAGAGCGGAATAGCCGTATGAGACAGCTCCAGATCGTGAAGCTCGCCCGTCAGTTCTGCCCGTAGTGGCTCCATGTAATGGCTGTGGTACGGAACGCTGACATGCAAGTATTTGCAGAAGATCCCTTCCGCCTCCAGCTTGTCAGTCAGCGTCCCCAGCGCCTCCGGCTCACCGACCAGCGTCACCGCGCTTGGACTGTTAATAGCGGCAATGGATACTGCGGCGCCCTCCGAGCGATCCAATCTCCGCTCCGCTTCCTCTAGTGAAAGTCCGATAGCTGCCATCTTGCCTTGTCCAGTCGTCTGCTGCTGTAGACGGCTGCGGTGATAAATGACCCGGACAGCCTCCTCCAGTGACAATGCGCCCGCAACATGGGCTGCAGCCACTTCACCGGCGCTATGGCCCACAATCGCCTCTGGCACGATGCCCCATGATTGCCACAATTCAGCCAGCGCGACTTGAATGGCAAAGTTAGCCGGCTGAGCCACCTCAGTCTCGCCCATGCGTGATTCCGGCTCCTTCGCCATCATCGCATCCAGCAGCGACCAGCCGGCATGCGCCGTGAACAGCCGGTCGCACTTCTCGATTGCCGCCCGGAAGACGGGCTCCTCGCCGATCAGCTGGCGGCCCATCGCCCACCACTGCGGGCCCATGCCGGTGAAGACGAAGGCCAGCGGCGGCAGCGCCGCAGCCGTACCGTCGCGATTCAGTCCTGTCGACTCCGGCAGAACATCCCGCTGGGCAATCCCCTCGAGCAGCTCAGCCCACTCCTTCTTCGACCCCGCTACTGCAGCGATACGGACGCCATGATGATCGCGGCGCCTTGACAGCATATAGCCGGTATCCTGCAGGGACGCCGCCTCTGCGGACCGCTCCGACTTCGCTCGCATAGTCATGGCGAATGTCCGCAGCGCTTCCTCGCTTCGAGCAGACAAAGGCAGCAGCATATCCCGCTCCTCATCGCTGCCGCTCTGCTGCTGGATGCCTCTGACCAGCTCCGGTGCCTCCTGCACGATGACATGGGCGTTCGTGCCGCCGAAGCCAAATGAGTTAACGCCCGCCAGACGTGGTCCGTCCGCATACGGCCAGTCAGTCAATTGCTGCGGAATTTGCAGCTTCAGCTCATCGAACCGGATATTCTCATTCGCCTCAATCAGATGCAGGTGTGGAGGAATCTGACGATGCTTGAGGCAAAGGACTGCCTTGATCAAGCCCGCAATACCGGCAGCCGCTTCGGTATGGCCGATATTCGTCTTCACCGAGCCGATGTAGCAAGGCTTGCCGTCCTCCCTGCCCTCGGACAGGAACGAGCCCAGCGCGTTCGCCTCGATCGGATCGCCGACCGGCGTGCCTGTACCATGGGCTTCAACATACTGAACTTGTGCCGGATGGACACCGGCCCTCCGGTACACTTCCTCCATAAGCGCACGCTGAGCTTCCCCGCGAGGAACCGTAATACCGGAGCTGTGTCCGTCCTGGTTCACGCCTGTTCCCCTAATGACCGCATGAATCGGATCGCCGTCCTGAATTGCCTTCGACAGCGTCTTCAGCACAACCATGCCGGCTCCCTCACCGCGCACATAGCCGTTCGCCCTGGAATCGAATGCCTTGGAGCGGCCATCTGGAGACAGCATACCCGCCTTTGACTCGGCGATGAAATAATCCGGCTTCAGCATCACGTTGACCCCTCCGGCGAGCGCCAGCGAGCTTTCCCCGTTCCATAAGCTTTGGCAAGCCAGATGGACCGCTACCAGGGAGGAAGAGCAAGCCGTATCCAGCGAAATGCTAGGGCCGCGGAAGTCAAAGAGATAAGAGATTCGATTCGCCAGCAGCGTCATCATCGCGCCCGTCGCCGTATGCGAATCTACCAAATGCCTGTTGCTCTCTGAAAATTGCAGAAGCTTGTAATCCAGCGTAAAACCGCCCATAAAAACGCCGGTATCAGAGCCCTTCAGCCGTTCGGCTACTTGTCCTCCATTCTCCAGTGCCTCCCAGCAAACCTCCAGCAGCAAGCGCTGTTGCGGGTCCATAAGGGATGCCTCGCGTGGCGATATCCCGAAGAAAGACGCGTCAAAACGATCTACCTGCTCCAGAAAACCTCCCCATTGCGTATTCGTCTTGCCTGGTTTTGATCGGTCTGGATCGTAATAGGCTGCTTTGCTCCAACGATCCTGAGGAACATCTGTAATGCCGTCAACGCCCCTCTGCAAGATGTTCCAGAAGGCTTCAGGATTGCTCGCTCCTCCGGGGAAGCGGCAACCCATGCCAATGATTGCAATCGGTTCCTTCGCATGCTGCAATTCGTTGATGCCCATGGCTTGTTCCTGTCTGTTCACCCGATCTCACCTCTTGTTTCCTATGAAATTTTTTTATGATTCGACAGGCTCTGGAACCAGGCCATCGTCTCGGCAACGGCTTGCTCGTGAGGCGTCGTGTCCTTGCCGAACATCTTCTCATATTTGCTCGTGTTGACGACAAAAGGCTCCTCGAACAAATACAGCATTTCCTTAATCTCTCTCATATTCGCATTAAAAAGAGAGAGCAGTGCCACGAATGCTTTCGGCGCGACACGGAATTTAGGTTCCCTTCCTGCCATGCTGTAGATCATCGATACGATCTGACGCGTGGTAAGCGTCTCAGCGGCCGGGACATGCCAGATATGCCCAAGCGATGCCTGAGATTGACCCAGCTTCACCAGCCCCTTGGCAAAATCACGAATGTATATATAAGTGTGAGGAGCATCAATGTTGCCAAGTACCTCAGCCGGCTTGCCTTCAAGCGCCGCCCGGAAGACCCGCTCTCCCAAAGCGGAGTCCAGCACGCCCGGACCGAAGAAGTCCGGAGCCCGGCCGATTGCGGCGCGTACCTTGCCGCTGCGATGCGCAGTCAAGAGCCTGTTGGCCATTTGGGCCCGTGTAATGCCTTTGCGCCCGTCGGCCCTGTTCGGAAGGTCTTCCGTCAGATCCCGTCTCGCGCTGCCGTACATGTATAAATTGTCTGCATAGACGATAATGGCCTTCTCGTTCTCTGCCGCTTCGATAATACCGTCCATAATGGGCGGGAACATCTCAGGCCAAGCCGTATAGGGCGCCTTGGCACAATGGTAGATGACGGACGCTCCCCGGCAGGCACCTGCAAATTCAGCTGAAATCGTCGCATCCCCCTTCACGACCTGTACCGAATTAGGTACATTGGCACGTCCGCTGCGATTGACCATGCGCACCTTTTTGCCCTGAAACAGCAACTCCTCCATAACCGCCATGCCGAGCGGCCCGGTACCAATGACTACATGAAGTTCATTCATCTCCTCACACATTCCCCTTCCTAATATGGAGTCTACAACCTACGATGCTAATTATACCCATTTTGAGAATCGCAGTAAATATCTTTAGTCAAGTAAATTTTATTAATTGTGTTCAGTTATTTACGCACATACTCAAAAGTGCCTGGATCAGCAAAAAAAAGCAAGCCAGCAGCGGGTTTGGTCCGCTTCCGGCTTGCTTCAGCTATGCTTGTTCGGAGGTGTCTGCATCACAACCCCCTCCTAGAACGTGTTCATATGGAGCCGGACTACGACTTTCTTCCAATCCGTTGCCTTGCCGTATCCTTGCTTGCCGTAATCGGCTGATGGCTGCCCGCCTTGGCCAATCCGTAGACGGGCATGTTGTTGTACATGGCCTCATAGCAGCCCCTGCGCACCTCATACGTCTCATGGTAGATGCCGACGCTGCCGCTAGCCCCGACCTTCCGATGGAAGTTTCGCCAGGCCTTCAGATGCTTCTGCCCATGTCTCGCATAATGCTCCAGTTGCTCGAACGATCGCCAGTACTGAATGACTGTAATACCGCGCCAAGAGAAATGAAAGCTCGCATGGAGGAAACCAAGTTCCTTGTTCGTATACAATTCTTGCAGCATGGGGCTCATCGCAAGCGTCACCGGCAGCCACCGGTGCACCGCCCAAATCCGGTTAATCCGTACGCCGATATGAAACACGACGAACGATCCCTCCATCCCAGCGGTATACCTTCCGGGGAATATGACGGCCATCTGACTTCCTACCCTTTCTCGAGAAGCTGCAAATGAATCTCGTAGAACCCGATGATATCGGTAGAAGCATACTGCTGAGCGGTCAGGAACGAGCCATAGAAGATCGTGAACAGCACCTTGACCGCGCGGTCAAGCGATATCCCGTCCTTCAGTGTTCCTGTCTTCTCGGCATGCTCCATGCTGGTATGGAAGATCTTATGGAGATCGGGCGTGGAGCTCCCTACCTCTTCATGATCAGGAAAGAGAAGCCGAACCTCGGCTTCGCTCATTTCCTGCAGATGAGGATGCATTC
The DNA here is from genome assembly GCF_056269225.1 of Paenibacillus sp. J31R120. Lineage (NCBI taxonomy): Bacteria > Bacillati > Bacillota > Bacilli > Caryophanales > Paenibacillaceae > Paenibacillus > Paenibacillus sp. J31R120. Next base: position 52,053 of record NZ_JBWDNN010000004.1, on the reverse strand, counting down.
TCATCTCCGCCAGGAACGAGATCAGGCTGGGCAGTATGCCAGGCGTCACCTTCGTCTGTTCGGCTACCTTGTACAGCAAGTGCCGGATGGCATCGAAGCCCTTCTTCTTCTCCTGTTCAATCTCGATAATCCGTTCCGTCAGCCATACCCGCATGAAGTAGACAAGCACGTCTTCCTTCTTCGGAAAAAACTTAAAAAACGTAACACGCGACACTTCGGCCTGTCGACAAATGTCTTCCAGCATCACTTCATGGAACATTTTGTCTTCCATTAAGGACAGACTAGCCTCATATAAAGCAATCTTGGCTCTAGCCTTCTTGATCTCCCTTAATGAAATATCCGCTATAACCACGAGCATCATCCTCATTTTTTCGTTAACTCATGTCAATAACTTTACTTACGATAAATATTATTGTCAACATTTATTCCAAACTTTAACAAGATTACCGTCATTCAAACGCTTGGCAGACGACCAACGACGCTCATTTGTCTTTATACGATCCGCTGCTGATTTCTCCCATCATACCATTTGCGCAAGTCTATCCGATACGTCGTCTCGTCTCATTCCTACCGCTTAACCTTGTCGGGTTTTGTCGAACGAACAATATGTAGATTTATAGGGTTTTCATGCGTACACTCAAGAGGCTGGAGAGTCGTTATCCGTCGATTCCTCACTGCGGCGAATTTGGCTATCCATCTACATTTTTTTCTACAACTATGTGTCTATTTCAATCTTCGATTGTCTAATAGAAGGACGAGGCTGACGGAGATGCGGGAGAGAGGTGATGAATTGCGGCAATTCTCTGAGGTCTATGAACAATATTCGGCTCCTGTGCATCGGTTCCTCTTATCCCTCACCCATGATGAGGCGATGGCGGAAGAGCTAACGCAAGAGACCCTCTATCGGGCCTTCCTTCATATCGACCGCTTCAAGGGTCAAGCCTCCCTGTATGGCTGGCTGTGCCAGATTGCGAAGAACTTGTACTTCAATGAATACAAGAAGAGCAAGCGGCGTGCGGATGAGCCTGCATGGGATGATACCGAGGCCGGGGGCGACTTTACCGTCCGGATGCTCCAGAAAGAACAGGCCATCATGGTTCATCGTATCCTACACGCGTTACCGGAGCCCTATAAGGAAGTGTTCACGTTGAAAGTATTCGGCGAGCTCAAATTCAGAGAAATTGCGAGCTTGTTCGGCAAAACCGAATCCTGGGCAAAAATGACCTATTACCGCGCAAAAGAGCGAATCGTAACGGAAATGGAGGAACGTGAATGAGCACATCTTGCAATATCGTGTATGACTTGCTGCCGCTTTATGTCGACGGCGCATGCTCCTCAGAGAGTAAGGCTTATGTCGAAGAACATCTGGCAGGCTGTCCGGCATGCCGGAAGAAATATGAAGCGATGGCACAGCCCATGGCGGTTGATGTACTGCTGGGAAGTCAAGAAGACGCGGGGCAGAATGAAGGAGTGGAGGAACAACAACGTGATCATGCTGCCAAAAGAGTGCTAAGACGCATCAAGAGGAGATGGCTATTATCGCTTATTCCTTTGCTGCTGATCATCCCCCTGCTGTTCCTGGGCATCAATCAATATCGCGGCGAAGGCATGTCGTTCACCAATCTGTATGATCATTATGCCGCAAGCCAATTTCTCACCGCGCTGGAGAAGCGGGATTACGAGCGGGCATTTTCTTATCTGAATATGGACTTTTATTATTATGATGACATTCAAGAAGGACTAAAGCATTCGGCGGATATACTGGCCTTCAAGGAAGAGAGCATCAGGCCGGAAACTGACGAGAACGGTCGCCTATTTTATACAAACGGAGAAATTAACTATACGGAGGAGCAGGTCAAGGCGATTATGCAGCAGTACGAGGAATTCCCAGAGTCAAGAGAGACGGACAAGAAGAACGCCCAGGACTTTATCGACAAATACGGAGACATGAGCTATGAGCAATTCTATGAGAGAAGCAAAGCGAATTTCATCGCCAATATGAAGGAGTGGGAGCAGCTAGGGCATACGCTAACCGGCCATCGAATCAGTTCCTCTTATGTAATCGAATACGACGGCGTGACAAGTTATAGCTTCTATCTTCATTTGACAGACGGCAAGCAGGTTGTGAAGTCAGGCAAGATCAGTCTGTCCGGCAATGACAAAGGAGTGTTCTACCTCACAGGCGGCTCTTACATTGCGGAAAATGATCCGCTTACACCAAAGCTGCTAGAGAGCTTGTCGATTTCTGATCTGAAGTAGTTGGGCCATTAAGTCTATAAACCTTTCATCCCATTAATAAAGGCGGCCGTTCTCTGGAACGGTCGCCTTCAATTTGCATCACTGTGCGCTATACGGCCCTCTTTCCGCTGCGGTAACGATTGAGCTTAAAAGTATACCAGATGTACGGCATGCCTGGGAAAACAAGCAGAATGAGTGAAGCCAAACCTGCAACGAGTCCAATCTGTCCAGCAGCTTGGGCAGCCAGTCGTTCATACTCATCATGCGAACGAGCAGAAGCGCTATAGTCACGATGAGCAGCGGCAAGGCTGCCTTGCCGGACATTTTCCGCTCACGTTCGTATCGTTCAATAAGAGAGTCTTGATCCGTATAGATCGGTCTGGTGCCTGGAGGAGCGCTGAAGATATGGAAGGCACTCTCCCCGCCCGCAGAACACACCTTCTTGCAGCCCGCTTCTTCGAACAAGGCGAAGTAATCGGCATCCGCATCCTCCTGATAATCTACGCTGTAGATAAGATTCTGAGGCTCTCCCTTTCTCAAGGTATATCCGAATGGGGCAAAGCTCTCTAGCAACCATCCTTTCCGTGCGTGCTTGCCTAGCTTCTTCATATCCGATGCTTCTGTAAATGCCAACCCGCCGCTAGCAACATACTTGGTTTTCTTCATACTCCCTTCACTCCCCTTTGTTCAAATATGGCTTCCGCATGGCGTACCATATCCTTGCGCCACTCGACGTTCTTCTTCAGCAGCTCCATCCCTTTGGAGGTAGCCGCATAGGTTTTGCGTTTGTCATCGTCGTCATCAAATAGCTCAATAAGTCCGGCAGCCAATAGCTTCTTAATGGTGGTGTACATCGATGCCGGTCCGACCGTCAATCGCTGATTCGTCATCGTCTCGATCGACTGCATAATCAAATATCCGTGCTTGGGCTCCACAACGGACAGCAAGATGTAGAACGCCGTATCCGTCAGCTCGCCCATCTCCAAAGAATCATTTCTCGGCAATTCGGCACCTCCTTTATATCATTTAACGATATATCATTGAATGTAGTATATCGTTTAACGATATACGTGTCAATGGGCAGATGCAGAGTGGGAATCGACTTCGTAAATTTGACTCGGCAACTATGATATGATGAAGATATGGGCGTTGTATAACCTTTGTTGTTATAGGAAAGGACATGGCTAATGATTACTTTGCCTTATGCAACAGAAATTGATGAGCCGCTCTTCTTACGAGATGTGCAGCTTCATTTTTTCTATAATGATCTCATGCTGATTTCTTTTGAATTTCAGGGATATCGCTTTGTCATGTACTGTGAAGATCAGGGTATGGGCTTTTGCCCCTATCTAGTTGAGCCGAATGACGATAATGGAGCTCTCCCTTCAGCCAACCTTAATCTTCACCAGCTGCAAAACCGCCTAGAAGATGTGTATCAAGCGATTGCCGAATACGATCTTTCGTTTCACAACTATATAAACAAGTATGTAGATCCTACAAATAAAATTGGAGGTTGAACGACAAATGAGAATCGCATTTATAGGACTAGGCACTATGGGCAAACCGATGGCTATGCATCTTCAGCACGCTGGACATACGCTGGCTGTCTATAATCGCAACCGCGACAGAGCCCGGGACTTCGAACAGCTGGACTCGGTCACGATCGTATCGACACCGAAGGAAGCTGCGGGACAAGCAGATATCGTGTTCACTATGCTGACGGATGACGCGGTGGTTGAAGCGGTATATTTGGGAGAGGACGGCATCTTGTCCGCTTGTACGGATGAGGCATTCGGTACGCCGAAGATCGTCGTAGATTGCAGCACTATCTACCCGGATACGACCAAGATGCTGGCGGAGCGCCTCGCTGACGTTGGCGTCGAAATGCTGGATGCACCGGTGTCGGGCAGCGAGCCGCATGCTATTGAAGGCATTCTCACCTTCATTGTCGGGGGCAAGAAGGAAGCGTATGAGACTTGCCTGCCGCTATTCGAATTGATGGGCAGGAAGGCTCTATATATGGGGCCTAACGGAACTGGAGCCAATGCGAAGCTCGCGAACAACTTGATTGTCGCAGCCAATATCTCCGCGCTGGCGGAGGGCATGTCCATTGTTCAGAAGTCCGGCGGCAACCCGGAGCTGTTCCTTGAAATTTTGGCCGGCGGAGGCGCCCGCAGCGCTGCGGCTGAGGTGAAGGGTCCACGCATTCTGAACCGCGACTTCTCGCCGCAATTCATGGCCCAGCTCATGTTCAAGGATGTGAAGCTCGCAGGACGTCTCGCCCAGTCCCTGCAAGTGCCTTCTCCTATCCAGGCCACCGTGCAGCAGTTGTTCCAAATTACTTGTAACAACGGTCTCGGTCAGGAAGATCTCAGCGCTGTAGTGAAGACGTATGAAGCGTGGATTGGGGAGACTATTGGGGAGAAAAACTGAAGGTCAAATGTAATACTGTTGGAAAGAGCCGAGAACGTCTGATTGGACGTTTTCGGCTTTTTGCTTATTGGGCGTTTTTTGAACAATGTAAGTTGGAGTATTTCGGTACATACTATCTGCCAGCGCCTCTGCATATTGACGCTTAACATTTCATCCACCGTCTTCGCCTCCCAGGTAGAGGATTTCAATCCTCGCACCGCGTAGGGTGCGACGCAGCTCTCACTATGTTCACTCATAGCATCTTCAAATTTCAATCCACGCACCCGCTTAGGGTGCGACATAGACAAAAGACACTCCCCCACCCGTTATTTGATTTCAATCTACGCACCCGCATAGGGTGCGACATATCTTGTGATTGACGTGCCGTAGTCTCGTAACATTTCAATCCACGCACCCGCATAGGGTGCGACTGCCCTGTCTACGTGTAAGATCATCACGTATCCAATTTCAATCCACGCACCCGCATAGGGTGCGACATGCTAACCATAAAGCTACGAAAAGATGGCAAGGAATTTCAATCCACGCACCCACGTAGGGTGCGACGATCGAAGATGTGGTTGTGACCTCGGCGGGCGCTATTTCAATCCACGCACCGGCGTAGGGTGCGACCACCGTATACAACCTCTGCGGCATCACAGTTATGATTTCAATCCACGCACCCGCGTAGGGTGCGACTTCTCTATGAATATGGTGATTACCAGTACAAAGAATTTCAATCCACACACCCGCGTAGGGTGCGACTTCTACAAGCGGCAAAAGAACATGAGAATATCACATTTCAATCCACGCACCCGCGTAGGGTGCGACGTGGTTGTCGAGATGATTACAATATACCTCATAAATTTCAATCCACGCACCCGCGTAGGGTGCGACTGGCTATTCCTATCAAGCCCATATTGACCGCATATTTCAATCCACGCACCCGCGTAGGGTGCGACTACTTCATACGTATCGGAGGGCGTGACACTGACGATTTCAATCCACGCACCCGCGTAGGGTGCGACAAAAGTAAGCAGCACGACGATGGTCTCTAACCTATTTCAATCCACGCACCCGCGTAGGGTGCGACCTTATGTGGATGGCATGGCTATAGCTATAAAAATATTTCAATCCACGCACCCGCGTAGGGTGCGACAACGGTGACATGATTACCATGTACCAGCTAGCAATTTCAATCCACGCACCCGCGTAGGGTGCGACGACAACTTAAGCGAAATGTACCCGAAGGCAAATAATTTCAATCCACGCACCCGCTTAGGTTGCGACCTGACATCAACCTCAATCAATTTACCATGTAGAGTATTTCAATCCACGCACCCGCGTAGGGTGCGACCATTTGAATCTAGCAACCTATTATTTCTGCAGTAATTTCAATCCACGCACCCGCGTAGGGTGCGACGTGTCCGGCACCGACGTCGAGCTGACGATCGAGGATTTCAATCCACGCACCCGCGTAGGGTGCGACCTAGTAAACCTGTTAAAGCTAACAAGAGCTTAAGTATTTCAATCCACGCACCCGCGTAGGGTGCGACTATTAAAGAGATTCTTTAAAGCAATCCCGATAAATTTCAATCCACGCACCCGCGTAGGGTGCGACAAAGAGGGAGATACCTACGACTACGAGGATGACATTTCAATCCACGCACCCGCGTAGGGTGCGACGAGCCAATTCGTTCCTAGTCTTATGCGCCAGATATTTCAATCCACGCACCCGCGTAGGGTGCGACTTGCGCTCGCCCTCGGCAATTCTGAGTTCCTTTACATTTCAATCCACGCACCCGCGTAGGGTGCGACTCTGTCGCCGCATCCATTGACGCTCGGTGTTGTTATTTCAATCCACGCACCCGTGTAGGGTGCGACTAACGATCGACTATGAACGGATGCGCGTCACATCATTTCAATCCACGCACCCGCGTAGGGTGCGACAATTATCAAATGGGTAGGTGCCGAGTTGGACAAATTTCAATCCACGCACCCGCGTAGGGTGCGACCATGCGGAATTTGCTTAAGCTTTTTGACGGGATATTTCAATCCACGCACCCGCGTAAGGTGCGACGATCAATGTCTCTTGCTTCCACTCATGACGACAATTTCAATCCACGCACCCGCGTAGGGTGCGACTCGCAACGTCTTGTCCCAGGTTCCGCGTGAAACTATTTCAATCCACGCACCCGCGTAGGGTGCGACTCGCAACGTCTTGTCCCAGGTTCCGCGTGAAACTATTTCAATCCACGCACCCGCGTAGGGTGCGACCTTGTCCAAATTTTCCTTCAGCTTGTCCCACTTTATTTCAATCCACGCACCCGCGTAGGGTGCGACGTCATGGAAAATGAAATCATCCAATACATCACTATTTCAATCCACGCACCCGCGTAGGGTGCGACTCGGATGACTTGCAAGTTATTGCTGATATTCTAATTTCAATCCACGCACCCGCGTAGGGTGCGACTATTTTCATTTATTTTCTTGTTTCTGTTGTGCAATTTCAATCCACGCACCCGCGTAGGGTGCGACTTCCTGAATGAGCTTTTTATTGTACCTGCTGAATATTTCAATCCACGCACCCGCGTAGGGTGCGACATATACTGACGTAAGTGTGTCTCCAACGTTTTCTATTTCAATCCACGCACCCGCGTAGGGTGCGACTCAAGCCCGGCAACGGTGGTCTTGGTTAGGCCGATTTCAATCCACGCACCCGCGTAGGGTGCGACCGATGGTCAAAGAGGAGTAGAGATTTACTCGAAATTTCAATCCACGCACCCGCGTAGGGTGCGACTCGCAGAGCGTGATACACAGATCGCGGAGTTAGGATTTCAATCCACGCACCCGCGTAGGGTGCGACTGCAACAAGTGACAAGGCAGCAAGCGGTCAGCCAATTTCAATCCACGCACCCGCGTAGGGTGCGACTCGCTTACTTTGTGAGGGGTAAGGCTTCATTCGAATTTCAATCCACGCACCCGCGTAGGGTGCGACCTCGATGGATCAGAAAGGCGAGCTGGATGAAGATATTTCAATCCACGCACCCGCGTAGGGTGCGACTGATCGTGGATATATCTTCATTACGAATTGGGAATTTCAATCCACGCACCCGCGTAGGGTGCGACCGGTATCGCCTGGAAGGATGACAATCTCATAGTCATTTCAATCCACGCACCCGCGTAGGGTGCGACTTCCAGATCCGGCGCTAGCGATCGGGTTTGGAATTTCAATCCACGCACCCGCGTAGGGTGCGACTTCCCTAACGGCAGTATCCGACCACTCAGACCTAATTTCAATCCACGCACCCGCGTAGGGTGCGACTTCACACAACAGCAAACCCAGACGCGCCCGCAGTATTTCAATCCACGCACCCGCGTAGGGTGCGACACGGCCAGCTGATGGTGAGAAAGACATAGGGATGATTTCAATCCACGCACCCGCGTAGGGTGCGACTGGGCAATTTTTATTGCAGTAGCCGTCTATTCGTATTTCAATCCACGCACCCGCGTAGGGTGCGACAACCTGATTACGTCGATTAAAGGTGTTGACGGCCAATTTCAATCCACGCACCCGCGTAGGGTGCGACTGTCTGGCACATCCATTTCATAATCAGGTTCTTCATTTCAATCCACGCACCCGCGTAGGGTGCGACCATACTGCATCCGACATCCGTCCGACATTCAATATTTCAATCCACGCACCCGCGTAGGGTGCGACTATTAGAGCTCCTTATGTGATCTTCGTCTCTAGCATTTCAATCCACGCACCCGCGTAGGGTGCGACGTACAAACCGGGCGCCACTGTAAAACAGATCGGAATTTCAATCCACGCACCCGCGTAGGGTGCGACTCGTGTCGTCGCATCTGCTACTGGACGCACAATAATTTCAATCCACGCACCCGCGTAGGGTGCGACTTCGACTCGAATATCATGTGATGCATTTCCGATAATTTCAATCCACGCACCCGCGTAGGGTGCGACAACCGTTTGACTATTGAAGTTCGCACACACAAGTATTTCAATCCACGCACCCGCGTAGGGTGCGACTTATGGTAACGGCACCTATGTAGTTGTTGGGGATTTCAATCCACGCACCCGCGTAGGGTGCGACAAGCAAGCTCGAGAAGTGGCTGCGGCTAAATCTGATTTCAATCCACGCACCCGCGTAGGGTGCGACAAGGCTAAGACGGAGCGTCGCAGCAAAGCAGAGATTTCAATCCACGCACCCGCGTAGGGTGCGACACTTCAAAATCGATCTGGAGGAAGCGATCGAAGAATTTCAATCCACGCACCCGCGTAGGGTGCGACAAGCGACTGGAACGCTGGCCGGTGCCTGATCATATTTCAATCCACGCACCCGCGTAGGGTGCGACGACGGTCGCCGCGTCAATATCTCAACATACGCCATTTCAATCCACGCACCCGCGTAGGGTGCGACAAACGCATAAAATTGTAGGTTCCAGCACTATAAAATTTCAATCCACGCACCCGCGTAGGGTGCGACAAGATACACGATCACGAAAAATGCGTTCGGTGAATTTCAATCCACGCACCCGCGTAGGGTGCGACCGACGCTAAAAAAGCGTTAGCTGTAGTACAAGAGATTTCAATCCACGCACCCGCGTAGGGTGCGACGAAAACGGAGGAGCAGCAACGTGACTCCTTCCGATTTCAATCCACGCACCCGCGTAGGGTGCGACCAGCCGAGAGTTAAGCGATGTAAACGCGGCGTTATTTCAATCCACGCACCCGCGTAGGGTGCGACCTCTTTGCTTGATGTGATATGTATGTATTGATCATTTCAATCCACGCACCCGCGTAGGGTGCGACATTCACTCGTAAGGGCGTACCGCAAGACGTAGCGATTTCAATCCACGCACCCGCGTAGGGTGCGACTCGCCGTAAGCAGCGTAGTCTTTCGCTGTATTGTCATTTCAATCCACGCACCCGCGTAGGGTGCGACACGCAGTCGATTTTTTAGAATGCGAATCAGACAAATTTCAATCCACGCACCCGCGTAGGGTGCGACATGCGATTGAAAACGGCAATGTTTTTCTTGCTGTAATTTCAATCCACGCACCCGCGTAGGGTGCGACAAAGTACAAAGACCCTTTTAGTCAGAAGACTAAAATTTCAATCCACGCACCCGCGTAGGGTGCGACTACTCCGTTTCTTCGGTAAGGAAATTTGGTTGATTTCAATCCACGCACCCGCGTAGGGTGCGACACATCTGTAGTCTTCATCAACTCAGGAAGCTGTTATTTCAATCCACGCACCCGCGTAGGGTGCGACAGTTTAACGGTGTTAATGCCAAGCGGACAAAGGATTTCAATCCACGCACCCGCGTAGGGTGCGACTTGCATTCAAATCGCTCCTCTTTTTTTATTGTTATTTCAATCCACGCACCCGCGTAGGGTGCGACTATCTTTTTCTGTATAATCTCCGGCGCCTTTAGCTATTTCAATCCACGCACCCGCGTAGGGTGCGACAACGATTTATGACCTAATAATTCAATAAAATGATTATAAGTGTCATAAATCAGATCTTATCAATCAATAATGACTTTACAACCAAAAAACAATCCTATTTTGAGGTGTTTATCGTCGTCATAACCCTAAAAAATGGTGCGAATCCCCCAGGGATTTCATGTGAGCTTCCCATTCGCACCAGTGTCTCGCACTAGAAAATAAGCGGCCCCTCCATGTCCAATGATTTTTTGACACCGATATGCTCAATCTTATTTTTGTACTGGTTACCAAGCTGATAGAATCTGAGACTATCCTGATCTCGATCTATAATATCTACTAACTCCAGCTTTAATGATGCTAGTTGAGTTGAATCTACAACACATTCAAATACTGAGTTCTGGACACGCTGTCCGTAGTTCTGGCATACTTTCGAGACTTGTCTCAATCGCTTCCGGCCTGAACTACTTAGCGTACTGACATCATAAGTAATTAGTACCAACATAAATATCGCCTACTTCCACAGGAAAGGTGGATATTCGTCCAGATCTTGACGTAAATAACGTGCCAACAATAGAGCTTGAACGTGTGGAACAAGACCCCACGAGATCTTTTCACTCAAATAAGGATGTGTAATTTTATCCTGTTTCTTGGCCTGCCAAGCGGTCAGGAACTTTTTCCGCCCCTCATCCGTCAGAAACACAGCGCCATTCTCCTTTACCACAAAGTCCTGCTTGTCCAACATTTTTTTATTAATGAGTGACAATACAAATTTATCCGCGAATACCCCGCGAAGTTCCTCCATCAAGTCTAATGCCAGAGAAGCCCTTCCGGGCCGATCTCGATGTAAGAATCCCACATATGAATCTAAACCCACACCTTCAAGTGCTGCTCCTACATCCTTGGCAAGCAATGTATAAGCAAAGGACAACATCGCATTCACCCGATCCAGCGGAGGTCTGCGTGAACGAGTGCGAAAAAAGAAGTCTTCCTTCTGCTGCAATATCATATCATTAAACAACTTATTATACGTAACAGCCGCCTGTCCTTCCAATCCGCGCAATCTCTCTAAATCCTCACAAAGCCTCACTTCTTTCATCAACACAGTTAGCTGTTGCGAAGCGGATTTGAATTCAGAAACGTCGATTCGTAAAGGGTAGTCTCTGGTCATCCGCTCCAACATCCATTTGTGATTGTACAACTTTCCTATTATAAAATTGCGGGCAACCGTTGCGGATGATGCCGTATTCTCTGATAGAAGATACTGTTTCTTGCGCATAACAACATTCCCATTGCTTTCACCGATAACTCTGGCCAGGAAACGTCCGTTCATCGTCATAAATACAAATGAGATATTGCGCTCCGCACAATATCCCATTAGCGCTGGACTAGCTCCCGTGTAGCCAAAAGCTACGACAGACTCCAAATTATGAAGCGGCATACGCGCGAGCTTCTCCTGCTCTTTCAGCAACACAATATTGTCTCCATCAAGCGACAAATAGACATCCGGCTGCGTAACAAATAAAGTGTTCAGAAGTTTCTTCATTCCACCATTTTCCCTTCAACGTAGCTTTTGACCGATCGTTTATTCATCAGTTCAGGCATGCAAATATGCTGCAGGGAACAACTTCGGCAAAATGTACCTGTCTTCACTTTCGGTGTATGTCGGCGCCTATAATAGTCCTGCATCTCCAACACAATTCCTCTAACCCTCTGTTTCCATTCAGCTGTAATCGATACTTCTACCCGATGCTTGATCTCATTGTAGAACAAATATCCAACATCGACTTCACATAACAGCATCTCCTCCAGGCATATCGCCTGGGCGACTAACTGAACAATATCTTCATCGCCTGATTTGGGCTTGCCACGCTTGTACTCAACAGGGTAAGGGATAAAAGCACCTTCCGTACCATGAATGGCTACGCCATTCTCGCTTCGGATGAACTCGACTACATCACATACACCTGTCAGACCAAGTTCTCTTGATCTGACAGGCATCGCTCTGACAATCAGCTTATCTCCACGCTTCTCCCGAGTAAATGGCTGATCGGCATTGCGGTGAAGATGCTGACCTTCGACCGTTTTTACGTTCTCGGCCCATTGTTGCTCAATATGGATGATGGCCCACTGCCGCTTGCAAAATTGAAAGTGCTGGATGCCCGACAGCAGCAGCTCATTATCTTCATTAAATTCCATCCAGCACTTCGACCTTCAGACCATCCAAACGTACTACATCAAATGAATAATCTTCAAAGGCTTTAGGTTCAGCTTCTAGTTTCTCTTTCAACAATGAGCGATGCACTTTGGCAGAGGAGTATTGCCCCAGCTTGGAAGAATGCTCCCACCAGTACAAACGGCGAACCTCCATGCTTCCTTCCGGCCTTGCCGAAGATACATCGTTCTCGAATAAGGTTCGGAGCGCTTCTTTGATCCTCGCAGCATCCTCATAAGTAAAGCCTGTTTTTTCCGCCAATTGTGTATTGATACTGCCATAAAATACATACACACCAGAATCCACACGATGCTTCATTCCCATCGTATCCGAGCTTTTTTCTTTGCCAGACGATTCCGAGTTTACGCTCTTCGTAATTTGTAAGCTAGTAATATCAATCGGATCAATGCTGATTGCTGGATGAACAGATACCGGGCCTCTAACTCCTACCGATACGCCACTGCCTTTGCTATCCGCTTTAAATGCGAATACCTGTCCGAAGCTTCTAACATCAATCCACTTGTCACAAGCCACCTGAGCGAATTGATCACTAGAACCTGTCTTAGATTTCATAATACTCGCTAATTCCTCTACTCCTTCAGCACGATCCTTCAAGCTTTGAAAAGAATCCGTCTTGCGGTCATTGGACTGGACAAAAATAGACTCACCCATATCCTGCAGACGATTTCTAATCTTGCGTTTAATCGCGACATCCGACATCTCGCCTTTACCGTCAAAATTTTGACGAGGACGATTGCCATTGAGCGGGTCTCCATTGGGATTGGCATTGGATACTGAGAAAACAACAGCAAAATCGATTTTATGGTCCAAAGTAGTCATCTTCATCTCTCCTTATTCGTTAATCTCTTCAACAGCTTCACTCTTTTGGTTCTTGCCTTGATACAGTGCATGACGCTGACTATAGAAGCCTAGCAAATATAGCCCGGTTAACGGCTCATTGTTAAAACCTTCAGCATTCATCAAGAAACCAACTTCATCCAATAACTTATTCAGATCTGTCGCCTTCCAGCCGAGTCTAGCCTGATAAGGAACCAGACTTTGCTGAATCACTCTCCAAGTTCTCTCAGGATGGCGTGAGAATGCGTTCATATAGCGGATGGCGTTGCTAGACCGATCATCATCCCCTAATGCCCTTCTTTCCAAAACATCCGCTATAGCCAACATGCGACCAAATAAATAATTTCGGTCATAATTATGGATATCAAGAGCCACACTGCGTCCCTCCCTAATATTTATTAATGCACACGCGATACTAAGTGTTTTTTCCCATTCCCACTTTTCCATAGAAATCGGGTTTGAAGCCCTATTCTTCGCGCTTCTCACAATATCAAGCGGTATCGCCCGACCATCTATGATGCTGGGCAGCATTCGCTCCATTAACCCTTTTACAATCTTGTCACTCGCTCTTGGGCCGTACGCCGCGAACGCAATATCTCTGGTCGATGGCGCTCCATAAAATTGCACCCATTCCCCTGATGAATCTTTGCGATACCGATGCAACCATGCACAAGATGTATGCCAATTAGTGAGTTTATTCAAGTAAAGATGCTTGTCCATGCTACGGTAATATAGAACAGCCATGCGACCAGTTGTTGCCGAATCCAACACCATAATATGAACTTCTGATCTGCCTTGAATTTGATTGCTGTATCCATCCATCGCCTTGGCAAACTCGGCAGCAAACTCTTGGTTGGTAAAAGCAACATACTTCACTACAGCTGCTGAGGGTGCTGTATCGAATGCGTCATCCGCAAAACTAGGAATATATGTCTGCTCTTTCCCCCATACAAGGAAAACACGCTGATCCATGATTTTACCCTGACGGTTAATCAACCATTTCAGTGCGTTATGAGCTTTCTGAGATACTTCATAACTGATGCTAGCAGCTTCCTTACTCGTTCGGAATCGTCCTCTATATGTGAATCCGCTTGAATCATTGGCAGAGATTAGCTTTGCTTTGTCCGCGGCATTCCTGATTTTGTTAGCATGCTTATCCGTCGCGGGCACAAGTTCCCCCGTTACATAGCAAAGATCAAGATCACCGAGCTGCTCACTGTAATAATCAATGAAGGAATTATACATTTCTGAATCTTTCCAAACCTCGGTCAAATGATTACCTGGAGCATGGACATTAAAGCGAATAAAGGCACTATCCAGATCACCGGCAAGCACTGAATATATGTCGGGTCTAGCCGTCTCACTTGATTTATCCCACTTGTTTATTAACCGGTTGTTCTCATCGACATACAAAATCTTATGTTCAATCAAATCCTGTATGAGACTGCCCTTGCTCACGTATTGGTAGATACTCTTGATCTTCTCTATAGCATATGGCGACTCTGCCCAACCTTTTAATTGTTGAACATATGCAACGAAGGGATCTTCCTTCTTTTTCTCTCCCCCGTAGGCAACTAAATCTCCGGCGACATAGCTGAGCTTATCGTGCAAAGGATACGGAGCCACTACCAACCCGGCTCTGCTCGCCGACTTTTCCGTACATGGAATCAGTGTACTCATATTGCTCTTCACCGTGATCACTTCTGCGGAATGAAACTCTCCATCTCTAGTCACGGTGACTTCAATATGTGCATTCTGAGTGGTATGCGCAATTGGCAGCAACGTGAATTCCTGATCATTGAATCGCTTCTCTATAATGCCGACCTGCTTCGAATGAGCCTTATATGTCTGATACAAATCAAGGAGCCAACTCATCGTTCTCCCTCCTTTCATTTAATATCAATCAATCTTCAACTGCGCGAACATTGGTATGATCGAAGTGTTTCATATTCATATCCTTAATCGGACGAACTCGCTCACACTCCTCTGGACGTTTGAATTTAATAACACCCTTCTCCATCACTGGGTTCCACAGCCGTACTTCCATCTGGTCCCTACCTGTCTCATCCGGATAATTAATGCCATGTACCATGTGCCCTAACGGTACTTCGTCGTAATGCTCGTAATAACTTTCACCATCGTCAAAATCACATGGTTCTACATATCCCTGGCATTCTCTCGTCCCTAGAAAAATATCTCTTCTTCCGCCTGCCGCAAGGGATCGCAGCATAATGTTATGATGCTTATGTTCGTTACGATCGAAAGCCATATCCGGTCGATTCTCATTAAATTCGAAATAGGCACGAACATGATATTCGACATCTCTTAGGTACGTGTAGTTGGCAAGTGTATTACCCCCATTGTATTCAATGGGCCTGATGCCCTTGGATTCCATCCGAATAGGCTTCATGATGCGGACCGCATCAATGTAGATAATGATGGTTGGCTTCCAATAGATAGATTCCGCAATCCCCTTCAACGCCTGATAGGTGGGCACGTTATACGACAGCTTCTCGCCCCCAAGCTTTGTAAGCGGATCTGTGAACAATGCATACTCACCATAGACTTTAAACTCCATCGCGTTTCTCATTTGCTCACCTCCTTAAAATAATCATCCATGCAGTTCTTGACCTATTCCAAAAGCGACTGATATTTCTTTTGTGTAAAGTTTTTAAACTCATCCATATCCGAATACCGTCGCTCCGCTTTCCATCTATTTTCTATTTCAATAAGCTCTTTCTCAGTCTCCGAAAAGGCTGTTTCAGCATCAATATTTAAAGAAAGAAAATTCAGACGATTTTTAATGAGCTTCCCTACGTTATTAATGATCGTCAATGAACGAAAACGAGTTCGATATTTAGAGGGATATTGAAGAATAGTGATCAAATGACTAAAGTTATTCTCTAATAATTTCATTGATTCATATGCACTTTGTTTATGCAAATGTAAAGTATGCTCTAAGTAATCTTGTGCCTTATGCAAATCAGGAGCAGCAGTGATAGCACATACCATGCTTTTAACACTAGCCTTTAACTCCTGTGGTACATGCCTCAAGATTTTATCGATCATATATACTTGGCATAATTGTACACTTGTTGTTGGGAAGTACTCTTTGAGAACTTGTAAAAGCTGCGGGTCATCCTTGCAAACTATACAATTAACACCTATTATCCCCTTGTGTATTAATTCAGCTATAAATGATGTCCAATTTACAGTAGGTTCTGAATCAGTTATAGAGAAACCCAGCATCTTCTTATGTCCATTACGATTCACACCACACGCTAAAAGAACATCCTTTGTTCTCAAACCCCCGCTCTCATTAATAACAACTCTTACTCGATCTATCATTAAGAGAGGCATCTCCATTTGTTCAAAAAAATAAGCGCTTACTTTTTTACTTCGTACTATTTGTTCTTCACTTTCAAATCTCATGGTGATTGGCACATTCATATCCGAAACTACTATTATAGGCGCTGATTGATTGGAAATATCAAATCTTATAATCATAATTAACAATCCTCCCAGACCATTCACAATCCTTTTTATTAAATGGTCCCTCATTTACAGGAAGAAGAAGGTTAAGTATCTGGAATCCATTTACAACCAAATCATACCAGTTGAAGAAAACTAAATCAACACCTTTTTTTCTTAAATACTATTATGAACAACTTTATTTTCAATGGTTTATTTTTTCTGTTGTGCTATACTACATTTGTCGCAAAACGCGTGGATTGAAATATAATTGTATTTAAGAAGAGAGCCTATCTATTGATAGGCTTCTTCTATTACCAAAACGCCCCTCCCATTGGACTATCATTACTCAAGTCAATTCCAAACTCGTCGTTATACGCACTCTCTCGCAATACGAATATCTTTCCATCAAGCAAAGCTTCAATACCATTGTTTCGATTCAGTTCATCGATCTCATATCTCCAGAGGTTAACCGCATACTGTTGTGCTTTCTGCAGAAGTTGAGACAATTGTTCTATACTTCCTTCACCGTTCAATTCAGCAATGATCCGTTTACCTTCTTCATTATACGGCGCCAGTACAGTAATCGTCCGATTCTTGATCACCTCAAAATGTTCTGCGGCACTTCTATGGCTGTGTAAGTTGTATAAAGCTAAGTCTTGTTTAAATTCATTCTTATAAGACTTTAAATAAGTATTATTACAACGGTCTACTGTTAGCAGCTCCACCATGTCCTTTTTTAACTCTGGAACATGATAATTTAAGGTGGATTGCAATTCCCTGTAATACTCAATGAAGAAATATTCAATAGCTTCAGCTGACAGCATATGTCCTCCATACAGACTCGAATCACGCTTTAGATCAATGAGCATCTTTCTGGAGATTTCCTTGCCAATACTCATCTCTTTCAAATACTTCAAATTCTCTTCTCCATAATTAATAACGTATACTTGACGCAGCTGATCTTCTCCATGTCTATTACATCTTCCTGCTGCTTGGGCAATTGAATCCAGCTCGGCAAGCGAGCGAATGACACACTGGAAACTAATGTCCACTCCCGCTTCAATTAATTGTGTGCTGATACAAACTACTTTCTCTTCATGATTCAGATGCTCTTTTACTTTGTTCAGAATGTGTTTACGGTGTGTAGCGCACATAGATGTACTGAGATGGTAGACAGGGACATCCCCATCAGATAAAGCTATATATAGCTTCTTAACAACCGACTTGGTATTAAGTACGATTAGCACATTATTAACTTGCTTAAGCCGTTCCAGAACAAACTGTTGCAGCTTCTGCTGATCAAATATTTCATCTGTTGCCTTATCTACAATCTCTACTCTCTTAAAGGCATCAATCACTTTTTCTATGTTTTCAATTATTTCGGCATCAGCTTGTATGTTTAGTTTGTTGTCAACAAACTCAAGTGCTGGTTGCGTTGCCGTACATAGGAGAATCGAAGAGTTTCCATATGTATTTAAAAAGTTCACTGCTATATTAAATAAGGAGACACAAGAAACAGGTACCTTCTGTACCTCATCTATGATAATGACGGATTCTGCTAGATTATGAAGCCTTCGAACATTCCGGCTCCCCTTCGCATAGAACACATTCAAGAATTGAACCATCGTTGTGAAAATAATAGGAGAATCCCAATTATCCTTAGCGTGCTTAAGTTTCTGTTCTTTGCTTAGATAACCATCCTGTGACTCATCATCGTCGTCATTATCATTCACAACATTGGAATGATGTTCAAGCAAATGGGCATCATCCTGTATAATTCGTCGGATTTCCTCAGCGTTCTGTTCGATCACAGTGGTGAACGGAACGATATAAATAATCCGTTTCTTCCTCTTCTGAATCGCATGTTGGAGTGCATATCTGAAGCTGGCGAGCGTCTTGCCGCCGCCCGTCGGAATGGATAATGTATAGATGGCCGAAGGCTCGGATGCATATTGCTCGCATCGCTCCGACATCTTTTTTCTGAGCTGCTGTATGTTTGAAGAACTGTGTGTCTTACCGTATACCTGAAGTTCGTGAATTCTGTCCATTAGCTTTAGGTAATATTGTTGAAAAAGCACTTCGTCGTCCTGCTTATCTTCGTCTATGATGTTCTCTTCGAATTCCCTGGTATTGGTTCGATCTGCATCAATTAGAGCGCTAAACACATACTTGCCCAAAAACATCAATTTGTTTTCCCTTGAGCTTTGAGGGTCTTTTTGCAAATATGCATCCAGCTCCACTGCTGCTTCCTCAACATATTGATGAAACTCTTCCCTAATCATCACACGCTCAAAAAACAAATCCACCGACTGCTCGAATTCCTTGGGAGCACTCTCTACTCTTTTTAAGTAACCGGACTCATGAGGTGGTCCTAGAAAATCATGCAAATAGGAATGATGTGAAATGACCGCGTTCCCAACGAGTTCTGCCAACGTCCACATATTCTTCTTGGGTTGTCCTTGGTGGTGCTCACTGAACATCAATTTCCCGCCAGCTGTAGAATGATCGACGCTCCCTCTGCGGGATGGAAGTTCCGGATGATGTACAGCATTCCAAATATAGTCTCTAAATAAAGTAGTATATTTACCCATGTCATGTAATACACCGGCTAAGCCGGCAATATGTTTTACACCAATTTTCTCTCCAATCGACTCCGCTAGTTTCTGAACGCCTAATAAATGCTCTTCTACGGTCTGGATTTGATGATCGCTCTTCCGAATATGTGCAATATAATCCACGTGGCTCCTCCTTATCCTGCAGTTAGAATAATGGATATCCTAACATGAGTCTAATTGCCTAGTGCTTTAGTTATAACATTCGTCACCCTAATACAAATACCTCCTAAATATTCTTATATTTTGGCCAAAGATTATATGTGTGGAAATAAGGATGCAGATAAATTAGATATGAAAATAAGCCTCTGTAAATTGCTACAAAGGCTTAGCTGTTAGAGATATAGATGATAGAGGAGTGCTAGTGTAGTGAGGAGGGGGATAAGATGTATTTGCTGCTGTAGCCTTGCCTTTGCACCCTTCTAAAACTCTTTCGCGAGAGGTGCGACCATATCATTTGCACCTGCTAGAGACTTATTGAGATTTTAATCCACGCACCTACGTGAGGTGCGACCCCCGAACTTGTTCAGTTTCCTTGTCATTCGTCAATTTCAATCCACGCACCTACGTGAGGTGCGACCCTCTCACAATCACGGATCACGTAATTGAGGTCATTTCAATCCACGCACCTACGTGAGGTGCGACTCTCTCACAATCACGGATCACGTAATTGAGGTCATTTCAATCCACGCACCTACGTGAGGTGCGACTCTTCTTACAGGTTGCGCGGTTTGTACTATCCGTATTTCAATCCACGCACCTACATGAGGTGCGACAAACTTCCGTGTCTTCACGTCTACCTCCGCCATATTTCAATCCACGCACCTACATGAGGTGCGACCGGCTGCAGTACGGTGGAGCAGGCGGCGCAAATATTTCAATCCACGCACCTACATGAGGTGCGACAAAGATTTCCGCTCATTGCCGCTCGGGCTAGCCGATTTCAATCCACGCACCTACATGAGGTGCGACGGCGATGGCGACAGGCGCCCACGCCATTATCATTATTTCAATCCACGCACCTACATGAGGTGCGACCTGGATTATCGAGCGTAAGGCCCGCGATGTGGATATTTCAATCCACGCACCTACATGAGGTGCGACGTTTCGGTTGGTGTTAGCAGCACCAAGAGCAATGATTTCAATCCACGCACCTACATGAGGTGCGACAGGAATTTGATAAGATCGTTGACTCTTTGCATTGATTTCAATCCACGCACCTACATGAGGTGCGACTTGCTGCATTTGTCGCATAAACAGCTCGCACTTATTTCAATCCACGCACCTACATGAGGTGCGACGATGGAATACTGTAAGGAGTTGGAGAAGCAGTTATTTCAATCCACGCACCTACATGAGGTGCGACTTCAAAGATACGGCCTACTTCAGTTCTCCCATTATTTCAATCCACGCACCTACATGAGGTGCGACCTACAAACTCGAAATGCAAGGCAAATACGTATGATTTCAATCCACGCACCTACATGAGGTGCGACAATTGTTACAAGCTGGAGATCAAGTCTTCAAGAAATTTCAATCCACGCACCTACATGAGGTGCGACATTTCTTCGTGTGACCATTGTCTAACTCACCGTAATTTCAATCCACGCACCTACATGAGGTGCGACGAGTCAGTTCCGTATACCATTGCCAGTTGTGAGATTTCAATCCACGCACCTACATGAGGTGCGACAACGAATTTAAGGATGAAACATCAAAACATGAAATTTCAATCCACGCACCTACATGAGGTGCGACGAACAGGACCCACAAATAAATGCCAAGTTTGCTATTTCAATCCACGCACCTACATGAGGTGCGACGGACAAGAACATTGATGTCAGCAAATACAATGTTATTTCAATCCACGCACCTACATGAGGTGCGACACCATTCGCGTATAAAGTCGTCATATGATCCGAATTTCAATCCACGCACCTACATGAGGTGCGACAACTGGCGAGAGGCTATTCGTGTCTCTGCGTCAGATTTCAATCCACGCACCTACATGAGGTGCGACGTAGCAGAAATCAGATATCCGAGACACATCGGAATTTCAATCCACGCACCTACATGAGGTGCGACTTGTCGACGGATCAACACCCGGGAACGATTCAAATTTCAATCCACGCACCTACATGAGGTGCGACTGTTGACGCAATCCGCGATGAGCATAGGCAAATGATTTCAATCCACGCACCTACATGAGGTGCGACCAGGCTGCCTTATAGCTTCGTCTTGCGCAGAGTCATTTCAATCCACGCACCTACATGAGGTGCGACCCACGACCTTATATAGCGCCTTATCGGATTCGGATTTCAATCCACGCACCTACATGAGGTGCGACAGGTATAGCTATAACCATTGATATAGACACTATAATTTCAATCCACGCACCTACATGAGGTGCGACTCTTCGGATATCAGCAGTAGCGTGGTATAGTTCTATTTCAATCCACGCACCTACATGAGGTGCGACCTTTCATTCCTTGATACCGCCCATCAATACCTACATTTCAATCCACGCACCTACATGAGGTGCGACACGAAGAGGGCGCCATAACCAAAATGGCAACGTGATTTCAATCCACGCACCTACATGAGGTGCGACCCTTAGTCCGCGGATTATAGCAGCGCCAATAGTTATTTCAATCCACGCACCTACATGAGGTGCGACGCGCAGTCGTCGTCCACGCCGTTTCCTCAACAATATTTCAATCCACGCACCTACATGAGGTGCGACGTTGAACAAATTCAAACCGGCCTTGATGTTGGTATTTCAATCCACGCACCTACATGAGGTGCGACTTGTTGATACGAACGCGGCGATTAAGGCGGAGATATTTCAATCCACGCACCTACATGAGGTGCGACAAAACGACATTGATTATTTTCGAGGAAGCGCAAATTTCAATCCACGCACCTACATGAGGTGCGACGTTAGGATACAAGGTAATGAGCTTCAGCGATGAATTTCAATCCACGCACCTACATGAGGTGCGACAAGCCTTCTCTCGCCACTCGCTACAATTGGTGAATTTCAATCCACGCACCTACATGAGGTGCGACACGTCTCGATGATCGAGTCGACCAAAGCTTTTAAGATTTCAATCCACGCACCTACATGAGGTGCGACATCGAGGCTATGATTAGACTCAATCCCGGACATATTTCAATCCACGCACCTACATGAGGTGCGACCCCGTCCAATTTAAGTCCAGTCCACCATCGACGATTTCAATCCACGCACCTACATGAGGTGCGACCGCAGGCCATGACTAACAACGTTCAGGCTACAATATTTCAATCCACGCACCTACATGAGGTGCGACGAGCTTGACGAGCTCGAACGACTTCGGGAGGAGATTTCAATCCACGCACCTACATGAGGTGCGACTAGTGGCCTCTAACGGAAGAGGGCGGACGTTTTATTTCAATCCACGCACCTACATGAGGTGCGACACGGACAGCGAGGGTATTTATGAGTTCGTCATTATTTCAATCCACGCACCTACATGAGGTGCGACATGCAGAGAGGGGTGTTAATTTGACCCAAGATCAATTTCAATCCACGCACCTACATGAGGTGCGACTAAAAGTATCATAGATAAGGGGGATGGTCGGGTATTTCAATCCACGCACCTACATGAGGTGCGACTATATGATTCATGAAGCAAGCAGTATCGTATGGGATTTCAATCCACGCACCTACATGAGGTGCGACATATATTGTATTGAGGTCTTCCATTAAATGTGTAATTTCAATCCACGCACCTACATGAGGTGCGACAGCGATTTTCAGTTCAGAAAGCGGCATCCGATCGTTTTTATGAAAAATAATATCAATAAAACGATTTTATCCTTCATTTATAGTTCATCATTAAACCTTAAAGCATCTTATAAACCGCTTTTCATGGTGCGAATCCCCCAGGGATTTCATGTTCACTTCACATTCGCACCAACGATTCGCACTACTTACAGTATAATTAATAGAGAGTATGAAAATTATAATCGAACCTGCATTTTATTACAATTTTAAACAAAATTACATTGTTACTTAACAGCAATAATTTCGTTAGAAATACCGCCCTCACTATCACCGCAATCCGCAAGAAATGATACCTGGCCTAATCGGTTATAGTAAGTATATATCTATCCACCTTACCAAGAGAGGATGCTTGCCCATGGGAAAGTTAAAGCCATATATCATTTCGGAGGATGCCCGAACGCAGGGCCAATTCTACATAGACTCGCTTGGCGGCAAAGTCATGTCGATCATGACCCACGAAGAAGCAATGGGAGCGCAGCACGCTGACAAAGACAAGGTTATGCATATGTGCATTGAGGTTGCAGGAGAGAACTATATCTTCTTGGCAGATGGCATGCAGCCGTTCACCCATGGATCGGGGCTCTATCTGTCTCTGGAACTGGATTCGGAATCTCAAGCCCGCGAGGCGTTCGAGAAGCTCTCGGCTGGAGGACAGGTGAAATATCCGTTCGAGTTTCAGCCGTTCGGTATGTTTTTGGGAGAGGTTATGGACCCATACGGAGTATGGTGGATGATTACAGCTCAGAGCAAGGCGGAGTAAGCCAAGCAATAGCATCCCCAGCAAAAAGACGAGCTCGTATCCTCTTCAGATACAGCTCGTCTTTTCGATTTTAATATACCCGTAGGTTATCAAACAACTCCAACATCGCATCCATATCCGTTGCGCCGCCAGAGCCGTTGAAGCTTTGCAGCAGCTCGACAAGCACAACATAAATCTCTTCCCGCTCCACTGTTTCAATAAAGCTTGATCGGCGATCCATTTTGTTGAAAGCAACCGTATAGGCGCGGACCAGTTCCTCCACCTCAGCTTGAATCACCCCTCCGCTTCGCAAGATTCGTTAATGCCGATAACGTCTTCTTGTATTGACGAGTCCAAAATATACCAAAGAGTATATCAAACCGCCCGGAAGCCACACATAGCCCGATGGTTCCAAATTGCGTCAAAAAATAGTAGGCACCATTCCCCCATCCATCCGAATTGGCGACCCTCTAAACGCAGATGCATAAGGACTGCATACAAAGGCTGCCAGTCTGCCGATCTCCGCTGGTCGGATGAATCTCTGAAGCTCGGACTGGGGCAGGTTGCTCTTCATAAATTGCTTTTCTTTTTCCGAAAAAGCCATCCCTTTATCCGAATAGATGCTGTCGATAATTTGATGCACATTCTCCGATAGTGTCGGCCCCGGCATAATCGTATTGACGGTAACTTCAGTGCCTGCCGTTAATTTCGACAAGCTTTTGGCTAGCGATAATAGCATCGACTTCGTTACGGCATACTGCGGCATTTGACCGGATGGCATGACAGCTTCTTCACTCGCGATGAAGATTACCCGGCCATCATTGCGATTCAGCATACCTGGCAAATACAATTTGGTCAGCGCATTAGCTGCCAGAACATTGGTGCGAATATATCTCTCCCACACTTCATCGTCAATATCCTCATACGACATGATTTCATAAATGCCCATATTGTTCACCAGAATATCTATCGCGGGGTGCTGCCGGAATAAAGCCTCTCTTTGCTCCGCATCCACCAGATCGGCTGTGGCCTTAAGTGGAGAAGTCTCTGGAAAGACCGACTTGATCTCCTGTACAGTACGCTCGACCTCTTCATCCTTACGGCCATTAATGAGCACATTCACGCCTTCTCTAGCTAGTTCAAAAGCAATCGCTTTGCCGATGCCTTTCGTTGATCCGGTAATAAGAGCCGTTTTATTCGATAATCCCATATCCATCTTATAATCCCCTTCCTTGTTCATCACTCACGACGAAGTCCTGAGCTTCGGATAGGAACTATATTACCTTCTGCAAGTGGTCCAGTAACTAGCGCCTTGCGCCAAAGTTCTTGCCGCACACGCCAACGTTGCTGCCATCTACGACGGTAGGGAGGGTTTCCCAATAAAAAATTTCAAGCCCATTCATCTGGCAGCGCGTCTGCACCTGTACGTTCTGCCCGCCAATGCGAAGGCGTATCCCCTTCCCAATCACGAAAGGCACGGTAGAACGAATTCTGGTCTTCATAGCCCAGCAGGTAAGCTACTTCCTTGATATCCAGCGAAGTGTCGGACAGATACTCGCGCGCCTGCTCATGTCTGGCCTGCCCCAGCAGATGTTTGAAGCTTGTCTGCTCATCGGAAAGCCGCCGCTGCAAGGTACGGTCACTAAAACCCAGTTCCTTCGCCACCTTCCCCATATCAGGACTTCCCCCAGCGAGGTTGCGCTTAATGATCCATTTGACCTTCTCGGTCATGGAGCCGCTGTCGAGCTCTTCCTGAAGCGATTGGTCCAGTACAGGAGTCAGAATGGCAAGCAACTCTTCATTATAGGAGACAAAGGGCCGGTCCAGATCCCTGCGATGCAGCGTGAGGCGATTGCATGCCGCCCCCATTCGAACACGACAGCCGAAATAAGCTTCGAGAGCCTGTACATTCCCCATCGGCTGCGAAAACTCCACGAGCTGCGCGGTCAAATATTGCCCGGTTCCCCGGCGCCCAAGCTCCAGCAGATAAGCCAGTGTAATGCCAATTAACATTGCCGGGCCGGGCTGCTCCTTATATAGCCATGCCAGCTCAATGGTGCATTGCTCGCCCTGCTCGGCAATTCGCAAGCTTTCTGGCGGACATAATTGCTTATAGCGAGCCATGCGGTGCAGCGCATCTCTGTAATCGCGGGCATGATAAGTCGCCAAGACGGTAGGCGGATATTTTGCCGTTTCAAAAGAGGTGGCCAGCTTAATGATGCCCTCCGCAGTATCGCCAATAAGATCGGAATAAGCTTGCCAGATCGCAAAATATTGAGCAGTCGTCACTACCGGCTCATCGATAATAGTCAGAGGCAGCCCCGCTTTGCGCGCAATGTCATGCGCTGCAATCCCAGCGAGACGTACGCCTTCCCAGAATCCTGGCGGGAACTTAATACGTTCGGACAAATGAGATTTCATGCAGTCGCTCCCTCCTTTACAGCTTTATTTTATGAGGTGAATAATGATTCAATCTCCGCACTTATGCATGCATGCATGTATGACTATGGTACCTCATTAAGCGCATAAATAAAAAATCGATTGATCTGAATCCCTCCATCATCTAGAAAAACAAAAAAGAGCTTGCATTAAATTTATATTAACGTTAAATTATTTTTAACGTTAATATAAATGAAACGTTAGTCTTGCATGTACAAGACCATCGTTGAATGGAGGATTCAGATGAGCGTCCCTGCAGCCCAGACCTATACCCCGACTACTGCTTCATCTTCTATGCGCGCATTAAGATATCACAAGCCCTTCCTTGTGCTGCTCTTTGCCAAAATGGTCACACGATTCGGGGATTCCATTGATTCCATTGCCTATAGCTGGATGGTGTATCAGCTCACCGGCTCCAAGCTGCTCATGGGCAGCTTGTTTGCGCTCAATTTTGTGCCGGGCATTTTGTTCAGCCTGTTCGCAGGCGTCCTTGTCGACCGCTTGCCAAAGAAACCCCTTCTTATCCTGTCTTACGCCTCTAGATTTGCGGTTGTCGCCTTAACAGCACTGCTATTTGCTATCGGTCAGCTTCAGCCGTGGCATTTATTTTTATTTACTTTGATGAACTCTACCTTTGAATGCTTCTCTAATCCGGCTGAGACCTCGCTAATCCCAAGGCTGCTGCCAAAGCATCTGCTGCTCAGCGGCAATTCCGTCATTACATCCTCCTCCCGGATCGCCGAACTTGCCGGGCTTGCCTTGACTGGTCCGCTTATTGCCTGGATCGGGATTGCTGGAGCCATCTGGGTCGATTCTGGGGCCTTTCTGCTGTCAGCTCTGATCCTGTTGTTTATTCGCATCCCCTCCGCTGAGGACGAACGGACTGGGAAAGCAACAGAAGCGAAGCCGCCACAATTCTGGCAGCAGCTCAAAGAAGGGCTGAGCTTTATACGCTCTCAACGAATCATGCTCTACACTTTAAGCACAAGCGCCGTTATTAATGTAGGCCTGACGCCGCTCAATGTCATGCAGCCGGTCTATGTGCAGGATATTCTCCAGTCCGGTCCGGCCACGCAAAGCGTGCTCGGCGGCTCGATCACCCTCGGCATGATTTTAAGCGGGCTTGGAATGGGAGCTTGGGGAGAGCGGTTTCGCAAAAGCACGCTTATCGTCACCGGCTGCTTCCTGCTTGGAATAGGGCAGGTCTGCTTGTTTATTCCGTCGCTGACTTCTTTACAGCCGCTTCTCATTGCGGGATGCGCAGCCTTCGCCAGCGGACTCGCGCTTCCCTTCATCAGCACGACATCAGCTACGTATATGATGGAAGCTGCTCCCCAAGCGATGCTTGGCCGCGTGAGCTCCGTATCGAGCATGATTGGCTTTTCCTTTATCCCGCTCGGCTCCCTTATCGTCGGCGCCGCAGGCAGCTTGGTTGGTGTGGAATGGCTTTTTCTAGGAGCAGGCATACTGGTACTGATTCCGCCCTTCTTTCTCCTGACGCAAAAAAAGTTCATGAAAATATAGTATACTGAATACGAAACTATCGTTCTCCAGGAGACAGGAGTGGCCGCTATCGAGAAAAAAGTGCTGAAGACAATCGAAGAAATCCGTATTTTCTCCGACCCGTACCGGATGAAGATTATGAACCAGTT
Organism: Paenibacillus sp. J31R120; assembly: GCF_056269225.1. NCBI lineage: Bacteria > Bacillati > Bacillota > Bacilli > Caryophanales > Paenibacillaceae > Paenibacillus > Paenibacillus sp. J31R120. The sequence goes on along the minus strand of NZ_JBWDNN010000004.1, from coordinate 24,119 downwards.
CCATAAGGCTTCGCGTCCGGTTACGATCAAGGAAATCGCCGATAAGCTTGGAGAGGTTCCAGCCAAGGTCTACTACCATGCGCGCAAGCTGGAAAGAATCGGACTTCTCGTAATCGCGGAGACTAAAATGATTAATGGCATTACGGCCAAATATTATACAGCTTTTGAAGGCACGATCGAGATAAATCAAGATCACGTAGACGACTCTATCAAAGAAATATATGCCTCCGAAGCTCAGAAGCTAATCGCCCGGACGTTCGACGACAGCAAGGAAAGATATCTGAGTAACAAAGCCTCCAATCCGGCAGGTGTTGCACTTTTAATGAATACCGATCTCTTCCTGACGCCGGATGAGGCTAAGGATCTGAAGGCTTACCTGGAACAACTCACAAGCAAATACGGCAAAAAAACAAAACCGGAGCAAGCCTCCTACCATCTCTTTACATCAATGTCGGGCGACCCCGATTAAGTGGACGCGAGAGACGGTGAAGCATACCGTCGGTGAAAAAAAGCGGCAGCCATGGACATCTAGTTCCAGGCTGCCTTGATGTTCATTCAAACTCCCCCATAATGAGCTGATCCAATGTCGTCCCGCCAAGAACCATCGGATATACATTCTCTTCCCTTGGAATCACAAACTCCACCAACACCGGCCCGGCTGTATCCAATGCCTCTTGCCAAGCGCGACGCGCCTCTGTCTTGTTCGTCGCTCTCAATCCCTTAACCCCGTAAGCTTCCGCAAGCTTCACAAAGTCCGGACTACCCGCCAGCTCGATCTGGCTGTATCGCCTCTCGTACATGAGCTCTTGTTGCTGTCTTACCATCCCCAGCACTTCATTGTTAAGAACAACTATCTTCACGGGAATGTTCTGAATGGCGCAAATCGCCAGCTCCTGTGCGCACATCTGCATGCCGCCGTCACCGTTGATCGAGATGACCAGCCGATCCGGATTGCCGATCTGTGCGCCGATAGCAGCCGGAAAGCCGAAGCCCATGGTTCCTAATCCCCCAGAAGTGACGAGCGAACGAGGATGATTGAACTTGTAAAATTGAGCGGTCCACATTTGATGCTGGCCTACGTCTGTCGTAATAATCGCATTGCCTTCTGTCGTCTGATGAATCATCTCCAGCACATATTGCGGCTTAAGCTCGGTCTCGGAATCCTTATACCTCAGCGGATATTCCGACCTCATCTGCTGCACTTCTTCTATCCAGCGCGAGGATTGCGCAGACCTCACTTTTGCATTCGCGTATTCCAGTACCGCCTTTATATCGCCGACACAGGCAATATCCGTATTTACGTTTTTGCCGATCTCCGCCGGATCAATATCGATATGGGCAATCCTCTTGGCATGAGGAGCAAACCCATCTACCTTCATCGTAACCCGATCATCAAAGCGCGAGCCGATGGAAATAATCAAATCAGCGTTCTGAACCGACATATTCGCCGCATAGGTGCCGTGATGACCCATCATGCCCAGACACAGGTCATGCCCGCTCGGGAACCCGCCTAATCCAAGCAATGTGGTGGCTACAGGAATACGGGTTTTATTCACAAATGCCAACAGCTCACTCGACGCATCGGAGTAGACCACACCGCCTCCGGCGATTATAACTGGCTTTTCCGACTCGGCAATGGCCTGAATCAGCTGATCGATCGCCTCCCGGTTCGGGCTTGGAGCCCCTCCGTATCCCCGCAAGCTCAACTCATCGGCTGGCTTGTATAACATCTTGTGATTAGACACGTCCTTCGGAATGTCGATTAATACCGGTCCCTTCCTCCCCGTGCTGGCAATGTGGAAGGCCTCATGGACAATGCGCGGTAAATCGTTAACGTCGCGAACAAAATAATTATGCTTCGTGATCGGCATCGTCATGCTGATAATGTCGGCTTCCTGAAAGGCATCCGTGCCAATGACAGCTGTAGAGACATTGCCTGTAATAATGACCAGCGGCACTGAATCCATATACGCTGTCGCAATGCCGGTTATCAGATTGGTTGCGCCTGGCCCGGAGGTCGCGATGCATACGCCAACCTTCCCTGTCGAGCGGGCGTACCCGTCCGCCGCATGAATGGCCCCTTGCTCATGCCTGGTCAAAATATGCTTGAAATCCGGACGATCCACCATCGCGTCATAGATGTACAGAACATTGCCCCCCGGGTAACCGAATACACAGTCGGTTCCTGCTTGCAGCAAGCAACGCAATAGAACCTCCGATCCCGTAATCCACTCCTCCTGCTGCTGTTCCATGCTCGCCATTATTTCTTTTTCCATTAAAGCTCCTCCTTCAATCAAAATAACCCCTCTCAACCGGCAGTCATAAGTTGCCATGCTGAAAGGGGCGAAAGGGGAACATTTTCGCGGTACCACCCTGATCTGCCGGAAACCTCGCGGTTTCTGGCCTCATGAGGCAAGGCTTCCCTTGCCTACAGCACGATAACGTGTGCTATTCCGTTTGGGTCTACTCATCGAGCCTGGTCAGCCCGATTTTCCGCCAAAAGCTCGGAGACGACATCGCATAAAGGGTTATGGCAAAGGTTCCACCGCTTCCTCTGCTCTCTGGACATAAGTGCCCTCATGCTTTTTCTCTTCATCGCTTTATCCGTATCCATAAAGAAACCCCTCTCATCCTAGGCAGACAGCCATAAGCTGCATGCTTGAAGGGACGAAAGGGGAACATTTTCGCGGTACCACCCTGGTTTGCCGGAAACCTCGCGGTCTTCGGCCTCATGAGGCAAGGCTTCCCTTGCCTGCAGCACGATAACGTGTGCCATTCCGTCTGGATCTACTCATCGAACCAGTCAGTCCGATTTTCTGCCAAAAAGCTCAGAGGGTGACATCGCATAAAGGGTTTATGGCAAAGGTTCCACCGCTTCCTCTGCTCTCTGGACATAAGATCCCTTATGCTTTTTTCTCTTCATCGCTTATCCTTATAAAATAAAGAAACCCCTCTCATCCTCAGCAGACAGCCATAAGCTGCATGCTCAAAGGGACGAAAGGGGAACATTTCGCGGTACCACCCTGATTCACCGGAAACCTTGCGGTCTCTGGCCTCATGAGGCAAGGCTTCCCTTGCCTGCGGCACGATAACGTGTGCCATTTCGTTTGAGTCTACTCACCGAATCTATGTCAGATTCGACTTTCTGTCAAAATGCTCCGAGACGACATCATACAAAGGAATATGGCAAAGGTTCCACCGTTCCCTCTGCTCTCTGGACATAAGCGCCTTCGCACTTTCTTCTCTTCATCGCAACATTTATTGTTTTTCATGGTAGCACAGAATATTCAGATTTTCAAATTTTACTCACAAATAAAAACAGCAGCACCTCAGGAAACGAAAATCCCAGACTACCGCTGCTTAACGAGGTTAACTCCCTTAACGATATCAATACCCTACTTACACAAATCCCCCACAAACTTAGGCAGAACAAAAGAGGCTCTATGCAATTCAGGCGTGTAGTATTTGGTATCTATATTGAAGAAACGCTCGGCTTCTACCTGTAATGGATCATATGTCTTCGACCCCATGGTGAAGGTCCACATTCCGCTAGGGTAGGTTGGGATGTTGCATGTATACAGACGAGTGACAGGGAAGATCTCCCTTGTATCCTGAATTGCCTTGCGAATCAGATCAGCTTTAAACCAGGGATTGTCGGTTTGCGCCACGAAGATGCCGTCTTCCTTCAAAGCCTTGGCAATGCCTGCGTAGAAGCCTTTCGTAAATAGATTAGAAGCAGGGCCGACTGGCTCGGTCGAGTCTACCAATATTACATCATACTCATCCGTACTATTCAAAATATGCATGAAGCCATCACCGACAATCAGCTCCGTTCTCGGGTTCCCGTAAGCGGAGGAAATACTAGGCAGGTGCTTCTTCGAATACTCCACGACCTTACCATCAATCTCTACCTGCACCACTTGAACCACGCCCGGATGCTTCAGCACTTCACGTATCGTACCGCCGTCCCCGCCGCCAACGACCAGCACCTTCTGCGGATTCGGATGAGTGAACAGAGGGACATGAACAATCATCTCATGATAGACAAATTCATCTCTTTCCGTCGTCATCACCATATTGTCGAGCACGAGCATATTGCCAAACTCTTCGGTTTCTACCATATCGAGCTGTTGAAAAGGTGTTTTCTCGGTGTGAAGGGATTGCTTCACTTTAGCTGTAATCCCAAACGATTTTGTCTGATGCTCGGTAAACCAAAGCTCCATATAACTACCTCCCATATGCCTACATACTAAGCAGCTTACATTGTCAACTAACTAACGATCGTTAGTTTATCATAGAAAGAATCGGAACTCAATTGATTTTTCACAGGATACGCACGGCACGGCACAACAAAAAACCAGGGAAAACCTTAGTCTCCCCTGGCCCCGCTCCCAGCAGTCCATTATGTATGGTTTTGTATCCCTCGCCAAAAAATAAACCAGGATGCATCCAGCCGCTTCTGGAATCGCTCCAAATCACCGTAAATCATCTCGACAAATAACCCGTCCAATACCGCTGTAAAAGCGGTAGAAGCCCGGTCAATCGAAACCTCGGGATGCAACTGGCCGCTTTCTGCCGCAGCTTTAAATACGGTTTCGAGCACCGCATTCGTTCGATCGAGATGAAGATTGCTGTAATCCACAACCTCCTTCTCCAAATGAGCAGGCGGAAAGAACGCTATACGCAAAAAGAATTTCGTATCATCCTCTTGCTCATATCGATTTCTATATGCGCTTAAGAAGCTATAAAGCTTATTTTCCAGCGAATGAGAACTACTTTTCTCCAAATAGTCCTGAATGAAGATCGTCTCCCTATCACCCGCCGCCTTAAATACCGTGAGGAACATATCGTCTTTACCATTAAAGTGATTATAAATGGAAGGTTTCTTAATGCCTACTTCAGCGGAAATATCCGCAAGAGAAGCACCGTCATATCCATTTCGCGCAAAGTGACGAAGTGCGACTTCCATAATTTTATTGGCCGTCATGTTTTCACCTCCACCTACAAACCAGATTAATGTTTTAATCTAGCATTCTGTTGTCTAGCTCATTCATCCATGTTACTAAACACACCCCGCAGTATTCAAGGGTTATAGCCTTCCTACATGATGCTTTCGATTCGATAGGCCGCTCGTTTCACAAAACATTTTCCGAAATAGCCTTACAAAATGACAAATAAAAACAACACATTATGCTATCCTTTTGCTTGCCCTAATTGATTATAATGATATGCAAAAAGGAGCTGATTCTATGAAAAAACCAAATATTTTGCTTATTACGAGCGACCAGCAGCATTGGAATACGATAGGCGCATTCAACCATGAAGTCCATACTCCCAATCTGGACCGGCTGGTTCATGAGGGGACAACGTTCAGCCGGGCTTATTGCCCCAACCCTACCTGTACGCCTAGCCGGGCATCCATTATTACCGGCATGTACCCAAGCCAGCATGGGGCTTGGACGCTTGGAACGAAGCTGCTTGAGGATCGCCATACCATTGGTGAAGACTTCCAGAAAGCCGGTTATCAAACAGCGTTGGTCGGCAAGGCGCATTTTCAACCCCTGCGTTCAACAGAACAATATTCATCACTAGAATCGTACCCTATCCTTCAAGACCTGGATTACTGGAGAAAGAATCAGGACTCTTTTTACGGCTTCTCTCATGTGGAGCTAGCACGCAATCATACCAATGAAGCGCATGTCGGGCAGCACTATGCCGCATGGCTGGAGGATAAAGGCTGTGCCAATTGGAGGGATTATTTCTTGCCGCCGACAGGCACCATGGACCCCAATCAGACTTACAAATGGCCAATTCCTGAGAAGTACCACTATAATACATGGATCGCCGAACGAACCAATGCTTTACTAGAGCAATATAAGCAGAATGACGACAGCTTTTTCTTGTGGTCCAGCTTTTTCGATCCTCATCCCGAATATCTGGTACCTGAGCCATGGGATACGATGTACGATCCCGATCAGCTTACCATTCCCTCTCTGGTTCCGGGTGAACATGATCTTAATCCGCCGCATTTCCGCATGACTCAAGAAGAAGCCCCTGACTTCTCGGGCTTACGGGAGAGCGGATTCGACATCCACGGTTACCGCTCCCATCACTACTACGAATATGGCAGAAAATTCAAGCTGACGGAGGAAGACAGGAAGAAATTAGTCGCCGTGTATTACGGCATGGTCAGCATGATGGATAAGTATATCGGGACCATTCTCGATAAACTGGACGAGCTCGGTATGGCCGACAATACCTTGATCGTCTTCACGACCGACCATGGCCATTTCTTCGGACAGCACGGCTTGCAAGCCAAGGGCGGCTTCCACTATGAGGATTTGATCAAGCTTCCATTCATTGTGAGATACCCGGGTCATGTAGCGGCCGGCAAGACCTCCGAGGCCATCCAGTCGCTTGTCGATCTTGCCCCTACCATCCTGTCCTTCTCCAATCTGCCTATCCCTCATGCTATGACAGGAGTAGATCAGAAGGAGGTTTGGCTCGGGACATCGGATCAAGCAAGGGACCATGCGATCTGTGAATTCAGGCATGAAGCAACCACCATCCATCAGAAGACGTACGTCGATGCACGATATAAAATTACGGTTTATTACAACCAAACGTACGGTGAGATTTTTGACCTGCAAGAGGACCCGAGCGAGCTGCATAACTTGTGGGACAACCCTGATTTCGCCGCTTTAAAATCAGAGCTTCTGCTCAAATACGTATGGGCTGAGCTTGGGAAAGAGTCGATGCCGATGCCCAGAATTTGTCACGCTTAATTCTTCCGATCTGAAGGAGAAAAGCATGCAAGCTGGAACCGATAAGAGTATGGCGCCAGCTTGCAGGCTTTACTATTCTATTCATCCGTCCTGATGTTAAAATGATAGGGACATCCATCAACCTTTAACATTGGAAGAGGTCGTGTGCATGATAGAGTTTACCCATGAATATGCGGAGCATTTATATCACACGCCTAATGCACTCGAGAAGCATAACGGCGTGATCCCCATACGTATAGGCTATAATGAGGCCAAACCAAACTATCATATCGGACCGCGCTTTATCGCCTATTACAGCTTGCACTTCGTTCATGCAGGCCAGGTTACGTTGCGTGTAAATCAGGAAGAGATCGTCCTTACGCGAGGCGATCTGTTCGTCTTATTCCCGAATAACATTCATGAATATTACATTACACCTCATGAAGAACCCGCTCTCAACATGTTCTGGGTAGCTGCCGAGGGCAAACAAATGCCGCTAATCACCAGCCGTCTTGGACTTACGCTCAAAAACCCCTATATTAAAAACTTTTTCAATGAGGGGCTGGAGCAGTCGTTTTTTCAGTTTGCCTCAGAATGGAAGCATCTTGTGAAGCAGGATGACTTCTCCTTAACGCAACGGTTTTACGCTGTGCTGAATCAGATTGTCCAATTGGCTAAGCCACTAAAGACCGCTTCAAGAACCGATGATTGGGTCGCTACAAGCATAGACTACATTCATTTGTATTATAAGGAAGGCATAACCGTAACCGATATGGCCGATCATGTCGGGATCCACCGCTCGCATTTTTCCAACGTCTTTCACCAGAAGGTCGGCATGCGCCCGCATCGGTATCTGACGAATCTGATCATGGAGGATGCTATGAAAATAGTGAATACAACAGCACTTCCGATTTCTCATATCGCCCTTTCCCTCGGGTATTCCGACGTGTACTCCTTCACTCATGCCTTTAAAAGCTACTATGGACAGCCGCCAAGCTTTTATCGAAAGTCATAAGTTAACTGGCATAAGAAACGGACTGTGCATCTCGCACAGTCCGTTTCTTACGTTATATTTAGGCTAAATTAATGGCCTTAATCGTATCTAACGGAATTTTCGGCTTGCGATCTTCCGTCAGAAGCCCGTTGATTTCCTGCTGGACGTCGGCAAGCTGCGTATAGCAATACCCGCTAATATAGGCAACGTCCTTAATCGCTTGGGTAATACCGCGGAATCGATTAATGAAATCCTCTTCTGATGCAACCTGGTCACCATAGCCCCAGCCCTTGTCCGACTTGAACGCGATTCCGCCGAATTCACTGATGATGATCGGCTGTCCCCGGTATTCGTATCCTTCGGCAAACGCATACTTCCATTGATTGCAAGTCGTTTCATTAGTTACAATCGCTTCCTTGCTCGCATAACGCTTTAGAAAATCATCTCCCAACGCGACATAGTCATGCAGCGTTAGAATGTCGGACACCGTATGCTCCCAGCCGTCGTTCGTGATAACCGGGCGGTAAGGATCAATGGATTTGGTCAAATGATAGATGCCCTCGGTCAGCTTCTGCTGCCGCACATCTTGCAGAATGAGAGGAACGCCCCATGATTCGTTAAAGGGAACCCAAGTAATAATGCTTGGATGATTATATTGCTGCTTCACGATCTCCAGCCATTCCTTCGTGAACGCCTCAACCGCCCTGTCATGAAACTCGAAGGTAGCCGCCATCTCAGACCATACGAGCAGACCTTTCACATCGCACCAATAGAGAAAACGTGCGTCTTCGATTTTCATATGCTTGCGCACACCGTTGTACCCCATCGCCAGAATATGATCGATATCTTCGATCAGAGCTTCCTCGCTTGGCGGAGTCAGGTGACTGTCCGTCCAATAACCTTGATCCAGAATCAATCGCTGGTAGATCGGCACATTGTTCAGCAGCACTTCTCCATTCTTGATGGAAATCTTCCGCATGCCGAAGTAAGAGAACACCCGGTCCACGACTTGGTCATTCGCATACAGCACAAATTCCACGTCATAGAGGTTCGGTTGATTGGGAGACCAGAAGCTTCTCTTCCACGGGCCGTTCGCCTCATGCAGCAGATCAACCTCAACGGTCAGACAAGGGCGGTCAATCGCCAGGCTAACTCGCTTTACGGGCTTATCTTTGAACGTAACGATAGCTTCCAGCCTTAAGTCGCCGGCTGCCTCTACCCCATTCACCTCGTAATCGAAACGGACGATGGAACGGTCGAAATCCGGTGTGATCTTGACCGCATCCAGCCGTTGTTCCTCGACATATTCCATCCATACCGTCTGCCAGATTCCAGTCGTCTGGACATAGAAGCACTCGAAATTGTTGTCGGTCCAGCGCTGCTTGCCGCGCGGCTGATAACAGCTATTGCTGTCTTTGACCTTTACCGTGATTTGATTCTCCGCCCCGACCACGAGATACGGGGTGATATCAATGGAGAAGGCCGCATAGCCGCCCTGGTGCCCGCCTGCCAATGCTCCGTTCACCCATACCTTGGCATCATAATCCACCGCTTGAAAATGAAGGATCACCCGCTTCCCTTCAGCTTCCTTCGGGATATGAACGGCTTTGTTGTACCAGACTTGCGAGTGGAACTCTTCGATTCCGATTCCGCTTGCTTTGGTCTCATACGTAAAGGGCACGTTGATTTTATGTGTCTCTTCGAATTTCTCCTGCCACTTTTCTTTCTCTCCTACGCGTTGGTCATCGAAGCGGAAGCTCCATTCGCCGTTCAAGGAGAGCCAATGATCGCGTACGAATTGAGGTCTCGGATAGTCTTTGATATATGCCTTAGTTGTCATGCTGTACCTCCTATTTATGATGCTTTGCCTTTATTTCCAGTACATACACGGAAGCAGGACGCAGTGGGTAGCCGAGCTTCCATTGCTTAGCAGGGACGACTTTTTCCTCACATAAAACCCGTTCTGGCTCGAACACGGAATTAATATCGTCGTAGGATTCTCCCGTAATTTCATATAGAATCGTCTCTTCCGAAGCTTCGAACGCTTCCAGATCAAGCGCCGCCTTCACCTCGTTCAAGCTGCGGTTCACGATAAATACGGTGACGGAGCTTCGGTCGTCGTTCGTGCCAGCCACAATATCAAGATCAGGCAGCGCGTCCAGCTTCATAGGCGTCTCCTTGAGCGACGGGACGGCAAACTTACCGCACTCAGCTGCGACGGGCAGAATATGCCGAACATCCCGATTCGCGTAAAGCTTCATGACTTCATACGTTGGCGTTCCGTATACGGTAAGCGGCAACCCGCTCCAGCCGGGCTCCTTGCCGCAATATTGGTCGGCATAATAATCACCTACGCGGATGCATCCGCCAAGCCAGCCATTCACCAGATCGGAGAAGCTGCCGATGTGAACCAGGTCGCTGCTGCGTATCATTTCGTTCAAGTTGGCAGCATTAGCGACAGCCGCGCCCAATGTATGCTCATTCGGGAGACCTTTCCGTGACGTGTTGGGATCATACATCGTGTTGTATTCGGTAATGGCCAGCTTCACATGGCTATGCTTCGCGTCCGCCAGAATATGCTCGGCTGTCTGCTGGATATGATGACGGGTAAATTCGGGATAAGAAGCAATTGCCTTATACCGATCCTCCTCCGGCGTATTTCGATTCATGCCGAAGAGACCGTAACCGTGATACAAGTGCAAGGTAAGATAATCGAAATGCTCGCCCGCTATATCGAGGACGGTCTTATTCCACTCCTGCTCGAAATGGCCGCAGGCCAAGAGCACGATAGAGGGATCAGCCGCCTTCATGGCTTCAGCGAAGGAAACCGCACGTCTGGCGAATTGATCTGCAGTACAAGTGCCTACCTGCCACTGTCCCCACACCTCGTTGCCAATCTCCCAATAGCGGACATTGTACGGCTCAGGATTCCCGTTCGCCGCACGCAGCGCTCCCATAGGAGTATCGACGCCGCCGTTGCAGTATTCGATCCAATCGGCAGCTTCCTGGGGCGTTCCCGATCCGTCATTGACACAGATAAGGGGCTCCACTTGAAGCTCGCGGCAGAACTGAATAAATTCATCTGTACCGAAGTATTTGCTCGTCCATCCGCCCCAAGCTTCGTTGTACATGACCGGTCTCTCGAGGGTTGGACCTACGCCATGCTCCCAGTGATAGGCGCTGATGTAATTGCCGGCAAGCCTCATCATCCCCGCGTTCAGATCCCTCGTCATGTCGATGACTTCGCGCTTCACCATAGCGACGCTGTCGACAGGCAATAAAGAGACATGGTCGAGCCACAGCATGCCGGTGGACACATGATCGGCCCACCTCGGCTGATCAGCCGGAACGTATACGCGGATTTCGGCGTCGACACACTCGCGGGTAATGGATAGCCGCGCCTCATACTCGCGCCAGTTGTGGCTGCCCAGCTCAAACTGGACTCTTCCCAGAAGCTCCTCCGAGCGCCGGTCCACCGCTTCGACGATGATCGCCTTCAGCTCGATGGAGGCACGGGCCACAAGCTTGACCGCGTATTCCGCAGGTCCCATGAGCGCTGCCTTCTGCGCGATACCGGCATAAGCTTCGTCATCGCTCAGAATACGGATGCGCTGCGCGCGCCCCGAATGCTTCGGGGCAGATGCCTCCAGCGCGTACTTCGTGTTCCGTCCGTTCGTATAGGCATACCAGCTTCCGGATATCTCTTTCCTCGTCTCGGCTTCGCTTTCGAAATCCATATCCTTAAGCGGGAACGCAAGCATCGCTTCCATATGATCCCGAATGTCCTCTACAAAATGGCCGAACAAGTATGGGTTGACCGTATGCTCGCTTGCTTGGCTGCAGTCGATCCTGATCTTTGCGTTTGTATTCAAAATAAACCTCCAGCTGATTTGTCTTAATGGTTGCGGATTTAACCTTTAATCGATCCGATCATAACGCCCTTGACGAAATGCCGCTGCACGAATGGATACATGATCAATACCGGCAAAGTAGACACGATAATGACCGCGAACTTAATACTCTCCGCAAGCAGAATCTGCTTCTCCAGTCCGACACTGCCGCCCTCAACGGCTGACGAGTTGCTGATCAAGAGAATTTCACGCAGCACAAGCTGAAGCGGATGCAGAGCCTCGTCGCGGAGATAGATCAGCGCAGGGAAGAATGAATTCCAATGGCCAACCGCATAAAACAGAACCATAACCGCCAATATCGGTTTGGATAGAGGCAATATAATGCTAAACAGAAGTCTCCAGTTGGAGCAGCCGTCCATGTGAGCCGCCTCCTGCAGCTCCCATGGAATGCTTGATTGGAAGTACGTCCTCATGACGATCAGATTGTACGTGGCGATTGCCCCGGGAACGATCAGCGCCCACATGGTATTGACCATCCCTAGATCCTTAACCAGCAAATAGGTTGGAATCAATCCGCCGCCGAGAAACATCGTGAGCGTAATCAAGATCATAATGGCGTTCCGCCCGGGAAGGTCTGGTCTGGACAACGGATAGGCCGCCAGTATGGTCATGATGATGTTGATGATCGTACCAACCACGGTATAAACGATCGTATTGCGGTATCCCGTCCAAATTTTATCGTTGTGCAAAATGCTCTTATACGCTTCCAAAGTCACTCCCTTTGGCAGAAGCCATACTTCTCCGCTCAGCACCTTGGCCGGATCGCTGAACGAAGCGCTGACAATAAAGATCAACGGATACAGCACAATAATCATGATGACTGTAGCAATCACATACACGATGAAGTCGAATACCCTCTCATCCGACGGTTTGCTTATGGCCTGTTGCTTCGACATGACTGTAATCCTCCTTTACCATAAGCTCGTCTCCGACGTCTTGCGCGCGAACCGGTTCACCATCAGCAGCAAGATGAGATTAATGACCGAGTTGAACAGTCCAATAGCTGCGGTGTAACTGTATTCACCCTTCAAGATGCCTGTCGTATAGACAAACGTGGAGATGACGTCACTTGATTCCAGGTTCAAGTTATTTTGCATGAGCAAAATTTTCTCAAAGCCGACATTCATGAAATGGCCGATATCCAGAATGAGCAGGATGACGATGACCGGAGCTATGCCCGGAAGCGAGACATGCCATATGCGTCTCAGCCTCGACGCTCCGTCCATCTTGGCCGCTTCGTAAAGCTGCGGATTCACCCCGCTGAGCGCTGCAATGTAGATAATCGATTGCCACCCCATGTTTTGCCATATGTTCGAGCCGATGAAGATTGTCTTGAACCAGCCGGCCGACTCCAGGAATCGGACGGATGAACCGCCGAATGCCTCGATCAGCATATTGATCGGTCCTGTCGGCGACAGGAACACGTTCAATATGCCTACGATTACGACAACCGAAATGAAATGCGGGATATACGTAATATTTTGCAGCCATTTGCTATAGGTCTTGCTTCGGATTTCGTTAACAAGCAGAGCCAGCATAATCGGAATGGGGAATGCGATAAGCAGCGAGAACAAGTTGATGGACACCGTGTTCCATAACAGCCTCCAGAAATAATACGAATCGAAGAACCGTACGAAATGCCCGAACCCTTCCCATGGGCTTCCCATGATGCCCTTGGCCGGATTGAAATTTTTGAATGCGATTTGCAGCCCGTACAGTGGACCGTAGTGAAAGATTAAGTACCAGGCTATCGGCAGAAGCAGCATGAGGTACAGGTCATACCGTTTGGCTATATTTCGGAATAGGCCGGATCCCCGCCTCGGCTGGATAGGGGATAGAGCGGCTGCATCATCTTGTACGCTCTTCATGGGCACTCACTCCTTACTAATGCGGTGTCGATATTATTTCGCCATCTTGTCATAAGCTGTTTGATAGATCCCTTCCAGTTCATCGAGCTTCATTTTGTTCAAAGTAGACTGGAATTCCTCCCACTTATCGAAGCCGAGCGCGCCGACGATAAACTTCGTGCTTTGCTCATTGACATACTTGTCGATGTCGTTGCGCAGAATGTTAACCTTCTGAGCGGTCTCTTCATCGAACATCGGATTCGCGTAGCGGATCTCCGGCATGTACGGCTCCAGCTTCTTGAACGCCTCTTGAACTTGCGGCGGATTAATGAAAGACGCTACCTGGTCGCTGATCAAGTGAGGCGCGCCGCCTCCTGCATACGGGGTCATCTTGCCTTGTGCGCCTGTAATGGCCACAAAATCATCAAAGTAATACGGAACGCCGTCCTTCATCTCGTAATGCTCGCCCTCTCTGCCGAAACGCAGCAGCGTAGAGCCTTCGTCACTGTAGAAATAGTCGATCCAGCGCATCGTCGCTTCCGGATGTTTGTTCACGGATGTAATGGCGAAGGCTCCGAAGTCGCGTGGCACCGGTGCTACCGCGCTTTGCATCTGGTCGCCATTCGGGCCGGCTTGAGGAGCGATGCCCACATATTGATCCATGATTGGCAGGAAATTGTTGTTCGTCTGGTCGAAGAATAGACCCGTATTGCCCGATCCTTGCTTCGCCAGATATTGCGCTTCCGTATGCGAGAAAATTTCCGGGTCCAGCAGCTTTTCCTTATACAGCCTGTTCAAGTACATCAACAGCTCTTTATGCTTCTCATCGCCGCTCCAAATATTGACCTTGTCATCTTCGATGTTGATGTTATAGCCGAGCTGCAAATCCAGGCCAAACGATCCGGCCATCATATTGACGATAATGATCCCAGCAGCAGCATTACGTGCGGTCATCGGAATTTCGTCCGCTTTGCCGTTGCCGTTCGGATCCCCATCCCGGAAAGCGACGAGCACATGATAGAGCTCTTCTGTCGTTTTGGGCTCTTCCAGGTTCAGCTTCTCCAGCCACGCTTTGTTGATCCAGCGTTTGTCCGTACGCGCCGAGCCTGTCGTTACGATGCCGGGGATCGAGTAAATGTGTCCTTCCGGAGTCGTAATGGCCGAGCGGATCTCTGGATATTGCTCCATCAAAGCTTTCAAATTAGGTGCATACTCCTCAATCAAATCCTCCAGAGGAATCAGCTGGCCGGCTGTCCCGTAGCGAATCGTCTCAAGCGGATTAAGTTCCGAACGGAACAAAGCATCCGGAAGCTCATTGGACGCGAACAATAGATTCTTTTTCTCCGCGAAGCCGTCTGTAGGTGCTTCGGTGAATTCAACTTGAATATTGCTTAATTTCTCATAGTCTTGGAACACTGGCATATCTTTGAACGCTCCGTTAGCAGGCGCAATTCTTGTGAACATCTTAAGCTTGATCGGTTGATCTACGATCGGGAAACCTTCCGCTTTAACAGCGCTTTCAGTTGAAGACGACGGATTATTGGTCTCTTTCTTTGAGTCTCCGCCGTTGCTGCAGCCGGCCAGTATCAGACCGGAAATGATCAGCATGGTTAGCGCGCTTCTTCCCCAATGTCTACGCATATATCTGTGACCTCCAATGTACGATTCACCGTGATTTGAAAACGTTTACTTCCGGTGTTCACTCATTATAGTTCACGCGTTTCGCAGCAAAGTTATAAATATATGACTATTTACTCCACATATTTTACGACTTCGCTGACGCTCTCCCGCCTCCCAATCCGTTCAAGTAGGCCTGAGGCGTCACACCGGTGATTTCCTTGAACACTTTGAAGAAATAGTTATAGGTAGCAAAGCCCGCCAGATTGCTAATTTGCTTAATCGTGTATTGACCGCTGCCCAGCAGCTTGCGAGCCGCATCGATTCGAACCCGATTCACATATTCCGAGAATGTCGACTGCGTCTCTTCTTTGAATATCCTGCTTAAGTACGATGGATTCAGACCGATTGCGCCTGCCGCCAGCTCCAGCGTAACGAGGCCCGAATACCTTTCCAAAATAAATACGATCGCTTGCGACACATGCCTGGAGTACGATCCGGCCGCATACTTCTCCTTAAGCAGCTTCAGCAGCCCGGCATAATAGTCTTGCAGCCACTGCTCCATCTCTGCGACGCTGCCTAACCTGCCCAGCTCATTGCGAGCAGGCAGACTATCCATCGCAGCAGAGTCGGCCTGGGACATCCCTTTCTTCCAAGCTTTATCGCCGATATGCAGCAGCTCGCTGATGATCATCTGCACCGCATGGGAATGAACCGGTTGCTCTCGAATGGAATCGAATACAGCTGCAATCAGCCGATGCATGCCTTCCTGATCAAGTATCTCGATAGAGAGCAGCAGCTGCTTCTGCTCCTCAATCGTTAATGACACGCGCTGAGCATGTGCGCTGCTCCCCCATTCTGTTGCTTGTCCCGTCGGCTCAGCAGCAGGATAAGAGTCCAGCTTCCGCTCAGCGGAGACGTAGCTCGCTTCAAGCTGAGACAGACTGTGGCATACATGCCCGACGGCATAGACGCACTTCAAATTCAGAAACAGCTCCAGAGCATGGCTGAGCTTGCTCATCATTCGGCCGGCCTCACTTACAGCGACATGCTCGCTGCGTTCCTTGAATGCAAATACAACAACCAGGCGTCCATTCTCCAGGTAAGCGACCGTGCGTTCTTGCACATCGCCTAAGCTCTGCTGCATGGTCTCTATAGCCTGCTGGACGAGCCGATTCGTCTGCATGTCACTGTAAGATTGCGTCAGCAGCAGGAATGGGACAATCTGAAGAGACGCTGCAGCGTAGCGGATCGTCCCAGAATATAAGCCATTCTTGCTCGCAAAGGCTTCGAGTTCCTGGAGGGATCCCGGCTTCCCCCTCACCAGGTCGGCTATAAACCCGCGGATGAGCACGGGATTCATTCGTTCTGCTATAGCCTTCTGGGCGCTCAAATCCTCAAGGATTTGATCATCCTGGCGTAGCTCCAATGCCGCTTTGTTCAACAGGCCAATAAGCGTTGCGCCGTCAAGCCGATGCTTCAACAAATAATCGATGGAGCCGTTATTCAGGCAATCGCGCACATAATCATAGTCGTCGAAGCTGCTAAGCATGATTGTCTTGATGGCTGGATATCGTTCCTTAATCGTCCGATTAAGCTCCACACCGTTCATCTCGGGCATATTCACATCAATAATGGCGATATGCGGCGGAGACTGCTCGATCATCGCCAGAGCCATAAGTCCGTTATGGGCTTCGCCGCATATTTCAAAGCCGTGCTTTCGGAAATCCACTAACGTCCATACATCGCTGCGGGCCAACGGCTCATCGTCTACCAATAGCACTTGATACATGACTTATATCACCTCTTGAGCAGATTTTCCCTCCTCCCGCAGATCGGGAAAAGTAATAACGACCTTCGTATACAACGTCAGCTCGCTATACAGGCTCACCCCGTACGGCTCTCCATACTGACGGACGATTCGTTCATGTACATTGCGCACTCCCATGCCGCTGAAGCGTGAAGGTGTCTCGCCTTTGAATGGGCCGCCCAGCAGCAAGTCCATTTGCTCCCGAGTCATGCCTTTGCCGTTATCCGTCACTTCGATCTTAAGATCGTGATTCTCTGTATAGACGCGAATCATGACCAGCCCCCCTTCCTCCAGAGGGCCGATTCCATGAATGATGGCATTCTCCACAATAGGCTGCAGCATCAGCTTAGGCACCTGGCATTCCAGCAGATCTTCCTCAATCTCCTCATGCACTGGAATCGGCTGCATGTATTTATATTTCACGATGGAGATATAGCTGCGCACGTAGTCCAGCTCCTCACGAACCGTAACATATTCGTTGGAATGGCCTAGAACACCGCGCATCAGCTCGATTAACGAGCCGGATACCTCCTCGATATTAGGCACCCCGTTCATCTTGGCCAAGTACTTGATGGTATTAAGGGAGTTGTATAGAAAATGCGGACGTATCTGTGCCTGAAGTGCGGTCAACTCAGCCTCCCGCTTCTCCTTCTCACTGATTCGGATCCCCTTCATCAGTCGATTCAGTTCCTCCACCATGCTGATAAAGACTTGGTACAGTTGTCCTATCTCGTCCTTCGTTTTGATCTCCTTCATGGGGAAAGTCAAATTACCATCCTTGACCAGCATCATCATTGACTTCAGACGACGGATATTAATAGTGATGCGTGATGACACTTTCAGTGAGCCAATTAACACGACGATCAGTACAATGACTGACACTTCTGCCATCAGCTTGCGTAGCTTCGCGGATTCGCTGAGCAGCGAATCCATCGGGATAAGCGCCAGCGTCGTCCAGCCCGTATACTCAGATGAACGGCTAACGACGGTATAGGATTTTCCGTCGATACTCATCTCCGCTGCATCGCCGGGCCCTGAAAACTCCTGTCTGATGCTTATGATCTTCTCGATGGAAGGAGCGAAGGACGGCGCCGATTCGGACTGATAGACAAATCCGCCTTCCTTATCGAGCACATACAGCATGCTATCGGCGGTCGGCTTCACACCGTACGTTTTTTTGATAAAATCATAGTTCAAATCCACCATGACAACGCCGATGGTCTCCTGGTCAAAACGGATCTCACGGCCTACGGTAATGGCATCCGATACACCCGTCTGCTTCAAATAAGCATGGCGCGATCCATTCTCCAGCATAAAATCCATCATCGGCGTCCCGATGATCGTCCGGTCCAGCCAAGGGCCTCCGGTGAAAAACACCTTTCCGTTCAGACCGACAACGGCAATCCGCGAAATATAGGGCTTATAATCAATGAGCACCGATAGAAATTCATCGATCCGCTTCTGTTCCAAAAACCATTCATAACTGATCTCTTCCGACGGGCTGAGAATTGTATCAATCACCGTATTTTTGTTGGTCACCACCACGGTGTTCAGCCGGTCGATCTCTTCCAGCATCATATTGAGGGATTCATCCGCTTGGCGAATACTATCCGACACCGAGGTAACCGCGTTATCCTTTATGTTCTCACGCATGTTCACATAGACAATGCCGATCGTAGAGAAAATGGAAAGCAGGGCGACCAGACTAAATGCGATAAATATTTTTCCCTGGATGCTAAGACTGGGCGATATCCATCGCCTAAGATTGGACAGCTTCATATCGGGAAATCTCCTTTAGGTTCATAGAACATGCTGACTTGCAATCGACGTAGCTATAAAGTGCCTATTCTCGGTTAATGGATCATCTTCCGCAGAGCTAGAGGAGAATCTTTAAAATAAATTTTGAAGGCTCTAGTGAACGTATACAGGTTCGGATAACCAAGTGATAAGGCGATTTCCGTAACCGTCGCGTCCGTGTCGATCAGCAGCTGCCTTGCCTTCTCCATACGGATCTTCTGTATGTACTTCATTGGGGGCAAGCCCGCCTGGCTCGTGAACACATGGGTAAAATAGGAACGGTGTACACCTGCGAAATCTGCTACCTGCTGGACGGATATTCCCTCCGATGCGTGCAGCTCCATATAGTTCATGCATTCATGAATCCAACCGGCAAGCTCAGCCTCAGGTGCAGGTGCCGTCTCCGTTATCAACTCAGCGAATAGTGCGTAAACAAGGCTTTGCAGCTCCAATGCCCCTGCCGGAGACCACCGCTTAGCGCTTGCCAGCGTATGGATGACTCGATCCGCCGACATTCGGATGCCTGAATTGACCGCTTTTTTCCGAAAAGGCTTCTCATGCGTTAACCCCGCGAGCTCCAGCAGCGTCAGTGCTCTCTCGCCATCCACCGCCAACCAGCTCATTTGAAGCGGCTTTCCTGAAGGGAGCATGTCGTAGCTATAGGTTCGTCCCGGGAACAAACAAAATAGGTCATCCTTCTGCAATTCAACCTGATTGCCTTCGTACTCCAGCCCAACCCTCCCCTCCTGCACGAAGTGAAGACTGTAGCACTCGATCCTTTTGGGTCCCACTTTGTAGTTCGGCTTGGCCATGCTGCAGCCCGCCCGTACCGGCCATATCCGTCCTTCCTTATCCAGATCCCCTGGCGTATAGTAAATGAAATTAGCAAACTCGTAATCATATTCCTGCATCATAGAGCCCACTCCCATCTCTTGTTCCCTCCCGCTAATGCTAACAAAATGATAATTATGAATCCTCTATTCATCCAATATAAAGCGCTTTCTTATAAGTTTTATCATAAATCGATCAAGTGTGTCCTGTCTAGTAAACCTAACATAATGCTAATATTTTGGCCTAAATATAAATACGACCTGCTGGCTTGCCAGCAGGTCGTATTTATGAATAATCCATATCATGATTTCGCATCCACGAGGATACTCCGATTCATCTCTAGAAGAGACCATAACCGTTCTGTCAATTCTTCCGCAGAACAAGGCATCGATTGGCTGAACCACCATTCGATCACTCCAACGATCGCCGAACTCATGAATTGTACGAATATTGATTTGTCCAGTTCATCCAAGTTCAAATGATTTTCGTTCATATGTTCCATGATCTGTTGGTTAATCATTCTGCTCAGATGAACCCGGAAGGAAGGAACGTCTTTAATGCTTAACAAAGTCTTATACACCCGAGCATTTTTTTCGATTTCTTTAATCGTACGGAGCAAAGGCATCTTCGATGGGAACGGTCCAGTCGCATCCGGAGAATAGCAGCTTTCCATCAAATGAATCAGTTGATTCTCTATGCATTTGTCCAATAGATCATATTTGTCCGAGTAATGCGAATACACAGTGCCTCGATTGACATCAGCACGCTCCGCAATTTCGTTAATCGTTATTTTCCCGAATTCTTTCTCGGTTATCAAATGCATGAAGGCATTCATGATGGCGGTTTGGTTCTTTTTAACTCTTCTGTCCACAGAGTGCTCTCCTTTATTAAACAATCCATTTCAGTCTGTTGAAAAACCAACAAAACTGGTGTATCTAGCGATTGCTGCTTGCCTAAGGGGACTGCTATTCTTATTTTATTCAATGAATGATCAAAAAACAACATATGTTGAAAAAGGAGATTGACGATGAGAATATTGGTTTACGGGGCGGGCGTTCTAGGCAGCTATCTTGCTCATGTACTGGCGCGCGGCGGCAATGAGGTTACTGTGCTGGCGAGAGGCAAGAGAGCAGAGCAACTAGAGACTGACGGACTTGTCATTCGCCATTACTTTCAGCGTCGCAACACCGTCGATAAAGTAAACGTTATTCGCGAGCTTGCATCCGATGATCTCTATGACCTTATTTTTGTCGTAATGAAATACAATGATTTCCCATCTGTTCTGTCTATTCTCGCTGACAATCAGTCTTCCAATATCGTTCTGGTGGGTAATAATGCAGATGCCTTGGGGATGCAGAATGTCATTAAGGAAAAGAGTAAAGTGAAGAAAAATGTCATCTTCGGCTTTCAGATTAGTGCTGGTCTTCGAGAGGAGAGCGGACGCATCATCTGTATCCGTGGAGGCGGTCAAATGGTATTAGGCAGCCTGGACGGCGAAATCTCCATTAAGCCTATCCTTGAGGAAGCGTTTAGAAGAGTTAAATATAAATTAGCTTATCATGAGGATATCGATGCCTGGCTTAAAAGCCATTTCGTGATGATCGTCGCTTTAAACTCGATTAGTTTTCTTTACGACGGCGACTTAAATCAAGCATCAAAGGACAAAAAACTTTTAAAACAAGCCATAGATGTGATCGACGACGGGTTCCGATTGTTGGAAAAGTTGAATTATACGATTACACCCACCAGCCAAGTTGACCTTGTTCGAAAGCATAGACGTTTCTTCTACTATGGTCTAATGATCATTCACAAATTGCCGTTTATGAAGTTGGTAGATGGTTCTTTCAGCGAAATCGCCGCTTTGTTCGATTCATTCCGAAAACTGAAAAACCAAACCAATATCGCTACTCCCCATTGGGACGCAATGGAGAAGCTGACGATGTCCAAGTGGAAGTAAATCCGATGAATCATGCAAAAAAACCTTCAAAATCACTTTGTAAGTGATAATGAAGGTTCTTTCTAATCTACCTGTGGATTCGCATCTTCTTTTCTTTACTGGATGCTCTCTTGTTAAATCAGATCCGATTTTTGCAAAAGTCTTTGAATGACCGTTGCAACTTCAGCCCTCGTCATGTATTCCTTCGGCGCAAGCTGGGTTGTGCTTCTTCCGGATACAATGCCGGACTGCAAGCTTTCGATAACGCTGCTTTGCGCCCATCCAGATACGTCGGCTGCATCTCCGAACGAACGAAGTGTTGCGTCTGCCGACTGCACAGGCAGCTTGGCTTGTAGTCCGGTAATCTCCATCGCTCTAGCGAGTATCACCATCACCTGTTCCCGCGTAATCTTGTCATTCGGGCGGAACGTGTCATCCGCAACACCGCTAATCAATTGATACGTATAAGCCGTATAGATTGCGCTGCTGTACCAATCCGATTCCCTCACATCCGCGAACGGAGTTGCGCCATTTTCCAGCTTGAGTCCCAATGCACGTACGAGAATAGCAGCAAATTCTGCACGAGTGATGTCTCGGTCAGGGCTGAACAGACCGTCTCCGGTACCTTCAATGATCATCCGCGAGCCCATGTCGTTAAGGGCATCTTTTGCCCAATGGTTAGCCGAATCCTTAAATTCAACCGGATGCCACACGACGGCATACGTGCTATTGGTCAGGCTGTTAATGATTGCGTAATATTTGCCGTCGATCATCGAGATCTTGGTCGGTACATGACGTACCGTACCGTCGGGATCGATCACTACGCCTGTCGTAATCTTGTTCGGATCGACACCATCCGGAATCGCGATGGTACGCTCCACATAGATGTCGAATTTCGATACGTTGATTGTCGTTTCTCCATATGTCGCTCTGACTGTGAACTCAACTGGCGGAACGACAAGCGTAAATGTTCCTTTTTCTGCCGAATTATTCACGACTTTCACCGTAGCGCTTGCTGGCGCGGCGATTTCGACTTGTATTTTGATGTCTTCTAGAGCGACCGACTTCCCGATAAGTTCGGATATTGCATTAATATTCACCTGTTGCGCAGGAAGCCTATAAGTCGCTTGATCCGTTTTGATTTCCAAAATGGCTTTATGGTTTTCCATATTTTTGACCATTTGGCCATTCAATTCGCCAACGACCACGTCAAACTTCGTATTGACCGGAATAGTAATGATTGCCCCCTGGCCTTCCGCTGCCAGCTTGTCTGCCAGCTTCTTCTGGTCAATCGTAATCGTGAGGACGGTTTGGTCGTTACGCTTGCCAGTTATGGCTGTTCCTGCTTTTTCCTGCTTGCCGTTCACCAATATAATGACATCTTCACTGCCCGAGTTGCCGGATTCAGGTGCTGATTCCTCATCGTCATTTCTTGGAGGCGCTGGTTTTGCTTTCACCTTAACGCTGAATGTCTTCGTTTCGGTTTCGCTGCCCTTCGTAATCGTTGCCGTGAGCGTTACCGTTTTGTTCCCTGCTGCTGCAGATGGACGGCTGACGGTTCCGTCATTCGCAATGACAGCAGGATCGCTGGACGACCAGCTGATTGTGGTGCCACTTGCTCCCGTTTCAGGTAGATTCAAGTTTTGGGTCACACTCTCCGTGCTGTCTCCACCCTTAAAGCTGAGTTCCAAGGCCGCTTTAGCTTGGGCTACAGCTTCGGCATCGGTTTCGGATTCCGGCTGTGCTTTCACCGTAACGGTGAACGTTTTCGTTTCGGTCTCGCTGCCCTTCGTAATCGTTGCCGTGAGCGTTACCGTTTTGTCCCCTGCTGCTGCAGATGGACGGCTGACAGTTCCGTCATTTGCAATGACAGTCGAATCGCTGGACGACCAGCTAATCGTGGTGCCGCTTGCTCCCGTTGCAGGCAAGCTCAGGTTCTGAGTCACACTCTCCATGTTGTCTCCGCCCTTAAAGCTAAGTTCCAAGGAAGCTTTAGCTTGGGCTACAGCTTCGGCATCGGTATTGAATTCCGGCTGTGCCTTCACCGTAACGGTGAACGTCTTCGTTTCCGTTTCGCTGCCTTTCGTAATCGTTGCGGTGAGCGTTACCGTTTTGTCCCCTGCTGCTGCAGATGGACGGCTAACGGTGCCGTCATTTGCTATGATAGTCGAATCGCTGGATGACCAGCTGATCATGGTGCCACTTGCTCCCGCCACCGGCAGAGTCAAGTTTTGGGTCACACTTTCATCATTGTCGCCATTGCCATAGTTAAGCTCCAAAGCCGCTTTAGCTTGGGCTACAGCTTCGGCATCGGTATTGGACTCCGGCTGTGCTTTCACCGTAACGGTGAACGTCTTCGTTTCCGTTTCACTGCCCTTCGTAATCGTTGCCGTGAGCGTTACCGTTTTATCCCCTGCTGTTGCAGATGGACGGCTAACGGTCCCGTTATTCGCAATGACGATGGGATCGCTGGATGACCAGTTGATCGTGGTGTCGCTTGTTCCCGCCACCGGCAGAGTCAAGTTTTGGGTCACACTTTCATCATTGTCGCCATTGCCATAGTTAAGCTCCAAAGCCGCTTTAGCTTGGGCTACAGCTTCGGCATCGGTATT